>NZ_CP144212.1:977500-2273213 GCF_041378895.1 Dechloromonas sp. ZY10
GCAATGACCTGGAATTGGCGCTTGTTGCTGCTCCTGACGAAGAGGGAAATCTGGAAGCTTATTATTCTCAGCTGCTCCTCGGATTTATTCAAGCGCGAATGATTGTTACGGTCGACGCAGGGAAGGAGCAAATTCTGCACATGCGTGAGCGGGCTTCCAAAGCCGAGTATATGGAGAGCGCAACCAAGAAAATTCGCCTTCATCCGGAAGATATCGAGACAGCGCAGGGGTTGCCGATTCGTGCGCTGGCAGTGATTCCCTCCGCTAATCTAGAGGAAGCAGTCTTGCTAGAGCGCTTTGGTCCGCCGGCTGAGCGCCTGGAGGATGATCACAAGCGTGTCCATTTGCTTTATCCGGCAAAAGGGCTGGCAATTGTTGTCGATCCCAAAGGGAAGGAATTGCTGCAGTATGTTGCGCCGAGAAATTTTTCGGTGCTGAGAGAGCCATTGCGCAACCCTTGAGTTTGGTCGTTACCAAGTGATACGGCGGAGAGGTAGCTAATCTGCTAGAATCCCCGGTTTTTCAACTGACTAGCTTTTTTCGGAGCAAATTCATGGCTATCGAACGTACCCTTTCCATCATCAAGCCCGACGCCGTCAAAAAGAACGTTATCGGCCAGATCTACTCCCGCTTTGAAGGTGCCGGCCTGAAGGTCATTGCGGCCCGCATGACTTGGTTGTCCGAGCAGGAGGCTGGTCAATTCTATGCTGTGCACAAGGAGCGCCCTTTCTTCAAGGATTTGGTTGAATTCATGACCTCTGGTCCGGTTATGATCCAGTGCCTCGAAGGCGAGAATGCCATCGCCAAGAACCGCGAGTTGATGGGCGCAACCGATCCGAAGAAGGCCGAGCCGGGCACTATTCGCGCTGACTTCGCCGAGTCGATCGACGCTAACGCAGTTCACGGCTCTGACGCTCCGGAAACCGCTGCCGTTGAAGTTGCTTTCTTCTTCCCGGGCATGAATACCTACTCCGGTCGCTAAGATCGTAGCTGACTGAATATGACCGTCAATTTACTGGATTTCGATGCAGAGGGCCTGTTAGCCTGGTTCGCTGAGAATGGCGAAAAGCCGTTCCGTGCTCGCCAGGTATTGCGCTGGATGCATCGGTCCGGCGTGGCGGACTTTGATGCCATGACCGACATTGCCAAGAGCTTGCGCGACAAACTCAAGGCGATGGCGGTCGTGCTGCCGCCGACCGTGGTTTCCGACAAGTTGTCGGACGATGGTACGCGGAAGTTTTTGCTCGACGTGGGCGGTAACAATGCGGTTGAGACTGTCTTCATTCCCGAGGACGACCGCGGAACTTTGTGTATTTCTACTCAGGCAGGCTGTGCGCTCGATTGCGCTTTTTGCTCTACCGGTAAACAGGGATTCAATCGCAATCTGACAGTTGCGGAAATTATTGGGCAGCTTTGGCGGGCCAACCAGGCGTTGGGCGTTGTTCATGGCGACGAACGTGTCATTTCGAACGTCGTGATGATGGGGATGGGAGAGCCCCTAGCTAATTTTGACAACACTGTGGCTGCGTTGCGCCTGATGCTCGACGATCATGCGTATGGTTTGTCAAGGCGGCGTGTAACCGTTTCGACCTCGGGGTTGGTTCCTGCAATGGATCGATTGCGCGATGAGTGCCCGGTTGCACTGGCGGTCTCCTTGCATGCGCCCAACGATGCTTTGCGCGACCAATTGGTCCCGATTAACCAAAAATACCCATTGGGTGACTTGATGGCCGCTTGTCGCAGATACCTGGAGAAGGCGCCTCGCGATTTTGTGACCTTCGAGTACACTATGCTGGATGGTGTGAACGATAGTGATGCACATGCACGGGAATTGTTGGCGTTGGTTCGCGACGTGCCGTGCAAATTCAATTTGATTCCTTTCAATCCTTTCCCCGGGGCGCCATTCCGGCGGTCAAGCAGTGAACGTATCCGTAAGTTTGCTGATCGCTTGATTCAGGCCGGAATTGTTACCACTACCCGCAAGACCCGTGGTGATGATATTGATGCTGCATGTGGCCAACTGGCCGGTCAGGTCAAGGACAAGACGCGTCGTACTGGCGCCGTGCCGTTGCGTTTTCAGGAACTGAAGCCGTGATCAGGGGTTTGTGTCGCTGCCTGTTTTTTATTCTCCTTTCAAGCATGCTTGGGCTGGCTTGGGGCCAGCAGGAAAGCAGTCGTGCCTTATCCGATGCACGAAGCCGGGCGCGTATTCATGCGGAACTCGGCGCGGCCTATTTCCAGGCCGGTAATCCTGCCGTTGCATTGGAGGAGCTGGAGATCGCACTGGCATCGGACTCGTCGTACTTTCCGGCCTACAGTATTCGTGGTTTGGTACTTGCAAGCCTTAAAGAGAATGCAAAGGCGGAAGAGGATTTCAAGAGAGCCATGGCGTTGGCCCCTAAAGACCCTGAGGTCAATAACAACTATGGCTGGTATCTTTGTGAGACCGGGAAGCCGCGCCAATCCATCAGTTTCTTTTTGGAGGCTTTGAAAAGCCCTTTGTACGAGACCCCTGAGCGCGCCTACGCCAATGCCGGCTCGTGCGCCTTGAAGGCGGGTGACCAGGATGAAGCCTTGGGATATTTGCTCAAGGCGCTCCAGTTCTCTAAGGACGGCGGTGCCTTGCCGCGTATGTTACTGGCCCGCTTGTTCTATCAGCAAGGGCGCCTGGATGAGGCGCGGATCTATCTGGCGGATGCTATGAAGCTGATTGAGCCGCCTAGTGCGGAGATTCTCTGGCTCGGGATTCGGTTGGAACGGAAATTGGGAAATCGTTTGGCTGAAAGTAGCTATGTTGCGCAATTGCGGAGCAGGCATCCGACTTCCTCTGAGTATCAGGATTTTCTCAAGGGTAACTTTGAATGAGCGAACAAACGGGGTCCGTCGATATGGTGGATGGAACTGAGGCCGGTTATCCAGCCGCCACGCCTGTTGGCGAGTTGTTGCGGGGAGGTCGCGATGCAAAGGGACTGACCAAGGCGGACATTGCGCAGACCTTGAAGCTTGGCGTGCGGCAAGTAGAGGCTCTCGAACGCGGGAACTGGGAGTTGTTACCTGGGGCAACCTTTATTCGTGGTTTTGTTCGTAACTATGCTCGCTTGGTGCAATTGGACAGCGAACCGCTGATGCGAGAACTTGATCGCTGCCTGATTCAGAAGGAAAACCGGCTTTCCCTTCCCGATGCCCAGCCGACTGATATGCCGGTGGCTGGTGCTCGCATGGCTCAAAGGGACCGTGTGGTCGTTTTTTCGGGATTGGCACTGGTTGTAATTGCTTTGCTGATTTATAGCTTGTTTGCCGCAGATCTCTCTGCCTTGCGGGATCAAGCGCAACAGATGCTCGACGCAGCCAAAAAAACAGAAGAGAAGGCTGCCGTCGTGTCGTCGCCGGTGCAGGAAGCTTTGATGCCACCGGGGGCTTCGGAACGAGATGTGCTGAATCCTCAGAACGCGGTTAACGACGCAGCCGTTTCGTCCTCTGCTCCCGTAGCCGCTGTCAGCAACCCAAATCCGCCTGTGGCTACGGTAGATGTGCCGAGTAGCGGCAGCAATCCGCCACAGATTCGTTTCTCTGTCCTCAAAGAGTCCTGGATTGAGGTTCGTGATCGCGATAACCGGGTTTTGTATTCGCAGCGCTTGCCTGCTGATAGCGAGCATGTCTTGTCCGGGCAAGGCCCCCTTTCGCTGGTCATCGGCTACGCTCCCGGCGTCAAGCTGTTCTGGCATGGGCAGGCTGTGGATCTGCAACCACACACCAAGGGTGACGTCGCCCGTCTGGTTCTGGAGTAATTGTCAGTGGCCGCCGCAAGCAAGCGCAATACTAAAAGTTGTCATGTTGGTCATGTTCTCCTTGGGGGGGATGCACCGGTAGTGGTGCAATCAATGACCAATACCGATACCGCCGATTACCTCGCCACAGCGATTCAGTGTGCCGAGTTGGCCCGTGCCGGTTCTGAACTAGTGCGGATTACGGTCAACACGCCCGAGGCAGCTGCTTCTGTTCCCAAAATTCGTGATCATCTGGGACGAATGGGCTGCGATGTGCCATTAATCGGTGATTTTCACTACAACGGACATCGTTTGCTGGCAGAGCATCCGGCATGTGCGGAGGCTTTGGCAAAGTACCGGATTAACCCTGGCAACGTTGGTTTCGGTAAAAAGAAGGACGAGCAATTTGCGCAGATGATCGAATTCGCCTGTCGCTACCAAAAACCGGTTCGTATTGGTGTCAATTGGGGCAGTCTTGATCAGGAATTGCTGGCACGCGTGATGGATGACAACAGCCGCTCTGCGGCTTCGCTTGATGCGACCCAAATCATGCGTCATGCCATGGTGACATCAGCCTTGGAATCGGCTGCGAAGGCACAGGAAATTGGTTTGGAGGCGGAAAAGATCATTCTTTCCTGCAAGGTTTCAAGTGTTCAAGATCTGATCGCCATTTATCGCGAACTGGCTAGGCGTGCCGACTATGCGTTGCATCTTGGATTGACTGAAGCCGGTATGGGGTCGAAAGGCATCGTCGCTTCAACTGCCGCCTTGTCTGTTTTGCTGCAAGAGGGGATTGGTGACACGATCCGCGTTTCGCTCACACCTTTGCCGGGTGGTTCCCGGTCGGAGGAGGTTATTGTCGCGCAGGAAATTTTGCAGAGCATGGGCTTGCGCGCGTTTACTCCGATGGTGGCTGCCTGCCCAGGGTGTGGTCGTACGACATCCACCTTGTTTCAGGAATTGGCTGGCGAGGTTCAGGATTTTGTTCGGGCAAAAATGCCAGAATGGCGATTGCATTATGATGGCGCAGAAAACATGACCTTGGCGGTGATGGGGTGCATTGTCAACGGCCCTGGCGAGTCCAAGCATGCGAATATCGGCATTTCCCTTCCTGGTACCGGTGAGGCCCCGGCAGCTCCCGTGTATGAAGACGGAGTCAAGACGGTAACCCTCAAGGGGGAGAACATTGCCAGTGAATTCAAGCAAATTATTGAGCGCTACGTAGAGCGTACTTACAAAAAGAAGTTACAAAAATGAGCCAAACCCTACAGTCTGTTCGCGGGATGAACGACATCCTGCCGGATGAAGCAGAATTCTGGGAAATTTTTGAAGAAACTGTCCGTTCCTGGTTGAAGGCCTATGGCTATCGGCCAATTCGGATGCCCATCGTTGAGCCGACGCCGCTGTTCAAGCGAGCGATTGGCGAAGTCACCGATATTGTCGAAAAGGAGATGTATTCCTTTACTGACAGTCTCAACGGCGAACTTTTGACCTTGCGTCCCGAGGGTACGGCGGGCTGTGTGCGGGCATTGATCCAGCACAATCTTGCGGCTCAGCATCCTCGGCGCCTTTACTACATGGGGCAGATGTTTCGCCATGAGCGGCCGCAAAAGGGGCGTTATCGTCAGTTTCATCAAGTAGGTGTTGAAACTTTTGGTTTCTCCGGCCCAGATATTGATGCCGAGTTGATTTTGATGGGAGCCCGGCTGTGGGCCGATTTGGGGTTGGAAGGGATTCAACTGCAAATCAATAGTCTGGGGCAGCCGGCGGAACGTGCTGAGCACCGCTCTGCCTTGATCGCTTATTTTGAACAGCATCTCGAAAAGCTTGATGAGGATGCCAGGCGCCGGTTGTACACCAATCCGTTGCGGATTCTCGATAGCAAGAATCCGGACTTACAGGCGCTTTGTGCTGCAGCGCCCAAATTGATTGATTATCTCGGAGAGGAGTCGCTCGCCCATTTTGAGGGGGTTCAGCAGATACTCCGCGATGCCGGGCAGCCTTTCACGGTCAATCCGCGTTTGGTGCGGGGTCTCGATTACTACAATCTGACGGTATTTGAATGGGTTACCGATAAGCTTGGGGCGCAAGGAACCGTTTGTGCCGGTGGGCGCTATGATGGCCTGGTCGAGCAGTTGGGGGGGAAAGTCACCCCGGCTTGCGGCTTTGCGATGGGGATTGAACGCCTTGTTGCATTGATTCGGGATAGCGGCGGAGAGCCTGCACTTGCCGCTCCGGATGTTTATTTGGTGCATCAAGGAAGCGCAGCCAGTCGCTTGGCGTTTCGTGTTGCCGAAGGTTTGCGCGATCAGGGGATCAACGTTCTCCTGCATTGTGGCGGCGGAAGCTTCAAGTCGCAGATGAAGAAGGCAGATGCCTGTGGTGCGCCCTTTGCCATTGTGATTGGTGATGATGAGGCGGCGACCGGCGAGGCGCAATTGAAACCTTTGCGTGCTGGTGCAGGTGAACAGCGTAAACTGAAAGTGGATGACCTCGCGGAGTCAATCATCGGTCAGTTGATCGACTCCGAAACAGTTGGCGAACAGGAATAAGCGATATGGCGCATTACGATCTCGAAGAACAGGAGCAGATTGATTCGCTCAAGGCTTGGTGGGGAATGTATGGCAACTTGGTGACTGGGCTGGTGGTTGTCGCTTCCTTGGCCGTCATTGGTTGGCAGGCTTGGGGTTGGTATCAGAATGCTCAGGCAGCCAAGGCTGCTGCCGTATACGGTGCTTTCGAGCAAGCATTGCAGGCCGGTGATGCACAGCGGATCAAGGCTGCTACCGGAGAGTTGGCCGAAAAATATTCGTCCACTCATTATGCGGCCTTGGCTGCATTGCAGGCTGCTCAGCATTCTGTTGCTTCGGCTGACTTGAAGACTGCGAAGGCTCAGTTGTCTTGGCTGGTTGATAATGCCAAAGATGAGATTCGTGACTTGGCACGCATGCGTCTGGCTGCTGTCATGCTCGATGAGCAGGCATTTGATGCCGCTGCTGCGATTTTGGCTGTAACGCCAGCGCCGGCATTTCAGGCTCGCCAGCAAGAGCTTTTGGGCGATGTTTATGTAGCCCAGGGGAAATATCAGGAAGCCAAGGCCGCCTACCGGACTGCGCTCGAAAAAACGCAGCAAAAGCCGATGCCCGGACGGGAATTGCTACAGCAGAAACTTGATGCCCTAGGCGAGGCCGCATAATGTCCTATCGAATTTTGCCGGTGGTTTTGGCGCTGGCGATGGCTGGATGCTCAACGCTAGGCGACGCGTTCGATTCGCTTAACCCATTTTCCTCAAGCGCCCCAAAAATGGCGCCGTTGAAAGCGATAGCCGCAACGGCCGAGGTACGTTCAAGCTGGAGTGCTAATGTTGGCAAAGCCGGCGAATATACCCTGAGTCCGGCGGTGGTCGGCAATGTGGTCTATGTGGCTGCACAGGATGGAACGGTGGCAAAGCTCGAAGAGGGTCGTAACGTTTGGCAGATCAAGACGGCGATGCAACTCTCAGGGGGCGTAGGTGCTGATGGGAAAATGGTTGTGGTCGGAACACGTTCCGGCGACGTATTGGCCTTTTCTGCTGTTGATGGCCGTACCCTTTGGCAAGCCAAGGTGAGTAGCGAGGTACTTGCCGCACCGGCCGTGGGGGAAGAGGGGGTTGCCGTGCGCAGCGGCGACAACCGGATCGCGCTGTTGAACCTGGCAGACGGCACTCGCAAGTGGGTCTATCAGCGCTCAACTCCGGCACTTTCCATTCGCAGCACTGCGGCTCCGGTATTCGCCGACCGCTATCTGTTCGCCGGTTTCCCCGGGGGTAAGCTGGTTGCGTTGGCCTTGACCAATGGTGCGCCAATTTGGGAGGGTACTGTAGCCCAGCCCAAGGGGGCGACCGAAGTGGATCGGGCGGCCGATGTGGTTGCTGCTCCGGCGGTTGATGGCCGGCAAATCTGTGCAGTTGCCTTTCAGGGGCGAGTGGCTTGCTTCGATATGGGGCAAGGCGGTTCCATGGTGTGGTCCCGGGATCTTTCTTCGGCCAGTGGCCTGACGCTCGATGGCCGTTATCTGTTCGTGACCGATGACAAGGGGGCCGTGCACGCCCTGGACCGCCTGACTGGCAGCAGCTTGTGGAAGCAGGCCGCCTTGTTTAACCGCAAGGTCTCCGCGCCAGCCGTCAAGCGCGGCTTGGTGGCCGTTGCCGATGGCGAAGGGGTGGTGCATTTCCTTTCGCGTGAAGACGGTAGTTTTGTTGCAAGAAAAACGACCGATGGCACGCCAGTTCGTGCCGCTGTTCAATCAATTGGTGCGGGCTTCCTGGTGCAAACCGCCGGCGGCAGTATCAGCAAGTTCGAGGTGCAATGAAGCCAACTCTCGTTTTGGTGGGGCGGCCGAATGTCGGCAAGTCTACCCTGTTTAATCGTTTGACCCGCTCACGCGACGCGATCGTCGCCGATCTCCCCGGTCTGACCCGCGACCGTCATTATGGACACGGTCGACTGGGAAAAAAGCCGTATTTGGTGGTTGATACCGGTGGTTTTGAGCCGCTGGTCAAGGACGGGATTCTCCATGAGATGGCGCGTCAGACGGAGCAGGCGATTGCGGAAGCCGACGCGATCATCTTCGTGGTCGATGGCCGGACTGGGCTCACCCCGCACGACAAGGAAATCGCCAACAAATTACGCCGCCAGCAGGTGCCGGTGTTCGTGGCGGTCAACAAAGCCGAAGGGATGAATCGCGGCATGGTTGCCGCCGACTTCCATGAACTCGGCCTGGGTGAGCCGTACGCGATTTCTTCTGCCCACGGCGAAGGGGTGCGCAATTTGGTTGAATTGGCTTTGGAAAGTTTTCCGGAGCCGGATGAGGATGAAGAGAAGGAAGAGGTGGTCAAGGTTGCTATCGTTGGTCGCCCCAATGTCGGCAAATCAACCTTGATTAACGCCTTGCTCGGCGAGGAACGGGTCATTGCCTTTGATGCGCCCGGTACGACCCGCGATGCCATCGAGATCGATTTCGAACGCGATGGCAGAAAATACGTCTTGATCGATACCGCTGGGATGCGTAAGCGGGGCAAGATTTTCGAGGCTATCGAGAAATTTTCGGTGGTCAAGACATTGAAGGCGGTCGAGGATGCCAATGTGGTGATTCTGATGGTCGATGCCCAGGCCGATGTGTCCGATCAGGATGCCCATATCGCAGATTTCGTTGTGCAGTCGGGGCGAGCCCTAGTGGTTGCGGTTAACAAATGGGACGGGCTTGATGCCTATGTCCGGGAGCAAACGCGGCAGATTTTGCAGCGTAAATTGAAGTTTCTTGATTTCGCAAAATTCCACTTCATTTCGGCTCGTGAGAACGTCGGTCTGAAGAACCTGTTTCGTTCGGTAGATGCTGCCTATCGTGCAGCAATGACCAAGTTATCGACCCCGCGCTTGACTCGCGTACTTGCTGATGCAGTAGCCAAGCAGGCTCCCGCCAAACATGGCTTGTTCCGTCCGAAGCCACGCTACGCCCACCAAGGTGGATCGAATCCACCGATCATTGTGGTGCACGGAAATGCGGTGGATCAGATCACCGACAGCTATCGCCGGTATTTGGAGCATACATTCCGCGAGGCTTTCAAGTTGCAGGGAACGCCTTTGCGGATTCAGTTTGTCGCCGGCAAGAACCCGTTTGCCGATAAGGAGTAAAGGAAAACGCAAATAGTTTTCCCTTGCATCGGAAAATTGGGTACATTAGACCACTCATATAACAACACACATGGAGTCCACACCATGAGCAACAAAGGGCAACTTTTACAAGACCCCTTCCTCAACGCGCTTCGTCGTGAGCACGTTCCCGTTTCGATTTACCTGGTTAACGGTATCAAGTTGCAGGGGCAGGTCGAGTCCTTTGATCAATACGTCGTGCTGCTGAAGAACACGGTAACTCAGATGGTATATAAGCATGCCATCTCTACGGTGGTTCCCGCCCGTCCGGTGAATCTGCAGCAGGAACAGGCTGCCGAGTAATTTTCGCATCCTCTCTTTTCGGCCTGCCCTGGTGGCAGGCCGTATTATTTTATCGGAGCGACAATGATCGAACGGCCAGCCGCAGGTGAGCGGGCAGTCATCGTTCAACTCGACTTCGGCCAGTTCGATATCGATGACCAGGTTGAAGAGGTTCGCCTGTTGGCCGAGTCTGCAGGAGCCGTAGTTCTTGCCGAGGTGCATGGAAAGCGCCAAAGTCCTGATCCCAAAACCTTTGCCGGCAAAGGTAAGGTCGACGAGATCGCTGCTGCGCTCGCTGCTGCGGGGGCCGATCTGGCGATTTTCAATCATGAGTTATCGCCTGCCCAGCAAAGAAATCTCGAACGGGATTTAAAGTGCCGGGTTGTCGACCGCACTAGCCTGATCTTGGATATTTTTGCCCTGCGCGCTGCGAGTTCCGAAGGTAAGCTGCAAGTTGAGTTGGCGCAACTTGAGCATCTTTCTACCCGCCTGGTTAGGGGTTGGACACACCTCGAGCGGCAGCGAGGGGGGATCGGGATGCGAGGGCCTGGCGAGAAACAGCTTGAAACCGACAGGCGCCTCTTGGGGAATCGTGTCAAATTGCTCAAGGAGCGGCTTGCCAGATTGTCCCGTCAGCGCGGCGTGCAGCGCAAAGCCCGGCGGCGAGGAGATGTCCTGAATGTATCGCTGGTTGGCTATACCAATGCAGGTAAATCCACCCTCTTCAATGCCTTGACCCATGCTGGGGTTTATGCGGCAAATCAATTGTTTGCGACTCTGGATACCACCTCGCGCAAACTGTGGGTCGAAGGTGGCGGGAATATCGTCATCTCCGATACCGTCGGTTTTATCCGCGATTTGCCGCACTCGCTGGTCGATGCCTTTCATGCGACACTCGAGACGGCAGTCGATGCGGATGTATTGCTGCATGTGGTGGATGGAGCCAGTCATGCTAGAGATGAGCAGATTGCCGAAGTTGGGAAGGTCTTGGCGGAAATTGGCGCCGCGGGTTTGCCGCAAATCCTATTGTGGAACAAGATCGATCTGACCGAGGCCTCGCCGGGGGTTGAGCGTGATGGATATGGTAATATCGCCAAGGTCCGAGTCAGTGCACGCACCGGCGAAGGGCTGGAACTTTTGCGGGCCACTTTGGCCGAATATGCGCAGGCCAAAGCCGAGGCGCGCCGTAAGGCGCATGCCGAAGCTGCTTGTGAAGCAGAATCAGATTACTTCAATTAAAAACCCCGAGCATGATTCCGACCTTAGGCATATTCATGTCACTGAACGATCCCGGCTGGGGAAATCGTGGCAGTAACGATGGTGGCAACAACTCCGGCGGTCCTCGCCGTCCTGGTGAAGGTCCTCCTGATCTTGAGGAGTTGTGGCGAGATTTCAATCGCAAACTTAATGGTATTTTTTCCGGTAAGCGCAGCGGAGGGCAGGGGGGCGGCGATGGTCCTCGCATGCCACCGGTAGATTTTAATCCCCGCTTCCTAGGGGGGGGGCTCGGCTTGCTGGCTATTCTGGTCGCGGCTCTGTGGCTTGCATCCGGCTTCTACATTGTTGATGCATCGCAACGTGGGATCGTTCTGCAGTTCGGTAGTTTCAAGGAAACTACCGAACCCGGTTTGCGCTGGCGCCTTCCTTATCCGATGCAGTCCCACGAACTGGTGAACCTGACCGGGGTGCGCACTATTGAAATTGGATATCGAGGCAGCGAACGTAACAAGGTTCTGAAAGAAGCAT
This sequence comes from Dechloromonas sp. ZY10, assembly GCF_041378895.1. Classification (NCBI taxonomy): domain Bacteria; kingdom Pseudomonadati; phylum Pseudomonadota; class Betaproteobacteria; order Rhodocyclales; family Azonexaceae; genus Dechloromonas; species Dechloromonas aquae. The sequence continues at coordinate 988,986 of NZ_CP144212.1, forward strand.
TGATGCTCACCGATGATGAAAACATCGTGAACATCCAGTTTGCCGTTCAGTACATTCTGAAGGACCCGGTTGAGTACCTGTTCAATAACCGCAGCACGGACGAGGCGGTAGTAGGTGCCGCAGAGTCTGCTGTACGCGAGATTGTCGGGAAGAGCAAAATGGACTTCGTCTTGTACGAAGGGCGCGAGCAGATCGCAACGCAAGCCGCCAAACTGATGCAGGATATTCTCGATCGTTACCAAAGCGGCATCCTGATTTCCAAGGTGACAATGCAAAATGCTCAGCCTCCGGAACAGGTGCAGGCCGCTTTCGATGATGCAGTCAAGGCTGGACAGGACCGCGAGCGGCAAAAGAATGAAGGTCAGGCTTATGCTAACGATGTGATTCCCAAGGCCAAAGGAACATCCGCTCGTTTGCTCGAAGAGGCCAATGGTTATCGGCAGCGGGTGATTTCGACCGCCGATGGGGATGCATCGCGCTTCCGCCAGATTGTCGCAGAGTATTCGAAGGCACCGGAAGTTACACGTCAGCGGATGTACCTTGAAACCATGCAGCAGATTTTTGCCAACACCAGCAAAGTCTTGGTTGATGCCAAGGGCCAAGGAAACTTGCTCTATCTGCCGCTGGATAAACTCATGCAGGCGACGGCCGGTGTTGCTGTTCCGAATGGCGAAGCCGTGGTTAGCGGTCCATCCGGCCGGGTTGCAACGCCCTCCTTGCCCACTGAGGTTCCGCCGCAACTGGAGGCGGCTCCGAAGGTAGGAGGGGGCGGTTCATATTCGTCGTCTGGGCGTGATGGCTCATTGCGTTCGCGTGATCGGGAGGGGCGTTGATGAGCCAGCGTATCAATTTCCTGGGGGGTCTGGCTGCAGCGATTCTGGCAGTTCTCGCAATGTCGATTTTTACAGTCGATCAGCGCCAGTACGCCTTGGTCTTTCAACTGGGTGAGGTCAAGCGTGCAATCGCGGAGCCTGGTTTGTATTTCAAGGTCCCATTAATCCAGAATGTTCGCTATTTCGAGAAGCGCATCATCACGCTGGATAACGCTGAGCCGGAGCGCTTCATTACTTCGGAAAAGAAGAATGTCCTAGTTGATTCCTATATCAAATGGCGGATTGTTGACCCGAAGCTCTACTACATCTCAGTTGGTGGCGATGAAGCTAGAGCCAAGACCCGCCTGAATCAGACAGTGAATGCTGGTCTGCGTGAAGAGTTCGGCAAGCGCACAGTGCACGATGTGGTTTCCGGGGCGCGTGACAAAATCATGGATCAGATGCGTGAAAAGGCTGATGCCGACTCTCGCAAGATCGGGGTTCAGATCGTTGATGTTCGCCTGAAGCGTGTCGAGTTGCCGACCGAGGTCAGCGAGGCGGTCTATCGTCGAATGGAGGCTGAGCGCAAGCGGGTTGCCAATGAACTGCGTTCCGAAGGGGCTGCGGAGGCCGAGAAAATTCGTGCCGATGCGGATCGTCAGCGTGAGGTGCTGATTGCGGAAGCGTATCGTGAGGCTCAGAAAATCAAGGGTGAAGGCGATGCCAAAGCGACTGCAATTTATGGTCAGGCGTTTAGCCAGAACTCCGAGTTTTATGCTTTCTATCGTAGTCTTGAAGCTTATCGTGGTAGTTTCAAGAGCAAAAATGATGTACTTGTTGTCGAGCCTGGTGGCGATTTCTTCAAATACATGAAGAATTCCGGTCGGGGCAGCGACAAGCACAAATGACCGATACCCTGTTGCAGGCCTTCGCGCTGATGCTGATCATCGAAGGGGCTATGCCGTTCATTGCCCCTTCTGCCTGGCGGGAAACCTTTCGCCGCCTGATTCAGTTCTCTGATGGGCAGATTCGTTTTGTCGGGTTGACTTCAATGTTGCTCGGCCTGATTTTTATTGTGTTTTTTTCATGAACTGGCTGTTACCTGAACATATTGCCGATGCACTGCCGCTAGAGGCTGCCCGGATCGAGTCCCTGCGCCGCACGGTGCTGGATCATTTCACCCGGCGGGGTTACGAATACGTGATGCCGCCGATGCTAGAGTATCTTGAGTCATTATTGACCGGGGCTGCCCAGGATTTGCGGTTGCGAACCTTCAAGTTGGTCGACCAGTTGTCCGGTCGGACCATGGGCGTTCGCGCAGACATCACCCCGCAGGCCGCCCGCATCGATGCGCACTTGCTGAATCACCAGGGGGTGACCCGGTTGTGCTACTGCGGTAGCGTGCTGCACACTTTGCCTGCCAGTATTTCGGCAGGAAGAGAACCCCTCCAGGTCGGTGCCGAGCTTTATGGCTATGCCGGGATCGCTGCTGACTTGGATGTTATCCGACTGATGGCAGGGGCTTTCGAGACCATGCAGTTGCCAGTGTCGCGCATTGATCTGGGGCATGTTGGGATTTTTCGTGCCCTGGCTGAAGCGGCTGGGTTGCCTGCAGAATCCGAGGATGCGTTGCTTGATATTCTGCGGGCCAAGGATGTGCCCGCCTTGCGTCAGTTCTGTTCCGAATTGTCATCGCCCTATCGCGAGGCGTTGTTGGCTCTGCCTCGCCTCTACGGTGGTGCTGAGGTCTTGGACCGTGCCGAACAATTGCTGCCGCCGCTACCAGAGATTCGGGAGGCGCTGGCTGGGTTGCGTTATCTGATCGACAATGCGCCAGATTTGCCGTTTTCAATCGATTTGGGTGATTTGCGCGGTTATCACTATCATAACGGCGTCGTTTTTGCGGCTTATAGCCAAGCTTATCCGGCTGCTGTAGCACAAGGCGGGCGCTATGACGGTGTCGGTCGCGCATTTGGCCGGGCGCGCCCGGCAACCGGCTTCTCCCTCGATTTGCGTGAAGTGGCGCGCTTGGTGCCACCGGCTGTGACCAAGGGGGCAATCCTGGCGCCGCATGTCGGGAATGATCTGGTACTGGTGGCGCATATCAATGCGCTTCGGGCGCAGGGCGAGAGTGTGGTTGAACTGTTGCCAGGGGAGTCAGCCTGTGAGGGGCCTTTCTGTGATCGCAAGCTGGTGCATGTTGGCGGTCGCTGGATTATCGAAGCAATACAAGAGGACTGAAAAAATGGCCAAGAATGTAATCGTCGTGGGGACCCAGTGGGGCGACGAGGGAAAAGGCAAAATCGTTGATTGGTTGACCGATCACGCCAAGGGCGTTGTGCGCTTTCAGGGGGGGCATAATGCGGGTCATACGCTGGTGGTTGGCGAGAATGTCTATAAGCTCAATCTGGTCCCGTCCGGAATCGTTCGCGATGGTGTCGATTGCTACATCGGCAATGGCGTGGTTCTCGATATTCACCACCTCATTTCGGAAATTGGAGAACTTGAAAAGGGGGGGATCAATGTTCGCTCCCGGCTCAAGATCAGCCCGGGGTGTCCGATCATTCTCCCCTATCATTCCGCAATTGATAAGGCGCGTGAGGCGGCTAAGGCTGGCGACAAAAAAATCGGCACTACTGGAAAGGGGATTGGCCCGACCTACGAGGACAAGGTTTCCCGCCGTGGGTTGCGGGTTTATGACTTGTTCTACCCCGAGCGCTTTGCCGAAAAGCTTAAGGAGGTTCTGGAGTATCACAATTTTGTCCTGACCCAGTACTTCAAGGCTGATCCAGTTGATTTCCAGTTGGTCTACGATCAGGCAATGGCTGACGCTGAGGTAATCAGGCCGATGGTCGTCGATGTTTCTGCCGCACTTTATGATGCCAATAAAGCCGGTCAGAACATGCTGTTCGAAGGCGCCCAAGGGACCCTGCTTGATATCGATCACGGGACCTATCCTTTTGTTACCTCCTCAAATTGTGTTGCCGGTCAGGCTGCGGCTGGGGCAGGGATTGGTCCGGGTATGCTGCATTATGTCCTCGGAATCACCAAGGCCTACTGTACACGGGTTGGTGGCGGGCCGTTCCCTAGCGAACTTGATATCGATGCCGAAGGGACTCCTGGTCACCAGATGTTCACGGTGGGTAAGGAGTTTGGTACCGTGACCGGCCGCAAGCGTCGCTGCGGGTGGTTTGATGCGGCGCTGCTCCGGCGTTCGGCTCGGATCAATGGGTTGACAGGTCTGTGTATTACCAAACTTGATGTTCTCGATGGGCTCACGGAGATCAAGATTTGTACGGGTTACAAGCTGGATGGCAAGGTGCTTGATTTGCTACCGATCGGTGCTGACGACGTTGCGCGCTGCGAACCGATCTACGAAACCATGCCGGGCTGGGAAGGAACCACTTTCCGGGTCAAGTGCTGGGAGGATTTGCCTGTTAACGCGCAGGCTTATCTGAATCGCCTTGAGGCCCTGTGCGAAGTTCCGATCGCGATTGTGTCTACCGGTCCTGAGCGCGACGAAACCATTCTCAAGCAACACCCGTTCAAGTAAGCATCGAATTACATATTCTTACGGTCAACGGGCCTACGGGCCCGTTTTTCTTTGGCAGCGCTGAATCATCGTTTTGTCGGTGATGCAATAAAACCCCCCCGTAGAAGCGTTATCCGCGAAATGCTGTGCTAGAATTCGCGCCGGCGGGTCTCCCCGCATTGCAGGGTGGTGAACCTGGTCAGGTCCGGAAGGAAGCAGCCACAGCCATTTACTGCAAGTGCCGGGGGTTAGGCTCGCCATTTTCATTTTTGCTTCTGGTGTGAGGCGCATGAGTTATCAGGTTCTTGCGCGCAAGTGGCGGCCGCGCAATTTTTCAACGCTGGTTGGGCAGGAGCACGTAGTTCGTGCCTTGACGCATGCGCTGACCGAGCAGCGTCTTCATCATGCCTACCTTTTCACCGGAACGCGCGGGGTTGGCAAGACCACGCTGGCGCGCATCCTCGCCAAATCACTGAACTGTGAACGCGGTATTACGTCCGAGCCCTGTGGGCAGTGCTCGGCCTGTCTCGAAATCGATGCCGGGCGCTTTGTCGATCTGCTGGAGGTCGATGCGGCCACCAATACCCGTGTTGACGAAATGCGGCAGTTGCTCGAAAACGCCGTGTACGCACCGACCCGTGGGCGCTTCAAGGTCTATGTGATTGACGAAGTGCATATGCTCTCAACTTCAGCCTTCAATGCAATGCTGAAGACCTTGGAGGAGCCGCCTGAGCACGTCAAGTTCATTCTGGCTACGACCGATCCGCAAAAAATCCCGGTGACTGTGCTGTCGCGCTGCTTGCAGTTCAACTTGAAGCAAATGCCTCCGCCGGCGATCTGTGGGCATTTGTCGCATGTGCTGCAGGCAGAAGGAGTGCCCTTTGAGGCGGCCGCTCTGGCGCAGATTGCGCATGCCGCGGCGGGCAGTATGCGTGATGCTTTGTCGCTGCTTGATCAGGCTATCGCGCATGGGGCGGGGGCCGTATATGATGGCCAGGTTCGCGCCATGCTGGGTACGGTCGATCAAGATCACCTCTTCGCGCTGCTTGAAGCGGTGCGGCTCGGTGATGCCTCTGAATTGTTGCGGGTGGCCGCTGACATGAGTGTGCGCAGCTTGTCTTTTGCCTCGGCTTTGCAGGCCTTGGCGGGGCTGCTCACCCAGATTCAGGTGGCGCAGTGTGCGCCGGCCGCGATTGCAGAGGATGAGCCGGGGCGCGATCGTCTGCTGGCCCTGGCGGCGGGGTTTTCGCCCGAATTCGTGCAGTTGGCCTATCAGATTGCGATTGTTGGGCGCTCTGAGCTCGGCTTGGCGCCGGATGAATATTCCGGTTTCGTGATGACCTTGCTGCGCCTGCATTCATTTCGGCCGTCTTCAGTTGCCGATGTGGTCGCTGCGGTGGCGCCCCGGGCCAAGTCATTGGTGCGCAGTCCCATCGCACCCGGAGGGCAGATGGCGGTTCGAGGCGAGTCTGAAATGGCTCCTTCCAGGGCTGTGGTGGTTGAGTTGACTGTGGCAAATTCGACCGAAGCTGCCGGGGGTGGGGTGGTTGACTGGCGGAGAGTTGTCGCGGAGTTGCCGATTTCAGGGCTGGCGCGGGAGCTTGCGCAAAACTGCGAGTTGCGCCAACTGGACGATGCCTTGTGTCTTCTACGTTTGCCGCCGGAGCGTGGCCATCTGCAGATGAAGGCATCGCAGGACAAGTTGCAGCAAGCCCTGGCGGCCTATTTCGGTCGTAACCTCGCCCTTCGTATCGAGGTCAAGCAAATTGACGGAGATACGCCGGCGGCGCAGGCCGGACGTGAGCGTGAGCAGCGCCAGCAGCAAGCATGTGCCGCGATTGATCGTGACCCATTTGTGCGTGAAATGCTCGAGTCCTGCGATGCGGTGCTCGACAAGGAAACTATTAAACCCGTTGGCTAATGGAGTGAATCGATGTTGAAAGGTGGATTGGGCGGCCTGATGAAGCAGGCTCAGGCGATGCAGGACAATATGAAAAAGGCGCAAGAGCAACTTGCCCTGGTTGAGGTTGAGGGGCAGTCCGGTGCGGGTATGGTCAAGATCGTGATGACCTGCAGCAACGAGGTGCGGCGCATCAATATCGATCCGTCTGTCATGGATGACCGGGAAATGCTGGAAGACTTGATTGCGGCTGCATTCAACGATGCAATCCGCCGCGCCGAAGCTGTTAGTCAAGAAAAGATGGCCGGTTTTACCTCTGGCCTGAAGTTGCCGCCTGGCTTCAAGATGCCTTTCTAAGTGAACCCCAGCGGTCTTGAGGCTTTGATCGAGGCCTTGCGCTGCTTGCCGGGTGTCGGTCCGAAATCGGCGCAGCGCATGGCCTACCATCTCCTGCAGAGTGATCGTCTGGGAGCGCGGCGGTTGGGTGACGCCCTGTTGCACGCCTTGGATGCAGTGCGCCATTGTCAGCGCTGCAATACCCTTTCCGAATCCGATTTGTGCGACCGCTGCGCCTCCCCGCATCGCGATTCCTCGTTGTTGTGCGTCGTCGAGACTCCGGTCGATATGAACATGATGGAGCAAACCTTGGCTTACAAGGGGCTCTATTACGTATTGATGGGGCGAATTTCTCCGCTTGATGGAGTCGGTGCCCGCGAATTGGGGTTCGAGCGACTGCTTGATCGGGTTCTTGATGGAGCGGTGAAGGAAGTGATTCTGGCGACCAACTACACGAATGAGGGCGAGGCAACTGCGCATTACCTGAGTGCGATGCTGGCGCCTCGCGGGATTCGTGTGACCAGGATCGCGCGCGGTATACCTGTAGGGGGGGAGCTCGAATTCGTTGATCCGGGAACGCTGGCGCAGGCCTTGCGGGAGCGAAAGTCCTTTGCTGAATGATGTCGGCTTTTAACAGGGCTGCGCTTGCCGTATAATCTCGCGTTTATGTTCCATCCCATCCAATTCCTTTAGGGGTCAGCGTTATGAGCAATCAAGGAAAAGTGGACTGCGGTCGCCGGCGTCTTGTCGTCGCGACGGCAGCCGTGGGCGGGGCAGGTGCCGTGGGGGCGCTTGTACCGTTCGTCTCCAGCTTGCTTCCTTCCGAGCGCGCCAAAGCAGCAGGTGCGCCGGTCGAAGTCGATATCAGCAAGCTCGAAGCAGGTCAGATGTTGACCGTCGAGTGGCGCGGCAAGCCGGTGTGGATTATCAATCGCACCAAGGAGATGCTTGATACCTTGCCGAAACTGGCTGATGCAGTGGCCGATCCGAAGTCTGAAAAGAATCAGCAGCCGGCCTACGCGCAGAACGAAACCCGCTCGATCAAGCCTGAGCTTCTGGTGGTCGTCGGTATCTGTACTCACCTTGGCTGCTCTCCCTCCAATAAGTTCAAGAAGGGGGCCGAGGAAGGCATGGGCGGTGACTGGCTGGGTGGCTTCCTGTGCCCCTGCCACGGTTCCACCTTCGATTTTGCTGGCCGCGTCTTCAAGGCAAAGCCCGCACCGACCAATCTCGAAGTTCCGCCGCACGTGTATCTCTCTGATACGCGCATTCTGATCGGCGAAGACAAGAAGGGGGCTTAAGAAATGGCTGGTGGTACTTTTGAAAAGTACAAGTCCGACGGTTCGATTGCCGGCAACGTACTGGAATGGGTTGATGCCCGTTTCCCCGCAACTTCCATGTGGAAGGGGCACCTCTCCGAATACTACGCTCCGAAGAACTTCAACTTCTGGTATTTCTTCGGTTCGCTGGCACTCTTGGTGTTGGTGATCCAGATTGTCACCGGCATCTTCCTGGTCATGCACTACAAGCCGGATGCAGCCGTTAACGCCAATGGCGTGCCGGTGGCCTTCGCTTCCGTCGAGTACATCATGCGCGACGTGCCGGGCGGTTGGATCATCCGCTACATGCACTCGACCGGCGCTTCGGCCTTCTTCATCGTGGTTTACATGCACATGTTCCGTGGCTTGCTCTACGGTTCCTATCGTAAACCGCGTGAACTGACCTGGCTGTTCGGTGTCGGCATCTTCCTGGTGCTGATGGGTGAAGCCTTCTTCGGCTACCTGCTCCCTTGGGGCCAGATGTCCTTCTGGGGCGCCCAGGTGATCGTGAACCTGTTCTCGGCGATTCCCATCATCGGGCCGGATCTGTCGATCGTCATCCGCGGCGACTTCGTCGTTGGCGATGCCACGCTGAACCGCTTCTTCTCCTTCCACGTGATCGCCTTCCCGCTGGTCCTGCTCGGCCTGGTCGCCGCGCACATCCTGGCGCTGCACGAAACCGGTTCGAACAACCCGGACGGTATCGACATCAAGGAAAAGAAGGACGAGAACGGCATTCCGCTCGACGGCATTCCGTTCCACCCCTACTACTCGGTCAAGGACATCGTCGGTGTCATCGTCTTCCTGATGGCTTTCTCGGCAGTGATGTTCTTCGCACCGGAAGGTGGTGGCTACTTCCTCGAAACCCCGAACTTCTACCCGGCTGACCCGCTGAAGACCCCGCCGCACATCGCACCGGTCTGGTACTTCACCCCGTTCTACTCGATCCTGCGTGCCGTGACCTACCCGCTGTTCGGTCTCGACGCCAAGTTCTGGGGCGTCGTCGCCATGGGCGCTTCGGTGGTGATCTTTGCTTTCCTGCCCTGGCTTGACCGTTCCCCGGTGCGCTCGATCCGCTATCGCGGTCCGATCACCAAGGTCATGCTCACCATCTTCGTGATTTGCTTCTTCATCCTCGGCTATCTGGGCACCCTGTCCCCGTCGCCGATGGGCGAACTGGTTTCCCAGGTTTGCTCGGTGTTCTATTTCGGTTTCTTCCTCGGCATGCCGTGGTGGTCCCGCATGGACAAGTTCAAGCCGGTCCCCGAACGTGTCACGATGAAGTGAGAGGATGCCTAAAATGAAAAAATTCCTGATCGCATTGCTCTTTGCTCCGATGCTGGCACTGGCCAGTGGCGGCAACGTGCATCTCGATAAATGGCCGGGTTCGGTCAGCGATAAGGCCGCGCTGCAAAACGGCGCCAAGCTGTTCGTCAATTACTGTCTGAACTGTCACGGTGCGTCCTACATGCGCTACAAAAACCTGCTCGATCTCGGCTTGACCGAGCAGCAGGTCAAGGACAACCTGATGTTCACCTCCGACAAGATCGGTGGCCTGATGGCTGTTGCCGCTCGTTCTGACGAGCAGAAGCAGTGGTTCGGTGCTACGCCTCCGGACCTGACGATTCTGGCTCGTGCCCGTGGCGAGGCCGGAAACGCCGGTGCTGGCGCCGACTGGCTCTACACTTACCTGCGTTCGTTCTACCGTGACGAAAACCGCCCGACTGGCTGGAATAACGTGATTTTTGAAAATGTCGGCATGCCCAACCCGCTGTGGGAAGTGCAAGGCCAGTACAAGCTGAATCACGAAAGCCATAAACTCGAGCAGGTTGTTCCGGGTAAACTCTCCCCGACCGAATACGACAAGGCGATTTCCGACCTGGTCGGGTTCATGGTCTGGATGGGCGAGCCGCAGCAGGAGTTCCGCAAGACTCTGGGCTTCTTCGTTCTGGCTTTCCTGGGCTTGCTCTTCGTGGTCGCTTACGCGCTCAAGAAGGAATACTGGAAAGACATCCACTGATCCTTGCCGGATCGGATCGCGGCATCGCGGCAGGGCTTTGGCCCCGCCCCGATGCCGAATCGCATTTTGAGGCTAACCGCTTATGATGAACCTCTATTCGGGCACGACCTGCCCCTTCAGCCACCGTTGCCGTATCGTCCTCTTTGAAAAGGGGATGGATTTCCAGGTGATCGACGTCGATCTTTTTAACAAGCCAGAGGAAATGGCGGCTATCAATCCGCATAACCGTGTACCCGTCCTGGTCGAGCGCGATCTCGTCCTGTTCGAGCCTAACATCATCAACGAATATATTGATGAGCGCTTCCCGCATCCGCAGTTGATGCCGGCAGACCCGATCATGCGCGCGCGCGCGCGTCAGCTGCTTGTTGGTATGGAGCGCGAGATTTTCGTGCACATGGAAGTCCTGGAAAAGAGCAAGGCTGGCGACAAAGCTGCCGAAAAGGCTCGCCAGGAAATCAAGGCTCGCCTGACCGAGATTGTGCCAATCTTCACCAAGCAGAAATTCATGCTTGGCGATGACTTCTCGATGCTTGACGTTGCGATCGCGCCGCTGCTGTGGCGCCTCGATCACTACGGAATCGATTTGGGCAAGGCAGCTGCACCCTTGATGAAGTACGCCGAACGGATCTTTACCCGTCAAGGTTTCATTGATGCGCTGACTCCGTCTGAAAAGGCCATGCGCAAGTAATGACCGAAATGGAAGAGCAACTCCCGTCGACCAAACCCTATTTGTTGCGTGCAATCTGGGAGTGGTGCAACGACCACGGCTATACCCCGTACATCGCTGTCGAAGTCGACGAGATGACCCGGGTTCCGCGCGAATTTGTCCGCGACGGGCAGATCGTGCTGAATGTCGGTCCGACGGCCACCAACCGCTTGCAAATTGGCAATGAATACGTCGAGTTTCAGGCGCGCTTTGGTGGCGTCGCTCGCGAGTTGTCGGTACCGGTCGGCCGTGTGGCTGCAATTTACGCTCGCGAAAACGGTGCTGGCATGGCCTTCGAAGTGGAAGCCGCAGGTAGCCCCGGTAGTGTGCAGTTGGCACCTGTAGCTGTGGCGACGCCGTTTCCCGATGAGCCGCCGCCTGAGCCGCCCCGGCCGGAAGGCGGGCGCCCCAAATTGCAGCGCATCAAATAAGGGCTCGACTACGGTCGACGCACCAAAAAGAGGAAAATTGCTCAGCCGATTTTCCTCTTTTTCTTTTTTAATCAATGGTTTCGTCGGTTGGCATGGCTGTTGCTGTTCCTCTTGGCAAGGAAGGGCAACCATGAAAAACGAAGTTAAATCCACCTGTTGTTATTGCGGCGTTGGCTGCGGCGTGCTGATCGAGCACGACGGAATCCGGATTACCGGTGTCCGCGGCGATCCGGATCATCCGGCAAACCTCGGTCGGCTCTGCACTAAGGGCGCCAGTTTGCATCTTGCCGCCCAGCCAGCCAGCCGCCTGCTCCATCCCGAGCTGAGGGCGCAGCGCGGCGCAGCCGGGCAACGTGTAAGCTGGGCGCAGGCCCTGGATACGGCGGCCGCACGGTTCGCCGAGATCATCCGCGCGTACGGGCCGAACAGTGTCGCCTTCTACGTCTCGGGGCAGCTCCTGACCGAGGACTACTACGTCTTTAACAAACTGGCCAAGGGGCTGATCGGTACCAACAATATCGATACCAATTCGCGCCTGTGCATGTCTTCGGCGGTGGCTGGCTACAAGCAGACTTTGGGGGCCGATGCGCCACCTTGCAGCTACGAGGATATTGCCCTGGCCGGGACCTTGCTGATTGCCGGAGCCAATCCGGCTGTGGCACATCCGATCGTGTTTCGCCGGATTGAGGATGCCAAGGCCGCGAATCCCGAGCTCAAAATCATCGTGGTCGATCCCCGCCGCAGTGAAACCGCTGAAATCGCCGATCTGCATCTGGCCTTGCGACCCGGCACTGACATTGCCTTATTCAACGGCTTGCTCAATATTCTGATCAACGAAGGCTGGCTTGATCAGGCTTACATCGCAGCCCACACCGAAGGTTTTGAGCGCCTCAAGGAGATCGTCCGTAGCTACACGCCAGCACGGGTTGCCGAAGTGTGCGGCCTGGCGACTGCCGACCTGCTGCTTGCGGCGCGCTGGTTTGCCCAGAATGGTCCGGCTCTTTCCTTGTATTGTCAGGGGTTGAATCAATCAGCGCACGGCACTCACAACAATGCGTCCTTGATTCACTTGCACTTGGCAACCGGGCAGATCGGCAAGCCCGGAGCCGGCCCATTTTCCCTGACTGGCCAGCCAAATGCGATGGGCGGACGGGAAGTCGGCGGACTGTCCAATCTCTTGCCTGCTCACCGCGACCTGGCTAATCCTGACCACCGGGCCGAAATCGCCCGCTTCTGGGGGGTGCCGCACGTACCGGCGCAGCCAGGCAAGGCTGCGGTTGATCTGTTTCGAGCCTTGCGAACTGGTGAGATCAAGGCGGTGTGGATTGCCTGCACTAATCCCGCGCAGTCGCTGCCTAACCAGGCAGGGGTGCGTGCTGCCTTGGCGGGGGCCGAGTATGTGGTGTTGCAGGAGGCCTTTGCCGATACCGATACCGCCGATTACGCTGACCTGCTCTTACCGGCGTCGGCCTGGGGCGAAAAGCATGGCACGGTAACCAATTCCGAGCGCCGCATCAGCCGCGTGCTGCCTGCCGTCCCCGCACCGGGCGAGGCCCGCCATGACTGGGAAATCGTCGTCGATTTTGCCCGTCGCCTGGGGAGGGCTCTCGACCATCCAGCAACTGAACGGCTTTTCCCGTATATCTCCAGTGAAGAAGTGTTCAACGAACACCGGGCAACGACCTGCGGGCGTGATCTCGATATCGGTGGTCTTTCCTATGCCTTGCTGGAGCAAGCTGGGCCGCAACAGTGGCCATTCCCGTCAGGGGCTGCACAGGGCCGGGCCCGGCTTTATGAGGACGGTCGTTTTCCGACCCCGAGTGGACGTGCACGTTTTGTCGAGGTTGTCGATGCCGGCACGGCCGATTCTTTGGCTGAGGCTTATCCAATCAGTCTGCTCAGCGGTCGGATGCGTGACCACTGGCACGGCATGAGCCGAACCGGTAGCGTGCCCCGGCTGTTCAATCTTGAGGATGAGCCCCTTCTGTCGATGCACCCGTGCGACATGCGGCATCGCGGCCTTGCCGATGGTGATCTTGCGGAGGTGCGCAATGGTCGCGGCAGTCTGCGGGTGCGAGTGATCAGCGGTAGCGGCTTGGCACAGGGCCGGGCGTGGATGCCGATGCACTGGGGCAGTAAGTTCATGAATTCTCCCGGGGTCAATGCCCTCAGCTGCGATGCCGTTGACCCCTACTCGCAGCAGCCGGAACTGAAGCATGCAGCCGTAGAAATCGAACGCCTGGATTTGCCATTCCCGTTCGCCGTACTGCGGCGATGTGCCGACCGCGACGAAGCTCTGGAATTGTTGCGGCGGTTGCGCCCGCAGTTGGCCCATTTTCCTTATGCGACACTCAGTCTGTATGGCCGCAAGGCTGCGGTGGTAGTGCTGCGCGGCGCTACCGCAACGGCCCAGACGGCCGAAGAACTGACCTTGCTGGACCAGGCTTTTGGCCTGGCCGGGTTGACCGGAGCAATGGTTTATAGCGATCCGGCGCGGGGAGTCGAGAAAAAGGCCTGGGCTAGCGCCGGGGTCCTGCACGGGGTGCGGTTGGCTGGCGAAGCCCTGGCTCAGTCCTGGCTCAAGGCGGCGCTCGCTGAGGGGGGGCTGGAAGCGGCCATGCTGCGCTTGGCGCTGGCGCCCAGTGCCCGTCCGCCACAAGTTTTGCCAGTAAGGCAGATCGTCTGCAAGTGTGCGGATGTCAGTGCCCAGCAGATCGAGGAAGCTGTGCTGGCCGGTGCCGATCTGGCGCAACTGCGGGAAGATTTGAAGTGCGGCAGTTTTTGCGGTGGCTGCCTCCCCGACCTCAAGCGTCTGGTGGCAGAATACACGCCCCGTCACCCTGTAGCTGCCTGAGAGCAGGAGAGCAAGATGAGCTTTGCCCATTACATCAAGGAACTTGGTCGCGGTGCGCAGGGCGCACGCGACTTGGCGCGCGACGAAGCCAGCGTACTTTACGGGGCGATGTTGGACCAATCTGTCCCCGAGCTGGAGTTGGGGGCAATCATTGTTGCCCTGCGGGTCAAGGGCGAGGCGGTCGATGAAATGCAAGGCTTTCTCGATGCCATCGACAGCCGGACGGAAAAACTCCGGTTGCCACCGGGCCGGGCCCGTCCGGTCGTACTCCCAACCTATAACGGAGCGCGCAAGGAGGCGAACCTGACGCCTTTGTTGGCATTGTTGCTGCAGCGGTTTGGCGTACCCGTACTGGTGCATGGCCTGCTTGAAGGCTATGGGCGGGTTACTACCGGGCAGATTTTCCGGGAATTGGGGATTCTTCCTGCAACCACACCGATTCAGGCCCAGCAGGCCATCGACCAGGAGCACCTGGCGTTTGTTCCGGTCAGCGTATTGCATCCCGGTTTGCATCAATTGCTCTCGCTGCGCTCCCGGATGGGAATCCGCAATAGCGCCCACAGTCTGGTCAAGTTACTCAACCCGTTTGCCGGCGAGGCCGTGCTGGTGGCCCCGGCGACGCACCCCGACTTTATCGAGTTGATGCGCACGCTGCTTGCCGAACGGGATAGTTGCGGCCTTCTGCTGCGAGGTACCGAGGGGGAGCCGTATGCTAATCCCAAGCGCCGGCCACGCCTGGAAATGTTGCGTTTTGGCGAGTCGACCGTGTTATTCGAGGCCGAGCATGAAAGCCTGCGTGCCTTGCCGCATTTGCCCGAGAGTGCGGATGCAGCGAGTACTGCGGAGTGGACCCGGCGGGTACTCGACAAGCAGATTCCTTTGCCTTCGCCGCTCGCCAATCAGCTGGCTTGCTGCCTCTATGCCAGCGGACATGCCGCCGACTTGCATCAGGCCAAGGCAATGGTAGCGGTAGAGGCCTGCTCCAGTGCCTTTGCCTGAGTTCGGCGAGCATCTTGCCTGAGCAGTGAATCAGGCCGTGTTTCTTGAGTTTGGCAGATCCGATTTTTGTGCCGGCGGGGTTGGCTCGGTTTTACCGGAAATCCCGGCCGGTGCAGCGATCGGTGCCGGGAAAGGCGAGGTCTGCTTCACTCGGGGCTTGGCAAACCGATGCCGGATCAGTCGGAAAAGGTCCTGGCAATCTCGATGAATCGTTCTTCCTCGGCGAGAAATGCATCAACTACCGCTGGGTCGAAATGATTGCCGCGACCATTGCAAATGATTTCTTTGGCTTGCTCATGGCTGAATGGCGGTTTGTAGACCCGGCGGCTGATCAAGGCATCGTACACATCGGCCAGTGCCATCAACCGGGCTGACAGCGGGATCGCTTCACCGGCCAGGCCTTCCGGGTAGCCGCTGCCATCCCATTTCTCTTGATGCGAATAGGCAATTTCCTTGGCATAGCGGAGAAAGTCGACCTCCATCCCCAGTTGTCGCTCAGCGTGTTCGATCGCGTCGCGGCCGAGTTGAGCGTGGGTTTTCATGATTGTCATTTCATCGCTGTCGAATGGGCCCGGCTTGAGCAGTACTGCATCGGGAATCCCTACTTTGCCGATGTCGTGCAAGGGGGCTGATTTGAAGAGCAATCCAATGGTCTTCTCGTCAAGCATGTGCGCGTAGCCGGGCTGCTGACTCAGGGCTTCGGCCAGGGCCTTGACGTAATGCTGGGTCCGGCGGATGTGGTTGCCGGTTTCATTGTCACGGGTTTCGGCGAGCGAGGCCATCGCCAGGATGGTGACATCCTGGATCGCCTGTACTTCCAGTGTTCGCCGATGTACCTCTGCTTCCAGGTAGCGATTGCGGTCGGCCAGGAAGAGTGCTGCCGCGCGTAGTTGCAGATGGGTTTTTATCCGAGCCAAGACAATCGCCGGTTTGATCGGTTTGGTCAGGTAATCGACTGCCCCGAGGGCGAGGCCGGTTTCTTCGTCGGTTTCTTCGCTTTTTGCGGTCAGGAACAGTACCGGAATTTCCCGGGTTTGCGGATTGGCCTTGAGCCGTCGGCAAACTTCGTAGCCGTCGATTTCCGGCATCATGATGTCGAGCAGGATCAGGTCCGGCGCCGGTTCGGTTGCGGCCAACTCAAGTGCGCGCAAACCATGGTTGGCGACCTTGACCCGGTAGCTGTCGCGCAGCAGGGCGTGCATCAATGCCAGATTTTCCGGGGTGTCATCCACAACCAGGATGGTGGCCTGGGTATTCATGCCTTGATCTCCTCGGTGGTGTGGCTAGCCTGCAATTCGTTGGCTGCGCGTTCGAAATCGAAATTGCCGATGGCGTGGGCGAGCGCAGGAAAGCGCTCACCCAAGCGGGCTCGCAGTGCAGACTCGTGGTGGTTGAGCAGTTCGCAGGCAACCGGGTCGCCTTGGCGCAAGCAGCTTTCCAGTTGCTGCAGTAGTTCGGCCGAAGCCGGCGCTACCTGCAGGTTGCCAGCGGTCGCAGCCGGTGCCGCCAACTGCTGCAGCAGTGCGGCCAGAAGTTGCTCGAGTTCGCGCACACACGGGGCGAGTGCCGGTGGTGGCGAGGTCAGTGGGCCGGCTTGCTGCACGATTTGTTGTTCGAGCTCTCCGGCTAGTTGCATCAAGGGCAATGCGCCAATATTGCCGGCGACGCCGCGCAAGGTATGAGCCAGGCGGGTCGCAGTGTCGCGATCGTCGGTGGCACAGGCAACTTTGAGGCGCTCGCCGGTATCCCCTTGGTTGACCGTGAATTTGCGCAGTAGCGATAGGTAGGATGAAGTCTTGCCCAGCACGCATTTAAGGCCTACCCGGGTGTCCAGTCCGGTAATTTCCGGCAGTTGCTGTTCCTGGACCACCGTGTGAGGGGGTAGCGCGGTCGTACCGACCATTTGGCGCGGGCCAATCCGGCGCAGCAGCAGTTGGTAGAGTTCACCGGGATCAATCGGCTTGGCCAAATGCTCGTCCATGCCGGCATCAAGGCAGCGCTCGCGGTCGCTGGGCAAGGCATTGGCGGTCATTGCGACAATCGGCAGTAAGGCATTGCCGTCGCGTTCGCGAATTTTCCGGGTGGCAGTGATGCCATCCATCACCGGCATCTGCATGTCCATCAGGACCAGATCGTAGGACTGAAGTCCGCTCATCTCAACCGCCTGCAGCCCGTTTTCGGCGAGATCGACTTCGGCCCCGCTTTCGGCGAGCAAGCCAAGGGCCACTTCCTGATTCAGCTCGTTGTCCTCGACAAGCAGTATCCGCGCCCCGGCCAGACGTCCTGTGATTTGGGGTTGCGCCGACAGGTCGAAGCTTTCGCGGCGTTCCTCCAGTTCGTTTTGACCGAGGACGCTGGCAATCGTCTCGAACAGCACCGACTTATTGATCGGCTTGATCAGGCTGGCCTGGAAGCCGGCCTGGTGCGCTGCATGCAGCGCCTCCTCGCGGCCGAAGGCCGTAATCAGGATCAACTTGGGCAGTTTGGCCAATTGCAGGGCCTGCAGTCGCTCGGCGGTTTCGATGCCGCTCCAGCCGGGCATCTGCCAGTCGATCAGCGCCAGTGCATAGTCACGTCCGGCATCGGCAGCGGCCTTGACCATGGTCAGGCCGACCGCACCGTCGCTGCAGGTATCGACGGCCAGGCCCATGTTGCAGAGGGTTGCGGCGAGGGCTGCCAGCGCGCTTTCGTTATCGTCGATCAACAGTACCGGCAGGTCTTGCAGGTCGCTGGCCAGAATCTTGCGGTGGGGCTTGTTCTCACCCGCCTTCAGCCGGGCGGTAAACCAGAAGCGCGAGCCTTTGCCAGGGATGCTGCTGACCCCGACCTCACCCCCCATCATCTCGGCCAGTCGCCGGGAAATCGCCAAACCTAGCCCGGTACCGCCGTAACGCCGGGTGGTTGAGCTATCAGCCTGATGGAAGCTCTGGAACAGTTTCTGCTGCTGCTCTGGGTTGAGCCCGATGCCGGTGTCGCTGACCGTAAAGCGGAGCAGGTATTGATCTTCGTCCTGATCAGCGATTGAAATTTCAATTTCGATCGAGCCGCGCTCGGTAAATTTCACCGCGTTGCTGGCGAAGTTGAGCAGAATCTGGCCCAGTCGCAGTGGGTCGCCGATCAAGGTCTCCGGAACCTGCGGCGAAACGTTGAAAATCAGTTCGAGGCCTTTGGTCATCGCCTTTTCCTGGGTCAGGTTGGCAACGTTTTCGAGCACGCTCTCGACCTCGAACGGAATTGCCTCGATTTCCAGCTTGCCGGCCTCAATTTTGGAGAAGTCGAGGATGTCGTTGATCACTCCCAGCAGGTGCTGGCTGGAGGCGTTGATTTTGGCCAGATAGTCCCGCTGCTTCGGGGTCAATTCGGTTTTCAACGCGAGATGGGTCATACCGATCACGGCATTCATCGGAGTCCGGATTTCATGACTCATGTTGGCCAGAAAGTCCGATTTCATCTGCGTTGCCTGTTCGGCCAGATCTTTTGCTTCGCGTAGGGCCAGTTCGGTTTCCTGCTGTTGGCTGATGTCCTGAATCACGCCGATCCAGCCGCTACGTGTCTCATCCTGTTGTCGCTGGCCATGGAAACGCAGCCAGTGGCGGCGGCCGCAGGGCCAGATCACCGAGCTGTCGAACTGCCAGCGGTTGCGCATGTCGAGCTCGGTAAACAGTTCGCTGATCGCGCTCCTCTCTACCCCCTCCAGGCCGGCGATGAATTCGCTGAGCGGCGCATGCAGGTCGCCGGGGATGCCTCGTACCAGAATGTTTCCCCGCTGGTCGAGATGGAGCATGCTGTCGTCCGGGGTATATTGGAAAACTCCGAGGTCTGCGGCTTCCTGCGCCAGTTCGAGCCGGCGCGATGCCTGCTCGATTGCCTTTTCGGCCTCGCGCCGGCGGGTGATGTCGCGGCTGACGCAAACTACCCGGCTGACCTCTCCTTGCTCGTTGCGTACCGGATAGTAGCTGTGGTCGAAGTGGCGCTGCCCCTGGCTGTCTTCGAACAATTCGGGGCGGCCGCTGTGCAGGGTGCGCAGGAAGACTGCATGTCGTTGCTCGTGGACCGGGTCAGGGTCTGAGAAGTAGCGCTGGCTGCCCAGCAGGCGTTCAGGCGTGTCGGCCAGGGCTCGGGCTGCCGCATCGTTGATCCGGAGAATCCGACCGGAGTGGTCGAGGATGCAGACCAGCAGGCCGGGGGCAGCAATCATCGCCTCAATGTTCTCCTTGGCTTCATTGAGTTCCTGCAGCATCATCCGGCGTTCGCTGATGTCTTCAATGATCCAGATCGCTGCCCGCTGGAAGCCCGGAACATCGACGGTCTGGCCGGCGATGCGTCCCCAGAAGCTACGTCCGTCATGTGCGCGCAGCGGCCACTCCAGTTCGCCGTGGCCGTGGCTGGCCAGAGCCGGCCCGATCTGACTGGCGAACTCCCGGTAGCTGGCCTCTGACTGGAAAATCATCGCGGTTTCGGCGCCGATCAGCTGGTCCCTCTGGCCGCAACCGAACAAGTTGGCAAAACAGTGGTTTACCTGGATGTAACGGCCGTCACCGCTGAATGCCACACCGACCGGAACGTTTTCCAGAATGATCCGTTGCTCCTGGCTCAGCGCCAGTAGCTGCGCCTGTTGTTGGCGGGCTTGGGTGATGTCTTCGATATAGCCGTTGTACAGGGTGCTGCCGTCTTCTTGCGGCATCGGTTCGGCCACACTGTGAATCCAGCGTTCCTCGCCAGCGATGCACAGCCGCAGATCAGTTGCCCAGGCCTGACGTCCGGCGACGGCTGCATCGAGGATTGCATCGTAGGCTTGCCAGTCGGCGGCGGCCGCATAGCGGAACAGATTGCGCCGGTCGGCTGCGAGTTCCTCCGGCTGAATTCCCATCAACTCGGCAACCTGGCGGCTGTAGTAGGTCGGATGCCGGTGTCCGTCCAGATCGCAGTGCAACTGGAAGACGCCAATCGGGGCATGATTTGTGATTTGCTCCAGGCGCTGCTGAATTTTTCGGGCTTCGTTGCGGCTGCGCAACGAGAGCAGGCTGAGCGCTGCAATTACCAGCGTTGCCAGGATGCCGCCAAACAAGGTCAGATGACCCAGACTGCGGCTGCCCTCATGCCAAGAGGGGCCGGTCGCGATGCGTAATTGCCAGTGCCGTTCCGGAGGCGAAATATCGACATTGTGCAGATGTCGGACCGGGGCGCTGTCGTCGCCACCCCGGGTCAGCAACGGAACGGGCGAGCCAGCTCCCTGTTCGAGCAACTGCAATTGCAAGTCGTTCAATTCGGCATCGCGCACAGCCCTTTGCATCAGCCCGTCAATCTCGATCACCCCGAGCGCAATCCCGCGGATCAGGCGTTTGCGGTCATCGCTCTGGGTTGGTAGCGGCAGAGCGTAGACCGGCTGCCCGATTCCGAACAGCAGGCGGGGGCGGTCGGCCCGGCCGGAAGCCAGACTGCTGGTGGCCAATGGCGTGCCGGCACCGACGGCACGGTCGAGCGTTAGTTCGTCAAATGGGGCAACCGGCAACTGGCCGAGACGGCCGGGCAGATCCAGGTCGGGTTCGGCAAATACCGGCATTAGCGGGCCGCGTTCGGCATGGTCCAGTCCGGGCTCGTGCCATTGATAGAAGATCAGGCTGTTGAGGCCAGGGGTGCGGCTCAATGCTTCGTGCGCATAGTAAGTGAACTCGTTGTCGCCGAGCCCCGGTACGGATTGCCAGAACCAGCCGCTAGCTTGGACTGTCAGCGTGGCCTGACGAATGTCTTCAACCAGTTTTTCGGCGAGATGGGCTGCAGCCAGCTGGAAGCGGCGATGACTTTGCTCATCGGCAAGCCGCTGCACAAAATGGCTGACAAATAGCGAGGCTGCCAGGCCAAGGACCAGAATCAGCAGCGGAGACCAGGTTTTGATGGCTGTGAGTCGATAGTCCCGCATCTTGAAGCCCTCCCCGGTGGCGGCGCATTGCTTTGCCCGTTTGGATGAGCCGATTGTGAGCGCAGTTCCACGGTCGACGTGTCGAAAATGTAAATTTTGCAGCTTCTGCCGGTGCAGGTTTTGCACTGCCGTGGTGAGCCTCTGCCCCGAAGCAGTGCGTTTTGAGCCACGTCGAGGATCCGAAGTCACGGAGTGACGCGGCTTTCAGGGGGTGGCACATGCTTTGCTAAAGGAAAGGCATCACAGCGACTGGGCTGCCAACGGGGGCGGCCGGATGGCAAAGGGGTCATGCGCTGAATCGAATTGTGCTTTGCCCCCTCGGAGTTCATCATGCAGAAACCCCGTCTTGTCCTGATCGGCAACGGTATGGCCGGTATCCGGACCATCGAAGAGTTGCTCAAGATTGCCCCGGATCGCTACGAGATCACGATTTTCGGTGCCGAACCGCACCCCAACTACAATCGCATCCTGCTCTCGCCAGTGCTGGCTGGCGAAATGCAGGTCAAGGACATCGTCCTCAACGAGCTCGACTGGTACGCCGAAAACGGTATCACGCTGCATGCCGGCAAGCAGATCGAGCGGATTGACCGGGGTGCCCGCAAGGTCATCGCCAGCGACGGCACCGAGGCGACTTACGACCGACTGTTGATCGCCACCGGCTCAACGCCATTCATGCTGCCGATCCCCGGTAACGACCTGCCTGGCGTGCTCGGTTACCGCGACATCAAGGATACCGACGAGATGATTGCTGCGGCGACCAGGTATCCGCATGCCGTGGTGATCGGCGGCGGTCTGCTTGGTCTAGAAGCGGCGAATGGCCTCAAGCTGCGGGGCATGGACGTCACCGTCGTGCATATTGGCCCATGGTTGCTCGAGCGCCAACTCGACGAAGTGGCTGGCAGAATGTTGCAGAAATCACTTGAGGACAAGGGGCTCAAATTCCTGCTGCAGAAGCACACCGAGGCGCTGATTCGGGGTGAAAGCGGTCGGGTTGCCGCAGTTCGCTTCAAGGATGGCATGCAGATTCCGGCCGATCTGGTAGTCATGGCTGCCGGCATCCGCCCCAACTATGCACTGGCCGAGCAGTCAGGCATTTATTGCAACCGTGGCATCGTGGTCAACGACACCATGCAGACCTACGATCCGAAAATCTACGCGGTTGGCGAATGCGTCAGCCATCGCGGGATTGCGTACGGCCTGGTGGCACCGTTGTTCGAGCAGGCCAAGGTCGCCGCCAACCATCTGGCGGGTTACGGTATCGGCCGCTATACCGGTTCGGTGACCTCGACCAAGCTCAAGGTCACCGGCATTGACCTGTTCTCGGCTGGCGATTTCATGGGCAGTGACGGGACCGAGGAAATTGTCCTCAACGATCCGCACGGCGGCGTATATAAAAAGCTGGTGATCAAGGAAAACAAGCTGGTCGGCGGCGTGATGTACGGCGATACCGCCGACGGCCCGTGGTACTTCCAGTTGTTGAAGGATGGTCGCGATATTCATGACATCCGCGATGCGCTGATTTTCGGCCAGTCGCTGGTTGGCGATGTTGGCCATGCCGGTAACAGCAAAGCCTCGGATATGGCCGATACAGCCGAGGTCTGCGGCTGCAACGGGGTGACCAAAGGCTGCATCGTCAAGGCGATCAAGGAAAAAGGGCTGTTTACCCTCGATGAGGTGAAAAAACACACCAAGGCAGCCTCGTCTTGTGGTTCCTGCGCCGGTCTGGTCGAACAGATTCTGTCGGCGACCATCGGTGGCGCTTATACCCCGGCAGCGTCGGACAAAAAGCCGATCTGCGGCTGTTCCGAGCATTCGCACCTGGCTGTGCGCGATGCCATCCGCGAACAGCAGCTGACTAGCAAGGAGGCGGTTTTTGCCGCGCTCGGCTGGTCGACCGTGGATGGCTGCGACAAATGCCGTCCGGCGCTCAATTACTACCTCATCTCGACCTGGCCGCACTTGGCGCAGGACGACCCGCAATCGCGCCTGATCAACGAACGCGCCCATGCCAACATCCAGAAGGACGGCACCTATTCGGTGGTGCCACGGATGTGGGGTGGCCTGACCACGCCGGCCGAGCTGCGCGCCATTGCCGACGCCGCCGAGAAATACCAGGTGCCGACGGTCAAGGTCACTGGCGGCCAGCGGATCGATCTGCTTGGCGTCAAGAAGGAAGATTTGCCGGCGATCTGGGCCGATCTCAACGCTGCCGGGATGGTTTCCGGCCACGCCTACGGCAAGTCGATCCGTACCGTGAAAACCTGCGTCGGTGCCGAGCACTGCCGCTTTGGCACGCAGAAATCGATGGCGATGGGCGTCAAGCTGGAAAAGATGCTGTTCGACATGTATGCGCCGCATAAGGTCAAGCTTGCCGTTTCCGGTTGTCCGCGCAACTGCGCCGAAGCCGGGATCAAGGACGTCGGCGTGATCGGGGTCGATTCCGGTTACGAGCTGTACGTTGGCGGCAATGGCGGGATCAAGACCGAGGTCGCACAGTTTCTCTGCAAGGTCAAAACCGACGAAGAAGTGCTTGAATACTCGGGTGCCTTCCTCCAACTCTACCGCGAAGAAGCTTGGTATCTGGAGCGCACCTGTCACTGGCTGGAACGGGTCGGTCTCGATGCCGTCAAGAGCCGCATCGTCGAGGATGACGAAAGCCGCAGAGCATTGCACCAGCGCCTGCTCGACGCGCTCAAGGATGCCCGCGACCCGTGGCAGGCCAGCCGTGAGGCCAAACCGGTCAAACAATTCATCCCCATCGTCCCGGTTACGGTCGACGCCTGAAATCGGCCAAAAGCAAGGAGCCCAACATGAACTGGAAACTGATCTGCCCGCTGGAAGACATTCCGCGCCAGGGATCGCGGATCGTCCGCCCGGAAAAGGGGGGCGATATCGCCATCTTCCGCACCGCCGACGACGCGGTTTTCGCCCTGCACGACCGATGCCCGCACAAGGGCGGGCCGCTCTCGCAAGGGCTGGTTCATGGCCACCGGGTGACCTGTCCGCTGCACGGCTGGAACATCGGCCTGGAAGACGGCCGGGCGGTGGCGCCGGATGTCGGCGGCTGCGACCGTTTCGCGGTCAAGGTCGAAGCCGGCCAGGTGTTTCTCGCGTTGTAATCCTCTACCGAATCAATCTCTCCTTAGCGGGGCGGCCGTCAGGGCGGTCGTCCCGCATTTTTTTGGAGGTCTGCAATGACCCAGCCCTTACCTAGCTCCCGCCGCCTGCACCCGTTCGCCGGCCAACGCCTGAGCGCTGCCGAATACGTCGACATGCTGCTGCCGCCGCGCATCCATCTCGAACTGCTGCTGACCGGCGAAACGATCAATCCGTGGCACCTGACCTCGGTGGTCGGCGTCTTCAACGTCGCGACGGCGCTGGCCTACATGCACCACGACCGGCGCGCGATCCGCCTGTACGAAGCGATCTCGCAACTGGTGCTCGGCATTTCGCGGGCAGGTTTTGACCAACCGGGGATGCGTGAGCGTTTGCGCAAGACCTTCAACATCGCCGACGATTATCTGCAGCAGCAAACCCGGCCCGATCTGCTGCGTGCGGTGCGTCTGGTCGAATACCAGATCCGCCACGGCCAGGCGACGCCGCTGGTGCTCGAACCGGTTGCGGCCGATGCACTGTGCTGAAGCAGGGTGGCACTGTCCTGGTGCCGGGGGCGGGCAAACCCTGCGGGAATGGCCGTGAAAACGCCATGAAACGGCGATTTCATGCTTGGCATGGGCTTTGCTGATAAGCCTGCAAACAAGCGAATCACCTGCCAACGCCGGCGGGCCGATGACAACGACGTCATGCGCTGAAACCGATTTTGCCCATCCGGGCGCGCAACGTTGGAGTCGATCATGAACAAGAAATCCTTTCTGCAAGCCGGCCACACGCCCACGCTCCTGGCGGCTTTCCTCTACTTCGACCTGGCCTTCATGGTCTGGGTCCTGCTCGGGCCGCTGGCGATCGGGATCGCCAAGGATCTTGGCCTGTCGCATGCCGAAAAGGGCTTGATGGTGGCGACGCCGGTCCTCGCCGGGGCGCTGCTGCGGATGGTGATGGGCGTGCTGGTCGATCGCCTGTCGCCGAAGAAGGCGGCGATCATCGGCCAGGTGGTGGTGATTGCCGCCCTGGCCTACGCCTGGCTGGTCGGGGTGCATTCGTTCAAGGAAGTGCTGGTGCTCGGGATCTTCCTCGGCGTCGCCGGCTCGTCGTTCGCCGCCGCCTTGCCGCTGGCCTCGCGCTGGTATCCGGCGGAACACCAGGGGACGGCGATGGGGATTGCCGGTGCCGGCAACTCCGGTACCGCTTTCGCCGCGCTGTTCGCACCGGGCCTGGCCATGGCCTACGGCTGGAACAGTGTTTTTGGCCTGGCACTGATTCCGCTGGTGCTGGTCTTCGTCGCCTTCCTGTTCATGGCCAAGGATGCGCCGGATGCGCCGCCGCCCAAGACCTTGGCCGAGTACCTCAAGGTCCTCAAGGACAAGGATGCCTGGTGGTTCATGTTCTTCTACTCGGTGACTTTTGGCGGCTTCGTCGGCCTGGCCTCGTCGCTGGTGATCTACTTCAACACCCAGTACGGGCTCGATCCCAAGATGGCTGGCTTCTTCACCGCCGGCTGCGTCTTCGCCGGTTCGCTGGTGCGCCCGATCGGCGGCAACGTCGCCGACCGTATCGGCGGCGTCAAGTCGCTGACCGTGATGTACATCTTCGCCGCAGTTTTCCTCGCTATCGTTTCCTTCGGCCTGCCGGAAGCCTGGATGGCGCTGGTCGTCTTCGTCGGCGCGATGCTGGCGCTGGGCATGGGTAACGGCGCGGTCTTCCAGCTGGTGCCGCAGCGCTTCAAGAAGGAAATCGGCGTGATGACTGGCCTGGTGGGCATGGCCGGCGGCGTCGGCGGCTTCTACCTCGCCTCTAGCCTCGGCTACGCCAAGCAGATGACCGGTAGCTATCAGTCCGGATTCCTGATTTTCGCCGGGTTGGCGGTCCTCGCCCTGGTCGGCCTGACCGGGGTCAAAACCCGCTGGCGCACTACCTGGGGCGCCAGCCACCTGACGACTGCAAAAATCTGACGAGCTGCAGCGTTCTGGCAACGAACCGGCAGCATTGCCGGTTCCCGACTGTTTGCATTAAGACGAGGAGGTTGGGGCGATGAACAAATTGGGGCTTAAAGGATTGTTCGCTGTGTTGCTGCTGGTGCTGGGGGGGGGGTTCGTCCTTAGTGCCGGTTTTGTGATGCGAACCTTGCAGGAGGTACGAATCGGTAGCGAGGCGTATCAGGAGGTGATTCACTCCAAAGATGTGATTGCTGATGTGTTGCCGCCGCCCTTGTATTTGATCGAGTCGTATTTGCTGGTTTTGGAGGCGGCAAATCTTCAAGATGGGCCGCAACTGGAGGCATTGCATCAGCGTTTCTCCGAGCTGGAAAAAGAGTATCTGGAACGGCATCGCTACTGGCAGTCGATTCCTCTGCAACTTTCTCTTAAGCAAGCGTTGCTGGAAGCCTCATGGCAACCTGCACAGGCGTTCTATCAGGAGGCGGGGCGGGTCTTCTTCCCGGCGCTCAGGAGTGGCGATCTTTCGAATCAGAAACTTAGTCTGGATAAGCTGCGTACTTTTTATCGGCTGCATCGGACCGAGGTCGACCGAGTGGTTGTCTTGGCAACAGCGTTTAATCAGGATGCCGAAGAGACAGCGAATACTTTGGTGTCGTCCCGGCAGTGGATGTTGTCCGGAGTCGGTTTGCTGATTGTCCTGCTCTCGCTGGGGGTGGCTGCCTTGATTAGCCGGAGAATCCTGAATTTACTGGGGGGCGAGCCACTGTTGGCGTTGCAGTTGGTTCAGCGAATTGCCGCAGGCAATTTGGCGCGGCTCCCAACCGTGGCGGCAGATCGTGGGCTACTGCTCGAAATCGAGCGGATGCGTGTTGGTTTGGTGGCCTTGGTCCGCATTATCCGGGCGGCAGTGGTCCGCCTCGAAACGACGGTGCCCGAACTGATCCATGTTGCCGAAACCGTCAGCCAGGTTGCGCATGGTCAGTCGGATGCGGCACAACGAATGGCCGCTGCGACCGAGGAGTTGAATGTCAGTATTGCCGAGTCGTCATCGGTTGCCGTCGATTCAAAGCGTCAGATTGACCACGGGCAGGTGCTGACCGACTCCGGTGGCGAGCATATTGACCGGAGTGTGCAGGAAATGGGCAGGATCACTGAGTTGGTGAGGGCTACGTCCGCCGAGGTTGCGTCATTAGGGCGCCGGTCCGGTGAGATTTCTGCCGTAACGCAGGTGATCCAGGAAATTGCCGATCAGACCAATTTGCTGGCCTTGAACGCGGCAATCGAGGCCGCCCGGGCTGGCGAGAGTGGCCGGGGATTCGCTGTTGTCGCCGATGAGGTGCGCAAACTGGCCGAAAGAACCACTTCCTCGACGCGTGAAATCGCGGTCACGGTAGCGGCGATCCAGAAAGACACCGATGATGTTGCGCGTTGTATTCATGGTGCGGTGGTGCAGGCTGATGCGGTAGCCGGCTTGGGGGCCCAGGCAGGAGAGTCGATTACCGCGATTCGGCAGATGACTTCGGCACTGGTTGAGGCGATGGCTGAAATGAGTATTGCCTTGCAGGAGCAGGGGGGGGCAAGTCGGGACATCGCTGTCCAGGTTGAGCAGTTGTCGCAGCAAGCCGAGCACTTGGCAGCAAATGCCGGGACCAACAGCGAACAGGCGCAATTGATCAAAACGTTGGCGCAGGATCTGGCCGTCACCGTCGGACGCTTTTCCCTCGGCGATGACTGAAAATAGAGGGGTGTGATGCAGCGAACAGGGAATGGGGAGTTGGTGCTGGCGACCGGGCAGTCGTCATTGACCGGACCGCGCGAACGCAACGAAGATTTTGCCGGCGTGGCCACCCCCGAAGGCGCAGTTCTCGCTGATAAAGGGGCGGTGGCGGCTGTGGCCGACGGAATCGGCGGGCATCGCGGCGGACGTGAGGCGGCTGAATACTCGGTGCGCGGTTTGCTGGCCGACTATTACGCGACACCGGATACCTGGAGCGTACAGCGCAGCATTGAAACCGTGACCACGGCACTGAACCGCTGGGTGCTGGCCGAGAGTGGACGCAATCCCGAGTTGACCGGAATGGCGACCACCTTGTCGGCGCTGGTGTTGCGCGGTTGCCGCTACTATCTCGCGCATGTCGGTGACAGCCGGATATACCGCTGGCGCGACGGCCGCCTGGACTTGCTGACTGTCGATCACCTGTGGGAACACCCGGAACTGAACAACGTCCTGGCCCGTGCGATCGGGCTCGATGCCCGGGTCTTGCCCGATTTTTCCGATGGCCAACTGGCGGCCGGCGATCGCTTCCTGTTGGTCTCTGACGGAGTCTGGAGCGTGTTGCCCGATCCGCTGCTCGCGGAGGTCCTGCTCGATCACCCGGAACCGCAGGCGGCAGCAGCAGCGCTGACCAGCCTGGCGCTGGCTCAGGGGGGGGCGGACAATGCCACTGCCGTGGTCGTCGATGTGCTCCGGCTGCCGCCGGCCGGATTGCTTGACCGGCTTGAAGCGGGGGCAGGTCTGCCTGTGCCGCCCCGCCTGAAACCGGGGCAGCAGTTGGATGGCATGGAGGTCGATGAAATCCTGCACGATGCCCGGGA
This sequence comes from Dechloromonas sp. ZY10, assembly GCF_041378895.1. Taxonomy (NCBI): domain Bacteria; kingdom Pseudomonadati; phylum Pseudomonadota; class Betaproteobacteria; order Rhodocyclales; family Azonexaceae; genus Dechloromonas; species Dechloromonas aquae. The sequence continues at coordinate 1,017,464 of NZ_CP144212.1, forward strand.
AACCGTGCTCTACCGTGTCCGCCAGCTGCGCAGCGGCCAGATCCTGGTGCTCAAGACCCTGCAGCCGGCGATGGCCGACGACACGGTGGCATTGAATGCTCTGCTGCTTGAGGAGTGGCGGGCCCGGCGTGTGGTTTCGGCGCATTTTCCCCAGGTCCTGCCGGCCGCCGAGCGTTCCTGTCTTTACTACCTGATGACCTGGCATGCCGGCGCCAGCCTGCAGGCGCGGCTCGAAGCCGGGCAGCATTTTCCAGTCGCCGAGGCTGTCCGCCTGGCCTTGGCGTTGCTTAAGGCGCTGGCCTTGCTGCACCGGCTCGATATCGTGCACCGTGACGTCAAGCCCGACAACCTCCACCTGGGCCAGGACGGCGTGCTGCGCCTGCTCGATCTCGGGGTCGCCTTCAGCCTGGCGGAGATTACGCCGGGGATGACGATCCCGCCGGCCGGCACCCCCTCGTTCATGGCCCCAGACCTGTTTGCCGGGATGCCGCCGGATAAGGGCCACGATCTCTATGCGGCCGGCGTGAGCCTGTATTACCTGCTGACGCGCAAATACCCCTACGGTGAAATCGAACCCTTCCAGCAACCGCGTTTCGGCGAAGCGCAGCCGCCGACACGCTGGCGGCCGGAGATCCCGGGCTGGCTTGAAAATATCCTGCTCAAGGCAGTCGACCGTGACCCCGGGGCGCGTTTCGAAACCGCCGAGGAATTCCTGTTGGCGCTGGAGCGGGGGCCGCAGCGTCCGCTGGCGGCTCCCTCCCGGCAGCCGCTGATGGCCCGTAACCCGTTGCGTGCGTGGAAACTGCTGGCTGCCTGTTCGCTGGTTGCCAATCTGTTGTTTTTGCTTTTTCTCCTGCGCTGATCCTGGTATTCCTTGAATGAACCAGTGGTGCCAAACAGAGGTCGGAGACTGAAGTCTGCTAAACAATAGTGATATCCTTGCGGGCGCCATGGATAAGATACCCAATCAGAATGCGCGGATTCTCGTTGTCGACGACGAACCGGCCAACCTCAAATTACTGGATAAAATGCTCCGGGGGCAGGGGTATACGCAGGTTGTACTGATACAGTCACCCTTGCAGGTGCTTGAAAAATATCGAGAAGTACCTCCTGACCTGATCCTGCTCGACATCAACATGCCCGAGATGGACGGTTTTGCCGTGATGCAGCAATTGCATGCATTGCAGGATCCGTTGGCGCCGCCAATCGTGATCCTCACGGCGCAGCATGGTCAGGCCTACCTGCTGCGAGCCCTGGCCGAAGGGGCGCGTGACTTCATCACCAAGCCGTTTGACCGGGTTGAATTGCTGATGCGAGTCCGCAACCTACTCGAAGCGCAGCAGGGCAAGCGTTTGCTGCACCAGCAGAACGTGGTGCTGGAGGAAATGGTCCGGGTCCGTACCGAGGCACTTAATTCGACCCGCTTGCAGGTGATTCGCCGGCTTGGCCAAGCGGCCGAATACCGCGATAACGAAACCGGCTATCACATTCTGAGGATGAGCCAGATTTCGGCATTAATTGCCCGAGCCCTCGGCTGGGATGAGGCTGCTTGCGATTTGATGCTGAATGCCAGTCCGATGCACGATATCGGCAAGATCGGAATTCCCGATGCGGTACTGCTCAAACCCGGCAAGCTCGACCCGCACGAGTGGGCGGTAATGCAGACGCACGCAACGATCGGTGGGCGCCTGCTCGATGGTGACGACTCCGAATTGTTGCGTACTGCTCGCGAAATCGCCCTCAGTCATCATGAAAAATGGGATGGCAGCGGCTACCCGGAGGGACTGGCCGGCGAAGCGATTCCGTTGTCCGGACGGATCGTCGCGGTGGCCGATGTGTTCGATGCGCTGACCTCGGCGAGGCCCTATAAGCAAGCGTGGCCGGTTGCCGAAGCGGTGGCCCATATCGAGCATCAGTCCGGAAAGCATTTCGATCCGGCAGTAGTAAGTGCATTCCTGCAGGTCCTCCCGGAAATTATTGAAATCCGTGATCGCTATGTCGAGCAGGTCGAACACTTTCTTTAATCGACTCCAGGTTTGATCATGACTTTTCGCTTGCGTCACCTGCTGGTCTTCTCGATCTCACTGTTGCTTTTTCTGTCCATCTTCATGGTGGTTCTGGTCGGACAGCATTTACAGCAAGAGTCGCTGGAGGCACATTCGCAGGAGCGTACCGAGATGGCTGTTGTCCAGGCCTCGCAGCGCCTGAGCCAAGGAGTGCTGGAACGCTTTCTCGATCTCGATGTGGTGGTACGCCGCTTGGTCGAGAACGGTCAGGTTGGGCCTGAGAGCATTCAGGAATTGTTTGACCAGATTCAGACCCGCTACCAGGGGTATGCCTGGCTGGGGCTGACTGACCATCGTGGGCGGGTACTGGCTGCTAGTCGTGGGTATCTCCTGGGGGCAGATGTAGCAGCCCGTCCTTGGTTCGTGCATGGTGCACGCGGGGCTTACCTTAGCGATGTCCATCCTGCGTTGTTGCTTGCCGATGTCTTGCCCAAGGGGCCGGATGGTTTGCCGCCAAGATTGATCGACATGGCCGTGCCCCTATTAGCAAACGGCGAGGTAAAAGGTGTTCTCGCCTCGCATCTCAACTGGGAGTGGGTGGTTGGGCTGCTCGGTGAGTTCGAGCAAAACAGCTTGCGCGGGGTCAAACGTGAAATCCTGTTGCTGACCCGTGAGGGGCGGGTTTTGCATGGACCTACCGGGGTGCAGGGCCAACTTTTTTCTGGCCTGCCGACGTTGGCTTATGAGGATAGTGGTCCGCGTTACTGGTCGGATGGTCAGTGGCGCAATGCTGCGATTCTGATTCAGGGGAATGAGTACTTCAGTCCGCCAGGTTGGGTATTGCTGGTTCGTGAGAGTCGGGGCGATTTGCTTGGGCTGGGCGAAACCATGCGCAATCGCTTCTGGTGGGCAGTAGTGCCAATCCTTCTCGCCTTTCTGGGGCTGGTTGGCCTGCTCGGGCGCTATCTTGCACGGCCGATCGAGATGATCAGTACTGCCATGCGTAATGACTCGGTCATTCCGGAGGTGTCCGGTTGGGCTGAAGTCAATGAATTGCGCAACAGCTTGGTGCACATGACCGGCCGCTTGATGCAGCAGAAGGACTTGGTTGAATCCGAGGTGCGAGCCAGAATGGCAGAGTTCGATCACCTCCTGCAGGCCTTGAATAACCACACTTTGGTAACGATGGCCGATGCTCGGGGCGACATCACCTATTGCAATGACCTGTTTTGCGAAGTCAGTGGTTATCGTCGCGATGAGGTTCTTGGCCAGAACCACCGCATCGTCAAATCCGGCGTTCATCCCGAAGCCTTTTATCAGGAAATGTGGCAAACCCTCAAGGCCGGGCGTACTTGGTCGGGGATTCTTGCCAACCGCCATAAAGACGGCCACCTCTATTGGGTCAAGAGTGTGATCGCTCCCGGTAGTCAGGATTCAGGTTCTCCGCATGCTTACGTTTCGGTCCGAACCGACATCACTGAACTGATGGAAATGCAGCAGTCGCTGCAGCGTCTGAACCGGGATTTGTTGCGGCAAGGAACCTTGCTGACCTTGCTGAGCAAGATCACGGCCACGGCTAATGAGGCATTTGATCGCAAGGATGCTTTGTTTCGGTGTCTTGAGGAAATTTGCCGATTTATGAACTGGCGCATCGGTCATGCCTATGAACTGGTTGAAAGCGCTGCAGGTGAAGCGCGCTTACGCACCCTTGATGTGTGGTTTACTGCCGACGAAGAAAAGTACCGTGCTTTCATCGCTCGTTCTTGCGAACTGGAATATCAGCCTGGCCAAGGGTTGCCTGGGTTGGTCTGGTTGCAGCAGGCGCCCGTGTTTACCTGGCTCAGCCAGTGGAACGAACGGACTTCGCGTCGTTACCGTGAGGCAATTGCCGCGGGCTTTAACAGCGGCTTGGCGATTCCGGTGTTTGCCGGCCATCAGATCCTTGGTGTGATTGAGTTTTTCAGCGATGGTGGCAGCGAGGTTGATGATGAATTTCTCGACACCTTGCGTAATGTTGGGCAACAACTGGGTTTTGTCTTCCAGCGGCATGATCAGGCTGTGCTTTTGAATCAAGCCGTCAGTGAAGCCAACCGGGCCAATCAGGCCAAGTCGGATTTCCTGTCGAGCATGAGTCACGAATTGCGCACGCCGATGAATGCGATCATTGGTTTTGCCCAGATGCTGGAACTGGATGGCGATCTGACTGCTGATCAGCGTGACAACGTCGGTGAAATACTGCGCGCGGGACGGCACCTGTTGCATCTGATCAACGAGGTTCTCGATTTGGCCAGGATCGAGTCCGGCAGGCTGGAATTGTCACTGGAGCCGGTAGCGCTTGCATCTCTGGTCAACGAGTGTGTGCAACTAACGATGCCGCTGGCCGGCAAGCGCAGCATTGCGCTGCACTGCTCAGCCTTGCCGGGCGCGTTTGCCCGGGGGGATGCGCTACGTTTGAAGCAGGTGTTGCTCAATCTGCTCAGCAACGCAATCAAGTACAACCGCGATGCAGGAGCGGTGCACGTCAGCGGACAGGTAACGGCAAGCGGAATGTTCCGGATTGCGGTCAGCGATACCGGAAGCGGAATTCCAGCCGGGAAAATCAGCGAACTGTTCCAGCCGTTCCAGCGCTTGGTCGGTGCCCACAGCAAGGTCGAAGGTACTGGTATCGGATTGACCATCTGCAAGCGTCTGATTGAGGAAATGCGCGGCCAGGTTGGTGTTGACAGCGTAGTCGGCGAGGGTTCGACTTTCTGGTTTGAGGTACCTCTGGCGAGCGAGCAGGCGATCATGCCGACCGACGCGCCGCACGATAGTTTGTTATTGGCAGAGGATGGCGATGTCGAGTTGGCCGGGCAGTTGTATGTGCTCTGCGTCGATGATAATCCGGCCAATCTAAAGTTCCTGGAGCGCTTGCTGGAGCGGCGCAAAGGGGTCCGTGTGGCTCTGGCTGGAACGCCGGGCGAAGGGATTGAGTTGGCCATGGCCGAGTGTCCCGACTTGATTCTGCTCGACATCAACATGCCCGAGATGGATGGGTATCAGGTATTGCAGATTTTGCGTGCCAACGCTTCTACCGCCGGTGCCTGCATTGTCGCAGCGACGGCGAACGCGATGAACAGCGAGGTCGAGCGTGGACGGCATGCCGGGTTTGATGATTACTTGACCAAGCCGCTCGATGTGCAGCAGGTCTATGCGCTGATTGATCGCCTGAGCGAGCGCAAACTGCTCTCCGTCTGAGTACCCGGATGTTGCTTTTCGCTGTTTTTCACGGTTGACCGTGGAAAACAGCGAAAACTGATCGAAATCGCATTCGCCATGGAACCTCGCAGCTAAGATGCCTGTCCATTGAGCGGGGCCGGAGCCGGCCCGGTCCCTTTTTCCGGAAAACTACTATGACTACCGCCGTCATCCTCTTTGCCCATGGCGCTCGCGATCCCGAATGGGCCCGCCCCTTGCGTCAGGTACAGGCTGCGCTCAGTGAGGCGCAGCCCGCGATTCACTATGCCCTGTGTTTTCTTGAGTTCATGCAGCCCGACCTGCAACAGGCTGCTGCCGAGTGCATCGCTGCCGGAGCCAGCCGGATTGTTGTCGTGCCGCTGTTTATTGCCCAGGGAGGGCATCTGAAGCGAGAGTTGCCGGAAATGCTGGCGCAGTTGCGGAGCGCCTGGCCGCAGGCCGAATTCGCCTTGACCGGACCAGTTGGCGAACATGCGCTGGTGATTCAGGCGATGGCCCGAGCTGTGCGGGAGATGGCTGGCACGTAGTTTGCACGGTAGCAGCCATGCTTACCGTACTCGTCATCGATGAATCCCGCAGCCGGGCAGGCGAAATCTGTGCCGGACTGGCGCTTGCCGGGTATCAGGTCGCCGCTATCCTGGCCGGCGCGGACAACCTTGCGCAGGAAGTCGAACGACTGCAGCCGGACGTGATCCTGATCGACAGCGATAGCCCCAGTCGCGACACGCTCGAACATCTGGCAACGATGCACCGCGATATGCCGCGCCCGGTGGTGATGTTTACCCATGAAGACGGCCAGGAAACCATCCGCGATGCAGTCAAGGCCGGGGTTTCGGCCTATATCGTCGATGGTCTTGACCCGAAACGGATCAAACCCATCGTCGAGGTGGCGCGGGCGCGCTTTGAGGAGTCGCTGGCATTACGCCGGGAACTTGAGGCGATGTCGCGCAAGCTGTCCGATCGCAAACTGGTCGAACAAGCCAAGGGCATCCTGATGAAGGCACGTGGGCTCGACGAGGATGCGGCATATCACGCGATGCGGCGACTGGCGATGGAGCGTGGCCAGACGCTGGTCAAAGTGGCCGGCGACGTGATTGAAATGGCAAAAATGTTGCTGTGACCGCCGGATTGGCGAACCAGTCCGGTGCGCGGAGTGCCCGCTTTGCACCAGACTGAGGCGCCCTCCGCCTAAATCCGGTAGCGGGCAACAGCTTCTTGCAAGCGGGCTGCCAAGGCCTCCAGGCTGTGCGCGGTTTCACCGTTGGCCAGTGCTGCCCGACGGCTTTCGTCGGTCATCTGGGCGATTTGCTCGATATTGCCGGCGACTTGCTGGATAGCACCGTCCTGTTCGCGAACCGCGTCGGCGATCCCTTGCACATGTTCGACCACTTGCGTCGAACCGTCGCCGATGCCGTGCAATGCCGCTTCAGATTCGGCAACCAGAGCCCGGTTTTTGGCCGACTCACTATCTGCTGCGTGCATCGATGCGGTTGCAGTTGCGATCTGTTCGCGGATTCCGGCCACCAGCCCGGTAATTTCTCCGGTCGAGGTAGCGGTACGCTCGGCCAGTTTGCGGACTTCGTCAGCAACTACGGCAAAGCCACGGCCAGCTTCGCCGGCGCGAGCAGCCTCGATGGCGGCATTGAGCGCCAGCAGATTGGTCTGTTCGGCAATTTCCTTGATCACCAGAATGATGCCGCCGATTTGCTCGGAACTTTGCTCCAGTGCGCTGACCTGTTCCGTCGAGTGGCCAATCAGGGCGCCGATCCGGTCGATGTTGTGTACGGCGTTTGCCATGACTTGCAGGGCGATCCGGGTTTCCTTGCCGGAGTGACTGACCAGGTTGCTGACCGTGCCAGCGCTGCTGGCGGTTTCGCTGACGCTGACCGAAATCTGTTCCATTGCAGCTGCTGCGCTGGCAGCAGAGTCGGCTGACAGTGATGCGCTATGAGTGATTTCACCTGCCGAACTGGCCAGGTGCTTGGCCGAAGTGGCGATCTGGGTGCTCGAACTGGCGGTTTCCGACAGGATTTCACGGAATTTTTCGCTCAGGCGATTGAAGGCTTCGGCGGTGCGGATTACCTCGGCCGCGCCCAGGGCTGGTACCTGGCGGGTGAAGTCGTTGTGGTTGACTGCGTATTCTGCGGCTTCCACCATTGCCGACAGAGGCCGGCTGATGCCTCGCCCAAGCAGCAGGGCGATCAGGATGCTTAGCGCAACCGCAAGCAGAGTCAAGCCGCCGGTGCTCCAGAGCATCCGCTGGTCGGCAGCAACTTCGCCTGCCGCAGCAGCACGGATGCTTTCGGCAAGTTGCTTTTCCAGATTATGCAAGGCGTCGATCTTGTCGCTGATCGATTTGAACCAGTGACCGGGATCGACCTCGAAGCCTCCGTTGTGAGCCCGCTCGCTCATTACCGCGCGCATGCGCGCGACTTCGCGGCTGGCTGCGGTATCTGCCAACTCGCGGAAAGTACGCGCCTGTTCGGGACTGGCGAGACCGAGGAACATGTTGAAATAGGCTTCCTGGCGACCGATCCGTTCGGTGATCGAGCGCAGTTGCGCGGGTTCGACCTTGTCGGCGACAAAAACCGGCGTGCTCAGGGCGCGCTCCTGGCCGGCGTTCTCCTTGCCGCGGACAAAAGCGATATAGGCCGTGGCCTGTTTGCCGATGGCTGCATCGCTGTTGTAGTCGGCGACTGCGTTCATCGCATTGACCAGTGCGGCAATGGTGTTAACGAAATAGGCCGTCGATTCGCTTGCTGCAATCGCCTGCCCATCTGCCCGCCGCCGGAGTTCAGCAAGTCGTTCGAGCTGGGCGTTGGCTTCGCCGACGGCTGTCTCGAGAGCGGGCATGCTTGCGAGCGCCAACTCACCGCTGCGCAGTTGCCAGTTGCCGCGCATCTGGTTGGTCTGGTCGCGCAGGCCAGGCAAGGTATCGCTAAACTTCTTGCCACCCGACTGGATGAAGCCCGCCGTCGCGCCGCGCTCGCTCTGCAAGCGATGGATCAGGTCGCCTGCGGCTAGCGACAGGCGTAAAACCTGAGCGGTATTTTCAGCATTCCGCAATTTGTTGTGCGCTGTCAGCAGCAGGTAGCCGGCGCACAGGATCAGTGCCAGCAAGGGAAGTGCGATCAGCCACAGTAAGCGCTGGCGGATTGAGGCAGAAGCAGGGGTTGGGGGCATGATGCGTCCTGGGCGAGGGTTCGTGGGCTGATCTGCTTGCAGCTGACCGTCGCTTCTTGTTGGGTGGGGCAGATGGGCGCTTTATATCCTTGTTATTACTTTGGATATATAGAACCTTGGGATTACGTCTTTTGTTTCTTGATTTTTGTAAAAACCAATCCCTTTGTTTGTGCGCGATTTTGGCTTTGGCACTAATCAAGTGCCGGGGTGTATTTTTGTTTGTGCCTGGCAAAGTTTTTTAAATCGTTGATTTATTTGTTTAAATATTTTTTTGTCGGGATGGCACGAGGGTTGCTCTAAGAAGACAAACATCCGGCCAACGAGGGTCGGAGAGCGGGGCAGCGTTGGCTGGCCCGAAGGACAAAGGCGTCCATTCCGCTGCTTGCGCTTGCGCAACGCGGGATGTGGCGCCTTTTTGTTTTTCGTTTTGTCATTCGAGGAGCACGTAATGAAAGAACTCGTTCCTGTAACTGTCGCTGCGTCGGAAAAAAAAGCTTTTTCCCGTCGTGATTTTGTTTCCGCCGCCCTGGGAGCTTCTTTGATGAGCATGGTTCCGCCCGGTGTCCGCAGCGCGGCGTGGGCCGCCGGGTCGGATGCCCCCGAAAAGAAGGAAGTCCGGATCGGCTTCATTCCGCTGACTGACTGTGCCTCGGTGGTGATGGCCGCAGTCAACAAGTTCGACGAGAAGTACGGGATCAAGATCATCCCGACCAAAGAGGCCTCCTGGGCTTCGGTCCGGGACAAGCTGGTCAATGGCGAGCTGGATGCCGCCCATGTGCTTTATGGGCTGATCTACGGCGTGCAGTTGGGCATCGGTGGTCCGAAGAAGGACATGAATGTGCTGATGAGTCTGAATAACAATGGCCAGGCGATCACGCTGTCTAGCCAGCTCAAGGAAAAGGGGGCCACCGACGGCAGCAGCCTGGCCAAGCTGGTGGCCAAGAAGGAGCGTGAATACACCTTCGCCCAGACCTTTCCTACCGGCACCCATGCGATGTGGCTGTATTACTGGCTGGCGGCGCAGGGGATCAATCCCCTGAAGGATGTCAAGACCATCACGGTGCCGCCGCCGCAAATGGTCGCCAACATGCGGGTTGGCAACATGGACGGTTTCTGTGTCGGCGAGCCTTGGAACAACCGCGCGATCATCGACGGGATCGGTTTTACTGCAGCCACGACGCAGGATATCTGGACTGATCATCCGGAAAAGGTGCTTGGCACCACTGCGGAGTGGGTGCAGAAGAACCCGAACACGGCACGTGCCGTGGTCGCTGCGATTCTCGACGCCGGCAAGTGGATCGATGCCTCGCTGGCGAACAAGCAGAAAACCGCTGAAACCATCGCCAGCAAGGCTTACGTCAACACCGATACCGAAGTGATCGTCGCCCGCATGCTCGGTCGCTATCAGAACGGCCTGGGCAAGAGTTGGGACGACAAGAACCACATGAAGTTTTTCAACGACGGCGCGGTGAACTTCCCTTACCTCAGCGACGGGATGTGGTTCATGACTCAGCACAAGCGCTGGGGGTTGCTCAAGGATCACCCGAACTATCTGGAGGTCGCCAGGAAGGTGAATCGTATCGACATCTACAAGCAGGGGGCCAGTGCTGCCGGCGTGACGTTGCCCAAGGGAGAGATGCGCAGCAGCAAACTGATCGATGGCGTGGTTTGGGATGGCAAGGATCCTGCCAAGTACGCCGATGGTTTCAAGGTCAAGGGCTAAGGCCCGGTATGCCGCCGCCAATTCTGGCGGCGGCAGGAGAGAGCAATGAGTGCAACGACGATGGATGGTGGTTTTTGCCCGGACAAGGCAGTTGACCGTGAACCGGCAGCAGGTGTGCCGGGGAACAGTGTGATTCACGAACAGGCCAAGGATAAAGCCATGGAAAAGACGATTGCGGTGACCTCGGGCATCCCCTTCAGTGAGCGCCTGGGCGCTCGGTTACGCGGCATCCTGCCGCCGGCGATCGGCCTCCTGGTTTTGCTCGGTATCTGGCATGTTGCGACCTTCAAGGGCGGTAGCATTCCCGGCCCGGCACAAGTCTGGCAGGCAGCGGTTGCCTTGTTTTCTGATCCTTTCTACCGCAATGGTCCGAACGATCAAGGGATTGGCTGGAATGTGCTGTCTTCGTTGCAGCGGGTTGGGATCGGTTTTGGCCTGGCGGCCCTGATCGGGATTCCGCTGGGTTTCATCCTCGGGCGCTTTCCCTTTCTGTCGGCGATGATCAATCCACTGATCAGCCTGCTACGTCCGGTATCTCCGTTGGCCTGGTTGCCGATCGGCCTGCTGGTGTTCAAGAAGGCCGATCCGGCGGCGACCTGGACCATCTTCATCTGCTCGATCTGGCCGATGATCATGAACACCGCGCAGGGGGTGCAGAGGGTGCCGCAGGACTATCTCAACGTCGCCCGGGTGCTGGCGCTGTCCGAATGGAAAGTGGTAACCAAGATCCTGTTTCCCGCCGTCTTGCCCTACATGCTGACCGGGATCCGTTTGTCGATCGGCACGGCCTGGCTGGTGATCGTTGCAGCCGAAATGCTGACCGGCGGTGTCGGGATTGGTTTCTGGGTCTGGGATGAGTGGAACAACCTGAAAGTTGAGCACATCATCATCGCGATTTTCGTGATCGGCATTGTCGGCCTGATTCTCGAACAGGCCCTGATCCTGATCGCCAAAAAGCTGACCAAGGAATCGGCAGGAAGCTAAGGGAGAAAAATCATGGAAAAATTTGTCAGCATTGAACGTGTCGGACAGACCTTCGAAACCAAGAAGGGCAAGTTTGTCGCCTTGCGCGAGGTCGATCTGAATATCCGTAAAGGTGAGTTCATCGCCCTGATCGGGCACTCCGGTTGCGGCAAGTCAACCTTGCTCAACCTGATCGCCGGTCTGACCCGGCCGACTTCCGGTGTGCTGCTCTGCGATGGGCGGGAGATTGCGGGGCCCGGGCCTGAGCGGGCGGTGGTGTTCCAGAACCACAGCCTGCTACCCTGGCTGACCTGTTTTGAAAATATCTATCTGGCGGTTGAGCGGGTCTTTTCGCAGAAGGAGGGCAAGCCCAAGCTCAAGGCGCGCACGCAGGCCGCCATCGAGTTGGTCGGGCTGGCGCACGCAGCGCAGAAATATCCGCACGAAATCTCCGGTGGCATGAAGCAGCGCGTGGGGATTGCCCGGGCTTTGTCGATGGAGCCCAAGGTGTTGTTGATGGACGAACCGTTCGGTGCGCTCGATGCCTTGACTCGTGCCAAGTTGCAGGACGAATTGATGAAAATCTGCGAGGCGACCCAGGCGACGACGGTGATGGTGACTCACGATGTAGATGAGGCAGTGTTGCTGGCCGACCGTATCGTGATGCTGACCAACGGGCCAGCCGCGACCATTGGCGAGATTCTCACGGTCAACCTGCCGCGCCCGCGGAATCGCCTGACCCTGGCGCACGATCCGGCTTACATCGAATGTCGGGCTGCCGTCCTCGAGTTCCTTTACGAAAAGCAGGCACACGTCGAAAAAGCTGCTTGATCCCCACTTTTAGCTGTCACCTACCTCTCGGGTGAGCTTGTTCCGCCGCAGCATGGGAGGCATGTTGCGGCATTTTTTTGGCCATGCCAGGGGTGGCCTGAAAGGAGAATCGAACATGGAGCCAACTCTTGTACTGCCAATGGCCAGGCCCTTGGTGATGGCTGTGGATGATGATGCGGTGATCCATCAATTGCTTGAATTCGCGCTTGCTGAACAATTCGACCTGCATTGCTTTCTTTCTGCGGAAGAGGCGCTGATGCAGTTTGATGTCCTGCTGCCCGACTTGCTGGTGCTAGACATTGGGCTTCCGGGAATGGACGGGTATACCGCCTGTGCCGAGTTCCTTGCGCAATATTCGGTACCGGTGATATTCCTTTCTGGACATGACACCCTTGAGGAGCGTTTGCGCGCCTTTGATGCCGGCGCTTGCGATTTCATGGTCAAGCCGGTTGCGCCAGAACTGGTCTTGCGCAAATGCTTGATCGCGGTATCCCATTTGCAGAAAGAGCGACTGCTGCAAAACAAAAATGCCGAGTTGCAGGCTTCGGCATTGGCATTTCTCTGCGATGTTGCGCAAAGTCGGGCGCTGCTCGATTTTGTTGCAAGAGCACTGAAGTGTCTTTCATTGCCGGAGTTGGGGCAATGCATTCTTGAAACTACTGCCGGTTACTCACTGAATTGTTTGCTTCGCCTGCGCGGCAATGGAGCTTCCTTGTCTTTCGGGATGCAAGGAAATGCCAGTCAGCTGGAGATGTCGGTTCTGGATAATCTCGAATGTTCGGGGCGAATTTTTGGCTTTCGCGACCGGTTGGCCATCAACGATGACAAACTGAGCTTGGTGGTTACCAACCTGCCTGTGGATCCGGTCCAGCGAGGACGGGTTCAGGACAACTTGATGCTGTTGGTCGAGGCGGCCAGTCAAATCGTTGAGACACTGATCGTGCGTGCTGAATCGGCAAGGCGGGCCGAGGCCATTCAGAGCGCCCAATGTGAGGCGCATTCGGCAATTAGCAGTTTGCGTGAGCGCTACCGCAATCAGCAAATCGATACCCGGATTTTGCTTCAGGAGTTGATTTCGGCAATCGAAGGGGCCTATTTCTCATTGGGGCTGACCGATGCCCAGGAGTTTCAGGTCAGCACAATTTTGCGAGATCGCTCGGAGAAGATTTTGACTTTGTTTGAACAGGGGATCGAGTTCGATCACACCTTCTCTGCGGTCCTGGCTTCGTTGGCACCGGCTGAGCGGGAAGCGGCAGCATTCCTCTTTTAGCGCGAGGGGGTTGGCGTGCCGCGGCGGTTGAAGCTTTTATTCGTCTGCATCCTGGTGGCGGGCAATCTGTTCATGTTCGCTTCACAGTTCTGGATGTTAATCCTGGCCAGAGAAAGAGCCGAGCAGAGGGCGTTGGCGCAAACCCGGAATTTGACGCAGACAATTCAGCATGGACTGGAGGCGCAGTTTGATCGGTACGAGAAAATTCTGCGGGTGAGCGCCAAATTATTTGCGGAGCGAGGGCAATTATCGGTGCCTGGGCAGATGGGGGTGGAGTTGCTGCGCCAGCAATTGCCGGAAGGGGTCTTTCTCCTGGCGACCGATGCCCGGGGGAGGTTGCTTACTGGGGAACGGTCTTTATTGAATGAAATCGGCGGGCTGTCCCGTTTTCGCTTGCTGGAGTTGGATGCCCAGTCGGGGATGCAGGTTTTTCCTCCGAGCCATGAGCCCTCCAGCCGGTCGCAGCATGTGACGCTTGCCCTGCCTTATCGTCAGCCAGGGGGGGCGTTTGGCGGCTTCGTCTTCATTGTGCTGCCGGACGATTTTTTTGACGCCATGCTGGGCCAGTTGCAGCTTGGCGAAAATGGTGTCGTAACCATCCGCGATGCCAGTTTGGCACTGGTTGCACGCTATCCGCGCAAAACCCACGGCGTAGAACTGGCGTATGGCAGTCGCTTGAGCGATCAGCCTGTGGTGGACATCGTTCATGACGAAATCTTGAACGGTAGCTTCAATCTGGCTGCTTCCTATGATGGTGTTGCACGCGTCTATTCGTTCGGCAAGTTTTTGCACGTTCCACTGATTATATTTGCAGGTCTGGCGCGTCAGGATTTTCTTGCCGAATGGCAGGCAGAGTGCTTGCGTTCATTAGCTCTCGGGGTTGGTTTTCTGATGCTATCGGTCTTTGCCGGCTTGGGGCTACTACGTTTGCTTAATGAGCTCGGGCGCGAGAGTGACAAGAATTCGCTATTTCTTCGCCATGCCAGCGACGGGCTGTATATTCTCGACCGACACGGATATCTGCAGGAGGCAAGTGAGTCTTTTGCGCACATGCTGGGAGATGCCCGGGAGAATATTCTCGGTAAGCATGTTTCTGCCTGGAATCCAGAATGGCCGCCAGCGGTCCTGACAGAAGCCATCTTGCCTGGCTTTTTGAACCTCAGGATCCCCTGCACTTTTGTTACTACCTATGTTTATCGGGGGCGAAGTATTCCGGTCGAGGCAAGCGTTGTGAGTTTTGAGCAGGAAGGAGAGCGGTGTCTCTACGTTGCGGTCCGGGACATATCGCAGCGCTTGTATTGGGAGCAGGACCGTAGTCGCTTGGTAGCAATTGTAGAGTCTTCGGAAGACGGCATGCTGAGTTGTGATGCCAAGGGGGAGATCAATACCTGGAATCAGGCAGCGGCCAATATTTTTGGCTTGTCACGCGAAGCGGTTCAGGGGCTGCCATTTGTCAATTTCTTTTCTGGGGCTGCCAGAGAGGCCTTGTTGAAAGCACTCAATCGGGTCAGCGAGGGCGGATTGGTCGAGCGCCTAGAGTTGTCATTTTACCGCGAGCAATACGGGGAAATGAGGCTGGCCTTGACCCTGGTTCCTTTGCCAATACCAAAGCAGGAACATTCCGGTGTCTCCATATGTGTCCGGGATGTGACTGAGTTGCGGGCTTCCGAGAAGTTGCTCCGATTACGTTCTGCTGCATTGGAGGCGACGGATACTCCTTTGCTGATTGCGACCCTTGACGGAGAGGTGGTGTGGGCGAATCCTGCTTATCGGGAATTATTTCCTCTTGATGTACAGAGGCGCTTGCCCGAGTTTGCATATTGGGAAAATAACGAACCTGTCTTTTATCACCGCTTGCGTCAGCAGCTGTGTCATGGAGAGTCCTGGTCTGGGGAGCGGCAAGGGCGTCGTTTGCGAGGGGAACCTTGCTACGAAGAGGTATCAATGAGGCCGGTCAGCGATGCTGATGGTGTTTTTCGCTATCTGGTGGTGGTTAAGCGGGATGTTTCAGTCCGCAAGCGTGCGCAGGCTGAACTGGAAGCAAAGGTGCTGGCACGGAGCGTCGCCTTGCAGGTGGCAGAAGAGCGGACGCGTTTGATTCTCGATTGTAGTGCCGGCGGGCTCTACGGTGTGGGAAAGGATGGTTGCCTACTGTTCGTTAATCGATCGGCGGCCAGTATGCTGGGACGGGATGCGGGGGCAATGGTGGGACACAGCCTTGGTTACCTTGCTGTGGTGAAAAATCCATCAAGCCCGTTGTTGCAATTGCCCCCTGTGGCCTTGGTTGAAAGGCAAAGCGGGCGAGAGGAGTTTTTCCGTAGCGATGGCTCATTTTTTACTGCCAGCTATGCGACCGAGCCGCTGTCTGCAAATGGTGAAGTACTGGGCGTGGTGGTCAGCTTTATGGATGTCTCTCGCGAGGTTGAAGCGGCAGAGGCACTTGAGGCGGCCAGGACAGAGGCGGAGCGTCTTAGTCGTGCCAAAAGCGAGTTTTTGGCCAACATGAGCCATGAAATCAGAACACCGATGAACGGTGTACTGGGGGCCGCACAACTTGGGTTTCGGCAAAGTCCGCCAGGCGGGGCGGCGGCACGGCAGTTCTCGCGTATTTTGACGTCTGGTCAGCTTTTGCTGGGAATCATTAACGACATTCTTGACTTGTCGAAAATTGAGGCCGGAAAAATGCTCCTGGAGCGCTTGCCAATGTCGTTGGCTCAGGTTGGACGCTCTGCGCTTGCTCTGTTTGGCGAACAGCTGGACCAGAAGGGATTGGGGCTCATCCTGAATATCTTTCCGGACGCAGAGATAGTGTGTGAGGGCGATCCGTTACGGGTTACCCAGATAATCAATAATTTGCTGTCGAATGCAATCAAGTTCACGGCCTCTGGAGAAATTCGTGTCCAGCTTGATTGGCGTCAGGGGCAGGCTGTCATTCGGGTCGAGGATAGCGGGATTGGAATGTCGGAAGAGCAGCTTGCTCGCCTTTTCACCCCCTTTGAACAGGCTGATAGTGCGACTACTCGGCGCTACGGCGGAACCGGCCTTGGGCTGAGCATTACGCGTAACCTGCTGACCATGATGGGAGGGGGAATTAAGGCTGAAAGTTCTTCCGGTAGAGGGAGTTGCTTCGAGTGCTGGTTTCCTGCCCCGGCTTCGGAACAGAATCCCGCTACCGTACCCGATGCCCAGTTGGCATTGCCGGAAGGGGCCGCACTGGCCGGTTTGCGAATCCTGGTGGTCGATGATACCGAGGTTAACCGCTTGGTTCTTGAGGAAATGCTGCAGGAAGAGGGAGCGTTGGTCAGTTTGGCCGCCAGTGGAGAAGAGGCGGTGGCCCTGATTCGTCAATTCCCCGGTGTTCAGGTGGTACTGATGGATGTGCAGATGCCGGGTATGGACGGTTGTGCTGCAACCCGAGAAATTCACCGGGTCCAGCCTTCCTTGCCGGTTATCGCGCAAACAGCGCATGCAATGCAAGAAGAACGATTACGTTGTTTTGCCGCGGGCATGTGTGACCTGGTAGTTAAACCGGTCGATTATCGGCAGCTGGTCCGGCGACTTGCCAAATATTTGCCGGCGAATGCTCCCGGGGTCGCCTCTGCGGAGTCCACACCAGATCTGGTCGTGACGCAGGTGGACGGTGGCGGGCGCGGGGGGCTTGACTGGGATGGCTTGCAGGAGCGCTACGCTACCAAACCAGTGTTTGTCGAGCGCTTGTTGCGGGTGGTGCTGGATGCACATCGGGAAACGCCGGGTAAGCTTCGCCAGTCGGCGCAACTTGAGGATTGGGAGTCTTTGTCGAGAACTGCTCATGGACTCAAGGGGACCTTGGGGACAATTTTTGCATTTCCTTTGATGGAGCAGGCTCGGGTATTGGAGGTGCTGTCCTGCGAGCAGTCCGTCTCGGCGTTCATGCTGGCGGGAGAAATGGCTGAGCAACTGGACAGTTTATGCCGGGAAATCTCCGCCTTTTTGTTGCAGAGGGAGGCGGAAAATGCAATCCAGTGAGTCCGGTCGTCCCATCATCCTGATCGCGGACGACGAGGCGGCAGTGCTGTTGGTGCTAGAGGAAATGTTGGAGTCAGATTACCGCGTGCTCACTTTTTCCAATGGCTGCGAAGTGTTGGCATACCTGCAGGGTGGGGGTAAGGCGGACTTAATCCTTTCTGACATCATGATGCCAGAAATGGATGGGCTGGCATTGTGCCGGGCATGCAAGGCAATGCCGGAGCGCAGTGAGACCCCGTTGCTGTTTATCTCTGATCTGGAGAGTGAGGCCGATGAGTCCTTGGCATTGTCGCTGGGGGCTGAAGATTTCATTCATAAGCCATTCCGTCCCCGCATCGTGCACGCCAGGGTGCGCAATCATCTGGCTTTTGCTCAGGCACGAATGGCTTTGCGTCAGCGCAATGACTGGCTTGAGCGCGAGGTATCCAGCCGGACTGAACAGATTCGCTTGCGCGGCCGCGAGCTGATGGCTTCCCATGAGGCGACTATCGTTGCTCTTTGTGCGTTGGCGGAGGCAAGGGATAACGAAACCGGTAACCATGTGCTGCGTACCCAATACTACGTCAAAGCCCTGGGGGAGGCACTGCAGAAAAAACAGGGAAGTGTGCTTCTCAGCGACGAGGCGTTGCATATGATCGTGCGTTCAGCTCCGTTGCATGATATTGGCAAAGTTGCGATTCCTGATGCGGTGCTGCTCAAGCCGGGAAAGCTGGATGCTGCGGAGTGGGAAATCATGCAGCGCCACTGTGAAATCGGTGAGGGGGCTTTGGCGCAAGCAATCACCGCCTTGCCGGAAAAAGTAAATAGTTACCTTTATTACGGCAAAGAAATTGCCGGTGCCCACCATGAACGTTGGGATGGTTCCGGGTATCCGCGAGGCTTGTGCGGGGAGGAAATTCCCCTGTCGGCAAGATTGATGGCAGTTGCCGATGTCTATGACGCATTGATTTCTCGGCGTGTTTACAAGCCGGCAATTTCTCATCTCGATGCAGTGGCGATGATTCTGCAGGGAGCCGGCAGTCATTTCGATCCGGAAATCATTGAGGTGTTTGCTACCGTGGCTGATGAGTTTGCCCGGATCGCCGCGCGCTATTGCGATTGATCGGCCGGAGGAGATAGGTATGGAGAACCATGGTCAACGTTGGACCGGGGCGCTCTGGGTGCTGACGCTGTCTGTGCAGGTGTGCTTTGTTATCTTGGCTTATATGCAGGATGATTGGGAACGGCAGGATCAGCGGGAGGCGCAGCGGCAGTTAGCCTTGGTAGTCCGGAATCTTGAGCGGTTGGGAACGTGGGGGCGATTCTCCGCAACCGAGTTGCGGAGAATCGATGCTGCCGATGTCCAGTCTGAATTGGTGGCACTGAGCGGTCTGCAGATGTTGCAACAGGCTGGTTACGACTATGAGTTGCGCTTGGCCGAGCCGGCGGTGCGGAGAGGCGGAAAGTCCTGGCTTTCTTCGGGAGGGGCGCTTGCAGGCGATGCGCTTTATGCCGATCTCGTTGTATTTGGCGGCGGTGGGCAGCTGGCGCTTTGGAATTATGCCCGACAGCGTGAGTCCTCCTGGCATTTCTGGGTTTGGTGGGGAGGAATATTTTCCCTGGGGCTGTCCGTGTTTGCCTGGATTCTGATTGATCGTTACCTAAAGGCCATGGAGTTGTCGGCGGCTCTCCAGCTCAGACGGCAGGCAGCCTTGTTTTCTGCCATGAGTGAGGCGGTTGTCGTTCTCGTTGAGCATGAGGGAGAGTGGCTAGTGGAGGAGGTCAATCCGGCGGCCGAGCATTTGTTTGCAGGTAGTGAGGTGGTGCGAGGCTCTCACTGGCGGAATTTGTTTTCGGCACAGGAGGGAAGTGCCGAAAAAGAGATCGCGTCGGGATTGGCAACGAGAGCGGGAATTGCTGAGGGAGTCGGTAGCTGGCGTCAGGCAAATGCTCAGGAGGATGAAATTTGGCTGGAGTATGCACTGCTGCCCTTTGCAGCGGGTGGGGTCGTTCTTGTCTTGCGCAATGTGACGGAGAGGCGATTGCGAGAGGAGGGATTGAATCTGTATCGAAGCGTTTTTAGGGGGAGTGGTGAGGCGATTCTGGTCACTGACAGGAAAAATCGGATCATTGAGGTGAATCCCGCTTTTTGCCGCTTGACTGGTTATGCGCGTGAGCATGTGGTCGGACTTGATCCTCGCGTGTTGGCATCCGGTAAGACGGGCTCTGACACTTATCGAGAAATGTGGTCAGACTTGCAACTCTCAGGTATGTGGCAAGGTGAACTCTGGGACCGGCATCGCGATGGCCATGTCTATCCCAAGTGGGCGGTGATAACTGCTGTACACGATGACTTTGGGGATGTGCAGCACTACGTTGCCACATTTCTCGATATTTCGGAGCGCAAGGCCAGGGAGGAGCGGGTGTCGCACCAGGCCTATCACGATAGTCTGACCGGATTGCCGAATCGCTTGCGGTTCAATGAGTATCTGGCGGAGGCTTGTAATGCGGCCAAGCGTAATTCTGAAATGTTAACTTTGATGTTTCTAGATCTGGATGGATTTAAATCGGTTAATGACCGCCATGGTCACGCAATGGGCGATGTCTTGTTGGTTGAGGTGGCTGCGCGCTTGCGTGCCTGTGTACGGGAAACTGATTTTGTTGCCAGGCTGGGAGGGGACGAGTTTGTAATCGTTTTGCCAGGAGGGAAAAGAGGCGCTGCCAACGAGCGAGTTGCCGGAAAAATACTGGCCTCCCTGAGTCGGGAGTATTCGCTATCGGGTGTTCGGGTGTCTTCGACGCCGAGTATCGGCATTGCAATTTATCCGCAGGCCGGAGATACGCCGGAGGCGTTGCTGCAGCAGGCGGATGCGGCAATGTACCGGGTCAAGCACAAGGGTAAAGCTGATTTTTGGGTGGCAGCACCGATTGCCGCTGTTGAGGCTGGACAGGGAGATTTTGTTTTATAAGCGGGATTTGGAGAATCTAAATGAGCTTGCATTGCTAACTATATGATGTTAATTTGAAAGTCCAGAATTTACGCTCAGGGTTTGGCCGTGAACGGGAACAATCCATCAAAACTAAAAAAACGCGCTGCCGCATTGGCTGTCGCCTCCTGTCTCTCGTTGCTGCATGTGGGGGTTGAGGCGGCTGGTCTGGGCAAGTTGACCGTCCTGTCCTCGCTGGGGCAACCGTTGCGTGCCGAGCTTGATCTCGGGGCGACGCGTGACGAACTTTCGGGGATGACTGCCCGTCTGGCCTCTCAGGATGCTTTCCGGCAAGCCGGCATCGAATACGCGCCGGCACTCTCCGATCTGCGCTTCGTGGTTGATAAGCGTCCCAATGGCGCGGCGGTGATCAAGGTTAGTTCCAACAAGGCAATCAACGAACCCTTTCTCGATTTTCTGGTTGAACTGAACTGGCCTGCCGGTCGCCTGGTCCGGGAGTACACCTTCCTGCTCGATCCGCCCGAGGTCAAGTCGCGCCAGAGCGCGCCGGCCGTGGCTGAGGCCAAGGTGGTGGAGGGGGTACGCGACAGCGTGCGCACGCCAGATCCCGTGTCTCGCAAGCCTGAGCCCTTGGCTGCACCGGAACCCTCAAAACCCTTGCCGCCAGCCAAGCCCGAGAAGGCAGAAAAAACTGAGCCGCGTCCAGGCATAGAAACACCGACGGCTACCCGCATCGTCCAGGCAGGGGACACCCTGCGCAAGATCGCCAGCGAAACCAAGCCAGAGGAAGTGACGCTGGAGCAGATGCTGGTCGCGCTTTACCGCAAGAATCCGGACGCTTTCCTGGGTAACAATATTCACCGGATGAAGTCCGGTGCGATTCTCAGTATTCCGGATCGCGAAGCTGCCGCTGCAGTCACCGCTGCCGAGGCGCGCAAGGTATATGTCAGCCACACCGGTGACTGGCAGGCTTATCGCCAGAAGCTGGCTGCTGCTGCGCCCGTTTCGGCTGCCCGCGACGATGCCGGGCAGGCCAGTGCCGGCAAGATCACTGCCAAGGGTGATGAGAAACTTGCGCCGGCCGAGGCGGGCAAGGATCAGCTGCGCGTATCGCGTACTGAACTGGTGGGCAAGGGCGGCGCCAAGTCGGCCGCCAGCGAAGCCGATGTGATTGCCCGCGAAAAGGCCCTGAAAGAGGCGCAGGAGCGCCTGGCCATGCTGGAGAAAAATGTCGGCGAGATGCAGAAGTTGCTGGAGATGAAGAACCAGCGCCTGGCCGACCTGCAGCAGCAGTTGAGTCAGCAGAAGGAAGCCCGTCCGGTCGAAGCGCCCAAACCGGTCGAGCCAGTCAAGCCGGCTGAGCCCGCCAAGCCGGTGGCTGCCGAGAAGCCGGTGGAGGTGGCCAAGGTGCCTGTGCCTGCCGAAGCGGCCAAGCCGGTCGAGGCGCCTAAGCCCGAGGAAGCTGTCAAGCCGGAAGAGGCGACACCGCCGGCAGCGGCTCCGGCAGAGGCGCCGAAGCCGGTTGAGGCGCCGAAGCCGCCGCGCATGCCGCCGCCGCCGCCCGAACCGGAACCCGAGCCGGATTTTGTTGCCATGCTGCTGGAGGATCCAAGCCTGCTCGCCGGTGGTGGCGGGATCGCTGCCCTGTTGCTCGGCTATGCCCTGTATCGGCGTCGGCGCAGCCAGGCGACCGGTGATGCGGGATCGACCACGATGGGCAGCAGCGCTGCCACTGCCTACCCGGTGACTGGTGGGCAGAGTATCGATACGGCAAATACCCCGCCCCAGACCGGCGATTTCAGCCAGACCGGCCCGGGTACTATCGATACCGATGAGGTCGATCCAGTAGCCGAGGCGGATGTTTACATGGCTTATGGGCGCGATGCGCAGGCCGAGGAAATCCTGCTTGAGGCCTTGCTCAAGGACCCCCACCGGATTGCGATTCATGTCAAGCTGTTGGAAATTTATGCGCAGCGGCGCAGTCTGAAACAGTTTGAAACCCTGGCTGGCGAAGTTTATGCCCAGACGGGGGGGCAGGGGCCGGAGTGGGCCAAGGTGGCCGCTTTGGGGGCTGGTATCGATCCCGGCAATCCGCTCTATTCGGGTGCTCAGGCAACCGCTGCAGCGGCGACGGCAACGGCAACGGCTTTTTCCCCGGAGGCGACGATGATCGTCCAGCCGGAGGACAATCCTCAGCTGACTGCCGCGCCGGTTCCGGTCGAATCCGTGATCGAGCCCGAGTTGCCGTCGGTGGAAACTTCGAGCCTCGATTTCGATCTGGGCGAACTGCCGGCCGAGATGCCGCGGGTGACCGAGGCACCGCAGACAGACGGCAATCTGCTCGACTTCGATCTGGGGGCGCCGCAGCCTGAATTGACTCAGCAGGTTGAGCCTGAGGCGGTTGTCGTTGATGAGGGTAATCTTCTCGATTTCGATCTTGGCGAAGCCGTTGCCGTTCCGGCAATCGGCGAGGTGCCAACTGAACAGGCGGGCAATGAACTGGACTTTGACCTCGATTTGCCGCTCGCTTCGGAACCTGAGGTGACCGAGGCGCCGATCCTGCCAGCACTCGATGAAACGGTAAGGACTACTGCGGCACCGCTCGAAATGTCGATTCCCGACATCAATCTCGATCTTGCCGACTTGCCGCCGGCTACTGAAGCGCCGCTTGGTGAGTTTGACCTGCAGCTTGATCTTCCGGCCGAACCCGAGCCGGCCCTGACGGCCGCGCCGATCCTGCCGGAAACGGCTCCGGACGACGTAGTCCTCGAGTTTGATCTGGGCGATCTGCCAGCGACAAGCTCCGAGGCTGCAACTCCGGCACCTGCCGAGGACAACGCGCTGGCGGTCGATCTTGATCTCGACTTCGATCTTGATCTGCCGGCTGCTGATGCTTCGCCGGCAGAAGTCCCAGCAGCGGCACCGCTACCGGAATTCGATCTCGGCGACCTTGATCTGGACCTGGCGGTGACTGCCCCGGCAGAAGCCGAGGTGGCTCCGGCCAGCGGCGAGATCGTGCGCGATGCGCACTGGGAGGAGGTCAATACCAAGCTCGATCTGGCCAAGGCCTACGAGGAAATGGGTGATCTGGAAGGGGCGCGCGAGCTGCTCAATGAAGTGGTTGGCGAGGGCACTCCTGACCTGGTGGCGCAAGCCCAGGAAGTGCTGTCGCGTATCGCGGGCTAAGCCCTGGCGCGGTAGAATCGCGCACTACCCATGGACATGGCCCCGCAAGGGGCTGTGTGCTTTTTGAGGAACCGTTTTGCATCCTTCTGCCCGCCTCGCCCTATGGCTGCTGGCCGTGCTCGCGGCGCAAGCCCTGCACATTCCAACGCTGCTGGTGCTGGGGGCCGGTGCCTTGCTGGCAACGGCCGGGGCGCTTCCTCTGTGGCTCGGTTATTGCCGGCGTGCGCGCTGGCTGCTGTTGACGCTGTGGCTGGTTCTCGCCTGGCATGCGCCGGGCGAAGCCTGGTTCGAGCAGGCCTGGCTACCGACGCGCGAAGGCGTGGCGCTGGCCAGCGAACAGGCGATTCGTTTGTTGACTGTGCTTGCTTGTCTGGCCTGGGTTTATGCGGCGGGCGGGCGAGCCGGCATGCTGGCTGGTCTGTGGGGCTTGCTGGCACCCTGGCAGCGGCAAGGCGGTGCCGGCGAACGGCTGGTGGTGCGTCTGGCGCTGGTGCTTGAACATGCGCAGCAAGCGCATCCTCCCGGTGTGTGGAAGGAGTGGTTGGCGGCGGGCGGGAATATTCCACTGGCGGCGCCGCCGGTGCTGCGCCTGGAAGTGCCGCGCTGGGGCTGGCGTGATAGCGGTGGCTTGTTGTTGGCTGCGCTGGCTCTGGGCAGCTTGTTGATCGTCGACGGAATGCTGTGATGAGAATTGCTCTCGGACTTGAATACTTTGGCCACCGTTTTCGCGGCTGGCAGAGCCAGGCCAGCGGCGGTACTGTGCAGGACGCGCTGGAAACGGCGCTGGCACAGATCGCGGCCGGGCCGGTGGCGACGCTGTGTGCCGGGCGCACCGATGCTGGCGTGCATGCGACGCAGCAAGTGGTGCATTTCGACGTCAGCGTTGAGCGGCCGCTGACCGCCTGGGTGCGCGGGGTCAATACGCATCTGCCAGATGGTGTTGCGGTGCGCTGGGCGCAGCCGGTCGATGACGAGTTTCATGCCCGCTTCTCGGCGCGCGGTCGGCGTTACCGCTACCTGCTGCTCAACCGGCCGCAGCGGCCCGGGCTGTGGCAGGGGCGGGTCGGCTGGTATCACGGCGAACTCGATCTGGGTGCGATGCAGGTGGCTGCTGCGCGCTTTATCGGCGAGCACGATTTCTCGGCCTTCCGCGCCGCCGAATGCCAGGCCAAATCGCCGATCAAGACCATGAGCCAGGCGACGGTCCGCCGTTGCGGCCCGCTCCTGGTCTTCGATTTTGCCGCCAGCGCCTTCCTCCACCACATGGTGCGCAACCTGGTTGGTACGCTGGTGCACATCGGCAAGGGCGCGCAGCCGGCCAGCTGGGCCGACGAGTTGTTGCAGATGCAGGATCGCAAGCTGGCAGCACCGACCTTCGCGCCCGATGGCCTGTATTTCCGGGGGCCGGTGTACGAAGCTCACTGGCAACTGCCCGACCCGGCGGACGACCTGATCGACGCATTTTTACTGTAAAACCCGCGCTGCCACGGTCGACGGCGAAAAATGGGCAAAATCCCGGTCGACCGTGAAAGCCGCAATCCGCCGGTGATTGTTCCTCAAACCGTTTCCCCGGAAGTGTTCCCGATGACCCGAATCAAAATCTGCGGCCTGACCCGCGAGGCCGATGTCGATGCTGCAGTGGCGGCGGGGGCCGATGCCCTTGGCTTCGTCTTTTATCCGCCCAGCCCGCGCTACGTCAGCCCGCAGCGGGCGGCCGAACTGGTGGCGCGGGTGCCGCCCTTTGTCGAGACGGTTGGCCTGTTCGTCAATGCTGCGCCGGCAGAGGTGCTGGCGACTTGTGCGGCGGTGCCGCTCAATCTGCTGCAGTTCCACGGCGACGAGGACGCCGCTTATTGCCAGCAGTTTGCGCGCCCCTGGCTGAAAGCGGCACGGGTGAGGCCGGGGTTGAATCTGCTAGAATTCGCGCGCTCGTTCGCGGCAACGCGCGGCTTGTTGCTCGACGCCTTCGTCGAGGGTTACGGCGGCGGCGGCCACGTGTTCGACTGGACGCTGATTCCGCCCGACCTGCCGGGGCATTTGATCCTTTCCGGCGGGTTGACCGTGGATAACGTCGGCGACGCGGTCGCTCGCGTGCGGCCGGCGGCGGTCGATGTCTCTTCCGGCGTCGAAGCGAGCAAGGGCATCAAGGATCACCAGAAAATGGCGGCCTTCGTCGCTGCCGTCAGGGCAGCCGAGCGGACGGCCGCTTAGGAAGTCGGGGCGCACGCGTAGCGGGCGCCGGTTTGCAGACGCAGAGAGAAAAAATGCGTAAATCTGCGGGTGGCATCACCCGGACGTGTTGGCGGCGCCATCTGGCGAATCATCCCTGAACCCGGGAGCCATCCCCGTTCGCGTCCATTTTTTCTCCAAGGAAGATTGCCATGTCCCAGAATTCGACCACCGCTCCCTATGCTTTCCCCGATGCCCAAGGCCACTTCGGCCCCTACGGTGGCGTCTTTGTTGCCGAAACCCTGTTCGGCGCGCTCGACGAACTGAAGGCCGCTTATGCGGCGGCGCAGGCCGATCCGGCTTTCCGCGCCGAGTACGATTACGAACTCAAGCACTTCGTCGGCCGCCCGTCGCCGATCTATCACGCCAAGCGTCTCTCCGAGATTTGCGGCGGCGCCCAAATCTACCTCAAGCGCGAAGACCTCAACCACACCGGCGCGCACAAGGTGAATAACTGCATCGGCCAGGCCCTGCTCGCCAAGCGCATGGGCAAGCCGCGCGTCATTGCCGAAACCGGTGCCGGCCAGCACGGCGTCGCCACCGCAACGGTTGCCGCCCGCTACGGCTTCGAATGCGTGGTCTATATGGGCGCCGAGGACGTGCGCCGCCAGGCGGCCAACGTCTATCGGATGAAGCTCCTCGGCGCCACCGTTGTGCCGGTCGAATCCGGCTCGAAGACGCTGAAGGACGCGCTCAACGAAGCGATGCGCGACTGGGTGACCAACATCCACAACACCTTCTACATCATCGGCACCGTCGCCGGCCCGCATCCTTATCCGATGCTGGTCCGCGATTTCCAGAAAATCATCGGCGAGGAGTGCCTGGAGCAGATGCCCGAAATGGCCGGGCGCCAGCCGGATGCGGTGATCGCTGCGGTTGGCGGCGGTTCCAACGCGATGGGCATTTTCTACCCCTACATCAACGTCCCCGGCGTTCGCCTGATTGGCGTTGAGGCAGCGGGTGAGGGCGTCGATACCGGCAAGCACGCGGCCTCGCTGACCGCTGGCGTCCCCGGCGTGCTGCACGGCAATCGCACCTACCTGCTGCAGGATGGCGATGGCCAGATCATCGAGACGCATTCGGTCTCGGCCGGCCTCGACTATCCCGGCGTCGGCCCCGAGCACGCCTGGTTGAAGGACCTCGGTCGCGCCGAATATCAGCCGATCAAGGACGACGAAGCGCTTAAGGCCTTCCACGACCTGTGCCGGCTCGAAGGCATCATTCCGGCGCTCGAATCCAGCCATGCGCTGGCCTACGCGATGAAGCTGGCGCCGTCCCTGGCCAAGGACAAAATCCTGCTGGTGAACCTGTCCGGTCGTGGCGACAAGGATATGCACACCGTTGCCGAAAAATCCGGGATCCAGTTCTAAGCCGCCCGCTCACGCCAGGAGAAAAACATGTCGCGTATTCAAAACACCTTTGCCCGGCTCAATGCGCAAGGCCGCAAGGCGCTGATCCCCTTCATCACCGCCGGCGATCCGGCGGGCGAACTGACCGTGCCGCTGATGCACGCGCTGGTCGAAGCCGGCGCCGACATCATCGAACTCGGGGTGCCGTTTTCCGATCCGATGGCCGACGGCCCGACCATCCAGCGCGCGTCCGAGCGGGCGCTGGCCAAGGGCATGAGCCTGCGCAAGGTGCTGCAGCTGGTCGCCACTTTCCGCAGCGCCGACGACAAGACGCCGGTGGTGCTGATGGGCTACGCCAATCCGATCGAGGCGATGGGGCAGCAGAGCTTTGCCGAAAAGGCCGCGCAGTCGGGTGTCGATGGCGTGCTGGTGGTCGATTACCCGCCGGAAGAAGCGGTCAGCTTCGGTGCTGCGATCAAGGCCAAGGGCCTCGATCCGATTTTCCTGATCGCGCCGACGTCGACCGTGGAACGCATCGAACAGGTCGCCGAAATCGCCTCGGGCTATGTGTATTACGTGTCGCTGGCCGGGGTGACCGGTTCCGGCGCCTTGAATGTCGACGCCGTTGCCGAGAAACTGCCGGCAATTCGGGCCAAGACCGGCCTGCCGGTCGGCGTCGGTTTTGGTATCCGCAACGCCGAAACGGCGGGGCGCATCGCCGGTTTTGCCGACGCCGTCGTGGTCGGTAGCCGGATTATTGAAGAAATCGAGAAGTCGACCGTGGAAACGGCATGCGCCAACGTCAAAGCGTTGGTCGCCGATCTGCGGCGCGGGATGGATGAGGTTAAAGCATGAGCTGGGTCAATAAAGAAAACTCCCCCAAAATCAAGCGCGAGCAGGGTTCGCGCCGCGCCAACATGCCGGAAGGCCTGTGGCACAAATGTAGCGCCTGCGAAGCAGTGCTCTACGCCACCGACCTGGAAAGCAATCTGCAGGTCTGCCCCAAGTGCGGCCACCACCACCGCCTGTCGGCGCGCGCCCGCCTGGAAGTACTGCTCGACGCCGATGGCCGCAACGAAATCGGTGCCGAAGTCGGGCCGATTGATACGCTGGAGTTCAAGGATTCCAAGTCCTATCCGCAGCGTCTCGAAGGCGCCAGCCAAAGCACCGGCGAGCGAGATTCGCTGGTGGTGATGCAGGGCACGCTGAAGTCCCTGCCGGTGGTTGCCGCCGCCTTCGAGTTCGAATTCATGGGCGGTTCGATGGGCTCGGTGCTCGGCGAACGTTTCGTGCGTGGCGTCAACGCCGCCATCGAAAGCAAGTCGGCTTTCATCTGCATCACCGCTTCCGGCGGTGCGCGGATGCAGGAAGGCCTGTTCTCGCTGATGCAGATGGCCAAGACCAACGCTGCGCTGGCCAAGCTGGCCGACGCTGGCCTGCCTTACATCGCGATCCTGACCGATCCGACCATGGGCGGCGTGTCCGCCTCCTTTGCCTTCGTCGGCGACATCGTCATTGGCGAGCCCGGCGCGCTGATCGGTTTTGCCGGCCCGCGCGTGATCGAACAGACGGTACGCGAAAAGCTGCCGGAAGGCTTCCAGCGTTCCGAGTTCCTGCTGGAGAAGGGCGCCATCGACCTGATCGTCGACCGGCGCGAAATGCGCGAAAAACTGGCCCAGCTGCTGGCCCAGCTGCAAAAACGTCCGCTCGCGGCTTGAGTCAGGCAATGCAGACGCTCGCCGACTGGCTGGCCCACCTCGAAGGCCTGCACCCCAAGGGGCAGGCCGGGATCGAACTGGGTCTGGATCGCATCCGCCGGGTCAAGGACGTGCTTGGGCAGCAACAGCACTGCCCGGTGATCATCGTCGGCGGCACCAACGGCAAGGGTTCAACCTGCGCCTACCTGGAAAACATCCTCAAGCACGGTGGTTACAAGGTCGGCTGCTACACCTCGCCGCACCTGCTCGCCTATAACGAGCGGGTCCGTGTCGATGGCCGGCCGATTGACGACGCTGCCTTGTGCGCTGCCTTTGCCCGCGTCGAAGCCGCGCGGCTGACGGCGGGGACCGATGGTGGGCCGGAAACCCTGACCTACTTCGAATTCGGCACGCTGGCCGCCTGGGAAGTCTTCGCCGCCGCCGGGATCGAGGTCGCGGTGCTGGAAATCGGGCTCGGCGGCCGCCTTGACGCGGTCAACGCCTACGAACCCGATATTTCCATCGTTACCGGGATCGCCCTCGATCATACCGACTGGCTGGGGCCCGACCGCGAGGCCATCGGCTTTGAAAAGGCCGGCATCTACCGCGCTGGCAAGCCGGCCTTCTGCGCCGATCCCAACCCACCGCAAAGCCTGCTCGACCACGCCGCCGCCATCGGTGCCGATCTGCACCTGCTCGGCCGCGATTTCGGCTTCGAGCGGCCGGCGGCCGAAGCCTCGGAAAACCGCCTGCAATGGCGCTGGTGGTGCAAGAAGGACGGACAATTGCTCAAGCGCTCGCTGGCTTACCCCGGCCTGCGCGGTCCGACCCAGTTGCTCAATGCCAGCGTCGCCTTGGCAGCGCTGGAAGCCTTGACCGCGCGTTTACCGGTGACCATGCAAGCGATCCGGCCGGGCTTGATCGAAACCGAACTCGCCGGTCGCTTCCAGGTCTTGCCGGGCAAACCGGCAATCGTCCTCGATGTCGGCCACAATCCGCAGGCGGTCGCGGTGTTGGCCGGCAATCTGTCGAACATGGGTTTTTTCGACCGTACCCACGCGGTGGTCGGGATGCTGGCCGACAAGGACATCGCCGGTGCCTTGCAGCCGCTCAAGGGGCGCGTCGACTACTGGCACCTGGCAACGCTGGACGGCCCGCGCGGCACGGCGGCCGAGGCGCTGGCGGCGATTGTCGCGGACGGCGACCTGGGCGGCGAGGTGTTTTGCCACCCGTCGCCGGAGGCCGCCACCGAGGCTGCCAAGGGCGCAGCGGGCGAAAGTGATAGAATTCTGATCTTCGGTTCTTTCCTGACGGTCGCCGGCGCCTTGCGCGTACTGCGTCCGCAATCCTGAGGCATGGAAGACAACGACCCGCAACAGCATCTGAAAAAACGCGCCCGTCGCCGTCTGGTCGGCGCGGTCGCTTTCGCCTCGGTGGTCGCCGTGGTGCTGCCGACGATCATGGATCAGGAGCCGCGCCAGCCGGTGCAGGATGTCGAAATCCGCATTCCCGGCCAGGACGAAAAGCCTTTTGCGCCAAAGTTTGCGCAGGCACCGGTCGATTCGGTGGCCCAGGCCGAAGCGCCTCAGCGCGCCCCGGCGCAGGCCCCCGAGGCTACGCCTCCTTCTCCCCCGCCGGTGGTCGTCGCGCCGGCAACCCCCGCCGTTGCGCCCAGTGCCCGGTTGGTCGAAGCCGTGCCGGCCAAGGCCGAGCCGCTTGCTGCTGCAAAACCGCCGGAAAAGCCCGCCGACAAGCCTGCACTTGAAGTCAAGGCCAGCAAGCCGGCCGACAAGCCAAGCGACAAGCCGGCAGAAAGACCCATTGCCAAGCCCGATGAAGGCAAGCGGGCCGCCGCAATCCTTGCTGGCCAGTTCGGCGAGCCCGCTACTGCGGCGCCGCCGGTCGCGGCCAAAGGCGGAGAGCATCTGGTACTGATCGGAGCCTTTGCCAACGAGGGGAATGTCAAGATTCTCAAGAGCAAGCTCGGCGAACTCAACATCAAGACGTATACCGAACCGCTCGATACTCCGCAGGGGCGCAAGATTCGTCTCCGCGCCGGGCCTTTCCCGAGTCGCGATGCGGCTGAAAAAGCCCTGGAAAAAATGCGCCGGATCGGTGTTTCCGGCGTCGTCGCTCCCCGCTGATGACCATCTTCGATTACATCGTTCTTGCCATTGTCGGCTTCTCGCTGCTCTTCGGGCTGTGGCGAGGCGTCGTTGGCGAAATCATCGCGTTGCTGGCCTGGGCGTTGGCGGTATTTGCTGCCGTTGAATTCGGCGCCGTGATCGGCGCGCATGCCTTCGACGGTATGGCCGACCCGGCGATGCGAACGCTGGCCGGCTGCGTATTGATTTTTGTCAGCGTTCTGGTGCTTATGGCGCTGGTGCGGATGGCCGTGCGCAGCATGGTCAAGGCGCTCGGTTTGTCGGTTTCGGATCGTTTGCTCGGCATGGTGTTCGGTGTGGCGCGCGGGCTGCTGGTCGTGCTGGTGCTGGTGGCACTTGGCGGCATGACTTCAGCGCCGCAGCAAAACTGGTGGCGGCAGGCAAGTTTGTCGCCGGCCATGGAAATTGCGGTGCTGGCCTTGCGGCCCTGGTTGCCGGATGATCTGGCAAAGCGGATCAAATTTGGTTAAACGGAAGGTTGACCGTGAATGCGGGCCGGTTTCAGCCGGTTCTCAACGCATCAGCCTTCTTACTCGATTTAAATACTAGGCAGGAAAAGATTATGTGCGGGATTCTCGGTGTCATGGCAAACACGCCGGTCAACCAGTTGCTTTACGATGGCCTGATGGTGCTGCAGCACCGTGGTCAGGACGCGGCCGGCATCGCCACGGTCGAAGGCAACACCTTTCACCTGCATAAGGGGCCGGGGCTGGTGCGCGACGTGTTCCGTACCCGCAACATGCGGGCGCTGCCCGGCAACTGGGGGATCGGGCACGTCCGTTACCCGACCGCCGGTTCAGCTTACAACTTTGCCGAGGCTCAGCCTTTCTACGTCAATTCGCCGTTCGGCATCGTCCTTGGCCACAACGGCAACCTGACCAATGCCGAGCAGCTCAAGGAAGAGATGTTCCGCATGGATCGCCGGCACATCAACACCAATTCCGATTCGGAAGTCCTGCTCAACGTGCTGGCGCACGAACTGCAGGCCGCCTCTTCCGGTTACGAACTGGATATCGACGCGATTTTCCAGGCGGTGGCCGGGGTGCATCGTCGGTGCCGTGGCGCCTATGCCGTGGTGGCACTGATCGCCGGCTACGGCCTGTTGGCTTTCCGCGACCCGCACGGCATCCGGCCGCTGGTCTATGGTGAAAACCACTCCGCCGAAGGTACTGAATATCTGGTTTCTTCCGAGTCGGTCGCGCTCGACACGCTGGGTTTCAAGGTCGTCCGCGATCTGGAACCGGGGGAGGCGATTTTCATCGACCTCGACAAAAAGTTGCATAGCCGCCAGTGCGCACAGCAGCCGCTGTATGCCCCGTGTATTTTTGAATACGTTTATCTGGCGCGGCCAGATACCGTGATCGATGGGGTTTCGGTCTACGAAGCGCGGCTGAAAATGGGCGAGGCGCTGGCTGAAAAGGTCAAAACCATGATCCCGGTCGAGGAAATCGACGTGGTGATCCCGATTCCGGACTCCAGCCGTCCGTCTGCAATGCAGCTGGCGCAGGCGCTGGGCATCCCGTTCCGCGAAGGTTTCGTCAAGAACCGCTATGTTGGCCGCACCTTCATCATGCCGGGGCAGGCGATGCGCAAGAAGTCGGTGCGCCAGAAGCTCAACACCGTCGGCCAGGAGTTCAAGGGCAAGCGTGTACTGCTGGTCGATGACTCGATCGTGCGCGGCACCACCAGTCGTGAAATCGTCGATATGGCCCGTGCCGCCGGCGCGGTCAAGGTCTATTTCGCCTCGGCCTCGCCTCCGGTGCGTTTCCCCAACGTTTACGGCATCGACATGCCGACCCGTGCCGAGCTGATCGCGACCGGCCGCACTGATAACGAGATCGCTGCCGAAATCGGCGCCGATGCGCTGGTCTATCAGGATCTGGAAGCGATGAAGCAGTCGATCACTGCGCTGCGCAGTGACCTGACCGTGTTCGATGCCGCCTGTTTTGACGGCTGCTATGTGACCGGCGACATCGATGAGTACTACCTCGACGCGGTCGAAGGCAAGCGCGGCGGCAAAGCCGGCAAGAACGACGACGACGGCGACGGGAAGGCCTCGCAGCAACTGGCCTTGCAGGTTTCGGCAGGCGGGCAGGACTGATGGCTGGCGCGCTGGAAAAATTCGGCGCCGAGGGGGCCGCGTATCAGCCGGAGACCCTGGCCATTCGCGCCGGGCAGGAGCGCAGCCAGTTCGGGGAACATGCCGAGGCGCTGTACCTGACCTCCAGCTTCGTCTTCAAGAGCGCGGCCGAAGCGGCCCGCCGCTTTTCCGGTGAGGAAACGGGCAACGTCTATGCCCGTTTTTCCAATCCGACCGTCAGCATGTTCGAGGAACGCCTGGCTGCCCTCGAAGGCGCCGAAGCCTGCGTTGCCACTGCCAGCGGCATGGCCGCGATCATGGCGACGGTACTCGCCCACCTCAAGCAGGGCGATCACATTGTTGCCTCGAACAGCCTGTTCGGCGCCACCGTACAGTTGTTCTCGAACATCCTGGCGCGTACCGGGATCACCACCACCTTCGTCGCGCAGACCGATCCGGCTGCGTGGGAAGCGGCGATCCGCCCCGAGACCAAGTTGTTCTTCCTCGAAACCCCGTCCAATCCGCTGACCGAAATTGCCGATATCCGGGCGTTGACCGTGATTGCCAAGGCGCGCGGCATTCTGGTCGCGGTCGATAACTGTTTCTGCACGCCGATTCTGCAGAAGCCGCTCGAACTCGGCGCCGACCTGGTCATCCATTCGGCGACCAAGTACCTCGACGGCCAGGGCCGTGTCCTCGGCGGTGCCGTCTGCGGCGCCAAGAAGCTGACCGACGAGGTCTTCAAGTACCTGCGCACCGCCGGTCCGACGCTGTCGGCGTTCAACGCCTGGGTCCTGCTCAAGGGCCTGGAAACCTTGAAGCTGCGGGTCGAGGCGCAGGCCGCCAACGCCGCGCAACTGGCCACCTGGCTGGAAGCGCATCCCAAGGTCGAGCGGGTTTACTACCCCGGCCTGCCTTCGCATCCGCAATACGAGCTGGCGCAGCGCCAGCAGAAGAGCGGCGGTGCGATTGTTTCCTTCGTCGTCAAGGGCGGGCGCGAGCAGGCGTGGACGGTGGTCGACCACTGTCAGCTGCTGTCTATCACCGCCAACCTCGGCGATACCAAGACCACCATCACCCATCCGGCCTCGACCACCCACGGCCGCATCACCCCGGAAGCCCGCGCGGCTGCCGGCATCGGCGAGGGCCTGCTGCGCATCGCCGTGGGCCTGGAGTCGGTGCTCGATCTGCAAGCCGACCTCGAACGCGGGCTGGCGCAGATTTGATTTTTTTACCGGGAAGCGCAGAACGGACGATCCACGCCGTTCTGCGCCCGGCTCATCGCTTTTGTCCTTGAGCCACGGTGTTCAATTTTTTCAGGAATTCCATGAAATTTACCGACCTCGGCCTTAATGCCGAAATCCAGCGTGCCGTTGCCGAACAAGGCTATGACACGCCGACGCCGATCCAGCAGCAGGCGATTCCCGCCGTGCTCGCCGGCCACGACCTGATGGCGACGGCGCAGACCGGCACCGGCAAGACCGCCGGGTTTACGCTGCCCATCCTGCAGCGACTTACCGCCGGCGCCAACGACCGCCTGAGCCGGGTCGCGCGGACGCCGCGCGTGCTGGTGCTGACGCCGACCCGCGAACTGGCGATCCAGGTCGAGGAGAGCGTGCGCACCTATGGCAAGCACTTGCCGATCAATTCGCTGGCGGTCTTTGGCGGCGTTGGCATCAATCCGCAGATCGGCCATTTGCGCCGGGGCGTCGATATCCTGGTGGCGACGCCGGGGCGCCTGCTCGACCACGTGCAGCAATCCACGGTCAACCTGTCGGCGATCGAGATTTTCGTCCTCGACGAGGCCGACCGCATGCTCGACATGGGCTTCATCCGCGATATCCGCAAGATCATCGCGCTGCTGCCCAAGGAACGGCAGAACCTGCTCTTCTCGGCGACCTTCTCGCCGGAAATCCGCGAACTGGCGACCGGCCTGCTGCACCAGCCGGTCAGCGTCGATGTCGCGCCGCGCAATACGGCGGCCGAAACCGTCAAGCAGACGGTGATCGAGACCAATCGCGAGCAGAAGAAGGATTTGCTCGAGCATTTGTTTAACGAGCGCAGCCTGCACCAGGTGCTGGTCTTTGCCCGCACCAAGCACGGTGCCGACGCACTGGCGCGCAAGCTGGACAAGGCCGGGATCAAGGCCGGCGCAATCCACGGCGACAAGTCGCAGGGGGCGCGCACCCGCGTGCTCGGCGAATTCAAGGAAGGCAAGCTGGCGGCGCTGGTGGCGACTGACATCGCCGCCCGTGGCATCGACATCGACGGCTTGCCCTATGTGATCAACTACGAACTGCCCAATGTTCCCGAGGACTACGTGCACCGGATCGGCCGGACCGGCCGTGCCGGGATGGAAGGCGAGGCGATTTCGCTGGTCTGCCACGACGAGCGGCCGCAACTCAAGGACATCGAGAAGCTGATACGGCGTTCGCTCGACCGCGTCGTGGTCCCCGGTTTCGAGGCGGCCGCCCAGGCCGCACCGCGTCCGCCGCAACCGACGCCGGCCAAGCGCAGCGGTCAGCCGGCCCGCAAAGGCGGTGGCGAACGCAGTGGGGGCGGTGGCCAGAAGGCCGGCAACCCGCGTAACGGCCAGCCGCACCGCAGCGGCAGCCGGCATCGCTGATCGCCGCTGGCTGCTTGCCGGGGAAGCGGTGAGCAGCTACTGTTCTGACTCTCCTGTTCGACCTCCGTCAGCCATCGTCATGCCGCGTGTTTCCGTTGATCGCCTGCAGCCGGGCGTATTCATTTCCCTGGCCGAACTCGGCTGGCTCGACCACCCCTTTCTGCTCAATGGCTTCCGCATCGCCGATGCGGGCCAGATCGGGGTCTTGCGGCAAATGCGCCTGGAGTCGGTCGAATGGGACCCCGAGCGCAGCAGCGTCGAGCCACTCCCGGAAAGCGGGGAGGGCGCTGAGCCGGAAGTCGATTTCGCCGCCGGTGCGCTCGACGCGATGCTCGACTCCAAGCGCGAGCGGGCTGTCCGCGTGCGCGAGCAGCGCGAGCGCCTGGCCCGTTGCGAGCGGCTTTACGAGCAGGAAACTGCCGGCATGGGCGAAATCCTCAAGGACCTCGGCGCGCGCCCGGTCGAATCGCACGCCCGGGCCAAGGCGGCGGTCGGGCGCATTGTCGTCGGCCTGCTCAAGGCCGACAGCGTCGCCGTGCACCTGGTCAACATGAAGGGCAAGGAGCCGGGCCTGGCGCATCACGCGATGAACGTGATGGTCCTGTCGCTGCTGCTCGGCAAGGCTGCCGGGGCCGGCGAAGAGGATTTGAAAAATCTCGGCCTGGGCGCATTGTTCCACGATGTCGGCAAGACCGATGTGCCGTCGCGGGTGCTGAAGAACGCCCAGCGCTCGGCGTCGGAAGAGCATTTCTACCAGGCCCACGTCGGTTACGGGATCAAGAACGTCGCGGCGATTACCGACATGGCGGTCGCTGCCAAAAACATCATCGCCTGCCATCACGAGCGTTTCGACGGCAAGGGCTACCCCAATCACCTCCCCGGCGCCAAGATTCCCCGTCTGGCGCGGATGGCGGCGATTGCCAACCGCTACGACAATCTCTGCAATCCCTTCGACCTGCGCACGGCGAAAATGCCGACCGAGGCGGTGGCGCAGATGTTCCGCGTCGAGGGAGCGGCGTTTGATCCCGAATTGCTCAGCCTCTTCATCAAGGTCCTGGGGATTTATCCGCCGGGCAGCTTCGTCCAGTTGAGCGACGGCAGCGTCGGCATCGTCGTCGAAACCAACAGCCGCGAATTGCTGCGCCCGCTGGTCATGCTCTACGACAAGGATGTACCGCGTCACGAGGCCCTGCTGATCGATCTGGCCGACGCCGACCTCGGCGTCAAGCAGGCGCTGCATCCGGCCAAGCTGCCGCTGCCGGTGGTCGAATACCTGGCGCCGCGCGGGCGGGTCGATTACTACGTCGAAGCGGTGCATTGAGCGGTTTTGCCGATGATTCACGGTCGACCGTGAATTTCGGCCTTTTTGCCGCCGCTGCAGATGGGCTGCATTTTGGCTTTTGCCGGTTTTTGACTTTTTGACGGATTGTTGATGGTGGCGCCGCTAAAACATGCTCGCGGCTTGCCGCCATCGGCAAAAGCCGCTAACGTTGCGCGTTGCCGCCGCCCCGGCGGATACTGAACCCTCTTCCCTTACCAGGAGTCCGGGATGCCCCCCCCGCAGAAAATCCGCCTCGGCGACCTGCTGATCGAGCAGGGCCTGTTGACCCAGGAGCAGCTCAAGGCTTCGCTGGATCAACAAAAGGCAACCGGGCGCAAGCTGGGGCGGATCTTCGTCGATAGCGGCTACGTCACCGAAGAGGGTATTTCGCAGGCGCTGGCCCGGCAGTTGCGGGTGCCTTTCATCGATCTGCGCGGCTTCAAGCCGCCCGACGAGAAACTGCTCAAGCTGCTGAGCGAAGCCCAGGCCCGCCGTTTCCGGGCGCTGGTGCTGGGTGAGGAAGATGGCCTGTTGCGGGTCGGCTTCGCCGATCCGACCGATCTCCAGACCTATGACGAGGTTGGCCGCCTGGTGCGCCGCGAGATGAATATCGCGGTGGTCACCGAAAGCCAGTTGCTGGCGCTGATTGACCGGGTTTACCGGCGCACCGAGGAAATCTCCGGGCTGGCCAAGGAGCTGACCGCCGAACTTGGCGAATCGACCGTCGATTTTGGCGATGTGATGGGGCTCACCGCGACGGCCGAAGACGCGCCGGTGGTCAAGCTGATTCATACCGTGTTCGATGAGGCGATGCGGTCCCGGGCGTCCGACATCCACATCGAGCCGGAAGAAAAAAGCCTGCGCATCCGTTTCCGCATCGACGGCGTGCTGCACATCCAGACCGAGGCCGACATCAAGGTGGCCGGGGCGCTGGCCCTGCGGCTCAAGCTGATGTCCGGCCTCGATATTTCGGAAAAACGCCTGCCCCAGGACGGTCGCTTCAATGTCAAGGTGCGCAACCACTCGGTTGATATCCGGATTTCGACGCTGCCCACCCAGTACGGCGAATCGGTGGTGATGCGTCTGCTGGCGCAGAATGCCGGGCTGCTCAGCCTCGACGCGGTGAGCATGCCGAAGAAAGTGCTTGAGGTCTTGCGCCGGGCCATCGCCAAGCCCTCCGGGATCGTTCTGGTCACCGGGCCGACCGGCTCCGGCAAGACCACCACCCTGTATGCCGCGCTCAACGACCTGAACTCGCCCGAGCGCAAGATTTTGACGGTTGAAGACCCGGTTGAATATCGCTTGCCGGGGATCAATCAGGTCCAGGTCCAGGAAAAAATCGACCTGACCTTCGGCCGGGTCTTGCGTGCCGCCTTGCGTCAGGATCCGGACGTGATCCTGGTCGGCGAAATGCGAGACCAGGAAACCGCCGAAATCGGCCTGCGGGCGGCGATGACCGGCCACCTGGTGCTGTCCACGCTGCACACCAACGACGTGTTGTCGACGCCGATCCGCCTGCTCGACATGGGCATCCCGCGTTACATGGTGGCGCTCAGCCTGCAACTGGTGATGGCGCAGCGCCTGGTTCGGGTGGTCTGCGAAAGCTGCCGTCAGCCGCATGCGCCGACGCCGACCGAACATGCCTGGCTGCTCGATGCCTTGAAGGGCTACAAGAACGAGCCGCGTGCTTTCAAGGGCGTCGGCTGCGAGCAGTGCAACATGACTGGTTATCAGGGGCGGACCGGGGTATACGAATTCCTCGAAATGACCACCGACATCGTCGATGCGCTGAACGACCCCGACCCCAATCGCTACGTCCAGGTGGCGCGCCGGCAGATGGTCGGCAATACCTTGCGCGACGACGCCTTGCGGCTGGTGATGACTGGCCGGACGACGGTCGATGAGGCGATGCGAATCACCGGCCAGGTGGATGACTGATGGCGTTTTTTGAATATACCGGCCGTGCCGGCGACGGCAGTGAAGCACGCGGGGTGCTCGAAGCGGCGACTCCGGGGGCCGCTGCCGACCAGTTGCTGCAACGCGGCATCCGGCCGGTGCGGATCGTTCCGGGCAAGGCGCCGGCCCAGGCGCTTGATCTCGGGGCCGTGTTCGCCAATCTCAACAAGCCGAAAATCCTGCCGGCCGATGTGATGCTGTTCACCCGCCAGCTGCATACCTTGCTGCGTGCCGGCGTACCCATCCTGCGAGCGCTCGCCGGTCTGCAGGAGTCGATGAACAATCGCTCGATGCAGGCGGTGCTGCAGGATATCCGCGACAGTCTGCAGGGCGGGCGCGAACTTTCGGCCTGTTTTGCCAAGCACCCGCGTGTCTTCACGCCGTTTTACGTGTCGATGGTGCGGGTCGGCGAAATGACCGGCCTGCTCGAAGAAATCTTCATCCGCCTTTACGAGCATCTCGATTTCGAGCGCTTCATGCGCGAGCAGGTCAAGTCGGCGCTGCGCTATCCAAGCTTCGTGGTGATGGCCATGGCGGCGGCGATCGTGGTCGTCAATCTGTTCGTGATTCCGGCCTTTGCCAAGGTGTTTGCCGGTTTCAAGGTGCAACTGCCTTTGATGACCCGGATCCTGATCGGCTTCTCGGACTTCATGCAGAACTATTGGTACCTGATGCTTGCCGGTATCGTCGCTGCGGTCCTCGGTTTCCGTTCGTGGACCTCGACGGCTAGTGGGCTTTACCAGTGGGACCGGATCAAGATGCGCATCCCGGTCGCCGGCAAGATCGTGCAGAAAGCGACGCTCGCCCGTTTTGCGCGCAGCTTTGCGCTGGCTTTCCGCAGCGGCGTGCCGGTGATCCAGGGCTTGTCCAACGTCGCGCTCACGGTCGACAACGCCTATGTGGCAAAAAAGATCGAAGGCATGCGCGAAACCGTCGAGCGCGGCGAAACCGTGCTCCGGGCAGCGGTCGCATCCGGCATCTTCACGCCGGTGGTGCTGCAGATGATTGCGGTGGGCGAAGAGTCCGGCGCGCTCGATGAAATGATGGGCGAAGTCGCCGAAATGTATCAGCGCGAAGTCGAGTACGAATTGAAGACCCTGGCGCAGCAGATCGAGCCGATCCTGATCGTCTTCCTGGGGGCGATGATACTGGTCCTGGCGCTGGGGATTTTCCTGCCCTTGTGGGACCTGGGCAAAGCCGCCCGAGGAGGATGACGGATGCGCCAACGCGGTTTCACCTTGCTCGAACTGGTCCTCGTGATCATCATCTTCAGTCTGCTGGTTGGCGTTTACCTCCGCTCGGTGCGGCATTATCAGGAAATTGCCGAGCAGGCGACGGTCTCATTGACCCTGTCCAATATCCGCACCGGCATGGCGCAGGAATGGGCCGACCGTATCGTCAATGGCAAGGCGGGAGAAAAAATCGAGCATCTGGTTGGCAGCAATCCCGTCCGCTGGCTCGAAACGCCGCCGCCCGCCTATTACGGGGAAATCAAGAATCCCAACCTGGAGCGCATGGAAGCCGCTGCCTGGTACTTCGATCTGGCTCAAAAAGAACTGGTTTATGTCGTAAATAACGGAAATGAGCTGGAAGTGGAAAATATGTCAGGAAGGAAAGTCTTGCGCTGGAAAGTCGCACTGGAGGACAATTCAAGCCAGGTCTCGGCGACATTTGGCAATCTGATTTTGCGGCCGGTCGTAAAGTATCGTTGGTTTTAATTACAGGAGTGGAAGAATGAAAAAGCAGGCGGGTTTTACCCTGATCGAACTGGTCGTCGTGATCGTGATTCTCGGCATTCTGGCAGCCACGGCGCTGCCGAAATTTGTTGATCTCGGCTCCGATGCCCGCAAGGCGACCCTCAAGGGCTTGCAGGGTGCGGTGCTCGCTGCCGCCAACATGGCTTACGCGAAGGCCGCCGTTGCCGGTCAATTGGGTGCAACGGGTACGGTGGATATCAACGGCACGTCGAGGAGCCTGAAATACGGCTATCCGGCAAGCACCGAGATTCATAATTTGCTGCAAGATAGCGCCGGAGCGACGTTTTCCGCCGGGGTGTGGACCTTGCAGACCAATTGCACGGCGACTTACAACGAAGCCACGGGGGCCAATGCGCCGGCAACGGTATCGCTGACTGAAACAGGCTGCTAACCAGAAGATTTTCCGTTTGTTTGCTGCGCAAGCATTGGATTAATTCACTATATTCGCTTGGACGGGGCGAGATGGCAGTTTGGCCTCTCGCCTTTTCTTTTGAGCTGGGTGTTTCTGGTTGGGTGGCGATTTTGCGTAAACTAATGTCGTTTATTTCGTCGATAGTCAAAACCCTGGCCGTGTTAGTTGGAGTTTGGCTATCGCTTGCCCCGGCTCAAGCTGTGACCTATGCCAATGCTTCGATCCCGCTGGCCTGGATCGACCCGATCTCCGGCGGACACACTCGTGTCGGTTACAACACCGGGACCTATTTTTTTTCCAATACCGGGGGGTGTGGAACCAGCGGCACAACGCTGGATGACACCCTGAGCAACGAAATCACGCTCGGATTTGCGTTCTGGTTTGGCGGGGTTTCCTATAACTCGGTACGGATCAGCACCAACGGCCGGCTGCAGTTCAACAATACCACCTGCGGTGCCGGGACCCAGAATATCGGGCCGCCGCAGACCTATCCCTATGTCTATCCCGATGCCGGCCTGAGTCGGACCATGAAGATATTTGGCGCGGATCTGGATCCGACGGATTTGGTCGATAGCTCGAATTATCCTTCTCCTGCTGCGCGAACCAATTGCAAGCGTTCTGGGTCAGGTGCCAATTCATGTGGCATTTACATCGCTACCCTCGGTGCTGCACCTTATCGGAAATTTGTTGTTACCTGGTACAACGTTCCCGAGTGGATCAATTTCAGTAATACCTCCGGTAGTTTCACCATGCAGGCCATCCTGCACGAAAACGGTGAATTCGTTTTTCAGTATCTGAGTTTGAACCACGGCGGAACCGGCCAGGCCGAGGTCGGTTGGCAGATTGATACCCAGGATTACGACGTTCTGCAGTTTCCCAATGGCAGCGAGCCCGACAACAATACTGCGATCAAGTTTTACATTCCGCAGCCGATGGCCGAGTACCGGATGGAGCAGGGAAGCTGGCCGAGTGGTGCCAGTGTGCTCGATACCAGCGGTAATGCCCGTCACGCATCGACGTTCAACGCGGGTGCGGGCGGTTTGCCAGTGCCCACACCCAGTGGCCGGGTTTGCCGTGGGGCGTCAATTCCGAGCAACTCCTCGGCGGCCGATATTTCGGCAATCGCGACGCCATTCAGCATGCAAACAGTCGGTAGTCAGGGCACGGTCACCTTTTGGTATCGCCATGTCGATAACTCGACTCCGCGCATGTTGCTGGATGCATCGGGAGTCAGCGCACTCAATGGTAGCAGTCGCTGGTTTTACGCAATGAAGACTGCGAGCCGGCAGCTTAAGTTTGTGGTTTATGACAATGCCGGGGTCCGCTACGAGGCGCTTACTGCTGCCAATACGCTGTCTACGACTGGAAACTGGGACCATATCGGGGTTTCCTGGAATTTTAATGCCAAGGCCGGGACTGGCCAGGATCGCCTGCTGTTGTGGATCAACGGTACTCTGGTGACGACGCTGACCTTCACCACTTCGCAGCCGTTGGCGACAACCATTGGCACTCTATACATTGGCGATAACCGCAGTTCTCTGGGAGTTGAGGATAACTCTGGCAATCCTTCGGCCAGCGGCGCCCGGGGAACCGGAAACTCCGCTGGGAGTGTGATTGACGAAGTCCGCATCTATAACTTCGAGGGCGGGAAGGGCTTGATTGATCGTGATCGGAATCAGGCTTCCGGTTGTTTGGCCAGCTATGGGGTCGCGCATTTAGGCACAGGTTCGACCTGTCAGCCAACGACGATTACCATTTCCGCCTATGATGCATCTGGCAATCTTTTGGTCATGCCTAATAACACCACTACGATTCAGGTCAGCACCTCTACCGGGCGCGGAGATTGGGCGATCATCAACGGCTACGGGGTGTTGAACAATGGTACTGCCGACGATGGTGTCGCAACCTATCTGTTCAATGGCGAGTATCAGGTTGTTCTAGGGCTCACGCATAGCCTTGCCGGGGTTGTCAATATCAACGTGACCGACGGCCAGCTGGTGGAAAGTGCTACGCGAGACCCGAATTTGACGGTCAGTTTGTGTTCGGGGATTGCCGGCTTCAACGCTTGCGATCAGATTGCCACGGTGCTGCGTTGTGTGCCGCCGGTAACCAGCGATCCAGGCAATGTCGCTTATGCTCGCCTGCGCACCAAGCTGGCAGGGGATGGGTTTGCGTTCGATTTGGTGGCCTTGAAAGGCGATGGCACGATTGAGACCAGTTTTGCCGGTCGGGTCAATGTTGATCTGGTAGCAAATAGCAACGACGGTGTGGCAATTTCGGCGGCCAACTATTGCCCGGTGTCCCAAACCGCCATCATTCCGGTAGCGACCAATGTGCCTTTCGGTTCGCTGGCGGTCCCGCCGGATGCTGCGGGCTACGCTAAAACCACAGTCACGGCCAACATGCTGTCTACCGTAGTGACGGGCAACCCTGGGTATCAGGCTTATCGTGATGTGCGGGTGCGGATTACCTGCAATTCCACTTACTGTCCGCCAAGTGGCATGGTGCGTTGTTCAAGCGACAATTTTGCAATCCGACCCAAGGATGTCACGGTTACTCCGGTAGCCCCGTTGGTAGTGAATAACAACTCGTACGCGGGGGCTGTTGGCTACAGTCAAATTGCTGGTTCGGACTTCTCCTTGCAGGCAATAACGGTACCCGGTTACAACGGTGTTCTTGGTTTCGACCGGAGTGGAGGCTTGATTACCAGCTGTTGGGGGGCTTCGGCTGGCTGTCCGGGGCCGCTGCCAACGTCAGCCTTGCGGAATGTCGCGGGCACCTCGGTGGCAACGTTCAACACCGCGACAGTGGCAACCGGTGGAACTGGCAGCAGCGTGTTCCAGTACCATGATGCGGGAACCTTCCGTTTTGAACCATCGTCAGTTTCTGATCAGGCCTATACCACGGTTGACCAGCCGAATGACTGCATACAAAACAGCAGTACCAATATTGCAGATGCGCAGG
Source organism: Dechloromonas sp. ZY10 (assembly GCF_041378895.1). NCBI lineage: Bacteria > Pseudomonadati > Pseudomonadota > Betaproteobacteria > Rhodocyclales > Azonexaceae > Dechloromonas > Dechloromonas aquae. The sequence goes on from NZ_CP144212.1 coordinate 1,061,354, forward strand.
GGCGAGTTGGCTGCACTCTGGCGAATCAGGCACAGGTCGGACCGTTTGGCCGTTTTCGCCCGAATAATTTTCTCTACGTGAGTGGTGGAGTGACCCAGAGTCAGGGAGGGTTCAGCTATTTTGGCCGCACCAACGATTTTGCCCTGACTTACACACTTGAGGCTCGTAGCTTGGGGAACCCGACGGCAGCGGATGCAATCGTGACGACCCGCTATGACGCTGCCACCCCTAATCTGGTGGCTAGTGATGGGGCAGCTACGACGGATTTGCTTGCAAGCGGACGGGTTGCCTGGGTGGGAGGCGGCGGGGCCTGGAGCAACGGGCAGTATGTCTTTAACTCCGGCAACTCTCTGACCAGGCCAGCCACTCCGGTAGGCAATGGTCCATATGAAAATCTGTTTTTTGGAGTCAATTTGACTGAGTCAGGCCTCGATGGCGTGACTATGACAACACCCAGGAATTTCAAATTGGGAGGGCCAAATTGTACGGTGGCTTGTACGCACAAGCAGATCAACCCGGTTGCCGCCATTGCACGTTTTGGCCGGCTGCGCTTGAGCAATGTCTATGGCAGCGTTTCGCCGCTGCAGATGCCTGTCGAGGCGCAATACTGGGGGGGGCGCTCCTGGGTTAAAAACACCTTGGATAATGCCAGTTTGAGCAGCGTTGTCCTCAGTTACGATACGGCGGGCTGGACTTTGCCGGCATTGCCGACGCTGGCTGGCGGTTCGGCATTTCTGACCATCAATCCGGCCAGCGTTGGAGTGCGCACGGTGACGGCCAATCTGGCGGCGATGCCCTGGTTGCAAGGTAACTGGAACGGTGCGGCTGCCTATGACCAGAATCCTTCGGCGGTTGCCTCCTTTGGGGTATATGGTACGTCGCAGGCACAACGGGTGATTCATGTCCGTGAAATGTTCTGATCCGCCGGGGGCGGTGCGGGGGGGCTGTCAATCCGGATTTACGTTGATTGAACTGGTCACGGTGATGATCCTGATCGGGATACTTGCTGCGGTCGCCTTGCCGTCCCTGAATGCCGCCTTTTCCTTTCGCGATACGGAGTTTCGCGCCCGGGTGATCGCAGCCTTGCGGTATGCGCAGAAAAGTGCGGTCAGTCATCGTCGTCTGGTTTGCGCTGCATTCGCTACGAGCAGCGTGACTCTGACCATCGACCATGATCGCAGCGGGGCCTGCGATAACCGTGCCTTCAACTTGCCTGGAACAGCCAGCAATCAGGTGCAGGGCAGCGGTAATGCGGCTTTTGCCACACCCCCGGCGGCTTTGTTCTTTCAACCTGACGGCCGGGTGACGACGGATGCTGCAGGGGCGACACCTGTGGTCCTGAGTGCGAGTATTGATGGGCGGCCTTTTCTTGTCCAAGGGAGTACCGGGTATGTTGGCGAGCCGTAAGCCGGCGGGCTTTACGCTGGTCGAACTGGTGATCACGATTGTCGTGATCGGCCTCGGGCTGGCCGGCCTGGTGACGGCCTTCGCCACAGCTGTTCGCGGTTCCGCCGATCCGGTAGTGAACAAGCAGATGTTGGCGATTGCCGAGGCGATGATGGAAGAGATTACCCTCAAGCCCTTTACTGATCCAGGCACTGCCGGGTCGATTCCGGCGGCAGGTTGCGTGCGCTCTGCCGCTGATGATGTTGGCGACTATGCCGGTTATGTTAACCGCCCGGTGTGCGACATGGATGGTACGGCGGCAGCGGACCTGGCTAATTACCAGGTCAGCGTTGCCTTGACTTTGAATGACCCGCTGGGTGCCAGTACGGCGACGCGGATTACCGTGACCGTGACCAATGGCGACCGTAGTTTGGCCTTGGTCGGTTGGCGAGGCAATTACTGATGTCAGGCTATTCGGGTTGGCTGCACTCCCCTCGGCAGCGAGGCTTTACCTTGATCGAACTGGTCATGGTGATGGTTTTGCTGGGGGTTCTGTCGGCGTCTTTCCTGGTTTTTTTTCGCCCGATGCTTGACGCCTATATTGATGCTCAGCGTCGTGCCGACCTCAGCGACCTGGCCGACACCGCTTTGCGCCGGATGATGCAGGAATTGCGCACGGCGGTTCCGAACTCGGTCAATCTGGTTAACCAGAACTGCTTTCAGTTTGTTCCCGGCATCGGGGGCGGCCGCTATCGACTCGATTTCAACGCCGACAATGATGTGGCGCCGCCCTGCGTACCCTCAGCGAACTGCAGCGCCTTTCCCGACCCAGCGGGGGCGGCTGGTGCTGCGACAACGGTCGATATTCTGGTGCGCGATAGTGTTGCGCCGATTGTTGCCGGTGATTTTCTGGCGATCAACAGTCAGTCGCAGGGGGCCTTTTATGGTGCAGCCGGCGGCGCTGCCGGAGGGGCTAGGTATACCGTCAATGCGGTAGCAACGCCGAGGGCTAGCGATGGTGTGCAGCGTGTCACCTTGAATCGCAATCCTGCTGCCGGCGGCTATGCCGGGGGGCGTTTCCAGATGGTCAGTGCGGCCCAGCCATCGGTTATGTACAGCTGTACAGGAGGGCGTTTGTTGCGCAGTGTTCAGGGTACGGCAGCGCTGGCAGCGTGTGCGGTAGCTGGCGAGGTGGTGGCGAGCGATGTTGCTGCCTGCGATTTTTCCTATGCCGCCAATCCGAGCGCAACACAGACCAACGGTTTTGTCTCCTTGTTTCTACAGTTGGCACGGGATGGGGAGCGGGTCAGCCTTTCCTATGGTGTGCATGTGGATAATCTGCCATGACCAAGTCTTTACAGGGGCAGCGCGGGCTCGGCGTGATTGCGGCGATTGTCGTCCTGGTCATTCTGGCCGCGCTGGCTGCCGGAATGATGGCTTTTTCGACTGGGCAGCAGGTGGCTTCGGCGCAGGATATCCAGTCGGCGCGTGCCTGGCAGGCTGCCAAGGCCGGTAGCGAGTGGGGCTTGATCCAGGTTCTCGATTCGGCAGCCGGGATCTGGCGGCAAGGCGGGCCGGCCGATCCTTGCCCGGCGGCTCCCGGGGTGGGAGCTGTGGTCAGTGGGGCGCCGCTTGACCTGACGGCGCTGACTGGTTTCAGAGTCGCCGTCAGCGTCCAATGCTGGCGTTACAACGAGGGGGAGACCGCGCCGAGTGTGGCGCGGGTTGTCCGTCTCTACCGGATCGAGGCGATTGCCTGTAATGCCGTCGCCTGTCCGGCCGCCGATGCCAGCGGGCAGGGCTACATTGAGCGTCGGCGTGCTGTGCTGACTTTCAATTGATACTGCAGGCACCGGTCAGCTGTATCCATCGGTGGGCGGGCGCGGCCAGCGGGCGTCTTGCTCGCCTGATTTTTCTCCTTGCACGGTACTGACTCCTTGGGCAGAAGGAGGCTTGGCGTTTTTGTTGAAAAAATAAAAAAACTGCAAGCGCGGTTCCGAAGCCAGCGGTGTTTTTCAAGGGGCTTGCCTTGGAAAATGAAAAATCGTTGAAAAATAAATAGTTGGCGTATAGTATTCAAGCTAATTGTAGGTTTGTGAGAGGCTTGGATGTTTTCGTTTGCGAGGCGCATGCAAAAAGGTGGGCTGGTCGCCGTGGGCTTGCAGCCCGGACGCGTTCAGTGCGCCCGCTTTGCGCACGGAAATGACATGCCGTCTCTGGACTTGTGGCTGGATGAGCCGGCACAGGCATCGCGCTTGCAGAGCTTGCAGCAACTGGCCAAGATGCATGGTTTGAAATCAATGCGTTGCAGCAGTCTGCTGGCCCCCAGTGACTATCGCTTGTTGCAGACCGAGGCGCCAGCAGTGCCAGATGAGGAGGCGCGTGAAGCCTTGCGTTGGCAGTTGCGCGACCAAGTCGATTTGCCGGTTGAAAGTGCAGTCATTGATTACCTGCCTTTGCCCGATGCCAGTAATGGCAGTCGTCCCCGCCAACTGTTTGCCGCCCTTGCTGCGGATACGGTGATCGGTCCGCTGGTGCAGGATTTTCAGCAGGCGGGATTGGCGCTGCAGGTGATCGACCTGCCGGAAATGGCTCAGCGCAATATCGCTGCGCTGTTTGAAGCGGAAAACCGTGGCCTTGCCTTTTTGGCCTTCGGAGAGAGCTCGGCGTTGCTCACCTTCAATTTCCAGGGAGAGTTGTTTGCCCTGCGCCGGATCGAGATCGGGGCAGCGCAATTCGCCGGAGCACCTGCCGAGCGCCGGGAGCAACTGGCCGAACGGGTGGTGCTGGAGATGCAGCGATCAATGGACACGGTCGACCGTCAATTCAGCGGAATTTCACTGTCGCGCCTGATGGTTGCCTTGCCGCCCGAAAGCGGGCTGGAGGCGCATTTCGCCAATGCTTTCTATTTGCCTTTCGAGCCGGTCGACCTGACTAAAGTCATTGATCTGTCAGCCTGTCCGGCATTGCTCGATCCCGATTTGCAGCGCCAGGCCTTGTGGGTTCTTGGCGCGGCCTTGCGGCAGGAGGAGGGATGATGCAGCAGCGCAATCTCAACCTCTATGATGCGCGCTTTCTCAGGAAGCGCGACTGGCTGGCTGGCCGTTCGGTCGCCTTGTTGGCACTGGGGGCCGTGTTCGTGGTCAGCCTGGGCGCCGGCTGGGCGCGCTGGTCGTTGGCGCAACAGGAGTTGCAGGCCAAGACACAGGGGGCGCAACTGCAACTGGTGCGTACTTCGTTTACCGAATTGACCCAGCTGTTGAGTAACCGCAAGCCCAATCAAGCCTTGATTGAAGAAATCGGCGTGTTGCAGCGCGATGTCGGTCTGGCTGGCGAAACCGAAAAGGTTTTGCAAGGAATGGCCGGAGGGGGCCAGCAGGCACAACTGGGTGACATGATGCGGGTGCTGGCCCGGGTCAATGTTGAAGGGATGTGGCTGACTGGTCTGGCAATCATGGATGGCGGGCGGGATCTCGAAATTCGCGGTCGAGTGCTTGACCAGTCGCTGCTGCCGGCGTATTTGCGGCGTCTTGAAAACGAGCCGGCGTTTCGCGGGCGGCGTTTCGCGGCACTGGAGATGCGCGGTGCCCAGTGGGAGCCTCCTGCCGACCAGGCGGCATCCGCTCGTGCCGGACGGACAGAGAACAAGCGCGAGCGCTGGTATGTGGATTTTGCCTTGCATACGACCCCGCCGGTGGTGGGTGAGGCAAGCGGTCAGGGCAAGGCAGTGGTGCCGGTCAAGATGCCCCTCGATGCAAAGCTGATTGAGGCTGGGCGGCAAGGAGTGGGGCTGTGAGCAAACGTCTGGATTCCCTGTTTGCCCGCTTCGATGCTCTTAGTCGGCGCGAACGCATGCTGGTGGCGATTGCTTGCGTGGGCGGCGTATTGATGATCGGCAATAGTTTGTTCATCGATATTCCGTTAGCGCGGGCGCGGATCATCGGCAAGCAATTGCAGGGTGAGCAGAGCGAGCTGCGTATGCTCGAACAGCAGGTGGCAGCACTCAGTTCGGGGATCAAGGACCCCGATCAGGAGAATCGCCAGCAGCGAGACCGCCTGCGCCAGCAATTGGATGACTTGCGTCGGAGCATTCAGGCGCAAGGTAAAAATCTGGTTAAACCGGATGAGGTTCCTGTCTTGCTCGAAAGCTTGCTTAATCGGCACGCCTCCCTGCGCCTGTTGAGCATGCGTACGCTGGCAGTCGAACCGGCGGTCAGCCCGCCGGCAGCTGCCGGTGATGCCGCCAAGGAAGGGGATGCCCGGCCGAGCGAGGCCCTCACGATCTGGAAGCATGGGGTTGAAATCCGTCTGCAGGGCGGCTATCAGGAATTGCAGGCGTATGTGGGCGAACTGGAGGCTTTGCAGCAGCGTCTCGCCTGGGGGCCGGTGCGACTGCAAGCGAATTACCCGAAGAGCGAGCTGCAACTCGTTCTTTATACCTATAGTCTGGACCCGGTATGGCTCAAGCTTTAATCCGCGGCTTGTTGCTGTTGGCCTGTTCAGTGTCGGTGCTGGCGCAGGGCCGGGATCCGACTCTGCCGCCCAAAGGCTATTATGTGGCCCCAGCCGGTCAAAGTACCGGCGAAATTGGTGATGGCGAGGAAGCACCGCCGCCGCGGGCGTTGCAAATTGTCGTCAGGCCGCATGCCGCGCGCCCGTTTGCAGTGATTGACGGGCAGGCGATTTCCCTCGGGGCGCGTTATGATGACAAGCGTTTGGTGCGTGTCGAGGAGACAGAAGTCGTTTTGTCCGGACAAAATGGCCGGGAGACCTTGGCAATGACGCCAAGTGTTGTGAAAATGCCGGTTGTTTTGGCCGATGCCCGCAGCAAGCGGGGTGAGGGACGATGACGAGTAAGGAAACGGGTGGAATGAGCAGGCTGGGACCATGGGTTGCCGTGGTTGCCTCGGTACTGGCCGGCTGCGCCGCACCGCGTGTGCCGCAAGACGAAACCTATGGCAAGATCGCCAATCAGGTCGAAGTGGCGCGCGAAACCGTTTCGAAGCCCAGCCGTGCTGCAGAACTCGCCAGCCGGGAGCTCAATGCCGCCCTGCTGCCACCCTTGCAGGTCGAAGCGCCCAAGGCCCCCCGGGTCAGTGAGCAGCGTTTCGATCTGTCGGTCACCAATGCGCCGGCCAATCAGGTCTTCATGGCCCTGGTTTCGGGCAGCCGCTACAGCATGCTTTTGCCCCCCGACTTGAGCGGCAACATCACGGTGAGCCTCAAGGATGTGACAGTGCGCGAAGCGCTGGATTCGATTCGCGACCTGTATGGGTACGATTTCCGGGTCCAGGGAACGCGCATCACCATCATTCCCAATACCTTGCAGACCCGCTTGTTCCAGATCAGCTACCTGGCCAGCAAGCGCGGCGGTACCTCGTCGACCCGGGTTTCTTCCAGCGGGATTGCTACCGGTGGTACCGGAACCGGGGCAACGGCTGGTGCTACTGGTGCCGGCACAACTGGCGGTACGCCTAGCGGCGGGCAGGGGACTGCCGCCCAGGGAAATGTACTGAACGAAGCAGCCAGCGTATTTACCGGTGTCCTCAATGACTTCTGGTTCGATTTGTCCCAGGCGTTGGCTACGGTCTTGGCCTGTGAATTCGATGTTTCCCGCGCCAGCGGCTCTTCTAGCGCAATGAGCGTACTCGCCGGCCAGTTGATGGGCCAGCGAATCGACAAACTGAAGTGTCCGGAGGGGCGTAGCTATCTGATCAACAGCCAGTCCGGGGTGGTCATGGTGCGCGGTCTGCCTTCCGAATTGCGCGAGGTTGAGCGTTTGCTCAAGGTCTTGCAGGCCAACATCGAACGACAGGTGATGATCGAGGCCAAGATTGTCGAGGTGGAGTTGAAGGACGAGTTCCGGACCGGCATCAACTGGGCTGCCTTTGACAAAAATGGCGGCCATCGTCTTTCTGCCAACGGCAATACCAACAACTATGCCTTCCCGGGTGGCCGTCCCATGGAAACCTTCAGCGGCCAGCTGGATGGCAATGGCAATCCAATCACCTATGCAGCCAGCCTGGCCGGAGCCACGACCGGTATTCTCAAGCAGTTTGCGGTGCCTGGTGCTTTGGGGCTGGCTTTCCAGACGGGCAATTTCGGTTCGCTGATCAACTTCCTGCAGACCCAGGGCAATGTTTACGTGATGTCGAATCCCCGGATTGCAACCTTGAACAACCAGAAGGCGGTGATCAAGGTCGGGTCCGACGATTATTACATCACGGCGGTGACACCACCGGCCCAGAACGCCAATACCACCGGCAATACGGTCACCGCACCGACCATCACCGCGCAGCCCTTCTTTTCCGGGATCGCGCTCGATGTAACGCCGCAGATCGACGATACCGGCACCATCACCCTGCATATTCGTCCCTCGGTCACCGAGGTGTCCGAGCGCGACAAATCAATCAACTTCGGGCAGTTCGGGCAATACACCGTTCCTTACGCCTCGACCAAGGTCAAGGAAAGCGACAGCATTGTCCGTGTTCGTGACGGGATGATCGTGGCGATTGGCGGTTTGATGTCGGAAGGTCAGAGCAGTGGCGGCAACAAGGTGCCGGGGGTGGGCGACGTGCCGGTCGCTGGGCATCTGTTCAAGCAGACCGAACGTTCAACGCAGAAGCGTGAACTGGTGATCCTGCTCAAGCCGACCCTGATTCAGGAAGATGTGGATTGGCGTCAGGACCTGGAAGAAACCCAGGCTCGCCTGCGCGAGTACGACCCGGCAAGAATCCGCCAGGTACCGGATGTCTTCAGCAAGCCATGAGCGACGATTCGCAGGATGAGCAACTGGCAGCCTCTCTGGCCAGCCTCGACAGCACTCTGGCCGGGGCGGTAGCCACCGGCCGATTGCCGGCACCGCTGTATCTCGCGCATTTCGGCTTGCGTGAGGCGCCGTTTGGTATCACGCCCGATACCGAGTTCATCTGCACCACCCAGAGCCACCAGGAAGGGTTGAACACCCTGATGCTTGCCTTGCAGGGTGGGGAGGGGTTCGTCAAAATCACCGGTGAAGTCGGTTGCGGCAAAAGCCTGCTCTGCCGGCGTCTGTTGCGCATGCTTGAAGGCGGCGATTACGTGACCGCCTATTTGCCCAATCCGGCATTGTCGCCGGAAACTCTGTTGCGTTCGATTGCGGCCGAACTGGGGCTGGATTTGCCGGAAAACCGTCACCCCTACTGGTTGTTGCGTTTGCTTAACGAAGGTTTGCTCAGCTTTGCCGCGTGTGGCAAGAGCGTCCTGCTGGTGATTGACGAGGCGCAGGCGATACCGATCCAGACGCTGGAAATCCTGCGCTTGCTCTCGAACCTGGAAACCGAGAAGCGCAAGCTGATGCAGATCGTGCTTTTTGGGCAGCCCGAACTTGACCTTACCCTGGCCAATCCGGCGATCCGGCAGTTGTTGCAGCGGATTGCCTTCTCCTATCGCCTGACCGGCTTGCAGAAGGATGAATTGCACCCCTATTTGCGCCATCGCTTGCGCACGGCTGGCTTGGCCGGAGGAGAGGTATTTGCCGATGATGCGGTCGCAACCTTGTACAAGGCAACCCGTGGTACGCCGAGGCTGGTCAATATCCTGGCTAATAAATGCCTGCTCGCCGTGTTTGGCGAAGGTGGCGTGATGGTCAAGTCGCGCCATGTCCGGGCTGCTGCGCGCGACACCGAAGGTGCGCACCGGCCGTGGGGCTGGTGGGGCCGTTAACGGGGGAATTGCGTGAGCCTGATCAATCGAATGTTGCAAGACCTGGATCAGCGTCAGGGCGCAGCCGGCACGCCGGCGGCCTTACCGGCCGGTGTCCGGGTGGCTGCGGCCGGACCGGCAGCCGGGCCGCGGTTGCGCCCCCAGGTTGCGCTGCTCGGCCTGCTAGGCTTGGGGTTGGCGGCTGGTTTCCATTTTTGGGACGGTCCCTTGCCCTTTTTGCCGAAACCCGAAATAGCGGTTGCCGTGCCGGTCTCCATGGATGCACTGTCGGTACCGGCAGCGGTACAAACGGTACCGGTGGCACCGACTGTCGAGGCCCCAGCCGAACCGGCAGATAATCCGGCTCCCGAGGTGGCGGCAGCACCGGCTGAGTCGCCTGTGCCACGCCCGCGCAAGCCGGCAGGCGAAGCCGGCGCCCGGCTGAATCCGACGCGTGACGTGGCAGCCAAGGCGGTGGCTGCGCCGGTGGAGAAAAATGTGGCGCGTAGCGATCGGCAGAATGTCGCTGATTTTCACTACCGCCAATCGCTCGATGCTTACGCCCTCGGGCGAACGACGGAAAGCCTGGCGCAAGCCCGGGAGGCCTTGCGCCTTGATCCCGAGCATCTCGATGCCCGCCAATTGCTGCTTCGCCAACTGGTCGAGCAGCGTGACATGGACAGCGCACGGAGTACGGTGCGCGAAGGTTTGCAGCGACATCCGGAACAGATCGCCTGGATCAAGCTGGCCTTGCGGCTGGAACTGGAAAAAGGCGATCTGAATGCTGCGCGCACCTTGGTTGATCAGGCTCCGCCGGCAGCGTTGGCTCAGGCCGATTTCCAGGCGCTGGCCGGAATGCTGGCACAACGCCAGGGGCGGCAAGGCGATGCCGCCGACCACTTCCGCACTGCCCTCGGGCGTAATCCTGCCGATGGCCGTTCGTGGATCGGCCTGGGGCTGGCTCTCGAAGCGCAGGGGCATGAGCCGGAAGCACGCGAGTCCTTCCGCCGTGCTTTGGCGAGCGAAGGCCTGCCGGCTGAGCTGCAGGCGCTGGCCCAGAAAAAGACGCGTTGAGCGAATTGGTTGCATTTTCACGGTCGACCGTGAAAGTGCGCAAAAAACCACCTGTTGCTCCGGATCAGCGGGCTTAATGCGGGCTGTTACGGATCAGGTTCAGTAATTCTTCGCCGTAATGTTCGATCTTGGCGCTGCCCATGCCGCTGACCGTGGTGAGCAGGCCGCGACTGGTCGGGCGAACCTCAGCCAGTTCGCGCAGGGTCTTGTCGTGCAGGATGACGTAGGCCGGTACGCCTTGTTCGCGCGCGGTGTCGCTGCGCCAGCGCCGCAATTCCTGAAATAGCGCTTCGTCTTCCGGGTTCAGGTTGCTGGCGGCAGCGCTACTGCTGCTGCGCCCACTGCTGACCGTCTTACGGCTGACCCGGCGCAGTTCGACCCGGCGTTCGCCCTTGAGCACCGCACGCGCGGCGTCGGTCAGTTGCAGTGCGCCGTGTTCGGCCAGGTCGATGTGGATCAGGCCAGCGGCAGCCAGCTGGCGGAAAACGCTCTTCCAGCTGCGTTCGTCGAGATCGGCGCCGACCCCGAAGGTTGGCAGTTGATCGTGACCCCACTGCTTGATCTTGTCGTTGAGCTTGCCGCGCAGCACGTCGATCAAATGGCTGGCGCCAAAGCGCATGCCGGTGCGGAAGACCGCCGACAGCGCCTTCTGGGCGGCTTGCGTGCCATCCCACAGTTCCGGCGGCTCCTGGCAGATGTCGCAGTTGCCGCAGGCCGCGCGTTCCTCGCCAAAGTAGTTGAGCAGTACCTGGCGGCGGCAGCGCGGGGCTTCGCAATAGGCCAGCAAGGCGCTCAGGCGCTGGGCTTCGAGAATCTTCTGGCCTTCGCCGGCGCTGCTTTCAGCAATCCGCGCGTGTTGCAGGGCCACGTCCTGCATGCCGTAGGCCATCCAGGCTTCGGCGGCTTCGCCGTCGCGGCCGGCGCGGCCGGTTTCCTGGTAGTAGGCTTCGATGCTCTTGGGCAGGTCGAGGTGGGCGACGAAGCGTACATCCGGCTTGTCGATGCCCATCCCGAAGGCGATCGTCGCGCACATGATCAGGCCTTCTTCGCGCAGGAAGCGGCGCTGGTTGCTGGCGCGTTCTTCGGCAGGCAGGCCTGCATGGTAGGGCAGGGCCGGGTAGCCTTCGGCGGAGAGCCAGGCGGCGGTTTCCTCGACCTTCTTGCGCGACAGGCAGTAGACGATCCCGGCCTGGCCTCTGCGCCCATCGAGGAAAGCGAGCAACTGCTTTTTGGCATTGTCCTTTTCGACCACGGTGTAGCGGATATTGGGTCGGTCGAAGCTGGAGAGGAAAACCCGGGCGTCGGTCAGGCCCAGACGCTGCAGCATTTCCTGGCGGGTGGCCTGGTCGGCGGTGGCGGTCAGTGCGATCCGGGGCACGCGCGGGTAGCGCTCGTGCAGGGTCGATAGCTGCAGGTATTCCGGACGGAAGTCGTGGCCCCATTGCGAGACGCAGTGGGCTTCATCGATGGCGAACAGCGCCAGCTTGCCGGCCTCGTCCAGCGCATCGAGCATCGCCAGCGTGCGGTCGAGCAGCAGGCGCTCCGGGGCAATGTAGACCAGGTCGAGGTCGCCGCTGAAGACGGCTTGCTCGATCGCCTGCGCAGCGCGCCAGTCGAGGGTCGAGTTGAGGCAGGCGGCGCGCACGCCAAGCTGGGTCAGCGCATCGACCTGGTCCTGCATCAGCGCGATCAGCGGCGAAACGACCACCGCGCAGCCGGGGCGGAGCAGGGCCGGAATCTGGTAGCACAGGCTCTTGCCGCCGCCGGTCGGCATCAGCACCAGCGCATCACCACCGGTAGCGACGTGGTCGATGATTTCGGCCTGGGCACCCCGGAAGGCGGGATAGCCGAAGACCTCGCGCAGGACATCGAGCGCGCTGCGGGGTAGGGGCTGGGAAGAAACGCGGTTATTCACGGTCGACCGTGGAAAAGGCTGGTTTTTGCTGCCTTGCCGCGACCCGGGCGCTGCGGCTCGGCATCAGGCAGTCGGCCAGCGGTGGCGGGTGAGTGCCTCGCCGTCCCAGGCGAGGTAGTCGCCGTGGGTTTCGTGCCAATCGCCGAGAACCCAGCGCTCGACGTGGATGCCATCGACGATGTGATCGTGGGTCGCCGGCTGGTGCGTGTGGCCGTGGATGAAGGTGGCGTAGCCGTGGTCGCGCAGGAAATCGTCAGTTGCCGCAGCCTGCAGGTCGCTGTAGGGCGAGTCCTTGGTCTGTTGGCTGGCGATGCTCTGGGCGCGCATCTGCGCGGCCAGTTGGCGTCGCTGCTCGCGTGGGCGGGCGAGGAAAGCCTGTTGCCAGGCCGGGTCACGCAATTGGCTGCGCACCTGCTGATAAGCAAGGTCGTCAAGGCAGAGCGCATCGCCGTGGGCGAGCACGAACTGCCACTCGGGCGTAGACAGGATGTAGGGTTCGCGCAGCAGCTGGCAGCCACAGGCCTGTGCAAATTCCTCGCCCAGCAGGAAGTCGCGATTGCCGTGCAGTACGCCGATGCGGACGCCGGCCTCGCTGGTCGCACGCAAGCCGGCGACAATGCGGGCGTTGTCCGGGTCGCTGAGGTCGTCGTCGCCGATCCAGGCTTCAAACAGATCGCCGAGCAGATACAGCTCGCGGGCCTGGCGCACCGGGCCGGCGAGAAAATCGAGAAACAGACCGGTCACCCCGGGCGATTGGGGTGACAGGTGCAGATCGGAAGCAAAAAGGATCAAACGATTTCTGCTTTTTCGATGATCACGTCTTCGACCGGAACGTCCTGATGGAAGCCCTTGTTGCCGGTACGCACGGCACGGATGGCATCGACCACTTCCAGGCCTTCGACCACTTCGCCGAACACGCAGTAGCCCCAGCCCTGGCCCATCGGTGCCTTGAAGTCGAGGAAGTCGTTGTCGACGGTGTTGATGAAGAACTGGGCGGTGGCCGAGTGCGGGTCGTTGGTGCGGGCCATGGCGATGCTGCCGCGCTTGTTCTTGAGGCCGTTGGCGGCTTCGTTCTCGATCGGGGCCTGGGTCGGCTTCTGCTCCATGCCGACAGCAAAACCGCCGCCCTGGATCATGAAGTTCTTGATCACGCGGTGAAAAACAGTGCCGTTGTAGTGGCCGGCTTCGACATAGGCCAGGAAGTTGGCAACCGTCTTCGGAGCCTTCTCGGCATCCAGCTTGAGGGTAATAGCGCCGTGGTTGGTGGTCAGCTTGACTTGCGACATGATGGGGAGTCCTTATTTTTCGGAAATGATTTTGACGTTCTGGATAATGATCGGAGTCACCGGAACGTTTTCGTAATAGCCCTGGTTGCCGGTCGGCACCTTGGCAATCTTGTCAACGATGTCCATCCCCTGCGTGACCTTGCCGAAAACGGCATAGCCCCAGGCGCGCCCATCGGTCGGAGCGCGGTGGTTGAGGAATTCGTTGTTTTTCAGGTTGATGAAGAATTGCACCCGCGCCGAGTGGGGGTCGGCAGTACGGGCCATGGCAATCGTGCCGCGCTCGTTGCCGAGGCCGTTGCCGGCTTCGTTCTGCAATGCCGGGGTGCGGGCCTTCTTTTCTTCCATCGACTGGTTGAAACCGCCACCTTGAATCATGAAGCCGTCGATCACGCGGTGAAAGATCGTGCCTTCGTAAAAGCCATGCTTGGCGTTGTAAAGAAACATTTCGACCGTGCGCGGGGCCTTCTCGGGGTACAACTCAAGCGTGACCTTGCCCTGTGAGGTGGTCATTTCGACAGTCGGCACGGCCAGGGCCAGTGCGGAACACAGCAGACCGGCGAGCAGACTGCCGCTGCGGGCAATAAACGATGTGTGGCGCATCAGGCGCTCCCTTCGTAGATGATTTTCCATTTGCCATCTTCCTTCTGCCAGTACTGCCGCTTCTTCATCCGGTTGTCCAGATTGTTGCTGCGGTAGTCCTGCTCAAAGGTGACGACAACCACTTCTTCCTTGCCCGGGTTGCGGAAAACGGAGAGGTTGTCGAGCTTGACCTTGATCCATTCCTTGCCGGCGCCGACCTGTCGCTTCTGGGTGGCAAACTGGTCGAAATCCTGCTTGTCTCCTGAACGGAAGCGCTTCGAGTAATGCTTGAGGTAGCGTTCGACATCGCGACTTTCCCAGTCGCTGCGCCAGGCTTCGATGCTGCGGTTGAGTTCGCCGCGTTCCTTGTTCCAGTCGTCGAGCGACAGCCATTCAATCGAATTGCTGATGATCACCGGGGTGACGCCGACCTGCAGGTTTTTGGCTACGGCATCCAGGTCCTGATTGGCGAGTACCACACAGCCATCGGAGGCACGCGGTGGCCGGGCATAGGTGTCGGAGGGGGTGCCGTGTAGCCAGATGCCGCTGCCGCCCCGGCCCTGGCGCTTGTCCAGTTCGTTCGGGTAATTGAGCGGAAAGGCACCGCTACCGTAGAGGTCAGCAAGCTTCTGGCGCGGCAGGTTGGCGGTGATGTGATAAACGCCGATCGGGGTCTTTTTGTCACCCTCGATCAGCTTGTCGGTGCCCAGCTTGCCATGGGTGACATAGTAGTCGGCGACAAAGCGTGGACGACCGCCGTTCTGGGTATCGTTCTCGTAGAGGTACAGTCGCGAACGCTTGGTGTCCACCACGATGGCGTGCTTCTGGTCCGGTTGCATCTGCAGCAGATAACGCGGAACGGCATCACCCGGGGGTTTTTCACGGTAGGCGTTGAGGCGCGCCAAGGCTTCCGCGCGGAGGTCGGCAACCTTGTCCGCCGGGGCATTGTTCAGCGCGCCAAAGCTTTGGATCGGGCGGCTGCGGGCCAGCAGCAAATCGCCACGGATCAGGTGTGCTAGGCGGTAGTTCGGATACTGCTTGAGCAAATTTTCGGTCAAAGCCAAGGCTTCGTTCAGCCGGTTGGCCTCAATCTCACGAAAAATCCGGGTCAGGCGGGCTTCCGGTGCCGAGTCTGAAACGGTCGCTGGCAATCCGCGCCCAGCCACGCTTGTGGTGGCAGCAAGGGCGGTGACAGAGGCAGTTGCAGCAGCTGCTTTGGGCAGCGGGCGGGAGGTGCTGGGCGTATTCGCCGCAGCGCCCTTCTTGCTGGCGACCACTCGGGTGGTCGGCCCCTTGTCCTTCTCCTTGTGTTCCTGGACCTTGGCTTGTGCCGCGAGCGGCAGGCTGACGCAGAGCGCCAGCATCGTCAGCTTGCCTTGCATCAACGGGATTTTTCTTCCTTGATCAGCCATTTTCCGCCGCTACGGACGAAGATCATGACCTTGCTAGCCGAGGTGGAAATGCCGGGGGCCTTGTAATGCTGGCGCAGTTTGACAGTGGCCTGGTTGCCTTCAATGGTGATCTTCGGCGTATCGTAGCTGACCGAGATCTTGCCTCCCTTACCGGCGATCCGCTGCTCGCGTTCCTCTTCCCAGGCTTTGCGCGACATCCCTTTGGGGGTTTCGAAGTCGCTCGCGTAAGCGGCAAAGTAGGCCTTCATTTCCTTGCGCATCCAGGCGCCAGACCAGGCGGCCAGGGCCTTGTTGATGTCCTCGATTGCCGGGTCCGGCTTGCTGCCAGCGCTCTCGGCTGAGGGTTTGGCTGTCGTGCCGGTCGCGGTGGCCGGTGCCACGGCAGGCGTTGCCGGAGTCAGGCTGGGCTTGGCTGCAACGACCGGCGGTGGCGGTGGTGGAAGCGTGGCGGCGGGTGCCGGTGGGCTTGCGACGGCAGGCTTGGCGGCTGGCGTAGCGGAGGCTGTGCTGGCAGCCGGTGCGCTGCTGGGGGCAGCACTGGGTTTGACATTGCCGCGCCCGGAGGTGGTGATCAGGTCGCGGATCAGCGCCAGTTTGTTCTGCGTTGCAGAATTTGCACTGTCAAGTTGCAGGGCCTTGTCATAGGCTTGGCTGGCCAGCTTGGCGTAAATGTCACCCAGATTTTCGTAGGCAATCGCGTACGACGGATGGGTGCGGATCGCCATTTCGAGTGCGGAGCGGGCCTTGTCGTACTGCTTCTGCTGGGCGTGGAGCACGGCCAGATTATTGTAGGGTTCCGGTAGTTCGGGGTAGTCCTCGGTCAGCTTGGTGAATACTGCAATCGCATCGCCGGCACGATTCATTTCCGTGTAAATCAGACCCTTGAGGAAGCGGCCTTGTGCATCTTTCGGGCGGCTGGCCAGATAGGCGTCGACTTTCTCCAGGGCTTGAGGGTACTGTCCCTGTTTGATCAGGCGCTGCACATCGGGGAGATTGTCGGCGAAGACGGGCGCAGTCATGCCAATCAGCAAGCCGGCAGCGGCGACGCGCAGCGTGCGCAACGACAGGAGGCGAGAGCTGCGACCGGAGTCGGAGCCGGGCTTGAGCGGGAATTTCGAGGTCGGCGGCATGCTATAATCGGCAGGTTTCACAATCTTCCGATTCTATCAAAAACGCCGCTAAATCCATAGGTTCAGGCAGGCTTCGTTGCCTCCTGTGCCCGGAACTTTACGGCGGGAACCACCGGCATGCTCAAGATTTTCAATTCCCTGAAGCGCGAAAAAGAGGCGTTTACTCCCATCGAACCGGGCAAGGTCCGGATGTACGTCTGCGGCATGACAGTCTACGACTATTGCCATCTTGGGCATGCGCGGGTGATGGTGGTGTTCGATATGGTCTACCGCTGGCTCAAGGCCTCCGGTTATGACGTGACCTATGTCCGCAACATTACCGATATCGACGACAAGATCATCAAGCGGGCCAACGAAAACGGCGAAACCATTCAGCAATTGACGAATCGTTTCATCGCCTGCATGCACGAGGATGCAGATGCCCTGGGTGTGCTGCGTCCCGATCACGAGCCGCGCGCTACTGAGTATGTGCCGCAGATGCAGGAAATCATTCAGCGCCTGGAGGCTAACGGCCTGGCCTACCAGGCCGCCGATGGCGACGTGAATTACGCGGTGCGCAAGTTTCCCGGTTACGGCAAGCTGTCCGGCAAATCGCTGGACGACTTGCGTGCCGGCGAGCGGGTCGAGGTCGACTCGGCCAAGCAGGATCCGCTCGATTTTGTGCTGTGGAAGCATGCCAAGCCAGGCGAGCCGGCCTGGCCGTCGCGTTGGGGCGATGGGCGTCCGGGCTGGCATATTGAATGCTCGGCGATGAGTTCGAGCATTCTTGGTCAGCATTTCGACATTCACGGCGGCGGCCAGGATTTGCAGTTTCCGCACCACGAGAACGAAATCGCCCAGTCCGAAGGCGCCAATTGCTGCACCTACGTCAATTATTGGATGCATAACGGCTTTGTCCGGGTGGACAACGAAAAAATGTCGAAGTCGCTCGGCAATTTCTTCACCATCCGCGAAGTACTGCAGCAGTACGATGCCGAAGTGGTACGTTTCTTCATCCTGCGGGCCCATTACCGCAGTCCGCTCAACTATTCCGACGCGCATCTCGACGATGCTCGGCGCAGTCTCGATACGCTGTACTTCACGTTGCGTGACGTGCCGCCGGTGGCACAGGAGATCGACTGGGACCAACCCTATGCGGCCCGCTTTGCCGCCGCCTTGAACGAGGATTTCGATTCTCACGGCGCGGTGGCGGTGCTCTACGAACTGGCAGCCGAGGCCAATCGCCAGAAAAGCGGCGAGCTTTCAGGGTTGCTGAAGGCCTTGGCGGGCTTGATTGGTCTGCTTGAGCGCGATCCGCTGGCTTACTTGCGCGGCGCGGTGGGCGCTGCCGGCGGGCCGGATGAGGCCGAAATCGATCAACTGGTAGCCGACCGGGTTGCTGCCAAAAAGGCGCGCAACTTCGCCGAGGCTGACCGGATTCGCGATCAGCTCAAGTCGCTGGGGATTGTCCTC
This sequence comes from Dechloromonas sp. ZY10, assembly GCF_041378895.1. Classification (NCBI taxonomy): domain Bacteria; kingdom Pseudomonadati; phylum Pseudomonadota; class Betaproteobacteria; order Rhodocyclales; family Azonexaceae; genus Dechloromonas; species Dechloromonas aquae. The sequence goes on from NZ_CP144212.1 coordinate 1,079,271, forward strand.
GACGACACCGCGCAGGGAACCAGCTGGCGGCGCGCTTGAGTTATTGGCGGGTTCTCTGTCGCAAAACAACAACGGCCCTGAATCAGGGCCGTTGTTGTTTGTTCGCTGAAAAATGCCGATTTGTGGTGTTGACCGTGACCATCCCGCAAAAATGCGAGGTAACGTCGGGCGTGCTGTGGTCAGCGCAAGATTTTCCCGTCGGGGCCGACCACGGTCAGTTCGACGAAGCGCGAACCGGTTCGGTGTTTGCTGCCGTAATCGATACGGTAGCCACCGAGGTCAAAGTGGTTGAGGCTTTCCAGCGCGGTAATCAGCTTTTCCCGCGTCAGTTCCTTGCCGGCCCGCTTCAGGCCTTCCTGTAGCGTGCGGGTCATCAGATAAGCTTCCAGGCCATGGTAGGAGGCTTTGTCATCGCCGACGAGGCGGCGGTAGTCGCGTACGATCGGCAGCGTGTCGTTCCACAGATGCGGTACGACCTGCGCGATGACTACGCCGCGGGCATCCTTGCCCAGGTCGCCAATGAATTGTTCGGTGCCAATCGGCGAAAGGGTCACGAACATTGGGTATTGCCCGGTTTTTTTCATTGCCTGGATAAAACTGACGGCCGGTTTGTGTAGCGCAACCAGGATCACAGCCTGGACGGATTCGCCGGCAATTTTGCTGACGGCAGCACTCAGATCCGGGTTCTGGCGGTCAATGGCTGCTGCTACCGTCAATTCCAACTGGTGTTGTTTGAGTGCCTGAGTGGCGCCGTCGAGTCCGGAACGGCCAAAATTGTCGTTGTGATAGAGCACGCCGATCCGTTTGAGGCCCAGTGAGACCAGTTGCCGGACGATGGCGCTGGTTTCATCGGCATAGCTGGCGCGGGTATTGAACAGATAGCGGGCATTGGGGTTGATGGTGAAGGCTTCGCGGAGCGGGTCGGCGCCGGAGATGGTGCCCACCAGCGGTACGCGGGCCGGACCGAAAGCCTGATTCATGGCATCGATGGTGGGGTTCGAGCCGTAGTAGCCGATCAGAGCAAAAACCTTTTGGTCATCGATCAGTCGGCGGGTATTGCTGACGGTACGACTGCTGTCATAAGCGTCATCGAGTGCCAGCAGTTGCAGCTTGCGGCCGTTGATGCCGCCTGCCTGGTTGATCTGTTCGAAGCCCGCTTGTATGGCATATTGCATCTGCTTCCCGTAGCCGGCAATCGGGCCGGAAAAGGGGGCTGACATCCCGATCAGGATGTTTTTGTCGTCGATGCCCGGTTCGCCATGCGCCAGCAGTGAAAACATCATGGAGCCTGCGACCGCCAGCCATTTCAGAATGTCCATGAGCCTAGTGAGGGTGACGGGATAGTGCCTGCATTCTAACAGCCGCCAGAGAGAATCGTGCCACTACCTCTTACTTTGGTTATAGGTGCTGCGGTTGCTGGAAAACTGGCAGCAAGAAAAAAGCCCGCCATGATCGGCGGGCTGGCAGGACGGCGGCAGGATTCGCGTCAGTCGCCGAAAAATTCCTTAACCTTGTCCATCCAGGACTTGGCGCGCGGATTGTGGGTGGTTTCGCTTTGCTCGCTGCTTTCGGCCAGTTCGCGCAGCAATTCCTTTTGCCGTTCGGTCAGGTTGACCGGGGTTTCGACGACGACGTGACACATCAGGTCGCCGTGCGTATGGCTGCGAACCCCCTTGATGCCTTTGCCACGCAATCGGAAAACGCGGCCGGTCTGGGTTTCCGGCGGAATCTTGATGCTGGCGGCGCCATCCAGAGTCGGGATCTCGATTTCCCCACCGAGGGCGGCAGTAGTGAAGGAGATCGGCATCTCGCAATGCAGGTCGTTGTGGTCGCGCTGGAAGACCGGGTGCGCCTTGAGGTGAATCTGGACGTACAGGTCGCCCGCCGGGCCGCCGTTGACGCCGTGTTCGCCCTCTCCGGCCAGACGGATGCGATCACCTTCATCGACCCCCGCCGGAATCTTGACGGCCAGCGTCTTGTGTTGCTTGACTCGACCGGTGCCACCGCAACTGCCGCAAGGATCGGGGATGTAGCGGCCGGTGCCATGACATTTCGGGCAGGTTTGCTGGATCGAGAAGAAGCCTTGTTGCAGGCGAACCTGGCCGGCGCCGTGGCAGGTGGGGCAAGTCTTGGCCTGGGTGCCTGGCTTGGCACCGGAGCCCTCGCACTTGTCGCAAGCCTCCATGGTCGGGATGCGAATCTTGGTTTCTGTCCCGTGGGCGGCTTGTTCCAGCGTGATTTCGAGGTTGTAGCGCAGGTCGGCGCCGCGATAGACGTTGGAGCGTCCGCCGCCACCACCACCGGCTCGTCCGCCGAAAATTTCGTCGAAGATGCCGCCGAAGGCATCGGCAAAGCCGCCGCCGCCAAAGCCGCCGCCGCCCATGCCGGCTTGCGGGTCTACCCCGGCATGACCGTACTGGTCGTAAGCCGCCCGCTTCTGTCCGTCGGAAAGGATTTCGTAGGCTTCCTTGGCTTCCTTGAACTTTTCTTCAGCCGACGGATTGTCCGGGTTGCGGTCCGGATGGTATTTCATGGCCAGCTTGCGGTAGGCCTTCTTGATCTCGTCGTCCGAAGCGTCGCGGTTGACGCCAAGGATTTCGTAAAAATCGCGTTTACTCATTTTTTAGGATCGAGGAATTAGTGGTTAGGATCGAGTGATCGGCAGGGTTATCAAGGGTCAGGAGGACTAAAACCGGGCCGGGGATTTTTCCCTGAACCCGGTTGCTCGCAGCTAAAAGCTCGATCCTCGATCCTGACGGATCCTTACTTCTTGTCCTTGTTCACTTCCGTGAATTCGGCATCAACCACGTCGCCTTCGACCGTCTTTTCCTTGGCCTGCTGTTGCTGGCCGCCTGCGGCACCGGCGGCAGCACCGGCTTCGGCCTGCTGCTGGGCATACATCTTTTCACCCAGCTTCTGGGCGGCAGTGGACAGGGCTTCGGTCTTGGCGGTGATGACGTCCTTGTCGCCGTCGCGCAGCACGTCCTCGACGTCCTTGATCGCGGCTTCGATGGCTTCCTTCTCGGCAGCTTCGAGCTTGTCGCCGTATTCGGTCAGCGACTTCTTGACCATATGCACCATGCCGTCGGCCTGGTTGCGGGCGTCAGCCAGCTCATGCGCCTTCTTGTCTTCCTCGGCGTGCAGCTCGGCGTCCTTGACCATGCGTTGAATTTCTTCTTCGCTCAGGCCGGAGTTGGCCTTGATGGTGATCTTGTTTTCCTTGCCGGTGGCCTTGTCCTTGGCGGTGACGTGCATGATGCCGTTGGCGTCAATGTCGAAGATGACTTCGATCTGCGGCGTGCCACGCGGAGCCGGCGGGATGCCTTCGAGGTTGAACTGGCCGAGGCTCTTGTTGCCAGCAGCGACTTCACGCTCGCCCTGCAGGACGTGGATGGTCACCGCGGCCTGATTGTCGTCGGCGGTCGAGAAGACTTGCGAGGCCTTGGTCGGGATCGTGGTGTTCTTCTGGATCAGCTTGGTCATGATGCCACCCAGGGTTTCGATACCCAGCGACAGCGGGGTCACGTCGAGCAGCAGCACGTCCTTGACTTCACCCTGCAGCACGCCGCCCTGGATGGCAGCGCCGACGGCGACAGCTTCATCCGGGTTGACGTCCTTGCGCGGCTCCTTGCCGAACACTTCCTTGACCTTTTCCTGCACCTTCGGCATGCGCGACTGGCCGCCGACCAGGATCACGTCGTCGATGTCGCCGATCTTGCAGCCGGCGTCCTTCAGGGCGGTCAGGCAGGGAGCAACGGTGCGCTCGATCAACTCGTCGACCAGGGACTCGAACTTGGCGCGGGTGATCTTCAGTGCCAGGTGCTTGGGGCCGGAGGCGTCGGCGGTGATGTAGGGCAGGTTGATTTCGGTCTGCTGGCTGGAGGACAGCTCGATCTTGGCCTTTTCGGCCGCTTCCTTCAGGCGTTGCAGGGCCAGCACGTCCTTCTTCAGGTCGGCACCGGATTCTTTCTTGAATTCGTCGATGATGTAGTCGATCAGGCGCTGGTCGAAGTCTTCGCCGCCGAGGAAGGTGTCGCCGTTGGTGGCCAGCACTTCGAACTGCTTTTCGCCATCGACGTCGGCGATTTCGATGATGGAGATGTCGAAGGTGCCGCCACCGAGGTCATAGACGGCAATTTTCTTGTCCTTGCCGGCCACCTTGTCCATGCCGAAAGCGAGGGCTGCAGCGGTCGGTTCGTTGATGATGCGCTTGACTTCCAGACCGGCGATGCGGCCGGCGTCCTTGGTGGCCTGGCGCTGGCTGTCGTTGAAGTAGGCCGGCACGGTGATGACCGCTTCGGTGACTTCCTCGCCGAGGTAGTCTTCGGCGGTCTTCTTCATCTTGCGCAGCACCTCGGCGGAAACCTGCGGCGGGGCGATTTTCTTGTCGCGCGCTTCAACCCAGGCGTCGCCGTTGTCGGCCTTGACGATCTTGAAGGGCATCAGGGAGATGTCCTTCTGCACTTCCTTCTCTTCGAAGCGGCGGCCGATCAGGCGCTTGACCGCGTACAGCGTGTTCTTCGGGTTGGTCACGGCCTGGCGCTTGGCCGGGGCACCGCAGAGGATTTCGCCGTCTTCGGTGTAGCCGATGATCGACGGGGTGGTACGCGCGCCTTCGGCGTTCTCGATGACTTTCGGCTGGCCGCCTTCCATGATGGCGACGCAGCTGTTGGTGGTGCCGAGGTCAATACCAATGATCTTGCCCATGTTCTGTTCCTTGCTAGGTGAATTGCTGATGTTCGTGAATTGGGGGCTGGCTTTCAGATTTCAAGCGCCCATTTCAGGCAATTTTCACGGTCGACCGTAAAAATTGCCGTTTTTGTCTTACTTGCCCTTGGCCACCATGACCAAGGCCGGGCGCAGGGTGCGTTCGGCAATGGTGTACCCCTTTTGCAGGACGGTGACCACGGTGTTGGCCTCCTGCTCGGAGTCGACCATCCCGATGGCCTGGTGCTTGTGCGGATCGAATTTCTCGCCGACCGGGTTGACCTCGTTCAGGGCGTTCTTTTCGAAGGCGGAGACCAACTGCTTCAGCGTCAGCTCAACCCCTGACTTGAAGCTTTCGACGGTTTGTTCCTGTACGGCCAGTGCTGCTTCGAGGCTGTCCTTGACCGCCAGCAATTCACCGGCAAACTTTTCGACGGCAAACTTGTGGGCCTTGGCAATATCCTCCTGTGCGCGACGGCGGATGTTTTCCCCTTCGGCTTTGGCGCGCAGCCAGGCGTCGTAGTGCTCGGCCGCCTTCAGTTCGAGGGCTTGCAGTTGTTCCTGCATGCTGGGCAGGGTGTCGATGTGGGCGCCGTTCTCGGCAACCTCGGCGGCAGTGGCTTCGCCGGTGTTTTCGGGCAGGGCTTCCTGCGGGGTCTGTTGCTCGGACATCGGGTTTCTCCAATAAAACTTTTCCCCATCTGGGGGCATTCAGCCAGCTTTCAAGTCTGGCAGGAAAAAATAATCCGCAATAAAAAAGGGCGCCCCTCGGACGCCCTGGATGGCTTGCCGGCGTTCAGACCCGGAAGCGCCCGACCAGATTGCCTAGTCCGTCCGCCAGATTTTTCAGGTCGTGTGCGGCCTCAGCCGTTTGTTCGACCGACTGGTTGTTGTCCCGAGCCATGGCAGCAATCGACTCGATACTGGATTCGACATCGCTGGCCACCCGACGCTGTTGTTCGGTGGCTGCGGCAATGGCGTCAAGGCCACGGCCAACTTCCAGCACCGAACCGTTGGTCGCCTGCAGAACGTCGGCGACACTGGCAACGGCTGTCTGACTGCTTTCCAGGTGCTCAAGGCCAGCATCGATGCTGCGCCGGACCGACACCGACTGGGCATTCAGGCTGGAAGTGATGGCGTCGATTTCACTGGCTGAACGCGATGATTTTTCGGCCAGCTTGCGGACTTCGTCGGCAACTACAGCAAAACCTCTTCCCTGCTCGCCGGCCCGAGCCGCTTCGATTGCCGCGTTGAGCGCGAGCAGATTGGTTTGCTCTGCAATATCCTTGACCTCACGGGTCATCTGGGTGATTGCGTCGGTGTTGCGGACAAAATTGTTGACCGATTCGGCCATCTCGGTGACCGCTTGAGCTACGACATTCATTTCCTGGCGCAGGGTTTCCAGATTACGGCCGCCTTCCTTGGCTCTTTCCAGGCTTTCCTGCGATTGGTGCTGGACGTGCTCGGCACTCTGGGCGATCGAGGCGATGCTGGTTACCAGTTGCTCGACGGCAGCAGCGGCGCCAATCGACTTTTCATTCTGCAGGTGCGAGCTGTTGGAAACCGCATCGGCGCTGTCAGAGAGCGAAGCAACTCGCGAAGAAACCTGTTGCGCCGAATCGCGAACCTGGCGTACGAGTTGATTGAAGTTCTCCATCATCTCGTTGAAGACGAAGGCGGACTGGCCGATTTCATCTTTCCCCTTGACTGGCAGTCGCCGGGTCAGATCGCCTTCGCCGCGTGCGATGTCGCGCAGGCCAATGCGCAATTCCTCGAGCGGGGCGGTAACGAAATGCCGGCTTAACCAATAAACGATCAGCAGCAACGCACCCAAGGCACCGAGGGCGGCGCCGGCAATCTTGAGGCGGAAGGAGGCAACTTCAGCTTCCACCGAGTCGAGCGAGACCTTCATGCTGACTACGCCGAGCACGGTGCCCTCAGGGACCTGATGGCACATGATGCAATCCTTGCCCAGATAGTTCTTGGCAGCCTTGGTTGGATTGATCACGCGCAGGAAGGTGCCGCCGCTGTCGCTTTCGACGGACAGGTGCGGTTTGCCGCTGTCCATCACCTGCTTTTCCAGATTGTCGAGCTCGCGCTTGCTTTTACTGTCAGGGCCGAAAAGCTTGCTAACGGCCTCGCCGCGGGCGACATGCAAATCCTTGATGATCGATAGCTGCTTGATCTGATCGAGGAAAACTTCCCGCTGGCCAACCGTACCGGTGATCATCATGCCGGTCAGGCCGGCCATCGTCATTTCGTGGATGCTCTGGGCAAAATCTTGCGCCTGCCTGATCGCCGTCTCCCGGTTGACCTGGGTGGTCCAGAGGATGGCTCCCACCCAGATGATTGCCAGGGTCAGCCAGATGGCTGCGGTAAGACGGACCCATATTTTCAGGTCGGCAAGGCGTGGCATTTTGCTCCCTTTCGGTTCGCCCCGGCTAAGCGGTCAGATCAATTTGCTGGATTGTGCCAGTATTGCCATTTTCCTGCAAAAAAATCCCGGTGCTGCGAACTGCGCCCAGCAGTTGGTTGTTGCGATCCTTGATTTCAAAGGGGCTACTGACCTGGCCGAGGTGGATGGCGCCAACCCCGACTGCGTCCAAAGTCTGGAGTGTTTTCTCTCCGTTTTCGCCCAGGCTCCAGATGCGCAAATGCCCGAAAGCGCTGTCGCCTTCGTCAATCCAGCCATTGCCGTCTTCATCGAGTTTGGCCAGTTCGGCAAAACCGTTGTCGGTTTCGGGTCCGAAGAGCTCTTTGCCGTTATTGACCTTTCCGTCATTGTTTCGGTCAAAGACCAGAAAGCCGCTGCCGGCCGCGACAAAATTGATGTTTTCGCTGTGGCCGTCGGCATTGAGATCGAAGGCAAAGCGCTGGTCGGTCAATTGGGCTGCGTTGCCATTGAAGTTCAGGACCAATGGATCCTTGCGCCGGGGCTCTTGCCCAACCCGCAAGGTCTGGCTGCTTTCCTGATAAAACTCGCGCTGCATCGAGAGTTCAATCTTGAACGATATTTCCTGGCCGTCGGCGGTAAGTACTTTCCCCTCGGCAGCGAATTGTGTCGATTCGACCTCTCGGTAGGTTTCCCGGCGGGTTAGTTCGAAACCGGCCCGGCTACGCTCAAGGCTGGCTTCGATCGAGGCCTGCTGACTACGCGTACTGCTAATTTCGCTCTGCAGTTCGGCGCTGTCGAAAATCTCCACTTCGTGGCCGAGGAAGAATTCGACCACTGAGCGAATCAATTGTGTTTTGGGGTCTTTGGCGACCTTGTCCCGAATTTCGTCATCGATTTCACGTGCCTGTCCGCTGCCATCGGCTGCCGCCAATTCGCGGCCGGCAGATGAAATAAGGACATTGGCAGGAGTCTCGCCGTTGCCTTGGGGAGGTTGGGCAGCGGGACGCAGTCCTCCCCAAGTGCGTAATGTTTCATGCACTTCGCGCTGTTTCCGCGCAGCGTGCGCCGAGTCCATTTGTACATTGCTGGCTGCAATTTTCATCGCCGTTCTCCAAGGCAGGGGATGTCCGGGTTAACGGCGGGTATGGCCGGCAATTAAGTGTGCAGGACTATTTATTTCTCCCCAGTGCACTAGCGCGGCGCGCAGAGTCAGCGAGTGCGGTCTGGTCGGGTTGTGCTTGCTCCAGCCAGCCCGCCAGTGCTTGTACGGTGATCGCATGCAGGGTATCGATCCAGTCCGGGCTTTCGTTGAGCGCGGGAATGTAGTGATAGGCCTTGCCGCCGGCAGCAATGAAATCGTCGCGTCCTTCAAGTGCGATTTCTTCGAGTGTTTCCAGGCAGTCGGCGACAAATCCCGGGCAGATGACATCGACCCGTTCGATTCCTTCTCTGGCCCAGGTTGCAAGGGTCGGTGCGGTGTAGGGTTGCAGCCATTCGGCTTTGCCAAAGCGCGACTGGAAGCAGACTTGGTATTGGCCTTGTTGCAAACCCAGTTGTTCAGCTACCAGTCGCCCGGTTTTCTGGCATTCGCAAAAATAAGGGTCGCCAAGGTCCAGGCTGCGCTTGGGCAAACCATGAAAACTGAGGAGCAATTTGTCGCGTGGGCCGAGTTGACCGTGGTTGTCCCAGTGTGCGCGAATGCTGTTTGCGAGCGCACTAATGTATCCGGGGTGGTCGTGAAAGTGCTTGATGAAACGTAGCTCGGGCTGGTTGCGGGTCTGCAGGAGCCAGCGGGCGGCCTCGTCCACCACGGTGGCGCCGGTGCTGGCGGCATATTGTGGATAGAGCGGCAGCAACAGGATGCGCTCGGCTCCCTGTGCCTTGAGGCGTGAGAGGGTGTCGGGAATGCTCGGGGTGCCGTAACGCATTGCCCATTCGACCCTGACCGGGACGCTCCGCTGGGCGAATGACTTGGCCAGCAGTTGCGCTTGTCGCTCGGTGTGAACGCGTAGCGGCGAACCTTCGTTCATCCAGATGCTGGCGTATTTGGCAGCGGATTTTTTCGGGCGGGTGTTGAGAATGATCCCGTTCAGGATGGGCCACCAGACCAGGCGCGGGATTTCGACGACACGAGGATCGGAAAGAAACTGCTTGAGGTAGCGGCGCAATGATGGTGCATCAGGAGCGTCCGGGGTGCCCAGGTTGACCAGGACAACAGCCGTGTGACCGGCCGTGCCATGCTGGTACGGCGGTTCGGGGAGATAGCGGGGCATCAGGGGGTATCCGGGTGGGAAAGTGCGGAGGAAAGCATGCGGGCGGTGATGTCAACAATCGGAATCACGCGCTCATAGGCCATGCGGGTCGGGCCAATCACGCCAAGTGAGCCGACCACCTGGCCATTGACTGAGTAGGGTGCGGCGATCACGCTGCATTCGTCGAGCGGAGCGATGCCCGATTCGCTGCCAATAAAAATCTGGACGCCGTCGGCACGATGGGAAACATCAAGCAGGCGCATCAGGCTGGAGCGTTGTTCGAACAAGTCGAAGAGCTTGCGCAGGCGTTGCATGTTCGAGGCCAGTTCGTCGACGTCAAGCAGGTTTTTTTCACCGCTGATCACGTAGGGCGAATTATTTTCGGCCAGGGCTGCATCGCCGGCTTCGAGGGCCAGGGTCATCAGTGGTTTGATGTCGTCGCGCAGTTGCTGGATCTCGTGCGACAGGCGGCGACGAATCTGCTCGAAATCCTGGCCGGCAAAATGCTGGTTCAGGTAGTTGGCAGCAGTGGTCAGCTCGCTGGCGCTGTAGCTGCGGTCGGTATGGACGATGCGGTTTTGCACGTCGCCATCGGTGGTGACCAGGATCAGCAGGATACGTTTTTCGGAAAGGCTGAGAAATTCGATTTGCCGGATCAGCGTCTGTGTTCGTCGCGGTGAAACTACCACTCCGGCAAAATGGGTCAGGCTGGAGAGCATCTGCGAGGCATTGGCAATCAACTGGCTGGCTGGCAGCCCGTGCAGGGCTTCCTCCATTTCGCCGAGTTGACGGGCTTCCAGCGGTTGTACGGTGAGCAGGCTGTCGACAAACAGACGATAGCCGCGCGCAGTCGGAATCCGTCCGGCCGAGGTGTGCGGGCTGGCAACAAAGCCAGCATCTTCGAGGTCGGCCATGACGTTGCGGATCGTCGCCGGCGACAGGTCGAGACCGGAAACGCGCGAAAGGACGCGCGAGCCGACCGGTTGGCCCTCGGCGATATAATGTTCGACCAGTGTCTTGAGCAGGCTTCTTGAGCGTTCATCCAGCATGGCGCGATTGTACAAAAAACATGGGCAGACGCAGCAAGCGCTTTTTGTGCAAGAATTCGCCCCCATGATTAGAAGCTATGCTTCCCTTCGTCCCCCGCGCACCATCGCCCTGATCGGCCGTTACCACAGTCCGGAAATCGCAGAGTCCCTGCGCCGGCTGGCAGAGTATCTGCACGAACGGGGTGTTTCCGTTTTCGTTGAGCGCGAGACGGCCGAAAACATTGGCCGCCTGGTCGATCTGGCGCGTTGGGTGACTTGCGGTTTCAACGATATCGGGGCCCATGCCGATCTTGCCATCGTCTTGGGTGGCGACGGCACCATGCTGAATGCCGCCCGGCGGCTGGCACGTTACGGGGTGCCGCTGGTCGGGGTTAATCAGGGGCGGTTGGGGTTCATGACCGACATCGGTCGTGACGATATGCTGACCTGCATGGACGATCTGCTCGACGGGCGGTTTACGCCCGAGAAGCGGATGCTGCTCGCTGCCGAGATCGTGCGCCAGGGGCGCGAGATCGCCAGCAATATGGCACTTAACGACGTGGTGATCGACAAGGGTGCCATCGGCCGGATGATCGAGTTCGAACTCTTCATCGACGGCGAGTTCATTTACAACCTGCGCTCCGATGGTCTGATCGTTTCCACGCCGACCGGCTCCACCGCTTATTCGCTGTCGGCTGGCGGGCCGATCCTGCATCCGACGTTGACCGGCATCGCGCTGGTGCCCTTGTGCCCGCACGCCTTGAGCAACCGTCCGATCATTGTCAATGACAGCGCCGAAATCGAATTGCGGATCGCCAATGCCGACGATGCGCGGGCGCATTTCGACGGCCAGGTTACGCTTGATCTGCAGCCGGACGATTGCATCCGGCTGCGCCGTTCCGAATACACCATTTGTCTGCTCCATCCGCCGGGCTACAGCTATTTTGCGATGTTGCGGCAGAAACTGCATTGGAGCGAACGTCCCAAGGGGGTTTGATGCTGCGCAGTCTGTCGATTCGTGATTTCGTGATTGTTGATCGGCTGGAGTTGGAGTTTTCTTCCGGGTTCGGTGCATTGACCGGTGAAACCGGGGCTGGCAAGTCGATTCTGATTGACGCTTTAGCCTTGGCCCTTGGCGAGCGAGCTGACGCTGGCGTGGTCCGGGCAGGGCGTGAGCGTGCCGAGGTGGGAGCGGTCTTTGATATTTCGGCTCAGCCCGAAGTTGCCGAATGGTTGGCGGCCCATGATTTCTCGCACGACGACGAATTGCTGCTGCGGCGTGTGATCGATGCGGGCGGGCGCTCCCGGGCGTATATCAATGGTTCTTCCGCCACTGCCCAGCAGTTGCGCGAAGTAGGTGACTGGTTGGTCGATATCCACGGTCAACACGCGCATCAATCGCTTTTGCGGCCGGACGCCCAGCGTCAATTATTCGATCAGCACGCTGGCTTGTCCGGGCTGGTGATGCAGTTGGGTGAAACCTGGCGGGCCTGGCGAGCTGCGCGGCAGACGCTGGAGCAGGCGACTCACGACGCCGAGAGTCTGCAACGCGAGCGCGAGCAACTCGAGTGGCAGGTGGCTGAACTTGAACGTTTGGCTTTTACGGTCGACGAATGGAATCAGCTCGAAATCGAGCAGCGCCGTCTGGGGCATGCGGCTGGTTTGATGGCCGGTGCACAATTCGCGCTGGAGGTGCTGGCTGGCGAAGAAGTTGCGTGCGAAAAGCAGGTCGATAGCGCGGTAGCCCGCTTGCAGGGTGTGGCCGAGTTCGATCCGGCGCTTGCCGAGGTTGCCGCTTTGCTGGAGTCGGTGCAGGCCGAACTGGGTGAGGCGGTGTCCCAGCTGCAACGCTATCTGGATCGAGTTGATCTTGACCCGGAGCGTCTAAGCGAGGTTGAGCAGCGGATTGATGCCATTTTGGCGCAGGCGCGTCGTCAGCGTGTGACGCCGGCGGAGTTGCCGGCATTATTGATCGGTTGGCAGCGGCGATTGGGCGAGTTGCAGGCCGCGGCTGACCTGGAGTTGTTGCAATCGCGTGTGGTTGCGACCGAAGCTGCCTATCGTGCCTTGGCGGGACAGTTGTCCGAGGCTCGCCGGGCTGCGGCGGTTGAAGTTGGTCGGGCCGTCAGTGCAACCATGCAGCAGTTGGCGCTGGCCTCCGGTCGTTTTGAAGTCGCTCTGCTGGAAGTCGAGCGACCGGCTCCCTTTGGCCTGGAGCAGGTTGAGTTCCGGATCGGCGGACTGGCTGGCAATGAAGCCAGGCCCTTGGCCAAGGTGGCTTCAGGGGGCGAGTTATCGCGTATCAGTCTGGCAATTCAGGTTTTGACTTCGCGTTCAGCCAAGGTTCCAACCCTGATTTTTGACGAAGTCGATGTCGGGATCGGTGGAGGGGTAGCCGAGATTGTCGGGCGGTTGTTGCGACAACTTGGAGCGGAGCGCCAGGTGCTTTGCGTGACTCATTTGCCGCAGGTTGCGGCCCGGGCCAACTGGCAGTGGCAGGTAGCCAAGTCGCGTCAGGGTGAGGAGGTGGTTAGTTCGATCTACCCGCTGGGCGAACAGGAGCGGATTGGTGAAATTGCCCGCATGCTCGGCGGGGTTGAGTTGACTGAAATCACTCTGGCACATGCGCGCGAATTGCTGGCCCTAGAAACCATTTGATTGGTTTCGGCTAGTAGCGGGGCTATAGTCAATACGAGTTTTTGGTTTCTGTCGGACACGTTTGGCCTGACCCAAATGGTGGGTTTTATTTCATTCGCCTGAGGTTTTGGCCTGGCTGGGCCTGGCGCCACCTCCTTCTGCAGATCGTGTTTCCATGTCTGTTGCCTATCCTGTTTCAATTTCGTTAGCCTGGCCGTCAGGTGTCCCCCTCGCTGGGCGTGCATCCAGTGGTTCCGGTCGAGGGCGGGAAGGGGTTGATGAGGCGCAGCAACTGGTTCGCTTGGCGGCTGTTGATCGCAAGGTTCGAGCTCATGAGCAGGCTCATCAGGCGGCTGGTGCGGGGCTGGCCGGTAGTGCCAGTTATCAATATCAGCGGGGGCCTGATGGCCGGCAATATGCTGTCGCCGGAGAAGTGGCGATTAGTATGGCGCCCGGCCGTACTCCGGGTGAAACACTGGCCAGGGCAGAGCAGGTACAGGCGGCGGCATTGGCGCCTGCCGATCCGTCGGCGCAGGACCGTTCAGTGGCAGCGCAGGCGGCGCGCATGGCGCAGGAAGCAAGGCGCGAACAGGCACGGGCCGAAGACGCGGGGGCAGGTACCGAGTCGGCAGCACGCGATCCGTTTGCGCTGCACGGTGTGGCTGCCTATCGTCAGATGGGTGGCGGTCTGGTGCCGCCAGCCGTCGAGGCTTGGGCTTGAGGCAGCTCAGAACAGGCGGCTGAGGGCGAAGGCCGCAAGCAGCAGGAACAGCGCACCACTGACGCGATGAATCCAGGCCAGTGGCAAGCGCTTGAGCCAGCGTCGCCCAGCGTAAATTCCGATCAGCGAGGTGCCGGCCAGGGCCAGGGTGGCACCACACCAGACAGCGGTAGTGGCTTGTGTGCTGCTGAGGCCAGCAACGGCAATTTGCGTTTTGTCGCCAAATTCGGCGAGAAAAATCAGCAGGAAAGTTGTGGCAAAAATTCCGTGTCCCGGCTTGTCCGGGCAGGCTTCCTCCTCGTCATCCTCCTGGTAGCGCAAGGCGCTGATGCCGAAGGCGGCAAAGAGAGTTGCGACAGCTGCAGTGATCAGCCATTCGGGAAGCCAGGCTGCAACTGCAGCGCCGAATAATGTGGCCAGCAGGTTGAGCAGGGCAAAGGCGGAGAGGGCCCCGGCTGCTACCGGTAGTCCTCGGTGGCGTGCGGCCAGCGTCATGCAGACCAGCTGACTTTTATCGCCGAATTCCGCCAGGGTGATCAGCGCAAAGCTGGTGCCTGCCGATGCCAGCCACTGGCTGGCTGCGTTGCCTGTACTTAAATCGGGCATCGCTGTATCAGTTGTCCTTGTCCTGGCGGTGCGGGCAGGCGCTCTTGGTGCATTGAGCGTATAGGTATAAAGCGTGGTCCTGGATGGCAAAACCGCGCTCTTCGGCAATCGCATTCTGCCGGCGCTCGATTTCCGGGTCGTAAAATTCTTCGACGCGGCCGCAGTTGATGCAAACCAGGTGGTCGTGGTGTTTGCCGCGGTTGATTTCGAATACGGCCTTGCCTGACTCGAAGAAATGTCGTTCAAGGAGGCCGGCTTGTTCAAACTGGGTTAGCACGCGGTAGACGGTGGCCAGGCCAATATCCATGTTTTCCGCTATCAATAGGCGGTAAACGTCTTCTGCTGCCAAGTGTCGCTGGGTGCTGTTCTCGAACAGTTCGAGAATTTTCAGGCGGGGGAAAGTGGCTTTCAGCCCGATGTTTTTCAGGCTTTGCGCGTCGCTCATCTTGTATTTTTTCCGGAAATCAGTGGCTCTGGGCCGTTGGGGATTTCGGGTATGATATAACGCTTCCCCGTCGTTTGAGAAACTCCGGAATTGAGCATGCCTTTATTTCGCCCGTTGTTTACGCTTGGTTTTTGCCTGTCGATTGCAGCTTGTTCCTACAAGCCTGCTTTCGTCAGCGAATACAAGATTGATGTTCAGCAGGGCAATGTCCTGTCGCAGGAAATGGTGGCGCAACTGAAGCCTGGGCTTACCCGCGATCAGGTTCGTTACGTGCTGGGTACGCCACTGGTGGCGGATATTTTCCATCAGCAACGCTGGGATTATGTCTATCGTTACCGCAATGGTCAGACGGAGCAGGTTGAGACTCGCAAGCTGGCTCTCTTTTTCGACGGTGATAATCGTCTTGAGCGGGTTGCGGGTGACGTTGAGGTGGCTGCAGTAGCCGATTTGGTTGCGCCGGTGGCTCGCAATCGGGTCGTCGATCTGGGCTCCATCTCGCCGGAGGCTGCGGCGAAGGGCTTGCCACCAAGTGAAGAGCAGGGCTATTTGCGCCGTTTGATGAATATGATTGGTTTGTAAAATGACTGTACCGCGGATTGGAATTGTGGGCGCCAGTGGGCGCATGGGACGGATGCTGATCGAGGCTGTGCTCAAGGATGAGCGGGTGGTGCTCGGGGCGGCCTTCGATTTGCCCGGTAGTCCGGCGGTTGGCAAGAGCGCTGGTGAACTGGTTGGGATGGCTGCTCCGGTGCTGGTCAGTGACGATCTGGTCGGCGGTATGGCAGCAATTGATTGTCTGATTGACTTTACTCGGCCGGAAGGGACTTTGCGGCATCTTGAGTTGTGTCGTCAGGCGGGGGTGGCCATTGTTATCGGGACGACCGGTTTCGAGGCAGAGGGCAAGGCGGCGATTGCCAAGGCAGCAGAAGACATTCCTGTGGTTTTTGCTCCCAATATGGCCGTTGGGGTCAATCTGGTTTTCAAGTTGCTTGATACGGCTGCCCGGATTTTGAGTCAGGGCTACGATATCGAAATCGTCGAGGCTCACCACCGCATGAAAATCGACGCGCCCTCTGGTACGGCGTTGCGCATGGGTGAGGTCATTGCCGGGGCGCTGGAGCGTGACCTCAAGGCGTGTGCGGTCTATGGGCGCGAAGGCGTGACCGGTGAGCGCGATCCTTCCACCATTGGTTTTGCGACGGTGCGGGGCGGAGATATTGTTGGTGACCATACGGTTATGTTCTGTGGCCTCGGCGAACGGGTCGAGGTGACCCATAAGGCGAGTAGTCGCATGCCTTATGCTCTCGGTAGCTTGCGGGCAGCGCGTTTTCTTGCTGGGCGCAAAAATGGCTTGTTCGATATGCAGGATGTACTCGGTTTGCGTTGATTGGCTGGCTTTTTCCGGTGTTCGATTTGCCTGAGGGTGGGCTTTTCGGCTAAAATTGGAAGGTTTGAAAGTACAAGCGGGGAGGCGAAAGCCTTCCCGCTTGGCGCATGAATAAGCTGAAATTCCCAGGAGAGCCGGTCGTGTCCTTGTTGCCCTCATTTTCCCCCGCCATTCTTGCCCTTGCCGACGGTACGGTCTTTCGCGGCCAGTCCATCGGCGCTGACGGCGTCACCAGCGGCGAAGTGGTATTCAATACTGCCATGTCGGGGTATCAGGAAATCCTTACCGATCCTTCCTATTGCCGTCAGATTGTGACGCTGACCTATCCGCATATCGGCAATACCGGCTGCAATGCGGAAGATTTTGAATCCAATGCGAACTACGCTGCTGGGCTGGTCATTCGTGATCTACCGCGGCGTGCTTCCAATTGGCGTTGTCAGGACGATTTGTCGTCCTATTTGAAAAAGCACGGCATTGTTGCCATCGCCGGGATTGATACCCGCAAGCTGACCCGCATTCTCCGTGAAAAGGGGGCTCAGGCTGGTTGTATTCTGGCCGGCGAAGCTGATGAGTCGAAGGCGCTGGCCATGGCTCGGGCCTTCCCGGGGTTGGCCGGGATGGATCTGGCCAAGGTTGTTTCAGCCAAGGAAGGCTATCTCTGGAACGAGGCTGAGTGGACCCTGCAGGGTTACAAGCAGCGTGCCGAAGAGCGTTTCCATGTCGTTGCTTACGACTTTGGAGTCAAGCGAAATATCCTGCGCATGTTGGCCGAACGTGGGGTCAAGCTGACCGTTGTGCCGGCCCAGACCCCTGCGGCCGACGTGCTGGCAATGAAGCCGGATGGCGTCTTCCTGTCGAATGGTCCGGGCGATCCCGAGCCTTGTGAGTACGCGATTGCTGCCATTCGTGAATTCCTTGAGCGCGGAGTGCCGACCTTCGGTATCTGCCTGGGGCATCAGTTGCTGGCGCTTGCTTCCGGCGCCAAGACCCTGAAGATGAAATTCGGGCACCACGGCGCCAACCATCCGGTCAAAGACATGGATACCGGTCAGGTGTTGATCACCAGCCAGAACCACGGCTTTGCAGTTGATGCCGATTCATTGCCCGCCAATCTGCGTCCTACCCACGTCTCGTTGTTCGACGGTTCCCTGCAAGGCATTGCGCGCACCGACGTGCCGGCCTTCTCCTTTCAGGGGCATCCGGAAGCCAGCCCCGGTCCGCATGATGTGGCCTACCTTTTCGACCGCTTCCTCGACTGCATGACGCGTGGCGTCGCTGCGTTGAATCCCGCGCAATAAGCGGCACAGAGAGAGATACACAAGATGCCGAAACGTACAGATATTCAAAGTATTCTCATCATTGGCGCCGGCCCGATCATCATCGGTCAGGCGTGCGAATTCGACTACTCCGGCGCCCAGGCCTGCAAGGCCCTGCGCGAAGAGGGTTACAAGGTCATCCTGGTGAACTCCAACCCAGCGACGATCATGACCGACCCGGAAATGGCCGACGTTACCTACATTGAGCCGATCACCTGGCAAGTCGTTGCCAAGATCATCGAGAAGGAGCGCCCGGACGCGCTGCTGCCGACCATGGGCGGCCAGACCGCACTGAACTGCGCGCTTGACCTCGACCGTGAAGGCGTCCTCGAGAAATTTGGCGTGGAGCTGATCGGTGCTTCCAAGGAAGCCATCGACAAGGCCGAAGACCGCCAGAAGTTCAAGGACGCGATGACCAAGATCGGTCTCGGTTCCGCCCGCTCGGCCACCGCCCACAGCATGGAAGAGGCCTACCAGGTGCAGGCTGCCATCGGCTTCCCGACTATTATTCGTCCCTCCTTTACGCTCGGCGGCACGGGCGGCGGCATTGCCTACAACATGGAAGAGTTCGAGACCATCTGCAAGCGCGGTCTCGAAGCTTCGCCGACCAACGAGTTGTTGATCGAAGAATCGCTGCTCGGCTGGAAGGAATACGAGATGGAAGTGGTTCGCGACAAGGCGGACAACTGCATCATCGTCTGCTCGATCGAAAACCTCGATCCGATGGGGGTGCACACCGGCGACTCGATTACCGTTGCACCGGCCCAAACGCTGACCGACAAGGAATACCAGCTGCTTCGTAACGCCTCGATCGCTGTGCTGCGCGAAATCGGCGTCGATACCGGTGGTTCCAACGTGCAGTTCTCGATCAATCCGAAGGATGGTCGCTGCATCGTCATCGAAATGAACCCGCGCGTCTCGCGTTCGTCGGCGCTGGCCTCCAAGGCCACTGGCTTCCCGATCGCCAAGATCGCCGCCAAGCTGTCGGTTGGCTACACGCTCGACGAGCTGACCAACGACATCACCGGCGGCAAGACCCCGGCGTCGTTCGAGCCGTCGATCGACTACGTCGTGACCAAGGTGCCGCGTTTCGCCTTCGAGAAGTTCCCGCAGGCTGATTCGACGCTGACCACCCAGATGAAGTCGGTTGGCGAAGTGATGGCCATGGGCCGCACCTTCCAGGAGTCGCTGCAGAAGGCCTTGCGTGGTCTCGAAGTCGGCGTCGATGGCTTCAACCTGAAGTCGGTCGATCCGGAAACCATCGACGAGCAATTGGCGCGTCCGTCGCCGGATCGCCTGTGGTACGTCGCCGATGCTTTCGGCGTCGGTATGTCGGTGGAAAAGGTATTCGAACTGACCAAGATCGATCCGTGGTTCCTAGTTCAGATCAAGGAAATTGTCGACCTCGAGTTGGCAGTGGAAAAGCGCGAATTTTTGTCGTTGACCGCAGAAGAGCTGCGTTTCCTGAAAAAGAAGGGGTTCTCCGACCGTCGCTTGGCCTACCTGCTGAAGACGACCGAGTCCGAGTTCCGCAAGCGTCGCCACGAGCTGAACGTGCGCCCGGTCTATAAGCGCGTCGATACCTGCGCGGCTGAATTCTCGACTAACACTGCTTACATGTACTCGACCTATGAGGATGAGTGCGAGGCCAATCCGACCGACAAGAAAAAGATCATGGTGTTGGGCGGTGGCCCGAACCGTATCGGTCAGGGTATCGAATTCGACTACTGCTGCGTTCATGCCGCGATGGCGATGCGCGAAGACGGGTACGAGACCATCATGGTCAACTGCAACCCGGAAACCGTCTCGACCGACTACGACACCTCCGACCGTCTGTACTTCGAGCCGCTGACGCTGGAAGACGTGCTGGAAATCTGCGCCATCGAAAAGCCGGAGGGCGTCATCGTCCAGTACGGCGGCCAGACCCCGCTGAAGCTGGCCCTGGCGCTGGAAGCCAACGGCGTGCCGATTATCGGTACGACGCCCGAATCCATCGACATCGCCGAAGATCGCGAGCGCTTCCAGAAGCTGCTGCACGATCTTGGCCTCAAGCAGCCGCCCAACCGCACCGCGCGCACCGAAGAGGAAGCGCTGCGCCTGGCTGCCGAAATCGGCTATCCGCTGGTCGTTCGTCCGTCCTACGTGCTGGGTGGACGCGCCATGGAAATCGTCCATGAGCAGAAGGACCTTGAGCGCTACATGCGCGAAGCGGTGAAGGTTTCCAACGATTCGCCGGTGCTGCTCGACCGCTTCCTGAACGACGCGGTGGAGTGCGATGTTGATGCGCTCTCCGATGGTGAGGAAGTGATCATCGGTGGCGTCATGGAGCACATCGAACAAGCCGGTGTGCACTCCGGCGATTCGGCCTGCTCGCTGCCGCCGTATTCACTGTCTGCCGCTGTGCAGGACGAACTTCGCCGCCAGACCAAGCTGATGGCCAAGGCGCTCAACGTCTGCGGTCTGATGAACGTGCAGTTCGCGATCAAGGACAACGAGGTCTATGTGCTGGAAGTGAATCCGCGCGCTTCGCGTACCGTGCCCTACGTTTCCAAGGCAACCGGTCTCCAGCTGGCCAAAATCGCTGCTCGCTGTATGGCGGGCAAGAGCCTGAAGGCACAGGGGATTACTAAGGAGGTTGTGCCTCCGTATTTCTCGGTCAAGGAAGCTGTTTTCCCCTTCGTCAAATTCCCGGGGGTGGACACTATTCTCGGTCCGGAAATGAAGTCGACTGGCGAAGTGATGGGCGTTGGTACCAGCTTTGCCGAGGCCTTTGTCAAGTCGCAGCTGGCTGCTGGAGTGAAGTTGCCGAAGACCGGCAAGGTCTTCCTGTCGGTCAAGGATAGCGACAAGGCCAAGGCGGTCGAGATCGCTCGCCATCTCCATGAAGCGGGTTTCCAGTTGGTTGCTTCGCGCGGTACGGCCAAGGCCATCGAGGCTGCAGGGCTGCCGGTGCAGCAGGTGAACAAAGTCACTGAAGGCCGTCCGCATATCGTTGATATGATCAAGAACGATGAAATCGCTCTGATCATCAATACCGTCGAGGAAAAGCGCGGCGCGATCAACGACTCCCGTTCGATCCGGACTTCAGGCCTGCAGGCGCGAGTTACGATGTACACCACGATCTGGGGGGCTGAAGCCGCCGCCGAGGGGATTCGCAACCGTGCCGAGCTGGAAGTCTATTCCATCCAGTCGCTGCACGGACAACTGCAGTAATCGTTGTTTCAGCCGCCGGGTCGCCCTTGTGGGCGCCGGCGGTTTTGCTTTTTCGAGGGAAAAAGATGAATAAAGTACCGTTGACCGTAAAAGGTGCTGAAAAGCTGCGTGAAGAGCTGCATCGGCTGAAAACTGTCGAGCGTCCAAACGTGATCGCAGCGATCGCTGAGGCACGTTCGCATGGCGATCTGTCGGAAAATGCCGAGTACGATGCCGCCAAGGAGCGTCAGGGTTTTATCGAGGGGCGCATCCAGGAAGTCGAAGGCAAGCTTTCCAATGCGCAGATCATTGATCCAAAACTGCTCGATGCCGATGGCCGTTGCGTTTTTGGTGCTACCGTCGAAATGGAGGATCAGGACTCCGGTGATACGGTTACCTATCAGATCGTCGGCGAAGATGAGGCCGATATCAAGGATGGCAAGATTTCAGTCAGTTCTCCTCTGGCTCGTGCGCTGATTGGAAAATATTCGGGTGATATTGCGCAAGTTCAGGCCCCGGGTGGTTTGCGCGAATACGAAATTCTCGACGTTCGCTACGAGTAAATTCGTGCAGCGGCATTTTTCGGACTGGCTTCGTGGGCCGCTGCTAATTGTGTGGGTAGGTAGTCTGTGGGTAGTGGGCTACCTGGTGGTGCCCCAGTTGTTTGTATTGTTGCCTGATCGGGTCATGGCCGGACGGGTTGCAGGCGAGTTGCTGCGAATGGCAGCCTGGGTTGGCTTGGTGCTCGCACCCCCGGTGCTTTTTTCACTTTGGCCAAGGGGGCCGGGGCGTGGTTGGCGACAGCGTTTTCCCTTGGTGTTGCTCGTTTTATTGATTGTCGCGGGCCATGTTGTGAGCTTGGCTTTGCTGCAGCCAGAAATGCTTGCGCTGAAAGCGGCGGTGGCGCCGCTTGATGTCATGCAAAGCCCGCTTCGCGAGCAGTTTGTCCGCTGGCACGGTGCAGCCAGCGGAGTCTATCTGTTGCAAAGCCTAGTGGCCTTGCTCGTGGTCGTCCGCTACGGCGGTGCCAGTCGGATTTAGCCTTGAAAGCTACGTTTGGTCCGGCGCGGTGCCGCACGGCGTGGCTTGCTAGGGGCCTTGTTTTCTTCCGGTTCCGGGCGCCAGACGACCAGCAGTTTGCCGATATGTTGTACCGGTGCAGCACCCAGCTCGGCGCAAATCTGCTCATAGTAGGCGATGCGGTCTTCCCGGCTGTCGCCATAAACACGAATTTTGATCAGTTCATGGGCTTTCAGGCAGACATCGATTTCGCGCATGACCGCATCAGTCAATCCGTTTTCAGAAATCGAAACCACTGGGTTCAGGCTGTGGGCGCGGGCTTTCAATTCCCGGCGCTCGATAGGCGATAATTGCAGCATTGTTTAAAACCTTTCAAAAACCGTATTTTACCGAATGAAAAGAACCCGGACCAGCAAGGCGTGGATGCAGGAGCACGTCAACGACCCTTATGTGCAGTTGGCGAAGAAGGAAGGCTGGCGTTCGCGGGCTGCTTTCAAGCTGATGGAGATTGACGATAAGGATAAATTACTGCGCCGTGGCGAGGTGGTTGTCGACCTTGGCGCCACCCCAGGGGGGTGGTCGCAGGTGGCCGTCAAGCGGGTTGGTGGCGAGGGGTTGGTGATCGCTCTGGATTTGTTGGAAATGGAACCTCTGCATGGCGTGCACTTCATTCAGGGGGATTTTCGTGAGGATGATGTGCTCGAACGCCTGGAGGCCTGCGTTGGTGAGCGCCAGGTTGGTCTGGTGATGTCGGACATGGCTCCCAATATGTCCGGGGTGCCGCTGGTTGATCAGGCCAGGGTGATGCATCTGGCGGAACTGGGTCTGGAGTTTTCCCGGGCGCATTTGAAACCGGATGGGGCTTTCCTGGTCAAAGTGTTTCAGGGTAGTGATTACGAGGCGTTTTTGCGCCTGATGCGCGAGACTTTCAAGACCGTTCAGGTGCGTAAGCCGGATGCTTCGCGTGATCGCAGTCCGGAGTTGTATTTGCTGGGTCGTGTCTTGCGTTGAAAGTTTTGTTTAGAATGTCGTCTTTTCGCTCGACGTTGGATAGAGGAGAGCAGGCTTGAACAACATGTTCAAAAATCTTGCGGTCTGGCTGGTGATCGGCCTGGTGTTGATGACCGTTTTCAACCAGTTCAATAACCGGCAGGTTCCGAACGGTTCGATCGAGTATTCCCAGTTCATCGAAGAGGTGAAGCAGGGGCGGATTGCCAAGGTGGTGATGGAGGGGCGTACCCTGAAGGCCACCACTTCCGAAGGCAAGCGGATTACGTCGTATGCGCCGCCGGATCTGTGGCTGGTTTCCGACCTGCTCAAAAATGGGGTGAAAATCGAAGCCAAACCCGAAGAAGAGCCATCTTTTCTGATGAATCTCTTCGTCAGTTGGTTCCCGATGTTGCTTCTGATCGGGGTTTGGGTGTTCTTCATGCGGCAGATGCAGGGCGGTGGCAAGGGCGGTGCTTTTTCTTTCGGGAAGTCCCGCGCACGGATGATGGACGAAGCGCAGAACACCATTACCTTTGTTGATGTCGCTGGTTGCGATGAAGCCAAGGAGGAAGTTCAGGAGTTGGTCGACTTCCTGCGCGATCCATCCAAATTCCAGAAGCTGGGTGGCCGCATTCCTAAGGGGGTCCTGATGGTCGGCAATCCGGGAACCGGCAAGACCCTGCTGGCGAAGGCTATTGCTGGTGAAGCCAAGGTGCCGTTCTTCAGCATTTCCGGTTCCGATTTCGTCGAGATGTTTGTCGGCGTCGGCGCGGCGCGAGTTCGCGACATGTTTGAAAATGCCAAAAAACACGCACCATGCATTATCTTCATCGATGAAATCGATGCGGTTGGTCGTCATCGTGGTGCCGGTCTTGGTGGCGGTAATGATGAGCGCGAACAGACCCTGAACCAATTGCTGGTTGAGATGGATGGCTTCGAAGGCCATACCGGGATCATTGTGATTGCAGCCACTAACCGTCCTGATATTCTCGACCCGGCGCTGTTGCGTCCGGGGCGTTTTGACCGCCAGGTCGTGGTGCCGCTGCCGGATATTCGTGGTCGCGAGGAAATTCTCAAGGTGCACATGCGCAAGGTTCCGATTGCCGGTGATGTCAAGGCAGACATCATTGCGCGCGGTACGCCGGGTTTTTCCGGTGCCGATCTCGCGAACTTGGTGAACGAGGCAGCGTTGTTCGCGGCCCGCGGGAACAAGCGTCTGGTCGACATGGAGGATTTTGAGAAGGCCAAGGACAAGATCATGATGGGGGCCGAGCGCCGCAGCATGGTTATGACCGAGGAAGAGAAGATGAACACGGCTTACCACGAGTCAGGCCATGCCGTAGTTGCCAAGCTGGTCCCGAAGTCGGATCCGGTGCATAAGGTGACGATCATCCCGCGCGGACGCGCACTCGGCTTGACCATGCAGTTGCCGGAACAGGATCGGTATGCTTACGACAAGGAGTATCTGTTGTCGAGGATCGCGGTTCTGTTTGGTGGCCGGATTGCCGAAGAGTTGTTCATGAATCAGATGACTACCGGCGCTTCTAACGACTTTGAGCGTGCTACCTCGATGGCCCGGGATATGGTGACTCGTTACGGGATGTCGGATCTCGGTGTCATGGTCTATGGCGAGAATGAAGGCGAGGTGTTCCTCGGCCGGTCAGTGACTCAGCACAAGAATGTTTCCGAGGCGACGATGCAGAAGGTTGACGCAGAAATCGCAAGGATCATTGATCAGCAGTATGCACTTGCGCGCAAGTTGCTCGATGAGAACCGCGACAAGGTCGAGGCGATGACCAAAGCGTTGCTGGATTGGGAGACCATCGATGCCGAACAGATTGACGACATTATGGCCGGGCGTCCGCCGCGTCCGCCCAAGCCTTCTGGTGGCAAGGCGGTGGGCGGTAGTGGCGGAGGTGGTTCGCCGGACGCCGAACCCAGCGCAACACCGGCGGTCTGAGTTTCAGTAATACTCGCCGGGAGTCTTGGACTCCCGGTTTTTCTTTTGTGGAGTTCCTTTTGCTGCACTGTGGAAAGTATCGTTTATCGCTAGAGCGCCCGTTGGTAATGGGAATTGTCAATTTGACGCCCGATTCGTTTTC
Source organism: Dechloromonas sp. ZY10 (assembly GCF_041378895.1). Lineage (NCBI taxonomy): Bacteria > Pseudomonadati > Pseudomonadota > Betaproteobacteria > Rhodocyclales > Azonexaceae > Dechloromonas > Dechloromonas aquae. Next base: position 1,104,069 of record NZ_CP144212.1, read on the forward strand.
CGGTGATGGCGTGGGGGCTGTATCCGTTGCTGCTGCGCTGGCGCATGCCCGTGCGCAGTTGGAGGCGGGGGCCGATATTCTCGATCTCGGCGCTGAGTCATCCCGTCCGGGGGCTCCAGCGGTGACAGCTAAGGATGAATTGGCGCGTTTGTTGCCTGTGCTGCGCGAGGTAGTTACCTGGGGGGTTCCTGTCTCTGTCGATACCTACAAGCCGGAGGTAATGGAGGCTGCATTGGCCGCAGGTTGCGCGATGATTAATGACATCTCCGGCATGCGCAGCCCGGAGGCCTTGGCGGTTGTCGCCGGGGCGGATTGCGGTATCTGCGTGATGCATATGCAGGGCGTGCCGGGGAGTATGCAGGATGCCCCTAGTTATGTCGATGTGCTTGGGGAGGTGAATTCCGAGTTGTTGGCGGCTGTCGCCCGATGTCGCGAAGCTGGGGTCGATGATGCGCGTTTGGTGTTGGATCCTGGTTTTGGTTTCGGCAAGACCGCAGCGCACAATTTTTCGCTTTTTCGCGGGTTGACCGTGACTGCTGCGCTGGGGTGGCCTGTATTGGTTGGGGTTTCCCGAAAGAGCATGCTGGGCGCAGTCACCGGGCGACCGGTTGAGGAGAGATTGTCAGCCAGCGTAGTTGCGGCTGCCTTGGCTGCTCAGAAGGGGGCGGCGATTCTGAGGGTGCATGACGTGGCGGCAACCTGCGATGCCTTGAAGGTTTTGCGGGCGGTTGAGGAATGTGGGGTGGAGAATGGCTAGGAAATATTTTGGGACCGATGGTGTTCGCGGGCGAGTTGGAGTATCTCCGATCACGCCGGATTTTGTTATGCGGCTGGGTTATGCGGCCGGGCGGGTATTGATTGAAGGCTCTGGTTTGCCCGGAGGTGAACGTCCGGCGGTATTGATCGGTAAGGATACGCGGCTTTCCGGCTATATGCTGGAATCAGCTTTGGAGGCCGGCTTCTCCGCCGCCGGGGTAGATGTCTGTCTGGTCGGGCCTTTGCCAACGCCGGCAATTGCTTACTTGACCCGAGCCTTGCGCTTGCAGGCGGGGGTGGTGATTTCTGCGTCCCATAATCCCTACGCGGATAATGGCATCAAGTTTTTTTCCGCGCAGGGGACCAAGTTGCCGGATGCGGTGGAGCTGGCGATTGAGGCTCGGGTAGATGCCCCGCTGGAGTGCGTCGCCTCGGCCGATCTCGGGCGGGCCAAGCGTATCGACGACGCCAGGGGTCGCTACATCGAGTTCTGCAAAAGCACCTTTCCGGCCGATCTTGATTTGCGCGGCATGAAGATTGTTGTCGATTGTGCGCATGGCGCAGCTTACCAGACCGCACCCAGCGTCTTTCATGAATTGGGGGCCGAGGTGATTGCTATCGGGGTGCAGCCCAATGGTCTGAATATTAACGAAGCTTGCGGTGCAACCTCTCCAGGGGCGCTGATCGAGGCGGTGCGGGCCTCTCGCGCAGATCTTGGGTTGGCATTGGATGGTGATGCTGACCGAATTCAGATGGTCGACGCCGAGGGGGGGCTGTACGACGGCGATCAGTTGCTTTATGCGATTGTCAGACAGCGCGCTGCCTCCGAGCCGGTGGCTGGTGTGGTTGGAACCCTGATGTCGAATCTGGCGCTTGAGCACGCCTTTGCGGAGATGGGTATTCCGTTTGCGAGGGCGGCTGTTGGCGACCGTTATGTGCTCGAAATGTTGCATGCCAAAGGCTGGATTTACGGAGGGGAAAGTTCCGGGCATATCTTGGCGCTTGATCGGCATAGCACTGGGGATGGGACTGTAGCTGCCTTGCAGGTTCTTGCGGCATTGCGCCTGCAGAAGTGCTCGCTGCGGGATTTGTTGGCAGATTTGCAGCTCTATCCCCAAAAAATGATCAACGTTCCGGCTCCACGCGGGTGCCGCTGGCAGGATTATTCTGAACTGGTGGCACGGGTTGGTATGGTTGAGACCCGGATGGCGGGGCGGGGGCGGGTTTTGCTTCGGGCTTCGGGTACCGAGCCCGTGCTGCGGGTGATGGTGGAGGGGCAGGACAGAGTTGAAGTCGAGGCTGCTGCCGTAGAGTTGGCTGAGGTTGCACGTAAGGCCTTGGTTGGGATGGATGGGGTTGCTGACTAACTGGCCGTCTTTTCACGTTGCTGGCCTTTCTTGACCCGCAAAATTTTGGCTCTGTATAATCGTCAGGTTTTTCCTGCGAAAAAGAGTGCAGATGATGCGTAAGAAGTTGGTGGCCGGGAATTGGAAAATGAACGGTTCGCTCGCCAAAAATCAGGTATTGCTCGATTCAGTGAAGCAAGGTCTGGCGAGCGCGCCCTGTGATGTTGCGGTTTTTCCACCGTTTCCCTATTTGCTCCCGGCGTTCGAGTCTCTGCGTGGTACGAGGGTGGCGATTGGGGCGCAGACCCTCAGTGAATATCCGGAGGGGGCCTATACCGGCGAAGTCTCTGCCGGCATGCTGAAGGAACTGGGGTGTGTTTATGTGCTAGTTGGGCATTCCGAGCGGCGTTCGCTGTTCGGAGAGTCGGATTCGACTGTGGCGGCCAAGTTCGTGGCGGCGTTGAGTGCCGGTTTGTTACCTGTCCTGTGTTTTGGAGAGACGCTGGCGGAACGTAATGCCGGGGTTGCGCTTGATGTTGTCAAGCGGCAGGTTCTTGCCGTTCTTGAGCGGTGTGGCGGAGTTTGGCCTGAGCAGGCGCTGCTGGCTTATGAGCCAGTCTGGGCGATTGGTACCGGATTGACGGCGACGCCCCTGCAGGCTCAGGAGGTCCATGCTTTTGCCCGATCATTGCTGGTGTCGGGTGTGGCGGAGAGAGATGCTGGTGTGCGTATTCTCTATGGCGGCAGTGTCAAGCCGCAAAATGCGGCTGAGTTGTTTGCGCAACCGGATATTGATGGTGGCCTGATTGGGGGTGCTTCCTTGCAGGCCGAAGACTTTTTGGGAATCTGCCGCGCGGCAGTTTAGAAGGGTGTAAGGCATGAACTGGTTTTTTTCCTTGGTATTGACGATCCATATTTTGGTCGCCTTGGCGATTGTCGGTCTGGTCCTGATGCAGCACGGCAAGGGGGCTGACATGGGGGCCGCGTTTGGCAGCGGTGCTTCCGGGAGCTTGTTTGGGGCTTCCGGTTCGGCCAATTTTCTTAGCCGGGCTACCGGTATTCTCGCAACCGTGTTCTTTTTGACTAGTCTGACCCTGGCTTATGTAGCGGCGGATAAGCCAAAAACGACTGGCAGTGTGATGCAGGACGCGGTACAATCGCAAGCTGTTCCGCAGGCTGCAGAGCAGTCCTCCGGGATGGCTGCTGCGGGGGTTGAAGGTGCCTCCAAGGCAGTGAATATTCCGAAGTAAAGCAGGCTTGTCCGGCTGGTGGGGAAATCTCCGGTCGGGCAATAAGGTTGTGCCGACGTGGTGAAATTGGTAGACACGCTATCTTGAGGGGGTAGTGGCGCAAGCTGTGCGAGTTCGAGTCTCGCCGTCGGCACCAATAATGAGCCAGGAGCTAGCTGCTGGCTTTGTATAAGAAACTGAACTAATGGCGGCGGATGATGGAAAACTACTTTCCTATCCTGATGTTCGTCCTGGTGGGGATTGCAATTGGTGTCTTGCCGGTTGCGATGGGCTTTTTGCTTGCCCCCAGTAGGCCGGATCCTGAAAAGCTCTCTCCCTACGAGTGCGGTTTTGAGGCTTTCGAAGATGCGCGCATGAAGTTTGATGTGCGCTATTACCTGATAGCCATTCTCTTCATCCTGTTTGATCTTGAAATCGCCTTTCTTTTTCCATGGGCGACGATTTTCAAGGATATTGTCGCTACCGACTCAATCAAGCTCTTTGGTTTTGTCGAGATGATGGTGTTTGTCGCCATTCTGGTCGTTGGCTATGTATATGCCTGGGCCAAGGGTGCGCTGGAATGGGAGTGAGGCCGGGCTATGGCGATTGAAGGCATTCTGCAGGAAGGCTTTGTCACGACGACGGCGGACAAGCTGATTAATTACATGCGCACCGGTTCGTTGTGGCCGATGACTTTTGGCCTTGCGTGCTGTGCCGTGGAGATGATCCACGCTGGTTGTTCACGTTATGACCTGGATCGTTTTGGTGTGGTTTTCCGCCCCAGTCCGCGTCAATCGGATGTGATGATTGTCGCAGGTACTTTGACGAACAAGATGGCTCCTGCCCTGCGCAAGGTCTACGATCAGATGGCTGAGCCGCGCTGGGTTATTTCGATGGGCTCCTGTGCCAATGGGGGGGGGTATTACCACTACTCCTATTCGGTGGTTCGTGGTTGTGATCGGATCGTGCCGGTTGATATTTATGTTCCGGGCTGTCCGCCGACTGCTGAAGCTTTGTTGTACGGCATCATTCAGTTGCAAAACAAGATTCGCCGCACTAACACCATTGCACGTTAATTATCAGGGCTGATTCGCTATGTCTGCTAAGTTGGAAGCGCTCTGCCAAAGCCTTCAGGATCGTTTCGGAGGGCAACTGAAGTCCATCGTCACAGCCTTGGGGGAAGTGACTGTCGAGGTCTCGGCGCAGGATTATTTGCAATTCATGCTTTCTTTGCGTGATGAGCAGGACTTTTCGTTCGAGGAAGTAACCGATCTCTGTGGTGTCGATTATTCGGCCTATGGTAACGGCTCCTGGCAGGGGCGGCGGTTTGCTGTTGTTGTTCATCTCTTATCTGTTCGGCATAATCGCCGTCTCCGCGTACGGGTCTTTGCCGAAGATGATGAGTTTCCTGTTGTGCCCTCGATCATCGGTGTGTGGAAGAGCGCAAATTGGTTTGAGCGGGAAGCCTTTGACTTGTTTGGGGTTGCCTTCCCGGGGCACGATGACCTTCGTCGTATCTTGACGGATTACGGCTTCATCGGTCACCCCTTCCGCAAGGATTTTCCGATTTCTGGGCATGTTGAAATGCGCTACGACCCTGATCAGGGGCGTGTCGTCTATCAGCCGGTCAGCATTGAACCGCGCGAGAATACGCCGCGTATCGTGCGTGAAGACACTTACGGGGATGTAGCACATGGCTGACATTCGCAACTTTACTCTCAACTTCGGTCCGCAACACCCTGCAGCGCACGGCGTTCTGCGCTTGGTGCTCGAGTTGGATGGGGAGGTGGTACAGCGGGCTGATCCACACATTGGTCTGCTTCATCGTGCGACCGAAAAGCTTGCAGAAACTCGCACCTGGGTTCAGTCTGTTCCTTACATGGATCGACTCGACTATGTGTCGATGATGTGCAACGAGCATGCGTACTGCTTGGCTACCGAAAAGCTTCTCGGCATCGAAGTGCCGGAGCGCGGTAAGTACATCCGTACGATGTTCGACGAAATTACCCGGATTCTGAACCATCTGCTGTGGATTGGTTGTCATGCGCTTGACGTGGGCGCGATGACCATGGCGCTTTATACTTTCCGTGAGCGCGAGGATTTGATGGATGCTTACGAGGCTGTTTCCGGTGCTCGTTTGCATGCTGCTTATTATCGGCCGGGTGGCGTTTATCGCGATCTTCCTGATCGTATGCCGCAGTACACCGAGTCTACTTGGACCAGCGCCAAGAAGGCTAAGGAATTGAACGAAAATCGCAGCGGTTCGCTGTTGGATTTTCTTGAAGATTTTACCGAGCGTTTTCCGAAATATCACTCTGAATACCACACGCTGTTGACCGATAACCGGATTTGGAAGCAGCGTCTGGTAAATGTTGGTGTGGTTAGCCCTGAGCGTGCGCTGCAGATGGGTTTCAGCGGAGCCATGCTGCGTGGCTCCGGGATTGCTTGGGATTTGCGCAAGAAGCAGCCCTATGCAGCCTATGACAAGGTTGATTTCGATGTGCCGGTCGGGGTAAATGGCGACAGCTATGATCGCTATTTGGTTCGCATGGAGGAAATGCTGCAGTCGAACCGGATCATTAAGCAATGTATCGATTGGTTGCGCAAGAATCCCGGTCCTGTCATTACTGATAACCACAAGGTTGCGCCTCCTAAGCGCGAGGACATGAAGTCCAATATGGAAGAGTTGATTCACCATTTCAAGCTCTTCACAGAAGGTATTCATGTTCCACCGGGTGAGGCGTATTCAGCTGTCGAACACCCCAAGGGGGAGTTTGGCATCTACTTCATTTCGGATGGTGCAAACAAACCTTACCGGATGAAGATTCGTGCCCCCGGCTACGTGCACCTTGCTGGTATGGATGAAATGTCGCGTGGTCACATGATCGCGGACGTTGTCACCATTATCGGTTCCCAAGATATCGTTTTTGGCGAGATTGACCGCTGATGTTTTCCGCTGAGACCCTGCAGAAGTTTGCCCGCGAAGTCGGCAAGTATCCGGCTGATCAAAAACAGTCGGCCGTGATGGCATGTCTTGCGCATGCACAGGAAGAGCTAGGCTGGCTTCCTTCCGAGGCGATTGAGGGGGTGGCCAATTATCTTGGCATTGCCCCAATGGCTGCTTATGAAGTGGCCTCCTTTTACAACATGTACGACCTGAAGCCTGTGGGGAAGTACAAGATCACCGTCTGCACCAATCTGCCGTGCGCGTTGTCCGGTGGTTACCATGCGGGTGAGTACCTTCAGAAAAAATTGGGTGTTGGTTACAACGAGACTACTCCCGATGGCAAATTCACTTTGAAGGAAGGCGAGTGCATGGGGGCTTGTGGGGATGCTCCGGTGTTTATTGTGAACAACCGCAGCATGTGTAGCCACATGCACCCAGAGCAGATCGACAAGTTGCTGGAGGAGTGCAAATAATGGCAATGCTTGGTTCGATCAACGGTCTTCTGATGGAAGGCCTAGACGGTGACAACACTTGGCGGTTGAAAGATTACGTTGCCCGCGGCGGCTATCAGCAACTGCGAAAAATCCTGGAAAATAAAATTTCCCAGGAGGAAGTGATTAGTGAAGTCAAGAAATCGGTTCTCCGCGGTCGTGGCGGTGCCGGTTTCCCGACTGGCTTGAAGTGGTCGTTCATGCCGCGTTCATTTCCGGGCGATAAGTACGTGGTTTGTAACACCGACGAAGGCGAGCCTGGTACCTTCAAAGATCGTGACATCATGCGGTACAACCCGCATGCTGTGATTGAGGGAATGGCCATCGCTGCGTATGCCATGGGGGCTAATCGTGGCTACAACTACGTTCACGGCGAAATCTGGGAGACTTATCAGCGTTTTGAAGAGGCGCTGGATGAGGCTAGGTCCGCAGGTTTCATTGGGCAGAACATTCTCGGGTCAGGGTTCAATTTCGAATTGTTTGCCCATCATGGCTACGGTGCCTACATCTGTGGCGAAGAAACCGCTCTGCTCGAATCGATCGAAGGAAAGAAGGGCCAGCCCCGGTTCAAGCCGCCTTTCCCCGCTTCTTTCGGCCTCTATGGCAAACCGACCACGATTAACAATACCGAGACGTTTGCCAGTATTCCTTTCATCCTGAAAACCGGCGGAGAAGAATATCTTAATCTTGGTAAGCCGAATAATGGTGGGACTAAACTTTTCTCTGTGTCCGGCCACGTTAACCGGCCCGGTAATTACGAGATTCCGCTAGGCACTCCGTTTTCCACCCTGCTGGAAATGTGTGGTGGGATGCGTGGCGGCCGCAAGCTCAAGGCGGTGATTCCTGGTGGATCATCCGCTCCGGTCTTGCCCGGCAATATCATGATGGACTGCACGATGGACTACGATTCGATCAGCAAGGCTGGTTCGATGCTCGGTTCCGGCGCAGTGATCGTGATGGATGAAACGGTGTGCATGGTCAAGGCGCTTGAGCGACTGTCCTTCTTCTACTACGAAGAGTCTTGCGGTCAATGTACGCCCTGTCGTGAAGGCACCGCATGGATGTACAAGATCATCCACCGCATCGAAAACGGGCTCGGGAAGCCTGAAGATTTGGATTTGCTGAACAGTGTGCTCGGCAATATTTCCGGTCGTACCATCTGCGCCCTGGGAGATGCAGCAGCATTTCCTGTGCAGAGTTTCCTTAAGCATTTCCGTAGCGAGTTCGAATACCACATCGAACAAAAAACCTGTCTGGTGCCAAAAGAATTGCAGTGGAGCGGTAGCGGCTTCCACAAGATTCCGGCCTGAACAAGGTTATTCGCAAGCGATAGATAACAAACTGGCTACAAGGTAGCGACATGCTAGAAATCGAAATCGACGGCAAAAAGGCGCAAGTGCCTGATGGCAGCACGGTAATGGATGCTGCACAGCAGGTTGGGGTATACATTCCGCATTTCTGCTACCACAAAAAACTTTCGATTGCCGCAAATTGCCGGATGTGTCTGGTGCAGGTGGAAAAGGCTCCTAAGCCTCTTCCTGCCTGTGCTACTCCGGTAACCAATGGCATGAAGGTGTTCACCCACTCCGAACTCGCTGTGAAAGCCCAAAAGGGTGTCATGGAGTTTTTGCTGATTAATCACCCGCTTGATTGCCCTATTTGCGACCAAGGCGGTGAATGTCAACTCCAGGATATGTCGGTCGGTTACGGTCCGATGCAAAGCCGTTACACCGAAGAAAAGCGGGTCGTTTTTCACAAGAATGTTGGGCCGCTGATCTCCATGGAGGAGATGAGTCGTTGTATCCATTGCACCCGTTGCGTGCGCTTCGGTCAGGAAATTGCCGGCGTAATGGAACTCGGCATGGCCAATCGCAACATGCATTCGGAGATCACTACTTTCGTCGGGCGCACGGTGGACTCGGAACTCTCCGGCAATATGATCGATTTGTGCCCGGTAGGTGCTCTGACCTCCAAACCCTTCCGCTACACTGCCCGCTCTTGGGAATTGCAGCGCCGTAAGTCGGTTAGTCCGCACGATTCGGTGGGTGCCAATCTGGTTATTCAAGTCAAGCACGATGATGTGATGCGTGTTTTGCCGCGTGAAAACGAAGACGTTAATGAATGCTGGATTTCCGACAAGGAGCGCTTTGCCTATCAGGCATTGAACTCCGACCAGCGCTTGCTCAAGCCCATGGTCAAGCAAGGCGGTGAGTGGCGTGAAGTTGAGTGGAATGTTGCGCTGGATTATGTCGCGCATGGCCTCAAGGACGTTTCCCGCGAACATGGTGGCGATGCGCTGGCTGCCTTGGCATCGCCTAGTTCTACGACTGAAGAACTGTATTTGCTGCGCAAGCTGATGGCTGGACTGGGCAGCTCAAATACTGATTTTCGTCCCCGTCAGAGCGATTTCTCCGCTGATGGCAAGCGCGCTGGTACGCCTTGGTTGGGTTTGCGCCTGAACGAGATCAAGGATCTTGATGGTGCCTTGGTGGTTGGCTCTTTCCTTCGAAAGGATCACCCCCTGATTGCCCAACGCTTGCGTCAAGCAGCGAAGAAGTTTACCAAGGTGAGCTTGCTGACTGTTGCTGCTGATGATCAGCTGATCAACCTTCACGCCTGCAAGCTGGTCGCACCTTCTGAGTTGGCACTGGCATTGGCCGCCGTGGTAAAGGCTGCCGCAGAACTTAAAGGCTTGCCGGTTCCTGCCGATTTGGCCGCGGTCCGGGTTGACGAGATCGCAAGGAGCATTGCCGCGAGTCTTGTCGATGGTGAGAAGCGTGCTATTTTCCTCGGCAATGTCGTCGAGCAATCGCGTGATGCCACCCAAATCCAGGCTCTTGCCAATCAGCTTGCTGAAATCACCAAGGCCAGCGTCGGCTTCCTTGGTTCGGCTGCTAACGTAGTTGGCGGCTATGCTGCTGGTGCTGCCTCTAACGGCGCCAATGCGGTGACCATGTTCAGTCAGCCGCGGAAAGCCTACGTATTGTTTGGCGTTGAGCCCGAATACGATCATGCTGATCCGCAGCTTGCGCTCGCGGCGCTGGAGCGGGCTGCACTGGTCGTCGCGGTTTCCAGCTTTAAAAATGATCTCGCTCTTAAGTATGCTGATGTCGTTTTGCCGCTTGCGCCATTTACCGAAACGGCCGGCACCTTCGTCAATATTGAAGGGCGCGTGCAAAGCTTCAATGGCGTGGTTCGTAGTCGTGGCGATGCTCGTCCTGGCTGGAAAATTCTCCGGGTACTTGGGAACGTCCTGAATCTTGACGGTTTTGGGTACAACACCAGCGAGGAAGTTCGCGACGAGATCCTTGGTGCTGGCGCTGAGTTTATTGCCGGTTTGAGCAATGGACTGACTGGGGTTACGGTGACTTTGCCTGCTGAGCGTCCGGTGAATGGTCCGCTCCAGCGGATCGCTGATGTGCCTATTCACTTTGCTGATGCAATCGCCCGGCGTGCCCCGGCTTTGCAACAAACTGCTGACAGTGCGGTGCCGATTGCTAGGGCAAACGCTGCAACTCTGGCCAGCGCAGGTGTCAACTGTGGCGACATGGTGCGAATCAAACAGGGAGAGGCAGCAGTTCTGATGGCAGCCAAGCTCGATCCAGGTGTTCCTGATCGCTGTGTACGCGTTGCTGCCGCCCACGCTTCTACGGCCACCTTGGGCGCCATGTTCGGCGACATTTTCATGGAGCGTGCATAAATGGATGCGGTTATGAATTTCGGCCAGGGTATTTTCGGGGGAGCCTGGCCGGCAGTCTGGGCCTTGCTCAAGATTGTCCTGATCGTTGCGCCCTTGATGCTGAGTGTTGCTTATCTTACTTGGGCTGAGCGCAAGGTGATTGGCTACATGCAGGTTCGTATCGGTCCCAATCGGGTTGGCCCGTGGGGGCTGATTCAGCCGATTGCCGACGGCCTGAAGCTGTTGCTCAAGGAAATCATCGTTCCCAGCGGTGCCAATAAAGCAATTTTCATCATCGCTCCGATGTTGGCAATCGCGCCTGCGCTCGCTGCTTGGGCAGTGGTTCCCTTTAATGAAACCCTTGTACTCGCCAATATCGATGCAAGCCTGCTGTATATCATGGCGATTACGTCGATGGGGGTTTATGGGATCATCCTGTCTGGTTGGGCATCTAACTCGAAGTATGCCTTTCTTGGTGCGATGCGCTCGGCGGCGCAGATGGTTTCCTACGAAATCTCTATGGGTTTCTCGCTCATCTGTGTGTTGATGGTTTCGAACAGTCTGAATCTTGTCGATATCGTCAAGGCACAGGATCAAGGCATGCTGGCAGGGATGGGACTTAATTTCCTCTCTTGGAACTGGTTGCCTCTGTTGCCGATGTTTCTTGTCTATCTGATTTCCGGTGTCGCAGAAACCAACCGGGCGCCTTTCGATCTGGCGGAAGGTGAGTCCGAGATCGTTGCCGGTTTCCATGTCGAATACTCCGGTATGGCCTTCGCCGTCTTTTTCCTGGCTGAATACGCCAACATGATTCTGATTTCGGCGCTGACCTCAATCATGTTTCTTGGTGGTTGGCTGTCGCCGGTTGGTTTCCTGCCGGATGGGATTCTTTGGCTGTTTGCAAAAATGGCCTTCATCCTCTTCCTGTTCCTCTGGTTCCGCGCCACTTTCCCCCGCTATCGCTATGATCAGTTGATGCGTCTGGGCTGGAAGGTGTTCCTGCCGATCTGTCTGATCTGGCTCCCCGTTGTTGGCATCTGGATGATGTCACCGCTGAATATCTGGAAGTGAGGAGAGACTAATGGGTTCGATGAAGGAAATCTTCAACAGCCTCTTCCTCAAGGAATTGTTGAAGGGTATGTCGGTTACCGGGCGCTATTTTTTCGCTCGCAAGATTACTGTTCAGTATCCTGAGGAAAAAACGCCGCAGAGTTTCCGTTTTCGTGGATTGCACGCCTTGCGCCGCTACCCCAATGGCGAGGAGCGCTGCATTGCCTGCAAACTGTGCGAGGCAATTTGTCCGGCGATGGCTATCACCATCGAGGCGGAGCCGCGCGATGACGGTTCTCGGCGCACCACCCGGTACGATATTGATCTGACCAAGTGCATTTTCTGTGGCTTCTGCGAAGAGGCCTGTCCGGTTGATGCCATCGTCGAGACGCGGGTATTCGAGTATCACGGCGAAAAGCGCGGTGATTTGCACTACACCAAGCAGATGTTGCTGGCCAACGGTGATCGCTACGAAGCGCAAATCGCCGAAGACCGGCAACTTGATGCCCCTTATCGCTGACAGGTGCCCGCTATGGATTTTCAGACTTTTGTGTTTTTTGTATTGTCGGCGATTCTGATCATTGCTGGCCTGAGGGTTATTACTGCGCGTAATCCGGTGCATGCAGCTTTGTATCTGATCCTTGCATTTTTTACTTGCGGCGGTATCTGGGCCTTGTTGCAGGCAGAGTTTCTCGCGATTGCGATCATCTTGGTCTATGTTGGCGCGGTGATGGTGCTGTTCCTGTTTGTGGTGATGATGCTTGATATCAACATCGACAGGATTCGTCAGGGGTTCTGGAATTATTTGCCGCTGGGTGCAATGCTCGGTTTGCTGATGGTGATGGAGATGGGTTTGGTGCTGGGTAGCAAGTATTTTCAGGTGCCAGCATCAGAGGCGGTTATACCTGCCGGCGTATCGAATACCAAAGCTATCGGTGAGTTGATGTTCTCGGACTATGTCTATCCGTTCGAACTGGCTTCCATCGTTTTGTTGGTCGGCATGATCGCCGCGATTGTGCTGACTTACCGTGGTCCTAAGCCTTCCAAAAATACTAATCCGAATCAGCAGGTCTTCGTCAAGGCGAAGGATCGCGTGCGTGTCCTGCAGATGCCGGTTGAAAAAGACTGAACGACGGGGCGCCAATGCTTACACTGACTCTTTCGCATTTTCTGGTACTGGGGGCAATTCTCTTTGCTATCAGCGTGGTCGGCATTTTCCTTAACCGGAAAAACCTGCTGGTTCTGCTGATGGCGATTGAATTGATGTTGCTCGCGGTCAACATGAATTTCGTGGCCTTTTCGCACTATCTGCAAGATTTGTCTGGCCAGGTTTTCGTGTTCTTCATCCTTACCGTTGCTGCAGCTGAATCAGCGATCGGTCTGGCCATCCTGATTGTGCTGTTCCGTAACCTCAAGAGCATCCATGTGGATGACCTGGGCGGCTTGAAGGGGTAACCATGGAAATGCAAAAACTATATCTGCTTGTTCCGCTGGCACCGTTGGTCGGGGCCATGGTGGCTGGTCTCTTTTGTCGTGTGATTCCCCGTTGGGTTGCTCACACCGCAACCATTGCCGGAGTTGCCGTCGCATTCATAGCGTCCTTGATCATTTTCAAGGATGTAATGGCCGGCAATACCTTTAATGGCACGGTTTACACTTGGCTGACCAGTGGCGATTATAAATTCGAAGTCGGTTTCATGATCGATACCCTGACCACGACGATGATGATCGTCGTGACTTTCGTGTCACTGATGGTGCATATCTACACCATGGGTTACATGGAAGAGGATCCGGGTTACAACCGCTTCTTCAGCTACATCTCGTTGTTCACCTTCTCCATGCTGATGCTGGTGATGAGCAACAACTTCATGCAGCTTTTCTTTGGCTGGGAAGCTGTTGGTCTCGTCTCTTACCTGTTGATCGGTTTCTGGTACACCCGTCCGACTGCGATTTTCGCCAACATGAAGGCATTCCTGGTTAATCGGGTCGGCGACTTCGGCTTTATCCTCGGTATCGGTCTGGTGCTGACCCACTTCGGTTCGCTCGATTATGTGACTGTCTTCAACAAGGCGCCGGAACTCGCCAACACGACGATCAATCTGTTTGCTGATCGCGAGTGGGCTACCGTGTCCTTGATGACCATTACCTGTATCTGCCTGTTTATCGGTGCGATGGGTAAGTCGGCGCAAGTGCCGTTGCATGTGTGGCTGCCCGACTCGATGGAAGGTCCGACCCCAATCTCTGCGCTGATTCACGCGGCAACCATGGTTACCGCTGGGATCTTCATGGTCTCTCGGATGTCGCCACTGTTTGAGCTGTCTACCACTGCGCTGTCCTTCGTGATCGTGATCGGTGCCATTACCGCGTTGTTCATGGGTTTTCTCGGGATCATCCAGAACGATATCAAGCGGGTGGTGGCTTATTCGACGTTGTCTCAGCTCGGTTACATGACGGTAGCACTGGGCGCTTCTGCTTACTCGGTAGCGATTTTCCACCTGATGACCCATGCATTCTTCAAGGCGCTGCTGTTCCTCGCTGCAGGTTCGGTGATCATTGGCATGCATCATGATCAGGATATTCGCAATATGGGTGGTCTGCGCAAATACATGCCGATTACCTGGATCACGTCGCTGATCGGTTCTCTTGCTCTGATTGGAACTCCTTTCCTTTCCGGCTTCTATTCCAAGGACTCGATTATCGAGGCTGTTGCTCTGTCGCATATTCCGGGCTCCGGTTTTGCGTACTTTGCAGTGATGGCTGGTGTTTTCGTCACTGCGTTCTATTCCTTCCGGATGTATTTCCTGGTGTTCCACGGAGAGGAGCGCTTTGGCAAGGCTGATCACCATGATCATCATGGCGACCATGACGACGAGGAGGCGACTCACGACCACCACCATGGGTTGGCACCCGGCCAAAAACCGCACGAGACTCCGTGGGTGGTTACCCTGCCACTGGTTCTTCTTGCCATCCCTTCCATGCTGGTTGGCTATGTCGCGATCGAACCGATGGTTTTTGGTGACTATTTCAAGGGCGTTATCCATATCGACCATGCAGCGCACCCGGCGATGGCCCATCTGGCAGAACATTTCCACGGTGCTGCTGCGATGGGGGTTCATGCGCTTACCACGCTGCCGTTCGTCCTCGCCCTCTCGGGTGTGGTTTTGTCGTGGTTCTTCTACATGAAGCGTCCGGATATCCCGGCTGCGATTCAGCGGCGTTTCTCGGTGATTAATACCCTGTTCGAAAACAAGTACTACTTCGACAAGATCAACGAGGTCATTTTTGCCGGTGGCTCCCGGCTGCTGGGCAAGGCGCTGTGGCGTGGCGGTGATGTTGCTATCATCGACGGCATCATCGTTAATGGCTCGGCCAAGCTGGTTGGCTGGATTGCGGCAGTGGTTCGCTTCTTCCAGACCGGCTATGTCTATCATTACGCATTCACGATGATCATCGGCGTATTCGTGCTGATGACCTTGTGGATCAACCGCGCCTAGCGTGAATAGTTCGCAGAAAAGCAAGGAATAAAATGTCGACTTACCCGCTGCTATCCCTCGCAATCTGGGTTCCGATTATTGCCGGTGTGTCCGTTTTGGCTACCGGCAATGACAGGAATGCTCCGCTGGCGCGGATGCTGGCCCTGATTGGTGCTATCGCCGGATTCCTGATCACGATTCCGTTGTGGACCGGTTTCGATCCCAATAACGGAGGCATGCAGTTCGTTGAACTGCAGACCTGGATCCCGCGCTTCAACATCAATTATCACCTCGGCACCGATGGCATCTCGATGCTGTTTGTGGTGCTCAATAGCTTCATTACCGTGATCGTCGTCGCTGCCGGCTGGGAAGTGATTCAGGAGCGTGTGGCCCAGTATTTCGCCGCCTTCCTGATCATGTCCGGTTTGATGAACGGTATTTTCACGGCGATGGATGGCGTTCTTTTCTATGTTTTCTTTGAGGCATCGCTGATTCCGCTGTATTTGATCATCGGCGTCTGGGGTGGCCCGAACCGGGTCTACGCAGCGTTCAAGTTTTTCCTTTATACGCTGTTCGGTTCGCTGCTTTTCCTACTCGCCCTGATGTATCTGTTTATCCAGTCTGGCGGCAGCTTTTCGATTCTTGAGTGGCACAAACTGCCGATTGGCTTGGGTCCGCAGATTTGGCTGTTCCTCGCATTCCTGATCGCTTTCGCGGTCAAGGTCCCGATGTTCCCGGTCCATACCTGGTTGCCGGACGCCCACGTTGAAGCACCTACCGGTGGTTCCATCGTGCTGGCGGCGATTGGCCTGAAACTCGGGGCTTACGGTTTCCTGCGGTTCTCGCTGCCGATTGCGCCTGACGCATCGCACGAATTGGCTGGACTTGTGATTACCCTGTCGCTGATTGCTGTGGTTTACATCGGCTTTGTCGCCCTGATCCAATCGGATATGAAAAAGCTGGTGGCTTACTCGTCGATTGCACACATGGGCTTCGTCACCTTGGGCTTTTTCCTGTTTAGCCCGATGGGTATCGAGGGCGCACTGGTTCAGATGATTTCGCACGGTTTCGTGTCCGGGGCCATGTTCTTCTGTATCGGCGTCATGTATGACCGTGTGCATAGCCGCCAGATCGCCGATTACGGCGGTGTGGTGAACACCATGCCGAAATTTGCTGCTCTGTTCATGCTGTTCTCGATGGCGAATGCCGGCCTTCCGGCAACTTCCGGTTTCGTTGGCGAATTCATGGTCATTCTCGGTGCGGTGAAATTCAACTTCTGGGTGGCGCTACTGGCTGCAACCTCGATGATCCTCGGTGCTGCCTATACTCTGTGGATGTACAAGCGAGTGATTTTTGGCGATATCGGCAACGACCATGTGCGGGAACTGACCGATGTTAATGGCCGAGAATTTGTGATCCTCGCCGTTCTGGCCATCTGTACGTTGTGGATGGGTGTTTATCCGCAGCCCTTTACCGAAGTGATGCACTCCTCGGTCAACGACCTGTTGCGCCACGTCGCCATCAGCAAGATTCAATAAACGGTAGCCGACATGTTCGAGAATTTCGTTGTTCCTGACCTCGTGCCTGCTGCGCCAGAGCTTTTTCTGGCCTTCATGGCGCTCGCCATCCTGCTGGTTGATGTTTTCGTCAAGGATTCCCGTCGGACCCTGACTTTCTTCCTCAGTCAGGCCGCGCTGATCGGTTGTGCCGTGATTCAGTTCGCGACCAGTACCGGGGAAATCACCTATACCTTCAGCAACATGTTCGTCGATGACTTGATGGCGGATTTGTTGAAGATTTTCCTGTACATGACCGTCATTGTGGTGTTGTTCTATTCCCGGGCCTACATTGCCGAACGTGAGGCGATGAACAAGGGTGAGTACTATGTACTGGCCTTGTTTGCGACCTTGGGCATGATGGTGATGATCTCTGCTAATCACTTCCTGACCATTTACATTGGTCTCGAACTGCTGTCCCTGTCGCTTTATGCGATGGTTGCGATGAACCGAGATTCGGTAGTCTCTACCGAGGCGGCAATGAAGTATTTTGTCCTTGGCGCCTTGGCCTCCGGCTTGTTGCTGTACGGTATGTCGATGATTTACGGCGCCACTGGCACGCTGGAAATCACGGCAATTGCCGAGCAGTTGTACGGCGGTGCTGCCAACAAGAGCGTCCTGGTGTTTGGTCTTGTCTTCCTGGTGGCTGGCCTTGCCTTCAAGTTGGGTGTGGTTCCCTTCCACATGTGGATTCCCGACGTTTATCACGGTGCTCCGACCTCGGTTACCTTGCTGATCGGTTCTGCGCCCAAACTCGCTGCTTTTGCCATCACCATGCGCTTGCTGGTCAACGGCCTGATTACCCTGTCTCAAGACTGGCAACAGATGTTGATCATCCTTTCGGTTCTGTCGATGGCGATTGGTAACTTGGCTGCGATTGCTCAGACCAATCTGAAGCGCATGCTGGCTTACTCGGCAATTTCCCACATGGGTTTCATGCTGCTCGGGATCGTCACCGGCGTTGTTGGCGGCGATGCTCGCTACGCCCTTAACGCCTACAGTTCGGCGATGTTCTACATCGTGGCATATGTTCTGACCAGCCTCGGTACCTTTGGCATCATCCTGCTGATGTCGCGTGCCGGTTTCGAGGCCGAAGAGCTTGAGGACTACAAGGGTTTGAACAAGCGCAGTCCGTGGTTTGCAGCGGTCATGTTGATGCTGATGTTCTCGATGGCCGGCGTGCCCTTCTTTGTCGGGTTCTTTGCCAAGTTTTCAGTGCTGCAGGCGGTGGTTGCTGCGGGTTACATGTGGCTCGCGATTGTTGCCGTCCTCTTCTCGCTGATCGGTGCGTTCTACTACCTGCGCGTAGTCAAGATCATGTATTTTGATGCACCGGTTGACGAGACGCCGCTGCAGGCCTGCGGTTCCATCAAGCTGCTGGTATCGCTCAATGGCATTGCCGTGGCTGCGTTTGGCCTGGCGCCCCAGATGTTGATGTCGCTTTGCGCATACGCTCTGCTTCGCTCGCTCTAAGTCTAGTCAGTTGAACCGCATGAACGCCCCGCTGGTCGGGGCGTTTTTCTATGGTTCAGGCTTGGTTGCACCAGGAAATTGTCGAGGTTTCTTGGCAGTCTGCTTAATGAGGGGGGGCAGTTGGTTTTTTGCTGGCACCACGTGAGTGACCCGATTGTCGCGGATCCTCTTTCACGTCGGTCGAATTCGCTTCTTTTGTGCGAATGTCTAATTCAAAACCCGCGTGGTTTTTATCTGGCGCAATGGCGGCAGCGGAAATTATGGGGCTGTAACCTTTTGCGTTTGCGGGCTGGCAAGATCGCGTTCCAAGGCAGGGATTTTTTGCGTGGCGCAAGTGCTTCTTGCGCATGGCTAGTTTGAGGCTTGCCCGAAACCATGTAGGGGAAAATTCATGGTCGGGACAGTTGATGTCCTGGGCGGAAAGAATAAATTTGGGAAATTAAAAAAGGCTCCCAAAGGAGCCTTTTTTGAAATTTTGGTGCCCAGAAGAGGACTCGAACCTCCACGCCGTTAAGCGCTAGTACCTGAAACTAGTGCGTCTACCAATTCCGCCATCTGGGCAGGTACAGAAGCCAGCATTATAATGGTTTAAAACCATGTTGCAAGCTTTTTGTTACTGCAGATAATCGTTTTCAGCTTGGCTGATGTGAGACAATCTGCATTTCTTCGCGGCAACTTGTCGTTTGCCTGGTGCCCAGGAGAGGACTCGAACCTCCACGCCGTTAAGCGCTAGTACCTGAAACTAGTGCGTCTACCAATTCCGCCACCTGGGCTCAGGTGCGAAGAGCCGCCATTATAGGCTAGAATAAAGTGATGTCAAGAAAAAAGTTAAGTAAAGTTCGCCGGGCCGATCCTTTCCTGGATCGTGAACTGGCACGCTATGAGTTTCCGCTGCCTTCGCGGGAATACATTCTTCAAATTCTGGAACAGGAAGCCAGGCCTCTGGAGGCCGAGGAAATCGTTCTCTTGCTCGATGTGAGCAGCGGAGAGCGGGATATGTTCCAGCGCCGACTGGGTGCGATGGAGAGGGAGGGGCAGCTGCTGAGAAATCGCAAGGGAGCCTATCTGGTGCCGGAGAAGGCGAGCCTGATCGCCGGTCGAATCCAGGGGCACCAGGACGGGTACGGTTTCTTGCAGCCAGATCAGGGCGGTGAGGATATCTTTCTCGATCAGCGTCAGATGGCTCGGGCCTTGCACGGAGATCGGGCGTTGGTGCGGATTACCGGCGTTGACCGTAAGGGGCGCAGCGAGGGAAGTATCGTCGAAGTGACTGAGCGGGCGAATCAGCGAGTGGTTGGTCGAGTTTTCGTCGATCATGGCGTGACCTTCGTCATCCCCGAGAATCGCCGGATCGCACAGGACATCCTGATTCCGCCTGTGGCCAAGAGCAAGCTCAAGCCGCAGTCAGGCCAGGTCGTGATGGTCGAGATCATCGAGCAGCCGAACAAGTTTTCACAGCCAATTGGGCGGATCAGCGAAATCATTGGCAACTATGCTGATCCCGGGATGGAGATCGAGATCGCTTTGCGCAAGCACGATTTGCCCTTCGTTTTCTCACCGATGGCCGAGGTGGAGAACAGCAAGACTCCGAGCAAAGTGCGCAAGAGCGACCTCAAGGGGCGAGAGGATTTACGTGATCTGCCGCTGGTCACCATTGACGGAGAAACCGCTCGCGATTTCGACGATGCGGTCTATTGCGAAAAGCGGGGCCGTGGATGGCGGTTAGTGGTGGCTATTGCTGATGTTTCGCACTATGTCCGACCGGGTATGGCGCTTGACCGCGAAGCCCGCGAGCGGGGAAATTCAGTGTATTTCCCGCGGCGGGTGATTCCGATGCTGCCTGAAAAGCTCTCCAACGGGATTTGTTCCTTGAATCCGGATGTCGAACGCCTGGCGATGGTTTGCGACGCCGAGATCAGCAGTACCGGAAAAATCGGCAAATATCGGTTTTATCCGGCCGTGTTTCGTTCGCACGCTCGCCTGACCTATACCCAGGTCTGGTCCTGGCTCTCGGGTGAGGCGCAGCCGGAGGCGGCGGGGTACGTCGCGCTGCTGCCGCAGTTGCAAAACCTCTATAAGCTGTATCAGGTCTTGCACAAGGCCCGGGGCAAGCGTGGGGCGATTGATTTCGAAACCACGGAAACCCGGATGCTGTTCAACGAGCAGGGCAAAATCGAGAACATTGTCCCGGTGGTGCGCAACGATGCCCATCGCATCATCGAGGAGTGCATGCTTGCGGCCAATGTCTGTGCGTCCGATTTTCTGGCGACCCACAAGCAGGCCTGTCTGTATCGCATTCACGCCGCTCCCTCGGAGGAAAAGCTGAAGAATCTGCGCTCCTTCCTTGGCGAGTTCGGCTTGCAGTTGCCGGGCGGCGACGATCCGACGGCCAAGGACTATGCCGCCCTGCTTGAGCAGATCAAGCCGCGTCCCGACTTTGCGCTGCTGCAGACAGTGATGTTGCGTTCCTTGCAGCAGGCCATCTACAGCCCGGACAACGTCGGTCATTTCGGTCTGGCATACGAGCATTACACGCATTTCACTTCGCCGATTCGGCGTTATCCCGATCTGCTGGTGCATCGTGCGATCAAGGCGGTTCTAGCAGGCGAGAAATATCATCCGGAAGGTAGTTGGGACGATATCGGCTTGCAGTGCTCGGCGACCGAAAGGCGTGCCGATGAAGCGACCCGCGATGTTGAAAACTGGCTCAAGTGCTTCTTCATGAAGGAACGGATTGGCGAGGAGTTTGATGGCAGTATCTCGGCGGTAACTTCTTTCGGGATTTTTGTCGCACTCGACGCGGTTTATATCGAAGGTTTGGTGCACGTTTCCGAACTGGGGAGCGATTACTTCCAGTTTGATAACGTCAAGCACCAGATGTTGGGCGAACGTACCGGTCAGCGTTTCCGTTTGGGTGATCGGGTCAAGGTGCGTTTGGTGCGCGTCGATCTGGAAAACAACAAGATCGACTTCGTGCTCGCCGATAGTGGCAAGGGGGCGCGCGGAAATCGGTCCGCTGTTTCGACGTCCGGCCCTGCCGTGCGTTCACGGCCTGCTCGACCGGTTGGCGGGGCTGCCGCAGCAGCCCAGGCAAGGGAAGAGGGGGACCGCCCAGCGCCGGCTGTTAAGAAAAAGGTGGCGGTAAGGGCCGACAAGGCCAAGACCAAGCCACTCAAGTCCAAGGCAGGTAAACCCAAGGCCGCAAAGCGCAAAAAGGCGGCGGCCAACAAGGGGCGCAGCAGGAAATAGCGTGCTGTGCCGGTTGCGGCTCAACTCTGCGGAGGTTCCAGCTGTTGCAGAGATTCCGCCGCAGCGGCCAGTTGGCTGGCGAGTTCCGGGGTGATGTCGGGCAATTGTAGTGCCAGCCAGCCCAGGCCGGCATTTGGGATCAACTTGCCGGCTTCGGCCAGATCGCCGACCAGGGCGCGGTTGGCAAAGCCGCCACTATGCAGGTGGCGGGCGGTGTCGACGCAGAGTCGGGATAGGTTGGCCCGGATATGGTCGACGCCGCGAATCAGGTGGGTTAGCAGTGGTGGCAGGTTCCAGATTCCGGCGCATTTGAGGGTTAAGTCGCGGAAGCGGAAGCCGCAACTGTCGACCTGGGCCTGGACCGAGCGTAGCGACTCGCCGCGAGCCAGGCGGGCTTGCGCGGCTAGCGGTAGTTCAGGGACAAAGCTCCAGAGCAGCAGTTCGCCGATTTCTGAAAGCAATGCGGCCATCGCGATTTCTTCCGGGGAAATGTCGGCGCGGGCGCTTCCCCATTTATATGCCATCCGGCTGGCGGTTACCGAGCGGGCTTCGCAAGCAGCAAGCCCTGGGTTGTTTTCGTCGGTTTCCGGGCTATTCAGAATCAGGCGGTGCACATTGGCAACGCCCAGTTGCATGATGGCGGCGAGCGGCGTTGTGGTTTCATGCTCAAGCCGTTTGACCCGGCGCTTTTCGGCCTCGCGCAGCAAGCGCAGGCAGAGGAAGGGGTCGGTGCCGGCGAGGTGGGCCAGGTGGCAAGCCGACAGTTGCTCCTGATGTTGCTCTTCCAGTTCGAGCAGGCGGGCTTTTGACCGTGGCATACAGGGGAGTTCGGCGGTGCTCAGATAGGCCGCCCATTGGTCGACACCCCAGTTGCGTTGATTCAGTTTCAGCATGCTGCCCACCCGTCGGCCGGATTCCGATGCGTTGAATGTGTAATCCAGTTTACGACCGATTTGACCCGGATTTGAGGTTGGCGTTCTTTTTTAACAAATTTTTTGCTTTTTTACGGTCGACCGTGGCAAAGCGCAAAAACCCTTTCGCCGATTTGCCGAATTCCAGTCCTGGCCATGCGGCCCGGTCCCGGTTGCCGGTACAATCCCGCTTTGTCTATTTCGGAATGCTGTCATGTCCTCCCGTCTGATTTACGGTTTTCATGCCGTGACCGCCAAGCTTCGCCACGACCCGGAATCGGTCAAGGAAATCATGATCGATGCGAGTCGCCAGGATGCGCGCGCGCGCGATCTGATCAAGCACGCCGAACTGCAGGATGTGCGCCTGATCGCCACCGATGGCAAGCGGCTTGACGGGATGGCGCCCGGCGCCCGGCACCAGGGGGTGGTGGCGCGGCTTGAGGGCGGGCGCAAGCTGGCGCATCTCGACGACGTGCTCGACACGCTGGAAGAGCCGGCGTTCCTGCTGATCCTCGACGGTGTGACCGACCCGCGCAATCTCGGGGCCTGCCTGCGCGTTGCCGATGCGGCGGGCGTGCATGCGGTGATCGCACCCAAGGATCGCTCGGCGGGCTTGACCGATGTTGCAGTCAAGACCGCCTGCGGTGCTGCCGAGACGGTGCCTTACGTGACTGTGACCAACCTGGCGCGGACCCTGCGCGAGTTGCAGGAGCGCGAAATCTGGGTGGTCGGCACTGCCGGCGAGGCAGAAACCGGGCTCTATCAGGCCGAGTGGCCACAAGCTACGGCCTGGGTACTCGGTGCCGAAGGCGAGGGAATGCGCCGGCTGACCCGCGAAAATTGCGATCAACTGGTGCATATCCCGATGCACGGCTCGGTCGAGAGTCTCAACGTCTCGGTCGCTGCCGGCGTTTGTTTGTTTGAAGCCCGCCGTCGGCGCGGCTGATCCGGGGAAGATCAATGGGCCTGATTTCGGCGGCGGCGGCGGCGACGATCATCTTTACGTTGCTGGCAGCAATTGCGCTGGGTTTTTTGCTGCGCTTCGTGCTGCCGGCAATCCGCCTCAACCGGGTGCTTGGCGCGGCGGTTCAGCGCCTGGAAAAAATGCAGTCGGGCGGCGCTGCCCGGCCGACTCCGGCCCAGATCGCCGAGGAGGCGATGGCTGCGCCGCGCCTGGCCCATTTGTGGCGTGAGTATGCGCAAACCCTGCACGCTACCGGCGATTCCGCGCAAGGCCAGCGCTGGCGGGCGACGGCGATGGCCGAAAGCATTTTCAGCGAAGCCGCGCTGGTCGATACGCCGCTGAAAACCGAGTTCTACAAACATTTGCCGGGGATTCTCACCGGGATCGGCATCATCGGCACCTTTGCCGGCCTGATCGCCGGCCTGACCCAGTTCGAGGTCAGCAGCGACGCAGCCACCGTGCGCCTGTCCTTGCGCGCGCTGATCCAGGGGGTTGGCCATGCCTTCCAGGTCTCGGCGCTGGCGATTGCCCTGGCGATGTTCGCGACCTGGATCGAGAAATCGCTGGTGACCTTGGCCTACCGCAAGGTGGCGCGGCTCAACGAGTTGATCGATAGCCTGTTCGAAGGCGGGGTCGAGGAGGAATATCTGGCACGCCTGGTGCGGGCCAGCGAAGTTTCGGCGCAGCAGGTCGGGCAATTGCGCGTGGCACTTGGGCAGCAGAAGGAGGATCAGGCCGCCGGCCAGCAGGCGATGATCGCCGAGGCGGTCGGCAAGGCGGTGGCGGTCGCGGTTGACCGCGCCCTGCGCGAGCCGATGCAGCGCATTGCCGAAGCCGTCGAACGCGCTGGCGGCAGCCAGGGCGACGCTGCGGCCAAGGCGCTGGGGCCCCTGCTGGAGCGGTTTACGGCGCGCATGGAGGCCTCGCTCGGCGGCAGCCAGAGCAATCTGGAAGCAACCTTGACGCGCACGGTCGAAGCCTTGGGCAAAGTGGTGCAGGAACTCGGCCGGGTGACGGCGCGGATGGAAAGCACCGGCCAGGGCATGGTCCAGTCGGCTGCCGGCCAGTTGCAGACAGCCGGCCAAGGCGTCGGTCGCGCTGCCGACAGCTTCGCCCAGGCCAGCGGCCAACTGGTCGGCGCAGCCGCGTCGCTGACCGCTGCGGCGATGGAGGCGAGTACGGTGATGCGCGAACAGGCGCAGACCCGCGACGCCTTTGCCGCGATGCTCAGCGAAATGCGCACCCTGCTCGAACAATCGCGGCGCGAGGCAGCGCTCACCGACCAGTTGATCGGCCGTATCGAAGGGGCTGCCTCCGCGCTGGGGCGGGCCGAACTGCAGGCGCGCGACTATCTCGACGGGGTCAGCCGCGTGCTCGGTGAGGCGCACAGCAGCTTTGCCGACAATCTTGAGCGCACTTTGCGGCAGGGTAACTCGCAGTTCCACAAGGAAGTGGCGACCGCCGTTGATTACCTCAAGGGGGCCATCGAAGAACTCGGTGACACCCTGGAAACCCTGACGGCGCGGCGGTGACCTGGTGAGCCTGGGTAGCCGTGCGCCGGTCGCGAAGAAAAAGCGCGACGAAGCTGAAAGGCCGTTCTGGATTTCCTTTTCCGACCTGATGACGGCGCTGATGGTGCTTTTTCTGGTTGCGATGAGCGTGGCGCTGATGGCGATCACCCGTGAAATTTCCGAAGCCGAGGAAAAGAAGGCCGAGCGCGAGGCGGAGATCGCCGAGCTGATGCAGCGTTTGCATAATGCGACCCGCGAATTTCCCGGTGTTCGCGTGCATGGCCGGGTGGTCGATTTCGGTGACCGTGCCCGTTTCGAAACCAACAGTCATCGCCTGAGCGATGCGCAGGCTCGCTTGCTGCGGGGCTTCACGCCGCACATCCTGGCGCTGGCGCGCGATCCGCTGGGCGATAAATGGCTTAAGCGGGTGGTGGTCGACGGTTATGCCGATGCGCGCGGCAGCTACCTGCATAACCTCAATTTGTCGCTGCAGCGCTCGGAGCGGGTGCTCTGCGTGCTGCAGGCCCTACCGCCGCAGCCACTGCCGCTCAGCGAGGCCGACCGGCAACTGGTACGCGAACTCTTCCTGGTCGGCGGTGCGTCCTTCAACGCGCTGCGCGAGAGCGCCGAGGAAAGCCGGCGGATCGAGATGCGGCTCGAATTCCGCGACCTCGACGAGGCGCCTGTCGGCCCGCGTCCGCCTACCGGAGACGGCGATGGACGCTGCCCGCTCGACCTCTGAGGCAGAGGAAACGCCGCTGGACCGGCTCGCCGCCGAGTTGCAGCAGGCGCTGCGCGGCAAGCCCCGGCAATTGCATTGGGGCGACCCGGAGGCGATGCGGCGCTCGCTGGCGGCGGTGCAGGCCCGGTTTGGCGGGCGCCAGGCGATGGCTCGCGAACAGCAGATCGTGCGCGGGGTGCTGGCTTTCCGCATCCTCGGCCGGCAACTCGACTTCGTCCGCCTCAAATACGTGTGCTATGGCGTTGCTCAGGCCATGGACTGGGAGTCGCGGCGTCTGCTGGATAGTCCAGAGCAGGTGCAGGTGCTACTGGAAGCCGTGGCCGCGCTCAAGCATCAGCCGCGGCGTTTCATCAATTGTTGCCGGGGCTTGCACGCATCTTGGCAGCAGGCCTGCGCGGCGGATTTTCCGCTGACGCCATCCGCCCATCAGGGACTGGAAAAGCTGCGCCGTTTCCTGGTTTCGGCCAGCCCCGCGCTGCCGCCGGAATTGCGGATCGGTAACCTTCCGGCTTGAATTGTGATCCGCCTTCGGTTTTTTGCCGCTTGCTACGGTCGACCGTGGCAAGCGGCAAAAAAACCGGGTTCAGCCGGCTTGGCGGATCAGTTCGGCCAGGCGCGCCAGGCCTTGTTCGGCATCGGCTTCGCTGGCGTGGCTGAAGTTCAGCCGCAGGTGGCCCAGCGGTGGCGTGTCGCTGGCAAAGAAGGCTTCTCCGGGCATGAATGCAACATTGGCGGCAATCGCCTGCGGCAACAGGCTGCGGGTGTCTATCTTGCGCTTCAGCGTCAGCCAGAAGAAGAGCCCGCCCGGTGGCACCTGCCAGTCGGCGAGGTCGGTAAAGTGGCGCTCCAGCGCGGCGGCAAAGGCGTCGCGGCGCTGCCGGTAGATGGCTGCCAGTCCCTCGCTGCCGGTGTTCTGCTGCAGATGTTGCAGGACCAGCCACTGACTGACGCGGTTGCTGTGCAGGTCGGCGGCCTGCTTGAGCCGGGTCAGCAGCGGGATCAGCGCCTCGCTGGCAATCAGATAGCCGAGGCGCAGGCCGGGGGCCAGGGTCTTCGAGAACGAGCCTTGGTAAATCCATGGCGCGCTACGCAGGCGGGCGCATACTGGCTGGCGTTCGCAGGCATCGTAGACCAGGTCGCGATAGGGGTCGTCCTCGAACAGCGGTGTGCCGGTGGCATCGCAAGCGGCGGCCAGGGCATCACGTTCATCGGCGGAAAGGCAGTGGCCGCTGGGGTTCTGGAAGGTCGGGATGCAATACGCCAGCGCCGCCTGTGCGGTCGCCAGGTCGTTCCCGGCGGTGCTTGCCGAGTATTCGCTGAAGCGGGCGCCAAAGAAACGGAACACCTGCAGCGCAGCGAGATAAGTCGGGGCTTCGACTGCTACCGGCGTGCCTGGGTCGACGAAGAGCTTGGCCACCAGGTCGATCCCCTGCTGTGAACCGGAGAGGATCAGCACCTGCTCGGCGCTGCAGGCCAGACCGAGGGCCGACATGCGGCTGGCGACTTCCTTGCGCAGTGCCATCTCGCCTTCGCTGGCGCCGTATTGCAATTGCGTGCGAGGCATCGCGGCCAGGGAAAACTCAGGGAAACTGTCCGGCGCCGGCAGGCCGCCAGCGAAGGAAATCATGCCGGGACGGTCGATCACTGCGAGGATTTCGCGAATCGGTGAGGCATGCAGGTCGCGGCTGCGGGCGGAGAGGCGGAGGGTGGGCGTGGACATGATAAGTATATATGTCAAGTTTGTTGACCTATGGACAAGATAGCGCCAGGCCTCCTAACATGTCAATCAGCTTGACTCATAAAATTGATACAAGCCCGGCGCCCTGAAGCCCTGCTTTTCCCGCCGGCTTGTTGTCCCTGCCGGCATTTGGGGAATCGGGCACGGCGGGCGAGAAAGGTGGAACAGGATGTCAGCCAGCCAGCCAGCGTTCGTGGATGCCGATATTGCCGAGGAAGCGGCACTGCGCGAAGCGATTGAGAATTTTTTCTTTGCTTATCGTGCCTTTACCTCCTTGCCCGACCGAATGCTCGGCGAACAGGGGCTGGGTCGCGTGCATCACCGCATTCTTTATTTTGTCGGGCGCGATCCCGGGTGCTCGGTCAATGAGTTGTTGCATACCCTGGGCGTTAGCAAGCAGGCGCTCAATCCACCTTTGCGCGAACTGGTCGAGCGTGGCCTGATCGGAATGACGCCTGCCGAGCACGATCGGCGGATCCGGCGCTTGCGCCTGACCGCTACAGGCGAGATTCTGGAGCGGCAGTTGAGTGCCAGCCAGATGCAGTTGTTGCGCCAGGGTTTCGGACTCGCCGGCGCGGGGGCCGAGGCCGGCTGGCGAGCCGTAATGGCTTGCCTGAGCGAGGCCGCAGCCAAGTAAACTTCAAGCGGCCGCACCGATGGGAGACCGGAAAAAGCAACTTTTTCCCAGTCGACCGTGAATCTGCCTGGTTTCCCGGGGGGGCTTGCGCCGACTTATTCCCAGAGCTTTTTCCAACCCTCCGGGCCAAGCTTTTCCATGGTTTCAATGTTCCGCTGATAGATGCTTTCGGCGTGCGGGAAGGCAGCGACAGCGCGGTCGATGCTGCTCTCGCGTAGCAGGTGCAAGGTCGGGTAGGGGGAGCGGTTGGTGTAGTTGGCGATTTCGTCCGGATCGCTGCCGGCGAATTCGTATTGCGGATGCAGGCTGGCAATCTGGAAGATGCCGTCGTAGCCAAGATTGCGAATCAGGGCATCCACTTCGCCGAGAAAGAAGTGGTAGTCGAGAAAGTCGGTCAGCACGTGCGGGTGGATCAGCAGCGTGGTGTCGAGCGCTTGTGGATCGGTGGTGGCGAGCCGCGTCAGTTCGGCTTCGATTTCGGCCAACAGCTGGTCGGGATCGCTGGCCAGGCTAAGGGCGTAGCGTAGTTGCTTCTTGACTACCACGCTCTTGGCGAAAGGGCACAGGTTGAGGCCGATGACCGCCCGTTCCAGCCATTCGCGGGTAGCGCCGATGACGCGTTCGGCCAGGATGGGGTCGGTGCAGGGGTAGAGCGTATCGGGCATCGGCGGCAGACTTCGCGGAAAGGAAGCGGCAATTTTACCGGGGATTGGTTGAATGCCTGCGTTGATCGGCGTTTGCCGATATACTGGCCGCCTTTTCCTGCAGACTGCCTGCGCTCAAGGCGACAGGCGCGAACGGATGAATTCCTCTGCCAAGCATTTCGTGCGGCGCTGGTTCTGGCCGCTGCTGATCCTGATGGTCGGTCTGGTGGCGACACTCGTTGCCTATGGGCATTTTGCCCGCCAGGCCGAACTGGAGTCGCGCCAGGGCTTGCGCCGCGAAGTGGCTTTGCTGACCTCGGGCCTGGTCAATCGTCTGCATGACCATGCCCAGCTACTGCGTAGTGTCCGTGCCTTTTTTGCCGCCAGCGAGCAGGTCACTCCCGGCGAATGGGCCGCCTACGTCAACCAGTTGCAGGTGGATAGCCGCTTTTCAGGGGTTCATGCCTATGGTTTCGCCGCCTGGCGAGACGGACGCCTGCATCCCAGCTTCCCCTCGGTGGCCAGTCGCGAGCATTCCCTGCTGGCACTCGATGCCTTGCAGGACACCCGGGAGGCCGCCCTGCGCGACGACGAGGCCAGTCTGTCCAGGCCTTTGCTGACAGCCAGCGGCGAATCGCCGCCGCAACTGGTAATGTTGTTGCCGGTGTATCGCAAGCAGTCGGCGATTGCCACAACCGAAGCCCGGCGTCTGGCCTGCATCGGTTACGCCTATGTGATTTACCGGCCGGAGGAATTGTTGGCTGCCGCCTTGCCCCGGCGCAGCTCGCAACTGCTGCCGGTGCTTGCCGATGGCAGCGAGGCACGACTGCCGCCCCTGTTCGACGGGCGGGCCGATGAGTCAACGGCAGTACTGCTGGAGGCCCGGCAGTTGGCTTTTGGCGGGCGCGATTGGCGGCTCAGTTTTTATCTGCAGGGGGTGCCAGCGGTGAGTGGCCCTTTACCCCTGTTGCTGGCCGGCATTCTGCTCAGTCTGTTGCTCGCCTGGGTGGCCCGCAGTCGCCTGCTGGAGCGCGAAGGCGAGGCGGCCCAGGCCGCCGATGCTGCGGCCCAGGCGGAGGACTGGCGGCGCAAGCGGGATTTGCTGGCTACCGTGCTGCATTTCGTGCCGCATCCGGTATTCGTCAAAAACGCGGCTCGCCAGTATGTTGCGGTGAATGCTGCCTTTTGCACCCTCACCGGGCGGCGCGAGGATGAGTTGCTTGGCCAGAAGGGGATCGGCAGTGCTCACTTGGCTCCGGACCTGGTCGCACGGATTCGCGAGGTGGATGACCGGGTATTTGCCGGCGAAGGCGAATTTTGCGATGAGTACGAAGTGCCTTTCGATGCCGGGACCCGCCGGGTGGTTGCGCGCAAAGCCCTGGCCTACGATCCGGATGGTGCGCCGGTGCTGGTGGGAACCCTGACCGATGTCAGCGAGTTGCGGCGGGTTGAACGGCAGCGCAACGACATCCTGGCGGCCGCCACCGAAGTTTCAATCATTGCCACCGATCGCAACGGGCTAATCACCCTGTTCAATGCCGGGGCGGAAAAGATGCTCGGCTATGCGGCCGAGGAGTTGTTGGGCCGCGAAACTCCGGCCATCTTTCACCTCGAAAGCGAGATACAGGCGCGTGGAGAGACCCTGAGTGCTGAACTCGGGCGGTCAGTTGCCGGTTTTTCGGTGTTTGTTGCCATTCCCTTGCGCGATGGTGCCGAGCGTCGCGACTGGACCTATGTACACAAGGATGGGCGGCAGTTGCAGGTCAGTCTGGTGGTGACGGCGGTGCATAACGAGGCGGGCGCCCTTACCGGCTATCTCGGGGTCGCGGTCGATGTTTCCGCGCGTAATGCCTATGCCCGCGAGTTGCAGCGCCACCGCGATCATCTGCAACAGCTGGTCGAAGAACGGACGGCCGATCTGCGCCGGGCGAAGGAAACGGCCGAGCAGGCCAGCGAGGCCAAGTCGGATTTCCTGGCCAACATGTCACATGAATTGCGGACCCCGATGCATGCGGTGCTTGGCTTTGCCCGCCTGGGTGAAGAGCGGGCTGGCGATTTCGGCCAGGACAAGCTGCAGCATTATTTCCAGCGCATTCATCAGAGCGGCCAGCGTCTGCTTGACCTGCTCAATAACCTGCTTGATCTGGCCAAGCTGGAAGCCGGGATGATGCCGATCGTTCCCTGTGAACAGGCGCTACTGCCCTTGCTGCGCGAGGTGGTGCACGAATTCGAGGCACTGGCTGCGTTGCGGGGAATCAGGTTCGAATTGTCCGGCGAGGAGCGGGTGGCTGCGGTTGATGCCGGTACCCTGGCTCAGGTGATGCGCAACCTGTTATCGAATGCCCTGAAGTTTTCGCCCGATCACAGCGTGATCAGCATTGAGCTGACTGCCGGCCTGTTGCCCCGGGGGCGGCGGGCTGCCGATCCGGTCGATCTGCCGGCGACCTGCATTACCGTGCGCGATCAGGGGTGCGGTATTCCTGACAACGAACTCGAAGCAGTCTTCGACAAATTCGTCCAGAGCAGCAAGACGCGAACCGGGGCAGGGGGAACCGGGCTCGGCCTGTCGATCTGTCGGCAGATCGTGCTGGCTCACCGCGGATTGATCCAGGCAAGCAACCATCCGGCGGGAGGTGCAGCATTAACCATCACCCTGCCTTGCGCCGCACTTCCGGCCGGTGCTGCCGAAACTTTGCCCAAGCGGGAGGGCACATGAGCGACAGACGTTTGCTGGTGGTCGACGACGAGTCGATCAACCTGGAGTTGATCCGCGAATATTTCGTCGATACCGGATTTGCGGTCGACACCGCAACCGACGCGGAAACCGCCTGGCAGATGCTGGAGACCGGCGGGGCGTATGCGGCAGTGCTGCTTGACCGGATGATGCCGGGGACCGACGGCATGGCCTTGCTGCGCCGGATCAAGGCGGCGTCGGCACATGCGCATCTGCCGGTAATCATGCAGACGGCAGCGGGTAGCCCGCAGCTGGTTTCCGAAGGTCTGGCTGCCGGTGCCTACTATTATCTGGTCAAGCCGTATGCCCGCGATGCCTTGTTGGCGATTGTCCGGGCCGCGCTCGGCGAACGTGCCGTTCGCGATGCCTTGCGAGCCGAGCTGGCCGCATATGCCGGCTCCCTGCGCTTGCTGCGGCACGCCGAGTTCGTCTTTCGCGATATTGACCAGGCCGGTCAACTGGCGGTGGTGCTGGCGCAAATCTGTCCGGTACCAGAGGCCGCTGAACTGGCTCTGGGGGAGTTGCTGGTCAATGCGGTCGAGCACGGTAATCTGGCAATCAGCTATCAGGAGAAGTCGCGTTTGCGTCGCGAAGATGGCTGGCGCGAGGAAATCGAGCGGCGCCTGGGGCTTCCGGAATATGCGGATCGTGTGGTCCGGGTGGCGGTGCAGAATGGCCCGGAGGCTTGCGAGATCAGCATTGCCGACCAAGGGAGCGGTTTTGACTGGTCGGGCTATCTCGACCTGGCTCCTGAGCGGGCTTTTGACCCCAATGGGCGGGGAATTGCGCTGGCCCGGATTGCCGGCGGTGCGAGCCTGCACTACATCGGCTGCGGCAACACCGTCAGGCTGCGCTTTCCAGCTGGCGGCTGAGCCGGAGGTGAAAGGCTTCAGCTACCGAGCGACAGGTGGCGGGTGGGGAAGTGTCCGGCTGCTGCGTCGGCAACGAAATGTTGCAGGGTGCTGACCACCGAGTGGAAGGAAAGCTGTTCCCAGGGAATTTCGTCGAGCGCGAAATAGCGCGCAGCGAGACTTTCCGGTCCGGGGTCGAGAGCAGGGCTGCTTGCTTGAGCGAGAAAGAAGAAATGCACCTGGTCGGCTTGCGGGATGTCGATCACCGTATACAACTCGCCAATGCTGAC
This sequence comes from Dechloromonas sp. ZY10, assembly GCF_041378895.1. NCBI lineage: Bacteria > Pseudomonadati > Pseudomonadota > Betaproteobacteria > Rhodocyclales > Azonexaceae > Dechloromonas > Dechloromonas aquae. The sequence continues at coordinate 1,136,340 of NZ_CP144212.1, forward strand.
TTCGGCGCCGGCTTCCTCTAGTGTCTCGCGGGCCGCCCCCTGGCGGGTGGTCTCGGCCAGTTCCATGAAGCCGGCCGGCAGGGTCCAGGTTGCCCGCCGCGGTTCGATCGCGCGCAGACAGAGCAGCACCCGGTCCTGCCAGAGCGGAATGCTGCCAACTACCATGCGCGGATTCTGGTAATGGATGGCGCCGCAACTGTGGCATAGGTCGCGCAGGCGATTGTCGCCGGGTGGAACGGCAAGGCTGACGGGCGTGCCGCACTGGCTGCAAAATTGCTGCCGGCGCGGGGCCGGGAAGTAGAATTCGGGCGGTCGGTCGAGCATTGGTGCCAGTCAGCAGAGAGTCGGTGGGCGGGAGGGGCACCGCCAGGCAGTGCGCAAGTCGCCATTGTGAACCGCTGTCGCCCGCTTGTCAGCGGGGTGGTGGCGGTTCCCCGGCAGGATTGGCTGGCTGGCGGGTTGCGGCGCGGGCGCCGCTCTGCATCATTCCCCGGCCGGATACCCGAAGTCGTGCGTGCTGCGGGTGGGGGCCTGACGTTTGGCGGTGGCAGAAATGCGGCGACGGGCAGCCTTTTTTACTTTGCTACCGCGCAAATCCGACAGATGGGCAGGGTTTTTTCTGGCTTGCCGATGCTTTTGACTTGCATCAAAATGTGCCGCTGCGGCTGCCTGTCGCGGTATTTCCCCTCTGCTGTCCGCCTTCTTTCCGATTCCTGCTCCAGCTTTTCGAGACCCTCATGCGCGATCATCTGCCCGTACAAACCGATAGCCTGCTGGCTCGCATTCCGCTGTTCGACGGCCTTTCGCCGGACGAGTTGGCCCGCGTTGCCAAGGGCACGCGCGAGGTCCGCCTGAGCAAGCATGACATGCTGTTCCAGCGCGGTGACAAGTGCTCCGGCCTGTATCTGGTGGTGTTCGGCCAGATCAAGCTGGCCTTCACCTCACTGCAAGGAACCGACAAAGTGATCGAGGTGATGGAGCCGGGCGAAAGCTTTGGCGAGTCCTTCATGTTTCTTGACCGGCCCTATCCCTATTACGCCCAGGCGCTGGCCGATTCATTGCTGTTGCACGTCGGGCGGTCGGTGATCGACCACGAACTGGAGAACGACCACCAGTTCATGCGCAAGATGCTCGCCAACATGGCCCGGCAACTGCGCGACGTGGTCGGCGACGTCGAGGCTTATTCGCTGCATAACGGGGAACGCCGCGTGATCGGCTACCTGATGCAGTTGCTTGATGCCAGCCAGTTCGAAGCCGATGACGTGACGATCGAGTTGCCGACCATCAAGGGGGTGATTGCTTCGCGCATCAATCTCACCCATGAGCATTTCTCGCGCATCCTGCACGCCCTGCACGAGCGCGGCCTGCTCACCGTCAAGGGGCGCAAGGTGCATATTTCCAGCGTCGCCAAGCTGATTGCCGCAGCGGAAAATGGCTGAGCTTCCCGCTGTTCCCGTGCCGGACAGGCCGTTGCCCGGCGTCTACCTGGCTGGTCCCGACGTTTTCTTTCCTGACATCGCGGCCAGGGCGGCGGTACAAAAGGCGTTGTGCGGCGAACTCGGGCTACGTCCTTTGCATCCGGTCGATCAGCCTGAATTGCAGGCCGAAACCATCTACCGGCACAACCTCGCTCTGATCCGCGAAGCCGCTGGAGTGGTGGCCAATCTCGATCCGTTTCGTGGTGCCGAGGTTGATAGTGGCACTGCTTTCGAGGTCGGGTACGCAATTGCGCTTGGCAAGCCGGTGGTTGCCTATTTCAGTGTTAATGAGGATTGGCGCCAACGTGTCGAGCGCTGTCAGGGGCCCCTGCATTTCGACCCGTCGCGTGCCGTGTGGTGCGATGCCGATGGCAATCTGGTCGAAAACTTTGGCCTGCCTGCCAACCTGATGCTGGCTATTCCTTGCACGGTGGTAGTCGGCGACGCCGGTACCGCCTTGCGTCGCCTGCGCGACCTGTTGCAGCCTGGCTGTTCCGGTTGTGAGTGAGGAAATTGGCCGGTTTTTACGGTCGACCGTAAAAACCGCAATTTTCCTGCATTTTCCGGGGGGGGGGGCAGGCTGTCCGCCCGCTGCGGGCCTTGCTTCCTGAGCGTGCCGTTTACACCAGGCATTCGACCCGGTTGCGGCCATTGTGCTTGCTGCAGTAAAGCGCCTGGTCGGTGCGGCTGATCAGATCCTTGAGCAATTCGCCGTTGCGGAAAGTGGCAACGCCGAAGCTTGCTGTCAGTTTTCCTGCGCATTGGTGGCACTGGGTTTCGATCGCCTGGCGCAGCTTCTCGGCAAACTGCCGGGCGCCGTCAAGCGAAGTATCGGGGCAGATCAGCAGGAATTCCTCTCCCCCCCAGCGGCCGAGAGTATCGGCCTCCCGCTTGTTTTCCCGCAGCTGCCCGGCGATTTCGCACAGAACCAGGTCGCCGACCGGGTGCCCGAATTCGTCATTCACCGCCTTGAAGTGGTCGACATCAACCAGAATCAGGGAAAACAGTCCGTCATAGCGCTGGCAGCGGGCAAATTCGGCATTCAAAACCTGATCAAGCTTGTGCCGATTGTAGAGTCCGGTCAGGCGGTCGGTAATCGACAGGATTTCCAGTTGCCGGTTTTTTTCCAGCAGCTCCTGCTGTGCCGCACGAACCTGGGCCAGCGCCTCGTTGGTCGAACGCATTGCCGCACGGGCCCGGGCTTCCGCCTCGCTATGCCGCAGGATGATGTGGCGCAGGCGCTGCAACGTCCGGTTGAAGCCTTCGATCACGCTGTCGAATTCGCGCAGGCGGAAAGGGGGTAATTCCTCCTGCGTCTCGGCATCATGTCCGGCCAGACGGTTGAGCGCATCGCGCAAACGGGTGAGGGGAGAGAAGACCAGATTCAGGCTGAAGTAAAGGAGCACGAGCAGCAGCAGATTCATGGCGACGACCTTGAGCGCCTGTCGCAGCAGCGACTGTTGCAGGCTTTGCTCCATGTCGCTGCGATCGAACTCGATTTGCAGCCTGGCGGTGGGCAGGTTTTGCCGTTCGCTGGGGGCTTCCGCCGGGGGATAGATCAGGGCTTCGTCATGCAGCTGGTGCGGATCTTTCTGTTCCGACGAAGTATCGCTGAGACGGGCCGTGGCTGCATAAACTTCGTTGCCTTCCGGGGAAAGGATGCGAATTCTCCTGACTTCAGGGTGCAGCAGGGCGGCCTCCAGGCGGGCGTTCATGATCGCCTGGTTGAGCGACCAGACCGGATCGGTCAGGTTGTATTGCAGATGTTTGATGATCTCCTCGCGGGCCGTAGCGAAGCGCTGTTCCAGTTCGGCCCTGAGCAGATGCTGTTCATAGTAGGCGAACAGGCCCAGGGTCGTCGTGGTCAGGGCGATGAACAGCAGGATCAGCCGGTTGCGCAGAGAGTTCATCATGCTCAGCGGCCCAGGCTTTGATCAAACAGTTCGCGAAAGCGTGCCAGTTCCGGGTTCTTTTCCTCATATTTGCGGCTGAAGCCGACATGCACCGATTCGGTTTTTACGGTCATGATCCGCTTCGATTTGGCCCGCATCCGTTCGGGCAATCCGCGTGCCTCAAGCGTCACCAGGGCTTCGTTGATCACGATGCTGGGGTTGACCACGCAATCGATTTCGCCGACCAGCATCTTCTTGACCAGATCATGGAATTCGATTCCTTCGACCAGCGTCAGTTGTCCGGCACGCGCCATCTCGAAAAAGCGCGGGCCGGGGGCCAGATAGGCGCGCTGGTTGCCGAAGCGCAAGCCGGCAAAGTCTTCGGGGTACTGGTTGAACTGGCGACCGGAAACGGCATCGCGATTGCAATGAACGGCGACTTCCTCGGCGAAAATCGGTTTCGAATGCAGCAGGAAGGGGCGCTCGTCGGGGCGGTGATAGACCCCGACAATGGCTGCGGCATTGCCGGTCTTTACTTCTTCCAGAGCCCTGGCCCAGGGGGCAAAGCGGATTTCGACGCGGTAGGCCGGCAGGGTTTTCAGGACACGCTGGAGGCTGTCGATGTAGAGGCCCTTGGGCATCCCGTTCTCTTCGTATGAAAACGGCCGCTGTCCGGCTTCGGAATAAAACAGTAGCGTTTTTTCCGCCCAGGCTGGCTGGTGCAGTAGCCAGGCCAGCAGCAGTACGATCGTTCGGCGCATGTTCGTCTCCTGTCCGGCTGCAATCGGTCGTTTCGTGCTTACGCCGAAAAAACGCCAATTGCGTGGTTCTGACAATACCGGTGACGAAACGTTGCAGGCAATAGGCCGCTTGGAGCAGTGGAGTAGGTGCTTACCTTGCTGCTTCGGGCGAATCACGGCAACCACTGGCCATGGCCGTGAGCGCAAAAAAACGGGGCCTTGCGCCCCGTGCTGCGTTTCGGCTTAGTCCTTCGCCGGTGGGCGGAACTGCATTGCCTTGTATTCGAGGAAGTCTTCCAGTCCGTATTTGCCCAGTTCGCGGCCGTTACCGGACTGTTTGTAGCCGCCGAACGGCGCGTAGAGATTGAACGGGCCGCCGTTGATCTCGACCTGGCCACAGCGCAGCTTGCGTGCGACGGCTTCTGCCCGCTCGTCGCTACCCGCCCAGACGCCGCCGGCCAGACCGTAAGGGGTGGCGTTGGCGAGGCGGATGGCGGCAGCTTCGTCGCCGTCGGGATAGGTGAGGATGGCCAGTACCGGGCCAAAAATTTCTTCTTGCGCGATGCGGCTGTTCGGGCGCACGCGGCCAAAAATCGTTGGGCGGACATAGGCGCCGCTGGCGAGCAGTTCCGGGGCCAGGCCTTCGGGGGCGTCGACGCCGCCAGTCAACAGTTCGGCACCTTCGGCGATGCCGACGCGGATGTAGTCGCGCACCCGTTCGGCTTGCGCTGCCGAGGCCAGCGGGCCGAGGCGGGTGCTGTCCAGGCGTGGGTCGGCGGGAATGAATTTCGCTGCTGCGGCGACGGCGCGCTCGGCGACTTCGCTGTAGCGGCTCTCCGGGACCAGCAGGCGGGTCTGCGCGGTGCAGGTCTGGCCGGCATTCTGGTAGCAGTTGGCGACCACGGCGGGAATCGCGACGGCGAAATCGGCATCATCGAGGACGACTGCTGCCGATTTGCCACCCAGTTCAAGGGCCACCCGCTTGACGGTCGCCGCCGCCAGTTCGGAAACCCGCTGCCCGGCACGGGTCGAGCCGGTGAAGGAGAGCATGTCGACGTCCGGGTGGTTGGCGAGGGCTTCGCCAACCACTGGCCCGGTGCCGGTGAGCAGATTGAACACGCCCGGTGGCAGGCCGGCTGCGGCTACGGCTTCGGCCAGGATCAGTGCGTCGAGCGGCGCGATTTCGGAGGGTTTGAGTACCACTGTGCAGCCTGCGGCGAGGGCAGCCGCAACCTTGGCGGCAACCTGGTGCAGCGGGTAGTTCCACGGGGTGATGGCAGCGACCACCCCGACCGGTTCGCGTACCACCTTGGAGTTGCCGACCGTTTCCTCGAAGGCAAAATCGCCGAGCAGGCGGGCATACATCCCGAAGCTGGCAATCGGCGATCCGGCCTGCACCGTTTGCGCAAAGCGGATCGGACACCCCATTTCCTGGCTGATGGCGCTGGCAATCTCCCCGGCACGGGCCTTCAGTTCGCCCTGGATCGCCTTGAGCAAGGCGGCGCGTTTGGCGACCGGGGTAGCGGCCCAGCCGTCAAAGGCGCGGCGGGCGGCGGCGACGGCCCGGTCGACGTCTGCGGCGGTGGCTGCCGGAATGCGGGCGATTTCGCTGCCGTTGATCGGTGAAATGACGGCGATGGTTTGTTCGCTGCTGGCAGCAACCCAGCAGCCATCAATGAATAATTGTCCTTGCTGCATGCAGTCTCCTGTCTGTATTGACGCTGTTGTTTTACCTGGCAGCAGTCTAGCAGCCTCTCCGCTGCACCGCTGTCTGTCCTCCGGCCGGCTGACCGCTCGTACAATCACTGGGGAACACGCGACTATTACTTTTGTCGTAGCTGGTGGCAAGCGCAGAAAAGGGCCAGTCGGTGAATCTGGGCTGGCGGGCGAAGTGGTCTCGGGCTCAGGGAGGAGTGAACAGACCGTGCACAAGGGATTGCAGCGACAGCTTAAACGCGGCTTGGGGATCGCCGATCAGGAGGCCTGTGACCGCCTGCTGGCCGAGGCCGTCTTACTCGCCCGGCAACCCGGGGTGTCGGGCGAAATGGCGGCCTTGCTATGCGGCTTGAATGACTTCCTGCAGCGGGTCGAGGCCAGCTACGAGCAGGCCGACCGTGACCTCGAACTGCGCACCCGTAGCCTTGAACTCAGTTCGGCCGAGTTGAATGCCGCCAACAGCAAGCTGCGTGCCGATGTGGCGGCACGCTCGCTGCTGCACGAGGCGGTGCGCAACATCGCGATTGGTTTCACCATCTACGATCCGGAAGACCGGTTGGTGATGTGCAATGAAGCTTATCTCGGCTTCTATGAGGACAGCCGTGACCTGATCGTTCCCGGTGCGACTTTCGAGGAAATCGTTCGCCGGGGAGCCGAGCGTGGTCAGTACAAGCAGGCCATCGGGCGGGTCGATGCTTGGGTGGCGGAGCGGGTCTGGCAGCACCAGCATCCGGACGGTCGGGCGATCGAGCAGGAACTGGCTGACGGGCGCTGGCTGCTGATCATCGAATACCGGACGCCGGGAGGTTATCTGGTCGGCAATCGGATCGATATTACAGCGAGCAAGCAGGCCGACAAGGCTTTGCGCCTGTATGCCAATATTTTCGAGAACAGTGGCGAGGCCATTCTGGTTTGCGACCGCGACAACCTGATTGTCGACATCAATCCGGCCTTCAGCCGGTTGACCGGCTACTGCCGCGAGGAGGTGCTGGGCCAGGATCCCAAACTGCTGGCATCGGGGAGTACCCCGCCGCACATCTATCAGGAAATGTGGGCCACCCTGCGCGATACCGGATACTGGCAGGGCGAACTCTGGGATCGTCGCAAGGATGGTGGTTTGCGTCCGGTGTGGGCGGCCATTTCGGTTATCCGCGATGAATTGGGGGAGATTGCCAACTACATCGCCAGTTTTACTGACATTAGCGAACGCAAGGCGGCTGAGGAGCGGATTGCCCATCTTGCACATCATGACCCATTGACCGGGCTGTTCAATCGCTTCAGCCTTGAGGAGCGCCTTGATCAGGCCCTGTTGTCGGCCCGTCGGGAGCGGCAGCAGGTGGCGGTGATGTTTATCGACATGGATCGCTTCAAATTGATCAACGACACCCTTGGGCATCATATCGGCGACCGCTTGCTGATCGAGGTTGCCCGGCGCTTGCAGGATTGCGTGCGCGAAAGCGACATTGTCGCCCGCTTGGGCGGCGACGAATTCGTGGTGGTTCTCACCGGAGCCGAATCAGGGATGCAGGCGGGAGCAACAATTGCTCAACGCATCCTGCAACGACTCGACAGCCCCTATCTGATCGACGGCAAGGAGTTGCGCTCGACCCCGAGCATCGGGATCAGCGTTTATCCCGGCGACGGTGAAAGTGCCGAGGAATTGATGCAGCACGCCGATGTGGCGATGTATCACGTCAAGGAATGCGGTCGCAATGCGGCCCTGTTCTTTACTCCCGAGATGAACACCTCGGCGCGGGAGCGGATGTCGCTGGAGCGCGACATGCTCAGTGGTCTGGCCGAGGGGCAGTTCGAGTTGCATTACCAGCCGCAGATCGAGGCGGCGAGTTCACGCATCTGCGGCGTCGAGGCGCTGGTCCGTTGGCGCCATCCGGTGCGCGGCATGCTTTCGCCATTGGAGTTCATTCCCCTTGCCGAGGAAACCGGGATGATTGAGCCGCTGGGGAGCTGGGTGCTGGCCGAAGCCTGCCGGCAGCTTGCCGAATGGCAGCAGGCCGGTTGTCCGTCCCTGCGCATGGCGGTCAATCTCTCGGCCTTTCAGCTGCGCTCAGGCAAGCTGATCGAAGAGGTCGGCCAACTCCTCGCGCAGTACCGGATTGCCAGCGGACATCTGGAACTGGAGGTAACCGAGTCGGTGGCAATGGCTAACCCGGAGCGGGCAATCGGGCTGTTGCTGGAATTACGCAACCTCGGGGTCGAACTGGCGATCGACGATTTCGGGACGGGCTATTCGTCGCTGGCCTATCTGAAGCTGTTGCCGATTGATACGCTCAAGCTCGACCGGACTTTCGTCAAGGATATCGAGAGCGATGGCAACGATGCCGCAATCAGTGCCGCAACCATTGCTCTGGCCCATAACCTGGGTCTCAAGGTGATTGCCGAGGGGGTTGAAACCATCGGGCAGGAGGTCTTTTTGCTGGCCCATGCCTGCGACATCCTGCAGGGCTATCGCTACAGCAGGCCGGCGCCGGCCGCCGCCATCGCCGCGCTGCTGCGGGAGGGGCGGCCGGTGCTTGGCGGGGAGCCCTAGCGCACCAGTTCGAGCAACTTGGCGAAGGCTTCGTCGAATTGCTTGAGGCCGGCGGCGAGCAGTTCGGCGCCGACCCGTTCAAGGTCGATCCCGCATTCCTGCAGCGCGGCGAGCTGGGCTGGCGCAACTGCAGCTTGCTGCGGCAAGGTGAGGGCGGCTTCGCCGTGGTCGCGGAAGGCGGCCAGCGTCGCATCCGGGACGGTGTTCACCGTGCCGGCGCCGATCAGTTGCTCGACGTAAAGCACGTCGCGATACGCCGGGTTCTTGCTGGAGGTTGAGGCCCACAGCAACGACTGCGGCCGGGCGCCGCCGGGCAGCGCCGGCTGTTGCTGCCAGCGGGCGTACTCGTTGGCAGCAAAGGCCAGTGCGGTCTTGCCCTGGAGCTCGGCCGGCAGTTGCGGGTCGAGCAGGCTGTCGAGACGGCTGATGAAGACGCTGGCGACCGAGGCGATACGGTCGACCGGCAAACCGGCGGCAAAACGCTGCTCGATGCCGGCGCGGTAGGCGGCCTGGACGCAGGCCAGCTGCGCCGGGGAAAAGATCAGCGTCACATTGACATTGATCCCGTCGGCAATCGCGCCGCTGATCGCCTGCATCCCGGCCGGGGTCGCCGGAATCTTGATCATCGCGTTGGCTTCGCCGATCTCGGCCCACAGGCGGCGGGCGGCGGCGAGGGTGGCGGCGGCATCGTGCGCCAGCGTCGGCGAGACTTCGAAGCTGACGAAGCCGGCCTGGCCCTGGCTGGCCTCATATACCGGGCGCAACAACTGGCAGGCGCGGCGCACGTCGGGCAGGACCAGCGCCTCGAAGCGCTGTTCGGGGCTGGCGTCGGCCGCGCTCTGGCGCAGGCTGGCCAGCGCGCTTTGGTAGTGCGCGTCGTTCTTGATCGCATTGAAGAAGATCGCCGGGTTCGAGGTCACGCCAGCAATGGCGTCTTCTTCGATCCAGCGGGCGAGTTCGCCCGATTCGAGCAGGTGGCGGGAGAGATTGTCGAGCCAGATCTGCTGGCCGAGGGGGGCGATGGCTTTGATGCGGGACATGGCGATGCGAAGTGACGTTGAAAAAGCGGTGGCGGAACTGCTCGCGGGCCGGTCATGCCGGGCGGATGCAGGCGCAAGACTGCCAGTCTAGCAGGCTGCGGGCCGGCTCAGGTGCGGTAGGTGGCGAGATGGATGCTGGTTTCGGTGGTCTGGATGCTGCGGATCAGGCGGATGCGTTCGAGGATGTCCGACAACTCCTTGAGATTTTCGGCACGCAGTTCGGCGAGCAGGTCCCAGCGGCCGTTGGTGTCGTGGAGGCGGGCGACGCCGGGCTCGCCGAGCAGGCTGGCGATCACCGAGCGGGTCTCGTTGCCGGAAACCGCAATGCTCATCCAGGCGCGGATTTCGTTGTTCGGCAGTTCCGGGCGCAATTGCACCGTGTAGCCGGCGATGACCCCGTCCTGTTCGAGGCGGGCCAGGCGGTTGCTGATCGTGCCGCGCGAGACCTTGAGCTTGTGCGCCAGGGTCGCGACGCTTTGCCGGGCGTTATGGCGCAATTGCGCAATCAGTTGCTGGTCGAGCGCGTCCATTTGAACATTCCGTCAATTTGTTGTGTCATTCTGCTTTAAAAACTGACGAAATGCAGCATTGTTTGCGATTTTGTTTGGCGTGAGCGCGTGGGAAGATGAGCGAAACAGTCAACTATTTCTCCCGCTGGAGCTTGTCATGTCGTCCCTCGCCAGTTTGTCGCTGCCCGTATTTCCCGCCGCCGCCATCGCCCGCCTGATCGCCGCCGAAGGACCGGGCGAGTGCATCGCCGGCATCGCCCGCCAACTGGACGCCGATTTCCGCCGCTGGCCGCAGTTCGACAAGAGCCCGCGCGCCGCCTGCCATTCGCCGGAGGGCGTGATCGAGTTGATGCCGGTCTCGGACGGCGTGCATTACTCGTTCAAATATGTGAACGGCCACCCGAAGAACCAGCGCCACGGCCTGCCCACCGTGCTCGCCTTCGGCGTGCTGGCCGAGGTGGCGACCGGCTTGCCCTGCCTGCTCGCTGAACTGACGCTGCTCACCGCCTTGCGGACGGCGGCGATGTCGGCCTTGGCCGCACAGCATTTGGCACGCCCGGACAGCCGGCGGCTGGCACTGATCGGCAACGGCGCCCAGAGCGAGTTCCAGGCCCTGGCCTTCCACCGCCTGCTCGGCATCCGCGAATTCCATCTCCACGATCTCGACCCGGCGGCGACCGCCAAGCTGCAGCGCAACCTGGCCCGCCTCGGTCTGACTTCGCGCGCCTTCGCCAGCACCGCCGAGGCGGTGCGCGGCTGCGACATCGTCACCACCATCACCGCCGACAAGAGCAACGCCACTATCCTGACCCCGGCGATGATCGAGCCGGGGATGCATCTCAACGCCGTTGGCGGCGACTGTCCGGGCAAGACCGAGCTTGCCCCGGAGATTCTCGCCGCCTGTGGCCAGGTCTTCGTCGAATACGCACCGCAAACCCGGATCGAGGGCGAGTTGCAGCAAATGCCCGCCGACTTCCCAGCGCACGAATTCTGGCAGGTCTTGAGCGGTGCTCACCCCGGCCGCCAAGCCGCCGAAGAAGTGACGATCTTCGATTCGGTCGGCTTCGCGCTGGAAGATTTTTCGGCACTCTCCTGGCTGCAGGAAACCGCCGCCGGCCAGGGCGAAACGCTGGGCCTGCTGCCGCAGCTGGCCGACCCGCGCGACCTGTTCGGCTACCTGCCGTTGAGCGCCGGCCTGGCCCGCGCCGCCTGAGTACGGGCCAGGCACCTTGCGCGCACCGCAAAGTCTTGGGGCGCGTCGAGAAATAGCGGGAAGATCGTCGGGATGTTGCCGGCAAGCCGCCGCTGGCGCCTTGCTCTTGGCTGGCAGCGCATCGCCGGCAAGATCGAGGCGTCGCCGTGCCGGCACTTGCCGCGCGGGGAAAAATCCCGAATCACACGGTCGACCGTGAATATGGCCCAAAAATGAAAAATGGCGCCGGAGCAAGCGGTGCCATTTTTTTCCCGGGCAGCGGGGGCGCTGTCCGGCCCCGGCGCAAGGACTAGCGACTCGCCGCCGCCCGTTTTTCCAGCCATAGCGGCAGTAGCTGTACCGCCAGGATGCTGGCGAAGATCAGCGTGCAGCCGGCGAGTTGCAGCGGCCCCAGGCGTTCGCCGAGGACCAGTGCGCCGGCCAGTCCGGCGAACAGGGTTTCCGACGAAAGCAGGACAGCGGCATCCGCCGGGCCAGTGTGGCGCTGGGCGACGACTTGCAGGGTGAAACCGACGCCGACCGAGAGCACGCCGCCGTAAAGAATCGCCGGCAGTGCGGCGAGCAGGCGCTCGCTGCTGAGCGGTTCGGTGAGCAGGCCCCAGATCAGCGCCAGGCTGCCGCAGACAACGAACTGGGTCAGCGCGACCAGGATCGGCGTGCCCTTGCGCGCGGCAACGCGGCCGACGTAGAGCACGTGCAGCCCCCAGAAGAAGGTGCTGGCGATCACCCACCAGTCGCCGCTGCTCAGTTCGGTCAGTTCGCCGCCGGCGAGCAGCCAGGTTCCGAACAGGCTGCAGCCGACCGCCGGCCAGGTCAGCCAGTGCGGGCGGTGGCGGTGCAGCAGCCAGGCCAGCAGCGGCACCAGCGGCACATACAGCGCGGTGAGGAAGCCGGCGTTGGTGACCGTGGTTTCGCCGATCCCGATCTGCTGCAAGATGATCCCGGCAAAGAGCAGGCCGCCGAGACTGATCCCGGCCAGCCAGTCGGCGCCGTCCAGGCGGATGTTGCGGTCGGCCAGGCGGACGTATTCGCGCAGCGCCATCGGCACGATGATCAGCGCGCCGAGCAGGAAACGCAGGCCGGTATAGAGAAAGGGGCCGAGATTGTCGAGCACGACTTGCTGAGCGACGAAGGTGGTGCCCCAGATCAGGGCGGCAATCAGGAGCAGGAAATTGGCTTGCAGGCGGGACATGGAAACGGGGGGCAACGGGAAGGGGGCGGGGAAAATCGGGGGCGAAAAATCGGGAAAGAGTCGGGCAGAGGACTGGGCAAAGAGCCGGAGCCCTGAATGATTTTTGCCGGTTTTCACGGTCGACCGTGAAAACCGGCAAAAACCGGAGGCTAAGGCGCGGGCTAACTATGAATGCGGCACAGCGTGCTTTTGCCGAACAGGCTTTCGATCAGGTCGACCGCCAGTTCGGCGGTCTGGTTGCGGTGGTCGAGCGCCGGGTTGAGTTCGACGATGTCGAGCGAGGCCAGCCGTTCGGTATCGGCGATCATTTCCATGCACAGCTGCGCTTCGCGGTAGGTCGGGCCGCCGCGCACCGTGGTGCCGACGCCGGGGGCGATTTCCGGGTCGAGAAAATCGACATCGAGGCTGACGTGCAGATGAGTGTCGGCGTCGATCCCGGCCAGCGCCTTGTCCATCACTGCGCGCATGCCGTGCTCGTCGATGTAGCGCATGTCGAAGACCTCGATCCCGAGTTGCTGCAGGAAGCGCTTTTCACCGTCGTCAACGCTGCGGATGCCGATCTGGCGGATCTGGTCGGGCAGCATCGCCGGGACGTGGCCGCCGATTTCGCACAGGACCTGCGGGCCGTGGCCACAGAGACAGGCGACCGGCATGCCGTGGATGTTGCCGGAAGGCGTCATGGTCGCAGTATTGAGGTCGGCGTGGGCGTCGAACCACAGCACCCGCAGCTTCTTGCCCTGTTCGCGGCAATGGCGGGCGACGGCGCTGATCGAACCGATCGCCAGGCAATGGTCGCCGCCCATCATGATCGGCAGGCGGTCGGCGGCCAGCTCGCGGTACACCGCGTCGTGCAGCGTCGCGTTCCAGGCGGCGACTTCGGGCAGGTGACGGAGGCCGGCTTGCGGCGGCTGTTCCGGGTTGGCCGGGCCGCTCAGATTGCCGCAATCGACGACATCGACGCCGAAGGCAACCAGGGCTTCGTGAATCCCGGCGACGCGCAGGGCTTCCGGGCCCATGCGGCTGCCACGGGTGCCGGCGCCGACATCGGTGGGAACGCCAATCAGGCTGATGCGGTGGCTATGAACGGTGGCGGTCATGCGCAACTCCTTAAGCGGCAAAGGCGACCTTGAGGCCGGAAATCAGCATCTGCACGGCCATTGTAGTCAGGATCAGACCCATCAGGCGTTCCATCGCCTCCATGCCGGAGCGGCCGAAGAGACGGGCGAGCGGGTCGGAAATCAGCAAGATCAGGGTGTTGACCGTAGATGCGGCCAAGACCGCGCCGACCCACAGCCACGGATCGCCGGACTGGCGCGAGGCGAGCAGGACCATCGCCAGCGCCGAGGGGCCGGCGATCATCGGTACGGCCAGCGGCACAATGAAGGCTTCGCTGCGCGCCGGCGTATCGGCGGCGCCGTGGCCCGCCGGGGGGAAGACCATGCGCAGCGCAATCAAAAAGAGGATCAGGCCGCCGGAAATTTCCAGCGCCGGTTCGGAGAGGTGCATCACCGCCAGCAGGCGGTCGCCGGCAAACAGGAAGGCAAGCAGTACGCCTGTGGCGATCGCGCATTCGCGCAGGATCACCCGGCGCTTGCCGGCCGCTGGCAGGTCGCGCAACAGCGACTGGACGAACGGTACGTTGCCGAGCGGGTCGAGGACCAGCAGGAGCAGGAAAGTCGAGGAAATCAGTTCGGGCGACATGGGCAGGGCGGCGAAGAAAGTCAGACGGTGGCCGGCTGCCCGGTGGTCGCCGGGCGGGGCCGGCGACCGATAGGCGACGGCTTAGTTGAAGTTGTAACGCGCCATCAGGTTGATGCGCGACATATCGCCACGCTGGCCGGACAGGGTCTCGCGGCGGCCATAGATGTACTCGGCGCCGATATCGACATATTTGACCGGGTTCCAGATTGCGCCGACGTGGAACTGCTGGACCTGACGGTTAACGCCGAAGCGGCCGCTGTCGAGGCCGTTGGCACGGGCCCAGTCGGTATAGGCGTTGTCGTAGTGACGCTGACCGCCATAGACCAGGTTCATGCGCAGGGTCTCGCTGAACTTGTGCTGGTAGCCAACCACCAGGCCCAAGGCCTTTTCCATGGTGATCTGGTTGGTGTTGGCGTTGTAGCCGGCGCCTTCGATGTAGTTGAAGTAGCGGCCGATACCTTCGCCGCCGGTGGCGATGAAGCTGATCTGGTCGTTGTCGGTGAAGCGATAGACGCCGGACACCGAGACGCCGTAGCCACGGCGCGATTCGTCGACTACGCGGTTAACGCCGCCGCCCAGTTGCATGCTGCCATCGACGCGATGCTCGTGCGACACCGCGCGCAGGCTCAGCGAGCCCTGGGTGAAGGCCTTGTCCCAGCGCACGATCAGGTCGGGCGACTTGGCAAAGCCGGCGGTCGAGGCGCTGCCGGTCGGGTCGAGCACGTAGCTGACCGAGTTTTCCAGCGCGGCGGTGAAGTTGCCGTAGTTCGGGGTGGCGTAGGTGTAGCGCAGTTGCGGCTGACGGATGAAGGTGCCGCCGATCGGGCCGTTGAAGTCGACCACTTCCGGCGTCGCGTCGAGGTCCATGAAGGTGGACCAGCTCTGGCCGGCCAGCCACGGGCCGAGTTGCACGTAAGCGTGGCGCAGACGGAAGTTGTAGCTGTTGGTCGCCTGCTGGGTGTAGATGTTGCGCAGATCGCCATAGACGGCCGAGTTGCCGGTGCGCGGGTCGTTGTTGAAGTCGCCTTCGATCTTGGCGATCAGCTGGCCGTACTGGGTCGGGGTCGAGGCTTCGACGCCGATCCGCGAGGTGCGGGCGTGCGAGTAGGTCTGGCCCTTGCGCGCTGCTTCCGGGGTGCCGCGCAGCGGGGCATAAGGCATGAAGGTCGAGTAATCCATGTCGGCGTTGCTGCCCTTGCTTTCACGGACCACGTTGTATTCGGCGATGCCGTAGACGCGGATCGAGGTGTCGCCGGAGGCCAGACGATAGGAGTTGGGCAGGTCGCCGACGACGACCGCTTCCTTGCCTTGGGCCGTGACCTGGTCCTGCAGTTGAGCGATTTCCTGCTTCTGGGTTTTCTTCAGCTCTTCGAGCTGGCTCTGCATGGCCTTGAGCTGGGCTTCGAGCTGGGCGATGCGCTGCGAATCGTTGGCCAGCGCCACCGAGGCGAGGCCGAGCCCGCACAGGGCGAGGGTCAGTTGCTTGAGTTTCATGACTTGTCTTTCAATCGTAAAAATGGTCGCGCGATCCGCCGGCTCAGAAGCCGTGGCGGACCTGCGTCAAAAAGGTTTTGGCGCGTTCGTGCGCCGGATTGCTGAAGAAGTCCTGCGGCGTCGAGTCTTCGAGAATGGTCCCGTGATCGAAGAAAATCACGCGGTCGGCAACCTCGCGGGCAAAACCCATCTCGTGGGTGACCACCAGCATGGTGATGCCGGTATGCGCCAGTTCGCGCATCACCGCGAGCACTTCGTTGACCATCTCCGGGTCGAGCGCCGAGGTCGGCTCGTCGAACAGCAGCACCTTGGGGTCCATCGCCAGCGCCCGGGCAATCGCCACCCGTTGCTGCTGCCCGCCGGACAACTGCACCGGGTACTTGTGCGCATGCGCCTTGAGCCCGACGCGGTCGAGCAAGGCCAGGGCCTTGGCTTCGGCGTCGGCGGCCGACATCTTGCGCACCCGCATCGGGGCGAGGGTGATGTTCTTCAGGATCGTCAGGTGCGAGAACAGGTTGAAGCTCTGGAAGACCATCCCGACCTCGCGGCGAATCGCGTCGAGGTTCTTCAGGTCGTCGTTGAGTTCGATGCCGTCGATCACGATGCTGCCGGTGTCGTGCGCTTCAAGGCGGTTCAAGGTGCGCAGGAAGGTCGACTTGCCGGAGCCCGAAGGGCCGATGATTGCGGTGACCTCCCCTTCACGGAAGGTCGCGGAGACCTTCTTCAGCGCATGGAAAGCGCCGAAATGCTTGTCTACATCGCGGGCGACGATGATCGGCCGGGCCGTGGGCTTGATTTCGCTCATGGGGGCTCCTCAGCGCTTGCGCCCGACGTCGAGCTGGGTCTCCAGCGCCGAAGTCAGGGTGGTGAAGGCCGTGGTCAGGATCAGGTAGATCATGGCCACGGTCAGGAAGACCGGAATCGGCTGGTAGCTCTCGGCCTGGACTCGGTAGCCGACCATCGTCAGTTCAACCACGCTGATCGCGTAGGCCAGCGACGAGTCCTTGACCAGCGAGGCCAGGTTGTTGGCCAGCGCCGGCAGGGCCACGCGCATGCTTTGCGGCAGCATGATGTCGATGAAGGTCTGCAGCGGCGACAGGCCGAGCGCCCGGGCGGCTTCGATCTGCCCGTGCGGCACCGCGAGGATGCCGGCGCGCACGCACTCGGTGTTGTAAGCCCCGATGTTCAGCGACAACGCAATGATGGCGCAGGCAAAATCCGATGGCTGCAGCGCATCCGGCAGGAACTGCGGGGCAGCCAGCCAGACGAAAAGGATTTGCAGCAGCAGCGGGGTGCCGCGAAAGATCCAGACATAAAACGCACACAGCCAGCGCAGCGGCGCAATCGACGACATCCGTCCGATCCCGGCGAGAACGCCGAGGACGATACCGATGGTCCCAGAAACCACGGTCAGCCAGACCGTGATCCGGGCGCCCTCGGCAAATTGCTGCGCCGCCGGCCCGATTGGCTCCGGTGCCGCCGACAGCGGAATCGCCAGCCCCCAGAGGAAGGCGAGCAGCCCCAGCATCGCGGCGAACATCGTCCAGCCCGGATTTTGCTTGCTCCAGTTCATGGCGGGCTTCGCTTAGTGGCAGGACACGTCGGTCTTGAAATATTTCTGCGACAAGGTGGCGTAGGTGCCGTCCTTCATCACTTCGGCCAGGCCACGGTTCCACTGCTCGGCCAGTTCCTTGTTGTTCTTGCGCATGATCGCCGAAACGCGCTCGACGAAGACCTGCTCACCAGCGACGATGCCGGCGTCGGCGTTCTTTTCCAGGGTGGCCTTGATCAGCCACTTGTCGGAAATCCAGGCGTCGACCTTCTTGCTCTTGAGCGCCGAGAAGGCTTCCGGATCGGCCTTGTAGGTCTTGATTTCCTTGACCCCGGCGATCTTCTTGGCGCTGTCGGCGTAGCTGGTTGCCAACTGCACGGCGACGGTCTTGCCGGCCAGCGCCGCGGCGGTCAGGGCGCCGTCCTTGGGGGCGGCGATCTGGCCGCCGGTACAGTAATGCGGGTTGGTGAAATCAACCGATTTGGCTCGTTCTTCAGTGTAGCCGTGGGAAGCGATGGCGAAATCAAAACGGTCCTGGCGGATCGAGGCGACTTGCGCGTCGAAGGGCACCACGCGCCACTCGATGGCGAGACCGAGCTTCTTGGCCACGGCTTCGGCAACTTCGACTTCGAAGCCGGTCAGCTTGGCGCCTTCGAAATAATTGAACGGAAAAAATGCACCTTCGGTGACGGCAATGAATTTGCCATCGGCCTTGATCGCGGCCCAGTCGCGTGCTTCGGCACTCGTACCTGCCAGCAGCAGGGCCAGCGGCAACAGCGCGGTCGCCAGTTTGCTCTTCAATCGCATGGTTTGATCCCCAAGAATGATGGAGGCGCGGGGCAGTCATGCCGCAGCCGAAACTGCAAACCCTCTGCGCCGAAGGTCGCGGATTCTAGGGAGCGAGGGGTTGGGGCACCATCACTTATGACGTCAACTACGGGTTATCCCTAGGTGACTTGTTGCGCAAATGCAACGTTTTTCACATTGTGGTTTAAACGTTTGTTCATTGCTTAATGCAATGAAAATAAAAGGTTTTGTCGGTTTTGTACGGAAAATTGAAGGCGGAGAGGCGGAGAGGCGGAGAGGCGGAGAGGCGGAGAGGCGGAGAGGCGGAGAGGCGGAGAGGCGGAGAGGCGGAGAGGCGGAGAGGCGGAGAGGCGGAGAGGCGGAGAGCAGGCGCAACTCTGCCGGCGGGGCGGCTGCTTACACGGTCAACGCTGGGCTGGGGCAAAAAGCCTGGTTCAGCGCAGCTTGATTTCAACCCGGCGGTTGCGCGGTTCTTGCGTGCCGGGGCGATGGGCCACCAGCGGTTCACGGCTGCCGCGGCCGGCAACCTGGATCGCATCACGCGGGATGCCGGCGCCGACTAGCAGTTCTCGGACTCGGTTGGCGCGTTCCAGCGATAGCCGATCATTGATCGGCGTGGTCCCGACTGCGTCGGTATGGCCGATCACCAGCACTTCGGGCGCCGGGAAATTTCTCAGGTCGGCGAGAATGGTTGGCAGCATTGCGCGCGACGCAGCGGTCAGCTTGTCATTGCCGAACTCAAAATTGAGCAGGTAGCGTTGGGGAGAGGCCGGCAAGCCCTCGATGGCCGCCTGGTAACGCTGACGTACTGCGGTTTCGCCAATTTTTTCCGAATTCAGTTTGCCGCTTTCAAGACGCGTGCCGGCATAGGCCTCGGCGACCTCGACGCTGCGCCCGCCGTGTTCGACGATGATGGCACCGACCTGGCCGCTGCGGTCGGGCAACAGGACGATGCGTTCGCGTGGACCGGCTGAGCAGCCGGCGAGCAGTGCCAGGGCGAGGAGCAGCCAGGGGCGGTGGTGCTGCTTATTCATCGGCCTCAACCTCGACGACAAACTCGGTGCCCCGAATGCCGATGGTCGTGGTCGGCGTATTGACCCGCATTGCTTGCGGGTTGGCTTTGGCGACCAGCCCCGAAACCATTGCGGTTACTCCACGCAGGATGGAAATTGCCATGCCGCCTTCGTGGGTGGCCGGGTTGAAGCTGAATTCGCGGATGCTCAATTGCGAATTGGCGCTGGCCGAGATCAGTGTATCGTCGCGCAGGGTCACCCCGATCTGACTATCCTTGCCGCTGATCAGTTTGTCGCCGGGAAAGACGCGGTCGCCGGCTTTCAGCGCGATGCGCTGGCCATTGCGTTCGGCGTAGGTTTCGCCGCTCGCCGATTTGACCGTGCCGGCCCATTCCTGAGCCTGGGCGGACAGGGCAAGAAGCAGTAGCGGCAGGGCAAGGTAGTGGGCAGGGCGGGGCATGGTTGATCTCCTGCGGGGAGGTTGGGGGCAGGGCCAGGGTTTTTGCCACTTTTTACGGTCGACCGTAAAAAATGACAAAAATCCAAGCGCGGATTGTCGCACGAAGCCCGGTGGTTTGGGGAGCGAGGCGGACCGTTGGCTGATGCGCCCGGGTTTTCCCCAGTCGCGTCGGACAAGCCTGGGGATAAATTCTGGATAGTCGGGCTAAACCCGCAAGTCAAAAAGAAAAAAACCCGGCGCCCAAAAAATGGGCGGCCGGGCTAACGAGGGGGGAAAGTGGTGGCTAGGAATTCACAACCAGGCTTGCCAGCCGAGCCAGAAGGCCGCTAGCAGCAAACCGGCCGATAGCACGAACAGCGAACCCTGTGTCGGCGCGGTCTGGCGGAGAGTAATCGGGCGGACGGCGGGGGGGCGACGGTTGGACATTGGAGTATCTCGGTGAATTCAAGCGATGCGCCATGCTACGGCTGGATGACTTTTCGAAAAAGACGATATTTACGAAATTTTTGGCAGTATTTTGCGAAGTTTTTGCTTTGCTTGCCGCTACGGACAGCACGGAGACTGAGGGATGGTGTCCGGAGCGTCCTCCACCGAGGCCGCTTCCGAGTTCCGAGAGGTTCGATGGGTGAATTGCAACTTGTTGAAAAAACGTTGAATTTTTTGTTTTTCAGGAGTTGTCAGGCCGGCTTTGGCGCAGAAGACTGGCAAAGCGGGAGGGGAAACATATAAAATATATAAGACTTGTGGCCCCGGTGCCGGCATCCCGCATTTCCGCCCCTGGCGGATGGTTGCGGTACGGTCGCCGCCATTGTCTTAAAATATCCGTTTTCTCCCCAGTGCAACCCCTTACGAAAGGAAGTCGCCGTGCTTGAAGCCTATCGCGCCCACGTTGCCGAGCGTGCAGCCCTCGGTATCCCGCCGCTGCCCCTGTCCAAGCAACAGACCACCGACCTGGTGGCCCTGCTGAAGAACCCCCCCGCTGGCGAGGAAGCCTTCCTGGTCGAACTGCTGACCTATCGCGTTCCGGCCGGTGTGGACGATGCCGCCAAGGTCAAGGCCGAGTTCCTGGCCAAGGTCGCCAAGGGCGAAGAAGCCTGCGCCCTGGTCTCCAAGGTCAAGGCCACCGAACTGCTCGGCACCATGCTCGGCGGCTACAACGTCAAGCCGCTGATCGACCTGCTGGCTTGCGGCGAGTGCGGCACTGCCGCCGCCGAAGGCCTGAAGAAGACCCTGCTGGTTTTCGACTACTTCCACGATGTCGCCGAACTGGCCAAGGGCGGCAACGCCAATGCCAAGGCCGTGATGCAGTCCTGGGCTGACGCCGAGTGGTTCACCTCGCGTCCGGAAGTCCCGGCCTCACAAAAGCTGACCGTCTTCAAGGTCACCGGCGAAACCAATACCGACGACCTGTCGCCGGCACCGGATGCCTGGTCGCGTCCGGACATCCCGCTGCACGCGCTGGCCATGCTCAAGAACCCGCGTCCGGGTATCGAAGCCGACGAGCCGGGCTCCCGCGGCCCGATCAAGCAACTGGAAGCGCTGGCTGCCAAGGGCAACCTGATCGCCTACGTCGGTGACGTGGTCGGTACCGGTTCTTCCCGCAAGTCCGCCACCAACTCCGTGCTGTGGTTCACCGGCGAAGACATCCCCTTCGTCCCGAACAAGCGTTTTGGCGGCGTCTGCCTCGGCTCCAAGATCGCCCCGATCTTCTTCAACACCATGGAAGATGCCGGCGCACTGCCGATCGAAATCGACGCCGGCCAGATGGACATGGGCGACGAGATCGAACTGAAGGTTGACGGTGCCACCGGCAAGGTCACCGCCACCAAGAACGGTGCTGTGATCGCCGAATCCCAGCTCAAGACCCTCGTTATCCTCGACGAAGTCCGCGCTGGCGGCCGTATCCCCCTGATCATCGGTCGCGGTCTGACCGCCAAGGCGCGTGAAGCCCTCGGCCTGGCCCCGTCCACCCTGTTCCGCCTGCCGCAGAACCCGGCCGACAACGGCAAGGGCTACTCGCTTGCCCAGAAGATGGTCGGCAAGGCCTGCGGCGTTGAAGGTATCCGTCCGGGCACCTACTGCGAGCCGAAGATGACCACCGTCGGTTCCCAGGACACCACCGGCCCGATGACCCGCGACGAACTCAAGGATCTGGCTTGCCTTGGCTTCTCCGCCGACCTGGTGATGCAGTCCTTCTGCCACACCGCCGCCTATCCGAAGCTGGTCGACGTGCGCATGCACCGCGAACTGCCGTCCTTCATCTCGACCCGTGGCGGCGTTGCCCTGCGTCCGGGCGACGGCGTCATCCACTCCTGGCTGAACCGCCTGCTGCTGCCGGATACCGTCGGTACCGGTGGTGACTCGCACACCCGCTTCCCGATCGGCATCTCCTTCCCGGCCGGTTCCGGTCTGGTCGCCTTCGCTGCCGCCACCGGCGTCATGCCGCTGGACATGCCGGAATCCGTGCTGGTTCGCTTCAAGGGCAAGATGCAAGACGGCATCACCCTGCGCGATCTGGTTAACGCCATTCCGTACTACGCGATCAAGGCCGGTCTGCTGACCGTCGAGAAGAAGGGCAAGAAGAACATCTTCTCCGGCCGCATTCTCGAAATTGAAGGTCTGCCGGATCTGAAGGTCGAACAAGCCTTCGAACTGTCCGACGCTGCCGCCGAGCGTTCCGCTGCTGCTTGCGCCATCGCCCTGAACAAGGAGCCGATCGTCGAGTACCTGCGTTCGAACATCACCCTGATGAAGTGGATGATCGCCGAAGGCTACGCCGATGCCCGCACGCTGAAGCGTCGTATCGCCGCCATGGAAGAGTGGATCGCCAACGGCACCCTGTTGAAGGGCGACGCTGACGCCGAATACGCTGCCGTGATCGAAATCGACCTGGCCGAAGTTACCGAGCCGATCCTGGCCTGCCCGAACGACCCGGACGACGTCAAACTGCTGTCCGAAGTCGCCGGCGACAAGATCGACGAAGTCTTCATCGGTTCCTGCATGACCAACATCGGCCACTTCCGTGCTGCCGGCAAGGTCCTGGACGGCAAGAGCGACATCCCGGCACGCCTGTGGATCGCCCCGCCGACCAAGATGGACGCCCTGATCCTGACCGAAGAAGGCTACTACAGCGTTCTCGGCAAGGCCGGCGCCCGCATGGAAATGCCGGGCTGCTCGCTGTGCATGGGTAACCAGGCCCAGATCCGTAAGGGTTCCACTGCGATCTCCACCTCCACCCGTAACTTCCCGAACCGTCTGGGCATCGACACCCGCGTCTACCTCGGCTCCGCCGAACTGGCCGCGATGTGCGCCCTGGCTGGCCGCATCATCACGGTTCCGGAATACATGGAGCAGATCAAGCTGGTGAACGCCAAGGCCGCTGACGTCTATCGCTACATGAACTTCGACCAGATTCCGGAGTTTGTGGAAGTGGCGGCGACGGTCGAGATGTAAGTTGCGGAAAACGGCCGGCGAAATCTGCGGATTTGGCCGGTTGACCGTAGTAGAAGCAAAAAGCCCCCGCCGGGAAACTGGCGGGGGCTTTTGCCTTGTCGGTTTTAGCTGTTTCTGTTTCCCTCGGGTCTGCGCAAGATGCTGGCCCGAATGGGGGTGCTGGCCTCAAGCGGCTACCGGCTTTCGCGCAAGGTATTTAGTGACGGCGTCGGAAAGCTGCTTGGGCTGCATTTTGGGAACGTATTCATCGACGCCGACCGAGAAACCGAGGGCCTGGTTGGATTCGCCTGATAACGAAGAGTGCATGATCACCGGAACCCCGACGAAGCGCGGGTCACTTTTGATCTTCCTGGTCAGCAGGTAGCCGTCCATTTCCGGCATTTCAATGTCGGTGATCACCAGGCTGATGAAGTCGCTGGCTGGACGGCCCGCTACGGCGGCGCGGGCGGCAGTTTTTTCCAGCGCCTCCCAGGTTTCCTGCCCGTTGATCGAACCGTAATGGCGGACTCCCATGGTTTCCAGAGTGCGTTCCACCAGCTTGCGGGCAACCAGGGAGTCGTCGGCAAAGAACACGGTGCCCAGGCTTTCCTGCTCGATTTTCTTGATGCTGCGGTAAATCAGGTCGTTTTCCTGGGGGTGCATCTCGGCCAGGACTTTTTCGACATCGACCATCATCAACAGGCGCTTGTCGGGTAGTTCGGATACGGCGGTGACCAAGCCGCCTTTTTCGGCGGTGAGGATTGCTGGCGGGACGCGCATGCGGCTCCAATCAAGGCGCTGAATGGTCTCGACGTTTTCAACCAGAAAACCCTGGGTGCGACCGTTGTACTCGGTAACGATCATGATGTTTCGCTGATCTTCGGTGGCAACGCCGGCATATTCGGCAAGATCGAGCACCGGAACCAGTTGTCCGCGCAGGCTGGCCATGCCCTTGACTGCCCGCGGCATTTCGGGGGCAGCGGTCAGTGGGGGCACGCGGACGACTTCGCAAACCTTGAATACGTTGATTCCATAAATTTCCCGTTGCTGCCGCCGGTGGTCGTAGCCGAGCGAGAAGAGCAGGACTTCCAGCTTGTTGTTGCCGGCCAACTGGGTGCGTTCGACGATACTGTCGAGCAGGGCGCTCATGGAGTCTCCTTTGACGAGAGCGATGGATTGCGTGCGTCCGATCTGGTTACGGGTGCCGGATTATGCTTTTGCGATGGAGTTGGGCTTATCTGCTCGATAGTAGCATGTTCGCAGCTGGCTGTAGCCCGGAATAGCGCAGCCTGGCGCTTGCCGGCAGGTATCGGCAAGATGCCCGGCATCGGGGTGACACGGTCGACCCGCTGCCGGACGGTTTTTTGCTGTGGCTTCAGTGGTACAGCGAGGCGCTGCCGAGTAGCCGGGTTTCAATGACTTCGGCCGGCAGTGGCTTGGAGAAGTAATAGCCTTGCAGGCAGTCGCACTTCAGTCCGGTCAAGGTAGCTTGCTGGTCGGCTGTCTCGACCCCTTCGGCAATCACGGTCAGGCGCAGGCTGTGGGCCAGCGCCATGATGCCGGTGACGATCGCCACTGCATCCTGATCGCTGGGAATATCCTGGATGAAGGAGCGGTCGATCTTGAGGTTGTCGGCGGGCAGGTGCTTGAGATAGGAGAGTGACGAATAGCCTGTACCAAAATCGTCAATCGACAGGCTGATGCCCAGCGCACGCAGGTCGTCAAGCACTTTCAGTGTGTCGCGTTCACGGTTAACCAGCACGCTCTCGGTGATTTCTAGAACCAGTGCATCCGGGGGGAGTCGGGTTTCGTCGAGGATGTCCTGGACAATCTGTACCAGATCGGGCTGTTCGAGCTGCTTAACCGAGAGATTGACGGCCACATGCAGTGGCCGGGCCCCCATGTCCAGCCAGTTGCGAATCTGCTGGCAGGCGGTGCGCAGGACATGCTCGCCGATCGGGAGGATCAATCCGGTTTCCTCGGCGATGGGGATGAAGGCTGCGGGGGAGACCAGACCCTGTTCAGGGTGCAGCCAGCGGACCAGCGCTTCGACACCAACCATGTTGCCGTTGTCGGCAGCGATCACCGGTTGATAGAAAACCGTGATTTCGTTCCGTTCGATGGCCCGGCGGAGGTCGTTCTCGATCTTCAGGCGGTCGGAAACTGCCGACTCCATCTCCGGTTCGTAGTAGCAGAAGCCGCTGCCGCTTTGTTTGGCGCGGTACATAGCCGTTTCGGCGTGCCGCAACAGGCTGCTGATGTCCAGGCCGTCGTTGGGATAAACACTGATCCCGACGCTGGCGGTGACAACCATCTCTTGTTCCTTGAGGATCAGCGGCGCCGAAACGGTACGGCAGATATTCTGTGCAACGCTGGCCGCGATGGCCGGGTTGGGCAGGTCGTCGAGCAATACGGTGAATTCGTCGCCGCCCAGCCGCGAAACGCAATCGTCGGCGCGGACGCAGCCTTTCAAGCGCTGCGCAATCAGACGGAGCAGTTCATCGCCGGCTTCGTGCCCCATCGTGTCGTTGATGAACTTGAAGCGGTCAAGGTCAAGGAAGAGGACTGCCAGCGAACTGCCATTGTTGCTGGCCTGCTGCAGTCCATGGGTCAGGTATTCGGTAAATTTGAGTCGGTTGGGCAGGCCGGTCAATGCATCGCTGTAGGCCAGGTTGTGTGCATGGCGCTCGGTCCGGGTCGCTTCGATGATCCGGCGGACCCGCTGGTTAACCACCGATAGGTGAATCGGCTTGGGGATGAAATCGCAGGCGCCTGCCTCGAAGGCTCGTTCAATCGAGTGACGATCCTCCAGCGCGGTAATCATCAGCACCGGGATGTCTTTCCATTGCGGGTGGCGCTTGAGTGCCGCACAAGCGGTGAATCCGTCCATCGCGGGCATCAGCGCATCCATCAGGATGGCATCGGCTTCATTTTGCTCCAGCCAGTCAAGGGCCTGGCTGCCATCCTGCGCTTCGGCCACGCGGAAGCCGCTGCGGACCAGGGCGTGTTTGAGTGCGGCGCGGGTGCTGCGGTCGTCATCGACGACCAATACGAGGGCGGCATCGGCTTGCACCGAGGGGCTGCTGTCTTCACTGTGATCGAGTTCGGCAATCAGGGTTGGTTCGACCAGGGCAAATTCGGTGCGCAGGCGTAACAGCAACTCGGTGCTGGCTGGCAGTTCGCCGCGCTCGGCCTGTTCTTCGAGGTCGCGGGCCAGCAGGGCAATGACATTGGCGCCGAGGTTACTGGCAGCGCCCTTGATCACATGAGCAACGCGGCGCAAGGTGAGTGCATCCTGGTTGTCGATGGCTTGCTCGATCTCGACCAGATAACCTGGCATGTCTTCAATGAAGGGCCGCAAGGCTTCCCCGAGTGAGGTGCCAAGTGCATCACGCAGGCGTTTCAGGACATTGCCGTCGAGCGGGGTAGGCGGGGTTGCCGGGGCTTCGGTAGGGGCAATGGCCTGCGTGCTATCGCTGTGGTTCAACCGGGTTGTACGCAGCCACATCTCAAGCTTTTGCGACAGACTTTCCAGTGACAGTGGCTTGGACAAATGGTCATCCATGCCGGCCGCCTTGCAGCGTTCAATGTCCTCCGGCAGGGTATTGGCGGTCATCGCGATGATTGGCGTGCGGCGTGAAGTACCAGATTCCAGACCGCGGATGGTAATTGTTGCTTCATAACCGTCCATGCCGGGCATCGAGCAGTCCATCAGGATCAGATCCCACTGTCCGTCGTGCCATTGGGCAATTGCTTCCAGTCCGTTGTTGGCCAGGCCGGTAGTGCAGCCAAGCAGGCGCAGCATGCCGCTGGCGACCACCTGGTTGGTTTTGTTGTCCTCGACAATCAGAATTCTTCCGTGGCGGATGCTCGGATGTTGGCTCTCTTCGTTGCCCTGGAAGGTCCGGATACCCGCCTTGCCGGGGGTACAAGGCAGTACAAACCAGAAATGACTGCCGGTTTCCGGCGCGCTTTCGACGCCAATTTCGCCACCCATCAGCTTCACGATTTGCTTGCAGATCGCCAGACCCAGGCCGCTGCCTCCGTAGCGGCGAGTAGTCGAGGTATCGGCCTGGGTGAACGAGTCGAAAATCAGGGATTGTTGTTCTGATGCGATTCCGATCCCGGTGTCCTTGACGCTGAAGCGTAATTGCTGGCGCACGTTGTCCAGCGAGACGATCAGAGAAACCGAGCCGCGTTCGGTGAATTTGAGGGCATTGCCGATCAGGTTGATGAGAACCTGGCGGATTCGTGCCGGATCACCATTGAGATGGGCTGGCAGTTCGTCTGAAATTGTACTTGAGATGACAATGTTCTTGATTTTGGCTTGGGCGTGAAACATCTTGATGATGCCGTCTACCAGCGGTGCCAGGGCAAAATCAGTTGCTTCGACCTCCATCCGCCCGGCCTCCAGGCGGGAGAAGTCGAGAATGTTGTTGATCAGTTCCAGCAGATAGTGAGATGAATCCCAGGCCAAGCTCAACAATTCCTGCTGGTCGGCGTTCATGTTTCCGAGGCGCAGCATCTCCAGCGTTCCGATCACTCCGTTCAGCGGGGTGCGGATTTCATGGCTGACCGTGGCGGCGAAGTCGGCTTTCAACTTGGCAAACCGCAGGGCCGCATCGCGAGCTGTACGCAATTCGGTCTCTCGCTGTTCAAGCGCTTCCATCATGCTGTTGAAAGCATGTGCCATTTCGGCAATGTCGCGTGGACCGGCAACTTCTGCCCGCAGGCCCATTTCGCCCAACTCGGCGCGGGCCATGGTTTCGGAGAGCAGGGCCAGGGGGCGGGTCAGGTGGCGGGCCAGGATGCGCAGGGCAAACACGAAGAGGACAGCAAAGGCCAGACCAGCGGCGAAATTGACAATGAAAACTTCTCTGACCAGGGCGGCCAGAGTGGCTTTACTTTGTTCAACTACGACCTGTCCGAGCAGGATGTCCTTGCGCTCTTCTACTTCAAACGGAGATTCTCCGGTCGAGCGTGACCAGACCGGGGCGACAAAGCGCCAGCCTTCGGCATTTTCCTTTTCCAGGTAAGGTTCCTGATTGAGCGGCGAGGCGCTTGCCGGTCCGCCGCCAATCAAGGGGGCGCCGCGCTCAAGAAGGACTCGTCCATCGGCATGGCGAATTTCGATGCGAACTACATCGGGAAAGGCAGATGCCGCAGCCAGAGCTTCCCCTACGTTTTCGGAAGAGCCGAAGGCGAGCGCCAGGCGACTTTGCAGGGCCAGATTGTGGGTGATTCGCAATCCATCCTGCAATTTGCCGCTGTAGAGCTGCCGGCTCCCTTGCCAAGACGTGGCCAGTGCCGACAGCAATGAAACACAAAGGACGCCAACCGAAGAGATGACAGCCAACTGCCGCCTGAATGTGGTATTCCGGAAATATTGCAGCAGTCGGGCGGGGAGGTACATGAACTTACTGTTCCGGGAAAATCAGGTCGAAATTTTGCTGCATAGCCGAGCGAGGCAGACCCAGATGGCTGGCGGTGCGGGTGTTGAAGGCAGTCAGCACATCGCGCAGGGGTTGCACCCCCTTGCTGTTGCCGCCGCTGGCCAGTCCGAGTGCCGATGAGGCCAAGTTGCGTCCGAGTTCGACATTGTTCGGATAAAGCGCAAAGAGTACGCCTCTTTTGACATGCGAGACATTGCTCGAGAATACTGGCATGCCTTTCGCCCAAGACTCCTGCAGGACCAGCGGCAAGACTACCGACTCTTCAACAGTCGTGCTGTCTTGCGGTAGCCACAGAGCATCGCGTTTCGGGTCGGCAGTGTTAAAAATGCTCTGATAAATGGTTACGGCAGCTTTCAGGTCGCCAGCTTCCTGTGCGACCAGTTCAATCCCGTGCTGCCGGGCGGCTTCTTTTGCCAGTTTGAGCAGCCAGCCATTTTGCCGAGGCTCGTAGACCACATGTACGCGTTGGGTTTTTGGGGATAGTACTTTGAGTCGGGCGAACAGCAGTGCCGGATCGGGAGCCAGGCTCAGGATGGCACCGCTGCGGACATCCGCTTCCTGCACCGAGAGTACGCCACCGGCGACAACGCCGATTTCACGGTCAAGCGCACTGGCTGCTTTCAGTCCGTTGCGTCCCAGGGCAATCACTACGCGAACATCCTGCCGTTTGAGTTCACTGGAGATTGATTGGGGGTTGAAATTGGCACCCACTGCGAAGCTGCTGACCTTGGTCTGGGCTTTTTCTTCGATACCTTCGATGATTTTCGAGAAAACGCTGCGATAGGGCTCGCCAATATCGGGATAGAGCACGGCAATCGGCCCGATGGTGCCACCGGCGGCGGCGATGCGGAGGGTCGAACTGACGGCGGACGCGGCTAATAGCACGCGAGACACATCGGCGCTTGGATCGGCCAGACGCAGGCGGATGATCTCGACGCCGGGCAGATTGTCGATGCCACCGAGCACACCGGAGAAACTGCCCGGGATCGTGTCGTCGGCTTCAGTGTAAATCACGGCGATTCGTGTCGTTGCTGCAGCGTTCGAAATCTGCAGACCGCTGCAGAGCAGCGCACAGGCGGTCAGGATGGGAGTCAGTATTTTCTTCATCATCCGTCGCTCTTATAAGCTGTAGCGGCCCTGCAGCCACAAGGTCCGGCCGGGCATGCGGTAGTCGAAAGGTATACCGGCCCCGGTCTTGCTCGGTTCCCTGACGTCGGCATCGAACAGATTGAAAATCGAGAGTGAGACATCCCACCCTTGTTTTGGACGGTCGGAACGGAGGGTCAGGTCGACGGTTGTGTAGTCCGGAATTTCCGGGCGAAGGTCACCCGCCGCACGGCTACGGTCAGCAACGTAGTTCACTTGAGAACTGAGTTGCCAGCCAGGCAGGCCGCGCCAGTCGGCTCGCAAGTAAATCCGGTGATGCGGGGCATAGCCGGCATCACGACCGGTGGTTTCATCGATATTTTTTTGGTAGGCATAGTTTCCGGAAAGGCGAAGCTGGTAGCTGGCATCCCAGACGAATTCCAACTCGCCACCCTTGCCGTTCTGTTTACCGCTGTTGCGATAGGTATTGCCCGACTGACCAATGATGTCGGAAATTTCATGGCGGAACAGTGTCAGGCTGGTTTGCAGGGTATGCATTGGCCGCCAGATTGCCCCGGCTTCCAGGGTGGCGATTTTTTCCGGCTTCAGAGCGGGGTTGCCGAGGGCAACTGGATTGCCGCTGGCGTATTGCTCGATGAAGGAAGGGGCACGGAAGGCCGTGCCGTACATGACCTTGGTGGTCAGATTGTGGGCGGTTTCCCAAACCAGAGCCAGCCGTGGGTTGGTTGTGCCGCCAAAATCGGAGTAGTTGTCGCGACGGATGCCGCCGGTCAAGGTCCAGCTACGGGCAAAGCTCCATTCGTCCTGAATATAAACGTAGTCAAGAGTGCGGCTATGGGGGCTGAGGAAGAGGTCGGCACCGCTGGCTTCGTACATCGGGCGGGGCGCCAGCACCGGAATCTGGGTGAAGTTCTTGCTTTCTCTGGTCCGGTAAATTTCCAACTGGTCGTGGCCCATGCCCATCCGGATGCGATGATCATTCAGACCGCTATACACCGCAGAGGCAGAAAAACGGGCCTGACGTTCCCATTTGTCTGGAACTCCGCGCAGACCATCGGGAAAGCCGGGGATGACGCCTCCCGGATAAACCATCAGGGGAGTCGCAATGGTGTTTGCCAACTGCATGAACGAGGCTTGCAGGGTGACACTCAAATCCTGGGCCAGATTCTGATCTGACCAGCTCAGGTCGCTGGAAATACGTTCACTGCGAACCCGGCCAACCGGATCGAGAGCGCCGGCAATGCCGAGGCCGGTTCCCTGGTTGTCGCGAAGGGTGTAGCCGGCGCGCCAGCGGAATTTGTCGTATGCAAGGTCCAGTTGCCCATCGATTGCTTCGTTTTGCAGATTGACCGAGCCGCTACGCCCAGTGGCGTCACTTTCTATCCGGCGTTTGGAACCATCGGTCGAGCCGACTCGCAGGTAGCCAGCGACTTCCAACTGGTCGTAGCGTTTTCCATGCTGCATCCAGAGGTCGTTGCTGTTGAAAGAGCCGGTGCGAATACCGACCTGGGTGCCGCCGATGTCATCCGCAGTTTTGGTGACGATGTTGATGGTGCCGGCAAAGGCATCGGCACCATAGACGGCGGAGCCAGGACCGCGAATGATCTCGATACGGGCGATGTTGTCTACCGGCAGTTCAACCATCTGCTCGTCAGGATTGCCAAGGTAGACGCTGGTGCGCGGGATACCGTTGATCAACATCAGGACATGCGGAGAAGTGTCGCTGAGGATGCCGCGAACGCCATAAGTCGGGGTGTAGAGATTTTGTAGTCGATTGCGGGAAACGTGCATGCCGGGAACAGCGGTCAATGCCTCGCTGACCGTGCGGGCGCCCATGCTGGCAATCTGGTCGGCAGTGATGACGGTAGCCGCCGCCGGGGCCTTGCTGACCTGCTGCCGCGTGCCGGTGGCAATGTAAATGAAGCTGGTATCGCCGTAAGCTTGAGTCAGCTCGTCTTCATCATTCAGTGATTCCGCATTTGCCTGAAGTCCGGCTGCGCTGAGCAGCAAGACTGGCAGCATGAGGCGTTTGTTGAGCATCTCGTGACCCTTCCTATTGTTTTTATGGATTTTTATCTTATGTATGCGCAATGTGGTTTGGCTGCAGCCGACCTACGTCAGTATTGTATTGGTCTGCTTGTAGGCTCCAGTTGCGTTTGGCCGGCCCATGATAACTCAAGGCCGAGCAGGGCGTGCTGAAAGTGCTTTGCGCTGGCCTTTCGAGAGCTTCTAGGTAGCATGGAGGCATGCCTGCGAGGAAGGCATTGAACATGTACAAGTAATACTCTTGCGGGTTCAGCCCCTGATCCAACGCCAATGCTGCGGCTACTGCACCATAATTCATTCGCATCCGCCAGCGGCCGTGCAACAGAATTTCTTCAACGGCATGAGCCAGTCGCAAGTATTTGCCCCCGGCAAGTCCCAGTTGCTCGGCGATGCCAATCACTACTGCATTGCGCTCATCTGCTGCGCTGCGTGCGACAGGGCGACCGTAGCCGCCAATGCTTCGGTTGTGGCGCAGTTCCTGGCGGACGATGTCGGTCAGGGCTATGCCTTGAGCCTGTTCACGCTCCGCGCGGACCAGAAAGTCGGCGACGGCAATATCAATTTGTCGCCCATAAATCGCGGCTTCCGAGGTCGCCAATGCAGCACTCAATGCCAGATTTCCTGAACTTCGGGTGCTACCGGCCAACGCGGCGACCCGGTTATTCCACAAACGGGCATCCGGATAACTGGTGTTAACCCAGATGGCGTGTAACAGACGGATTTGTTCCGGAGTGTGGCGGCGTCCGGTAATGCTGAAGACAAAAACGTCCATCCAGTCGCTACGGCTCAGGTCGCGATGCAGGTCATGGCCGCGAAATACGGCTCGTTGTCCGGGATAGCAGGCCCCAACGTGGCTGTTCAGGGTGGCCCATGGGGGTTGTGCGGAGGGGGGGGTCATGGGGTATCCGGTGTCCGGGAGGGGGGCTCGGGATCGGTCAACAGGTTCATGCCGAAAAACGGGAAATGGCGAATTCCTTGTTCCTGTTGTTCAAGTGCATGGGCTGCCGCACCGGGAAGACCCAGCAGGAGTGTCAGCATTTCTCCCTGGCTGGGCGAAAACCCCAGATCGAGCAAGGCTGCTGCGGCCACCCCGGTCATGCCGAGTGGGCTGCCGATCTCTTCTTCGACGCTCTCTCTGTGCTCCTGCAGCCAAGCTAGTCGTTGTGTTGGTAGGCAGGCCGTCAATAGTGCCAGAGTTTGTCTGACTGGTAACGGGCAACTGCGGGTATTGGGAGCGAAGCCGGGGCAGTAGCCGGTATCTGGCCAGACTTCACGGCGGGCCGGATGTTCTGGTTTGCTCCCGTCTTGCCGTGCGGCTAGCCATGGGGTCAGTGTTTGCGGATGGGCTTCCCAGGCTTCCATGCAACGGTAGATTTCGCGGCTACCGCCGGCTGCGCCTGCGCCGGCAGCCAATGCGGCGATCAATGCAGCCGCTGCAGGAGAACCGCCAACACCGGCAGACATCGCGGCATGAACAGCCGGGTTACGCGGTCCGGGGTTGGCTAATGCCAGAGCCAGAATCTCTAGTGCCCGGCAGCTTGCGGCATCTGGTCGTTCGCCGCAGAAGAGGAGATAGAGATATTCGATATAGCTGGCATGCTTGATGATCTCGCCGTACACATCATAGCCGCTGCAATAGCAGCGTTCTGCTGTGAACGGATCGTCCGGCGAGGCTTCTTCAAGCCAGATTCGGGAGTGGAATTGCGGGGGGGGCGTAGACATGGGCTGGTATGGCTGGAGCCGCGACAGTTCAAAGTGCGCCACCCAGCATCTGCATTCGCAGATTGATCGGCGGCACGGCTTCCGGGTCGATGTACACATCGAGCAGGCAGGGGCCACCACGCTGGAGTATGGCAGGAATGTCAAGCGAGGCCATATCTTCCGGTGTCCGGATGGTGATCCCGTGCGCCCCCTGAGCCTGGGCGAGGGCAGCAAAATCGGTTGGGGGCAGTTCGTAGGCAATGCGTTCGGCGCCGGCCAAGCGTTGTCCGTGCTTGACCATGCCCAGAGCCTGGTCGTTGAGCACCACAAAGACAACGTTAAGTTTTTCAGCAACCGCAACGGAAATTTCCTGGCCGTTCATCAGCATGCTGCCATCGCCGGAAAGACAGACCACCGGAACTTCAGGGTTGCCGATGGCGGTACCGATGGCGCCGCCGATGGCCCAGCCCATCGGAGCAAAATCCATGGTCAGGCGCAGCCATCCGCCGGGCACCGAAGGTGTGGTGGTGGCTGTCGACGACACCTGGTCGAGGTTGTCAGGTTCGGCGTAACCACCGGGCATCAAATGCTGAATCGCCCAAGCGACGCTATTCCCGGCGTCGGCCAGAAAACGCGTGTGGGGGGGGAAACATTTCCCGAGTTCATGCATCAGTCGGGCCGGTCCGATCTGATCTGGCAGATTTGCACTTGTTGCGGAAAACACGGCCTGGTGGCTTTCGGTTTTCCACGTCGGGATGCCGGCTGCATCGGAGGGGCGTGGTGCGATGGCTTGGGGCGCCTGCCGCAGCAAGCAGGAGAAAATGCTTTGCAGGCGGCCTCGCACATGCAGGCGGGCCATGGGTGAGCGGGCCAGATGTTCGGCCGATTCGTCGATATGAATCAGCTTGTCGTTGAGCAGGGAGTGGCTCCAGCCGCTGCTGGTCCATTCGTTCATGCTGCTGCCGACAGCTAGGACCAAGTCAACGCTTGGGTCGCGCAGCAAGGCACCGGCCGCCGGATGGCCGGCGAAGCCGAAGACTCCGCGATACAGTGGGTCATTGGGCTCAATCAGCCCCTTGCCGTCGGGGGTGGTTACGTAAGGAACAGAGAAACGATGGGCGAAAGCCAGGATGTCGCCGATGGCTTCGCTGCAAGAGCCGCCAATCAGCAGGCAGGGGGTTCTGGCAGTGGCAAACAGTTGACAGAGCCGGTCTACTGCGTCCATGTCGATCAGCGAGGCTCCACGCAATTTGTCCATCAATTGGTAGCTTGGAGCGGGAACCGGGCTGGGCATTTTCATGATGTCCAGCGGAATGGTCAGGTGGACTGGTCCGCAAGGGGCTCGCATTGCCCTCTGGAGTGCTGTGACCAATTTGGTTTCAAACTGCTCCGGGTGCGAGATCAGGGAATCGTAACGGGTGCAATGGCGGAACATGCCAAGGGTGTTAACCCCGGTGCAGGCAGATTCTTGCAGGGCTCTACGGCCAAATGACGGAAGCGAAGGCTGGCCGGTGATCACCAACATCGGGATGCAGTTGTCAAAAGCACAGGCAACGCCGGTGATCAGATTGGTGGCGCCGGGGCCGGAAGTGGCGCAGCAAACTCCGATTTTTCCGGTCTCGCGGGTATAGGCATCGGCCATGAAGGCCGCCCCCGATTCATGGCGGGCAACTACTGGACGAATTCCACCGCGTCTCTGGCTGCGGGCGATGGCGTTGTACAGTGGTTCAATGGCGCCGCCTGGGACGCCGAACACGTGACTGACACCAATTTGCTCAAGGTAGGCAACCAGCAAGTCGGCGATTTGCATATCGGTTTGGGCGTGGCTGATGTTGGCCATTGGCATCAATTATCGCGAAAATAATGCCAATTGTAAGATTGTGATGAAAAAAAAGCTATGACCTATGTCATATGCCGTTGAGTTTAATTTGGATTGTTGCAATGCCCAGCGGGAGCAGAAAAAGGGGGAGCCGAAGTTCCCCCGGACAGGCATGGCGAATCTATTGCCTGTTTGTCGGGCTGAATCACTCAGGGAGTCAGATTCTTGCCGCCTGCTTGCCGCCTTGGCTGGCATACAGTTCCAGCGCGCGGCGAGTCGCGTAAGGCTGGGTTTCGCCGTTGATCTGCAGGTCGCGGTTGCGGGTATCGGACGCATTGCTTTGACCAACCCGCAAGTTGTCGCTGCTGTTGTTGCTGCGGCCGGCGCTTTCCGGTGCCTGGGCTGCGCGGGCCTGTTCGGCCGCACGCGTGGCACCGTAGGCAATGGCGTCATTGACCGATCGGAACTGAACGCGTTCGTTGCGACCGGCACTGCTGCTGGCTTCGCTGGCGCTGCTGCTGGTGGCGTTGCGGACTGCGCTGGCGGTTGCCGGACTGGTCGTTGCGCGGGTAAGTTGCTCGTTGCTGCGGCCAGGAACGGTGGCTTCGCGCGTGCTGGCTTCAAGTGTCGCTGCGCTGCGGGCCTGTTGTTGCTGTTCGGAGCGGGCAGTAGCGGGGCGGCTGTTGCCGTTGCTGGCCTGGGTGTCGGTGCCCACCTGGCGGGCTGCCTGCTCGGTGGCTTTCCGGGTGCCGTAGGCAATTGCTTCGTCAAGCGAACGGAAGCTTTGGCGCTGGGGGCGTTCGTTTGTCTGTGTCTGGCTGGCGGCGTTCGAGGCTGTCTGGTTCTGTTCTGCCTGCAATCGGGCCTGGGCCTCGCGGCTGATGCTGACACGCGTTGACTCGACCGGTGCCGAAGTGGGGCTTTCCAGCCGCTGGCGGGCGCTGACGGCGGCATTGGTGTCGGCACCGACTACCTTGCCGATGCGAGCCGCTTCGTCAAGGCTGCGCGAGAGTCCTGACAACTGACGCTCCGAACGGGCTTGCGCCAACTGGGAGCGGTAGGCTTCCTGAGCCTGGGTGGGGGACGCGATGGCAGTGGTTGACATCATGAGCTCCCGTCAAAAATGGAGAGCCTTGATTTTCCGCCTTTTTTCCGGGTTTGTATATGGCCGTCCGGTTTCAGTCGGCAGCCTCCAGAATCTCGGTATCGGCGGGATCGTAGGCCGGGCTGCAGCAGCACAGGAGGCGAAGTTCCATCGGCCAGGTGTTGTGCAGGCGGTGAGGTGTTCCGGGGGGGATCAGTACGGTATCGCCGGGGCCAACCGCAAAGCTTTGCTCGCCAAGGGTCATCGTGCCCTGGCCGGCGAGGAAGTGGTAGATTTCCTCGCTGTTCCGGTGGCGGTGCAAGGCGGTGCGGCGGCCGGAGTACACCGTGGCTTCGGCCAGACTTTGCTGCCGGTTCCCATGGTGTCTGGGATGTAGCAGTTCGCGGATTTCAGAGCCGTCCTCGGTGATGAAAGGCTGGGTGTCGTTGTATTTGTGCAGAGGGAGCGTCATGGTGCGCTGAGGGGAGGCCGGAAAAGCCGATTTTCGCCGAAAATCGGCTTTTCCGGCAGTTGACCGTGGCAGCGAGGCTACAGGGTTTGCAGCATCTCCTGCGTGGCTGCTTCGATTTCGGGAAGCAGTTCCGCGTAGGCCTCATCGAGGTCGGCCGCATTCCAATCGGGGTTCTTGTCAAGCATTCCCGCCTGGCCGCCACCTGCGATGTGGTTGGCGGCATGGACGACATCGGCCAGCGACAGTGGGCGCGGTGGTAGTGGGCGTGGCTGGTCGTGATCGCCGACGGCCGTGACGATGTGCTCGGGCATCCCAAGTGCAGCAAGCAGGGTCTGGCCGATACTCTCGTGCCACTCGAAAACCAGGTACTTGACGGTGTCCGGGCGAATTCGCAGTTCTTCGTACTGGGCGGCGCGATAGATCATGTAAAAGGCCCCGAGGTCATGCACCAGGCCGGCCAGTTGTGCATCTTCGGGACTGATTGCCGTCAGCCGGCGGGCAATGACCCGGGCAGCGCAGGCGCTGCGCACCGAATGCTCCCACAGGTGGCGGGTCACTTCGCCAAAACTGACCAGATGGCGTGACAGCATGAACTGCTGCATGGCGATGCCCATCACGATGCTGCGTACGGCATTGACCCCAAGGCGGGTGACGGCGCCGCGCAGGTCGAGCACCTTGCTGCCGCCGTAGATCGCGCTGTTGGCTTGGCGCAACACTTTCGAAGAGACTAGCGGATCCAGCGAGATCACATTGCTGACGTGATTGAGGGTGAAGTCCGGCTTTTGCAATACCTCGCGCAGGCGGACGATCAGGTCGAAGCAGGTGGGGAACACGACATCGCCTTCGAGTTCCTTGGCAATGTCTTCGAGCATCTGGAAGCGTTGCTGGGCGAGGGCAGAGCCCTTCTTGTCGAATTCCGGGGGCAGGGAAATTGCCGGCAGATGTTCGCGAGCGGCGGGTCGGGCCGGCGGAGGTGCTGGTCGACTGCGTTCAGGGGTCACCCTGGCGGCAGGTGGCGGCAGCGGAGCGACGGTCGGGCGAGGCGGGGTCAGAGGCGGCGATTGGGGCAGCGCTGCCTGCGGGATCGCCGGCAGCACGCTGGGCACCAACTCGGCGCCGGCAGACGGTGGCTGCGCCGGCGTCGGTCGCAGCAGCCAGAATGCCAGCAGCGCCAGCAGGCAGCCGCCACCGGCACCAATCATTAGCCGGCTGTTGCGTGCCAGATGGGGCAACAGGCCAGCTTCCGCCAGTTTGCCGAGCAGGGCGTAGCTGATCAGGCTACCGAGCAGGAACAGAAGGGGCGGGAGCAGCCAGACCAGTAGCTTGTCGGTGAAGTTTTGCGAAGAGGCGGGAAGCGGCGGGTTCATCAGGTACAGCAATCAGGCAAAAAACAGTGGGGGCAACGCAGCGGTCGGCGTCGCGAAAATCAGGTGGCGGTCGCTGGCATTTTCCGGCTGGGCGCGCATGGAGAACATCCTCGGTGCCGATACGGCAAAAAAGAGGCAACTGGTGCGCCAGTTTAGTGCAAATCGGGGCCTCACCAGCCGGGTGACGCAACTTGCCTGTAAACTGCTTTGCTCCCCCGAATGGATGGGATGCGCCGGGCGGTGGCGTTGCCGCCAGTCCGGACTGGCCTTTTTGCCGATCCGCCCCTACCATGCCCGGGCTCCCCGTAGTGCGGGGGCGTTTTTTGCCTGGACCCAGTGATTTGAGCGACCTGTTTTCCTCTCCTCCCAGTGCGGCCACTGCGGCCGGCGATGCATCTCCAACAGCAGGCGGGGTGCCGCTGGCCGAACAATTGCGGCCGCAGACCCCGGACGACGTGATCGGCCAGCAGCACCTGCTCGGGCCGGGCAAGCCCTTGCGCCTGGCGTTCGCTTCCGGGCAGCCGCACTCGATGATCCTGTGGGGGCCGCCCGGCGTCGGAAAAACCACGCTGGCGCGGATGATGGCGACCCAGTTCAGCTGCGAATTCATCGCCTTGTCGGCCGTGTTCTCCGGGATCAAGGAAGTCCGCGAAGCGGTTGCCCAGGCGGAAGTCTGGCGGGCACAGGGACGGCGCACCATCCTTTTTGTCGATGAAATCCACCGCTTCAACAAGGCGCAGCAGGATGGCTTCCTGCCGTTCGTCGAAAGCGGACTGTTTACTTTCATCGGTGCGACCACCGAAAACCCGTCGTTTGAAGTCAATTCGGCCTTGCTCTCGCGCGCCTCGGTCTATGTCCTGAAGTCGCTTGACGAGGGCGAGATGGGGCAGCTTTTTGACCGCGCCTGTGAGCGGGCGCTGGCCGGTTTGACGTTCGACGAGGCGGCACGGGCACGGCTGGTCGGCCTTGCCGACGGCGATGCCCGGCGTTTGCTCAACCTGCTCGAACAGGTGCGGACAGCGGCGCATACCGCCGGCTTGACTACGGTCGACGGGGCTTTCATCGAAGAAACCATGGCGCAGAACCTGCGCCGCTTCGACAAGGGCGGTGATGCCTTCTACGACCAGATTTCGGCTCTGCACAAGTCGGTACGTGGCTCCAGCCCGG
The DNA here is from genome assembly GCF_041378895.1 of Dechloromonas sp. ZY10. Taxonomy (NCBI): domain Bacteria; kingdom Pseudomonadati; phylum Pseudomonadota; class Betaproteobacteria; order Rhodocyclales; family Azonexaceae; genus Dechloromonas; species Dechloromonas aquae. The sequence goes on from NZ_CP144212.1 coordinate 1,175,343, forward strand.
ACGGTGCTCTCTACTGGCTGAGTCGCATGCTCGACGGCGGCGCCGATCCGCGCTACCTGGCCCGCCGCATCGTCCGCATGGCCTGGGAGGACATCGGCCTGGCCGACCCGAGGGCGATGCAGATCGCCAACGACGCGGCGCTGACCTACGAACGCCTCGGCAGCCCCGAAGGCGAACTGGCCCTGGGGCAGGCGGTGATCTACCTGGCCGTTGCTGCCAAGTCGAACGCCGGTTACAACGCCTACAACCAGGCTCGCGCCTTTGTCAAACAGGACGGTTCGCGGCCGGTCCCGGTGCACTTGCGCAACGCGCCGACCAAGCTGATGAAGGAACTTGGTTACGGCAAGGCCTACCGTTACGCGCACGACGAGCCGGAGGCCTACGCCGCCGGCGAAAGCTATCTGCCCGAGGGCTTGCCCGAGCCGGGCTGGTACCGGCCGACGCCGCGCGGGCTGGAGGGCAAGATCGGCGAGAAGCTCGCGCACCTGCGCGAACTCGACCGCAAGGCCGGCAAGAAATAGGCTTGGGGTGACCGCATGGACCCGGCGTTCGATCCGCTTGCCAGTATCGCGCTTTCAGCCGGCCTGGCCTGGGCCAGCGGCTTGCGCCTGTATCTGGTGATTTTTCTGGCCGGCTTGCTGGCGCAAACCGGGCATTTAACCCTGCCGCCAGCCCTGGCCGTGCTGCGCGAGCCGCTGGTGATCGGTGTCGCCGGCTTTCTTGCCCTGGTCGAGACGATTGCCGACAAGGTGCCGCTGTTCGACTCCTTCTGGGACAGCCTGCAGACCTGGATCCGGATTCCGGCCGGGGCTTTGCTCGCGGCGCTGGCGGTCGGCGAGACTGGAGGGGCGAGCGGGGCCGCCTTGAATCTGGCCGCCGGCCTGCTTGGCGGTACGATCACTGCCGGCACTCACTTTGCCAAGGCTGGCGGACGACTGGCGATCAACCTGTCGCCTGAGCCGGTGTCGAACTGGCTGGCTTCATTCGGCGAAGACAGCATCGTCCTCGGCGGGCTCTGGGCGATGCTGGTCAAGCCCGCGCTCTTCCTCGGTCTGCTGGCCCTCTTCCTGCTTCTCGCCGGGCTGGCGATCCGCGTTTTCTGGGGCTTGCTTGGCGGCCTGCTGCGCCGCTTGCGGCAAGCACCGGCGGGTGGCCGGTTTTTCGGCAAATTCCACGGTCGACCGTAAAATCGGCCGTTTTTCACCGTCACGCCTCGCCATGCACCAGCCCTGCCGTACCGAAACCATCGCCATTCGTGGTTTGCGCTACCAGATTCGCCACTGGGGGGCGGAGGCTGCGCCCAAGGTATTTTTCCTGCATGGCTGGATGGATTCCTCGGCGACTTTCCAGTTCGTTGTCGATGCCTTGCGCCAGTCCTGGCATGTGATCGCCCCGGACTGGCGAGGCTACGGCGGCAGCGAATGGCTGGGCCGGCCGTACTGGTTTCCTGATTATTACGCCGATCTCGACGCGCTGCTGGCGCATTACTCGCCGGTGCTGCCGGCGCAGATCGTCGGGCATAGCATGGGCGCCAATATCGCGGCGACCTACGCGGCGCTGCGCCCGGCGCGGGTGGCGCGGCTGGCGATGCTCGACTTCCTTGGGCTCAAGCCCGATCCGGCGGTCGATGCGCCCACCCAGCTCGGGCAATGGCTGGATGAAATCGGCCGCCGTCCGCGCCTGCGCCACTACCCGGACTGTGCCGCGCTGGCGCGCCAGCTGCGCGCCGCCAATCCCCGCCTGAGTAGCGAGCGGGCCGATTTTCTTGCGGCCCACGTCAGTTGCCCGACGGCCGAGGGCGGAGTGACGATGGCGTGCGATCCCTGGCACAAGATCGCGGCGCCGACGCTGTACCGGATCGACGATGCGCTGGCCGCCTGGCGCAAGATTGAGGCCCCGGTGCTGCAGGTGATTGCTGATGCCGGTTTTGTCCAGATGCGCTTTGGCCGGGAGCCTGCCGAGAAGCAGCGGCGGCTGGCTGCCTATGCCAAATTGCGCATTGTTGAGATTGCCAATTCCGGCCACAATCTGCAGCACGACCAGCCGGAGGCCGTGGCGGCCGCCCTTGAGGAATTCCTTTTCCGCGATTGAGGGCGCGAACCGAAGCGAAGTTTGCCGGTCGGAGCAACATCGACCGCGTGTTGGGGAGGACGGCATGGCTGATTTGGATCGGCGCTTCAGTATCGGGATACCAGAAATCGACGCACAGCACGCGCACTGGATCGCCATCATCGAACGGTTTCGTCGTGCGGCGGCCGGTCACCAGCTTGACCCACAGGGGATCGAGGCGGCCATCACCGCACTGAATGAACTGGTCGCCTACACCCACCAGCATTTTGCCTGCGAGGAAAAGCTGCTGCAGGCCCATGCTTATCCCCGGCTGGCCGAGCATTGCCGGGCTCACCGCGAGATCGAGCAGCAACTCGACAGCATGCGTAGCGATCTGCTCAATCAGCGAACCCGGCGGCTCTCGCTCAAGCTCAACCTGTTTGCCACGATCTGGTTGTTCGAGCATCTGCTCGGCGCCGATGCCGACTACGCCGATTTCTTGCGTGCCAAAGGTGTGGTCGCGGTCGCTTGAGCGTGTGTTGTGCCGGTCAGGCGGTCGGCATGGCAGAATGGCGGTCTGCTGACTGCTGTCCACGATCAATTCCGATGTCTGCGCTACCGCTTGCTCCCGTCGAACTCGCCAAGTCCTATCTGCTGCTCAACCACGGCCCGGTCACGCTGGTTTCCAGTGCTGCCGGCGGTCGCCGCAATGTGATGGCGGCAGCGTGGGCAATGCCGCTCGATTTCAATCCGGCCAAGGTCGCGGTGGTGATCGACAAGGCCACCCTGAGCCGCGAACTGATCGAGGCCAGCGGCGAATTCGTCCTCAATCTTCCCTGCCGGGCAATTGCCGCGCAGGTATTGGCTGCCGGCTCCTTGAGCGGACGCGACTTGCCTGCCGGTGACGATAAGCTGGGCCATTGCGGCCTGGCGGCCGAGCCGGGGCGTGCGGTGGCGGCGCCGTTGCTTGCCGGTTGCGTCGGCTGGCTGGAGTGCAGGGTGATTCCCGAGGCACACAATCAGCAGGCCTACGATCTGTTCATTGGCGAAGTGGTGGCCGCCTGGGCCGATCCGGCGGTGTTCGCCGACGGACGCTGGAATTTCCCCGACGCTGACCGGCACACCATTCATTACCGTGCCGGCGGTCATTTCTTTGCTACCGGCGAGGCGTTTTCGCTGCCTGCCGGCAGCGCCGACGATTGATCCCTGCCCAGCCGCCCGGCCTGGCCTGACCTGCGTCCATGCTTGCCTACATCGTCCGCCGCTTGCTCTATGCGATCCCGATCCTGATCGGGGTGAACCTGATTACCTTCGCGCTGTTTTTCGTCGTCAATACGCCGGATGACATGGCGCGGATGCAGCTCGGGGTCAAACGGGTGACGCCCGAGGCGATGGCGCGCTGGAAAGCCGAGCGCGGCTACGACAAGCCCTTGTTCGTCAATCCGGCGGCCAGCGGCACCGGAGTGCTTAGCGAAACCATCTTCTTCGAGAAATCGGCTTGCATGTTCGTCGGCGACTTCGGCCGCGCCGAGGATGGCCGCGATATCGCCCGCGAGATCGGGCAGCGGATGGGCCCGTCGTTGGCGATTGCGCTGCCGACTTTCGTTCTCGGCCTCTTCGTTGCCATCGCGGTGGCGCTGACCCTGGCTTTCTTCCGCGCCAGCGCGCTCGACTTCTGGGGCGTCGTGCTCTGTGTCGCGCTGATGTCGATTTCCGGGCTGTTCTACATCATCGGCGGCCAGTACTTGGTCGCCAAGATCTGGAAACTGGTGCCGATCTCGGGCTACGGCGAGGGCCTCGATGCCTGGCGCTTCCTGATCCTGCCGGTGGCGATCGGGGTGGTCTCCGGGATCGGTTCGTCGGCCCGCTGGTACCGCAGCATCTTCCTTGAGGAGGTGGGCAAGGATTACGTGCGTACCGCCCGCGCCAAAGGCTTGAGCGAAACCGTGGTCTTCTCGCGGCACATCCTCAAGAACGCGCTGATCCCGATCCTGACCGGCGTGGTGGTGGTGATCCCGCTGCTGTTCATGGGCTCGCTGTTGAGCGAATCCTTCTTCGGCATCCCCGGCTTGGGCAGCTATACCATCGACGCGATCAACGCGCAGGATTTCGCCGTGGTGCGGGCGATGGTCTTCATCGGTTCGCTGCTCTACATCGTCGGCCTGATCCTCACCGATCTGTCCTACACCCTGGTCGATCCACGGATTCGATTCTCATGATGCCCTTCCAGATCGTCGTCCTCTGGTCCGACCTGCTGGTCTGGCTGCTTTTTGCCTCGGCGCTCGGCTTTGCCCTGCTGGTCCGGCGCAGCCCGCCACTGCGCAGCGCCTGGCGACGGGTCGGGGCCAGGCGCTCGGGGATGGCGGCGGCGACTGTGCTGCTTTGTTTCGCGCTGGTCGGCCTGCTCGATTCGCTGCACTATCGGCTGCGCTTGCCGGCCGCTACCGAGCCGGCGGGTGGTAGCAAGGCCTCGGCGCAATACGCGGTCGAGGTGCTGTCGCTGCTCGACGCGCTGGCTGCGCCCTTGCGCACACGCAATGAAAAAACCTATTCGGCGCCGTTTGCGACCCGGCTGCTGGCCAAGGAAACCCGCGAAGTCGCCGGCGTCGGCACCGTCCGTGAGCAGCCGCGGCTGAAGCACGGCGGCGCGCACCTCGGCGAGAACGAGACCGAGCTTGCCGCCGATGTCGGATTCACCGCCTTCCGCTACGCCGCCCTTGGCTTTCTCGGCTGGGCCTTGCTGACGCTGGCGCTGCTGAGCGGCTTGCGGCGGTGCGCGGCGGACTGGGGCACCACCTCAGAGTCCTGGCAGCAAATGGTGCTGGCGCCGGAGGTGAAAGCAAAATCGCAAGTTTTCACGGTCGACCGTGAACCCGGGCAAAAATCGGAGCTTCCCGGTGCCTGGGCCTTGTTGCGTGGCGCTGCCGGCGGGGCAGGGGGCGCGGCGGGCGGCGGCCTGGCCTGGGACGCGGTGCTGGCCGTGCTGCTCCTGCTCGCCTTGCTGCTGCCCCCCTTGTTCGCGCTGGCCGGCGATTACCACGTCTTCGGCACCGATAAGGTCGGCCAGGACGTGCTTTACCAAGTGCTCAAGAGTATCCGCACCGGCCTGATCATCGGCCTGGTGACGACCTTGGTGATGCTGCCGCTGGCGGTGCTGCTGGGGATCGCCGCCGGCTATTTCCGGGGTTGGGTGGACGACCTGATCCAGTATCTCTATACCGTGCTCAATTCGATTCCCGGCGTGCTGCTGATCGCTGCTGCCGTGCTGATGATGCAGGTCGTGATCGACACCCATCCGCAGTGGTTCTCGACGGCAGCCGAGCGGGCCGACCTGCGACTGCTGGCGCTCTGCTTCATCCTTGGCATCACCTCGTGGACCGGCCTGTGCAGGCTGTTGCGCGGCGAGACGCTGAAGCTGCGCGAACTTGAATACATCCAGGCGGCGCAGGCTTTCGGCGTCTCGCACGCGCGGATCATCGGCCGCCACATCCTGCCCAACCTGATGCACATTGTGGTGATCGCGCTGGTGATGGATTTTTCCGGGCTGGTGCTGGCCGAGGCGGTGCTCTCCTACGTCGGGATCGGCGTCGATCCGACGATGACCAGCTTCGGCACGATGATCAACAACGCCCGTCTTGAGCTGGGCCGCGAGCCGGTGGTCTGGTGGTCGCTGGCGGCAGCCTTTGCAACCATGTTCGTGCTGGTGCTGGCGGCCAACCTGTTCGCTGACGCGGTGCGCGACGCCTTCGATCCGAGGATGCAATGATGAAGGCGCCGGTGCTGCTCGAAGTCTCCGATCTGCGTCTCGGCTTTGCCGCCGGCAGTACGCTACAGGTCGCGGTCGAGTCGGTCTCGTTCGCGCTGGCGGCTGGCGAAACCTTCGCCCTGCTCGGCGAGTCGGGCTGTGGCAAGTCGGTCACCGCGCAGGCCTTGTTGCGCCTCTTGCCGGCGGCCGGGCGGGTACTCGGCGGTTCCGTGCGGCTGGCTGGCGAGGAGTTGTTGAGCGCGCCGGAGACTGCGATGCGCGAACTGCGCGGGCGGCAGCTGGCAATGATTTTTCAGGAGCCGGCAACCAGCCTCAATCCGGTGCTGACCGTCGGCGAGCAGATCGGCGAGGTGCTGGCGCGGCATCCCGATCTGGCTGGCGCTGGACGTGCGCAGTTGCGTGAATGTTTGCGCGAGCGGATGCGCGAACTGCTGCGCCAGGTCGGGATCGCCGACCCCGAGCGGCGGCTCGACGAGTATCCCTTCCAGCTTTCGGGCGGCATGAAACAGCGGGTGATGATCGCGATGGCGCTGGCCGGCGAGCCGCAGGTGCTGATCGCCGACGAACCGACGACCGCGCTCGACGTCACCGTGCAGGCGCAGATTCTCGATTTATTGGCTCAAGTGCAGGTCGACCGTGGCATGGCGATGCTACTGATTACCCATGACCTCGGCGTGGTCGCGCGGATGGCGCAGCGGATCGGCGTGATGTACGCCGGCGAGTTGGTTGAAGTCGCGCCCCGCGCTGATTTCTTCACCGCCCCGCGCCATCCCTACAGCCAGGCCTTGTTCGCCGCCTTGCCCGACGCCGGGCGGCGCGGCCGGCCTCTACAGACGATTCCCGGACAGGTGCCGGGGCTCGACGCGATGCCGCCGGGCTGCCGCTTTGCCGAGCGTTGCCCGCAGGCGATGCCGCGTTGCCGCGAGCAGGCGCCGGAATGGCGCGAGGTTGCGCCGGGGCACCGCGTCCGTTGCCACTGGCAGGGGGCGGCGGCGCAGCCCCCGACGCCTCCGGCAAGCAGCGAAACAGCGCCCGTCGGGCAGGCGCCATGCCTGACGGTGCGCGACCTGAAAGTGCATTTCCCGATTCGCAAGGGCTTGCTGCAGCGTACCGTCGGCCAGGTTTACGCGGTCGACGGCGTTTCCTTGGCGATTTCTCCAGGGCGCACGCTGGCGCTGGTCGGCGAGTCCGGTTGCGGCAAGACCACCGTCGGCAAGGCGCTGCTGCAACTGCAGCCGCCGACGGCCGGTTCGGTGCGGCTCGGCGACCTGGAACTGGTCGGCCTTGGCGGCCGTGCGCTGCGCTCGGCGCGGCGGCAGCTACAGATGGTGTTCCAGGATCCGTTCGCTTCGCTCAACCCACGCCTGCGTGTTGGTGAAATCATTGCCGAGGGGATGCTGGCGCTGGGCGGCGAGGGCGGTGGCGTGGGGGATCAGGCGCGGGCGGAACAGCGGGTAGCAGCGGTTGCCGCCTTGTTGCAGCAGGTCGGCTTGCCGGCCGCTGCTGCCGGGCGTTATCCGCACGAATTTTCCGGCGGCCAGCGGCAGCGGATCGCGATTGCTCGGGCGCTGGCGGTGCAGCCGCAGGTGCTGGTCTGCGACGAGCCGACCTCGGCCCTTGACGTATCGGTGCAGGCGCAGATTCTCAACCTGCTCAAGGCGCTGCAGGCCGAACTGGGCGTCGCCTACCTGTTCATCACGCACAATTTCGCGGTGGTCGAGTATCTCGCGCACGACATCGCGGTGATGTACCTCGGGCGCATCGTCGAGGCCGGACAGGCCGACGAGATCCTGCGCGCACCGCGCCATCCCTACACCCGGGCGCTGCTCGCGGCGGTGCCGCAACCGCGCCTGGAGGCTGGTCGGGCGGCGGCGCACTTGCCGGGCGAAACTCCGTCGCCGGCACAGCCGCCGCGCGGCTGTCACTTCCACCCGCGCTGCCCGCTGGCGGCGCCGCGCTGCCGCGAGGAATACCCCTCAGCGCAGGCGCTTTCGGCGACGCACACGGTCCACTGCCACTTCGCGTAAAAAACCACGCCGACCGGCGGTCTGCTTGCCGGGGCGTTGGCGAATCGGTGGCGACCGGCAGTTTGCGGCAAAATGTCCAAATGACATTTGGGAGGAGTGGAGATGAACGAGCAAGCAATCGAGAAAGCGGCGCAGCAGATTCGCGCTTACCTGGCGGCGCGACCACAGGCAGCCGATACCTTGGAAGGAATCCATCGCTGGTGGATCGATTGGCAAGACCAAGACCGCGAGGAATCGCCGGCGGTGACGCTGGCTGCGCTTGAACAGCTGGCCGCCGGTGGCGAACTGGAAAAGCTCAACTTGGGCGGGCGCAATCTGTGGCGCCGGGCAGGTTGACCGCGTTGCGCACGTTCAGCCGGGAATAATTGACTGTCTCACGCGGCAGCGGTGAGGCCACTACCGGCACGGCCTGCGGAGTCGGAACTGGTGTCGCTGTATCCGGGACGCGCGGATCAGGGCAGGCGGCATTCGGCCTGTGTGCTGTCGGCCGCCTTGGTTGGGCATCGGGTGGCGGCAAATTGGCGCAGTTCAGGCAGCACAGTGCAAGCGGTTAGGGGCAAGATTTACGGTCGACCGGATGAACCGACAAAAATCCGGTGATCCGGGCGGTTTGCTCAGGCCGGCGGCTGGTGGCGTGGAGCGCTTGGCGGTGCGGCTTAGCCGCGGCGGCCGTTGCCCGACTTGGCGACCTTGGCCGGAGCAGCATTCTTGCTGGCAGCCTGCTTGGCGGGAGTCGTTTTGGCTGCAGCGGTCCGGCTCTCGTTGCGGGCTTGTGCGACGCCGGCTTTGCCGTTGCTCTTGCCAGCGATACCGGCGAGTGGCAGTTTGGCCGCCTTGCCACTCGTTTCCTGGCGAGCAGTCTGCAGTGCCTTTTCACCTTTGCCCTTGCTGCTGTCGCGACTGGCAAACTTGTCGCCGGCCTTCCCGGTCTTGCCGCCCTTGGCCTGGCGCAGTACGGGCTCGGGTTCGACGATCTGCGGCAGGGCGGGGGCTTTCATGTAACGCGCAATGTCCTCGCTGCCTTCCCCGGCCGGGACCAGCAGGGTCGAGCCAGCCCCCAGCCGGATTTTTGCCGGCAGGCTGTTGACCTGCTGCAGATCAGAGAGGCGGATGCCGAAACGGTTGGCAACCTGGTCAAGGCGCTCTCCCGATTTCAGCGTATAGGCTTGCCATTCGGACAGTGGCGCCTGGTGGCTTTCGAGATTGCTGCGGAAGGTGTCAAGCTTGTCGGCCGGAATCACCAGCGGGGTATCGGGCTTGATCACCGGGCGGTTGTGTGCCGGGTTGAGGCGGACGAATTCCTCGGTGCTCATCCCGGCCAGTCGGGCAGCCGTCTTGATGTCCATCGCCCGCGGGGTTTCGAGGGTGGCGAAATAAGGACGGTTGGCAATTTCCGGCAGGCCCAGTTGCGCGACCAGGGCAGGGTTACCGAAGATGTTCTTCAGTGCCTGCAATTTGGGTACGTAATGTCGGGTTTCCGGCGGCATGTTCAGGCTGGCGTAATCGGTTGCCTGTCCGCGTGCCAGATTTTTCTCGATGGCCTTCTTGACCGCGCCTTCGCCCCAGTTGTACGAAGCCAGTGCCAGATGCCAGTCACCATGCATGTCGTAGATAGTTTGCAGATAATCGAGCGCCGCACCGGTCGAGGCCAGCACGTCACGCCGCTGGTCTTGCCACCAGCTTTGTTCCAGATTGAAGCGCTTGCCGGTTGCCGGGATGAATTGCCACAGCCCGGAGGCGTGAGCGCGGGAATAGGCCATCGGGTTGAACGAACTCTCGACCATTGGCAGCAGCGCCAGTTCAGTGGGCATCCCGCGCGCCTCTAACTCCTCGACGATGTGGTGCAGGTAAGGCCTGGCGCGATCAACCATCCGACGCAGTGCATCGGGGCGATTCTGGTACCACTGCTGGTAATGCAGGGTCAGGTCATCACTCAGATTGTTCATCGCGAAACCATTGCGCAGGCGAACCCACAGACTGTCCTGTTCGCTGGTCAGGTCAATGGTACGGCGCAGTTGGGGGGCGGCCTTCAATTCCTGAGTCGTGAGCGTTTCTGCAGGAGAAATTTCGCTGGGATTGGCAACTGCTGGTGAGAGTAGTGAAAGCAGCGGAAACGATGTCTCGGCTACGGGGGGTTGTTCCGCCGCAGCAAAGCGGCTTAAGCCGAGCAGGGCAAGTCCGGCGCCGGTCAGGGCAAAACGACGAACGGTGAGCAACAGGTTGCGATCAGGCATCAAAACAGGCTCCCGGCAGAAACTTGACGACTAAACCGAAGATTATAGCGCAAACGTGCTGCCAACTTGCTGCCAACGTGCACAGGCCTGCCGCTTCAGGCATTTGCTGGTCTGGGTTGGGGGGTAAATTGTGGCTGAAAATGAAAAAAGCCCTGAAAGATCAGGGCTTTTGGAAGCTGGCGGAGTGGACGGGGCTCGAACCCGCGACCCCCGGCGTGACAGGCCGGTATTCTAACCAACTGAACTACCACTCCGTTTTACTGAACTGCTGTTGCAGGTGCGATTGCCTGCCACCGGAAATAGGTGCTCCGGCGCACTTTAACTGGTTGGCGGAGTGGACGGGGCTCGAACCCGCGACCCCCGGCGTGACAGGCCGGTATTCTAACCAACTGAACTACCACTCCGCGCATAAAGCTTGGCGTCCCCACGGGGATTCGAACCCCGGTTACCGCCGTGAAAGGGCGGTGTCCTAGGCCTCTAGACGATGGGGACCCGGACAAATTGTGCAGTCTGGTCGCTTGGTGGAGGTAAGCGGGATCGAACCGCTGACCTCTTGCATGCCATGCAAGCGCTCTCCCAGCTGAGCTATACCCCCACAAGGAGACAGCCAGACTACGTTTCGGTCTTGCGACCCGGAAGGCAGTGTTTGCTGCAACCCGTAAATCGTTGGCGGAGTGGACGGGGCTCGAACCCGCGACCCCCGGCGTGACAGGCCGGTATTCTAACCAACTGAACTACCACTCCGCGCATAAAGCTTGGCGTCCCCACGGGGATTCGAACCCCGGTTACCGCCGTGAAAGGGCGGTGTCCTAGGCCTCTAGACGATGGGGACCCGGACAAATTGTGCAGTCTGGTCGCTTGGTGGAGGTAAGCGGGATCGAACCGCTGACCTCTTGCATGCCATGCAAGCGCTCTCCCAGCTGAGCTATACCCCCACAAGGAGACAGCCAGACTACGTTTCGGTCTTGCGACCCGGAAGGCAGTGTTTGCTGCAACCCGTAAATCGTTGGCGGAGTGGACGGGGCTCGAACCCGCGACCCCCGGCGTGACAGGCCGGTATTCTAACCAACTGAACTACCACTCCGCGCATAAAGCTTGGCGTCCCCACGGGGATTCGAACCCCGGTTACCGCCGTGAAAGGGCGGTGTCCTAGGCCTCTAGACGATGGGGACCCGGACAAAACTACCTTCTTCTTTGGTGGAGGTAAGCGGGATCGAACCGCTGACCTCTTGCATGCCATGCAAGCGCTCTCCCAGCTGAGCTATACCCCCGTCGAAGAAGGCCGCATTATAGGGAGTCTCTTGCCTCTTGTAAAGGGCCTTCTGCGGTTTTTAGAGATATTTTTTAATTGATGTGATCACGCGCTCGCGGCCGAGCAGGTGGACTACGGCATCTACTGACGGAGTCTGGGCCTGGCCGGTCAGCATCACACGCAGCGGCATCGCCAGTTTCGGCATCTTCAGCCCGTGTTTGCCGACGGTTTCCTTGATCGTCGCGGCAATCGCCGGGATTTCCCATGGAATGTCGGCCAGTGCGTTGGCAAAATCGGTCAGTGCCGGACGGGCCTCCTCACCAAGGTGCTGGGCGAGCAGTTCCGGTTGGGCTTCAATGTTGCAGTAAAACACTTCGACCGCGTCGGCCAGTACGTTGAGCGTATTGCAGCGGTCGACATAGAGGGCGCAGGCAGCTTCCAGGCTGGGGCCGGTAGTGCAATCGATGCTGCGAGCAGCGAGGCGGGGCGCGATCTTGGCGGCCAGCTCGGCGGCCGGCAGCTGTTTCATGTAGTGCTGGTTCAGCCAGAGCAGCTTTTCGGTGTTGAACTGGGCGGCGGAGGCGGTGATGTGGTCGAGGTCGAACCATTCGACGAACTGCTGGCGCGAGAAGACTTCGTCGTCGCCGTGCGACCAGCCAAGGCGGGCCAGGTAGTTGATGACCGCTTCCTTGAGGAAGCCGTCCTCGTCGTACTGCATCACCGATACGGCGCCGTGGCGCTTCGATAGCTTGGCGCCGTCGTCACCGAGAATCATCGACAGATGGGCGTAGGTCGGCACTTCGGCACCGAGGGCCTTGAGGATGTTGATCTGGCGCGGCGTGTTGTTGACGTGGTCGTCGCCACGAATGACGTGGGTGATGCCCATATCCCAGTCGTCGACGCAGACGCAGAAATTGTAGGTCGGGGTGCCGTCGGCGCGGGCGATGATCAGGTCGTCAAGTTCGTCGTTGCTGATTTCGATGCGGCCCTTGACCGCGTCGTCCCAGGCGACTGCGCCGCCCTTGGGGTTCTTGAAGCGAACGACCGGGTCGATGCCCGCCGGTGGGGTGGGCAGGGTCTTGCCTTCTTCCGGGCGCCAGCGGCCGTCGTAGCGCGGCTTGATTTTCTGCGCTTCCTGCTCGGCGCGCAGGGCGTCGAGCTCTTCCTTGCTGGTGTAGCAGTAATAAGCATGGCCTTGGCTCAGCATCTCCTGAATCACCGCTTTGTAGCGATCCATGCGCTGCATCTGGTAGTAGGGGCCGTCGTCGTGCGTCAGTTCCAGCCAGGCCATGCCGTCGAGAATGGCTTGGACCGCTTCCGGGGTCGAGCGGGCAACGTCGGTGTCTTCGATGCGCAGCACGAAGGTGCCGCCGTGGCGACGGGCGTAGGCCCAGGAAAACAGCGCGGTACGGGCGCCGCCAATGTGCAGGTAACCGGTGGGGCTGGGGGCGAATCGGGTGCGGACAGGCTTCATGAGATGCATCGGCAAGAAGGTAAAGTCAGCATTTTAGCCGACTGTGTTTGACTCGCGGCATCGGCTATGCTTTAATGTCGTCTTTCCGATGGGCGGTTAGCTCAGCGGTAGAGCACTGCCTTCACACGGCAGGGGTCACTGGTTCGATCCCAGTACCGCCCACCACAGCTTTCGGAAAACAGATCAGGCCATCCTTGCGATGGCCTTTTTGTTTTTCGCTGCCGGCCTCGCTATTGTCAATGCACGCAAGGCAAAAAAGGCTATTTTCACGGTCGACCGTGAATAACTGCGATTTTTCTCAAGCCAACTAAAGAAAACGGCGCGTCAGGCGCCGTTTTCTCGGTGTCAGGCCGTGATCAGGCGCGGCTCTGAATTTCTTCGATGTAGCCGAGCATGCCGGTCTTGAGGTTGCCGGCGTTGCCTTCGTCGGTATCGATGTGCATGGCCAGGCGGAAAGCCGGGTTCACTCGCACCACGACGTCGCCGAAGATCAGTTCGCGCTCGCCTTCGACGCGGACGCGGACAACGTAGTTGTCGCGCACCCGGAAGCGCATCGCGTCTTCCGGCGCCATGTGGATGTGGCGCTGGGCGCAGATCACGCCGCGCTCGATGGTGGTACTGCCGTAGGGGCCTTCCAGCGTGATCCCGGGCGTGCCGGCGAGGTCGCCGGATTGGCGGATTGGCGGTTGCACACCAAGTTTGAATTGCTCGGTCATCGCGATTTCAACCTGGGTTTCCTTGCGCGTCGGGCCGAGCACGCGGACATTGGCGATGCGCCCCTTGGGGCCGACCAGATGCACCTTTTCCTCGCAGGCGTACTGGCCGGGCTGCGACAGTTCGTGCATTGGCGTCAGCTGATGGCCGGGGCCGAACAGGGCTTCGACGTCGGCTTGCGCCAGATGCACGTGGTGGGCCGAGATTTCGACCGGGATCGCCGGCGTTTCTTCGGCCTTGGCTTCGAGCAGCAACTGGTTGCGTTCAATGGCGCGCAGGGTTTCCCAGGCCACCAGACGTTCGTCGTCGTTCGCGATGATCAGGATCTTGACCGGTGAATCGTCGGTCGAGACGACTGCGTAACCGTCGACCGGGCCAAGGTTGCGGTTCTTTTCCTCGTCGAGTTTGATGCCCATATAGCCGAGGCCCTGGCAGGCCAGGCTGCGCACCGTAGCGCTGCCTTCGCCGATGTCGCCGGTGAAGGCGAGGACGTCGATCCCACCCATCGCCGCCACATAGGCGCCGATGTTCTTGCGCACCTGGTAGCAGAAGGCCTTGTGCGCGAGCAAGGCGCGGTGATGGCCTTCGGCGGCGGCTGCCTCGATTTCCGTAATGTGGCTGGAGATGCCGGAAATCCCCTTGAGGCCGCTTTCGCTATTGATCAGCGCCGACAGGTCGGCTGGCGACATCTTGTGCTCTTGCATCAGGTGGATCATCACCGCCGGGTCGATGCTGCCGGAGCGGCTGGGCATGATCAGGCCGTCGGTCGGTGTCATCCCCATTGTGGTGTCGACCGAACGGCCATGGTCGATGGCGCACAGCGAGGCGCCGATGCCGAGGTGGCAGGAGACGATTTCCAGCTCGCCGAGTGGCCGTTGCAGCACTTCCGCCGATTTCAGCGAGACATAGCGGTGCGAGGTGCCGTGGAAACCGTAGCGGCGAATCCCGTGCTGCTTGTACAACTCGTAAGGCAGGCCGTAGAGGTAAGCGTAGGGCGCCAGCGTCTGGTGGAAGGCGGTGTCGAAGACGGCGACCTGCGGGATGCCAGGGAAGGCCTTGAGCGCGACGCGGATGCCGGCCAGGTTGGCCGGGTTGTGCAGCGGCGCGAAGACCGACAGTTCCTCGATGTCGCTCATCACCGCCGGGGTGACGACGACCGAGCTGGCGAACTTGTTGCCGCCATGGACAACACGGTGACCGATGGCGGTTACGTCTTCCGGATGAAAGGTGAAGGCGGGGCCCAGTGACTTGCTCGCCTCGACCATCACCTTGAACAGATCGGATAGCTTGAATTGCGGCCAGTCCAGTTTTTTTTGCTGGGGGCCGACGTGGACCGTGACATGGGCCACGTCGCGGTCGGCCTGGTCGATGATGCCATGCACGTCGGCGCCGCTTTCGGCGGTGTTGTAGATGCCGAAATGAATCTGGCTGATGCCGACGTTGAGTGCGACCACCTTGCCCGGCCGGTTGTTGATCAGCGACAGTGCATAGGGATCGCTCGATTTTGCCGGGTTGCCGTGGTTGACCGTGGCTTCTGCTTCGCTGGCGCTCAGCGCGCGGATCCGTTCGGTGAGCAGACGGGACAGGTAGGCGACCGCCTTGGGGTTGGTCAGGATGTGGGTATTGAATACATCCTGCGGAATCAGGAGCACAAAGCAGCGGTTACCGGCGATCACGTCGGCGGCGATCCGCTCGCCGGTGAGCAAGGACATCACGCCAAAAGCATCGCCGACGCCAAGCTGGGCGACGACGCTGCGGGCGCCGGTGTTGTCGCTGACTGAAATTTCGGCGTGGCCGTCAATCAGGATGCCGAGATGCTGGCTGTCATCGCCGGTTTCCAGCATCGCCTCGTTGCCTTCGAAGGTCGAAAGGCGGGACAGACCGATGATTTCGTCAATCTTGTCGGCGCTGAAGTGTTCGAACAGCTTGACCTGTTCCAGAAAAAAACGTTTGAGATCGATTTCGCTCATGATGTTCCTCGGGTTTGAGCAAGTTTACGGGCGCAAGACTACCGTAATGTTGCGGTGCAGCAAATAGCCTGGAGCAAAAATCCTGGCCTGAATCAGGGTTTTCCCGAACCCGATGCCGGTCGGCTGACGTATGCTGCCGGGACGCGGCAACGATTCGGGGGAAAGCATCCGCCCTCGCTGTTGCTCTGTGACCCTGTCCGATAGCTAACCACAAGGAGAAAACCATGCATCCAGTTCGTTGTTCGCTGTTGCTTGCCGGCTTGGTGCTGGCACTTTCCGGCTGCGTTTCGCAACCGGCCAAACCTGGTGCCAGCGCCGAATTTCAGGCCCGTTCGGGCAGTCGCGTCAGTGGCAAGGTGGTGTTGAGCGATCTTGGCAGCGACAAGCTGCGGGTCGAGGTCGATGCTCGCGATGTCCCGCCCGGCGAGCACGGTTTCCATATCCATGAGGTCGGTGACTGCAGCGCCGCCGATGCCAGCAGCGCCAAAGGACACTACAACCCGACCGGCAAGCGGCACGGCCACCACGACAAGGCCGAGCGGCATGCCGGCGACTTGCCCAATCTGGTGGCCGATGCGGGCGGCGTCGTTAAATACAGTGCCGACGTCAAAGGGGTGTCTCTTGGTGATGTGATAGGCCTTAGCCTGATCGTCCATGCTGACCCCGACGACTACATTTCGCAACCGGCCGGCAACAGCGGCAAGCGGATTGCTTGCGCGGTGATTCGCGGATTGTAAGCATCTCGTCGCAGGGGCGCCCTTTGGCGTCCCTCGGCCCTGGCTGCCACCGGCAGCCAGGGGGGGCGTGCTCAATAGCAGCGGCTCACTGAGGCTGGCGTTGCCTGCGTCCCGATTTTTTCTCCGCGCAGGTAAGCCAGCACCGCCGCGATCACCGGCGCGGCTTGCAGCAGGCGTTGGTGGCCGAGTCCGTCGGTCAGCAGGATGCGCGCCTGCGGCCAATGCTGGCCGATGTGCAGCGTATGCCCGACGGCCAGTGCGCGGTCGCTGCGGTCGTGGATCAATAGGGCAGGGTGGGGTCCGACGGGCAGTTCAGCCAATTCGAAACGCCGCCAGGGGGTGGCGAATTGCTGCTCCAGCCGGAATTGCACCGCCGCGCGCAAGGTTTCCGGCAGCCCGTACAGCTCCGCGTATTGCCGCGACAGGGCCAGCAGCGACGCCGCCGGCGCGAGCAAAAGCAGGCGCGTGTCAGCATCGGCGCCGGGTAGTGGCCGGCCGTACAGCGCCAGGGCAGCGGCGCTGGCACCGAGCGAGTGGCCAATCAGGCCGGCCAGGCGAACGCCGCAGGCAGCAATCGCAGTGGCGGCAGCCTCAAGGCTGGCGATGAAAGCTGGCAGACTGGATTGTTCGCCAGGACTGTCGCCGTGCGCCGGGTGCTCGGGAATCCACAATTGGTAGCCAGCGGCCAGCAGCGGGGCGACGAAGGGCTGCCACTGGCCGCCATGGCCGCCCCAGCCGTGGCTGAGGATCAATGCCGGTGCGCCGGCAGGACCGATGACGCGGCAGGCTATCCGCTGGTCACCGGCGTTCAGCAACTGCTGTCGGCATGGTGCGGGAAAGTCATGCGGCGGGGCGACCGTGCGCTGCGGCGGCGTCAGAAAGCGCCGTACCGCCTGGCGGGCGGTCCAGCGTGGCGCAAGGCGGATGGCCAGGCGACTGAGCAGGGCGCCGCCGTGGCGAATTATAAAAGACCGAACGGTCGTGCTATTTTTGGCGCTGAGGGTAGGCAGGCTCATGGCATGACTCCTGGAAAAGGAACTTAGGGACGGACGGTGGGAGGCGCCACGATACTCGCCGGCGTTTCGCCGGCGGCTGCAGCGAGTAGACGGGCGAAGGCGAGTTGGGCCTGGGTGCCGGATTCGGGATCCTGGTACAGGATGCGGCTGCGGTAACAGCTGGCAATGATGCCGAAGGTTTCGAAGGCGAATTGCTGCGGCGTGACGGCGCCGGAAAATTCGCCGAGGGCCATCGCAGCGTTGACGTTCTCGGCAATCGCCGCGTCAAGGCGGCGCATCTCGCGTTCGAGGGCGTCGCGCATCGGGCCGGGCTGGCTGTCGTACTCGCCCAGCGCCGACATCATCGGACAGGCCGGCAGGCCGCTACGCTTGGTCCATTGCAGCCAGTGGGCGAACAGCGCGCTCAGCCGGGCGCGCCCGGCCGGCGCCGCCAGTGCCGGCTGGTAGACAGTTTCGATAAAGCGGCGGACGACTTCGTCGAGCGCCGCCAGTTGCAATTCTTCCTTGGAGCCGAAATGGGCGAACAGGCCGCTCTTCGAGAGCCCGGTCTGGCTCGCCAGGCCGCCGATGGTCAGCGCCTCGAAACCGGCCAGCGCTGCTTGCTGGACGGCGGCATCGAGAATGCAGGCGCGGGTCAGTTCGCCCTTGCTGGCGGTGGTGGCGGATTTCGACATGGAGTAATAATAGAACGGTCGTGCTATTTATTCAAATAAAAAAGCGGACCAAGGCGTCCGCTTTTGCTTTCCGGGGTCAGCCCTTGACGTGCAGGCCGCATTCCTTGGATTCGGGGTTTTCCCACCACCAGCGGCCGGCGCGCACGTCTTCGCCGGGTGAAATGGCGCGGGTGCAAGGGGCGCAGCCGATACTCGGGTAGAACTTGTCGTGCAGCGCGTTGTACGGCACGTTGTTCTCCTTGATATAGGTCCACACTTCCTTTTCGCTCCAGCTGGCGAGCGGATTGAATTTCTCCAGCCCGTTGCCTTCGTCGTATTCCTGCACCGCCAGGTTGCCGCGGGTCGCCGCCTGCTCGGCGCGCATGCCGGTGATCCAGGCGCGCTTGCCGGCCAGCGCCCGCTTCAGCGGTTCGACCTTGCGAATCGCGCAGCAGGCCTTGCGCAGCGTGACCGAGTCGTAGAAACCGTTGATGCCCTGGTTGCGGACATACAGTTCGACGTCGTCGGCGCGCGGAAAAAACACGGTCAACTGGGTTTTATAGTGTTTTTCCACCGCGCCCATCAGATCGTAGGTCTCGGGCGGCAGGCGGCCGGTGTCGAGGCTGAAGATCTGGATCGGCAGCTTGTGCTTCAGGATCAGGTCGGTCAGCACCATGTCCTCGGCGCCGAGGCTGTTGGCGAAGGTCGCCGGGGCGAAGTCGCGGGCGATGCGGGCCAGCAGTTGCAGGACTTCGCCGGTCTTGGTCGCTACGCTGGTCGAGAGTTCGGGCGTGATGCGGAGCAGGTTCGGGGTCATCGGCGGGCCTCAGGCGTTGCGGCGGAAAGCCGGCAGCGGTTGGTCGGTGGCGCCCTGGTAGGGCTGGCTGAAAGTGGCAAAGCCACTGGCCAGCGCCGCTTCGACGCTCTTGCCGTCCTTTAGCGCGTAGGCATCGAAACCGACCCGGCGCATGAAGAACAACTGGTCGTGCAGCACGTCGCCGACGGCCCGCAGTTCGCCGGCAAACTGATAGCGCTGGCGGAGCAGGGCGGCGGTCGAGTAGCCACGGCCATCGACGAATTTGGGGAAATTGACTGCGATCACCTGGAAGTAGTGCAGGTCGGCGGCGACGTCCTCAACCCTGTCGGCCGGCTGCAGCAGCAGGCCGATGCGCGGATAGCGGGCGATGATTTCGTTCTTGCGCGCCAGCCACACGGCGAGCGGGAAGAGCAGGTCGCCTTCCGGCAAGCTTAGGGTTTCCGGGCTTTCGCCCTCGGCGATTTCCAGGCTATTCCAGGTGTCGACCGTGAGCGAGCCATTCTTGATCAGTTGCGCCATCATGCATTCTCCTGGGCTGCAGACTTGGCCTTGCCGTGGGCGCGGCCTTCGTACACGAGGTTCTTGAAGGGATCGAGACCGATCCGGTCGAAGGTGTCGATGAAGCGCTCGTCTTCATGGCGGTTGGCGAGATAGACCTTGATGATCTTCTCGACCACGTCCGGCATTTCCTCGGCCGAGAACGACGGGCCGATCACCTTGCCAAGCTTGGCTTCGTAGCCCTGGCGACCGCCCAGGGTGACCTGGTAGAACTCGGCATCATTCTTGTCCACGCCCAGCACACCGATGTGGCCGACGTGGTGGTGGCCACAGGCGTTCATGCAGCCGGAGATGTTGAGGTCGATTTCGCCGATGTCGAACAGGTAGTCGAGGTCGTCGAAACGGGCCTGGATGGCGGTGGCAATCGGAATCGACTTGGCGTTGGCCAGATCGCAGAAATCGCCGCCGGGGCAGCAGATCATGCCGGTCAGGAGGCCGATGTTGGGCGTTGCCAGGCCGGCAGCGCTGGCCTTTTGCCAGACTGCGTACAGGTCGGCTTGCTTGACGTCGGCGAGGATGATGTTCTGTTCGTGGCTGATACGCAGTTCGCCGAAGCTGTAGCGGTCGGCGAGGTCGGCGACGATCTCCATTTGTTCCGCAGTGATGTCGCCCGGCGCGATGCCGTGTTTCTTCAGCGACAGGGTGACGGCGGCGTAGCCCGGCACCTTGTGGGCGTGGGTGTTACGGTCGACCCAGCGCAGGAAGGCTTTTTCCTGCGGTAGTTCGGCGGCACTCAGGGTTTCGTAGGCTGGTGCGGCAAAGTGTGCGGCGACGCGGTCGTATTCGGCCTGGGTAATGGTCATCGGGCCGTTCTTGCCATGCGCCCATTCGGCCTCGACTTGTTCGCGGAAGGCCTCGATGCCGAGCGCCTGGACCAGAATCTTGATCCGTGCCTTGTAAGCGTTGTCGCGGCGGCCGTAGCGGTTATAGACGCGGAGCACTGCTTCGCAATAGGACAGAATGTCTTGCCAGGGCAGGAAATCGCGGATGATCTGGCCGCGGATCGGGGTGCGGCCAAGGCCACCGCCGACGATCACGGTGAAGCCGACCTGACCGTCGACCTGTTTCAGGTGCAGGCCGATGTCGTGGAACCAGGTGACGGCGCGGTCTTCCTCGGTGCCGGAAATCGCGATCTTGAACTTGCGCGGCAGGAAGGCGAATTCAGGGTGGAAGGTGGTCCACTGGCGCATGATCTCGGCCAGCGGGCGCGGGTCGATGATCTCGTCGGCAGCAACGCCGGCGAACTGGTCGGTGGTGATGTTGCGCAGGCAGTTGCCCGAGGTCTGGATCGCGTGCAGATCGACGGTGGCCAGTTCGGCGAGCATTTCCGGCACGTCTTCGATCTTCGGCCAGTTCAACTGCAGGTTGTGACGGGTGGTGAAGTGGCCGTAGCCACGGTCGTAGGTGCGGGCCAGGTGAGCCATCTTGCGCAGTTGTTCGGCGTTGAGCATGCCGTAGGGCACGGCGATGCGGAACATCGGCGCGTGGCGCTGGATGTAGAGACCGTTCTGCAGGCGCAGTGGGCGGAACTCCTCGTCGGAGAGTTCGCCGGCTTTCCAGCGGCGGACCTGATCGCGGAATTGGGCGACGCGCTCGTTGATCAACTGGCGGTCAAGGGCATTGTATTGATACATGGCGATTCCTTGGGGAAATCTCAGGCAAGGACCAGCTTGGTGCCGATCAGCACCAGCATGGAGGCCAGGATGCGGCGCAGGATATGCTCCGGCACCTTGGCGGAAAGATGGCTGCCGAGCCAGATGCCGGGCAGCGAACCAAGCAGCAGCGAACCAAGCAGCACCCAGTCGACGCCGCCGAGCAGCCAGTGGCCAAGACCGGCGACCAGCGTCAGCGGTACGGCGTGGGCGACGTCGGAACCGATGATTTTCACGGTCGACAGCTTGGGATAGAGGAAAAACAGCGCGGCGACGCCGAGGGCTCCGGCGCCGACCGACGAAATCGTGACCAGCACGCCGAGAATGGCGCCTACGATTACGGTAATCGTAGGCAGGCAGCAGCGGCGCAGTTCGGATTCTTCATGGCGATTGGCGTAGTCGCGCAGCTTCTTGCCAAAGAGGATGGCGATCGCGGTCAGGAAGAGCGCAAAGCCGAGACCGTGCGAAATGATTGCGCCAATCGCGTTGCTACCCTTGGGGAGTTGGGACAATACCCAGATGGTGATTGCGGCAGCCGGAATGCTGCCGGCCGCCAGGCGCAGGGTGATGTTCCAGTCGATGTGTCCTTTCCGACCGTGTGCCACCGTGCCGCCAGCCTTGGTCAAGGCGGCGTAAAGCAGATCGGTGCCGACCGCCGTGGCGGGATGGACGCCAAAGACCAGCACCAGCAAGGGGGTCATCAGCGAACCGCCGCCGACGCCGGTCAAACCGACAATCGCGCCGACGGCAAAGCCGGAAAGGGTGTAGAGATAGTCCATGGGCGCGCATCGTACCGGGCTTTATTTGAAACAAAAAGAATATTGGGTTAGATTGTTATATCTTCTGGTTATTAGTATAAAGGATCGAACTGCAAGCAACTTTCTTGCTCCTTGATCCTCGCTCTGCCTTATGAAACTCCAGCAATTACGCTACATCGTCGAAATTCAGCGCCAGGGTCTCAATGTCTCGGAGGCGGCTGAATCCCTGTACACCTCGCAGCCGGGAATCTCTAAGCAGGTCAAGCTGCTTGAGGACGAACTCGGGGTGGCGATCTTCGAGCGCAGCGGCAAGCGCTTCACCGGTATCACCGAACCGGGCAAGGTGGTGCTGGCGATCGCCGAGCGCATCCTGCGTGAGGCCGAGAACCTCAAGCGGGCGAGCGGCGAGTTTGCAGCCGGCGACAGTGGCCGGCTGGTGCTGGCGGCAACCCACACCCAGGCCCGTTATGCCTTGCCGCTGGTGGTCCGCGACTTCGTCGCCCAGCATCCGCAGGTCAAGCTGGAGATGCATCAGGGCAGTCCGACCCAGATCGCCGAATGGGTGGCGGCTGGCGATGCTGATATTGGCATTGCGACCGAGGCGCTGGATCAGTACCCGCAACTGGTCACTTTGCCGGTCAGGCAGTGGAGCCACTGCGTGATCGCTCCGGAAGGACATCCGATCACCCGCAGCGGTGTTCTCAATTTGCAGGAGTTGGTGCGCTGGCCTCTGATTACCTACGATACCGCCTTTGCCGGCCGGTCGCGGATCAACCGGGCCTTCGAGCGGATCGGTGCAACTCCCAATATCGCCTTGACCGCACTCGATGCCGATGTGATTAAAACTTACGTCAGTCTCGGCCTGGGCCTGGGGATCATTTCGGCGCTGGCGTACGATGCACAGCGCGATGCCGGCCTGGTCGCACTTGATGCAGCGCATCTGTTCGAGTCGAACACGACTCGCCTGGCCTTGCGCCGGGGCGCCTATCTGCGGCGCTATGACTACGACCTGATTGCACTGTTCGCACCGCACCTGATTCGTCGGGTGGTCGAAATGGCGATGCAAGGAGGTGGTGATGCCTATCAGCTATGACTTTTGTCAAATATGCAACCGATTGATTCCTGTGTAGTATCCAAAGGATATATTGCAAAGCGAGGAATCCAGCATGGCTAAGGCTTTAGACAAATTGGCCGCTACTTCGGTCATCCATCTGTGCAATGCGCGTAAATTCCGCATGGCAGCCCAGTTTATGCGTACTGGCGAGATTCGCTGCGAGTGTCTGGTCGACGAGCCGCACACGGTTCAAGGCTTTGCCCTGAGTCCGGAAAGCCTGGCGGCATACACCCGCGCTGCTCATCAGTGCCGGCGTGACCTCGGCGAATGCCACGCGGCAATGCAGTCCGGTGATCGCGAGAACCTGCGCCGTTCGCTGAGCAGCTTTGTCAGCAACTCCAGCGGTATCGGGGCGGCCCTGCTGCCTTGAAAGCGGCTGGCGCTTGATTGCTGTCGGCAGACAAGTCGGTAGTCCGGTTCACGCGCAGCCGGCAACGCAGTTAACGATGTAAACGCGAAATCAGCGGCGGCGCTCCGGGGCCGCCTTTTTTTCGCCCATGCGCGGGGCCGGGTCGCGCAGGATCAGGCTGGGCGCGGCAAAGGGTGCCAGGCGTTCAAGAAAGTCGAGTAGTTCGAGTACTGGCGAATTGCGGAAAAAGCGCGCCGCCGGGGTCTCCATCCAGATCCGGTCGGACCAGGCATAGAGTTCGTGCGGGGTGTCGCCGATGCCGTCGCCGTCGCGATCAAAGCCTTCGTAGTCATCCCAGAGATTATTCAGCCAGACATCGTTCATCGGATCGCCGTCGCCGATGATGGTCACCGGCCACAGATTGCTGCGAAAGCGGTTGTTGATCGCAATGTGTCCGCCCTTGGCACCGTAAAAATAGATGCCGGTGATGTTGTGGGCGACCAGATTGTCGATGAAAACGATGCGGTTGATCGGGTGCATTGGCGAATCGGCCATGATGCCGTGCGCACAATGAACAATTTCGTTGTCCTGAATCAGCGCGGCATCGGTTTCCTTGAGCGCCACCCCGGCTCCCGAGGGATCCATGGCGTGCAGGATGCGGTTGCGGCGGATGGTCAGGCCATCGGAGTTGAGCGCAATGATGCCGGTCGAGTTGTGTTCGAACAGATTGCCTTCGACCAGGGTGCGGTGAGCGAACAGGAAGTTGAGTCCGCGCCGGCTGTGGCGTACCCGGTTATTGATAAAACGGTTATGGGTGGCGTTGCTGACGGTGATGTCGCGGATTTGCGCGATGTCGTTGTTCTCGATCCGGTTGCCGCTGCTGTACCACAGGCGTAGCCCGTCGCCGCGTTCGGCCGAGTCCACCGGGCGGGAGCGGATGTAGTTGTTGCGGATCACGCTGTCGCGGCTGCGGTGCAGGGAAATGCCGAACAGCACGTCGTCGATCCGGTTGTCCTCGATCCGTAGGCGGCTACCTTCGGCCATGATGCCGCCGTCGATGGCGTCGTGCGAGTCGCCGCTGGCGCGCAGGTGCAGCCCCCGCACGCTGACGTCGTCGCTACGAATGGTCAGTACGGTTCCTTGGCCGCCGCCGTCGAGGATGACTTGGTGGTTGCCTTCCAGGGTCAGCGGCTTGCTGATGATTGCCGGTCCGCGATATTTCCCGGGCGGCAGGCGCAGGACGGTGCCGGACGGAGCGGCATCGAGCCAGGGTTGCAGCGCTTGCGTCGCATAAACGCTACCGGCGGCAAACCAGCTCAGCAGTAGAAGAGTCAGTGGGTGGATCGGCATCGCCCGGTATTGGGCCATGTTTGCCGGGGAAAGACATGGACATGGATCAATTCGACTCATGGCCTGCGCTGGCCAGCGTCGGTCGTGAGCGAAGTGTTTCGCTTCTTGGTCGCTTTGTCGCTTACTCCCAGTGTTCGGTGACTTCGCTGGCCCAGGCGGTTGCGGCGAGGAAGGCGCGGTTGACCGAGTGCGGCGACAAGCCGGCATCGCGGGCGGCGGACTCCAGTCGTAACAGATCGAAGCTGTCGCCGGCGATCGCGGTGCGCAGCAATGCAGCCAGTGTGCCCCGGCCATGCAACAAGGCTTCTGCGACAAGCTCGGGGAGGGGCATGTCTGCCAGAATTTCGGCCAGAGGGCGGCGCAGGAGACGGTCCAGGCAGGAAAAGATTCCGGCCAGAAACAGGGTGTCGCTGGCTATGTCGGGATGGCTTTCGCGGCCCAGCAGTTCCATCAGGCGGCCACGGGTGAGTGCGCTTTCAACCAGCAGCCAGTCGCCGAATTGTGGTTCGCGGACCGAGAAAAGCAGTACCGACAGCCAGCGGAACAGACGTTGTCGGCCGAGCAGCATCAGTGCTTGTTCCATGCTGTCGATACGTCCGGAAAGACCCAGTGCCGGGGAGTTCAGATAGCGCAGGATGCGGAATGCCAGCAATGGGTCGTGCTTGAGGGCGACGGCAATTTCACTGGTGTCGGCATCGCTCTGCACCAGGCGCAGCAGATGCAGCAACTGCATTTTGTGTGGATCTGCTCCGCTGCGTTCGCTGTCCGGGAGTGGCGGCAATTCGGCGAAGCGGCCGTGGAAGTAGTCGAAATGCCACTGGCGACAAAGCTGCAATTCGTCGAGGTGGTCGATATTGGCGGCAAACAAGGCATTCGGGCGGGTCTTCTCGATCGCTCGGTAGGCGGCAGAGAAGTCGCGAATGGTTTCCGGCGGATGGGCGGCAATGTCGAGTGCCCCGCAATCACTGGCGGCGACGAGTTCGCCAAATGCGGCATGGCGCGGTTGGCGATAAAGACCGATCTGGAGCCCCTGTTCCTGCAACTGCTCAATCCGTGGCAGCAGTTCCTGGCTGCAGGCTGCATCGGCCAGTTGCAGCAGGAGCATGATTTTCCGTCCGGCCAACTGGTCGACCGTGGGCAGCGACAGGCTGGCTGAGGATAGCGGGAGAAAGAAAAGTCCTCCGTGCTCGGGCTGCTCTTCATTGGTCAGCAATGCCAGCAGTTGCTGGTCATGGGCAGTTTGCAGCGGTGCCGGTGCTTGTGCGGCGAAGTCCGCCCGGCGCATTCGCAGCAAGTGACCGGCAATCCGGTTGCGGCGGTCAAACACAACTTCGCTGCAGAGCAAGGCATTGGCAGCCGGTACAACCGTCCCCTGGGGGGCGGTTGGCGGGTTCGCTGCTTGCCGGTTTTTCAATCCGAACACGGGCCGTCTCCTGGCGTTCGCTGAAAAAGAAATGCCCGCCGATGGCGGGCAAGCGAACTGGCGCTGGCTGCGCCTTAGTTCACCTTGGCTTTGGCACGCAATTCCTTGACCAGCTTTTCAACCTGTTGCTGGTTGGCGCGCTGTTGCAATTGCGGCTTGAGCTGGTCGAACGGCGGCGGGGTCAGGGCGCGGGTATCGTCGAGCTGGATGACGTGGTAGCCGAAGTCGGTCTTGACCGGGGTCTTGGTGTAATCCCCCTTCTTCAGCTGGCCGAGGGCATCGGCAAACGGCTTGACGTAGGCGCTCGGGCTGCTCCAGCCGAGGTCGCCGCCATTGTCGCGGGAGCCGGGATCCTTGGATTGCTTGGCCTGGTCGGCAAATTTTTCGCCCTTGGCCAGTTTGTCGATGATCGCCTTGGCTTGCTCTTCGCTCTCAACCAGCACGTGGCGAGCCTTGTACTCGGTATTGCCGAGGCTGGCCTTGATCGCATCGTATTCGGCGCGCAGTTGGGCATCGCTGATCGGGTTGGCGCGAACGTGTTCGGAGAGCAGGGCCCGGATCAGCACGGCCTGGCGGGCGAGTTCGATTTGCCCCTGAATGTTCGGGTTTTTGTCGAGGCCCTTCTTCTTGGCCTCCTGGGCCAGGATTTCGCGACGGACCAGTTCTTCGCGAATGGCCGCCTGCAGTTCCGGTGAATCCGGCGTACCCTGGGCCTTTTGTTCGCTGCTGAAAGCCTCGTAAACCGAATTCGGGATCGCTTGGCCGTTGACCGTGGCGAAGGCCTTACCTTTCTCGGCGAGGGCCGGCAGGGAGACGATGGCGCCAGCGACAAGGAGGGCGGCCAGACGGGAGATGTTACGCATGGGAAACTACCTCGGTGGGAGTGTGGTTTGGGACAGGATTATAGTTCGTCGGGTGTTTTGGCGTCGATGACCAGGGCATGAATGCCATTGCGCATCAAGTCGCCGACCGCATCATAAACCAGGCGATGGCGGGCCAGGGTTGATCGGCCGCAAAATTGCCGGGAAACAATCCGTAGGCGGTAGTGTCCGCCTTCGCGGGCACCAGCATGGCCGGCATGGCGGTGCGAATCGTCGGTGATTTCGACAGCCTCGGGTTCGAGCACTGCCAGCCTGGCGCGCAGGTTCTCCGGGATTTCGCTCACGCCGGCAGTGCCTTCTTGAAGGGCTTGACCGTGACGCGTTCATAGACGCCGGCCGCGACATAGGGATCGACCTCGGCCCAGGCTTGAGCGTCGGCCAGCGAGGGAAACTCGGCAATGATTAGGCTGCCGCTGAAGCCGGCCGGGCCGGGGTCCGGCGAATCAACTGCCGGGCAGGGCCCGGCAACGAACAGTCGGCCTTCGGCTTGCAGCGCCTGCAATCGGGCGAGGTGTGCCGGGCGGGCGGACAGACGTTGTTCGAGCGTGCCGGAACGATCTTCGGCAATGATGGCGTAGAGCATTACTTGTCTTCCTCAAGATATTTCGAAAGCAGCATGCCCTGGCCGAGGACGAAAACCAGCATCAGGCCCATGCCGCCGAAAAGTTTGAAATTGACCCAGGTATCGGTCGGAAAATTGTAGGCAACCACCAGGTTGAGTATTCCCATGGCGGCGAAAAAGGTCATCCACGAACGATTGAGCGTACTCCAGACCTGTTCGGGCAGTGTCAGCTGCTCGCTGAGCATGTTGCGGATGGCGTTCTTCTTGAGGACCAGCGAACTGAAAGCCAGGCTGGCTGCAAATACCCAGTAAAGGATGGTCGGCTTCCACTTGATGAAGGTCTCATCCTGAAAAATCAGGGTCAGGCCACCAAACACCACGACCAGAGCCAGGCTGATCCACAGCATCTTGTCGACACGTCCGTGCCGGAAGCGGACCCACAGGATCTGGGCGATGGTGGCGGCAATCACGACTAATGTAGCGAGCAGGATCGGCGCCTGCTTTTCGTCGCCGGGCGCTTGCCCGAGGAGCCCGGTCAGCCAGTCGATGGCCTGCTCCGGGTGCTTCTCGGAGTACTTGAAGCTGACGAAGAAAAGAATGACAGGGAAGAGATCGAAAAGTAGTTTCATGCCGGCCATTATATACTTGCCGTCTATCCTTCAATCTGCAGGCAAGGCGGCCCATGAATACCGTTCTCATCGTCGATGACAGCCCGATCAACCTGACGCTGATCAAGGCACTGGTCCAGAAGCTGGGAGAATGCGAGCCGGTATTGTTCGAACATCCCCAGGCTGCCCTCGACTGGTGCCGGCAAACCACGCCCGATCTGGTGATTGTCGATTACATGATGCCCGACCTGAATGGCTTGCAGTTCATTGAGGCCTTTCGTGGCCTGGAGGGCGCGGCGGACATTCCGGTGCTGATGGTCACCGCCAACGACCAGAAGGAAGTTCGCTATCAGGCCTTGCAGGGCGGGGCTAACGACTTTCTCACCAAGCCGATCGACCGGGTCGAGTTTTCGGCGCGGGTGCGCAACATGCTGAGTCTGCGCGAAGGGCAGAAATTCCAGGCCGACTGGACCCGGCACCTGGCGATCATGGTTGATGAACGGACTCAGGCGATTCTTGCCCGCGAGCAGGAGCTGATTTACCGGATGTCGCGGGCGGCAGAGTTCCGCGACCCTGAGACCGGGGCGCATATTCAGCGCATGGCGCATTATTCGGCCCTGATTGCGCAGACTTTGGGCCTTGATGTCGACCAGCAGAGATTGCTGCTCGAATCGTCGCCGCTGCACGACGTCGGCAAAATCGGCATTCCCGATGCCATCCTGCTCAAGCCGGCCCGCCTTACCCCGGAAGAGTTCGAAATCATGAAGCAGCATGCCCGGATGGGGTACGAACTACTCAAGGACAGCGGCTCGGAAATCCTTCGGGCCGGAGCGGAGATCGCCCTTTCCCACCACGAAAAATTCGATGGCAGTGGCTATCCCTGCGGTCTGGCCGGTGAGGCGATCCCGATTTTCGGGCGCATCGTTGCGGTGGCCGATGTCTTTGATGCATTGACTTCGGAGCGTCCGTACAAACCGGCATGGTCCCTGGATGATGCGGCGAACTTGCTCCGCGAGGGGCGGGGGGCGCATTTTGACCCGGCGTGCGTCGATGCCCTGTTGCAGTCGTGGGAGCGGGTGCTCGAAATCCGGGCGCGTTTCCAGGACGAGCATCCTGCGCGGATGTAAGTGCCCGGCAAGGGCGTCTTTGGCAGAGCGGCTGCCAGCCTGTTAGACTGTCGCGATGCCTTGAACCTTCACCGGCCGGCAGCAACCGGATCCGGACCAGGAGATACAGATGAGCCAGCCTTTTGTTCTCGATCGCGGCCTGATTCTCGACCGCCTCGGGGGCGACGAGGAAATCCTCGCGATGATGATCGACATGTTCCTGCAGGACGTTGATGCCAACTGTGCGGCGCTGACGGCTGCCCATGCGGCAGCCGATGCCGCTGCGCTGCGGCGCGAAGCGCACACGATCAAGGGGTTGCTGTCGACCATGTCGGATGAAGCCGGTGCCGCCGAGGCGCTGTTCATCGAGCAAAAGGCCAAGGCTGGCGAGATTGCCGGGTTGGATGCGGCCGTGGCTGGCCTGTTGGCACGAGTACGTCTGGTGGCTACGGTTCTGCAGCAGGAAACGGCGGCCTGAGCGGACTGCCTCGGCAGGTTTCCGCGCAGGGGGCGCAAACCGCCCGGGGCATCGGCTCAGCGCTGTGCCGGGGGTAGTTGCAGGTACTCGGCCGCGCCTGCGGCTCCGCCTGTTGGCGCGTGCGGGATGGTTCCCAGCAGTGGGGCGGGAATCAGTTGGCGCAAAGTCTCCAGATTTTCCGCAAAGCGCGACATCGCCGGGTCGATCCGGTTGGCGACCCAGCCGGCGATCTGCAGTCTGCGGGCAGCGATGGCTTCGATGCTGAGCAGGCTGTGGTTGATGCAGCCGAGACGCATCCCGACAACGAAGATGACCGGCAGTCCAAGCGCTACCGCCAGGTCGGCGCTGTCTTGAGTGCGGCCGCTACGGTCAACCCCCAGCGGCACGCGAAAACCGCCGGCACCCTCGACGATCAGGAAGTCGGCCTGTTTCCGGGCGCCGGCGAGGTCGCCGGCAATCGCCGCGAAATCGATCGCACGCCCTTCCTCGCGGGCCGCCAGATGCGGAGCGATCGCGGCCTGAAAGCAATAGCGGTTGACCTGTGCCGGCGGCAACACGATGCTGCTGGCCGCGCGAATTTGTCGGACATCCTCGTTTTCGCCATCGGCCTCGGTGCCGGCAGCTACCGGCTTGAGGCCGGCAGCGCGGAATCCCTGGTTGCGCGCGCAATGCAGCAGTGCGCAACTGACGAAGGTCTTGCCGATTTCGGTATCGGTCCCGGTGATGAAATAAGCGGAGGCTGACATGGCAATACTCGGAAAATGGGGGATCGGTCCGCAGTGCTTGCAGCTTAAGCGCGGGCGGTCAGGAAAATCACTTCATAGCTGAGCGGCAGGCCGTTGATGTTTCTGCCGTTTTCGGCGGCGGCAGCGGCGCGGGCGAAGGCGCTGCGGCCGAGCAGGCTGGTGCGCCGCCCGTCGCCGACCTGGTTGGCGCCGACCGCCTTGACGGCCTTGAGCAGGCTGCGGAAATCGGGGTAGTAGGCAGTTTCTTGCCGGATTTCGACGTCGACCGTGGCAAACCCGCTGGCCCGGGCGAGTTGCTCGACTTGTGCGGCATCCACGAAGCTCAGGGTATGCGCGTGCCGGTCGATGCCGGCAAAAGCCGTACGCAATTCATGGAAAGTGCCCGGACCCAAGGTGGCCAGCGCCAGCTGGCCGCTGGCGGCGAGTACCCGCCGGGCTTCGCCCAGGGCGCG
The DNA here is from genome assembly GCF_041378895.1 of Dechloromonas sp. ZY10. Classification (NCBI taxonomy): domain Bacteria; kingdom Pseudomonadati; phylum Pseudomonadota; class Betaproteobacteria; order Rhodocyclales; family Azonexaceae; genus Dechloromonas; species Dechloromonas aquae. Next base: position 1,206,089 of record NZ_CP144212.1, read on the forward strand.
GGCGAGGTCGCACCACTGTACGGCCAGGCTCGACCAGTACAGGTCAAGACTGGCGCTCCCCAGCGGCAGGTGTTCGATGTCGCCGGCCAGCGCCAGCGGCGCGTTGGGGGCGCTGCGTCGGCAGTGCAGCAGCATCGCCGGCGAAAAATCGAGGGCCAGCGCTTGGGCATGGGGGTAGCGCTGGTGCAGCAAGCCCAGGGCGTAGCCGGTGCCGCAGCCGGCATCGAGCAGCCGCTGCGGCTGTAGCGCGGCCGGCAGCCGGGTCAGCAGGTGCTGGCAGATCCGACGCTGCACTTCGGCAGCGCCGTCATAGCTGTCGGCAGCACGCTCGAAGGCGGCGCGGACGCGGGCCTTGGCCGGTTGCTCAGGCATTGATGAAGGCGCGTGCCTGGACTAGGAAATCGTCCGGACGGGAAATGAACGGCGCGTGCGCGCAATCGGCGAACAATTCGAGGCGGGCACCGGGGATCAGTGCTGCCAGCGCTTCGGCGGCGCCTTGCGGCATCAGCGGGTCGGCACCGCCATGCAGCAGCAGGGTCGGGGCCTGTACCTGTGGCGCGAGCGGGCGCAAGTCGACTTCGGCCAGCCAGCGCAGGCCGCTTTGCAGGACTTCGCCGGCCGGACGCGGATCGGCCAGGTCGAGCAGGTTGCGGGTGACTTCCTTGGCACGGGCATCGCCGCGATTGAAGCCGCCGACAAAGCGCGGCAGCATCGCTTCGGCATCGGCGGCCATCGCAGCGGTGAATTCGGCAAGGGCTGCCGGTGGCATCGCATGCGGCCAGCCGTCGCGCTGGACGAAGGAGGCGGTGCCGGCGACCAGCAGCAGCTTGCCGACCTTGGTCGGCGCCTGGGCGGCAACCGCCAGCGCCAGCTGCGCGCCAATCGACCAGCCGGCCAGCGTCGCGCCGGTTGGCAGGCGTTCGGCGTAATGCGCAACAGTGGCGGCAAAATCGTCGATGGGCGGGGTGCCATCGGCGGCGTTGCGGTAACCGGGGAGGTCGAGAAATTGGCCGTTGAGCGCGTCGACCGTGGATTGCAGCGGGCCCCGGCCGAGGCACCAGCCGGGGATGAAAAACAGCGGAGCAGTCATGCCAGTTCCTTCAAGGCGGTGATCAGGCGTTCGAGATCGTCGGCGGTGTGTCCGGCCGACAGCGAAATGCGCAGCCGGGCGCTGCCCTTGGGCACCGTCGGCGGGCGGATCGCTGGCGTCCACAGCCCGCGCTGGCGCAAGGCATCAGCGAGTTGCAGCGCGGCCTGGTTGTCGCCGACGATCAGCGGCTGGATCGCGGTCTCCGACGGCAGCAAGGTCCACGGCAGGCCGGCAAGGCCAGCGCGCAATTGCGCAATGTGTGCCTGCAGGCGGGCGCGCAGGTTGTCGCCGGCGGCGATCAGACTCAGGCTGGCTTGTAGCGCGCAGGCGATGGCCGGCGGTGCGGCCGTAGTGAAGATGTAGCCACGGCCACAGTTGAGCAGGTAGTCGATCGCGATGTCCGAACCGGCAACGAAGGCGCCACCGACGCCGGCGGCCTTGCCCAGCGTGCCCATCAGCAGCAGACGCGGGTGGTAGGGCAGCTGGCAATGTGCCAGGCTGCCTTCGCCGTGCGGCCCGAGCACGCCGAAACCGTGCGCGTCGTCGATCACCAGCCAGGCGTCGTGCGCTTCGGCGAGGGCGAACAGCTCGTTGAGCGGTGCCAGGTCGCCATCCATGCTGAACACGGCATCGGTGACGATCAGCTTGCTGCTGGCACTGCTTTTTTCCAGCAGTCGGGCCAGCGCCGCCATGTCGTTGTGCGCGTAGCGGTGGACTTCGGCACCTTGTGCCTTGGCCAGCTGCATTGCGTCGATCAGCGAGGCGTGGTTGAGCTTGTCGGCGAACACGGCCGCGCCCCGGCCGGCAAAGGTCGGAGTAACGGCGATATTGGCCAGGTAGCCGGTGGCAAAACTGAGCACGCGCGGAAAACCGACGAAAGTGGCGAGCGCCTGCTCCAGGTCTTCGTGCGCCTGCATGTGGCCGCTGACCAGATGGGCTGCGCCGCTACCGGCGCCCCATTGTCCGGCGCCTGCGGCCAGGGCTGCTGCCAGGTGCGGGTCGCCGGCGAGGCCGAGATAGTCGTTGCTGGCGAAATTGAGCAATTTTTGCCCGTCGACCGTGACTTCGCGGCCGCATGGGGTTTCCAGCACCCGGCGGCGGCGGCGCAGGCCAAGTTCGTCAAGCACCGTCAGTTCGGTGCGCAGGCGGTTTTCCAGGGACGAAGCGGGGACGTTGGGCAGCAAAGAAGCAGGCATCGAAAAGCGCTCAGGCGAGCGGGGCAAGACAAACGAAAGTGCGGGAGGGTAACATTTTGCCGGCTCCGATGGCGTATCGAAAAGTGACAGTTTGCACGGTCGACCATGGCCAGCGGGCAAAATACCGGCAGCGGGAACTCCTCCCGGTGCTGCCTTTCTTAAACCTCTTTGAATCCGGATTCCTGCCATGAGCGAAACCCCGTCTGTTCTCTTCGAGCCCTTGCGCGCCGGCGCGCTGGAATTGCCCAATCGCATCCTGATGGCGCCGCTGACTCGCTGTCGCGCCGAGCCGGAGCATGTGCCCGGCGCCTTGATGGCCGAGCACTACGCCCAGCGCGCCAGCGCCGGTTTGATCATTGCCGAGGCGACGATGGTCAGCGAAGGCAATTCGGCCTTCTGGAAGGAACCCGGAATCTATTCAGCGGCGCAGATCGCCGGCTGGCAGCAGGTGACCAACGCGGTGCATGCGGCTGGCGGCCGGATTGTGCTGCAGTTGTGGCATGGCGGTCGCGCCTGTCATCCGCTGCTCAACGACGGGCGGCAGCCGGTGGCGCCGAGTGCCCTGGCGATCGAGAACGATGAAGTGCATACGCCGCAAGGCAAACAGCCCTACGTCGTGCCGCGCGCGCTGGACGACGCCGAATTGCCCGGAATTGTCGCCGGCTTTGCCCAGGCCGCAGCCAACGCCAAGGCGGCGGGCTTCGACGGGGTCGAAGTGCATGGGGCCAACGGCTACCTGCTCGACGAGTTCCTGCGCGACGGCGCCAACCGTCGCAGCGGGCCTTACGGCGGGTCGCTGGAAAACCGTGCCCGTTTGCTGCTGGAAGTCACCGAGGCAGTGTGCAAGGTGTGGGGCAGCGAGCGGGTCGGGCTGCGGATTTCGCCGCTCAACAGCTACAACAGCATGCTCGACAGTGATCCGGCCGGACTCACCGCCTGGCTGGCCGCGCGCCTGAACGACTTCGGGCTGGCCTACCTGCACGTGATGCGCAGCGACTTCTTCGGTCTGCAGAAAGGCGACGTGCTGACTCCGGCGCGGGAGAACTTCACGGGCGTACTGATCGGCAACATGGGCTACTCGGCCGCCGAGGCCGAAGCCGCGATTGCCGCCGGCCAGCTCGACGCGGTGGCCTTTGGCGTGCCCTTCCTTGCCAATCCCGACCTGCCGGCCCGTTTCAAGGCCGGCGCAGCGCTCAACGCGGCCGACCCGGCGACCTTTTATTCGCCGGGTGCGGCTGGTTACACCGATTATCCGACCCTGGCTGGCTGAACTCCGGCTGCTTCAGCAAAAAGGGCCGTGGCGTTTGCCGCCACGGCCCTTTTTTACGGTCCACCGCCAAGCGGGGCAAAAAACGCTCAGGCTCGCATTACAACAGCTTGGACAAACCCTTGACTTCGAAGCGCAGGGCGCCGGTCGGGCAGGTGTCGACACACAGACCGCAGCGGGTGCAGTCCGGACCGAGGCCGATCTGCTCCTCGTCGGCGCGGCCCTTGATCGTCACCTCGAGCACATGCGGCACCAGGCAGACCTTGCGGCAATCGCCTTCGTGGAAGCAGTGTTCGACGTGGTAGGTGATCTGCAGCGGCGAGAGGGTGCCGACGGCGCCGTAGGTCAGGCCGATCGGGCAGATGTAGCGGCACCAGGCGCGGCGCGACCAGAAGATTTCAAACAGCAGCAGCAGGAAGACCCAGCCGAGCGCCAGACCGGGGCCGTAGATCAGCGCCCGCGACAGGATGCCGGTCGGTGACAGGGTTTCGAACACGGTGTAGCCGGTGAGTACCGCCATCAGGCCGAATAGTACCCAGAACACGGTACGCGTGCCGCGATGGAACTCGTGGTCGGTGACGAGCTTCTTCTCGACCAGCTTGAGATGCAGCTTTTCGGTCAGTTCCGCCAGCAGGTGGTAGGGGCAGACCCAGGAACAGAAACTGCGTCCGCCGAGCAGCACCCAGAGCAGGAAGACGGTAAAGGTGCCGATGAACAGGTTCACGATGATGTGCTTGTGGGCCAGCATCACCTGCAATGCGGAGTTCAGATCGATCAGATGGAAGCCGGCAAAGCGCGAAGCGGTCAAGGCGCCTTCGAGCAACTGGATGTCCAGCCAGAAACTGAAGACGAACAACAGGTTGACCGCCAGCAGCACCGCCCAGCGGCGGTTGCGCCATTTGTGGCTGACGTCGTGGTGGGCACGGGCGTGCAGTTTTTCCTTGATGTAGCGATCCTTGTCCTCGTATTTGAGGAACATGATCTGCTGTACTTTCTCCGAGACTTTTTCCGGTTTTTGCGGAGCAGCTCCGAGCATTACCTTGATCTGGTCAATAAATCGGCTCATCACGAACTCCGCTCAGGCTTTCCAGGGGGCTTGCGCATCAATCACGATGGCTGCCGGCTCGGCCGGGCAGACCATCTCACAGACGCCGCAGCCGACACAAGGTTCGAGGACCACCGGGGTCATCCGCTCGACGCCGTCGGCTGCCTTGACCGGACGCAATTCAATGGCGCCCTTGAGCGGGCACTCGCGGACGCAGAGGTCGCATAGCGGCAGGTCATAGGGATGATCGGCGACCGGGATCGGTTTCCAGCGATCCACCTCCATGTAGCGCAACTGGCCCTTGAATGCGGTACCGCGCGCCTGCCCCTTGAAACCTTTGCCTTGCACGGCCAGGCAGGCTTCGGGGCGGGCCAGGCGGGCGACACCAATCCGTTCCTTGAGGTTGAGGGTCGGCTCGGCATCCTTTTCCTTGGCCTTCAGGATCGGTGCCGCCGCCAGCTTGACGCCGTCGCGAACCTCCATGAATTCAGGCTTCTTGTAGGTCAGCGCACCGGTCGGGCAAGCCAGGATGCACTGCACCGCATCGCAGGAAAAATCGCAGGCCTGATCGCGGGCGGCAATGTAAGGAACACCGATCCCGAAACCATCGGTAATATCGGCCAATTTGATTGCCTGGACCGGGCAGACCTGCACGCATTGTCCGCACTTGATGCACGACGAGAGGAAGTCGGCCTCATCCAGTGCGCCGGGCGGACGCAGGCGAGTCGGCCGGGCACCCGAAAGCGGCGCGTAACCGAGCAGGGAAAGGCCGACCACGCCAACGGTCAGACCCAGCGATTGCAGGAACTTGCGACGGGCCTTCTGGGCCTTTTCCAGCGATACGGCCGGCTTCTTCGACGCCGGCTTGCGCGGGGCGGTTTGGTCGCCCGGCGGGTTCGGGGGCGTGCGTTCGGTCATGCTCAGACCCTTTTTTCAGGTTTGACGAAGCGGGGCTCCGGATCCTTCAGTTGCAGTTCGGGCGAGGAGAACGGGGCCAGCCGCTCGAGGAAATCGAGCAATTCAAGTACCGGCGAGGTCTTGAAGAAGCGAGCCATCGGCAACTCCATCCAGATCTGGTCGGCGTAGGCATACAACTCGTAAGGCGCATCGCCGATGCCGTCGCGGTTACGGTCAAAGCCCTGGTATTCGGCAAAATAGTTGCCGCGCCATTCGTTTTTGTCGGCCACGCCGCGCCCCATTTGCACCACGTCGGTGAGGTTGCCCTCGAAGACGTTGTCGGTGAGGATGTTGCCGCCGAGTTCGCTGGTGAAGCGCACGGCAATGCCGTTGAAGGCAAAGCGGTTGCGCTGGAAACGCAGGGTGGTATCCGGCTCGAAGGGCGAGAGGTCGGAACCGACGCCGACCGCGCAATAGACGATTTCATTGTCCTCGATGTCGGAATCGCTCGATTCCTTGAAGCCGAGCGCCATTCCGGCAGCACCGGTAGCGTGCGAGATGATGTTGCGGCGCAGGTGCACGCGTTCGGTGTACATCAGGTACACGCCAACCGCGTTGTCGTAGAAGGCGTTGTCCTCAACGTCGTTGTCCTTGGCGAACATGAAGTGGATCGAGTAGCGGCTGCGCTTGCCGACGTTGCCGCGCCAGACGTTGTTGTTGGAGTACCAGGCGACCATGTCGCGCGAGTCCACCACTTCGTTCTTCTCGATCAGGTTGTGATTGCTGTACCACAGGCGCAGGCCATCACCCCGGACGCCCAGCTCACGGTCCTTGGAGCTGATCCGGTTGCCGCGAATGGTGTTGTGGTTGGCCTGCTTGAGGTCGATCCCGAACAGGCAGTCCCGAATGCGGATATTTTCAACCACGTGATGGTTGCCACGGACATTCAGGCAGCTGTCGTCGCTGTCGTGCGAATCGCCCGAGCCTTGCAGCTGCAGGTTGCGCAGGGTGATGCCGCTGCCTTCGATGACGAAAACGCTGCCCTTGCCACCGCCATCGACGCTGACCTGGTCGTTACCATCAACAACCAGGGGTTTGTCGATCAGGACCGGGCCGGCGTAGGCACCGGCCGGGATTTTAAGGACCGAGCCGGCCGGGGCGGCGTCGATCAGCGGTTGCAGCCAGGGCAGGTCGCTGCGGTTGGGGGCCTCCGGGCGGCGGGCCTTTTCGTCGGAGGAGCCCCAGCTGGCACCCAGGTTGGGTTTGCCCATGCCTTCCAGCGATTGCGAAGCGGCTAGCCCGGCCATGCCGAGTCCGGCAGCAACCAGGGTGCCGATTCCAATTCCGCGTAGCAGGGAGAATAAGGGGCGAAGAGAACGCGACATCCTGATACCTGCCTTATTCGGCCTGGCCTTCGCGCAACTGCTTGCGGCGCAGCAGCAGGGCCAGCATCTCGCAGAAGAAGATCACCAGCAGCAGAGCATAACCCCAGTAGGGATAGGAATAGGTCGAGAATTGCGCCACCTTGCCCTCACCGAACACCGTCGGCATGAAGGGTTTGACGGTGAAGGCGCCCCACGGATGCAGGTTGTGGCCGAAGAACCACAACCAGCCGGCGTAGGTAATCAGGAAGAAGAGCGGCAGCAGGGCCGGAACCAGTGGCAGCACCAACTGGAACTGGCGAATCTTGGCGGTGCCGGCGATGACCACCAGCATGGCGCCGATCAGACCGAGGATCACCAGTTGCGAGATGCTGCGTACGTTGTCGCCCCAGACCTTGATTTTGTCCGGCTCCTTGAAGAAGGCTCCGGCTTCGTTCATGTAGTGCTGGACGTGGCTTTCGAGGTGGCCGAGGACGAACTGGTCAACCAGCATCCAGCCTGCCACGGCAGCAAAACCCACGGTCAACGCCGCAATCCGGGCTTTTTTGCGGGGCAGGGCAAACGCCACCATCATTACCGCAAAAAAGCCGAAGAAGAACTTGGCCAGCGGTTTTTCCACCGGGGCGCCGGTGGCGATCGGGAACATCCCGACGTAGTGGTTGATGGTGTTCATCTCGTGCACGCAATCGAGGCCTTCGGCACCCTTGTTGTGATCCTTTTGCGAATCGAGGATCGGGTTGTAGCGCTCGTCGTCGTGCGAGAGGTCTTTCTGGATGATCTCGTTGGCCATCCGGGTGCCCTTGCCGGCAGCCTTGCAGCCGTTATAGACGCCGTCGAAATGGAAATGGATGCGGATGCCGTCAGGGAAGGCATCGGCCGGGTAGTTGGGGGCGGTCAGCGAGACCCACCAGATCGGTGAGAAATAGGCTGCAACCAGGGCAATCAGTGCCAGCAGCGTCAGGCCGCCGATCATTTTGTTCTGTTTTTCCATGATGCTGTTCTCTGTGAGGCGTGAAGTTTAAAGTCCGGGTAGCAGCGGGTATCCGCCTTCATTTGCTTGGGACTGGCACGGCCGGTGGCGGTGCGACAGGATGGCCCCGGCCGGAGCGCGGGCCATCCTTGCTGGCGCTACGATAGCTTACTTCTTCTTCGCAGCCTTCGGCTTGCACATGCTGCCCGGCATCACCAGGCTCGACTGATAGGCCGAAATGGCGATCAGCTGGTCATTGGTGTAAGGCTTGATCACCTTGACCATGTCCGGGTTGGCATTGCGACGATGACCATCGCGGATTTCGGTCATCTGACGCAGCAGGTACTTGTAGTGCTGACCGGCGATCACCGGGTAGAACTTGTCCTTCTGGCCTTCGCCGTTCTTGCCGTGGCATTCCAGGCACTGCTTTTCATACAGTTCCTTGCCCTGCTGAATCTTGATGGCAGCATCGGCACCTTCGTACTTGCCGTGCTCGACCGGGATGCACAGGCTTTCGATGTAGGCAGCGGCATCGGCCAGTTCCTGCGGGTCGGTCAGGGTGGCGGCAAACGGGTACATCGTCGGATTGTCGCGGGTGCCGGCACGGATGTCGGCCATCTGCTTGATCAACACCGTGGTGTGCTGGCCGGCGAGTTGGGGGAAGGTGCCGTCGGGGCGACCGGCACCGGACGGCAGGTGGCAGGCGCCGCAGACTTCATAAGCTTCCTCGCCGCGCTTCTTGTCGCCCTTGAGCTTCAGTGCTTCGGATTTCTCGCCGCCGTCGGCATTCCACTTGTAGCCTTTCGACTCGATACCGTCGGCGTGAGGGGCCGGTGGACCGGCGAAGGCGATGCCGGCACTCATCAGGCCGATCAGCAGAATTGATGCTTTCATATTCGCTTTCCTTTAAACGATTTTGCCTTGGAACGCAGTGGATGGATTATTCCATCGGGTATATCAGTGTTCCTTGATGTGGGTCATAAGCCCCGTTTCAGGCGGGGCCGGGGCTTATTTGAGCTTGGACAGATAGTCGGCCAGGGCCTTGATTTCCTCGTCATTGACCAGTTCCATCACACCCTTCATCGCAGCTGCTTGACCATTGCTGCGGACGCCGCTCTTGATGTCCTTCATCTGTTGCTCGGCGTAGGCAGCGTTCTGGCCGGCAACTTTCGGGAATTGCGGGGTCAGGGTCTTCTTGCCGTCCTTGCCGTGGCACGACCAGCAGGTTTTTTCCTGGTACAGGGTGGCGCCATCGGCAGCAGCGAAAGCCGGGGCGGAAACGATGGCGGCAGCCAGCAGAGTCATTACAAATTTCATGGTTTTTCCCTCCATTAAGTGAAACGGGGAGCAGATTGACTCTGCTCCCCGTGATTTGCCTTAAGTCAGATCAATTCAGCCTGATCGGCCTTACTTGACCTTCTTGGCGCCGTTTTGCTCCAGGTAGGTCTTGGCGCGCAGGCCGAGGTCGGCCGCCTTGACCTGGTACTGCCAGACTTGCTCAGCCCACAGATTGGCCTGTTCCCAGTCCTTCTTGGCGGCTGCGGCTTCGTGCTTGGCCTTGGCATCCTTGATCTTGTTGAGCTGGTCGGTTGCGTCGTCGACCATGTTCACCACATCCGGGAAGTCCTTGAAGTTGACGCTGGTGATGTAACCGACGACGGAGTCGATGACCGCCTGGGTGTCGGCAACCTTCTTCAGCGTGGTCTTGTAGTCAGCTTCGGTATAGGAGGCCTTGGCCAGTTCGGTCTTGGTCGGCTTCCAGCCCTTCGGCTTGACCAGCAGGTAGCCCATCATTTCAAGGTGCAGCGCAGAGCAGAATTCCGTGCAGTAGTACGGATAGACGCCTTCCTTGTCGGCCTTGAACTTGACGGTCACGGTCTTGCCCGGTTCGACCGACGCATGCACGTTGTAGGTCGAGACGGTGAAACCGTGGGTTTCGTCCTGGGCGCGTTCGAGGTTGGTCAGATGGACGGTGATTTCGTCGCCCACTTCCGCCTCGATGGTTTCCGGCGTGATGTGCGAACGGATCAGGGTGCCCTTGACCTCGATCTTGTTGCCCTTCTTGGTGGTGACTTCCTCGCCGGCACGGACAGCGCCCGGATGCGGCTTGTCGGTGCGGGAGTCGGTACCAACCTTGTAACGCACGCCCGGCTTCAGCTTGGTGGCGTCGATGGCGACGGCGTAGTGCGGCTCGCCCAGCGGCAGCGGCATGTCGTACAACAGTTGCATCTTGTCGTTCGAAATGTCGATCAGCTGGTGGTTCTGCGGGTGCAGCGGACCAACCGGCACGAAGCGGTCAATGGCCAGCTTGTTCAGTGCGACCAGGTAGCGGCCCTTCGGATCGGCGGAGTCGCCTTCCATCGCCATCAGGTGACCGATGTTGTAATGGACGGAGATCTTGTCGACGACCTTGCCTTCACAGTAGTTCCACTTGGCCACTTGCGAATCGACGTACAGCGAGGTGTAGGCGATACAGGGCTTGGAGTCGTACTGGGTGTGCAGGGGGCCGAGGCCGAGCTGGACTTGCTTGTCGAGGGCATCCTTGAGACCGATCACCGGCACGCCGTACGGATCCTTGGATTCGAACTTGCCAGCCTTGATTGCGGCCTGCATCTTCTCGAAGGAGTACACCGAGGTGTGGGTGTCGAGCTTGCCGGAAACGATGATGAACTTGCCGTCCGGGCTGACGTCGACGCCGTGCGGCGACTTCGGCTCGGGGATCAGGAAGAGCACGCCTTCCTTGGCGGCCACGTCGAGCGGCAGGACCTTGTGGCCGTTGATGACCTTGGCCTTGCCGGCCTTGACCAGTTCTTCTGCCTTCTTCCAGTTGACCATGTGCAGGTAGTCGGTGTCCTTGGCGGAGCAGCCGGCTTCGTACGGCGGGCGACCCTTTTCGATGCCACCGACGTAACGTTCGGAACAGAAGGAGTTGGTGAACGACCAGCCGTCGGACGGACCCTTGCCGGCGTCGGAGAGATCCTGCCAGTACGGTGGGGCTTCAATCGAGAAGGATTCCTTCGGATTGATGCGGCCTTCCTTGCGGTCGAACTTCCAGTAGGTGATGCCACCGCGATACTTTTCGTTCATTTCCTCGAGCGGATAGAACTTCTTGTTCTCGAGCGGGGCCGGGTACTGGGCGGCTTCGATCACGTATTCGGTGTTCGGGGTGACGAAGGCACCGCCGTGTTCGGACTTGTAGATCGGGTTGGTGACGATCTGCTTGGTTTCGAAGTCGCGCAGGTCGATCACGGCCAGGCGCGGATTGGCCTTGTCGTTGATGAACAGGAACTGGCCGTCGTACTTGCCCTGGGTTTCGGAGATGGCCGGGTGGTGCGTGTCACCCCAGGTGATTTCCTTGCCGTCAATCCAGCCTTGCTTCAGCACGGCCTTGGAGTTTTCGTCGTAGCCGTAGCCCTGCCAGGGTTCCGGGGTGAATACGCCGATATACTTCAGGATGCGCATCGACGGAATGCCGTAGACGATGATCTGCCCGGACTGACCGCCGGAACTGAAGACAACGAATTCGTCGCGCTTGCCGGTCGGAACGTAAGTCTTGGCGGCGGCCAGCAGGTCCTGTTGGCTGAGGCCGCGACGCTTCAGCACGTCCTGCAGCGATTCGGCGGCACCGGCGGAGGCGGCGCCGAATCCCAGGGTGGCTGCGATAAGCAGCGTGCTGGTCTTCACTGCAAATGATTTCATTTAGGTTCTCCCATGAAAATCAAGAAGTTGAACTTCTACCCTCCATCGTCGCAGTGAACCCAAAGCCCCCCTGCGGCAATTTGTCGCACACTGTATTCCGGGCGGAATATGAAAGAATTGATCTTTGTTAATTCCGCCTGGGTGGAGACAAGGAAAAATCCCCAACCACCGGCATTTCCGGCGCTTTGGCCGCCGGATGGGAAAAGCGATACGTGAAGAAAAAATTACTGATAGACCTGATCGGCCTGCTGCTGATCGCCCTGATCGTGGTGGTCGGCTACAAGCTGTCGCCCTTGTTGTTGCCGCAGGCCGATCTGGTGGCTCATCCCGATCCCGGCTGCGACCTGCAGCGCCAGGCTTGCGCGGTCGAGTTGCCGGGTGGCGGCCGCGCCGAACTGCTGGCAGCACCGCTGCCGATCCCGATGGTCAAGCCATTCACCGTTCGGGTCCGGGTTAGCGGTCTGCGGGTCAGCGCTGTCGAGGTTGATTTTGCCGGGATCGACATGAACATGGGGCTCAACCGGCCGCAGCTCGTGGCCGAAGGCGACGGTCGTTTCGTCGGCGAAGCGACCCTGCCGGTCTGCATCAGCGGGCAGATGGATTGGCAGGCTACGGTGTTGCTGACGACCGAGCGGGGGCGGATGGCCTTGCCCTATCGGTTCACCACCGGGGGAGGGGGCTGAAATGGGCTGGATGCAGGAAAAAACCCAGGAGCGTTTGCTTGCCACCGCAGCCGCCGTGCTGGCCGGGCTGCTGCTGTGGCTGACTATCGCTTGGCAGCCGGAACTTCCGGAGGCACCGCTGCCGCGTGCGGCCGCACCGTCCGGCGGCGACTTCGTGCTGGAGTCGGCGACCGGGCCGGTCGACCTGCGCAGCTTCCGGGGGCGTCTGACGCTGATCTATTTTGGTTACACCTATTGTCCCGACGTTTGCCCGACCTCGCTGGCCGCGACCAGCGAAGGCCTCAAGCGCTTGCGTCCGGAAGAGGCGGCCAAGGTGGCGATGCTGTTTGTCTCGGTCGATCCGGAGCGGGATACGCCGGCGCGGCTGAAGGAGTATGCCGAGTTTTTCCACCCCGGGATTGTCGGAGTGACCGGCAAGCCGGAAGAGCTGGCGAGCATTGCCCGGCGCTATGGCGCTTTTTACGCCCGTCAGGCGGTTGCTACCGCCGGTGACGGCTATGTTGTCGATCATACCTCCGACACCTATGTGGTCGGGCCCGATGGCCGCCTGCTAGGCAAGATCGGGCATGCCACACCGCCTGACGAGGTGGTGACGATTATCCGCAATTATCTGAAACAAAACTGAAAGCGAGTTCACGATGAAAAAAGTCTCCCTGCTGTTCTCGGCCTTGTGCCTGTCTGCCGGCGCCTGGGCCGGTGCCGCCGATCAGATTACAGTGCAGGAGCCCTATGTTCGCCTGGCACCGCCGAACGCGCCGGCCACCGGTGCTTTCATGGTGCTCAAGAACAACGGCGACAAGGATGTGAAGTTGCTCAAGGCCGACAATCCGGCCTCGAAGGTGACCGAGTTGCACAATCACATCAACGACAACGGGGTAATGAAAATGCGCCCGGTCGCGGCGGTCGAGATCAAGGCCAAGGGCGAGGCGGTACTCAAGCCGGGTAGCCTGCATGTGATGCTGATCGACCTCAAGGCTCCGCTGAAGGAAGGTGACAGCGTGCCGCTGACGCTATCCTTCGACGACGGTAGCAGCAAGACGGTCGAGGCCAAGGTCGTGCGTCCGAGCGCAGCTGTCGCGATGCCGCCGATGCAGCACCAGGGGCACAAGCACTAAGCTGGTTTTCAGAATTCCCGGCGTGAGGGCTCGCCGGGGGGAAAAAGCCGATTTTCGCGGTCGACCGTGAAAGTCGGCTTTTTTTAGTGCTTTTCTGCCCTGAGCGGTGAGATGAAAACCGGTGCTGCAATGCCGAGGCGTGTCTGTGGCAATCGCTGCCCGCCAGTCTTTCAGGCCTTGGCCGGGCGCTTGCTCAGCTTGCGCTGGAGGGTGCGGCGGTGCATTTTCAGGGCGCGGGCGGTGGCTGAAATGTTTCCGTCATTTTCTGCCAAGACTCGCTGGATGTGCTCCCATTCAAGCCGGTCGACCGACAGTGGCTCGTCAGGGGCGGGCAGTCCAAAATCCGGCCCTTCGTCCTCGAAAGCGGCCAGAATGGCCTCGATTTCGACCGGTTTGGCCAGGTACTGGATCGCCCCCAGTTTGACCGCATCGACGGCGGTGGCGATGCTGGCGTAGCCGGTGAGGACGACGATGCGCGCTTGCGGGTCGATGGCCAGCAGTTCGGGAATCAGTGCCAGGCCTGACTGGCCGTTGAGATTGAGGTCGAGCACCACTTGGGCGCAGCCTTGCTCGCGCGCCAGTGCCAGCGCACTGGCCGGGTCCTGTGCGCCGTGGGCTGGGTAGCCACGGCGTTCGAGGGTGCGCACCAGAATGGCGTTGAAACTCGGATCGTCGTCGATGATCAGGATGCGGTCGTTCATGCGTGCGCTCGGACGGGTGAAGAGGGCGTGCCCAGGCGGGGAAGCTGGATGCTGGCGCGGGCGCCGCCGCCGCCCGGGTTGTCGAGAAGGAGCTGGCCGCCCAGTTGGGCGATAGCGCTATGCGTCAGCAACAGGCCGATACCACTGCCGCCGGCGTGCGCCGGAAAGGCCTGGCGCCCGCCCCGGGCGAGCACGGCGGGCGGAAAACCGGGGCCATGGTCGACGACGCGCAGGTACAACTGGCTGACATCCCAGTCGAGCTCGAGGTCGACGGTACCCTGGCTGGCACTGGCGGCATTGTTGAGCAGGTTGAGCAAGGCTTGTTCAAGTCGCGGGTCGGCGAGCAGTTCGGGAGGCTGGCCCATGCCTCGGCAAAGCAACCGGCTGTTGCTTTGCGGCCGGGCGGCATGCCAATGCTGGCGGAGTTGTTCCAGCCACTGGTCGGCGCCAATCCGTTGCACATTTTCCAGGCGTTCGGCCCCGGCGCGCCGGGACAGGCCGGTAATGATCTGTTTGCAGACACCAATCTGCTGCCGCAGCAAGTCGATGTCGTCGCGGATTTCGCTGGGCAGGCGCGGGTCGCCGGCCAGTTCGCCGGCCAGCAGCGACATGGTTGCCAGGGGCGTCCCCAGTTCGTGCGCGGCACCGGCGGCGAGGGTGCCCATCGCCATCACCCGCTCGTTGCGCAGGCCTTGCTCGCGGGCTGCCGCCAGTTCGGCATCGCGGGCACGGATCAGGCGGGTCATGCGGACCACGAACCAGGCAATCATCGCTGTCGATACGGCAAAGGTCAGCCACATTCCGGTCAGGTGCAGTTGGGCGGCGCGGCTGGCGTCGGGGAGCGGCAGCGGCAGATAAAAAGCCATCAGGGCGCTGTAGGCGGCAATTGCCACCGCCGCCACCAGTGCCACGCAACTGGCCGGCAGGGTCAGCGCGGCAATCGCTACCGGCGGCAGCAGCAGCGAGACCAGCGGATTGGTCGCCCCACCGCTGAGAAAGACCAGGGCCGAGAGAATGGCAATATCGAGCAGTAGCTGGCTCAGCAATTCCCACTGGCTGGCCGTGCTGGCCTGGCGCAGGCGCCAGTGGCGCAAGGCATTGAAAGCGGCGGCAACGACCAGAACGCCGCTCAAGGGCCACAGCGGCAAGGGGATGGCGAGCGGTTGTGCGGCAACCCAGATCAGCAGCGCCATGCTGGCGAGTACCGCCCAGCGGGCGGCGAGCAGACGGCGCAGGTGGCCGAGCGTATCGGCGTCGGCCAGCGTGCAATCGGCAGCGGCGAGGGAGGCGGGGAAGAGCGAAAATGCCATAGCCTGAATTATCCGCGAATTGGCTGCAGCTTGCCGGTGGCCGGCGGGGGTTGCGGCAATTTGCCGCAGGTCGGGAGGCGCTAGCGCGCCCCGCGCCGGAGCAGCCAGGTCAGAATCGGTGGCGTCAGTAGCGTGGTCAGGATGACCATGATCACGATTACCGAGAACAGGGTATCGTCGATGACCCCCAAGCCTTTGCCGGCCATCGCGAAAATCAGGCCGACTTCACCGCGCGGCACCATGCCCCAGCCAACCAGCCAGGGATTTTTGCCCGGGCCGGCGACGAAGCCGGAGGCGATCTTGCCGACGATGGCGGCAGCGCTGACTCCGATGGCGATGGCGACGATCTGTGGGTCGGCCAGGACCCGCAGATCGACCTGCATGCCGGTAAGGACGAAAAAGACCGGAACAAAAAAATAGCCGATCGGTTCGACCAGGTGTTCGTGCTGATGCCCGCTGTGGCGTTCGAGCACGCTGCGGATTTCCGCCTGCCGGGCCGGCGTGACCTGGTCGCCGATCAGTTGTTCGACCTCCTGAACCAACCTGGGCGTATCGAAGCCCTTGAGGAATACCGGTTCGAACAGCAGGCCGGCGGCGAAGGCGCCGATGATCGCGGCAAGACCGATGCTGTGCGCCAGCCAGGCGAGGAACAGGCCGGCAACCAGGACCAGCGAAAAAAGCATCGAATGGCTGCTGTCGAGGCGGGCCAGCCAGCGCAGCAGGGTTGGTGCCAGGGCGCGGCCGATGGCAATCGAGCCGCCGAGGAAGAGGACCGCTTCGGCGACGATCCAGCCGACCTCGCCGAGACTGACGCTGCCCGCCTGAACCAGGCTGGAAACCACGGCCAGAATGACCAGTCCGAGCACATCGTCGATCACCGCTGCGCCGAGCACGATCTGCGCTTCCGGCATCCGCAGGCGGCCGAGATCGCGGAAAACCCGCCCGGTGATGCCTACCGAAGTTGCTGACAGGGTGGCGCCGAGAAACAGGTAGGTGTTGAAGTCGAGGCCCGGCAACAGCAGCGGGCCGGCGACAAACGCGCCGAGGGCGAAGGGGAGGACGATGCCGAGCGAGCCAACCAGCGAGGCCCGGGCACCGACCCGGACCAGGTCGCCGAGCCGGGTTTCCAGGCCGATCTGGAGCAGCAGTACCACAACCCCGAGTTCGGCCATGAACTGGATGATCGGATCGCGGGCGATGCTGGTGAACAACCCGACCCCGAGCAAGCCCAGATTGCCGAGCATAACCCCGAGCAACAATTCCCCGAGAACGGCCGGGAAGCCAATCCGCTGCGCCAGCGGCGCGAAGAGCCGGGCGGCGAGGATGATCAGCGCCAGCCACAGCAGGTTTTCTCCGATCACCCCGTTGCCGGCCGCCCAGACGGTGGTCGGGAGCAGCACGAGGGGCAGCAGGGCCGCGTGGAGAAAACCTTTTTTCGGCATTTTGTCAGTTGACCGTGGCAATCGGTGGCGGAGCCGGAATCGCAGCGGCCGGCGGAGTCTGGGTATTGCGTACCTTCTCTTCCGGGTGCCAGCCCAAGGTCGCCGCGAGTACCGCAAAGCCGACCACGTAAGCCAGCGCGACGTGCCAGCCATGGCGCAGCCACTGGCCGACCGACTTGGCTTCCGGATACATGTTGGAGAGGGCGACGCCGGCCGACGAGCCGAACCAGATCATCGAGCCGCCGAAACCGACGGCGTAGGCCAGGAAGCCCCAGTCGTAGCCGCCTTGCTTGATCGCCAGCGCGGTCAGCGGGATGTTGTCGAACACTGCCGAGACGAAGCCGAGGCCGAGTGCAACGACCATCGAGGCCGGCGGTAGTTCTTCAACCGGCATCATCGATGCGCACATCACCAGCGAGAGCAGGAAAATCGTGCCCTTGGCCGTTTCCGGCAGCACTTCCCAGTCCGGGCGGCGAACGCTGACGGTGATCAGGATCGCCAGCCAGACTGCGACGCCGATGAACGGAAAGTGGTCGGCCAGATGGTTGAGGCGCAGATTGACCACCACGTTGGTGATGATCGCAAAAACCAGGATCAGGCCGACGATGCCGACCCGTGCCCAGTCGATCCGGATGTGCTCGTGGCCGCCCTTGATGATCGGCGAGTAGGCATGCTGCTGCTTGGCGGCGACATAGCCGGTGATCAGCAGGGCGACAAAGGCGGCGATGTAGGCGTCGAGTACCTGCAGCGGCGAAACGCCGGCCAGCCACAGCATGGTGGTGGTGGTGTCGCCGACTACCGAGCCGGAGCCGCCGGCATTGGATGCGGCGACGATGGCTGCGAGATAACCGATATGGACCCGGGCCTTGAACAACTGGTGGGCCATCGCGCCGCCGATCAGCGCGGCGGCGATGTTGTCGAGGAAGCTGGAGAGTACGAAAACCATCACCAGCAGCACGAAACCGCCTTTCCAGTCGTTCGGCAGGTACTTCGGCAGGACGACCGGGACATGGCTTTTTTCAAAGTGGCGCGAGAGCAGTGCAAAGCCGGTCAGCAGGCAGAACAGATTGGCCAGGGTGACCCATTCGTGGCTCAGGTGGCCGATGAAGCCAAGGACGCCGATGCCCGTCTTGAAGCTGGTGAACAGGATTTTGTAGCCGGCAATCGCGATCATCCCGGTCAGCGCGACATACAGTGTGGCATTATGAAAAAGGGCGACGCCGAGCAGGGTCAGCGCGAACAGGATGAAATCGACCGGAATTCCGCCGACCGCGATGCTATGAACCGGGTCCGGGTCGAGACCGGTGGCGGCCAGAACCGGCGCCGAAGCGGCGGCCAACAGGGCCAGAGCGACACTCCTCGAAAACGACATGCTGAATACTCCGCGAGATGCTTGCTGATTGCGATTGAAGGATCGCCCATTTTACCACCCGCCCCTAGGGGCAGCCCTTATGGAAACTACCTAGAACAATGCAGTTTGTAGCACCCCTGACGCCGTTTGCGAGCGAACAAGTCGCAGCGCCGTTCGACCAGCTGGCCCCGTTGCCGGTGTGGCGCCATTTTTCCCGCCTCTGTGCGATTCCCCGACCTTCCAAGCATGAAGACGAATTGCGCCGGCAGATTCTTGACTGGGCCGTCCTGCGCGGCCTTGGCGCGAGTATCGACGCGGCCGGCAACCTGATCCTGCGCAAGCCGGCGACGCCGGGCTGCGAACGTCAGCCGGGCGTCGTCCTGCAGGCGCATCTGGACATGGTTTGCCAGAAAAACGCCGAGGTCGCCCACGATTTCCACGTCGACCCGATCCAGGTGCGGCTGGCCGATGGCTGGCTGACGGCACCGGGTACCACGCTGGGCGCCGACAACGGCATCGGCGTGGCGTTGATTCTCGCCGTCCTTGAGGACCGCAGCCTCCGCCACGGGCCGCTGGAGGCCCTGCTCACGGTCGACGAGGAGGCCGGCATGGGCGGTGCCCGTGGCCTGCAGCCGGGCCAATTGCAAGGTCGTTTGCTGCTCAACCTCGATACCGAGGACTGGGGGCAGTTCTATCTCGGTTGTGCCGGCGGTCTCGATGTCGAGGTCGAACGCAGCGGTAGCGCCGAGGCGCCGGTTGCCGGCATGGCGACCTGGGCGATCGAGGTCAGCGGCCTGCGTGGCGGCCATTCCGGGGTCGATATCCACGAGGGGCGCGGCAACGCTGTCAAGCTGCTGGTGCGGGTGCTCAAGGCACTCGAACACGATGTGGCCTTCCGGCTATCCACGCTGCGCGGCGGCAACGCCCGCAATGCCCTGCCGCGCGAGGCCGAAGCCCGGATTGCGGTGCCGGCCGAAGCGGTGGCGCGTCTGCCTGAGCGGATCGCGGCGATTGAAGGGCGCTTGCGCGAGGAGTTGCTCGGAATCGACGACGGTCTGCGCATCTATGCCCACCCGGCGGCGCCGGTGGTGATGCCGCTGTTGATGGCCCCGGTCGAGCAGCGCCTGTGGCTCGACGCCTTGCACGCGGCACCGCACGGGGTGAGACGGATGAGCCGGCAGCTGCCGGGCGTTGTCGAAACCTCGAACAATCTGGGCATCGTCGATCTGCGGCCGGCTGGCGGACGCTGCAATTTCATGGTCCGCTCGCTGGTCGACGCGGCAGCGCACGAACTCGCCGATGAAATCGTCAGCCTCTTTGCGCTGGCCGGGACGCCGGCGGTCAAGTCAGGGTTCTATCCGGGCTGGAAACCCAACCCCGATTCGCCGCTACTGGCGGTCTGCCAGCAGGTATACCGGCGCGGAGCCGGTAGCGATGGCGAGGTCAAGGTGATCCATGCCGGGCTGGAGTGCGGCCTGATCGGCGACAAGTACCCGGGGATGGACATGGTCTCCTTCGGTCCGACCATTCGCGGTGCGCACGCGCCGGGGGAACGGGTCGAGGTCGCCTCGGTCGAGCGTTGCTGGGGCTTGCTGCTGGCGATTCTGTCCGAGCTGGCCGGACCGGCCGCATGAAAAGAGCCCGAAACCACGGTCGACCGTGGTTTCGGGCTCTTTTTCCTGATCCGGCGCGGAGCCGGTCTTAAAGGCTGAGCGCGAAGCTGAGCCAGTGCGTCGGAGTCACGATGCGGTCGCTGTCGCGGCCGTAGGCACTGTATTCGCCGTGGCGACCATTGAGATTCTGGCCGATGTAGGCGATTTCGGCCCGGCTGCCGCCAAACCGGAAGGGATAGCCGACGCGCAGGTCAAGGCGGTGGTAAGGGGCGACGCTGGTATTGGTCGACCATTTCATGCTGCCAACCCATTGGGCGAACGCCGACAGTTCGATGCCATTGCCCAGGCGGTGCATCAGCATTGCCGAACTCGCCAGGTGCGGCGCGGAGCGTTCCGACAACTGATCGGTATTACTCAGTGCTTCGCTGCTCAGATAGGCCCGGTTGGCCGGATCGTTCAGCGTCTGCGGCAGGTAGTTGGCGGCAATCCGCACCAGGGCCTGGCCGAAGGCCAGCCGGGTTTGCGGACCGAGCGTCCAGACGGCCTGGTATTCACCGCCGCGGATGTCGATTTCCTGCAATTCCTGCGGGGTGCGCAAGGCACGGAAGCTCTGGTAGTAGCAGAGCGCCGAGCCGCCGTTGCCGAGGCATTCTGGGTAACGCCGCTCGATGGTGAACCAGCGGTTGGGAATGCGCTCGGAAAAGGCGCGAACGTCGAGCTGCAGCCCCAGGCTCGGCCAGTTGCCGAGATAGCCGAGTTCGCTGCTGGCAAACCGTTCGTTACTCAGTGCCGCATTGCCCTGTGTCAGGAACATCGTGCCGAGGCCGTTCAGGGCAACGTTCTGGCGTCCTCGGTAGTCGCCCGGGCTGCCAGCCCGCTGGCTGCGCGAGAAGCCGATACGCAGGGTGTGCTGCGGGCTGAGGTGGTAGTTGAGGCCGAAGCGTGCGGAAGGCATCCAGCCGCCGTAGCTGTCATGCTCGGTGGCGAGCCCGAGGTTGCCGGTCAACACCGGTAGCGGCTTCCATTCGAGGTTGGTGAAAAGGCGGCTGGTGTCGCGGCTGACCGTGCCCTGGCCAGCAAAATTGAAGGCGCTGTCAATGTTCTCCTGGCGATGGCTGGCGCCCCAGACGCTGCGCAGGTTGCCGGCGAAGCTGCGGTGATAGAGCGCTTCGATTTCGTGCCGCAGTGCCCGGCTGCCCTGTGGGTCGTAGGTGAAGGTGTAGTTGCCGAAACGGCCATCGTAGCGCTGATCGAGCCGGTCTTCGATCAGGGAGTAACGCACTTGGAATTCGGCATCGCTGCCGACCAGGTGGCGCCACTGGGCTTGCAGGTAGCTGGTGGTCGAGCGCAGGTCGTGCGGCGGGTTGTCTGCGCTTGCCAGCCGTCCCTGGCGCAGTTCCGAGCGCATCCAGCCGGCGTCGATCTGCAGGCTGGTGTAGGTATCGACCGCAAGATCCGAGCGCCAGGTGAGCATTTCCGAACCATAGCCGTCGAGCCAGTCGGCGCGATTGACCAGGCCCGAATCGCTGCGCCGGTTGTAGGTCAGCCGGTAGCTGCCGGCCTCTCCCAGGCGGCCACCGTGGCGTACGGTCTGGCTGCTTTCACCGCGACTGCCGATGCGGCCGGAAAGCGTGGTGCCCTGGCTCAGCGAGGTATCCTCGGTGATTACATTGACCATCGCCTGAAAGGCGTTGCCGCCGAACGCTGCCGCATTGCTGCCGCGGGTGACTTCGATCCGTTCGATGTCTTCGATCGCGACCGGCAGCAGCGACCAATTGACGCCGCCGCCGAACAGCGGCGAGAACTGCGAGCGGCCGTCGATCAGCACCTGGATGCGCGACGACTGTTCGGAATCGGGAATCCCGTGGTAGGTCACGCGCGGCGATTCGGTATTGCGTACGAAGGTCTGGAAGCCGGGAACCAGGCGCAGGATTTCGCTGAGGTCCTGCGCGCCGCTGGCCTTGATTGTTGCCCGGTCGATCACCGTGACCGAGGCCGGCAGGTCCTTCTGCGGCTGCGGCAGGCGGCTGACCGAGGCAACGATGGGCAGGTCGGCAAAAAACAGGTTGTCCTCGGCATGGCCGGCTTGCTGGACCATCAGGCAGGCGCCGATGGCGTAGAGCAGGGCGGCAGGACGGAGTCTGGAAGGGAAAGGGGTGGGGTTCATGGTCGGGGCAGCCCCGACAAACCGGGGAATACTGAAACAGGTGCGGCCAATGCTAACAAAAGCAGCAGAAACCACGAAGGTTCCCGCTGTCTTTTTTATCCTGCGGGCCGGTCGACCGTGAAAATAGGCCCTTCCCCCGCCGGTTCAGGCACTGCGGATCCGGTAACGCTTGACGGTGGCGTTGATGCGCGCAGCCAGACTATCGAGCTCGCCAGTGCTGCGCGTGGTTTCGCCGGTGGCGCGCGAGGCTTCCTGCGAAATTTCGCGCAGTGACTCGAATTCGCGGGTGATCGCGCTGGTCGCCTCGCGCTGGTTGCGAATGGCGGCAGCAATCTCGGATACCGTCGCGAGCACGTTTTCCGACCCCGAGCGGATCGCCGAAAGCGCCTCGATCGCGTTGCTGGCTTTGTCGACGCCGCTTTCGACGCGGGTCACCACCGTCTGCATGGTGTCGACTGCCAGCGACGACGAGCGCTGAACCTGGGCGATCAGTTGCGAGATCTGCTGCGTCGATTGCGCGGTGCGTTCGGCCAGCTTCCTGACTTCGTCGGCGACCACCGCGAAGCCGCGTCCCTGTTCGCCGGCGCGGGCGGCTTCGATCGCCGCGTTGAGCGCGAGCAGGTTGGTCTGCTCGGCGACTTCGGTGATTACCCCGACCACCGAGGAAATGCTGCTGGTCTGGCTGCGCAAGGCTTCGATGTCGGCGGCTGCCGAATGCACGGTTTCGGAAATGGCGCGGATTTCCTCGATGCTCTCGCGGATGGTTTCGCCGCCATGGCTGGCCTGTTGCCCGGATTCACGGGCCAGACGCTCGGCATCCTCGGTCCGCTGCGCCACTTCGCGGATGTTGTCGCTGACCGCCTGCAGGGTCTGCGCCACCGCCGACGATGAATCGCTGGTCTGCGTCGAGATGTGCTGGATGTCGTGCGAGGTCTGGCGCAGGCGGCCGGTGGCGCCGGCCAGCGCATCCATCGAGCCGACGATTTCACGCAGGCTGTCCTGCATCGATAGCAGCAGACGGTTGAAGGCTGCCACGGCCTGCCCGAGTTCGTCGCCGGAAGCGACTTCGAGCTGTTCGGTAAAATCAAGCTGGTTGGCGACCCGGGTCATTGCCTCGGTCATCGACCCAAGGGGCCGCATCACCGAGCGGTAGAGAACGAAACCGAGCAGCCCGAGCACCACCACCCCGACGCTCATCGCGACGATGTACAGGGTGATCGCGCGGGCGCTATCGCTGGCAACCTGGGTTTCGATGCTGCGTTGCCGTTGCAGCAGTTCCTTCTGGTGGTCCTGCAGCAGTTGGCCCAGTTTTTTCTCGGCCGGGATGACCTGGGTGTACAGATCGAGCTGGGCTGCCTCGCGGTTGCCGGCCTTGCCGCTGGCGGTGGCGACGGCGCGGGCGTAGCCCTCGGCACTCTGCTGCAGTTGCTGCGCTACCCCGGCCAGGCCTTCGATCCTGCCCAACTCGGCGATCCCGCTGTGCAGCCGGGTTTCCGCATCGCGGATGTTCTGCTGGAAGGCCTTGGCGAGGTCGGCATCGTCCTCCATCAGCAGCGCCAGCAGCAGCGCCCGGGTTTCCTTGAAATTGTCCGAAATCTGGTTCATTGCCAGCATTGCCGGCAGTGCACGCTGGGTCACCAGGTCGAAGTCGCCCTGCATGCCGCGCAGCTTGCCGACGCCGTAGAAGCCGCCGCCGGCCAGACCGAGCATCGCGACGGCAACGAGAATGGCGAGGCGTTTTCCTATGCTCATGATCGTTCTCCGCAAAGGGAATGGAAAAAGGGCGTTTCACTGCGGAAACGCCCATGGCCGAGAAGCTGTCTGCTTAATGCAGTGCGAACACGGTTTTCACGCCGCCGCCGGCATCGGCCTTGTCGACATAGCCGATGGCTGCCGGATTGCGTGCCACCTGCTCGGCCACCGCCTTGCCGTTGGCTGCTTCGCTCGGGGCCTTGCCCTTGCCGGTGAACTCGATCTTGGCCCAGTGCGCCTTGGCCTGGTCCCCACTCTTGCCGGCAATCCCCTGGTAAAAGGCATCGCGCAGCGCGGCGTTGTCGATCGGCGCTGCGGCGCCGCCACCCGGGAAGCTGGCTGTGCGGCCGAGGAAGAGCTGTTCAACCTGTTCCTTGCTCAGGCTGGCCAAGGGATTTTGCGGATGGACGATGACGACCTGTGCGTGCGCTGCGGCACTCAGCAACAGACTGGCCAGGGCGATCAAATTGCGTGCTTTCATGACGGCTCCCGGATCAGAAAACGAAATCGAGCGAAAGCGCAAAGACATTGCCGGCCGCGCGGGTCGGGTAGTCGCTGCCCCGGTTGATCAGGAAGCCCTGGCTGCCAGGCGACTTGGGCGTGACCCGGTCGAACTGCGCCTTGAGCGCCATGTTCTTGTAGACGTCCCAGCGTACCCCGAGGCTGACGGTTTCCTGGTCGCGTACCGAGTTGTTGGCCAGTGACTGGATTCCCGCCTGCAGGGCCCCGGCGGTCGCGGCGCCGACCAGCGGGGCCAGGCGCGGTGCAACGTCGGCAATTTCGATGCGGTTGCGGGTCTTGGCCGCCGAGTAGGACAGATAAGGGGTGAACTTTCCGATCCGGTAGCCGCCGAGCAGCGACCAGGCATCGGTATCGTTGAAGGCGCGCTCGGAGCGCAACATCACGTATTCGCCGGTCAGTACGAAGCGGCCAGCGTCGTAGGTGCCACCGATGCCGGTAAAGGACGAGCGGGCGTCGCGAATTTCCCAGGCGTCGCGGATCGCGGCACCGGTCGCGCCGAAGCGCCCGAGCGGGGTGAAAATCTGCTGTCGGGCGGAGAGCGCATCGTAGCTCAGCTTGCCTTCCGTGCGGCCGACGCGCAGGGTCCAGGGGCCATTTTCATAGGTGGCATTGACGTAAGCGAGTTCGTCGATGTCGGCCTTGTCGTACTTGCGCTGCGCCGGCAACGAAGGAATCACCTCGGCGCGAACCTGGCCGACACCGGCCTGCAGGTTGAGCTGGCCGCCAGCCAGCGGCAGGGTAAACAGCCCTTCGATCACGTCGGAAGAGTTCACCGGAACCAGGTTGTAGACCTCGACCGGGGGGCGCAAGGTGAGGTTGGCGTAGTTGACCTGGCGGTAATCGGAGAGCAGGAAAAACGGGTGGCCGATGCGGCCGACCCGGACGGCGACGTTCTCGTTGAACGAGTACTTGATGTTGGCCCAGTCAATGCTCGGATTCCAGTCGTCGCGCGGGGTCTTACGCACCATGGTCTGCAGCGTTGCTTCCAGATTGGCCGTCGGGGTCAGCCGCATCTGCAGGCCGAGCTTGCTGTCGACGGCGAGCGAGGTTGTCGCGCTGCGGCCGGCGCCTTTCTGGACGTTGGGGCCGCCGCCGAAGTCGATGTCATCACGGCTGAAATGCGTGGCGCCCAGCGTGCCGAAGCCGGAAACGCGGAACAGGGAACTCTCCTGGGCCTGCACGGCGGGGGAGAGCAGGCCGGCGATCAGCACGGCCAGCAAGGTTTGACGGAACATGGGTAAACGGTCTCCTGAATGTTTTTCTGGTTGCCGCACCGCGCTGCCGGTGGAGGAGATGCGAGGGGAGACAGCGCGGCGGGCGGTGCGCATTGTGCCGCAAAATCGAAATAATTCAAACGTTCGTATTAAATTTTTTCATCGGTAAGCGATGGTTTTTTCGGGGTTTATTCCAGACAGGTTGCCGCTCGGTAAGGGTGAGGCGGCGCGAATCAGCCCGCTGGAGGGCCTTTTCGGCGGTGTGCAATGCGTTTTCCTACACCGGAAACCCCGCCCGGCGGCAGCGGTCAAAAATCCGTACCTGCGGCGCCCGTAAGTGTTTCGGCGATTCGCCAGCGGCCGCTAGCCTGGACAATCGCGGCGTTGGCGGGCAACACCGTTGCGGAGGAAAAATTCATTGATGGAACACGACATTTCCCTGATCAGTACGATTGCCGTCGGCTTTGGCGTGGCCCTGATCCTCGGCCTGCTGGCCGAGCGCCTGCGCTTGCCAGCATTGGTCGGCTATTTGCTGGCCGGTATCCTGATCGGACCGGCAACCCCGGGATTTGTCGCCGACCTGCACGTGGCCTCGCAGTTGTCCGAAATCGGCGTGATGCTGCTGATGTTCGGGGTCGGGCTGCATTTTTCGCTCAACGATCTGCTCTCGGTCCGGCGCATCGCGCTGCCCGGCGCAGTCGTCCAGATGGGTCTGGCCACGGCTCTCGGCATGGCCCTGGCGGCAGCCTGGGGCTGGCACTGGGGGAGCGGGCTGATCTTCGGCCTGTCCTTGTCCTGCGCCAGCACCGTGGTTCTGCTCAAGGCGCTGGAGTCGCGCAAACTGCTCGATTCGATGAATGGCAAGATCGCCGTCGGCTGGCTGGTGGTCGAGGACCTTGCCTGTGTGCTGGTGCTGGTATTGATGCCGCCGCTGGCCGGGGTGCTCGGCGGCAGCAGCGCTGCCGGCGGGGCGAGCACGGTACCGCTGTGGCAGACCATTGGTGGCACCCTGCTGCAGGTCGGCGGCTTCATCACGCTGATGCTGCTGGTCGGGCGCCGGGCTTTGCCCTGGCTGCTGTGGCAGGTGGCGCGCAGCGGCTCGCGCGAATTGTTCACGCTGGCGGTGATCGCGATGGCGATCGGCATCGCCTACGGTGCGGCGCAACTGTTCCATGTTTCGTTTGCGCTCGGCGCCTTTTTCGCCGGCATGGTGATGCGCGAATCCGAGTTCAGCCACCGCGCGGCGGCCGAGTCGCTGCCCTTGCGCGACGCCTTCTCGGTGCTCTTCTTCGTCGCCGTCGGGATGCTGTTCGAGCCGGCGGTGCTGCTGGAAAAGCCGCTGCAACTGCTCGGTACCGTGGCTATCGTCGTGGTCGGCAAGACGCTGGCGGCGCTGGCCTTGGTGCTGGTTTATCGTTACCCGCTGAATACCGCGCTGACGGTTGCGGCCAGCCTGGCCCAGATCGGCGAATTTTCCTTCATCCTGGCCGGCCTTGGGCTGACGCTCGGCCTGTTGCCCAAGGAGGGCATGAGCCTGGTGCTGGCGGCGGCGCTGCTGTCGATTGCGGTCAACCCCTTCGTCTTTGCTGCGACCGAGCCGGTGCGGCGCTGGGTGCTGCAGCGCTCGGCCTTGGCCCGCCGGCTGGAGCAGCGGCAGGATCCGTACGCCGAACTGCCGACCAGTACTGCGGAAAAATACCTCAAGGGTCAGGTGGTGCTGGTCGGCTACGGTCGCGTTGGGCGGCGGATTGCCGAGGAACTGGAGCGTACGGGGATTCCTTATGTGGTTGCCGAGGCCAACCGGGAAATCGTCGAAGCCCTGCGCAAGCGCGGAGTCGCTGCGGTGTCGGGCAATGCCGCCGACCCGGCGGTGCTGATTCAGGCCCACATTGCGCATGCCGCGATGCTGGTGGTTGCAGCGCCTGAGTTGATCGAAGTCCGGCAGATTCTCGAATGTGCACGGACGCTCAACCCGGCGATCCGCGTCGTGTTGCGCACGCATGGCGAGGAAGAGTCGGAACTGCTGCGCGGCGAGCAGGCCGGCACGGTGTTCTTCGGCGAGGAGGAGCTGGCGCGCGGGATGAGCGCGCACATCCTGGCCCAGTTCGAGTTGAACGTGCTCTGCGATCCGGCGCGGCGGCCAGCGAGTTGATCAGCAGCTGGGGGCGTCGTCCCGAGTGCTGCGGACTTCCCCTGCAATCCCCGGGGGGGCGTCGTCCGGGGAAGAAGTCAGGGGGCAGAGGCAAAACCGGAAAAATTCACGGTCGACCGTGGATCGGCACGAAAAACCGCCGGTGATGCGCTCGCCCTGCCGACGGCAAAGCCAGCGGCGTCGGTTTGGAACAAGCGGACGGCGCAGGGGCCGGGCCGGCAGTGGTGCTGCAGCGCCGTTAGTAGCCGCGCTGCGCCTTGTGACGGGCGATGCCCTGTTTCATCGAGCGTTCCATCTCTTCGGCAAAGGTCGGGAAGTCGAGCCCGAAGCGACTGCGCAACTCCTTGGCGAAACCGTGCAGCCAGCGCCAGCGCGGGTCGAAGGGACGGGCCTTGAAGGCGTAGAGGATGTGGTTGCCGTCTTCCGGTACCGAGGTCACGATCACCTGGTCGTCGAACACTTCCATCGCTGTCGCGATCAGCCCGGCGTAGCTCTCGGCGTCGCCGGCCAGATTGATCACCAGCACGCCGTTGCCGGCGAGCTTGCCGTAGGCGCTAGCGAAAAACTCGCGGTTGGCCAGCGCCGGGGCGAAGCCGGTTTTGTCGAAGGCATCGACCAGCAGCAGGTCGATACCTTTTTCCGCCTGCGCCAGGTATTCGGCGCCGTCGCCGTGCACGATGCTTAGGCGCTCGTCGTCGGGCGGGACCATGAAGGTATCGCGGAAGGCGATCACGTCGGCGTCGAGCTCGACCGCGACGATCCGGGTACCGGGCAGGCGGCGATGGCAGAACTTGACCAGCGAGCCGCCGCCGAGACCGATCAGCAGCAGGTTTTTCGGGCGCGGCAGGAAGAGCAGGCCGGCGAGCATTTTCTGCGTGTATTTGAGCGCCAGGTCGTGCGGGGCCTTGAGCGACATCTCGCTCTGCATCAGGCGGACGCTGAAGTAGAGGTAGCGCGCCTTGCCGTCGTCGATGACGAAGGGCTTGCCGTAGCTTTCGTCGAGCAATTGCGCCCGCAATTCGCCGGCACGTGCCCAGGCCGGTTCGTGCAGCAGCACGGTGCCGGTTTCGAGGTCAAAGGGGCTGGGCAGGGAGTAGAGCGTCGACATGCGGTAGCGGCCAGGGAAAGAGGGGAACGGCGGGGGCGATCAGCGGATCGGTAATGGGGGCGGCCAGTGGCGCGGCAGCCACGGCGGCACCCCGCAACCGGGCAGCGGCAGCGACGACCCAACGGAAAAAATCAGGAGGCGGCTGTCGGCCGCCGTCCCGATGCGGTGTTCACGGTCGACTGCCGGTAGCCTGAATTTTCAGTCCGGCAGTTCTTCGTAACGCAGCATGAACACGTACTGGTCGCCGGCCCGGGTGTCGAGCCAGGTGAACGGCAGCTGCGGGTAGGCCGCTTCGAGTTCGTCGCGGTTGTGCCCGATCTCGACCACGACGATGCCGCCCGGATTGAGGTGGCGCTTGGCATTGGCGAGGATGATGCGGGTGAAGTCGAGGCCGTCCTCGCCCGAGCCGAGGGCCATTTCCGGCTCGTGCAGGTATTCCGGCGGCAGCGCGGCGACCGACTCGGCATTGACGTAGGGCGGGTTGGAAATGATCAGGTCGTAGCGGCGGCCGGCGAGCTGGCTGAAGGCGTCGGAATGGACGCGCTCGACGCGATCTTCGAGGCCGTAGTCGGCGATGTTCTTGGCGGCGACGGCGAGCGCATCTTCCGACAGGTCGACGGCGTTGACCTGCGCATTGGGGAAAGTCAGCGCGGTGAGGATCGCCAGGCAGCCGGAGCCGGTGCACAGGTCGAGCGCCGATTCGACTGCCCACGGATCCTCGATCCACGGCGACAGCTGTTCTTCGAGCAGTTCGGCGATGAAGGAACGGGGCACGATCACCCGCTCGTCGACATAGAAACGGTAGTCGCCGAGCCAGGCCTCGTGGGTCAGGTAGGCGGCTGGCAGGCGTTCGTCGCAGCGGCGGTGGTAGAGCTTGACCAGCGCCTCGCGCTCGTGTGCCAGCAGGCGCGCGTCGAGGAAGGGTTCAAGCCGGTCGAGCGGCAGGTGCAGCGCGTGCAGCGTCAGGTACACGGCTTCGTCCCAGGCGTTGTCGCTGCCGTGGCCAAAGAACAGCTCGGCGGCGTTGAAACGGCTGACCGCGTAACGCAGGCAGTCGCGGACGGTGATGAGTTCGGTGTGGAGAGTCGTAGTCATGCGGAGAGCAGGATTTTTTCGAGAATTTGACGGTAGACCGTGGACAGCAGCGGCAGGCCTGCGACGGCGATGCATTCGTCGATCTTGTGGCTGGTTTCGTTGACCGGGCCGATTTCCAGCATCTGCGAGCAGATTTCGGCGATGAAGCGGCCGTCCGAGGTGCCGCCGGTGGTCGACAATTCGGTTTCGATGCCGCAGACGGCACGGATTGCGGCGCTGGCGGCGTCGGCCAGCGGGCCGCGGCCGGTCAGGAAGGGGCGGGCGCCGAGCGTCCATTTGATCTCGTAGTCGAGACCGTGCTTATCCAGAATCGCGCACAGCCGCTGCTGCAGGCCTTCCGGCGTGCTGGCGGTGGAGAAGCGGAAATTGAACTTGACCTCGACATGGCCGGGGACGACGTTGGTCGCACCGGTGCCGCCGTGGATGTTCGAGACCTGCCAGGTGGTCGGCTGGTAATACTCGTTGCCGGCATCCCACTCGGTCGCCGCCAGTTCGGCCAGCGCCGGCGCGAACTGGTGGATCGGGTTGCGACCCTTTTCCGGGTAGGCGATGTGGCACTGGATGCCCTTGACCGTCAGCACGCCCGAGAGCGAGCCACGGCGGCCGTTCTTGATCATGTCGCCCAGCGTATTGACCGAGGTTGGTTCGCCGATGATGCAGTAGTCGAGGTGTTCGCCGCGTGCCTTGAGCGCCTCGACCACGGCGACGGTGCCGTCGGTGGCGTCGCCTTCCTCATCCGAGGTGAGCAGGAAGGCGAGTGAGCCGGGATGCTCGGGGTGGGCGGTGACAAAGGCTTCGACGGCGGTGACCATCGCTGCCAGCGAGGATTTCATGTCGGCGGCGCCGCGTCCGTAGAGCATGCCGTTGCGCACTTCCGGCGCGAAGGGCGGGCTGCTCCATTTTTCCAGCGGTCCGGTCGGGACCACGTCGGTATGGCCGGCAAAGACGAACAGTGGCTTGGCCGTGCCGCGCCGCGCCCACAGGTTGCTGGTGCCGTTGCGGTCGATGCGTTCAAGCTGGAAGCCGAGCGGCGCCAGGCGCTGGGCAAAGATTTCCATACAGCCGGCGTCGTCCGGGGTCACGGACGGGCAGGACATGATCTGGCGGGCGAGGTCTAGGGTCGGATCGCTCATGCTGGGTTCGTTCAGGTGGCTTGGCCGCCAGGCGGCCAGCAGGTTGGGGAAGGTTTTTTGTCTTTTTTACGGTCGACCGTGAATACGGGCAAAAAGCGGCCGGCGGACTTCAATTCGGCCCGGCCAGGTCGAGCTTGAATTCGGCAAACGAGGCGCCGTCGCCCTTGTTGCCCGGCTCCCGGGCGGGGGCGTCGGCGGCGAGTTCGGCGCTCTGGCCGGAGTTGTTGATCAGCCACGACAGGTTGGTCGGCGAATCGGCGTTGGCCAGCGCTTCGTCGAGGCTGATCACGCCGTCGCGGTAGAGGCGGAAGAGGTCCTGTTCGAAGGTCTGCGAACCGGGGGCGAGGGTTTTTTCCATCGCTTCCTTGATTTCCTGCACCTCACCTTTTTCGATCAGTTCGGAGATGTAGCGGGTGTTGAGCAGCACTTCGCAGGCCGGCGCGCGCTTGCCGTCCGGCTTCTTGACCAGGCGCTGCGAAATGATCGCCTTGAGTGCGACCGAGAGGTCGAGGAACAGCGCCGGCCGGTTCTCCAGCGGGAAGAAGCTGATGATCCGGTTGAGCGCGTGGTAGCTGTTGTTGGCGTGCAGCGTTGCGACGCAGAGGTGGCCGGTCTGGGCATAGGCAATCGCCGCCTGCATGGTTTCCTTGTCGCGGATTTCGCCGATCAGGATGCAGTCCGGCGCCTGGCGCATCGCGCTCTTCAGCGCCGAGTTCCAGTCCAGGGTATCGAGGCCGACTTCGCGCTGGTTGACGATCGATTTCTTGTGCGTAAACAGGAATTCGACCGGGTCCTCGACGGTCAGGATGTGGCCCGAGTAATGCGTGTTGCGGTGATCGAGCATCGCCGCGATGGTGGTCGACTTGCCCGAGCCGGTCGAGCCGACGACCAGGATCAGGCCGCGCTTTTCCATGATCAGTTCGGGCAGCACCGCCGGCACGCCGAGTTCGCTCAAGGCCGGGATCGTCGCCGGGATGTAGCGGATCACCATCGCCACCGCGCCGCGCTGGCGGAAAATATTGATCCGGTAGTTGCCGACATTGGGAATGCCGACCGACAGATTCATCTCCAGCTTTTCCTCGAAAACCTGGATCTGTGCCGGCGTCAGCAGTTCGTAGGCCATTTTCTCGATCATTTCGGGAACCATCACCTGCTGGTTCACCGGCATCGAGACGCCGCCGATCTTGATATGGATCGCCGCGCCGGCCGAGATGAAGATATCGGAGGCCTGCTTGTCGGCCATCAACTGGAACAGTTTGTCGAGGATCATGGCGGCGGAGGGCTGGCTGGAGTTAAGGGAAAGAAAGCGAAGCGTGCAGTAGCAAAAAACGGGCGGGGCGCTGCTGCGCACCCGGCCCGTTATTCATGCCGCAGGCGCGACTCAGGGACGCAGCAACTCGTTGATGCTGGTCTTGGAACGGGTCTGGGCATCGACGCGCTTGACGATGATCGCGGCGTACATGCTGTAAGCGCCATCACCCTTGGGCAGGTTGCCGCTGACCACCACCGAACCGCTGGGCACGCGGCCATAGCTGATTTCGCCGGTAGCGCGGTCGTAGATCGGGGTGCTCTGGCCGAGATAGACGCCCATGCCGAGGACCGAGTTTTCTTCGACCACGACGCCTTCGACGACTTCCGAGCGGGCACCGATGAAGCAGTTGTCTTCGATGATCACCGGGCCGGCCTGGATCGGCTCAAGCACGCCGCCGATGCCGACGCCGCCGGAGAGGTGCACGTTCTTGCCGATCTGGGCGCAGGAACCGACGGTGGCCCAGGTGTCGACCATCGTGCCTTCATCGACGTAGGCGCCGATATTGACGAAGGACGGCATCAGCACGACATTCTTGGCGATGAACGAACCCTTGCGCGCAAAGGCGCCGGGCACGACGCGGAAGCCGCCGGCCTGGAACTGTGCTTCGCTCCAGCCCTGGAACTTGGTATCGACCTTGTCGTAGAAGCGCACGTCGCCGGCTTCCTGAACGCGGTTGTCGCGGGTGCGGAAGGACAGCAGCACGGCCTTCTTGGCCCACTGGTTGACGATCCACTCGCCATTTACCTTCTCGGCGATACGCAGCTTGCCGGCGTCGAGGTCGGCGATCACCGATTCAATGATCTTGATCGCTTCGGTCGATTGCGGGTTCAGCTCGGTGCGGCGTTCCCAGAGGTCGTCAATGGTGCTTTGCAGGGGATGGGTCATGTTGGGCTCTCTGTAACAAGTAATTGCGCATTGGCTTGCGCGAGGCGTTGGTTATAGGGATCGGCAAAAGGCGCGGATACGCTCGGCGGCCTCAAGGCATTCTTCGAGCGAGGCGACCAGCGCGATGCGGACGAAGCCGGCGCCGGGATTGACGCCGTCGGATTCGCGGGCGAGGAAGCTGCCGGGCAGAACCACCACATTATAGTGTTCGAGCAGGCCACGGGCGAACTCGGTATCGGCAATCGGCGTCTTGGCCCA
Source organism: Dechloromonas sp. ZY10 (assembly GCF_041378895.1). Classification (NCBI taxonomy): domain Bacteria; kingdom Pseudomonadati; phylum Pseudomonadota; class Betaproteobacteria; order Rhodocyclales; family Azonexaceae; genus Dechloromonas; species Dechloromonas aquae. The sequence goes on from NZ_CP144212.1 coordinate 1,239,448, forward strand.
CAGGTAGAAACCGGCGTCGGGCTGAGCGGTGCCGAGCACCTCGGCGACCAGCGGCGTCACTGCCGCGAACTTCTCGCGATAGAGGCGGCGGTTCTCGGCGACGTGTTCCTCGTCGTTCCAGGCGGCAATCGACGCGGTCTGGACCGGCGGCGGCATCGCGCAGCCGTGGTAGGTGCGGTAGAGCAGGTATTGCTTGAGGATCTTGGCGTCACCGGCGACGAAGCCGGAGCGCATGCCGGGTACGTTGGAGCGCTTGGACAGGCTGGAGAACATCACCAGCCGGTCGAAACTGCGACCGAGCAGCTTGGCCGCCTGCAGCCCGCCAATCGGGCGCTCGCTTTCGTCAAAGTAGATTTCGGAGTAGCACTCGTCGGATGCGATGATGAAACCGTATTTGTCGGACAGCGCGAACAGCGTCTGCCAGTCGTCGAGCGACAGCACCTTGCCGGTCGGGTTGCCCGGCGAGCAGACGTAGAACAGCTGCACCCGCTGCCATTCGGCTTCCGACAACTGCGCGTAATCGAAGGCGAAATCATTGCCCGGCAGGTTGTTGAGGAAGCGCGGCTCGGCGCCGGCCAGATAGGCCGCGCCTTCGTAGATCTGATAGAAAGGGTTGGGGCTGGCGACGATGGGCGTATAACCCCGGTTCGGGTCGATCACCGTCTGGGCAAAGGAAAACAGCGCCTCGCGCGAACCATTGACCGGCAGAATCTCGGTTTCCGGGTTGAGTTCGATCTCGTAGCGATGCGCGCACCACTGGCCGATCGCCTGGCGCAGCGCCGGTACGCCGGCGGTGACCGGGTAATTGGCCAGGCCGCCCAGGCCCTTGGCCAGCGCCTCCATGATGAAGGCCGGGGTCGCATGTTGCGGCTCGCCGATGGAGAGCTTGATTTCCTTGTACAGCGGGTTCGGCGTCACGCCGGCAAACAGGGCGCGCAGCTTTTCGAACGGATAGGGTTGCAGCAGATCGAGGCGGGGATTCACGGGCGCATTCACGGGCAGCTTCCGGTGCAGTCAGTCAAAACCGCGATTATCGCCGATAACGCCGGGTTTTTTGCGCCCCGGCCCGACTTTGCCGTTGTCGCCGCTGGTTGCGCTGGCGCCCGAAAAGACGTGGCTTGGTGGATCAGTTGCCGGCGGCGAGGAGGTGGCTTGTTGAGCGCCGGCGACAGGAGGGGCAAGCTCCGGCGCGGTCGCAGTATCCACAAATTCTGTGGATAACTCTGTGGGTGAAGTGGGGGGCGGTGGGCTAAGTCCCTCTCCGATAAAGGTTTTTGTTATTCTGCTCTAAACTTGGGCGAAAATTTAGGTGATTGATTTTTAACTGTTTTTTTGCATTTATTGCGGTGTTTGCCGTCACCCTCTGCGGGGCGCCGTCAAGCGGGCCGCCAAGTGTCGCAGCCTTTTCCCCTGTGTGTAATCGGGCTTTAACGGCGCGCTACCGGAGCGCGGGCAGGCCGCGTTAAGCGAAACGGGCCCGGATCGTTGGCAGCGGGCAGGCGATCGGGGCGAGCCGGCAAAAACTGCTGCCGACAAGGTCGACCGTGAAAATCCTGCGATGGCCGCCGTTTCTCCCGTACCGGGCGGCTCAGGGGGTGGCGCGAGCCTGGCGGCGGGATTTTCCTCCCGGCGCTTGCAGCACCAGGTCAAGGGTGTCGGGTCGGGCCGGGTCAAGTGCCTGCTCCCCGGCCAGCAGAATACTGCCCCGGCGTTCGATGCGGGCGCGGACGACCAATTGGGGGTTGGTGCCGAGCAGATCGCGGTCGACGGTGGTGGCGAACGGGAAGGGCGACTGGGCGCCACCGAGGCGGAAGTGCTTTTCGGCCAGGGTCAGCGGTTTTTTCGGCCGCTGCCGGTCGATTACCTGAACGATCATTTGTGCGTCCGCCGGCAGGGCGATACGGCTGTGGTGGGCAATCTGGCCGCTGACGTCGAGGAAGCTGCTGCTCGCCGCCACGATTTCGCCGCGCTGGCAGTTGCGGTGGTTGCCGCGTCCGTCCTCAAACAGCGCCTCATCCCCCTTGACGTGCAGGCGCACCGCTTCATTGCGGTAGAGCGTGCCGGAGGCGGCTGGCACCTGGGGCAGCACGACTTCGCCGTCGGCAAAGCGCAGGGTGGCCTGCGGGCGACCATCGGCGGCTTCGCCAAAGTCGATGCTGAGGCGGTCGGGGCCGCAGTGCCAGGTCTCGGCCAGGCTGGTCAGTGGAAAGGTGAGGCTGGCTGCAAGCAGCAGGGCGCGGCTCAGGGCAGGACGGCGGGGTGTTGCGGCGGTAGAGAGGGGAGTCATCGGCTGCGGCACAGTAAGAGTGGTGTTCAGATCGGGGTTCAGGCAGGGGGAAGCGGCGGCTTGAGCGGAGGATGATCCGGATCGAGGGGTTGCCAGGTCTTGCCTTGCGGACCGTCGAGCAGGGCTTCGAGCGGCCGGAAGCTGGCCTTGTAGGCCATCTTGCGCGATTCGGCGATCCAGTAGCCGAGGTAGAGATAGGGCAGGCCAATGGCCTGGCACTGGCTTAGCTGCCAGAGGATGTTGTACACCCCGAAGCTGGCGCCGGGCAGGTCGGGGTCGTAGAAGGTGTACACCGAAGATAATCCGTCGTCGAGTACGTCGATGACGCTGACCATACGCACCACGCCGTTTTCCGAAAACTCGACCAGCCGGGTATCGACGTGGCTTTGCAGCAGGAATTGCGCATATTGCTCGTGGCTATCCTCGTCCATGCCGCCGCCGCTGTGGCGCGCCTGCTGGTAGCGGTTGTAGAGCGCGTAGTGGGCATCGTCGAAACGCAGCGGCATTTCGCGGGCGCTGAGTCCGGCATGCCGCTTCGCAGCCCGCTTCTGGCTGCGGTTGGCGCTGAATTCGGCCACCGGCAGGCGAACCGGGATGCAGGCCTGGCAATGGTCGCAGTGCGGCCGATAGGTGTACAGGCCGCTGCGGCGGAAACCTTCGCGGACCAGGGCGCTATACAAGTCAGGATTGATCAGGTGACTCGGTGTTGCCACTTGCGAGCGAGCCTGGCGGCGGGGCAAGTAGCTGCAAGGGTAGGCCGAGGTCGTATAGAAGCTGAGCAGTGACCAGGGCAGGCGGGCGTCGTCGGGGAGGGCCATGCTTACCACTCGACGGGAAGATGGGCGAAGGACCACCGGCTTTGCTCCGGTCCTTGCCCGATCAGCGCCTGCAGCCGGGCGCCGAAGTCGGCGCGGGGAATTTCGCGACCGCCGAGCGACGCGAGGTGGGGGGTGTACATCTGGCAGTCGATCATGCCGAAGTCTTGGGTTTGCAATAGCCGGATCAGGTAAGCGAAGGCGATCTTCGAGGCATTGTCGCGGTGCGCGAACATCGACTCGCCGTAGAACATGCGGCCGATCGCCAAACCGTACAGCCCGCCGACGAGATCGCCTTCTGCATAAACTTCGACCGAGTGCGCCCAGCCAAGTTCATGCAGCTCAACATAGGCGGCGCGCATCGCGTCGTCGATCCAGGTACCGTCCTGGCCGGGGCGCGGGGTTTGGGCGCAGGCGCCGATCACGCCGGCAAAGTTTTCGTCGCAGGCGACCCGAAAGGGCTGGCCGCCGCTCAGCCGGCCGCTGCGCAGCGTCTTGCGCAAGGAGCGGCTGAGGCGGAATTCGGCGGGAAAGAGGACCATGCGCGGGTCCGGGCTGTACCACAGCGGGTAGCCCTCGAGCCGGCCCCAGGGAAAGATGCCGCGCCGATAGGCGTCGAGCAGGCGGGCTGGCGAGAGGTCGGCGCCGGCGGCGAGCAGGCCGCCGTACTCGTCGCTGGCGGCGCTCAGCGGCGGAAAAGGCGAGTCCGGAGCGAGTAGCGGGATCATTGGCGCGGCAATTGGCCGATTTTCACGGTCGACCGTGAAAATCCGGCAAAACCGTTTTGCATTGCCGCGCCCATCCTCTCCGGCTCAGGCGGCCGCCGTCTGGCAGCAGTCAGCTGCCCCGGGGCGGGCAAAGGCGATCACATGGTCGACGTCGGGGCGGATGCCGATTTTTTCGCCGAGCGCGTGGTTGTGGTGCGACGGCACCAGCGACAGCACTTCGGCGCCGTTGCCCAGGCGCAGGGTGTACAAAATGTCGGCACCGCGAAAGGCCTTGTGCAGCACTTCGGCACGCAAGGGGCTGGCGTCGTCGTGCACCACATCGTCGGGGCGCAGCAGCACATCGACCGCGCAACCATCGTGGCAATTGACGCAGGTTTCGCTGCATTCGATCAGCACGTCGGAGTGCAGGCGGCCGAGTTCGGTGTCGACTTCGCGGCCGTTGCTGACCACGCCCTGGATCAGCACGCCCTGGCCGATGAAGTCGGCGACAAAGCGGTTGCTCGGGCGGTGGTAGAGGTTGTACGGCGTATCCCACTGCTGGATGCAGCCGGCGTGCATGACGCCGATTTCATCGGCCATCGCAAAGGCTTCGTTCTGGTCGTGGGTGACCAGGATCGCGGTCGAGCCCTCGCGCTTGAGGATTTCGCGGACCTCGACCGAAAGCCGCTCGCGCAGGCCGACATCGAGGTTGGAAAAGGGCTCGTCGAGCAGGATTAGCTCCGGTCGCGGCGCCAGCGCACGGGCCAGCGCGACGCGCTGCTGCTGGCCGCCGGAAAGTTCGTGCGGGTAATGCGCGCCGCGCCCGCTCAGGCCGACCGTGGCCAGCAACTGGCGGACACGCAGCCAGGCCGCTTCGTCCGGCTTGCGCCCGAGGCCGAAGGCAACGTTCTGTTCGACGGTGAGGTGCGGGAACAGCGCGTAATCCTGAAAGACCATGCCGATCCGGCGCTTTTCCGGCGCCACGCGGAAGCCGGCGCGGCTGACCGCCTCGCCGTGCAGGCGGATTTCACCGCCGGCAATTTCCTCAAAACCGGCGATGCAGCGCAGCAGGGTGGTCTTGCCGCAGCCCGAAGGGCCGAGCAGGCAAGCGATGCGACCGGCTTCAAGGTGAAAATTCACGCCATTGACGACGGTCTGCTTGCCGTATTGCTGAACGACGTCATTCAGTTCTAGTTGTGCCATGGTCGGCGATTATAATTCGCATTTACGCCCATGCATCGCCGATAATGCAGCGCCCAGCCCAGACCACCCGTTCCGCCAATTCTTTCCTGTTGCTCTTTGCCATTGCCGTGGCGGCGCTGGCGGCGTTGCCGGTGGTCAGCGTCGGTCTCAACCTGCTGGTCGGCGGCACCAGCGAAACCTGGAGCCATCTCGCCGCCACCGTGCTTGGCGACTACATTGCCAATTCGCTGTGGCTCTGTCTCGGCGTCGGCCTCGGGGTCGGCACCGTCGGCGTCGCCACTGCCTGGCTGACGGCGATGCACGATTTCCCCGGCCGCCGCATTTTCGAATGGGCGCTGGTGCTGCCGCTGGCGATGCCGGCCTACGTGCTGGCCTATGTCTATACCGATTTCCTGCAGTTCGTCGGGCCGGTGCAAAGCGCGCTGCGCGAGGCTTTTGGCTGGAACTACGGCGACTACTGGTTTCCCGACGTGCGCACCCTGCCCGGTGCGATGCTGATGTTCGTCTGCGTGCTTTATCCCTATGTCTATCTGCTCGCCCGCGCCGCCTTTCTCGAACGCGCCAGTGGCATGCTCGAAGCCGCGCGGACGCTGGGGCTGGGGCCGTGGCGCGCGTTCTTTTTAGTCTCGCTGCCGCTGGCCCGGCCGGCGCTGGTCGCCGGCATCGCGCTGGCCTTGATGGAAACCCTGGCCGATTACGGCACGGTCGCTTACTTTGCGGTGCAGACCTTCACCACCGGCATCTACCGCGCCTGGTTCTCGCTCGGCGACCGGGTGGCGGCGGCGCAGCTGGCGGCGATGCTGCTCGCCTTTGTCCTTGGCCTGCTGCTGCTGGAGCGGGTCTCGCGCGGACGCGCCCGCTATCACAACACCACCGGCCGTAATCGGCCGCTGACCGGTAGCCGCTTGCAAGGCCTGGCCGCCGGTCTGGCGGTCGCCGCCTGCTTGCTGCCGCTGCTGTTCGGCTTTTTGCTGCCGGCCGGGCTGTTGCTCAAGATGGCGCTGGTTGAAGGCGATGCGCAGTTTGGCGAACGCTTCGTACTGCTCGCCCGCAACAGCTTCGTCCTCGCCGGGCTGACCGCGCTGATCGGGGTTTTTCTGGCGTTGCTGCTGGCCTACGGCGCCCGCCTCTCGAAAAACCCGCTGGCGAATATCCTCAACCGCTTGGTCGGTCTCGGCTACGCCGTGCCCGGCGCGGTGATCGCGGTTGGCGTGCTGATTCCGGTGACCCGCCTCGACACCTGGCTGGCCAGTGCTGCGCAGGCCTGGTTCGGAGTCAATCCCGGCCTGTTGCTGACCGGCGGCATCGCCGCGCTGATCTACGCTTACTTGGTGCGCTTCCTCGCCGTCGCGCTGCATACCGTCGAATCAAGCCTGGCCAAGATCACCCCGAACATGGATGACGCGGCGCGTAGCCTGGGGCTGGGGCAGGGCGAAACCCTGCGCCGGGTGCACGCGCCGATGCTGCGCGGCAGCCTGCTGACCGCTGGCCTGCTGGTTTTCGTCGATGTGATGAAGGAATTGCCGGCGACGCTGGTGATGCGTCCGTTCAACTTCGACACGCTGGCTACTCAAGCCTACACGCTGGCTTCCGACGAGCGTCTGGCCGAAGCCTCGACGGCGGCGCTGGCCATCGTCGCGGTCGGCATCCTGCCGCTGATCGCGCTATCGCGCCAGATCGCCCGCAGCCGGCGCTGAGGCGCGCAAGCCCCAGTCTTGCCCCGCGCGCAGAAGCTTGCTCTCGTTTCGCCTGCGCCAGCGCAGACTGCCGGTAAAACCGGCGGTCCATGTGCGGCCTGGTTGGCATGACAGTAACGGGGGCGTGGTTTTTGGCCTGTTTTTACGGTCGACCGTGGGCGAGGGCAAAAATCGCCGGTGGCAATCTCCGCCACTTGCCCACCCCGCCAGCCAGTTTCCAGGTGTCCGGCAGTTTGGCCGGCCGAATCGTCACAGGAAAACTCCATTTGCCGTTTTAGCCGGTGCTGATGGTGGTGCGAAGCCGCGTCGGCTGCTTGGGCATTGGTGCGACGGCTGGCAAGGGGGCACGGCAGCCGTCGCAATCACCCGGGGGCTGGCCGCCCGGATGATTGTGTATGGATTTACAGTGGCTTTGGCGCGTCCTGTTCGTACTGCAGAAAGCGGCAAATCACCGGCTGGCCGCTGTGGCGTTCGACGTAGGTGGCGCTGCGGTCGCTGATGATGCGCCAGTCGGCGAGCGGGATTTCAGCCGGGAACAGGGTGTCGCCGGGGTAGGCAGCGGCGATCCGGGTCAGGTAGAAGCGCTGGCAGTAAGGCCAGGCGGCGGCGTAGATTGAGGCGCCGCCGAGCACGAACACCGGCTTGCCGGTGGCGACTGCCCGGCGTAAAGCGTCCTCGACTGTGGCGCAGGCGTGGCAGCCGGGGCGCAGCGGCAAATCCAGCTGGCGGGTGACGATGAAACAGTCGGCCGGCACCACGTCCATCGACTCGTAGGTCAGCCGCCCGATCACCAGCGCGGCACCGGCCACGGTGGCCTCGAAGTAGGCGAGTTCTTCCGGAATGTCCCAGGGCAGCCAGTGGTCGCGGCCGATCATGCCGTTGGCGGCGACCGCGCTGATCGCCGCGATCATCGCGGCAGCGCCTGCCAGGCGGCGCGGGTCAGGTTGAGCGAAATCGCCGGCGTGCCGCCGCCGTTATAGACATGCGGCTTGTGCATCGAAACCGCCGCCTGGGTGACGATGGGCATCGAGAAAATCGCGTCCATCACCTTGAGGATGCTGGTTTCCAGGCAGATGTGGTGCGGATCGGTTTCGAGTTTTCGGATCGCCAGGTAGATCACCTCGTAATCGACTACATCCTCGATCCGGTGCGGATCGGCCACTGCAGCCAGCGGTGCCCAGGCATCCGCGTGTACCTGCACGGCCTGCGGTCCATGCTGTTCCAGTGGATTGCAGCCGGTCCGCAATTGGATCGTCGCATCAACCGATGCGCACCAGTGATTCGTGAGCACGTGCCCGCCTCCTTCAAACAAGGCCGCTGAGGGCCGGGAAAGGGCTGAAAGATACCAGAGGCCATGCCGGCCGGGCTATGGCCATGTTCGGCAGGTAAGGGTGATGGCGGCTACGGGGGCGGGGAACTGCGCCTTGCGGGGCAGTCTGGCAGGGACGGATGTGCTGGCGGGAGAGGGAGAACTCAGGCCGTCACGTTGATCAACTGACCGGTCACCTGGCCGCTGCTGTTGATCGTCGGGCGGGGGGCTGCCGCCGTCGCGCTGCCGGCGGCAGCTTCGGTGACAGCATTGGCCAGGCGGGTAGTGGTCTGCTCCAGTTGATCGCCCAGTTGCTGGAAGCGCGTCCCGGTCTGCAAGCCCTGGCGGACGACGCGGGCTTCGTCATTGGCGGCGCCGGCCTGTTGCTGCAGGCTGTCGGCGCGCTGTTCGGAGGCATCGGCGTCCTTGCGGGCGCTGGCGGCTTCGCGCTGCAGCGTGTCGGCCCGCAACTCGGCCTGCCGGGCCGCCTGTTCGGCCTGGCGGCGCTGGAATTGGGCGGCGCTGGCAGAGTAATTGCTGCTGGTCGCGGAGGTGGTGGAAAAGTCCATGATCCGGGGCTACAGATAAGCTGGGCGCGGGGTGGGGGCAGGGGGCGGAAAGTTCAGCGGGAAAGAATCAGGCGGTGACATTGATCAGTGTGCCGGTTTGTTGCCCAAGCGCATTGGTCACCGGCTTGGGCTTGGCCGCCTGTTCGTTCTCCTGGCGCTCGGCCTTCTGCTCGGCCTGGCGGGCTTGCACACGTTCGGCGTTGCGGGCTTCCTGAGCGGCGTCGGCGCGACTGACCTGGGTGCTGCCGTAAGCGCCCGTGCCTGAACCGGTGGTGATGGAATCGATGCTCATGATCTGCTCCAAAGCAAATGCCTTACGCTAAGTGTAGGCGATAGCGGGGATTTTTTTAAGCAGGGGCTTGCAGTTGGCGGTTGAATCATTGATCCTTGCGCCTTCTTCGGCGGGGTGGCGGCTTGCGTAAATTGAGGCCCTCTCGTAGGATTTAAACAAACGTATGAATTTGGAGTCTGGCTGTGGCTGAATCCCGGGCTGGCGAAAGCCGTAACACGGATACCCGCGAACGCATTCTCGACGCCGCCGAGCGCCTGTTCATGGCCCATGGCTATGAAGGCACCTCGATGCGGCAGATCACCGGCGAGGCCGGGGTCAACCTGGCGGCGGTGAATTATCACTTCGGCTCCAAAGAGTCGCTGATGCAGGAAGTCTTCCGGCGGCGTCTCGACTGGCTCAACGACGAACGGATGCGGGTTCTCGACGAACTCGAACAGGAGGCTGCCGGGCGGCCGCTGAAGCCCTCGCAGATCGTCGATGGCTTTTTCGGCACCCTGCTGCGCATGGCCGACGACGAAGCGCGCGGCGGCATGACCTTCCTCCGCCTGCTCGGCCGCACGCTGACCGAACCGTCGGAATTCATCCGCACCTTCCTCGCGCAGGAGTACCGCACCGTCGTCGAACGCTACAAGGAAGCCTTGTTCAAGGCGCTGCCCGACGTACCCAAGGCAGAAATCGTCTGGCGCTTCCACTTCATGCTCGGCGCCACCTCCTACGCCATCGCCGGCACCGACGCCCTGCGCCTGGTCACCGACTGGCAGATCGAGGACGAAGCGACCATGGACCGCCTCGACCACCTGCTGCCGCGCCTGATGTCCTTCCTCCTCGGCGGCCTGCGCGCCCCGCTGCCGCAGCTCAACGAGGGCGGCCAGATCTAGGGCCGCCGCTGTTTGAGATCGTGCCGGCAGTGTCCAGGTGCGGCTGAAGTGATCCCCGCCGGTGGCGAGCCGGGCGGGGATTTTTTATGGAATTTCGCTGCGTTGCCCGATTGGTCGCATTGCATAGTCGGGGAGGGAGCACGATTTTCCACGCCCGGAAAATGCCTCATTCTTGCAGTCGACCGCAAGATCAGGGGTTATTCAAAATGAATCGTGGTCTATCCCCTATTTTCCCTGAAACAATCAGAGACCATCGGTGCCCGCAGTGCCGATAGTGCGTAGCGGCAGTCCGGCCAAATAGTCTCCGGTTCATCGCCTATTCCATGTTCGGACGCTGACTCCCAAGCGACGCGGCACTTGTGCGGCATCCGGTCGCGCAATACTCCATTGACATTAAAAATATCATGTGAGTCAATGATGTGTATATAACAAATAAATAACACGAAAGAACAATGAACATGCTGATAGCGCAGCAGGAAATGACGGCCCATTCACCGGTGCAGCTTGATACAGCATCGGCTCTGTGGTTACTGGGCAGTCTGGCCGGCTTTTACCGCCGGTCTTTCGACACTGCGCTGGTACTGCAGCGCTTTGCGCCACCGTTTGATTTCCCTTCCCTGCTTGAGGCGCTCGAAGCGCTGGGACTCAAGGCCGGGCTAGCCGAGTGGCCCGAGGAGGATTGGTCGAGTCTGCCGCTGCCGGCGGTGGTGTTCCTGCCGGAGGCGAAAACTGGGCTACAGCCCATCAGCACCATTCCAGAACTCGTCCCGACTGAAACTATTTCCAGTCTCCCGCCAGCACTGATCGTCAAACACGGCGGCCATACCCCGGCCAGGCCAGCCCCGAACCGCTCTCAGCCGAAATCGCTCGCGCGCAGTGTTTGCCGCTCATGTTGCTGGCGGCCGAAGCCGAGCCACTGGTCAGCGAGTCAGTCGGCGCATCGCTCAGCCGGGCACCGGAGGACGGCAAAGCCGGCAAACCCTTCCGCTTTTCTTGGTTCATCCCTGAACTGCTGCGCCACAAAATGATCTGGCGCGACGTGCTAATCGCCAGTCTCGCCATCCAGCCCTACCGTTACGCTGGGAAAGAAGACATCACCCTCGACTTCGACAGAGGGGCGGCCACCCTCGAGTTCGCCGATGGCACGCAGGCGATCCTGAGCAGCCAGACCTCCCCGGGCGACTTTGCTGCCGCCCCTTTCAGCATCCAGTTCGAAGACAAACCGGCGGTTGCCCCCCATCGGACAGAGAAATAATTGGAGACTTGGTACCGATCGGTTTCGACTCAGGGGCCAGCGTCCAATATGACGATTCGGGCAATTTCATCAGCGAGGAGAGGTAAATGCTAAAAGTCTATATTTATGCCAATGAACTATTTGGCGGTGCCGGCAACGAAACCCTGCATGCCGACTAAGAAAGCCACCTGACCAGACTGAAAAACCTCACGGAATTCGGCGGCGCCGGCGTCGAAGACAAGATCGGCGAGGAACTTTTTGGCGGCCAGGGCAATGACGCCCTGGCTGGGAGCAATCGCCACGATGTGATGCCGGGGCGGTGGAGAAAAGTCAGTCCCAGTGGAACGGGGGCGAATGATGGGAAATGGAGGGTGACGGAATGAAGAATGCGTTGAGCCGATGGCTGATCTCGATAGCGATGCTCCTGCTTGGCGGCTGCGGCATGACCGTTACCTGGCAAGAGGAAGTACAACTCAGCGACGGGCGGGTCATTGTGGTGGAGCGAGAGACGGTGCGGGTTTCCGGTGGGGATGACCTGGCTCACGGCGGAAGCGGTTCTACGCCAAAGGAGCGGCGGATACGGTTTGAATTTCCTTTGGGGTCTGGTCAGCGGGTGGAATGGCGGTCATCAAAATCTGACTCGAGGCAATTTCCGGAAAGTCCTTTGGTGCTCGATATCGTGGCCGAACAGCCTGTAATACTGACCATCAACCCAATCTCAGAGGGATGCGAGGTTTATTCAAAATATAGCTTTCAAAACGGTAGTTGGATTAAAGAGAAGCTCCCAGATGCATTCGCTAAGCAAGCAACAAATCTCTATCTAAAAAGCGGCCCATCTATGCCTTCGTTCGTCGACATAGCGACTAAGAACCGCGATAACGCAGATATCCGTTATTTCCGCACACTCAAGCAAGTTGGCCCTCGCCGCGTCATTTGCAGTGGATGACTACATTCAAAACGATTACTGAAGGAGCAATGCTATGGCCGAACGGATCGAATATGCACAACTGGCGGCGGTTGTGTACGCGGCATCAAACAAGAATAAATTGGGAATCCCCGCCGGTTGGACCGAACTCGACTGGCAACCAGATCAAAGCGGAACCACAGGGTTTTCGGCTGGCGCTTACCGTAAAGGCAACGATATCGTCATTGCTTACACCGGTACCAATGACCTGAACGATATAGCGAATTGGTCGATCGGACTTGGTCTATCCCCATTCTTTTATCAAGTTACCGAGGCCGTTGCCTACTACCAGGCTTTCAGGGCGACGTATCCAGACACCAATTTCAGTTTTACCGGCCATTCACTGGGCGGCGGCCTGGCATCTTTGATGGCGGTGTATTTCGACAAACCGGCCACGACCTTCGACGAAGCTCCATTTCAATTGGCAGCGCTATCGCCAGTTGTTCTGGCTGCAGTCAATCAGTTCATGAGCACTCGCGGCATCAGCGATGCAGCCTTTACCAGTTACTCCTTATCCGGTGGTCTGCTTGCGCTCAGCCGGGAATACAACATCAACCATTACTCAATAGAAGGCGAAGTATTAAGCCCCCTGCGAACCTCTGTCAGCACGCTGGTGGGTGCAGGTCATGAAGTTGATAAAGGTGAGAGTACCGCCGGAGCTATCAATCTTCATTCCATGACACTACTGATGGCCGCACTGGAATCCCCAAGTTTTCTTGAGATCATGCAGAAACTCCCGAGTCTGGTCGAACAGATGCTGGATACAAATTTATTTGGGACAGATCAGAGCGATGATAGTAAACAAGACCTGCTCCGCCACCTGCTACGCCACCAATTCGGAGCGGATGGCATAACGAAGGACGACATGCTCGACCGCTTCGGTACTGATCTGGGCCGATTGGCCGGAGGCGAGGGCAACTTCCTTTCCACCCCGATAGTGAAGGCGCTGATCGGTGTCGCCCTGCAGCACTACTACCAACAAAGCGACACCAAGGAGTATTTTTTCCAACAGCTACCTGCCGGCATCCAGTTCGACCTGACCAAACCGCTGGGCAACGAAAATGTGGAACTCGGCGCGATCCTCGGCTACGAAAAGTTGCTCGAAGCCGCGCGCGGCATGATCCCAGTCGACGTGGGCGCGGCATACCCCCAACCCGAAGATGCCTTCATGGAATTCACCGCCGAGAAAGTTCGCTGGAACGCTGCGCTTGGCGAGAAAGGCCTACAAGGTAACGCTACGGGAAGCGCCGCCGACCTCGTCCTCGGCGGCGCCCAGGGAGATATTTTCGCCGCTGGCGAAGGCAACGACTTGCTGCTCGGCGGACTTGGTTCGGACGTCCTGCAAGGCGAAGCCGGCGACGACACCCTGTATGGCGGCGCCGACAACGACACTCTGCTGGGCGAGGCTGATACCGACAAACTCTACGGCGGTGCTGGCATGGATCTGCTTGACGGTGGGGAAGGAGACGACACCCTTGTCGGCGGCGACGGCCGGGACGTTTACCGCCTGAATGCACAAAGCGGCACCGACCATATCGAAGACGACAGCGGCGTGCTGCTGTGGCAAGGCCATATCCTGGCCGGCAGCTTCCTGAAACAGGGCGATGGCAAAACTTACCGCAACGCCGGACAAGAAGGCATCACCCTCGACTTCGACAGCGGGGCAGCCACCCTCAAGTTCTCCGACGGCACGCAGGTGATCCTGAGCAGGCAGACCTCCCCAGGCGACTTCGCTGCCTCCCCTTTCGGCATCCAGCTCGAAGACAAACCGGGGGTTGCCCCCTTATCAGACAGAGAAATCATTGGAGACTTGGTGCCGATCGGGTTCGACTCCGGGGCCAGCATCCAATACGACGATCTGGGCAACGTCATCGGCGAAGAGAGGGAAATGCCAGAAGGTTATACCTATACCGATGAACTATTTGGCAGTGCCGGCAACGACCACATCCAAGCAAAAAGAGGCAACGACTGGGTACAGGCACGCGGCGGTGACGATGTGGTCGTGGGCGGCGAGCAAGTTGCTGAACAGGGCTATCAGGACTACCTGATGGGCGAAGCCGGCAACGATACCCTGCATGCCGACGAAGAAAGCGACCTAGCTGGATTGAAAAGCCTCAAGGACTTTGGCAGTGCAGGCGTCGAAGACAAGATCGGCGACGCGCTCTTCGGCGGCCAGGGCAATGACACCCTGGCCGGGAGCAATCGGCACGACGTGATGCTGGGCGGTGGGGGAGGCGACCTGATGCTCGGTGGTGCCGGCGACGATGTGCTGGTCGGCAACCAGGATCGCAAGACCACGGACGTCGACTTCTTCTACGACCACGGCAATGGCTTCGATACTCGCTTTGTCGTGTTTGAAAGGGACAAGGCGAATACCGGTTCCTGGACCGTGGGCACGGGGTCACGGTCGTTCCAAGTCTCTGGGCCGTATTACTTGCGCAGCCTCGAAGTAGACCTGGGCGGCGGAAGCGACATCATTTACGGTGGCGCGGGCGACGAATTGTTCCTGTTCGCCGATGGCATGCGGGTGCTGTGGAAAAAAGTCAGTCCTGGCTGGAAAGCGAGGAATGACGGCGAATTGAGGGCAGCGGCATGAACAAGGCTACTTTGCTGAAATCACTGACGCTAATTCTGACGATGGGGGTGGGCATGAATGCAATGGCGGGCTGGTTCGGATTGGATGGCACGAGTTGGAAGGAAGAGGTGCTGCTCCACGACGGGGCGAAGATCGTGGTGCAGCGATCACAAAGCTATGGCAGTCGTCCGACACTGGACAGTCGGGAAAAGCGGGTTCTGGAGGAGGTCTGGAGTATTCCCGTGCTGGGAGGCGATCGAACGCTTATCTGGAAAACCGGTTTTCGCACGCCTCCGGAAGGCCCAAGCCTGATACTGATGCTCATCGATTTCATCAATGGCATTCCCTATCTGGCCACCTCGCCCGCCGGCTGCATTGCTTACAACTATTGGGGACGCCCTAATCCGCCCTATGTCTTTTTCAAGCATGACGGCAAGGACTGGCGGCGCATCTCCCTTGAAGAATTTCCGCCGCAATTCACGGAACCGAACGTGGTCGTCGGGCGACCCGATCCAAACCATCGATCCGGCACGCTGACTCTCGACATGGTGAAGCAGGATAACGCGGGATTGGAGCCGTATCACCGCGTTATTGCACGTGAGCCGATTACGAAGGGCGATGGGAACTGGAGGTGTCCACAGATGGAGTATGACGGTGAAGGAGGGTGGCGCGCCCCAGGAGGTGCCAAGGCTCCGCATCCGATTGAGCCTGTAGGGACAGCAAAAGGGCAGAAATAACTCTTCTATGAATTTTCGAAAAGGGAACTGTTGTGGTAGCTAATGATGACTATGTCTTGATGGCTGGATATGCATATCAAGATACGAAGGATCGAATGAATTGGTTTCCTGTTCCGCAAAGATGGACAAATTTCAATCATCAAGTAAAACCCAGTGGCTTCGAAGCCGTCTCCTTCCAACGAGGCAATGAAATTGTCATTTCATTCGCTGGTACCGATCCTGGCGATCTGTTCGGCGATGTGGCGGCGGATATCGCGCTGGCCCTTGGTCTGGGTTCGGATCAATTGCGCGAGGCTGCGGTTTATTACCTTGAGGTGCGCGCGGCCAATCCGGAAGCTGTCATCACATTTACTGGCCACAGTCTGGGTGGTGGCCTTGCCGCCCTGATGGGGGTGTTCTTCGACCGGCCCGCTGTTACCTTCGACCAAGCCCCCTTTGCTGCCAGCACGGCTGTCGTGGACAGCGGTGAAGGCAATCTCGCCGGTGTGCATGTTGCCTTGCTCAATCATTTGCGTGGCCTCGGATATGCGGATTATCATCTGCGACCGCTCGAAACCTATATCGGCCTGACGGATAGACAGCACTGGGTCAGCGGCCAATATGTCGTCGGTGAATTCCTTACCGACTATCCCATAATTAATTGGCTCTCCGGTATAGGCAATCAAACCCCGCTCGAACATGGAGCGAATAATCTTTCCGGCATCGACCTGCACTCCCAGGCGCTGCTCGCCGCCTTCGTGTTGAATGACGGCTTTCGCCAAGTCACCATGAGTCTGCCAGACTTGGGGAAACTGCTGTTCGATAGCGCGCTGTATTACCACGATCCGAACGACACGGAGAACCCGCAACGCAACTATCTTGAAAACCTCTTGCGTCACCAAGTTGGTGTCAATGGTGCGATTGAAGCGGACAAGATGCTCTCCCGCTTCACCTCCGATCTGCAAAAGCTCGCCGCCACGGACGGCCTGTCGGAATCGGGAACGAACCTCACCAAGGCCCTGATCGCCTTTGCCATGCAGGCCTACTACGACGGCCCGAAAAACTCGGAAGCCGACCACAAACTCTACGAAGCCGTCGAAGGCGGCGTGCATTTCGACCGCAGCGACATCGGCGCGACCCTGGACGACATTCAAGGGCTACACCCAATACTTCAAGCACCACCTCGCCACCCTGTCGGCCGAAGAACAGGAAGGCATCAACCAACAGCTATCTGACCTGCTCGACTGGTATATCGCCGGCAAAAAGATGACCGCCACGGCGGCAGACAAAACCGCCTTCATGCTTGGCGCGAACGAAACAGACATCCTGACCGGCGGATCCAAGAACGACTTGCTGCTCGGCGGACTTGGTTCGGACGTCCTGCAAGGCGAAGCCGGCGACGACACCCTGTATGGCAGCGCCGACAACGACACCCTGCTGGGCGGGGCTGATACCGATAAACTCTACGGCGGTGCTGGCATGGATCTGCTTGACGGTGGGGAAGGAGACGACACCCTTGTCGGCGGCGACGGCCGGGACGTTTACCGCCTGAATGCACAAAGCGGCACCGACCATATCGAAGACGACAGCGGCGTGCTGCTGTGGCAAGGCCATATCCTGGCCGGCAGCTTCCTGAAACAGGGCGATGGCAAAACTTACCGCAACGCCGGACAAGAAGGCATCACCCTCGACTTCGACAGCGGGGCAGCCACCCTCAAGTTCTCCGACGGCACGCAGGTGATCCTGAGCAGGCAGACCTCCCCAGGCGACTTCGCTGCCTCCCCTTTCGGCATCCAGCTCGAAGACAAACCGGGGGTTGCCCCCTTATCAGACAGAGAAATCATTGGAGACTTGGTGCCGATCGGGTTCGACTCCGGGGCCAGCATCCAATACGACGATCTGGGCAACGTCATCGGCGAAGAGAGGGAAATGCCAGAAGGTTATACCTATACCGATGAACTATTTGGCAGTGCCGGCAACGACCACATCCAAGCAAAAAGAGGCAACGACTGGGTACAGGCACGCGGCGGTGACGATGTGGTCGTGGGCGGCGAGCAAGTTGCTGAACAGGGCTATCAGGACTACCTGATGGGCGAAGCCGGCAACGATACCCTGCATGCCGACGAAGAAAGCGACCTAGCTGGATTGAAAAGCCTCAAGGACTTTGGCAGTGCAGGCGTCGAAGACAAGATCGGCGACGCGCTCTTCGGCGGCCAGGGCAATGACACCCTGGCCGGGAGCAATCGGCACGACGTGATGCTGGGCGGTGGGGGAGGCGACCTGATGCTCGGTGGTGCCGGCGACGATGTGCTGGTCGGCGACCAGGATCGCAAGACCACGGACGTCGACTTCTTCTACGACCACGGCAATGGCTTCGATACTCGCTTTGTCGTGTTTGAAAGGGACAAGGCGAATACCGGTTCCTGGACCGTGGGCACGGGGTCACGGTCGTTCCAAGTCTCTGGGCCGTATTACTTGCGCAGCCTCGAAGTAGACCTGGGCGGCGGAAGCGACATCATTTACGGCGGCGCGGGTGACGACCGCATCCATGGGCAGATCGGCAACGACATCCTCCTGGGAGAAAAAGGCAAGGACGTCATCACCGGTGATGATGGTAACGACACGATCTATGGCGATGATGATGATGATCGTCTGACTGGCGACTCGGGTCGTGCCGAAGAGTCCGCCAGCGGTAATGATTACTTGGATGGCGGCGACGGAAACGACTGGCTGCAGGGCGAAGCGGGAGACGACATTTTGGTCGGCGGTGCGGGGAACGATCAGATCGTCGGCGATGCCGATTTTCTGGACAGTACCCGGCACGGCAACGACATCCTCAATGGCGGTGACGGCGACGATGTTCTTATGGGCCAGTACGGCGACGATATTCTCATCGGCGGTGCTGGCAACGACACTCTGAAAGGAGGGGCCGGCAAGGATACCTACATTTTTAACAAGGGCGACCGTATCGAGCAAATCGACGACGATTCGACCGGAGCAGAGAAAAGCGTCGTGATCATCGGCAACGGCATTTCAGCCGCCGACGTC
Source organism: Dechloromonas sp. ZY10 (assembly GCF_041378895.1). NCBI lineage: Bacteria > Pseudomonadati > Pseudomonadota > Betaproteobacteria > Rhodocyclales > Azonexaceae > Dechloromonas > Dechloromonas aquae. The sequence goes on from NZ_CP144212.1 coordinate 1,257,742, forward strand.
AAACTTGGACTGGGTTTGCTGCTGCTCGACTTCGGCAACGGTGATGCCATTCATATCGAGAACTTCGACCCCTACGATCCGTTTACCGCCACGAGCATCGAATTGTTCCAGTTCGCAGATGGGAGCGTGTTCACCTGGGATGATATGTTGGCCAAGGGGTTCGATTTGGGCGGGACAACCGGCAGCGACGTGCTGGAAGGCACGGCGCTGAACGATCGCATCTCCGGGCTGTCGGGCAATGACGATTTGTGGGGCGGTCAGGGTGGCGACGTCCTCTCCGGTGGCGCGGGGGACGATGCGCTAGTTGGCGAAGGAGGCAACGATACCTTGTCCGGCGATGTCGGTAATGACTATCTTGATGGCTGCGATGGCAGTGACCGCTATGTGTATGAACAGGGCGGCGGGATCGATTACGTGCTGGAGGAAAGCGACGACAGTACAGGCTATCGTGCCTGGTTTTACGCCAATCTCGGTATCGTCGACCAGCAGGAAGTCGACTTGCGCATGAACTATGGCGGACTCTGGTATTGGCGCGATCCTTTCTCCGAAGGACGCGATCAGCCTTATGCGGCGGACAGTGTCGAGGGGCTGCGGAATCTGCTCGCAGAGGAGTATCCATGGGCGGCAGAGCAGTTCGACCAGTTCGTGCTTGACGGGGAGGTACGATACATTGAGCCGTTGCCGGAACCCTTGCCCGAGATTGTCGGCAACGACTACGCAGCCATTGAGACTCTTTACGAGACCGGCGCTATCGCGCTCGATCGCGTCGTGTTTGGAGCCGGTATCAGTCGGGATGATCTTGACCTGTCGGTCGACGAGGAAGGCAATTTATCTATACGAATGGTTGATGGTGGCGGGATGGACATCATGCTGGCCAACGAAGGGAGCAATATCGGCAGGGGGATCGAGCTCTTCGAATTCGCAGATGGGCAGATCATGACAATACGGCAAATGCTGGAAAGGGGGGGATTTTCTACCGGCAACGTCCAGACGCCCACCATCACCAGCGCCACCTACAACGCCAGCACCGGCGCCCTGGTCGTCACCGGTACCGGCCTGCTGCAGAAGACCGGCGCAACCAACGACATCGTCGCCAACAAAATCACCCTCACCGGCGAAGGCGGCAGCACCTACACGCTGACCGACACCGCCAGTGTCGAACTCACTTCCGGCACTGCCTTTACCCTGACCCTGAGCGCCACCGACAAGGCGGCGGTGAACCAGATCGTCAACAAGAACGGAACGATGTCGACCGGTGGCACCACCTTCAACCTGGCCGCCGCAGAAGACTGGGCCGCAGGCGCGGATAGCGCCATCGTCGTAGCTGACCTCACCGGTAATGGCGTCACCGCCAGCAACGTCGCGGCACCGACGCTGACGAGCGCCACCTACGACGAAGCCAGCGGCGTGCTGGTGGTAACCGGAACCGGTTTCCTCAAGCTGGGTGGGGCGACCAACGACATTGATGTGACCAAGCTCAAGATTGCTGGTGACTCGACCGAGTACACCCTGACCAGCACCAGCGTCGAGATCACCAGTGCGACCAGTTTCAGCGTGACGCTCAACGCCAACGACAAGACTGCGCTGGCGACCCGGCTGAACAAGGCCGGCACCAGCTCGACCGGCAACGTGACCTACAACCTCGCTGGCGCCGAAGACTGGGCCGCCGGGGCCGATGCGGCAGTGAATGTGGCCGACCTGACCGGTAACGGCATTACCGTGACGCTGACACCGCCGAGCAGCGGCGGCGGTGGCGGGGGAGCCACGACGACACCCAGCAGCGACGGCGACAGCATCCCCGACAGCGTCGAGGACGAAGCCCCAGCCCTGTCCGGCAACAACGGCAACGGCGGTGGTAGCGGCAGCAATCCGGGGGTCAAGGGCGACGGCAACGGCGACGGGATCGCCGACAGCAAGCAGGCCAACGTCACTTCACTGCAATTCGAGAAGAACGACCAGGCGGTGAGCAACCCGAACAACGTCAAGACCTTCGTCACGCTGGAGGTCAACGATGCGAATACCACCGGCGGCAGCACCCAGTCGACGGCGACGCTGACCAGCGTCAAGCAGCAGGATGCGCCCAAAGAGAAGCCGGCCGACCTGAGCATGCCGATGGGGCTGATCGACTTTACCGCCAAGGCCTCAAGCACCGGTGCCAGCGACACCTTCAAGCTGTTTGTTGATAGCACGATCAAGGCCAACGGTTACTGGAAGCAGAACGTCAAGAAAGAATGGGTGAACCTGGCCAGCAGCGACTACGGCGGCAAGGTGGTGACCGAGAACGGCAAGACCCGCTTCGAGTTCAAGATCAAGGACGGTGGCGAATTCGACAACGACGGCAAGGCCGACGGGGTGATTACCGACCCGGGCGCGATCGGTTTCCGCGAACTGAGCAGCGCCAACGACAGCGACCGCGACCAGTTCCCGGATACGCTGGAAGCAGCCAACGGGCTCAAGGTCGGGACCAAGGACAACGACGTCTTCGGCAGCAGCAAGTTCTTCGTGATGCAGCTCTACCGCGACATTCTCTTCCGCGAAGCGGAGGAGGGTGGGCTCAAGTACTGGCAGAACCTGATCGACACCGGGGCACGCAGCAAGACGTTGGTCGCGTCGAATTTCCTCGATTCGCCGGAATTCCAGGCCGGTGCCGGAGCGGTGGCACGGCTCTACTTTGGCGCACTTAACCGCCTGCCGGACGATGCCGGGATGGATAGCTGGATGACACAGGTGCTGAGCGGCACGCCGGTGGCGGCGATTGCGTCGAACTTCGTGGCGAGCAGCGAATTCACCAGCCGCTTCGACACCCAGAGCCTGGAGAGCTTCGTCGACCGGATGTACCAGAACGTGATGAGCCGCAGCGCCGACGCCAACGGCAAGGCCTACTGGGTGCAGAAGCTGAATGCCGGGGCGAGCAAGGGCGAGGTGGTGCTGGGCTTTACCGAATCGCCGGAATACCAGGCGGCAACGGCGGCGAAGGTGGGGATGACCTTGAACTACGTCGGCCTGCTCGGGCGTTCGCCGGAGCAGAGCGGGATGGACTTCTGGCTGGCCAAGCAGGCAGCGGGCACGCCGCAGATCGAGATCATCGGCAGCTTCATGGGGGCCCAGGAGTACCACGACCGCTTCCTGCCCTGAGAAGGATAGGAAATTCAACGCCCCCAAGGTAAGCATCGCGGTGATTTTTCGCATCATGTCAACCGAGAATCGCACGCGGAAACCTCGCTCGTCCTCTCAGAACCGTCGCCTGAAGGCTCAAGGCCGGCCGAATTTGGCCGGCCTTGAGCCTTCAGGCGCGAGTTGTCCCGCGACAAGCCCGAAGCGTTGTCTTTGCAGTCGCTACCAAGCCACGCGCTGGTCGAACTCGTAGTCCGGTGCCGGTTGTGCCTGCTGCAAAAAACCAATGATCTGCTCTTCTGAAAACCGCTTCTTCAAGTCCATTCTCCTTCTCGAAAACAGACTTTACTAAATTGTCGGTGGCACTGTTTATGGGGGGCACCTCAGGGCCTGTGCAGCTTTTTGCGCGGGGCGCTTGGAATGTAGTGTTGAACGAAGCTGCTACGCGGAACTGGGTTGTTGCAGAACTCCATACATATCCTGCACATTGACCCCTTCGTTGCTGAGGGGCTGAATTTTGCTGTATTTCGAATGAATAAATAAGCATGCCAATCAATTTTGCAGCGCACTTTGACCGACAGTAGGGCGGCCACCTCAAGCATCTGAATTGAATGGGCTGTCGCTCCAGACATAGCTGCCAGAACAGCGCCTTCCATGGCGAAGTTCAGACTAACAGCTCCGCCCCCCACAAAAAAACACCGAAAAACACTTGCCAGTGGCCGGCATTGTTCTTATGATTCAAACGAACGTATGAATTGCTTGCGGTGATGATCCGTGATGGTCACGGTCGACGCTGCAAATGTCCGAAAAACACCCCAGGAGACAAGTCATGGAATTCACTCTGACGAGTTGGCCCGCTATCGCCGCCGGGGTGGCGTGCTTCGTGTTTTTGTTGCTCGCCATCCGCCCGCTGCGCCGCAGCCTGATTACCCGTCCGATTTTTGCCGCTTACCGCAAGGTGCTGCCGCAGATGTCCGAAACCGAGCGCGATGCGCTTGAGGCTGGCACTGTCTGGTGGGAAGGCGAACTCTTTCGCGGCAAGCCGGACTGGCAGAAGCTGCAGTCCTATCCGGTGCCGAAGCTGACCGCTGCCGAGCAGTCCTTCCTCGACCATGAGTGCGAGGAGGCCTGCCGCCTGGTCGATGACTGGAAGGTGACCCACGAGCTTTACGACCTGCCGCACGAAGCCTGGCGCTACATCAAGGATAAAGGCTTCCTCGGGATGATCATCCCCAAGAAGTACGGCGGCCTGGAGTTCTCGGCCTACGCGCATTCGCAGGTGGTGACCAAGCTGTCGACCCGCTCTTCGGCGCTGTCGGTTTCGGTGATGGTGCCCAACTCGCTCGGCCCGGCCGAATTGCTGCTGCATTACGGTACCGAAGCGCAGAAGGACTACTACCTGCCGCGCCTGGCCAAGGGCATCGAAGTGCCGGCCTTTGCGCTGACCAGCCCGTGGGCTGGTTCCGATGCCGCGTCGATTCCCGATGCTGGCGTCGTCTGCAAGGGCATGTGGCAGGGCAAGGAAGTGATCGGCATGCGCGTCAGCTGGGACAAGCGTTACATCACGCTGGCCCCGGTGTGCACCGTCTTCGGCCTGGCTTTCCATCTTTATGACCCGGAAGGCCTGCTTGGCAACAAGAAGCATATCGGCATCACCTGTGCGCTGGTCCCTTACGACCATCCGGGCGTCGATACCGGTCGCCGTCACTTCCCGCTCAACGCGATGTTCATGAACGGCCCGACCCGTGGTCAGGACGTCTTCATGCCGCTCGATTTCATCATTGGCGGCCCGAAGATGGCCGGGCAGGGCTGGCGTATGTTGATGGAGTGTCTGGCCGCCGGGCGTTCGATCTCGCTGCCGTCGTCCAATACCGGCATGGCGCAGATGACGGCACGCGCCGTCGGCGGTTACGCCCGCGTTCGCTCGCAGTTCAAGATGGCAGTCGGCAAGTTCGAAGGCGTCGAGGAAGCGCTGACCCGCATCGGCGCCTACACCTACATGATGGATGCGGTACGCAAGATGACCGCCGGCGCGGTCGATCTCGGCGAAAAGCCGTCGGTGGTTTCGGCCATCGCCAAGTACCACGTCACCGAGCGTGCCCGTCAGGTGGTCAATGACGGCATGGACGTGATCGGCGGCAAGGGCATCTGCCTTGGCCCCTCCAATTTCCTCGGCCGTGCCTACCAGCAGGTGCCGGTGGCGATCACCGTCGAAGGCGCCAACATCCTGACCCGTTCGCTGATCATCTTCGGTCAGGGCGCGATCCGCTGCCATCCCTACCTGCTCGCCGAAATGCAGGCAGCGCAGAACCCGGATAGCGGTAAAGGCCTGGTCGATTTCGACAAGGCGCTGTTCGGCCACATCGGCTTTACCGTCAAGAACGCACTGCGCGCCCTTGGCCTGGGCCTGACCGGCTCGCACTTCGTTGGCGTCAATGCCGACGTGGCGCCGGAAATGAAGCGTTACTACCAGCAGCTGACCCGTTTCTCGGCGGCTTTTGCTTTCCTCTCCGACGTTTCGCTGCTGGTGCTGGGCGGCAGCGTCAAGCGCCGCGAAAAGCTGTCGGCCCGCCTCGGCGACATCCTCGCCCAGATGTACCTGATCTCCTGCACGCTGAAGCGCTACGAAGCCGACGGCCGCCGGAAGGAAGACGCCGCGCTCGCCCACTGGGCGATCTGGGACGCGATGTACAAGGCGCAGCAGGCTTTTGACGGCGTCATCGCCAACTTCCCGGTGCGTTCCATTGCCGGTCTGGTCAATCGCCTGATCTTCCCCTGGGGTCACCCCTACGTGGTGCCGTCCGACGAGGTCGGTCACCAGGTGGCCAAGGCCTTGATCGCGCCGTCGGAAACCCGCGAGCGTCTGTGCGCCGAATGCTTCGTGCCGCAGGAAGAGAACGAGCCGGTCGGCGCCATCGAACTCGCCTTGCGGGCGACTCTCGAAGCCGAAGCCATCGAAGCCAAGATCCGCGAAGCCGAGAAGGCCGGCCGTTTCGACGCCAACCCGCGCGCCAACGTGCGTGACATCGCCTCAGTCGCAGTCGAATGCGGGGTGATTACGGCGGCAGAATACGAAATCATGCGTCGCCGCAACCATTTGCGCGATATCGTGGTCCAGGTCGACGACTTCCCGTTCGATTACAACGTCGCCACCGCCAATAAGCCGGCCGAGTGCCGCAAGGCCGCCTGAGATGAATGCCGTTGCACCGCCGCCGAGCCCGCGCAGGGCTTGGCGGTCGGGTGACGGCAGGAAGGGATGAAGATGAGCAAGACCATTTACGTGGTGGACGGCGCCCGGACGCCGTTCCTGAAAGCCCAGAAAGGGCCGGGGCCGTTCGCGGCTTCCGACCTCGCGACGCAGGCCGGGCGCGCGCTGCTGCTGCGCCAGCCGTTTGCGCCGTCCGACCTCGACGAGGTGATCCTCGGTTGCGCGGCGCCGTCGCCGGATGAAACCAATATCGGCCGCATGGTCGCGCTGCGCCTCGGCTGCGGCAAGAAGGTGCCGGGGTGGACGGTGATGCGCAACTGCGCCTCCGGGATGCAGGCGATTGATTCGGCGATTGCCAACATCCAGAGCGGGCGTTCCGAACTGGTGCTGGCCGGCGGCGTTGATGCCTTGTCGCGGGCGCCGCTGCTGTATTCGGATGCGATGGTGCGCTGGTTTGCCGGGATGATGAGCCTGCGCACGGTCAACCAGAAAATTGCCCATTTTCTCAAGCTGCGCCCGGCGATGCTGCTGACCCCGGTGATCGGCCTGATGAAGGGCCTGACCGACCCGGTGGTTGGCCTGTTGATGGGCCAGACCGCAGAAAACCTGGCCTGGCGTTTCGGCATCGACCGGCAGCAGATGGACGAGTTTTCGGTGCGCAGCCACCAGCGGGCGCTGGCTGCCCGCGTGGCCGGGCATTTCGGTGAAATCGTGCCGCTGGTCGATGGCAACGGCAAGGTCTATGCCGAAGACGACGGCGTCCGCGCCGATGCCAGCATGGCCGGGATGGCCAAGCTCAAGCCTTTCTTCGACAAGAAGTACGGCAACGTCACCGCCGCCAACAGCTCGCAGATCACCGACGGCGCCGCCTGGGTGCTGCTGGCTTCGGAAGAGGCGGTGCGGAAGTGGAATCTCAAGCCGCTGGGCAAGATCGTCGATAGCCAGTGGTCCGGCCTCGAACCCGAACAAATGGGGCTCGGCCCGGTGCATGCGTCGACGCCGATCCTGCAACGGCATGGCCTGGGTCTGGCCGATATCGACTACTGGGAACTGAACGAGGCCTTTGCCGCGCAGGTGCTCGGTTGTCAGGCTGCCTGGCAGGACGAGGCCTACTGCCGCGAACAGCTGGATCTGCCCGCTGCCTTGGGCGCAATCCCCGACGAGCGTCTGAATGTCGATGGCGGCGCGGTGTCGATTGGCCATCCGGTCGGCGCTTCCGGCGCCCGCATCGTGCTGCACCTGCTGCATGTATTGCGGCGTAACCGCGCCAAGCGCGGGATGGCGACGATTTGCATCGGCGGCGGTCTGGGTGGCGCGATGCTGCTGGAAACCTGTGCGGAGGCTGGCGATGCAGCGTGATGCGGTGATGGAGCTATTGACGGGGGCGAAGATGAAGCATTGGCAACTGATCAAGGAAAGCAGCGGGATCGCGGTGGCGATTCTCGACAAGGCGGAAGAGTCGGCCAACTCGCTGTCGGCCGAGGTGCTCGCCGAATTCGCGCAGATTCTCGACCAGCTCGACGTCTATCCGCCCAAGGGGCTGATCGTGCGTTCGGGCAAGGCTGCCGGTTTCATCGCCGGTGCCGACATTGGTGAATTCTCGCAATTGGATACGCAGGAAAAGGGCCGGGCGCTGGTCGAGCGCGGCTGGAACCTGTTCAACCGGCTGGCGGCGGTCAAGTATCCGACCCTGGCGCTAGTGCGCGGCCACTGCCTGGGCGGTGGTCTGGAACTGGCGCTGGCTTGCCGCTACCTGCTTGCGGTCGATGAGGCCGGAACCAAGATGGGCTTGCCGGAAGTGATGCTTGGCATCTTCCCGGGCTGGGGCGGCATGCTGCGCCTGCCCGAACGGGTCGGCCCGTCGGCAGCGCTGGACATGATGCTGACCGGACGCACGGTCGACGGCAAAAAAGCCAAAAAACTGGGTTTGGCCGACGATTGCGTGCCGCCGCGCGTGATGGAAATGGCAGCGCGGCAACTGCTGCTCTCCGGCCAGCCGCGCCGGCCCTTGCCGCTGATGCAGCGCCTGCTCAACGGGCCGCTCAAGGCGGTGGTCGCCAACGGCGCGCGCAAGCAGGTGGCGAAGAAGGCGCGGCCCGAGCATTACCCGGCGCCCTACGCGATCATCGACTTGTGGGCCAAGCATAACGGCAACGCGCTGGCTGCGCCGGAAGTGGTCGACCGGATCATTTCGTCGCCGACTGCGCGCAACCTGGTGCGTGTTTTCCACTTGCAGGAACGCCTCAAAGGCTTCGGCAAGGATGCAAGCTTCAAGGCCAAGCATGTACACGTGATCGGTGCCGGCGTGATGGGCGGCGACATTGCCGCCTGGTGCGCGCTGCGCGGCCTGACCGTGACCCTGCAGGACCAGAACGTCGATCGCATTGCGCCGGCCATTGCCCGTGCCGGCAAGTTGTTCAACCGCCGCCTGCGCGATCCGCTCAAGGCACGGTCCGCTTTCGACCGCTTGATTCCCGACCCGCAAGGCGAGGGCGTGCGCCATGCCGACGTGGTGATCGAGGCGATTTTCGAGAATGTCGAGGCCAAACACGCGCTGTTCCGCAGCCTCGAACCCAAGCTCAAGCCCGGCGCAGTGCTGGCGACCAATACCTCCAGCCTGCGTCTGGAAGACCTGCGCGTTGCCTTGCGGCAGCCCGAGCGACTGGTCGGCATCCATTTCTTCAATCCGGTGGCGATGATGCCGCTGGTCGAAGTGGTCGAGGCCGAGGGCTGCGATGCAGGGGCGGTGCAGTCTGCCTGCGCCTTCGTCAAGCAGATCGACAAGCTGCCGCTGCCGGTCAAGAGTGCGCCGGGCTTCCTGGTCAATGCCGTGCTCGCGCCCTACATGCTGGCGGCGATGCGCGCGGTCGACGAAGGGCTGACACCGGAAACCGTCGACGAGGCGATGCTCGCCTTCGGCATGCCGATGGGGCCGATTGAACTGGTCGATACCGTCGGTCTCGATATTGCCATGGCGGCCGGCAAGCAGCTGGCCGGCGGCGCCGAACCGCCCAAGTGCCTGCTGACCCGGGTCGAGAAGAACCAGCTCGGGAAGAAAACCGGGCAGGGCTTCTACGACTGGTCGTCCGGGCGGGCCAGGAAGGGCGCACCGGGCACGGTGCCGGCCGGCCTGGCGGAAAAACTGGCCAAACCGCTGGTCGACCGTGTGCAACAGCTGGTCGCCGACGGGGTGGTCGAGGATGCCGACCTGGCCGATGCCGGGGTGATTTTCGGCACCGGGTTCGCACCGTTTACCGGCGGCCCCTTGCATCGCAGGAAAGGCTGATCGGCGCGGGGTGTTGTGCTAGCGCAACACCCCGGTAAAATTTTTTTTGTTCAAACAGTATTTCAAACGTTTGTATCATGTTTAATGAGTGTCACTAGCGTAAATCGCGCTTTTTGATAAAACCACCAAGGAGACAAACCGATGCAACAAATGTTCACTCCGCGCCTGATGCCGGTGCTGCTGTCGCTGGCTTTTGCCGGTTCCGCCCAGGCTGCCGGCTTCCAGCTGCAGAACCAGAACGCTTCCGGTACCAGCGTGGCGTTCGCCGGCGCTGCTGCCGTTGCCGAAGACGCCAGCACCATTTTCTTCAACCCGGCCGGGATGACCTACCTGCCGCAGGGGCACAGCATTTCTTTGGGCGGCACCGCGATCCATCGCTCGGTCAAGTTCAACGATACCGGCACCAGCCGGATGCCGGTGATCAACCCGCTGACCGGGGCGCCGACCGGTGCTTTCCATCCGCTCGGTGACAATGGCGGTAACGGTGGCGGCACGGGTCTCGCCCCGGGCATGTATTACAGCTATTCGGTATCGGATGCGCTGCGCGTCGGCCTCGGCTTCTCGGTCACTTACGGCAGCGAAACCGAATACAGCGACAATTTCGCTGGCCGTTTCTCCGGCCGCTATACCTCGATCCACCAGTTGAACCTCAATCCTTCGGTGGCTTACAAGATCAACGATAAGGTCTCGGTCGGTTTTGGCCTGAATTACGCCAAGTCGGAAATCGAATTCCGTCAGAACGCACCCTTCGTCGGCGCACCGCTGGGCATGCTCAAGGGCGACGATACGGCCTGGGGCTGGAATGCCGGTGCGATGTTCCAGTTGTCGCCGCAAACTCGCCTCGGCCTGAGCTACCGTTCGACAATCAAGTTCGATCTGGAAGGCAAGCAGACCATTGCCGCGCCGCTGAATGTGGATCGTGGCATCACCGCCAAGCTGGAAACTCCCGATACCTTCTCGCTGGCGCTCAGCCAGAAGATCGGCGACCGCCTGGAACTGCTCGCCGACGCCACCTGGAACGGCTGGAGCTCGCTCAAGGCATTGGAGCCGATGGTTGGCAGTGCCCGTGCGACTGCCCCGCTGCGCTACAACTTCAAGGACACCTGGCGTTTCGGCCTGGGCGCCAAGTACCAGCTGAACGACGCCTGGAACCTGCGTGCCGGTATCGCCTTCGACCAGACCCCAGTGCCGGATGAAGCCAGCCGGACGATGACCGTGCCTGATTCCGACCGCACCTGGCTGGCCTTTGGCGCGCGCTGGAAGATGAATCCGAATACCTCGATCGACATGGGCTATGCCCACATCTTCTTCCAGGATGTGAAGACCGCGCGGGCGGTGATGAATACCACCGAAACCGCGACCCTGCAGACCGTGCGCGGCGATTTCAAGACTCATGCGCACCTGTTCTCGGTGCAGATGAACTACCACTTCTGATTTTTCGTGCATCTCCCTTTGCGTCATGTTTGCCCCGGCTTGTCCGGGGTTTTTTTTATTTTTGCTGCCAGCGGTTTTTTTGCAAAAAAACAGTTGACCGTAGAAGCGTCTTATCTATAATTCAAACGTTCGTTTTATGTTTGTGCACGTCATTGTCCGGTAGCCCGTTATCCGATGCATGGTTCCGACCGGCGGTGCGAAGAAATCGCTAAAGGAGACAAGTCTTGAGCAAGTTGATCGTTAAAAAAGCGGCGGTGCTGGGCGCCGGCGTGATGGGGGCGCAGATTGCCGCGCACCTGGCCAATGCCGATGTGCCGGTGGTGTTGTTCGACCTGGCCGCCAAGGAAGGCGACAAGAACGGTATCGTCAAGAAGGCCCTCGACGGCCTGAAGAAGCTGGACCCGGCGCCGCTTTCCAGCAAGAACAAGCTGAAGTTCATCGACGCCGCCAACTACGACGAGCATCTGGCGCAACTCGCCGAGTGCGACCTGATCATCGAAGCCATCGCCGAGCGCATGGACTGGAAGAACGATCTGTATGCCAAGATCGCACCGCACATCGCGCCCAATGCCATCGTCGCCTCCAATACCTCCGGCCTGTCGATGAACCTGCTGGCCCAGGGGCTGCCGGCTGAAGTTGGTCCGCGTTTCTGCGGCATCCACTTCTTCAACCCGCCGCGCTACATGCACCTGGTCGAGATCATCGGCACCGAACAGACCAACCCGGCCACCCTTGATGCGCTGGAAACCTGGCTGACCTCGCGTTTGGGCAAGGGCGTGATCCGCGCCCTCGATACCCCGAACTTCGTGGCCAACCGCATCGGCGTTTTCTCCATTCTGGCCGTGATGCACCACACCCAGGCCTTCGGCCTCGGTTTTGACACGGTCGACGCGCTGACCGGTCCGAAAATCGGCCGTCCGAAGAGTGCTACCTACCGCACTGCCGACGTGGTCGGTCTCGATACCCTGGCGCATGTGGTCAAGACCATGCAGGACACGCTGCCGAACGATCCGTGGCACGCCCATTTCAAGGTGCCGGCCTGGCTCCAGTTGCTGATCGGTCAGGGGGCGCTGGGTCAGAAAACCCGTTGCGGCATCTTCCGCAAGCAGGGTAAGGAAATCCAGGTGCTCGACCTGGCCGCGCAGGATTACCGCACTTCCGCCGGTGAGATCGCCGACGAAGTCGCCGCCATGCTCAAGGTCCGCAACCCGGCTGAAAAATTCGCCGCGCTGCGTGCCTCCAGCCATCCGCAGGCGCAGTTCCTGTGGGCGATCTTCCGCGACATCTTCCACTACGCCGCCGTGCAACTGGAGCACATCGCCGACAACGCCCGCGACCTCGACCTGGCGATGCGCTGGGGCTTTGGCTGGGCACAAGGCCCGTTCGAAACCTGGCAGGCCGCCGGCTGGGCCGAGATTGCTCAAGCCGTCGCTGCCGACATCGCCGCCGGCAAGGCCATGAGCAGCGTGCCGCTGCCGGCCTGGGCACTGGAAGCCGGCCGGACCGGCGTGCATGCCGCCGAAGGTTCCTACTCCGCCCGCAAGAACAGCTACGTGCCACGTTCGGCGCTGCCGGTCTATCAGCGCCAGCTGTTCCCCGAGCGCGTCCTCGGCGAGAACGCCGCGACGCCGGAAAAATCCGGCGAGACCCTGTTTGAAAACGACGGTGTCCGCCTGTGGCGCTTGCCCACGGTCGACGCCGGGATCGGCATCATTTCGATCAAGTCCAAGATGCACACCATCGGCAACGAGGTGCTCGACGGCGTGATCGCCGCCGTGCGCCAAGCCGAAGGCACGCTGGATGGCGTGGTCGTTTGGCACGAAGCGCCGTTTGCCGTTGGCGCCAACTTGCAACAGGTGTCGGAAGCGATTGCCGCCGGCGAGTTCGGCCTGCTCGAACAGACCGTCGAGAAGTTCCAGCGCGCCTCGCAGACCCTGAAGTACGCGCAAGTCCCGACCGTCGCTGCGGTGCAGGGCATGGCGCTGGGCGGCGGTTGCGAATTCGTGATGCACGCCGGCAAGCGGGTGATGGCGCTGGAAAGCTACGTCGGCCTGGTCGAAGCCGGGGTTGGTCTGATCCCGGCCGGCGGCGGTTGCAAGGAATTCGCCGTGCGCGCTGCCGATTGGGCCGCTCAGTCGGCGACGCCGGGCGAAGTGTTCAACTTCCTGCAGCCGGTATTCCAGACCATCGCCATGGCCAAGGTCGCCAAGAGCGCGCAGGAAGTGATCGACTACGGCTTTGCCAAGCCTTCCGACACCATTCTGTTCAACGCCAACGAGCTGCTTTGGGTCGCGATCCGGGAAGCCCGCGCCATGGCCGACGCCGGCTACGCCCCGCCGCCGATGGCGCGCGCCATCCCGGTCGCCGGCAAGAACGGCATCGCCACCTTCGAGATGATGCTGGTCAATATGAAGGAAGGCGGGATGATCTCCGCGCACGACTACAAGGTCGCCAAGTCGGCCGCCACCGCGCTGTGCGGCGGCGAGATCGAAACCGGCAGCCGGGTCGATGAGGAATGGCTGCTCACCGTCGAGCGCCGGCTGTTCGTCGAACTGCTCAAGGACCCGATGACCCAGGCCCGGATCAAGCACATGCTGGAAACCGGCAAGCCATTGCGCAACTGATCGTTGCCCGGGATCGAGCTGCCAGTGACCGATTGGTTTTGCTGGCAGCTCCAACGCCTGACAGCTAACAGCTAATAGCGAATACAGCTAAGGAAATAGAGATGAGTAAACAAGTTCAAGATGCCTACATCGTTGCCGCGACCCGTTTGCCGGTCGCCAAGCGCAACGGGATGTTCCGCAATGTCCGCCCGGACGACATGCTGGCGGCGGTGATCAAGTCCGTCGTCGCCCAGGTGCCGGGCGTTGATCCGGCGCTGATCGGCGACGTGATCGTCGGCTGCGCGATGCCGGAAGCCGAGCAGGGGATGAACGTCGCCCGCATCGGCGCGCTGCTCGCCGGCCTGCCGATCACCGTGCCCGGCCTGACCATCAACCGCTTCTGCTCCTCCGGGGTGCAGGCCGTGGCCGACGCCGCCAACCAGATCCGCCTCGGCCTGGCCGACGTGATGCTCGCCGCCGGCACCGAGTCGATGACGGTGATGCCGCAGATCATGGGCAACAAGACCTCGATGAACCCGGCGATCTTCGCACATGAGGAAAACCTGGGTATCGCCTACGGCATGGGCCTGACCGCCGAGAAAGTGGCGCAGCAGTGGAAGATTTCCCGCGAGGCGCAGGATGCTTTCGCGCTCGCCTCGAACCAGAAGGCCTGCGCCGCGATTGCCGCCGGCCACTTCAACGCCGAAACCACGCCTTACCTGATCAACGAAAGCCTGCCCGACCTGCGCAGCGGCGAGATCAAGACCCGCTCGCGCACGGTCGAATTCGACGAAGGCCCGCGCGCCGACGCCTCGCTGGAAAAGCTGGGCAGGTTGAAGCCGGTGTTCCACGCCCGGGGCTCGGTCACCGCCGGCAACTCGTCGCAGATGTCGGACGGCGCCGGGGCGGTGATGCTGGTCTCCGAGAAGATTCTGCGCGAACACAACCTGACCCCGCTCGCCCGCTTTGCCGGCTTTGCCGTCGGTGGCGTCGCCCCCGAGATCATGGGCATCGGCCCGGTCGCGGCGATTCCCAAGGTGCTGGCGCAGGCCGGGATCAAGCAGGACGACCTCGACTGGATCGAACTCAACGAAGCCTTTGCCGCGCAGTCGCTGGCGGTGATCCAGGAACTCGGCCTCAACCCGGAGAAGATCAACCCGCTTGGCGGCGCGATTGCCCTCGGCCACCCGCTCGGCGCCACCGGCGCGATCCGTACCGCGACCGTCGTGCATGGCCTGCAGCGCACCGGCGGCAAGTACGGCATGGTGACCATGTGCATCGGCACCGGCATGGGCGCTGCCGGGATTTTCGAGCGCGTATGATGCCGCTCCCCCGTCCGCGCCAAGCGGCCGGGGGAAAACGCCGATTTCCACGGTCGACCGTAAAAAAACAGCTTTTCCCTCACCCCTTTGATCCTCGATCCTGAAGCATGAAACCTGCCTGGCTGGCCAAACTCTCCCCGTCGTGGCGCGCGCGCATGGTGCGCCTCGGCTTCAACCTGCACCCGGCGTTTCGCGGGAGCGGCGGGCGGGTGGTGCACGTCGGGCGCGACCTGCGCCACATCCGCATCGCGCTGCCGCTGTCGTGGAAGACGCGCAACATCGTCGGCTCGCTCTACGGCGGCTCGCTGTTCGCGATCACCGATGGGGCGCATCCGATGATGCTGATGGCGGCGCTGGGCGACGGTTACATCGTCTGGGACAAGGCGGCGAGCATTCGCTACAAGAAGCCGGGTTACACCACGCTCTATGCCGATTTTGTGCTGACGGCCGAGGAACTGGCCGAGATTCGGCGGCGTCTGGCCGAACATCCGGAACTGGAGCAGACCTTCCAGATCGAATTAAAAGATGCGCAAGGCGTGGTGCACACCGTGGTTGAGCGCACCGTGTATATCGCCGAAAAGAATTTTTACCGCAATAAATCCATTGGAGGAGACTTATGAGCGCAAACCATCGTCTGGCCGGCCTGGTCCTGGCTGCCGGGCTGTTCGCCGCCACCAGCGCTTATGCTGCCGAGGTCGCCGGCGTCAAGCTCGACGACAGCCAGCGGGTCGCTGGCAGCGAACTGTTGCTCAACGGCGCCGGCCTGCGCAGCAAGCTGTTCATCAAGCTGTATGTTGCGGCGCTCTATCTGCCGCAGAAGGCGACCGGCGCGGCCGCCGTGCTCGATGCGCCGGGGCCGCGCCGGATGCAACTGCGGCTGCTGCGTGAAATCGGCGCCGATACCCTGCATGGTGCGCTCGAAGAAGGCCTGGCCAACAACAATACGGCGGTCGAACTCGATGCGATCAAAACCCAGAGCGAACAGTTCGGTGCATTGATGAAAGGTTTGGGCAAGGTCCGTGAAGGCGATAGCGTGACGCTCGATTTCACCGCCGATGGCGTTGCCGTCAGCCTGAATGGCGAAGTCCGTGGCAAAGTGGCCGGTGTGGCTTTCGGCAAGGCATTGCTGAAGGTCTGGCTGGGCGAGAAACCGGCCGATGCGGCCCTGAAAAAAGCCCTGCTCGGCAACTGACCGGCAGGCGGAGGAGACAAACATGGAAAAAATCTGGTTGCAAAGCTACCCGGCGGAAATTCCGGCCGAAATCGACATCGACCACATCCCGTCGCTGGTCGCGCTATTCGAAGATGCCTGCAAGAAGTTCGCCGACAAGGTCGCCTACATCAGCATGGGCAAGGAAATGACCTATCGCCAGCTTGACGACGAGGCGCGCGCTTTTGCCGGCTGGCTGCAGTCGCTGGGGCTGAAGAAGGGTGATCGTGTCGCCTTGATGATGCCCAACCTGCTGCAATATCCGGTGGCGCTGTTCGGCACGCTGCGCGCCGGCTGCGTGGTGGTCAATTGCAACCCGCTGTACACCCCGCGTGAACTGGAACACCAGCTGAAGGATTCCGGGGCGACCGCCATCGTCATCGTCGAGAATTTTGCTCACACTCTGCAACAGGTGCTGCCGACCACCGCGATCCGCCATGTCGTGGTCACGCCGATGGGCGAGATGCTGGGTACGGTCAAGGGGGCGCTGGTCAATCTGGTCGTTCGTCACGTCAAGAAGCTGGTCCCGGACTGGAACATTCCGGTCGCGATCAACTTTGCTTCGGCGCTGGCGGCCGGCCGTCGCCATGGTTTCAAGCCGGTGCCGCTGACCCAGGGCGACCTCGCTTTCCTGCAATACACCGGTGGCACCACCGGCGTCTCGAAGGGGGCGATGCTGACCCACGCCAATATCGCGTCCAACGTGACCCAGGCCTACACCTGGATTCATCCGGTGGTTCGCGATGGCGAGGAACTGGTCGTCACTGCCTTGCCGCTGTATCACATCTTCGCGCTGACCGCGAACTGCCTGACCTTCCTGATGATCGGCGCCCGTAACCTGCTGATTGCCAACCCGCGCGACATTCCCAATTTCGTCAAGGAATGGAGCAAGTACCCGGTCACTGCCTTTACCGGCGTCAATACCCTGTTCAATGCGCTGCTCAACAACCCGGAATTCGCCAAGCTCGACTTTTCGACCCTGCGCGTGACGCTGGGTGGTGGCATGGCGGTGCAGGGGCCGGTCGCCGAACGCTGGAAAAAGCTGACCGGGACGCCGCTGCTGCAGGCCTACGGCCTGACCGAAACCTCGCCGGCGGCGACCATCAACCCGCTCGACATGAAGGACTTCAACGGCGCCATCGGCCTGCCGATTTCCTCGACCGAAGTTTCGATCCGCGACGACATCGGCGCCGAGGTGCCGGTCAACCAGGTGGGCGAAATCTGCATCCGTGGCCCGCAGGTGATGCAGGGCTACTGGCAGCGCCCCGATGAAACCGCCAATGTCTTCCACCCGGACGGTTTCCTGCGCACCGGCGACATGGGTTACATGGACAAAAAAGGCTTCATTTTCCTGGTCGACCGTAAAAAGGACATGATTCTGGTCTCCGGCTTCAACGTCTATCCCAACGAGGTCGAGGAGGCCGTGGCGATGCACCCCGGCGTGATCGACGTGGCCGCCATCGGCGTTGCCGACGAGCATTCGGGCGAGGCGGTGAAGATTTTCGTGGTGCGCAAGGACCCGGCGCTGACCGAAAAGGCCTTGATTGAACACTGCCGCACCGTGCTTACCGGTTACAAGGTGCCCAAGCACGTCGAGTTCCGCGACGACCTGCCGCGTACCAACGTCGGCAAGATTCTCCGCCGCGCCTTGAAAGAAGCCGCCTAGTTTTTGGGGGCCGGGTGCCGGGTCGTAAGCTGTTGTCAGCCAATGACCTAGCACCAGCCAGTACCGACCTACCGTTGATTGTTAACGACCAACCTTCTGCGACGCAAAACATGCCCATTCCCGCATCCCTGAATCAGAACCTGACGCTGCCGGTGATCTGCGCGCCGATGTTCATCGTTTCCAACCCCAACCTGGTGATTGCCCAGTGCCAGAGCGGCGTCATCGGCTCCTTCCCGGCGCTCAACGCGCGGCCCAAGGAACTGCTCGACGAGTGGCTGACCAGGATTCGCGCCACCCTGGCCGAAAGCCCGAACGCCGCGCCGTTTGCGGTTAACCAGATCATCCACCCGTCGAACGACCGGCTGGAGCACGACATGGCCCTGTGCGTGAAGCACCAGGTGCCGCTGATCATCACCAGCCTGTCGGCACCGACCCAGATCGTGCCGCACGTCCATGCCTACGGCGGCAAGGTCTTCCACGACGTGATCAGCGTCCGCCACGCCGAAAAGGCGCTCGAAGCCGGAGTCGATGGCCTGATCCTGGTCTGCGCCGGGGCCGGCGGCCACGCCGGGACCTTGAGCCCGTTTGCGCTGGTCAGTGAAATCCGCAAGTTCTACGACGGCCCGATTGCGCTTTCCGGCGCCATCAGCACCGGCCAGAATATCCTCGCCGCGCAGGCGCTGGGCGCTGATTTTGCCTACATCGGCACCCGCTTCATCGCCACCCGCGAGGCGAATGCGGTCGACGCCTACAAACAGGCAATTATCGAATCGGCGGCCAAGGACGTGGTGTACACCCCGTACTTCACCGGCGTCCATGGCAACTACCTGAAGAAGAGCATCGTCGCTGCCGGCCTCGATCCGGACGACCTGCCAGTCAAGGACAAGACCGCGATGAGCTTTGGCAGCAGCCGCGACGCCAAGGCCTGGCGCGATATCTGGGGCGCTGGTCAGGGCGTCGGCAGCATCGACCAAGTGCTGCCCGCCGCCGAACTGATCGCCCGGATGAAGACCGAATACCTGACTGCCAAGGCCGAACTGCTGGCCAAGGCATTTTAAGCATCCGGCGGTGTGGACCGTAGTGGTCCGCGCCGCCGGCGTAAAGACGTAGCAACAAGCATTCAGTTTGCGCCCGGTTTTTGCCCGCTTGGCGCGTTAATATCAAACGAACGATTGACCTAGGAGACTGGAAAATGAGCGACTACCGCGCCCCGATCAAGGACATGCGCTTTGTCATGGATGAAATCGCCGGCTTTGCCGAGATCGGCCAACTGCCGGGTTGCGAAGAGGCGACCCCCGATCTCGCCGACGCGATTCTCGACGAAGCCGCCAAACTCGCCAGCGAAGTGCTGGCGCCGCTCAACCGCCTGGGCGACCAGCAGGGCTGCCAGCTGACCGCCAGCGGCGTGACCACGCCCAAAGGCTGGAAGGAAGCCTACGACCAGTACCGCGAAGCCGGCTGGAACGGCATTACGCTGCCCGCCGAGTTTGGCGGCCAGGGCCTGCCCGACCTGCTCGGGATCGCGGTCAAGGAAATGATCTGCTCGTCGAACATGGCTTTCTCGCTCGGCCCTTTACTCACCACCGGCGCTGTCGAAGCGCTGCTGACCTGCGCCAGCGACGAGCTGAAGGCGGTCTTCCTCGACAAGATGGTTTCCGGCGAGTGGACCGGCACGATGAACCTGACCGAGCCGCAGGCCGGCTCCGACCTGGCGCTGATCCGCAGCAAGGCCGAGCCGCAGGCCGACGGCACTTACCGCGTCTTCGGCCAGAAGATTTTCATCACCTACGGCGACCACGACATGACCGACAACATCGTGCATTTGGTGCTCGCCCGCCTGCCGGACGCGCCGGCCGGGGTCAAGGGGATTTCGATGTTCCTGGTGCCCAAGTTCCTGGTCAATGCCGACGGTTCGCTCGGTGAGCGCAACGACGCCTACTGCGTGTCGATTGAACACAAGCTCGGCATCCACGCCAGCCCGACCTGCGTCATGGCTTATGGTGACAACGGTGGCGCCGTTGGTTACCTGCTCGGCGAAGCCAATCGCGGCCTTGAGTACATGTTCATCATGATGAACGAAGCCCGCCTCGGCGTCGGCCTGCAGGGCGTTGCCCTTGGCGAACGCGCCTACCAGCAGGCGCTGGCCTATGCCCGCGACCGCAAGCAGGGCCGCGATGCGCTGACCGGCGAGGCGCTGGTCTCGATCGACAAGCACCCCGACGTGCGCCGTATGCTGATGTTGATGAAGTCGCGCGTCGAAGCTTGCCGCGCCATGACCTATTACACCGCCGGCCTGCTCGACCGCGCCCACAAGCACCCGGACGCCGACGTGCGCAAGCAGAGCCTCTACCTGGCTGAGCTGATGATCCCCATCGTCAAGGGTGGCAGCACCGAAATGGGCATCGAAGTCACCTCGCTCGGCGTGCAGATTCACGGCGGCATGGGCTTCATCGAAGAAACCGGCGCCGCGCAACACTGGCGCGATTCGCGCATCACCACCATTTACGAAGGCACCACCGGCATCCAGGCCAACGACCTGCTGTTCCGCAAGCTGATGCGCGACCAGGGCGCCACCGCCAAGGTGGTGTTTGGCGAGGTGTACGCTACGGCCAAGGCACTC
The DNA here is from genome assembly GCF_041378895.1 of Dechloromonas sp. ZY10. Taxonomy (NCBI): domain Bacteria; kingdom Pseudomonadati; phylum Pseudomonadota; class Betaproteobacteria; order Rhodocyclales; family Azonexaceae; genus Dechloromonas; species Dechloromonas aquae. The sequence goes on from NZ_CP144212.1 coordinate 1,278,205, forward strand.
GGCGCTTCCGGCCAGCCGGAATTGCAGGCCATCGGCCAGAAGCTCGGCGCCAGCCTCAAGGCCTGGACCGTTGCCACCGAATGGCTCGCCGGCAATGCCAAGAGCGGCCTGGCCGGCGTGCTCACCGCTGCCGTGCCTTACCTGCACCTGGCGGTCACCGTCACCGGCGGCTGGATGCTCGGAAAATCGGCGTTGGCCGCTGCTGGCCATTTGGCCAAGGGCGAGGGCGATGCCCAGTTTTATCGCAACAAAATCGCCACCGCCCGCTTCTACGCCGACCAGATGCTGCCGCAAGCCGCCGCCTACGCCGAAACGACGATGGCCGGCGATGCCGCGCTGACCGGTTGCGGCGACGAGTTGTTCGAGTAATGCCCCGGCGGGAGCGTGTGCCTGCACCGCGCGCTCCCGTGGCTCCGCTGTTCTCTCTCTGTGCATCTCCTTGTTGCCCCCGCTGGTCGGGGGCTTTTTTTGCCTGTTGGAGTGTCGACCGTGAAATTGCCCGCAACCACCGTGATTGAACTTGGTTTTAACGCCGGCGTGCTCGAAGTGCGCCTCAACCGCCCCGAGCGCGCCAACGCGCTGGACGATGCGATGTGGCAGGAACTGCGCCAGGTCTTCGATTGGGCTGACGGCGAGCCCGCCGTGCGCGTCGCCATCCTCGCCGGCGCCGGCCGCCACTTCTGCGCCGGGATCGACCTGGCGATGCTCGGCGGCGTCATGCAGCGCATTGCCCATCCGGACGAAGCACGCAGCCGCGAAGCCCTGCGCCGGCTGATCCTCGATCTGCAGGACTGCCTGACCAGCCTGGAACGCTGCCGCAAGCCGGTCCTCGCCGCGATCCACGGCGCCTGCCTGGGCGGCGGGCTCGACCTGGTTGCCTGCTGCGATATGCGCTACGTCGCCGCCGACGCCGAACTGGCGATCCGCGAAATCGACCTCGGCATGGTCGCCGACGTCGGCAGCCTGCAACGCCTGCCGCGCCTGATGCCGCCCGGACTGGTCCGCGAACTCGCCTACACCGGGCGCAGCCTGACCGCCGCCGAAGCCGTCGCCTGCGGCCTGGCCAACGCCAGCCTGCCCGACGCCGACGCGCTGCTCGCCCACGTCCGCGCCATCGCCGCCCAAATCGCCGAAAAATCCCCGCTCGCCATTCGCGGCAGCAAGGAAATGCTCAACTACAGCCGCGACCACAGCCTCGCCGACAGCCTCAACTACGTCGCCACCTGGAACGCCGGCCAACTACTCTCCGCCGACCTGCGCGAAGCGATGGCGGCCGGGCGGGAGAGGAGGGCGGGGCGGTTCGGGGATTGAGTGGGTTGCCTGATGGGGGGGCTGCGTTGGTCGTTGAATGGCAGCTGCCGCCCCTGAGCTTCCCTTAGACGCTTTGGAAAGCGGATCTTTAACGTTTGAATTCACCGGCCTTGCGCGGCTTTATGCGCAAGGTCCGGTGAATTGATGGGTTCGGCATCATCGACGCCCTTGAGGAGCAAGCCCTATTTGCTTTAGGAGCAAGAGCCCCAAACGACTAGCCTGATGACATTTGACTTTAAAATTGCCAGAAAAGCGATCGAACTCAGGCGCACCATCACGGTCTTTCGCAATTTCCGCGCTTACTAGGCCAAGTCGAATAAGGTGGTCTCTGTAGCTCTTTTGTATTGCTTCGGCATCGACTTCATCTTCCGATGATCCAAGATGAGCGGACTTTGGATGAAGTACGTTTTTATGAAGCTCACGGAATTCCTGATCTCTGCCAGTGGTCGGAACGGCATAGAACCGCAGCCATATCACCTCCACGTCTGACAATTCGCCTAGAAGCCGCATGAGATGTTTTGTCTCGGCGTAGGAAATCGCATCTGATGAAAGGCTTGTGGCAAGCAGAGTAGCCAAGTACTCGCGCCTCTCCGATGTAGTAGCGCGAGATGCCTGTCGAAGTGCCTCTTCCGATAGGTCAGTGAACTCTTCGTCGTTGAGTGCGGCTGTAACCGATCCCTTTTCTAAGTGTTCAATGCGCTGTTCGAGCTTTGAAGCAAAGTCAGCGATCCGATCTACTCGCTGCCTCGGAATAATTGATCCAGCAATCTCCGCCAGAAGCGACCCCGCGAAAGGAATGGCGCTAAGAATAGCCTTGGCACCAGCGGTCACGTAGTCAACTGCGTTGGCTTGAATCGGAGTTGGAAGGTTGTCGTTAGTGCTCATGATGTGATGATGTCGAACGTAATGTCGACGTCAATTTTGCAGGGTTTCTCGGACTTTTGACAGATAACTTGGCGACCAAGGTTGGCGCAATCCATTGTTTTAAAAATAAATTTTTGGGTATTGCAAGTCCGCAGACAGTACTAAGTATTTTGCCAAACCCTGCAAGCAGGCAAAAAGTGCCAACGGCATTATACGACTGCTTTCGGGCGACTCGACCACTGGCCGCTTCTGGCCGGAAGTAGCCATTTGTGATTCCGAGGGTGGGCTTACTCTTCCGCCGATAACCTGCACGTTCCCACATAATTTCCCGCTTTCCCACGGTCGACCGTGAAAAACGCAAAAAACCGCCCGGCTGGGTTGCCGGGCGGTGAAGCGGGTGGGGGCCGCTTTAGTTCGGCGAGTACAGCCCGACCCGGTTGCCTTCGCAGTCGATAAACAGCGCAATGTGGCCGATGGCTTTGCCGTCGGGCCTTTGGCCGAGGTCGGTTTTGGCCATGTCGATACGGCCGCCGGCTGCCGGAATGCGGGCGAGGATGCTGTTGAGGTCGGCACCGCCGTTGAGGTAGATCAGCGTGCCTTGCGCGCTGGGTTGCAGTTGCGGCGCGGCGATCAGGGCGCCGGAGGGCTGGCCTTCGGCGTGGGGGAAGATGGCCATGGTGTGGCCGCCGCAGTTTTCCGGGCGCAGTTGGGTGGCGAGGATGTCCTGGTAAAAGCGGGTGGCGCGGTCGAGGTCGGCGACGGGGATTTCGAACCAGCAAATCGGGGTGTGCATGTGTTTTCTCCGGTGAGTGTGGCCCGGCGGCTGCCGGGATGCCTCGCATTGTCGGCCGGGGCTCCTGACAGCCTGGTGTCAGGAGTCTTGGCGCGGGCCTGGTGGCAGCGTGCTACGCTGCGCTTCCTCCTTGCCTGCTGCTGCCACTGTGCGGCTATTGATGCCATGCGCCCGGTCGACCGCCTGTTCCGTATCCTGTTATTGCTCCGCCACGGCCGCGTGGTGACCGCCGCGCAACTGGCGGTGATGCTGGAGGTGTCGGAGCGCACGGTGTATCGCGACATTGCCGCCTTGCAGTTGTCCGGGGTGCCGGTCGATGGCGAGGCCGGCGTCGGCTACCGGCTGCGCCGCGATTTCCAGGTGCCGCCCTTGATGTTTGCCGGCGACGAGCTGGCGGCGCTGGCGATTGGCGCCAAGCTGGTCGCGGCCTGCGGCGATGCGGCCCTGGGGGCGGCGGCGGCGTGTGCGTTGGCGCGGATCGAGGCGGTCTTGCCGCGTGCCGAGGAGGCGCGGATCAGTGCCTTGAGCGAGCGTTATCTGGCGCCGGATTTCATGCGCCCAATGGCGCAGCGCGAGCCGCTGGCGGCCTTGCGCGAGGGCATCGCGACCAGCCGCAAGGTGACGGTGACGTACCGGCGCGGCGACGGCGAACTGTCGCAGCGCTGCCTGTGGCCGCTTGGCCTGGTCTTCTGGGGGCATTGCTGGACGCTCGGCGCGTGGTGCGAGTTGCGCCAGGAATTCCGCACTTTCCGGGTTGATCGGATTCAGACGGTGGCGGTCAGCGACGAGCCTTTTGCCGACCGCTATGGCCACTTGTGGCAGGAATACTTGGCCCGGCAACGCGGCGAAGGCGATTGCGCAGCCGCCCAATGAAAATTGCCCGTTGCCACGGTCGACCGTGAAAACGGGCAAAAATGCCGCCCGCCGGGGTGGCGGGCCAAGGGGGAAAGGGGCTTACTTGAAGCCGGCGCGGTCGAACAGGATTTGCGCCTTGGTCGCGTACATCGCCAGATTCTTGACCGGCAGGCTGTCGGCCTTGAATTTGCCCATCGCTTCCAGGCCCGGGTTGCTGATCTTGACGCTGGCGACGGCCGGCCATTCGTTGTTGCCGTCGGCAAAGTAACGCTGGGCTTCGTCGGAGGCGAGGTATTCGAGGAACTTGACCGCCGCTTCCTTGTTCGGCGCGGTCTTCAGCATACCGCCGCCGGAAACGTTGATGTGGGCGCCGGTATTGCCCTGGTTGGGCCAGACAATGCCGACTTTTTCCATCATCTTTTGATCTTCCGGCTTGGTCGAGCGCAGCAGGCGGGCGACGTAGTAGGTGTTGGAGATCGCCACGCCGCATTCGCCGGCCGAGACCGCCTTGATCTGGTCGGTATCGCCGCCCTTCGGCGCCCGCGCGAAATTGGCGACCATGCCCTTGGCCCATTGCTCGGCCTTGGCTTCGCCTTCGTGCGAAATCACTGCGGCCATCAGCGACAGGTTGTAGGGGTGCGAACCCGAGCGCGAGCAGAATTTGCCCTTGAGCTTGGGATTGGCGAGGTCGGCGTAGTTCTGCACATCCTCGGCCTTGACCGTGCCCTTGTTGTACACGATTACCCGGGCGCGGGTCGAGAAGGAGAACCAGTCTTCGGCGCGCAGGTGGGCGGGGATGCGGCTTTCGAGCAGCTTGGACTGGACCGGGGCGAACAGGCCGAGTTCATGCGCCTTGGCCAGACGGGCAGCGTCGACGGTGAGGAAGACGTCGGCCGGGCTGTTGGCGCCTTCGTTCTTCAGGCGTTCGAGCAACTCGTCTTCCTTGCCCTCGATGCGATTGATCTTGATCCCGGTCTGCTTGGTGAAGTTGCTGTACAGCGCTTCGTCGGTTTGGTAGTGGCGGGCCGAGTAGAGGTTCAGCACCTTTTCCTGGGCTGTGGCAGCGCTGCCGATCAGCAGCAGGCCGACGACGGTCAGACCAAGTTTGCTACGCATGGGTTTCTCCAGATGTTGTTGTAGGTATTGCTTGCAATTCGCCAGCGAGTTTAGCGGGACTGAAAAATTTTGTAAATGAGAAACGTTATTGAATGCTGATGTAAAAAAAGCGGCTTTCGCCGCTTGATCTGGTCGCGCACCGCAGGCTTCAGTTGCCTTCGAGAATGCGGCGGGCGCCGTTGTAGCGCTTGACCCAATAGCTGCTTTCCATGCTTTCGACGCGGACTTCGGCGCCGGCGCGCGGGGCGTGCATGAAGTAGTTGTCGCCGAGGTAGATCCCGACATGCGAGAAGGTGCGGCGCATGGTGTTGAAGAAGACCAGGTCGCCCGGCTTGAGCTGGCTGGCATCGATCTGCTGGCCGACTTCGCTCATTTCCTTGGCAGTACGCGGGAGCAGGGCACCGATGCTGTCCTTGAACACCAGGCGGACAAAGCCGCTGCAATCAAGGCCGGAATCCTCGTTGTTGCCGCCCCAGCGGTAGCGGATGCCGACCAGCTTGAGCCCCTGCAGGATCACATCCTGCGCAGCATTGGTATAGCGTTCGAGGAAGGAAAGCGGGGTTTGCTGTTCGTCCGCCTTGCGGACCGGTTCGGCGACGGAGACGCTGGCAACCCCGGCAAACAGGGTAACAGCGACCGCGAGGGAACGGGTTACGGAAGTTAGAACTTTACGCATAGCCGCAGAATGTAGTGCAAATCGCTGCCGCTGTAAACACGTTGTCGTAATATTTGCAGGAGTTCGCCACACGGACTATTGTTCATAATCCGTAATTATGAATACAATTTTAACTTCACAGGAGATACAGCACGATGGATTCCTTCAAGGCATTGTTGATCGAGGAGCGCGACGGCAAGGTTGGCAACCGCTTCGTCGAGATGAACGAGAGCCAGCTCGACGCCGGTAACGTGACCATTCGCGTTGCCTATTCGAGCATCAACTACAAGGATGCGCTGGCCGCCACCGGCGCCGGCAAGATCATTCGCCGTTTCCCCTGTGTCGGCGGGATCGACCTGTCCGGCGTCGTGGTGGCCAGCGACGACTCGCGCTTCAAGGCCGGTGACGCGGTGATCGCCACTAGTTTCGACATCGGTGTCGCCCATCACGGCGGTTATGCCGAATACGCTCGCGTGCCGGGCGACTGGGTGGTGCCGTTGCCGGCCGGCCTCAGCCTTTACGACGCGATGGCACTCGGCACCGCCGGCTTTACTGCGGCCTTGGGTATTGTCCGTATGGAAGAAAACGGCCTGACTCCGGCCAAGGGTCCGGTGATCGTTACCGGCTCGACCGGTGGCGTCGGCAGCCTGGCCATCGACATGCTGGCCAAGCTTGGCTACCACGTCGTCGCGCTGACCGGCAAGGCCGAAGAGGCCGACTACCTGAAGAGCCTGGGCGCGGCCGAGGTGATGCTGCGCCAGGAGCTTGACCTGGCCAAGATTCGTCCGCTCGACAAGGCGCGCTGGGCCGGTGCCGTCGATAACGTCGGCGGCGACACCCTGGCCTGGATTGCCAGCACGATGCAGCAGGGTGGCACCATCGCCAGCATTGGCCTGGCCGCCAGTCATCTGTTGAATACCACGGTGATGCCTTTCATCCTGCGCGGCGTGTCGCTGCTCGGGGTCGATTCCGGCTACATCCGCGAACCTTATCGCCAAGGCGTCTGGCAACGCCTGGCCGGCGACCTGCGGCCACCGCATCTTGAGCGGATGTCGCGCAAGGTTGCCTTCGATGCGTTACCCGCCCTGTTCGACGAGTACATCGCCGGCAAGGCCAAGGGACGTGTCGTGGTAGAGCTGGCCGGCGGCTAAGCCCCGGTCACGTCTCGGTCCTTTTTCGGAGGGCGGCAAATAACGATTACAGGCCGCCCATTTCGTTTGTGCAGGAAATTTGTCAGTAAGAGAGGGATGTCTTCATGACGACATACAAGGAGTTTCACCAGTATTCAATCGAAAAACCGAATGAATTCTGGACCGAGCAGGCACAGTTGATCGATTGGCAGGAACCGTTCACCCAGGTGTGCGACTTCTCCCGCCCGCCTTTCGTCAAATGGTTTGTCGGTGGCAAGACCAACCTGTGTCACAACGCGATTGACCGTCATGCGGCCAAGCGCCCGAATGACAAGGCGCTGATCTACATCTCGACCGAAACCGATGAGGAGAAGGTGTATTCCTTCGCCGAGTTGCAGACCGAGGTCGAGCGTATGGCGGCAATCTATCAGAGCCTCGGCGTCAAGAAGGGCGACCGCGTCCTGATCTACATGCCGATGATCCCGCAGGCTGCTTTTGCGATGTTCGCCGCCGCCCGTATCGGCGCCGTGCATTCCGTCGTTTTCGGCGGTTTCGCCTCCGGCTCGCTGGCCACCCGCATTGACGATGCCAAGCCGACCCTGATCGTTTCTTCCGACGCCGGCATGCGCGGCGGCAAGGCCGTGCCCTACAAGCACCTGCTCGACGAAGCGATTGAGATCGCCGAGCACAAGCCGGCCAAAGTGCTGATGATCGACCGTGGCCTCGACCAGGGTTTCAACAAGGTCGACGGACGCGACGTCGATTACGCCACCCTGCGCGAGCAGCATCTGAACGCCAAGGTCGCTTGCGAATGGCTGGAATCCTCCGAGCCGTCCTACATCCTCTACACCTCCGGCACCACCGGCAAGCCCAAGGGCGTGCAGCGCGATACCGGCGGCTATGCCGTGGCGCTGGCCTCGTCGATGAAGCACATCTACTGCGGTGGCGAGGGTGAGACCTACTTCTCGACCTCGGACATCGGCTGGGTGGTCGGCCACTCCTACATCATCTACGGCCCGCTGATCGCCGGCATGGCCACGATCATGTACGAAGGCACACCGCTGCGTCCGGATCCGGGCATTTGGTGGCAGATCGTCGAGAAGTACAAGGTCAACGTGATGTTCTCGGCGCCGACCGCTGCCCGCGTGCTGAAGAAGCAGGACCCGGCGTACATGCACAAGTACGACCTGTCGTCCCTGAAGCACATCTTCATGGCCGGCGAGCCGCTGGATCAGCCGACCCACGAGTGGTTCCAGAACGAACTGCAGAAGCCGGTGATCGACAACTACTGGCAGACCGAAACCGGCTGGCCGATGCTGGCCGCGCTGCATGGCGTTGAAAAGACCCCGATCAAGTTCGGTTCGCCGTCCTTCCCGGTCTATGGCTACAACCTCAAGATCTTCCGCGAGGACGGTTCCGAGTGCGGCCCGAACGAGAAGGGCATCGCCGCCGTCGTGCCGCCGCTGCCGCCCGGCTGTTTGTCCACCGTCTGGGGCCAGGACGAGCGTTTCGTCAGCACCTACTTCAGCCTGTTCAAGGAGCCGCTGGTCTACTCCTCCTACGACTGGGCGATCAAGGACGATGACGGTTATTTCACCATCCTCGGCCGTACCGACGATGTGATCAACGTCGCTGGCCACCGCCTCGGCACCCGCGAAATCGAGGAAGCGATCCAGAACCACGCTGCCATCGCCGAAGTCGCGGTTGTCGGCGTCGAGGACAAGCTCAAGGGCCAGATGCCGATGGCTTTTGCCGTGGTCAAGGATGCGTCCAAGATCGCCACGCCGGAACTGGTCAAGGCGCTGGAGAAGGAAGTGTTTGCCACGGTCGACGGGATTTTGGGCGCAATTGCCCGCCCGGCCCGTGTGCACTTCGTGGTTGGCCTGCCCAAGACCCGCTCCGGCAAGATGCTGCGCCGCTCGCTGCAGGCGCTGGCCGAGGGTCGCGATCCGGGCGATCTGACCACCATCGAAGATCCGTCCACGCTCGAAAACATCAAAAATCTGTTGGCAGGTTGATCCTCCGCAGTCTCTCCCGCAAACGCCGGCCTTCGGGTCGGCGTTTTTTTTCGTCGATAGCGGCCGGAATTGTAAAAATCCGGCTCGGGGCAGGGTGCTAAAATCCCTGCTGGCAGGGGCTTTGCGCGCGAAGCACGGAAGTCCCAGCGTTTTTTATTTTCCTCTGGTGCTGCACTGATGATTTACGAAACCGTTGCTGCGGTCGACATGGGTTCCAACAGCTTTCGCCTGCAGGTCGGGCGGGTGGTGGATGATCAGATCTATCCCCTTGATTCGCTGAAGGCGCCGGTGCGGCTGGCTTCCGGTCTGACTGCCGACAAAATGCTCGACGCTGCCGCGCAACAGCGAGCGATCGACGCCCTGCGCCTGTTCGGCGAGCGCCTGCGCGGTCTCGACCAGGGCGCGGTGCGGGCAGTGGCGACCAATGCTTTACGGGTGGCCAAGAATGCCGCCGATTTTTTGCCGCGTGCTGAGGAAGCGCTGGGTTTTCCGATTGAAATCATCGCCGGACGCGAAGAGGCGCGGCTGATCTACATCGGTGCCTCGCATGCCCTGCCGTCGGCGCCGCACAAGCGGCTGGTGGTCGACATCGGCGGTGGTTCGACCGAGTTCATCATCGGCAAGCGGCACGAGCCGCTGATGATGGAATCGCTGTACATGGGCTGCGTCAGCTACTCGTTGCGCTTCTTTCCGGATCGCAAGATCGACAAGAAGCGACTGCGCGAGGCGCAGATCGCGGCGGCCAAGGAAATTGAACTGATCGCCCACGAATACCAGAGCCTCGGCTGGAAAGAGGCAGTGGGTTCGTCGGGGTCGGCGCGGGCGATTGCCGACGTGCTCGAACTCAATGGCCTCAACCCGAATGGCGAGAGCGGGATTACCCGGGTCGGCCTCGACAAGCTCTGTTCGCTGCTGATCAAGGCGGGGTCGGCCGAGGCGCTCGATCTGCCGGGGGTCAAGACCGACCGCCTGCCGGTGTTGCCGGGCGGGGTGGCGATCATGTCGGCCATCTTCGAAGAGCTTGATATCGAGCGCATGACCTATTCCGACGGCGCCCTGCGTCAGGGTGTGCTCTACGACTTGCTCGGGCGCTTCCATCATCACGATATGCGCGATGCGACGGTGGCGCAGTTCCGCCGCCGTTACCAGGTTGAGCGCGACCAGGTCGAGCGGGTCGAGGCCGTGGCGCTCTCGGCGCTGGCGCAGTTGTCCGGCGGCGAAGCGGGTGAGGACGATGTGCACTTCCTGACCTGGGCAGCGCGCCTGCACGAGATCGGGATTTCGATTGCGCACAACGCTTACCACAAGCACGGTGCCTATATCCTGACCTATGCCGACATGCCCGGTTTCTCGAAAAAAGATCAGGCACGACTGGCGATGCTGGTCCTCGGCCATCGCGGCAAGCTGGAAAAGTTGAGCAGCCTGCCTTCGAGTGACAGCGCCTGGCGACTGATCTTCTGCCTGCGCCTGGCGGTGTTGCTCAACCGCACCCGCGACGACCGCGACTTGCCCGCCTGGCAGGTGACTCCGGCCGCCAACGGTTTTCTCGTCGAGGTCGATGCGCAGTGGCTGAAGGCCAATCCCTGGACGGCTGCGGCGCTGACTGAAGAAAGCGGGGTCTGGAAGCAGATCGGGCGGCCTTATCAGGTCCGGCCGCTGGTCGCCGGAGGCTGAACTTGCATACGCCACCGTCACTGCTCAGGGACGGAGCGACGGTTCGCCTGAGCGGCGAATGGACGCTGGCGGCGATGTTGCCGGGACTGGCCACCCTGCAGCAGCAACTGGCCGCGTTTGCCGCCGATGCGGAAAGCTGGGATCTGGTCGCGGTCGAGCGGATCGACAGTGCCGCAGCGGTGCTGTTGTGGCGGGTGTGGGGCGAGGTCTGGCCCAGTGGCTTGCTGGTCTCTCCCTTGCAGCGGCAGGTGCTGGCGCGAGCCGCCGCCTTGCCGCACGATCTGCCGCCGGTCGAACCCGAGTTGCCGCACCCGGTCGCGGTACTGGGCGGGCAACTGCTCAAGGCGGCGGAAAACTTTCGCGGCTTGGTGACCTTGTTCGGACGCTTGTTGCTCGACCTGGTGTATTTGCTGCGGCATCCGGCCGATCTTCCGGCCAAGGAATTCGCCGCCAATATCTACAAATCCGGGGTGCTGGCGCTGCCGGTCACGGCCTTGGTCGGTTTCCTGATCGGTGTCGCGATCAGTTATCTGTCGGCCTTGCAGTTGAAGAATCTCGGTGCCGACCTGTTCATCGTCAATATCCTGGGCATCGGCATCGTCCGCGAACTCGGCCCGGTGCTGGTCGCGGTGCTGGTTGCCGGGCGTTCCGGTTCGGCGATGACGGCACAGATCGGGGTGATGCGGGTGACCGAGGAAATCGACGCGCTGGCGACGATGGGTATTCCGCGCAGCGTGCGCGTGGTTTTGCCCAAAATTGCCGCGTTGACCGTGGTGATGCCCTTGCTGGTCTTCTGGACCTCGGCGGTGGCGCTGTTCGGCGGCATGCTCGCGGCCTGGCTGCAACTCGACCTGTCGCTGGCCTATTTCATCGACAACCTGCCGCGCGCGGTGCCGGTCGCCAACCTGTGGATCGGGCTGGCCAAGGGGGTCTGCTTCGGTTTTATCATCGCGCTGGTCGCCTGCCACTTCGGCCTGCGCGTCAAGCCCAACAGCGAAAGCCTGGCCAGCAGCACGACGCGGGCGGTGGTGACGGCGATCACCGCCGTGATCCTGATCGATGCGCTGTTTGCAATCTTCACCCGACAGGTCGGGATTCCCCGTCTGTGAGCCGCCGAGCCATTCGTCAATGAACGCGCCAACCCAGCCGCCGGTGATCGAATTGCGCGGGGTGCATACCCGTTTTGGCGGCCGGGTCATCCACCGTGACCTCAATTTGCGCATTGAGCCCGGGCAGATTGTCGGCCTGCTGGGCGAATCGGGCAGCGGCAAGACCACGCTGCTGCGCGAGATTCTCGGCCTGCACCAGCCCGATGCCGGTTCGGTGCACCTCTTCGGTGTCGACCTGGCCGACCCGGACATCGCCCGCCAGCGCTCGGTACGCCGACGGCTGGGGATGCTGTTCCAGCACGGGGCGCTGTTTTCGGCGCTGACGGCCTTCGACAACATTGCCTTTCCGTTGCGCGAGCTGAAGTGTCTCGACGAAGACTGGATTCGCCGCCTGGTCCATCTCAAGCTGGCGATGGTCGGGCTGGAACCGGCGCAGGGACGGCTGATGCCGGCCGAACTGTCGGGCGGCATGGTCAAGCGCGTGGCGCTGGCCCGGGCGCTGGCGCTGGAGCCCGAACTGCTGTTGCTCGATGAGCCGACCGCCGGCCTCGACCCGGATCGCAGCCAGAACTTCGTCGAACTGATCGCGGCATTGCAAAAGGAGCTTGGGCTGACCGTGCTGATGGTCACCCATGACCTGAATACCCTGGCCGGGCTCGCCAGCCATGTCGCCGTACTGGCCGATCACCAGGTCGCGGCCTTTGGTCGGCAGGAGCAGGTGATGACCTCCGACCATCCATTCGTTACCGGTTTCTTTGCCGGCGACCGGCGAAAACTGCTTTAATCGCGGCTTATGGAAAACAAATCGCATGCCTTTGCCGCCGGCCTGTTTGCGCTGGCCTTCATCGCCGCTGCGGTGCTGGCGCTGTACTGGCTGGGCGGCGGCAGCCAGGATACGCACGAATACGTGGTGGTCGCCAAGCAGAATGTCAGCGGCCTCAACCCGCAGGCGCAGGTGCGCTATCGTGGCATCCGGGTCGGCAAGGTCAATGAGATCCGGCTCGATCCCGACGATTACAGCAACATCCTGATTTCGATTGAAATCAGCGATGACGTACCGCTGACCAAAGGCACGGTTGCCAAGCTCAATTACCAGGGCGTGACCGGATTGGCGCATATCCTGTTGCTGGAAACCGGCAAGCATCCCGAGCCGCTGCCGCCAAACGATGCCGATCCACCCAAAATCGCGATGATCCCGTCGCTGATGGAAGAATTGAGCGAGTCGGGCATGGCGACGCTGAAGCAGGCGCGGCAAGTGATGCACAACCTCGGAGAGACGCTGGGCGAGGAAAATCGCCGTCACCTGGCCAGCACCTTGCGCAATCTGGCGGTGGCTTCCGAGCGGCTGGCGCCGACTCTTGAGCGGCTCGACGGGACGCTTGCCCGCGTCGGTCGCCTGGCCGATGAAAAGACGCTCGCTGGCCTGGCCGCCGCTGCCCAGGAAGCTGGGCCGCTGCTCGCCGAAACCCGCACGCTGGTTGGCCGCCTGCAGGGTACCGGGGCGCGGGTCGATGCGCTGATCGGTGAAGCCGATGGCGAGGGGGTTGCCGCCCTCTTGCCGCGACTCAACGAATTGAGTCGGGACATGGCGCAAACCACGCACCAGTTGAACCGGGTTTTGCGGATTGTCGAGGAAACCCCGCAGGGGCTAATCTTCGGCCCGCCGGCGGTGCCGCCGGGGCCGGGCGAGGCGGGCTTTGTGGCAACGGGAGGACGATGATGCGACGTAGCCTACGAACCGTAGCGGGACTGCTGCTGGCGCTGGCGACCAGCGCCTGCCTGACCGGTGGCCGGCGCGGCGGCGACGCGGCGATGACGGCTTACGATCTTGGCTTGCCGGTGATGCGGGCAGAGGCTGGAGGCTCGGCGGGCACGCGCTGGCAACTGGAGGTCAAGGCGCCGGTCTGGCTCGACAGTGCAGCGATGGTCTATCGCCTGGCCTATGCCGATCCAGCGCAGTGGCGAGAATTCAGCCAGGCGCGCTGGGTCGCGCCGCCGGCCGGCTTGCTCGAACGCCGCCTGCAACGGCTGCTCGGCTACGCCCCTGCCGGCCGGCGGGGCGCTTGTCTGCTACGGCTGGAACTCGATGAATTCAGCCAGGTATTCACCGATCCGCAGCGCAGCCATGCGCTGCTCTGGCTGCAGGCCAGCTGGTTTGATGGCGAGCGCAAGCCCTTGCTGGTCAAACCGGTGCGGATCGAACTGGCAGCCGGCGCCGATGCGCAGAGCGGGGTTGCGGCGCTGGTGCAGGCGGTCGAAAGCCTGGCTGGGCAACTGGCGGCGCAAGAAAAGACCTTGTCGGCAAATTGCCGCTGACGATCACGGTCAACCGGCAAAAAACACGAATTTGATCGTTGACCGTGTGAGCCGGCCTGTCGTTTGCATGCGTCCTAGTTGGCGACGATGCGTTCGGCGATTCGCCGCTTGAGCTCCGGCAGGTTGCTGTCGAACGTGTCGTAATGCATCAGCGACAGGCCAAAAACGCAGGCGTAGAGCAGCAGGCTGCGGCTTTTGGCGTCGGCGGCGCTCATCCCTTTGGCGATGAACAGGCGCTGGGTGCATTCGAGGCGGTAGAGATCGACCGCCTCGACCACAGCGGCAGCTTGCGCGTCGTGCCGGGCCCAGTCGCGCACGGCGAGTTCGATGGCCATCCCCTTGCGGTTGCGATTGGCGCCGTATACCTCGATCACATGGTGCAATTGTTCGATCTCGGCGCCGGGCAGGCCGGCGGTGGTTTTTTCGATATCGCGGATACGGCCCTCGCGCCAGCGTTCAAGCACTGCGTCGAGCAAGGCCTGACGGTCGCGGAAATGCCAGTAGAAACTGCCCTTGGTGACGCCGCAACGCTTGGCCAGTACTTCGACCCGCAAGCCGGCAATTCCGGCGCTGGCGAGCACGTCGATGGCGGCGTCCACCCAGCTTTCGGGGGCCAGTTGCAGGCGCGGCTTGGCGCTGCGCCGGAGACGTCCGGGAGCAGGGGCGGGGGCAGTTGCAGATTTTGCCGGAGGGACCTTGACAGCTTTCTTTTCCATACGCTACCGTATGCTTTTCCATACGACACAGTATGGTCATTGTGCGGCCCCTCGGAAAGTCTGTCAAACCCCGGTGGTTAGGTCGTTCAGGGCTGTGCCGGTCGTTTCCAATAGAACAGGCTGGAAGGAGCAGACTCGTGAAAATTCTCGTTCCCGTGAAGCGGGTGGTGGATTACAACGTCAAGGTTCGCGTCAAGGCGGACGGTTCGGGTGTGGATCTGGCGAACGTCAAGATGAGCATGAACCCGTTCGACGAAATCGCGGTGGAAGAGGCGGTGCGCCTCAAGGAAGCCGGCGTTGCCACGGAAGTGGTGGTCGTTTCCTGCGGCGTTGCCGCTTGCCAGGAAACCCTGCGCACGGCGATGGCGATCGGTGCCGATCGTGGCATCCTCGTCGATTGCGGCGATGTCGATCTGCAACCGCTGGCCGTGGCCAAGCTGCTCAAGGCCGTCTGCGCCAAGGAAGCGCCGCAACTGGTGATCTGCGGCAAGCAGGCCATCGACGACGACGCCAACCAGGTCGGTCAGATGCTGGCCGCGCTGCAAGGCTGGCCGCAAGCCACCTTCGCCTCCAAAGTCGTGTTGAACGGCAATAGCGCCCAAGTCACCCGCGAAATCGACGGCGGCCTGGAAACCCTGGAAATCAGCCTGCCGGCCGTGGTCTCGACCGACCTGCGCCTGAACGAGCCGCGCTACGCGACCCTGCCCAACATCATGAAGGCCAAGAAAAAGCCGCTGGACACGCTCAAGCCCGCCGACCTCGGCGTAGACGTCGCGCCGCGCCTGACCACGCTGAAAGTCGCCGAGCCGGCCAAGCGCTCGGCCGGCGTCAAGGTGGCTGACGTGGCCGAACTCGTCAGCAAGCTCAAGAACGAAGCCAAAGTGATCTAAGGGGACGCCACCATGACCATTCTCGTTATTGCCGAACACGACAACGCCAGCCTCAAGGCCGCGACCCTGAACACCGTCGCCGCTGCCCAGAAAATCGGTGGCGACATCCACGTGCTGGTCGCCGGTGCCAACTGCGCCGCCGCCGCCCAACAAGCCGCCGCCCTCGCCGGTGTTGCTGCCGTCAAGGTCGCTGATGCGGCTCAATACGCCGACCAGACTGCTGAAAACCTGACCGCGCTGGTGATTGCCAACGCCGCCGGCTACAGCCACATCCTGGCCCCGGCCACCACCTTCGGCAAGAACGTCGCGCCGCGCATCGCCGCGCTGCTCGACGTCGCCCAGATCTCCGAAATCGTCGGCGTCGAAGCCGCCGATACCTTCGTCCGCCCGATCTACGCCGGCAATGCGCTGGCCACGGTCAAGAGCGCCGACGCGGTCAAGGTGATCACCGTCCGTACCACCGCCTTCGACGCCGTCGCCACCGGTGGCGCGGCCGCCGTTGACGCCCTGGGCGCCGCCGCCGACACCGCGCAGAGCAAGCTGCTCGGCCGCGAACTGACCAAGTCCGAGCGTCCCGAACTGGGCGCCGCCAAGATCATCGTCTCCGGCGGTCGCGGCCTGGGCAGTGGCGAGAACTACCACAAGCTGCTCGAACCGCTCGCCGACAAGCTCGGCGCCGCGCTCGGCGCCAGCCGTGCCGCGGTCGATGCCGGCTTCGTGCCCAACGACTACCAGGTCGGCCAGACCGGCAAGATCGTCGCGCCGCAGGTCTATATCGCCGTTGGTATCTCCGGCGCGATCCAGCACCTGGCCGGGATGAAGGACTCCAAGGTGATCGTTGCGATCAACAAGGACCCGGAAGCGCCGATCTTCCAGATCGCCGACTACGGCCTGGTCGCCGACCTGTTCGAAGCCGTGCCGCAACTGACCGCAGCGGTCGGTTAAAATTGTCGGGTGAATCTTCCCGACACCCTGCTCGACCCGGCGTGGTACTGGACGGCATTCGCCGTCTGGGCCGCGCTGCTGGTGTACTGTCTCTGGCGGGCGCCTTGGCGGCGCCTGCAGGATTCCGAGTTGCTCAATGTCTGGCTCGGAATGATCGTATTGCTGACCCTGATCTGGAGCCTGCAGGCCGGCGTCAAACCCGGCCTGGCGCTGCATCTGCTTGGGGCGACGATATTTACCCTGTGCTTCGGTCCGGCCCTGGCTTTTGCCGGACTGTCGCTGGTCGCGCTCGGCGTGGCGCTCAACAGCGACAACGGCTGGCTGGCCTATCCACTCAATGCACTGCTGCTCGCTGGGGGCGGGGTTGTGCTCAGCCAGGCGCTGTACCGCCTGTTTGTCGCGCTATTGCCGCGACATTTTTTTGTTTTCATTTTCATCAACGGCTTTCTCGGTTCGGCGCTGACGGTAGTCGGCATCGGGCTGCTGGCCAACCTGCTGCTCGGGATTTCCGGGGCGTACGCCTGGGATTACCTGATGGAAGAATATTTGCCGTACTTTGTGCTCCTCGCATTTGCCGAGGCCTGGCTATCGGGTATGGTAATGACCTTGTTCGTGGTCTATCGCCCGCACTGGGTGGTGACTTTCGACGACCGGCAATATCTTGCCGGGAAGTGATTTGACGCAAAAAAGCAAGACCTACAACTAACCATAAAAGGAGTCCGAAACATGAGTGAATACGTAGCACCGCTGAAAGACATGCGTTTCGTGATGCAGGAACTGGCTGGCTTGGACCAGGTCGTGGCCCTGCCGGGTTGCGAGGAAGCCTCGCCCGACGTGGTCGATGCGATTCTCGAAGAAGCCGCCAAGTTCGCCAACGGCGTGCTGTCCCCGTTGAACCGCGTCGGCGATACCAACGGCGCCAAGTGGAAGGACACCGTCGTCACCACCACCCCGGGCTGGAAGGAAGCCTACGCCCAGTTCGTCGAAAACGGCTGGAACGGTCTGGGTTGCGATCCCGAGTTCGGCGGCCAGGGCTTGCCGCACATTGTCTCGACCGCCGTCAGCGAAATGTGGAAGTCGGCCAACCACGCCTTCTCGCTGTGCCCGATGTTGACCCAGGGCGCTATTGAAGCCCTGACCATCGCCGGTTCCGACGAGCAGAAGGCGGCTTACCTGCCGAACCTGATCTCGGGCGAATGGACCGGCACGATGAACCTGACCGAGCCCAACGCCGGTTCCGACCTGGCTGCCGTCAGCGCCCGTGCCGAGCCGGTTGGCGACGGTACCTACAAGGTCTTCGGCCAGAAGATTTTCATCACCTACGGCGAGCATGACATGGCCGACAACATCATTCACCTGGTGTTGGCCCGCACGCCGAATGCGCCGGCTGGCGTCAAGGGGATTTCCCTGTTCGTCGTACCCAAGTTCAATCTCAAGGCCGACGGCACCCCGGGTGACCGCAACGACGTTTACTGCGTGTCGATCGAGCACAAGCTCGGCATCCACGGCAGCCCGACCGCCGTGCTGGCTTTCGGCGACAACGGCGGTGCCATCGGCACCCTGGTCGGTGAAGAGAATCGCGGCCTCGAATACATGTTCATCATGATGAACGCGGCACGCTTCAACGTCGGTCTCGAAGGCCTGGGCGATGCCGAGCGCGCCTACCAGCGCGCCGTTGCCTATGCCCGCGACCGCGTGCAAGGCACCGAAGTCGGCGTCAAGGGCGGCCCCAAGGTCGCTATCCTCAAGCACCCGGACGTGCGCCGCATGCTGATGTCGATGCGTTCGCGGATCGAAGCGATGCGCGCCATCGCCTACGTCACTGCAGCCGCTCAGGACAACGCGCATTGCAACCCGGACAGCGCCGCCGCCGAGAAGGCCCGCGCCTTTGCCGACCTGATGATCCCGGTGGTCAAGGGCTGGAGCACCGAAAGCGCCATCGACATCGCCTCGATTGGCGTGCAGGTGCACGGCGGCATGGGCTTCATTGAGGAAACCGGTGCTGCCCAGCATCTGCGCGATGCCCGCATTACCGCGATCTACGAAGGTACGACGGCGATTCAGGCCAACGACCTGATCGGCCGCAAGATCGCCCGTGAAAACGGCGAAACGATCAAGACCGTGATCGCCGAGATGCGCGCTGCGACCGAAGCCCTGAACGGCGATCTGGCCGACATCGGTGCCCGCCAGCAGTCCGCCATCGACGCGCTCGACAAGTCCGTCGACTGGCTGCTTGCCACTTTCAAGGCCGATCCCAAGGCGGCGCACGCCGGTGCGGTGCCCTTCCTGCACCTGTTCAGCATCGTCGTTGGCGGCTGGCAGCTGGGCCGTGCGGCGGTGATCGCCCGTGCCAAGATCGCCGCTGGTGAGAACGATCCGTTCTGGGCTGCCAAGATCGCCACCACCCGCTTCTTCGCCGGTCACTTCCTGACCCAGGCTGGTGGCCTGGCCGACACCGTGGTTGCCGGTGCCGCCGGTGCCCTGGACATCGCTGACGAAGCGTTCTAAGCCAAAGCGCTGCGCAAACAGCCAGTAAAAAGCCGCCCCGGCTTAGTCCGGGGCGGCTTTTTTATATTGATTGAGGCGGTTCGTTGTCAGGTTGCGGCTATTCACGGTCGACGCCGGAAAAAAGGCAAATTCCGGCTGTGGATTGCGAGAGGGCTGTTGGCCTCGGGTTCCCGGGGTTCAGCCGGACAGGGCCTGCAGCATGCTGGTGCTGCGCGGTCCCAGGCGGCCGTTGATCCGGCTCATGATCGGGCTGACCGCAACGCGGGTGGCGCCAACCATGCGGGCGATTTCGGCATTGGTCAGGGCGCCGACCGGGTCGAGCCCGATGCTGCGGCAATGGCGGAGCAGGGCATGTACCCGGCCTTCCAGTGGGCCGCGCATCAGTTCAACCTGGCGTTCGACGTCGATCTGGCGTTCTGCCATCTTGCCGGCAACAGCGAAGGAAAAGGCCGGCGAGGATTGCATCAGGGAACTGAATTCATCGTTCGGGATGCGGATCAGTTCGCTGGTGGTCAGCGTGATTGCCGATGAACGTTCGCTGCCGCCCAACAAGGCTGCGGCTTCGCCGACCATGCTGCCCGGGCCGATCAGGGCGACCATCGCGTCGAGACGCGGACGCTGCCGCCGCTCGTTGCTGCCCTGCGGCATGCACGGACGGGCAACGCCCTCGCCACGCATGATCTTGACGTAGCCGCTGAGCAGGAAGCTGACCGCATTGGCGTCGTCGTTCTGGCGGATGAAGCAATAACCGGGATCCAGTGAAATCCAGCTGGCGCAGTTGAGCAGGCGGACGAGGCTGTTTTCGGGGAGAACGGCAAGTGGCGCAATCGCGCGCAAGGTGGTCAGCGTGGGGCGGCGTGACATGTGGGCGGGAACTTGTTAGTGATTGGTTACAAACATACCACAGCCCGCTGGTGGAGCATCCCTGCTCATATGAAACAGAGCAAAAAGTGATAGGTATGGTTTGTTGCGTTTTTGCCGAATTTGAATTTTCGGACGCCTGCCGGCCTATTTTCCAGCAGGGGGGGGCAGTGGCGGCAAATCGTCATCTGCGGCTTCTTCGAGGTTGTGGCGGTAGACTTGGCAGGCCTTGCGGAGCACGCGAATTTGCTCGCGGTAGTTGTCGCAGCCACGGCAGATGGTCAGGTGAACTTCCAGCCCGATGCGTTCGCCGACACCCAGCGCTCGGTCCAACTCTGCCGACATCAGTTGGGTAGCGTGTTTGCAGTCCATCATGAGGCCCTTTCGCCTGCCATCAGCCAGCCTTTTTCCAGGCAGCCACGCAAGGCTGCACGAGCGCGGTGCAGGATCACATGGCAGTTGCTGCCGCTGATCCCCAGCGTCGAGCAAATTTCTCCGGTGTCGAATTCAAGAAACTCGCGCATCATGAAGACGCGCGCAGTATTGGCCGGCAGGACCGTCAGGCAAGCATCGAAAACCGCCCAGAAATGCTTTTCCTGCAGCAGGGCTTCCGGATTGCCCCAGTCGCGGGGGGCCACGGCCGGGTGCCAATGCGCGTTTTCCTTGAACAGGATGTCAAATTGGCTATCCAGGCTTTCGCCTTCGCCGGCATAGGCCGAGATTGGCGTACTTCTTCCCTGCTGGCGCAGCAGATCGACGATCTTGTGCTTGAGAATCCCGAACACCCAACTCTTCAGCGCCGCCTGGCCGGCGAAGGTCTGTTCTCCGTGCAGCGCTGCGGTCAAGGCCTCCTGCACGGCATCCTCGGCCAGTTCGGCGTCGCGCAGTTGCAGACGGGCGAAGGCCAGCATGTCCTGGCGGACGGTACTGACGAAGCGGTTATCGATGGTGGCTGCAGACATGGGCAGGGGAGTGTGAGGGCATGATCCGATCAACGGCAGAATAGCAAAGCAGGCCACCGCAGTTGCTGAAGGGCGCAAAAACACATGGAAATTTGCGCTTTTGAATGGCTTATTGCAGAGCATTCGCGGTTGCGGTGCTACGGTTTGGCCTCGATGGGCAGGCCAGCCATGCTGCGTAGGCGGTAGGGGGTAGTGGGCGGGAAAATAGATAGCCTTGCAACAGGTCGCAGCCGAGAGCAGCAAGCATGGCCTGCTGTTCCGTTGTTTCCACCCCCTCGGCTACAACCTCCAGCCGGAGCTCCGCAGCCAGGGCGAGGATCAGGCGGACAATTGCCGGCTGGCTGAGGTGGTCGCGGATGAAGGACTGGTCGATTTTCAGTGTGTCGATGGGAAAACGCTGCAGATAGGCCAGCGATGAATAGCCGGTACCGAAATCGTCGATGGCCAGAGAGACCCCGAGTTGCTTGAGTTTGTGCATGGTGGCGATGACTTGGTCCGGGTCGTTGGCGGCGACGGCTTCGGTGATTTCGAGTTCGAGCATGGCTGGGGGAACGCCGTGATGTGCCAACGTGTTCGCCAGCCAGGCGGGAAAATCCGGCGCTTGGAATTGTTGGGCAGAGATATTTACCGCCAGTGGCAGCGCGGGTAGCCCCCCGTTGTGCCATTGTTTCCATTGGCGGCAGGCTTCTTCGACCACCCAGTTACCCAGCGGAATGATCAGGCCGCTTTCTTCGGCGACAGGAATGAACTCGCCGGGCGATACCCATTGTCCGGCGTGTCGCCAGCGAGCCAGCGCTTCGGCTCCCCGCAGTTCGCCAGCCGGCGTAAGCTTGGGCTGATAGTGCAAGCTCAGTTCCTGCTGCTGCAGGGCATGTCGCAAGGCGGTTTCCAGGGCCAGGCGGTGATCATTGGCCGCTGCCAGGCTGGAACTGAAAAATTGGCAATCGTCGCCGTTGACCGTGTGCTGCAAGGCAGCTTCGGCGTTGCGGATCAGACCGCCGGGGTCTTGACCGTCCTTCGGAAAGAGGGTGATGCCGATGCGCAGTTCGACCGTCAGGCGGCGGGCTTTGAGTTGCAGGGGGTAGTTTGCAATCTGGCGTAGCTGGTTGGCCAGCGTTGCGGCGGTGGCGGCGTCATACCCGGGCGCAAGCACTGCCAGTCGCTCGCCTTCGATGCGGAACAGCAACGGATCTTCACTGCTCCGGCCGAGTTCGTTGCGTAGCCACCGCGTGGTGGCCTGGAGCAGCGCATCGGCACTGGCCTGACCATGAATGCCGGCAAGGCGCGGGTAGGCCGGCAGACTGAGCAGCAGCAGGCAGCCATTACTCGTGGGGGGGAGATGCTGCAATGCGTATTCCAGGCTGCGCCGGTTGGGCAAGCCGGTCAGCTGGTCGAAATGCGCCTGCTGCTGCAGAGCCGACTGATCCTGTTGCCGGGCACGCAAGATACTCATTGCGATTCCGGCAACCAGCAGCATTCCCAGGCTGAATGCGATTTGCATCCAGGTCAGGCGGCCGACCTCGGCGAGCGCCGATTGGCTGGCTTCGGCAGTACTCAGCCGGATCGCTTCGTCCCAGGCCGCAAACATGACGGCCTGAGCATCGAGGCTGCGTTGGGCAGCTGCCAGATGGTCGCGCAAGGTATCCCAGTTGCGTCGCATTGGCCGTTGCATTTCGCGGTTGAAAATCTGCGTGTGCTGCAGCCAGTCGCTGGCATGCCGGCGATAAAGCTGTTGCTCCGAGTTTGGCAGGCCGAGGCCGATCAGGGCCGAGAGGCCGCGTTCCATTTGCTGCTCGATCTGTTGGTCGGCTGCCCGCCAGGCTTCGCCGTCGGTGGTGGCGTAGTAAAGATAGAGCTGGTTGCCGCGGGCTGCGAGTTGAGCCCGCAAATCGCTGATTGCCCGCAATTCGGGAATGCGTCGTTCGGCAAGCGTGGCCGACTGGGTGGCAACGGCGCGGCTGGCGGACAGATTCAGCCAGATCACGCTGGCGGCAAACAACAGCAGCAGTACAAAAGCCGCCAGCAGGCGGCGCATCGACAAAAGGGCGCGGGAAGGAGGAAGGAGGACGGAGTGCATGGGCCGGTCAGTAGACGAGTTGTGCCAGCTGCTGTTGGAGTTCGCGAGTATCGCTGGCTAGTTGCTGGGCGCTTTCGGCCAGCAGGCCGGCCAGTTGATCGACCTGGCGGGCGGTAGTGTCGACCCGTTCGGTGCGTTCCCCGATCTGATGCATGGCCTGCTGATGTTCGGCACCGGCATGGTCGATACGCCGGTTGAGATCGCGAATCTGTCCCATCGCGACCAGAATCGCCGCCAGCTGGTCTTGCGCTTGCAACGAGCGTTCGCCGCAGGCGGCGGCACCTTCCTTGCTGCGCCGCATGACCTCGGCGGTTTGCCGGGTGACGCTGCCTAGATGTGCGAGCAGCGCATCGATTTCGGTGGTTGAGGTATCGGCGGTGTTGGCCAGCTTGCGAACCTCATCGGCGACGACCGCGAAACCCCGGCCGGCTTCGCCGGCACGCGCAGCCTCGATTGCTGCATTGAGTGCCAGCATGTTGGTTTCCTGGGCAATGCTGCGAATCCGTTCGAGTACGCTGCCGACCTGGCGGGCATCGTCGTCGAGCCGTTCGACCAGATCGGCCGAGGTCAGGACTTCGGCCGAGAGCGTGGCAATGGCCAGGCGGGTCGCATCGACCGCCTCCGCCCCCGCCTCGCCGCAGTGCTCGGAATGTTCGGCTGCGCTCGAGGCCTGGGCGGTATCGCCGGCAATTTGCTCGACTTGTTCGGTGCCTGTCTGGATGGCGACCCGGATTCCCTGCAGTTCCACCAACTGGCGTCCGGCGCTAGCGCGAGCATCGGCGACCCGTTGCAGCAACTCCTCGGCGAAATGACTGAGGCGGCGGGTGGTGCTGTTGAAGGTGCGTGCTGCTTGCCGAAATGCTGTGAGCAATTCGTTGACTGCATGTGCGATCTGATCGGTTTCATCGCTGCCGCCACCGGGCAGGGTGGCGGTTAATTCACGCTCGGCGGCAATGCGCTGAATCTCCCGGCTCATCCGGCGCAAGGGCAGACTGATGCTGCGGTCGAGATAAAACAGGGCGACTGCAAAAACCAGCAAGGTTAGCCCGACCGCCAGGGCACCGCCCCAGATCAACTGGCGGGTGAGGTGGGCCGAATGATCTGCCTGGCTTTGCGACAATTGTGCCGCGTGGGCAACGGCCGCCTCCAGCTTCTCCTGTAGCTCGCCGGCCTGATGGCGAAAAGCCGCCAGCGCATCGCGGGCGGCGTCCCAGTCGATTGCCTGAGCGGTGAGCAGTTCGATGACCTGGCGTTGCTGTTGCAACAGTTGTGGCCAGGCGGTGTTCCAGTTCGCCAGCAAAGGGGCCAGTTCCGGTTGCCGGCGCAGTTTTTCGATCTGGCGGGCGACCTGTTCGTCGTTGCCTTGCAGCCAGCGTTGTAGCGGTTCTCCATCGGTTGTCGCATATAACTCGTAGAGTTGCGACTGCCTGGCCTCCAGGGCCTGCGACAGAGCATTGACGGCGAGCAGGCCGGGCAGGCGCTGTTCGGCGATCAAGCGGGTGGTATGCTCGATCTGCCGGCCGTTGGCCAGAGTCAGCAAGGCCGAGGCGATGGCGACGACGAGAAAGGCGCTGAAGGCGAGCGCAATGCGGGTGCGGATGCCGGCAAGTTTCATTCGGCCTCCAGCTTGCGCCGCAGCAGGTGGTCCAGCGAGAGTTTACCCGGACCTTGCAGCAGCAAGGGCAGCAGCATCCCGAGGAAAATCATCGGCAGCTTGAAGTTGCCATGGCCCTGGTCGGTAAAAACATACCCGCGCATCAATTCGCTCAGGCTGTGCCATTCTCCAGGCCAATGGACGGCGGCAATTGCGACCACGGTCAGCACGCCGAGTGTCAGCGCAAAGAAGCGGGTGCCGATACCGAGTACCAGAGCGATGCCGCCGATCAACTCGAACCAGGTGGCAAGTTGCCAGCTGAGCCATGCCGGCAACAGGTTGAAAGGAAAGGGAAACTGGTTCTGGATTTCGGCAAACCAGTTCTCACCGTGCAGTTTTTCCAGTCCGGATTCAAAAAAATCCCAGCCGAGCAGCAGGCGCAGGCTGAGCAGCGCCAGCCAGGGGGCGCCGTGATCAAGTTGGCGGAGCAAGGCCAGCGAGCATTGCGACAGGCATGGCCAGAGGTTGGGCTTCATATTGTGCGGGCTCCAATAATCACGCCTTGCTGTTGCAATTGCTGCAGCAATGTCCGGCCATGCTGCAGAAAGCGTTGGTGGTTGCCGGTGGCTTGTTGCTTGGCCAGTAGCAGCAAAGCCTGTTCGCCGCTGAGCGGTGCGCCGGCGAGCAGTTCCAGCAAGCGGGCGGAGAGGGCGTTGGTTTCGATGAATTGCACCCGCTCGTCGGCATCGCGATAGACCAGCAGATGGGTCAGGCGCGGCTTGCGTGGACGGTATTCGCGGCTGATTTCATGCACTGGCCAGGCGTAACTCAAATTGTGCAAGCTCGGGTTGAGGGCAACCGGAGACTCCCATGGGTCGGCGTCGGGTCGGAGAGCGGGGGCCGGGCTGGCGTCGGTATCGACCGCCAGCTCGACCCATTCATAGTGGGCGAGATCGGCCAGCCAGTGCGGTAGCGGCTGACGGATTTCGCCCTCGCGCAGATAGGTGACAAAGTTGCCGGGAATGTCGCGAAACCACGACGAGCGTTGTGGCCAGTCGCGATAGAAGCAGCGGCACAGGCGCGACCAGGCGCGTTCGCCGAGCAGGTCGCGGCCGACCGGAAAGCAGGCGTCGACAAAGCTGCGCAGGTTGTTGTAGAGCAGTTCGTTGTAGACACTCATGCCGCGCGCTGCAACGCCGGCCGGGCGCGGCGCGTGCCAGGGGTCGCGGACATGGCGGGCAAAGGCCTGCTGAAAACGCTGAAAATCGGGGTACAGGCTGTTCATCATGCCACCTTGCGCAAGCCTTGCGGTGCGGCAGCCTGGAGCCGGGCAATTTGCTCGACTTCCACGGTCAACGCCGCCAGATCGGGCATATTGAAATCGCGTTCGAGGCAGGTCGGTACGTCGCCACCGATCCGCTCGTAGGTCCCCGCCAGCAACTGCCACACCGGGTCGATCACCGCGCTGCCGTGGGTGTCGATGATCAGGCCGTCGGGCTCGGTGTAATGGCCGGCAACATGGACGTAGCAGGTGCGTTCAAGCGGCAGCGCGTCGATGAAGGCGAGGGCGTCGAAGCCGTGGTTGCGGCTATTGACGTACACATTGTTCACGTCGAGGTGGAGCAGGCAGTCGGCCTCGGCGAGGATGGCGCTGATGAACTCGGTTTCACTCATTTCGGCGCCGGGCGGCACCACATAGTAGGAGGCGTTCTCGATCCCGATCCGCATTCCGAGAATGTCTTGTGCCTGGCGGATGCGGGCGGCCGTCCACCGTACCGCATCGCCGGTCATCGGTACCGGCAGCAGGTCGTAGAGCTGGCCGTCGGCCGAGGTCCAGGCCAGATGCTCTGTATACAGGGCCATCCCGTGTTCGCGCATGAAGTCGCGGATGCGGCACAGCAATTCGCGATCCAGCGGGTCCGGGCCGCCCAGCGACAGCGACAGGCCGTGGCAGACAAAGGGGTGGCGTTCGGTAAACGCGCGCAACTGGCGCGCCGAGCGGCCGCCGATGCCAGCCCAGTTTTCCGGTGCCAGTTCAAAAAAATTGATGGCGGCGGGGACGCCGTGGCTCAGTTCGTCGAGCAATTCGCGGCGAAAACCCAGGCCGGCACCAAAAACGGAACGGGGAGGAAGCATGATCAGACTCTCGATGGCGGGGGCGGCGACGATGACGCGCCCCCCCCGGTGGCTGGACAATTATTTCTTGGCACCGCACTTGGCTTCGCCGCACTTGCCGTCGGCCTTCTTGTCAGCCGGCTTCTTGTCGCCGCCACACTTGGCCTCGCCGCACTTGCCGTCCTTCTTCTTGTCGGCGGCCTTCTTGTCGCCACCGCATTTGGCTTCGCCACACTTCCCGTCCTTTTGCTTGCTGTCAGCTTGCGCCAGTTGGTAGCCGGCTTCCAGCTTTTTGGCGGAGAACGGGGTGTCGCTGGCAGCCAGTGCCGGAGACAGCGAGGCAGCGGCCAAGGCGGAACCGAGGGCGAGGGAGGTCAGGGTTTGCTTTTTCATGATAGGACTCCATTGAGAGTGAGAGTTTTAAGCTGCAAAAACCCGGTTTTTTTCGGGCTTGCTGGTTAGTCGGAGCTGGCGGCTGATTTCTTACAAGGGCGGAGAGATTTTTTTCTGGCCATATCTCCGGCCAATATCCGACCGACTTTCTGCTGTTGCAGGCGCGATGGTGGCCGTGCTTGCCCGATTTGAATTCATTTGTCATTCTCTGGGCATGGTCCCGATCGTTCTTCCCGCGCTGGCGTTGACCTCCGGCATCTGCTTTTTGCAGATGTTGCCGGTCCTGCCGCCATGGCCCTGGCGGGGGCTGCTGGTCGCCGTGCTGCTGGGGCTGTTGTGCTTGGGCTGCTGCGGTTCCGGCCGCGCCGGCCAGCTTGTCCGGCTGCTGCTGGCGTGTGGGCTCGGCTTTGTCTGGGCGGGGTGGCAGGCCGCAGACCGACTGGCCGAACGGCTTGATCCGGTGTGGGAGGGGCGTGACCTGCAGGTGATTGGCGTGGTGGCAACACTGCCGCAATACAGTGAGCGTGGTCAGCGCTTCGAGTTTGTGCTGGAAAGCCGGTTGACCGTGGAAAACGATCGCCGCCAGGAAATTCCCGCCCGTCAGGCCGGGTTGCCGGCGCGCATCCTGCTCAGTCATTACTGGCGCGGAGGAATGGCGGCGGCCGGGGATGCTCCCGAGCCGATACCGTTGTTCCGGGCTGGCGAACGCTGGCAACTGAGCGTGCGGCTGAAACAGCCGCACGGCAATGCCAATCCCGGCAGCTTCGATTACGAAGCCTGGCTGTTCGAGCGTGGCCTGCGCGCTACCGGCTCTCTGCGTCCAGGGCCGGCAGTACGCCTGAGCGAACTGGTTGCCCAGCCTCGGTGGTGGCTCGAACGCTGGCGCGATAGCTTGCGGCAGCAGATGCTGGCCCAACTGCCTCCGGCCGACTATCCTGGCGCCGGCATTCTGGTCGCTCTGGCGATGGGCGATCAGCGTTCGATCGGCCCGGGTGAATGGCAGGTTTTTAGCCGTACCGGTACGACACATTTGATGAGTATTTCCGGTCTGCATGTAACCATGCTCGCGGCGCTCTGCGCAGCCCTGGTTACCGCCGGCTGGCGGCGCCATCCGGCACTGGTCCGTTGCTGGCCGGCGCAACAGGCCGGCTGGCTCGCCGCAGCGCTGGCCGGTTGCGGCTACGCTCTGCTCGCCGGTTTTGCCGTGCCGGCCCAGCGTACCGCGATGATGCTGCTGGTGGCCTGTCTGGCGGGTTTGCTGCAACGCCAGCCGGCACCATCACGTGTTTTGGCCCTGGCGCTGGTTGCCGTACTGCTCTACGACCCCTGGGCCGTACGTGCTCCCGGCTTCTGGTTGTCTTTTGGCGCGGTAGCGGCGCTGTTCTGGATCGCCCAGGCGCAGCCGGCCGGCAGCGGCTGGCGGCAACGCCTGCTGGGCTGGGGGCGCGTGCAGTGGGCGGCAACGCTGGCCTCGTTGCCGATCCTGCTGTTGCTGTTCCAGCAACTGTCGTTGGTTTCGCCGCTGGCCAATGCGCTGGCGATTCCGCTGGTCAGCTGGGCGATTGCCCCGCTGGCGCTGGCAGCAGCCTTGCTCGGCAGTTTGCCCGGCGGCGAAACTCTTGCCGCGATGACGCTGCAGTTGGCCCATCTACTGCTTGCCGGCCTGCTGCTGTTTCTCGCCTGGTGCGCCCAGGCACCACTCTGGCAGCCACCGGCTCCGCCCTGGCCGGTCGCATTGCTGGCCGGCGTAGGGGTGGCGATTGCGCTATTGCCGCGCGGCCTGCCCGGGCGTGGGCTCGGCCTTTGTTTGGTGCTACCTGCACTGTACTGGCCGGCACCGCGCCCGCAGCAAGGCAGCGTCTGGGTCGATTTTCTCGATGTCGGGCAGGGATTGGCGGTGGTTGTCCGTACCGCGCGGCATAACCTGGTGTATGACCCCGGCCCGCTTTACGGCCCGGCGGCCGATGCCGGCGAGCGGGTGCTGCTGCCGTTTTTGCGTTTTTCCGGCGTCGACCGTGTGCATCGCCTGGTAATCAGCCACCGCGACAGTGATCACGCTGGTGGCACGGCCTCGCTGCTTGCTGCCCTGCCGGTGGAGGAGGTGAGCAGTTCCTTCGCCTCCACCCCGTCCGAGCTTTGCCGTGGCGGCGAACGCTGGCAGTGGGATGGCGTTGATTTCGCCTTCCTGCATCCGCCGCCCGAGGCTTACACGGTCGACCGTGCCAAACCGGTAAAAAGCAATCACCTCTCCTGCGTCCTGCGCATTACTGCCGGCGGCCACCACCTGCTGCTCACCGGCGATATCGAAGCCGTCGACGAAGCGCGGCTGCTGGCGGTGGTACCGCACGAACTGCTCGCCGACGTCCTGCTGGTCCCGCACCACGGCTCGAAAACCTCGTCCTCTCCCGAATTCATCGCCGCCGTCGCACCGCTGCACGCCGTCTTCACCGTCGGCTACCGCAATCGCTTCGGCCATCCCCGGCCGGAAATCCTCGCCCGCTACACCGCCCACGGCACGCAAACCTGGCGCAGCGACCGCGACGGGATGGTCAGCATCGAACTGGGTCCCAGCGGGGCCAGGCTCAGTGCCTGGCGCGAGCAGCGGCAGGCTTACTGGCATAGGGTATTCGTTGGCCGGTAAGCCGCCAGCCGTCCTCTGCCTTCAGGGCGCTGCGGCACTAATCTTGCCAGGCTATTGCCCCTGCATTTTTGGGGCAGGTGCTGGCTAAAAACTGGTGTGATGGAGAGAGGGGGATGTAATTCAAATTTTTATTTTCATTGACTTTGGTCATAATTTCCCGGCATTATTTTTTGCCAATGGAATTTCTGTGTGGGTCGCCCCGGAACCTGTAGATGCTCGGGAGCCTTAAAAATAGGCAAAAGGAGAAGTCATGAGCAGCACGCATCAGCGAGAAAAATTCAAGGTTGAAGCAGTTAAACAGGTGACCGACCGGAGGCATCCCGCCTCAGAAGGCGTCAACTGGCTGGGCGTGTCGTTGCCGACGCTGTATGAGTGGCTCAAGCGCTATAGCCTGCCAGAGGCCAAGCAAAGTGACTTCAACTGTGTTCAGCACCCGCAATGCCAGTCTTCGTTCAGCATTGCTTTCGCCACGGGCAGCACGAATCTCAAAACGGGTTGTGGCGTCGAATTCGGACAGCATCAGAGTGGCCATTTCGTAGATCAGGCGATTGAGCGGTGTGCCTCGGCTTTTGGCAAGTGCGTTCAATCGTTGATGCTTCTCATCGGATAGGCGAACAGTGAGCACACCCATGTTGAATCTCCTTCAAAAAATCTTCGGGTGGAGCAACTCCGAAGTCTGCAAAGGCTCCCCCACGAAAGTACTGCTCATCAGCGCCTCTGCAAATAAATGAAAACTACCCCCAAAACTTGGTGGCTTACCGGCCTACCCGCAGCAGGCAAAACCACACTGGCCACCCGGCTGTGCAAAGAACTGCGCCAACGGGGTCACCCTGCCTGCCTGCTGGATGGCGATGAAGTCCGCCAAGGCCTGTCTAAAGACCTGGGTTTCTCGATGAATGATCGGGAAGAAAACATGCGCCGTGTCGCCGAAATGGCACGGCTGCTGAATAACTCTGGCATTCATGCAGTAATAGCACTGGTTTCCCCTTCGATTGCAGGGCGTAGCACAGCAAAGCAAATCATCGGTGCTGATAACTTCATCGAAATTTACGTGGCAACGCCGCTGGAAATATGTCGGGAAAGAGACCCCAAGAACCTATACATCAAAGCCCTCGCCAGCAAAGGGATGGAAATGACCGGCGTTGACTCTCCATATGAACCGCCAATCAATCCCAATTTCACTGTTCTTGGGGTAGGCGATGAAGAAATTCATGTACTAACCAGGGAGTTTTTCTACTCTGCTGATTTATAAAAAGAACCTCAATAAAGCACCCAAACAACATACGCCTTTAGTCATGCGCCAAGATAAATCAACCTGACAAACTAATTGCGATATTTAATGGTATTTGCATAAAAAGAAAGTCATTGTGCCAAGGGGGATGCAGAAGGAATAATGACCCGGCGGTTCTTCTGAATCTACAAATTAAGAGGATTGAAAATGGTAAATAAACTTATTCGACACACGCGTCAGGCGGCTATGGTCGCTGGCTTCATGGCTATTGGTGGGTTAGTACAGGAAGCTCAAGCTTGTCCGACGACTCCATTCGTTGGAACCGTTTGCACCACCTCCATTAACTACTGCCCCGAGGGTTACCTTGAAGCTAAGGGGCAGGCCGTTTCGATCAGTAACTATGAAGTGCTTTATGCCGTTATTGGTGCCACCTACGGTGGCACGGCTACTACATTTAACTTGCCCGACATTCAAAGCCGTGCAGTTGTTGGCATTGGCTCATCGCCAAGCGCTCCCTCAGTGGTTCAAGGGGGAATATACGGACGAGAAGCCGTAAGCTTTACGTCTGCTGAACTGCCTGCTCACAGCCATACAAGCAGCTATACGCAAACAGCGACTGGCACCCCCCAAGGTACTGTTTCCGTTTCAATCTCCAGTGCCACTGGGACAACAGATACCCCAAGTGCCAATGCCAATTATTTGTCAAATTCCACCAATGTCACGGTTGCTGGCGGTAAGGCTGCGGTTTACGCCTCCACCCCCACACAAACAATCGCCTTGGGTGGCGTCACCGTTTCCGGCTCTGTAGGCACGGTGACAGTGGGGGGGGTTGGTGCTAGCACGCCCATTTCCATTGTCCCCCCACAACTTGGGTTAAGACAGTGCATTGCCTATCAGGGTATTTATCCTGTGCGTCCATAAATTCCAGTCCAGCCTTAGACCGTAGATATTGCGTGGCCCAACAAACAAAGGTCATGCCATTCAAATGAAACAGTCGTAATGACCGGAGAAATGTAATGATGAAGTCTTCGAAGAAAATCCTTGCTGTCAGCCGCCAAACGCTACTCGCAATCTGCGCAACAGCAGGAACTCACGCTGCCCTTGCCTGTGACGGTGATGGGGAATATATCGGCTCTATCTGCGTCACTGCTGCCGGCTATTGCCCCCAGGGCTATTTAGAGCCAAATGGTCAGAGCCTCCCAATCAACGGCAATCAAGCCTTGTTCGCTGTTATTGGCATTGCCTTTGGTGGCGACGGCAGGACCAACTTCAATTTGCCCAACCTACAGACGCGCACCCCCGTCGGCACCAATCCCAATACGTCAAATGGCCTGAACATCGTCAACTTGGCGCAGCAACGGGGAGCAGCCACTGTGACCCTCACCCAAGCTAACCTGCCCCTGCACTCCCATCCTGCAAATTACAACCCCAATGCAGTTCCCAACAGCCTGACAGTCAGCATCCCAGTGTCCGCATATAGTGCTGCCACTACGGTCACGCCCACTACGACGTATAACCGCTTATCAGCCTCCACCACCGGTCCGAACGATGCCTATATTTGGTCCGGCACCATGGCCGAGGTTGCTACTGTTGGTGGGGTTACCCTCAACGCGGCAAATAACAATGCCAATATCCCGGTATCCACCTCAGGTATGGGACAGCCCTACGCTAACTTGGCACCTGAAATTGGCTTGCGTTATTGCATTGCTAACGTGGGTATTTTCCCCCCCCGGAATTAATGCCTAACGGTTCATCTCTGCCATAAATTGGCCACACGAACCCAATAATTGTCTGTTTGCATTTTCCATTTGGAGAATCTAATGAATACTCGGTCGATTCGCGTACACCAACTGATCCAGCGTAGTCTGGGACTGTTGGCCTGCACCCTCTCTATTTCTGCTTTTGCTTGTCCCAGCGATGCCCTAACGGGGACGATCTGCCCTACCGCCGCCAATTACTGCCCCGTTGATGGCAACGGTTACACGATTGCTGATGGGCGACCACTCGATATTCGCCAATATCCCGCCTTGTTCTCACTCATCGGTTATATCTACGGCGGTAGCCAAAATACCTTCTATCTGCCCGACCTCCGTGGCCGGACTCCCGTTGGCGTAGGGCAAGGTGCAGGCTTGTCCCCCGTTGCCTTGGGCGAAAAACGCGGTGCTGAAACCACCCCCATGACTATGTCCAATATGGCGTTCCACAACCATACTGCTACCTTCCAGCCCACTGGCTTGTCCGTTACAGTGCCCGTGTCTACTACCCCGAGTGCCCCGGTACCTGTAACGACACCAGACACCACCCATAACTATTTATCTGCTGCTCCTACAACTGGCCCAACAGGTGCCGGTATTTGGACAAATAGCACCACGCAAATTGCCACGGTAGGAAAGGTAACCACTTCTGTCAGTGGGGTAGCAGGTAATATTGCCCTTGGTACAGCGGGCACGCAAACCCCCACCCCGGTTCCTACACTGCCTCCCCAATTGGGTTTGACCTACTGTATTGCTACCTACGGCAGCTATCCCCCTAATCCAAACTAACGGACATTTGTTAGGCAATGGCCGCATTGGCAACATGGCGGTCATTATTACTTCTTGACCTAGCCCACATTGGCCATGACGAGTCACGCATCTATTTTTCACTTCATCTCCGGCCTGCCACGTTCCGGTAGCACGCTTTTATCTGCCCTGCTGCGACAGAATCCTCGATTCCATGCCTCCATGACCAGCGGTCTTGGCGCCTTGGTCAACGGCGTCACCCAAATGATGAGTCCGGGCTCCGAAGTAGCGCTCACCATGGCGGGCGAACAACGGCAAGACATACTGTCCGGCTTGTTCCACAGTTACTACCAACACCTGCAAGACAAGCCCGTTATCTTTGACACCAACCGCATGTGGACATCCCGCATGCCCTTGCTCAAAGCCCTCCACCCCAAGGCCAAGGTCATTGCCTGTGTGCGGGACATTCCTTGGGTCATGGATAGCCTGGAACGCCGGGTGCGGGAAAACCCCTACCACTTCACCCGCCTGTTCGGCCCCATGAATCAGGGCACCGTCTATAGCCGCGTTGAAGCCCTGATGGGCCACGAAGCCCTGGTAGGCCGCGCCTGGAGCGGCCTCAAAGAAGCTTTTTACGGTGACGAAGCCGACGCCCTGCTGGTGGTGGAATACGAATACCTTTCCCGCATGCCGGAAAAAGTGCTCAGACTGATCTACGACTTTATCGGCGAGCCCTGGTTTGAAGGTCACGATTTTGAAAATGTGGAATTCGACGCCCCCGAGTTTGACGAAGCCTTAGGCGTTTCCGGCCTGCACAAGGTGCGCCCCAAGGTGGAGTTTCAATCCCGCCGCAGCATTTTGCCCCCCGACCTGTTCAAGAAGTTTGAAGGCATGGATTTTTGGCGAGAAATGGCGGGTAGCAAAGCATTTGTCATTGCAGGTAAGCGAGAGGAAGGTCGTTGAATTGCATTGGCATTATTCTATTTGCATTAATATTGGCAATTAAATCCTTGAATTGCGCCTACCCTGAATAACCCCGCCCCCCCTAAGCGAGGCAAACCATGAACCACCAATACCGCAGCATCTGGAACGAACTCACCCAAACCTTTGTTGCCGATGCAGAAAATGTGCAACCAATAGGAAAAAGCAGCCAATCAGAGGCCGCAGGGTCGCCAGAGCAAGCCGCCCAGCCCCGTACAGCCCGGGCCTGGATGGCATTGGAACAACGGTTCATGTTTGATGGCGCAGCAGCGGCCGACGCCGCCCACGCCCTGCCCGAAGTAGTGGCCCCGGTCCAAATTCGCGCCGCTGACCCCAGCCTGAACCAGGGTAAAAAAGAGGTGGTGTTTGTGGACACCGCCGTCGCCGACTACAAAACCCTGGAAGCGGGCATCAAAGAGGGGGTGGAAATTGTCGAAATTGCCGCCAATCAGTCCGGCCTAGCGCAAATTGCCCAATGGGCCAAAACCCACGAAGGCTACGACAGCATTCAAATCCTTAGCCACGGTTCCACCGGTACCCTGAATCTGGGGACCGATGGCCTTAACAATGCCCAATTGTCCGACACCACCGTCAAAACCGAGTTAGCCCTCTTGGGTCATGCCCTCAAGGCTGACGGTGACTTGATGATTTACGGCTGCGATATTGGTCAGGGGGATGCAGGCCAACACTTCGTTACCGACTTAGCCCTGGCAACAGGGGCCGATGTGGCAGCTTCGTCAGATACAACGGGTGCCGCTAGCAAAGGTGGAGATTGGACCTTAGAAGTTCAGCAGGGTGATATTCAAAGCGCAATTCCCATCACGTCAAACGCCCTAAATAGCTATTCCGGAGTGCTATCGGCATATTCAGGAACCTTAGGTTTCAACGCATACGGCTACGGACCAGGAAGCGGATCTGGGAGTGACTACACTGTTGCAGTTGATAGCACCTACACCTTTAAGGCAGATGGACATTTGTCAGGTTTTTATACCCGAGTTGCAGATAGATCGGGTACCGCCTCTGTCGGGGCTTCCGCGCTCCGGAGTTATGGCGGCACAGAAGACCTTATAACATTTAGCTTTACCAAGACAGTTGGTGGAACGGCCACAACTTTTGCCCCCCAGTACATATGGCTCTTTTCTCAAGATACCAGTAACACCACGACCTTCACGTTTAACGGGGCCATTACTACTCCGAACATAACTGGCAATACCTGGACAAAAATTGATTTAACAAGCCTAAATACAATTTCTAGCTTGCAGATCACAAGCAACCACACCTTGCAGAACCAAAACTTCGACGACTTCAAAGTCAGTAACGTCCAAGTCGCAGCAACTGGCCCCACTGTCAGCGGCGTTGCCATCACCTCTGCTACCGGCATTCAAAACAGCACCTTGAATGCCGGTGATGTCGTTTCTGCCACGGTGACCATGTCCGCGGCCACGACGGTCAATACCGGCGGCGGCACCCCCTATCTCGACTTGAACATTGGCGGAACAACGGTTCAAGCGGCCTATGCTTCGGGTAGTGGTTCCACATCCTTAGTATTCCAATACACCATTCAGGCAGGCCAAACCGACGCCAACGGCATCAGCATTGGCGCCAGCGGCATCCACACGAACGGTGGAACATTCAAGGATGGTTCCGCCAACGATGCAACCCTCACCTTCTTAGCAGTCAGCGACAACGCCAGCTACAAGGTGGACACTGCTGCGCCCACGGTGAGCGGCGTGACCGCCAGCACCGCCAACGGTTCTTACAAAGTGGGTGATACCGTTTCCATCCAGGTGAACTTTTCCGAGAACGTCACCGTCATCGGTACGCCTCAGCTCACCCTGGAAACCGGCACCACCGACCGCACCATTAACTACGTCAGCGGTAGTGGCGGTAGCAGCCTGACCTTTACCTACACCGTGCAGGCGGGCGATAACACGAGCGATCTGGATTTCACGTCCACTTCCGCCCTGGCCCTGAACGGCGGAACCATTAAGGATACCGCCGGTAATAATGCCACGCTCACCCTGGCCAGCCCCGGCGCGGCTAACTCTTTGGGCGCCAACAAGGCCATTGTGATTGACGGCATCGTCCCCACGGTGAGCGGCGTTACGTCCAGTACCGCCAACGGCACGTATAAGGTGGGCGATACCGTTTCCATTCAGGTGAACTTTTCCGAGAACGTCACCGTCATCGGTACGCCTCAGCTCACCCTGGAAACCGGCACCACCGACCGCACCATTAACTACGTCAGCGGTAGCGGCGGTAGCAGCCTGACCTTTACCTATACCGTGCAGGCAGGTGATACAAGCAGCGATCTGGATTTTGCTTCCTCGTCTGCTTTGGCGCTTAACAGCGGCACGATCAAGGATGCCGCCGGTAACGATGCAACGCTGACCCTGGCAACGCCGGGGGCCGCCAATTCGCTGGGCAACAACAAGGCGCTGGTGATCGACGGTGTCGTGCCGACGGTCACCGCCGTGTCCTCCTCGACCAGTAACGGTACCTATACCACTGGGGATGTGATCGCCATCACCGTCACCTTCAGTGAGGTGGTGAACGTCACCGGCACGCCGCAATTGACGCTGGAAACCGGAAGCACGGACCGGACCATCGACTATGCCAGCGGCACCGGTACCAATACGCTGACCTTCAATTACACGGTCCAGAACGGCGATACCAGCGCCGATCTGGATTACGTGGCAACCAGTTCCCTGGCCTTGAACGGTGGCACGATCAAGGATGCGGCCGGTAACGATGCGACGCTGACCCTGGCTTCACCAGGCGCTGCGAATTCCTTGGGTAACAACAAGGCGATCGTAATTTCGACGACCAAGGAACTCATCTCTGCGACTTACGACGCGAGCACCGGCGTGCTCTCGGTGACCGGCGCCAACATGGGCACCGGGGCCACGGTTGACGTCAGCAAACTGTCGCTGACTGGCCAGGGCGGAGCGAGCTACACGCTGACCACCGGCAACGTTACCACCAGCAGCGGCACGGCCTTCTCGGTCACGCTGAACGCGACCGACAAGCTCAACATCAACGGCCTGCTCAACAAGAACGGCACGAGTTCGGTCGGGGCTACGACCTACAACCTGGCCGGCGCCGCCGACTGGATCAGCGGTGCTGCCGCTGACACCACCGGCAACGGCGTGACCGTCTCGAACGTACAAACCCCGACCATCACCAGCGCTACCTACGACGCCAGTACCGGCGCTCTGGTAGTCACCGGCACCAACCTGGTCAAGGCCTCGGGGGCGACCAACGACATTACCGTCAGCAAGCTCAAGCTGACCGGCGAAGGCGGTAGCGGCGCGGCGTACCTGCTGACCACCAGCGATGTTGAAGTCACCAGCGCCACCAGCTTCAGCGTGACGCTGAACGCGACCGACAAGGCAGCAGTCAACCAGATTCTGAACAAGAACGGCACCAGTTCGACCGGCAGCACCACCTACAACCTGGAAGCAGCGGACGACTGGAATACGGTGATTGGCAACACGGATATTGCCGATGCCACCAACGCGGTCACTGTCAGCAACGTGGCGGCACCGACCATTACCAGCGCCACCTACAACGCCAGCACCGGCGCCTTGGTGGTCACCGGCACCGGCTTCCTCAAGCTCACCGGGGCGACCAACGACATCGTCGCCAACAAATTCACGCTGACCGGCGAAGGCGGCAGCACCTACACGCTGACCGATACCGCCAACGTCGAGATCACCTCGGGCACCGCCTTCACGCTGACGCTGAGCGCCACCGACAAGGCGGCGGTGAACCTGATCGTCAACAAGGACGGGGCGAGTTCGACCGATAACACCACCTATAACCTCGCCGCCGCCGAAGACTGGACGGCGGGCGCGGATAGCGCCGTTGTCGTGGCCGATCTGACCGGTAATGGCGTCACCGCCAGCAACGTCGCGGTGCCGACGATCACCAGTGCCACCTACGATGCGGCGACCGGCGCACTGGTCGTGACCGGCACCGGTTTCCTGAAGAAGAGTGGCGCCACGAACGACATTGTGGCCAACAAGCTGACGATCAGTGGCGACTCGAGCGCCTACACGCTGACCGACACGGCTAACGTCGAAATCACCAGTGCGACCAGTTTCACGGTCAACCTCAGCGCTACCGATAAAACGGCCGTAGCCTCGCGGATCAACAAGGACGGCACGACCTCGAACGGCAGCGCCACCTACAACCTGGCGGCCGCCGAAGGCTGGGCTGCCGGCTCGGCAGCAACCCATGCCGATTTGACCCTCAACGGCATCACCGCCAGCAATGCCGGGGTCTCCCTCGTTTCCGCCACCTACGATGCGAACACCGGCATTCTGGCCGTCACCGGCGCCAACATGGGTACGGGCGACACCATCGACGTCAACAAGCTGACCCTGGCCGGCGAAGGCGGCGCGACCCATGCACTGACCACCAGCAGCGTGACCACCAGCAGCGGCACCGCCTTCTCGGTGACGCTGAACGCGACCGACAAAGCGGCCGTCAACCAGATCCTGAACCAGGCCGGGACCAGCTCGACCGGTGGCACCACCTTCAATCTGGCCGGCGCCGCCAACTGGAACAGCACCGTCAGCGCCCCGGCCGACCTGACCGGCAACGTCGTCACCGTCAGCAACCCGACCACCCCGACCATCACCAGTGCCACCTATGACGCTGCCGCCGGCACCCTGGTCGTGACCGGTACCGGCTTCCTCAAACTCAACGGGGCGACCAACGACATCGTCGCCAACAAGTTCAAGCTGACCGGCGAAGCCAGTTACACGCTGACCGATACGGCCAATGTCGAGATCACCTCGGGTACCGCCTTCACGCTGACCCTGAGCGCCACCGACAAGGCGGCGGTCAACCAGATTCTGAACAAGAACGGCACCAGTTCAACCAGCAACACCACCTACAACCTTGAAGCGGCGGAGGACTGGGCGGCCGGCGCGGCGGCGGCCGTGGTGGTTGCCGACACCACCGGCAACGGCATCACCGTCAGCAACGTGGCCGTCCCGACGATCACCAGCGCCACCTACAACGCCAGCACCGGCGCACTGGTCGTCACCGGCACCGGCTTGCTGCAAAAGAGTGGTGCGACCAACGACATTGTCGCCAACAAATTCACCCTGACCGGCGAAGGCGGCAGCACCTACACGCTGACCGATACCGCCAACGTCGAGATCACCTCGGGCACCGCCTTCACGCTGACCCTGAGCGCCACCGACAAGGCGGCGGTGAACCAGATCGTCAACAAGGACGGAACGACGTCGACCGGTGGCACCACCTTCAACCTGGCCGCCGCAGAAGACTGGGTGGCCGGTGCAGATAGCGCCGTCGTCGTAGCTGACCTCACCGGCAACGGCGTCACCGCCAGCAACGTCGCGGCACCGACGCTGACCAGCGCCACCTACGACGAAGCCAGCGGCGTGCTGGTGGTGACCGGGACCGGTTTCCTCAAGAAAAGCGGGGCGGCCAACGATATCGTCGCCAACAAGCTGACAATCAAAGGCGATTCGACGGACTACACGCTGACCGACACGGCCAATGTCGAGATTACCAATGCAAGCAGTTTTACGGTCAACCTGAGCAGCACCGACAAAACGCAGTTGGCGACCCGGCTGAACAAGGCCGGCACCAGCTCGACCGGCAACGTGACCTACAACCTCGCTGGCGCCGAGGACTGGGCCGCCGGGGCCGATGCGGCGGTCAATGTGGCCGACCTGACCGGTAACGGCATTACCGTGACGCTGACACCGCCGAGCAGCGGCGGCGGTGGCGGGGGAGCCACGACGACACCCAGCAGCGACGGCGACAGCATCCCCGACAGCGTCGAGGACGAAGCTCCAGCCCTGTCCGGCAACAACGGCAACGGCGGTGGCAGCGGCAGCAATCCGGGGGTCAAGGGCGACGGCAACGGCGACGGGATCGCCGACAGCAAGCAGGCCAACGTCACTTCACTGCAATTCGAGAAGAACGACCAGGCGGTGAGCAACCCGAACAACGTCAAGACCTTCGTCACGCTGGAGGTCAACGATGCGAATACCACCGGCGGCAGCACCCAGTCGACGGCGACGCTGACCAGCGTCAAGCAGCAGGATGCGCCCAAAGAGAAGCCGGCCGATCTGAGCATGCCGATGGGGCTGATCGACTTTACCGCCAAGGCCTCAAGCACCGGTGCCAGCGACACCTTCAAGCTGTTTGTTGATAGCACGATCAAGGCCAACGGTTACTGGAAGCAGAACGTCAAGAAAGAATGGGTGAACCTGGCCAGCGGTGACTACGGCGGCAAGGTGGTGACCGAGAACGGCAAGACCCGCTTCGAGTTCAAGATCAAGGACGGTGGCGAATTCGACAACGACGGCAAGGCCGACGGGGTGATTACCGACCCGGGCGCGATCGGTTTCCGCGAACTGAGCAGCGCCAATGACAGCGACCGCGACCAGTTCCCGGATACGCTGGAAGCAGCCAACGGGCTCAAGGTCGGGACCAAGGACAACGACGTCTTCGGCAGCAGCAAGTTCTTCGTGATGCAGCTCTACCGCGACATTCTCTTCCGCGAAGCGGAGGAGGGTGGGCTCAAGTACTGGCAGAACCTGATCGACAGCGGGGCACGCAGCAAGACGCTGGTCGCGTCGAACTTCCTCGAGTCGCCGGAATTCCAGGCCGGTGCCGGAGCGGTGGCACGGCTCTACTTTGGCGCGCTCAACCGCCTGCCGGACGATG
Source organism: Dechloromonas sp. ZY10 (assembly GCF_041378895.1). Lineage (NCBI taxonomy): Bacteria > Pseudomonadati > Pseudomonadota > Betaproteobacteria > Rhodocyclales > Azonexaceae > Dechloromonas > Dechloromonas aquae. Next base: position 1,319,175 of record NZ_CP144212.1, read on the forward strand.
CCGGGATGGATAGCTGGATGACGCAGGTGCTGAGCGGCACGCCGGTGGCGGCGATTGCGTCGAACTTCGTGGCGAGCAGCGAATTCACCAGCCGCTTCGACACCCAGAGTCTGGAGAGCTTCGTTGACCGGATGTACCAGAACGTGATGAGCCGCAGCGCCGACGCCAATGGCAAGGCCTACTGGGTGCAGAAGCTGAACGCCGGGGCGAGCAAGGGCGAGGTGGTGCTGGGCTTTACCGAATCGCCGGAGTACAAGGCGGCGACGGCGGCCAAGGTCGGGATGACCTTGAACTACGTGGGTCTGCTCGGGCGCTCGCCGGAGCAGAGCGGGATGGACTTCTGGCTGGCCAAGCAGGCGGCGGGCACGCCGCAGATCGAGATCATCGGCAGCTTCATGGGGACGCAGGAGTACCACGACCGCTTCTTGCCCTGACGCCGGTTGCGCCACCAAGGGCCGCCCTCGGGGCGGCCCTTTTTTTCTGGTTTTTCACGGTCGACCGTAGAATTCGCGCTTTTTCGAGTCAGCCGCATGTATCTCCCTGCCAGTTTTCAGCAAACCGATCCGCAACGGATTGCCGCCTTGCTTCATGAGCACCCGCTGGGGTTGCTGGTTTCGCACGGCAGTCGGGGGCTGCAGTGTTCGCCCTTACCCTTCCAGTTCGTCCCGCAAAGCGGCGAGCAGGGCATGCTGAAAGCCCATCTGGCACGGGCCAATCCGCACTGGAAGGAGCTCGACGGCAGTGACTGCCTGGTGGTGTTTCAGGGGGCGCAGGGTTATGTTGCCCCGGAGTGGTATCCGAGCAAGGCAGCCAGCGGCCGGGCGGTGCCGACCTGGAACTACGCGGCGGTCGAGGTGCGTGGCCGGGCGAGGGTGGTACAGGATTTGGGTTGGCTGCAGGCGCAGCTGGGCGAGCTGACTGCCGAGCATGAAGGCAGGCGGGCCTGCCCCTGGTCGCCGGCGGATGCGCCACCGGACTATCTGGCGGCACAGTTGCGGGCAATCGTCGGGCTGGAAATCACGATCACCGGCATCGACGGTAAATGGAAAATGAGCCAGAACCGAGATTCGGCGGACCGCGCCGGAGTGATTGCCGGTTTGCGCGATCCGGCTGACCCGCATGCCCATCCGGTACTGGCCGACCTCGTTGCCGACAGCTGCCGCGAGGCTTGAGCCGCAGGCAGACGGGGGTGGTTTCCCTCCTTTGCAGGCAGGAGTGCGGCCGTTATGCTTGTCCCTTTTTGCCGTTCAGGAGTTTTTCATGCAGATCGCTCAGGTTGCCCAGCGCCGCTATACCACCAAGGCTTTCGATCCCAGCCGCCGGATTTCCACCGACGATCTGGCTGCCATTCGCACGCTGTTGCGCAATGCCGCGTCTTCGGTCAATTCACAGCCCTGGCACTTCATCATGGCCAGCAGCGATGCCGGCAAGGGCGCAATTGCCGATACCCTGAAAACCGGCTACGCCTACAACGAGGGCAAGGTGCGCAATGCCTCGCAGGTCGTTGTCTTTTGTGCTCGCAAGGGGCTCGATGCCGCCCACCTGAGCGCGGTGCTCGCGCAGGAGGAAGCCGATGGCCGCTTTGCCACTCCGGAAGCCAGGGCTACGCAGGAAAAAACGCGCATGCACTATGTCGGGCTGCATCAGGAAACACTGGGCGATGTCGATGCCTGGATCGACCGGCAGATCTATCTGGCGTTGGGGACGTTGCTGCTGGGGGCTGGTGCCTTGCAGATTGATGCCTGCCCGCTGGAAGGGTTTGATGCGGCAGCGGTCGATGCGGCGCTGGGGCTGGAGGCCAAGGGCTTGCGCAGCGTGGTGATGGTTGCGCTGGGTTACCGGAGCAGCGAGGATTTCAATGCCCGCCTGCCGAAATCCCGTCTTCCGGAAAGTGTGATTTTTAGCGAAATCTGAGTCAGCGGCGGCGTATTTGCCGCTTTGCTGTTATTGATTTCAAATATCGCATTTAGAATGGTGGAATGACTTAACCCTAGCGCCTTTGCCGGCGGCATCGCCATGACCGATACCAAGCCGTTGTCTGCACTGATGAGCACGGAATTGCAGCTGATTCCGCCGACGTGGACCCTGCACCAGGCAGCCGAACTGATGAGCGAGTTGCGCATCAGTTCGGTGCTGATTGCCACCGATGCGGTGCCGGCCGGTATCCTCACCGAGCGCGACGTGCTGCGTGCCTGGGACCACGGGCATCCGCCCGAAACGCCGGTGACCACGGTGATGAGCCAGCCAGTGCGTACGGCCCCGGCAGATCAGGACTGGCGGCAGGCACACCATCAGATGGCAATGCAGAAGCTGCGCCATCTGGCGGTGGTCGATGCGGATGGGCGGGTGGTCGGAATGGTTAGCGAAAGCGACTTTCGCCGCCATCTCAGTCAGGACCTGATTGCCCGCTTCAACGATCTGAGCGCGGTGATGACCGTCGAGGCCCTGCGTTTTTCCCCGGATACCTGCCTGGCCGATGCGCTGCGCTTGATGCGCAGCAACCGTCTGACCTGCGCCGTAGTGGTCGAACATAACCGGCCGCTGGGGATCGTGACCGAGCGCGACGTGACCCGGCTGTTTGCCCGCCGGGTCGATCACCGTGCTACCAAGGTCAGCCAGATCATGACCGCGCCGGCCCTGACCATTGCGCTCAATACCCCCTTGCAGCAGGCCTTCAACGACATGCTGGAGCGTCGTATCCGGCATCTGGTGGTGGTGCACGACAACGGCCTGATGGCCGGGGTGATCAACCAACAGGATTTTGTCGCATTGCTCGAAGGCCAGTACATGGACGAGTTGCAGGCGATCAATGCAGCCGTCAGCGCGGCCTTGCGCGAATCGCAGGCGCAACTGGAATCGATTTTCAACTCGGCCGGTGCCTTGCTCGGGTTGCTGCAGCCGGATGGTTGCCTGCTCAAGGCCAATGCTGCGGCATTGCGGCTGGCCGGGGTCAGCGAGGCGGCCGTACTCGGCCTGCCGTATTGTGAGACGCCATGGTGGCATGCAGCTACCCCGGCCCTGCGTGAGCGCCTTGCCTTGGCCTGCCGGCGGGCTGCCGGTGGCGAGGCCGATGCCTTCGAAGCGCGTCAGCGCGATGCCGATGGGCGCTGGCGCTGCATCGATTACCGGATCTGGCCGATTTTCAATGCCCAGGGCGAGGTGATCTTCCTGCTCTCTGAGGGTCATGACATCACCGTTCGTCGCCAGCATGAACAGCGCGAGCGCATCCGCAACCGGTTGTTTGCCTTGCTTGCCGGCGATGCTCCGCTACCCGAAATTCTTGACGAGATTGTCCGCCACGTCGAGGACGGCGAGCCGGGCATCCGCTGCGCAGTGATGCTGCTGAGTGCCGAGCGCGACCGCCTGCGGGTCGGGGCGGCGCCATCGCTGTCGCCGGCCTTTGCCCGGGCAGTCGATGGCATTGCCGTCGGCGAAGGCAACGGCTGTTGCGGGACAGCGGTGGCGCGGGGCGAACGGGTCCAGGTGGCCGATCTGAGTGTGCATCCCTACTACGAAGGCTTGCGCACCGAAGTGGCTGCCGAGGGACTCGCTTCATGTTGGTCGGAACCCGTTTTTGCCGCCAGCGGCCGCCTGCTCGGCAGTTTTGCCATCTATCGCGAGCAGCCAGGCGAACCCGGCGCTGACCGGGTTGAAACCATTCAGCAGGCCGCCCAGCTGGTTGGCGATGCACTTGAGCGCAAGCGCATCGATGAAGAATTGCGGCTCGCGTCGTCGGTCTTTCAGGCCAGCAGCGAAGGCATTATCGTCTGCGATGCCGAGCGGCGGATTCTTGCGGTCAACCCGGCATTTACGCGGATTACCGGCTATGCGGCCGAGGAGGCCTTGGGCCGTGATCCGGGTTTCCTCAGTGCCGGCCGCACGTCGCCCAGCCTGTATCGTGAAATGTGGGAAAGCCTAGGGGTCAGCGGCCAGTGGTTCGGCGAAATCTGGAACATGCGCAAGAACGGCGAAGTCTTTCCCGAGTGGCTGACCATCAACGCGCTCCGCGACGAGGCCGGACGCGTCTATCGCTACATCGGGATGTTCTCCGATGTCAGCAGCCGCAAGCAGTGGGAAGACCAGATCTGGCGCCAGACCAATTACGATGCGCTGACCGAACTCCCCAACCGCCGGCTGTTCCGCGACCGCCTGCAGCAGGAAGCGCGCAAGGCACAGGCGGCGCAGCAGCCGCTGGCGCTGCTGCATATCGACCTTGATCATTTCAAGGAGGTCAATGAACAGCTTGGTCATGCTGCGGGCGACAGCCTGCTGCAGCAGGTGGCCGGCCGTCTGCTCGGCTGTGCCGGCGGTGCCGATACCACCGCTCGCCTGGGGGGCGACGAGTTTGCGCTGATCATGCCGGCGCAGCCCGACCTGGGCCGGGTCGAACAGGTTGCGCAGGACATCGTCGAGCGCCTGGCCGCACCGTGCCGGATCAACGGCGAGCCGGTCTATGTTACCGCCAGTGTCGGCATCACCTTGTATCCGAACGATGGCGAAGAGCATGAATTGCTGCTGAAAAATGCCGAGCAGGCGATGTATGCGGCCAAGGAAGGCGGGCGCAACCGCTACAGTTTCTTCACCCCGTCGCTACAGGAGGCCGCTCTGCAGCGCCAGTCGCTGTCGCGCGACCTGCGCCAGGCCCTGGCGCTGCGTCAGTTCGAACTGTATTTCCAGCCCATCGTCGATCTTGCCAGCGGCCGGATTTTCAAGGCCGAGGCACTGATTCGCTGGAAACATCCCGAGCGCGGTTTCGTCAGTCCGGCGCATTTCATTCCGCTGGCCGAGGAACTGGGCCTGATCGAGGAACTCGGGCAATGGGTGTTCTTTGAAGCCGTGCGCTGGGCGCAGGTCTGGAATGAGCACCCGGCGGCCGACGGGCGCGTGTTCCAGATCAGCGTGAACAAATCCCCGCGCCAGTTCCACAACGGCAAGACCCATCTGGAATGGGTCGAGCATCTGCGCCACTGCGGCCTTGATCCGCGCGCGATCGTGATCGAGATCACCGAAGGCCTGCTGCTTGATGAAGCCTCGGGCGCGCTTGACAAGCTCAAGCACTTCCGTCGCCAGGGGCTGGAAATCGCGCTCGACGACTTTGGCACCGGTTATTCGGCGATGGCCTACCTCAAGCGCTTCGACATCGACTACCTGAAAATCGACCAGTCCTTTGTTCGCGACATGGAAAACAACCCCGGCGACCGGGCGATTGTCGAGGCCATGGTGGTGATGGCGCACAAGCTGGGGATGAAGGTGATCGCCGAAGGCATCGAGACCGAAGCCCAGCGCGCCTTCCTCTTTGCTGCCGGTTGCAATTACGGCCAGGGTTACCTGTTCAGCCGGCCGGTGCCGGCGACGGCTTTTACTGCCTTGCTCGATGCCCAGAGCGCTGCGCTCGGGAGTGCCGTCGAGCCGGCCTGAGAGAAACTTTGCCGCCGGGCCGGCGCGTCAGAAAATTCCCAGCGCCAACCCGGTGGCCATGGTTTCGCCCAGGTGGCTGCAGCGTTCGAGGTCGTCGGCGTGGAGGTGTTTGGGCGCGAGGATGGTTTCCGGGGTTTGCGCGTGGGTGAGCACGATCAGTGGTTCGGCGATGGCTTTCAGCCGCCAGCCGGTGGCGATCCGCTCGATCTGCCGGGCGGCTCCATGGCCGTCGCTGCCGGCACAGATCAGGCTGGCATAGGGGCGACCGTTCAACTGATCGAGCGCGCTGTAATAGTGGCGGTCGAAAAAATCTTTCATCAAGCCGGCCATGCTGCCCAGGTTTTCCGGGCAGGCGAAGAGAAAACCGTCGGCAGTCAGCACGTCGTGGCTGCCGGCTTCCGGCGCGTGCCGGAGTTCGACGCGCAGATTGCGTTCGGCCAGTGCCCCGTCGGCTGCCGCCATCGCCATTTGCCGGGTGCCGCCAGTGTGCGAGTGATAAACGATGAGCAGGGTTTTCATGCCTGCATTGTGCAACGCTTTTGCTGCTAATGGCAGGGGCATGGCCAGCGGGATTGCGTGTAGACTGGGGCCGGCATTTTCGGCCCATGGGCCGGTCGACCGTGAAAGGCCAGTGAAAGGCCACTTCGGAGGGGATGATGAACAAGGCGCTGCGTTTGTCGGAAAAATGGTTTCGCTTCGGACTGTGGCTGATCGCCGTGGTCTTTGCCGGCTTCCTGATCGGCCTCGGCGACAATCTGGTCGCCAACCTGCCCAAGGTCGAGCAGCGGCTGACGCTGGAAGACTTCATTGATCGCCCGGCAGCCAACGCGGCGCGGGCCGAGATCAAGGCCGCCGAAGGCGTGCGCATCCTGGCGCAGGAAGCGCACGACCAGGCGCAGCTGGGACTCAACGCGGCCCGCGCCAATACCGCCGCCGCGCGCGAGAGCTACAACCAGTGGCTGGCAACGCGCAGCGTCACCCAGCGCAGCGAACACGATCCCGAACTGATCGCCCGTACCCGCGCCCAGGAAGAACTGAAAATCCTCGAACGGCGGGCCTTGTCCGCCGTCGAGCGCGAGCAGCAGAAGCTGCTCGACGCGCAGCAGGGGGAGAATCGCGCCCGCCGCCAGTTGAGCGAACTCGAACGCGCTGCGCAGGCCGATTACCAGGCCGGGCTGCGCAGCCAGGAATTGCGTGTCTTTCTTTACCGGCTGGCGCTGACTCTGCCGCTGCTCGGCGTTGCCGGCTGGCTCTTCGTCAAGAAGCGTCAGACGCCGTGGTGGCCCTTCGTCTGGGGCTTCATCTACTTTGCGCTGTTCGCCTTCTTTGTCGAACTGGTGCCTTACCTGCCCAGCTACGGCGGCTATGTCCGCTCGCTGGTCGGCATTCTGGTCACGGTACTGGTCGGCCGCTACGCGATCCTTGCGCTCAACCGCTACCTGGAGCGGCAAAAGCAGGCCGAGGCGCTGCCCGACGTCGAGCGGCGCAAGGAGCTGTCTTACGACACCGCGCTGGCGCGGCTGGCGAAAAAGGTCTGCCCCGGCTGCGAACGGCCGGTCGATTTGAATCACGAAGCCATCGACTACTGCCCGCATTGCGGCATCTGCCTGTTCGACCGATGCCGCCCCTGCGGTACGCGCAAGAGCGCCTTTGCCCGCTTCTGCCATGCCTGCGGCGCGGCCTCGGGGAGTACGGCGACCGCCGGTGACGAATGACTTGCGGCAGCCGCTGTGGCCCGGCAGCGGTCCGGCGGTTTTTTGCCTTTTTCACGGTCGACCGTGAAAATCGCCGTTTTTTGCGCCACGCCGCCAGCGTTGCGTTTCGCTCTGTCCCACCATGCCCATCCAGCAAACCCTGAACACGGCCGGCGTCCCGGTCAAGATCTGGACCGACGACGTTGACGAGGCCTCGCGCCAGCAACTGCGCAACATCGCCGCCTTGCCTTTCATTCATCGCCACGTCGCGGCAATGCCCGACGTGCACCTCGGGATCGGCGCCACCATCGGCTCGGTGATTGCGACGCAGGACGCCATCGTGCCGGCGGCGGTCGGCGTCGATATTGGCTGCGGCATGGTGGCCGCCCGCTTGTCGCTGGCCGCCGGCGACCTCGACGAAAAGCGCCTGCGCAAGGTCTTCGACCAGATCAGCCGCGACGTGCCGGTGGGCAAGGCGCAGCATGAGGACAGCCGGGCGCTGGTTGCGGCGGCGCGGCCCTTCGACGCCCGGCTCAAGGCACTGACCGACAAGCATCCGCAACTGCTCAAGTCCTTGGGCAAGTTCTCGAAATGGGTCAATCAGCTGGGGTCGCTGGGCGGCGGCAACCACTTCATTGAGGTTTGTCTCGACGAAGCCGGACAGGTCTGGGTGATGCTGCATTCCGGCAGTCGGGGCATTGGCAATGCGCTGGCGACTTATTTCATCGAACTGGCCCGGCGCGACATCGAGCGCCAGCAGATTCACTTGCCCGACCGCGACCTGGCTTATTTTCGCGAGGGCAGCGAACACTTTGCCGACTATGTTGCCGCCGTGCATTGGGCGCAGGAATACGCCTACGCCAACCGCGAGTGCATGCTCGATCTGGTTCTCGCCGGGCTCAGGCGACACTTGCCGGAATTTGTCGTGACCGGCGAGGTGGTCAATTGCCACCACAACTACGTCGCCCGCGAGGCGCATTACGGCGCCGACGTGTGGGTGACGCGCAAGGGCGCGATCCGCGCCGGGCGCGGCGAACTCGGCATCATCCCCGGCAGCATGGGCGCCCGCAGCTACATCGTGCGCGGCCTGGGCAATCCGGAAAGCTTCTGCTCCAGCGCCCATGGCGCCGGTCGCCGGATGAGCCGCAACGCCGCCGCCCGCGCCTTCTCCGAAGCCGACCTGCGGCGCCAGACCGAAGGCGTCGTCTGCCGCAAGGACAAAGGCGTGATCGACGAAATCCCCGCCGCCTACAAGGACATCGACGCGGTGATGGCCCAGCAGCAGGACCTGACCGAGATCGTGCATACCTTGAAGCAGGTGTTGTGCGTCAAGGGATAACCGGTGCTTGAACGCTTGGCTCGAAGAATTCCCGGCCGCCGCGTGTTGCCGATCACCGCCGCACCGGGTTTCATGCCGGATGGCCCGACCTACCCATTTTCAGGAGTTTTTTGATGACTATTTCCACCCGTCGCGCCGGTCCCGCCGATCTTGACCTTCTGGCCCCGTTGTTCGACCAATACCGCCAGTTCTACGGGTGCGCCAGCGATCCGGCCGCCGCCCGCGCCTTTCTCCAGGCACGTTGCGACCATGGCGAATCGGTGCTGCTGCTGGCCAGCAACGCCGCCGGGCCGGCCGGCTTCGTCCAGCTTTACCCGAGCTTTTCGTCGATCTCGCTGGCCCGCATCTTCATCCTCAACGACTTGTTCGTGATCCCTGCCGCCCGCCGCCAGGGCATCGCCGGGGACCTGCTCAGTGCCGCCGCCGACTATGGCCGGCAAGCCGGGGCGGTCCGTCTGGCCTTGTCTACCGCGATCGACAACCACGCCGCGCAGACCCTTTACCAGGCCAACGGCTGGCAGCGCGACAGCCAATTCCTGCATTACGAACTGGCGTTGCGCGGCTGAATTTAGCCGTCGCGCCGGGCTGCCGGGCTTCAGCCAAGTTTCACGGTGCGGCGCCTCTTGCGGTGACCCCGGCGGGAAAAATCGCCGCCAGGCCCGGTCGACCGTGGAAAGGCTTAAAACCGCCAGCCGAGGCTGAAACGGTTTTGCTGGCTGTCGCCGAACCCGACCTTCTGCTCGTGCGCCAGGCGCGCGAACCATTGATCGTGGTCCCAGGTCAGCGCCAGGCCGCTGCCACGAATCGGCGGCGCGTTTTCGTCGGCACGGCCGCGTTTGTCGAACAGATCGACGGTGAGCCGGTTGCGGGCATCGAGTTGCTGGCGGAAGAGCAGGTGGCTGATCCGCTGCCCGGTGTGCAGCCGGTCGTCGCGTACGGTGTACAGCGCGACCGAGGTTTGCTCCGACAGATGGCTGCCCAAACCGTAGGTCTGCATGTCGTTGGGGTCGATGTTCAGGTTGTAGTAGGGGCGGGTGTTGGTCCGCCCGAAACCGAGCAGGACGAAGAGTGGCCCGCCGATTTCGGCATTGAGCGAGCCGCCGACGAAGCCGTGGGTTGCCGCCTGCAGCGAAGGCACCAGTTTCAGATAATCCCAGCGGGCGCTGAATTCGTAGCCGGTCCGGGTTTGTTGAAAGCTGCCCGGTTGGCGGTAACTTGCAATCCAGAGCGCATGTGGGCCGTTGTTGGCGCGCAGGTTGAGGTCGCCGGCCGGATTGCTGCCGGCGGTTGTCAGGTAGGTGGGGGTCAGCTTGAACTGCCATTCCGGCGGCGTGGCGGTGAGCGGCGACTCGCCGGGCTGCGAGCGGTCGGCCAGGGCCACGCTGCTCAGCAGGCTGCAAATCAGCGCCAGTAATCCGGGTTTCAGCAGAGGCATGGGGCAGATCTCCTTCAATGCGGTTTGCAGGCAATGAAAGCGGAAATTCCCGACGTTGGCCTGACCGAAGTTGGTTTCTGCCAACAAAAATCCTTGGCGGCCGGCATCTGGCGGGCGGCGAAATGCTGGCCGGGGCAGGAGCCGCGAGTTTGCCGGTGGGCTGGCGAAAAATTCCCCCACGCCGGTGTGGCTGCCGCTGTACACTTCCGCCTTTGGCGCCCGGCGCCCAATTTTTCCGAAAGTCCGCATGCACCCGATTCACGATCACGATCCCTTGTTGTTCCTTGCCGTTGCCCTGGCGGCCAAGCGCCGGCCGGCCGAGCTGGTCGATGTGGTGGCAGCGATCGACCTGCTGCAGATCGCGATCCCCGGCGAGCAGCGTTTTGTCGACAGCTTTGCCCGGCTTTCCGCCGCCGGCCTGCTGCTCGGCCAGGGCGACGGCATCGCACTGACTCCGGCCGGGCTGGCCCTGTTCGAGGCGCTGCCCAAGCTGACCGACGGCGAAGAACGGGTGTTCTCGGTCAAGCAGGCGCTTTCCGGCTATACCCCGAGCACTGCCGAACCGCTGGCAGTCGATGCCGCTGCCGTTGCCGCCGCGATTGCCGAACAGCGCAGCGCCGCCGCCGGACGCGCCAAGAACCTGCTGGTGCCCAAGCCCAAACCGGTCGATAACAGCAAATCGCGCCCCGGCCAGCGCCAGCGCAAGCCCTTGCCGGCCCGCCGCAAGCGCTGAGCCAGAACTCTTCGCCCGGCTTTGATCCGGTTGCGGCTCAGGTGTGGCGCTGTTGTCGCCCGGAGGTAGCCCGGATCGTCGCTCCGGGTAAAAAGTCAGCGTCTCAGGGTGGCAGGCCGGACATTTCACGGTCAACCCTGCCGGCGGCCCAAAAAGCCGCCGTGCCCGTTCCAGTTCCCTTCACTGTTTTCAGCGTTTCCCGATGACCGCACAAGCCAACAACCCCCTGCACGGGATCACGCTCGAAAAGCTGCTCACCGAACTGGTCGCGCATTACGGCTGGGAAGAACTCGGACGGCAGATCGAAATCCGCTGCTTCAACGTCGACCCGAGTATCTCCTCCAGCCTCAAATTCCTCCGCCGCACCCCGTGGGCGAGGGAGCGCGTTGAGTCGCTTTATCTTTACATGCTGCGCCGACGGGAGGGCTGAAACGCCCCGGGCGGATGACCGCTGGGCGCGATGCCGGGGTTTTTTGGCCGTTGCTCACGGTCGACCGTGAATCGCGGCAATTTTCAGCGGCGCCATCCGGCCTGAGCCGGCCGGACTGCCGTTGCTGCATTCCGGCGCCAATGGTCGTTGCCGAGTTCTGTCACCGATTGTTCTCACCCATGCCCGGCCCGCAGCGCTCGGGCAATTCGGCCAATCCCCGTCTCTCGGCGGCACGGCGTAGCGGGGGGCGGTGAAGGGCGGTGAAGGGCGGTGAAGGGCAGATTCGAGGCCACCGCCGCTCCCCAAAACTTGAGCCTCCCCGGCACAAGCTTCTGGACAGTCGAGGGGCGGCGCAGTAGCATCGCGGCCCCCCAAAATAAAGCACCCCCATGGTTTCATCTACTCCGGCCATTGCCTGCGGCATCGACTTCGGCACCTCCAATTCAACCGTTGGCTGGCTACGGCCGCAGCAGGCCACGCTGCTCCCGCTGGAAGACGGCAAACCGACCTTGCCCTCGGTGGTGTTCTTCAATGCCGAAGACAACTCGGTCCGTTTCGGCCGGGCGGGTCTGCAAGATTACCTCGATGGCTATGAAGGACGGCTGATGCGTTCGCTCAAAAGCCTGCTCGGCAGCAGCCTGATCGACGGGGGGACCGAAATTCAGGGCCACCCGATTCGCTTTCGCGATTTGCTCACCCGCTTCATCGCCAATCTCAAGGAGCGGGCGGAAGCGCAGGGCGGCCGGGCTTTCGAGCAGGCAGTGTTCGGGCGGCCGGTGCATTTTGTCGATGACGACAGCGCTGCCGACCGGCAGGCCGAGGCCACCTTGGGCGAGATCGCCCGGGCGGTGGGGTTCAAGGAATTGAGCTTCCAGTACGAACCGATTGCGGCCGCCTTCCATTACGAAACCGGCTTGAGCCGGGAGGAAGTGGTGCTGGTTGCCGATATTGGCGGCGGCACCTCCGATTTCTCCATCGTCCGCCTCTCCCCCGAACGTGCCCGCGCAGTTGAACGCTGGAGCGACGTGTTGGCCAACGACGGTATCCATATCGGCGGCACCGATTTCGACAAGCAACTGAGCCTGGCCGAAGTCATGCCCCTGCTCGGCCATCGCAGCCAGCTGAAGAACGGTCGGGAAATACCCTCCAGCATCTATTTCAACCTGGCCACCTGGCACACCATCAACTTTGCCTACACTCGCCAGGTCTGGGCCGAACAGCAGCGGCTGCAGCTCGATGCCATCGCGCCGGAAATGCTTGAGCGCCTGCTGGCCTTGATCCGCGACCGGGCCGGCCATTGGCTGGCACATCAGGTCGAACAGGCAAAGATTGCCCTGTCCAGCCAGGAAACGGCTCTGCTCTCCCTGGAGCGCTTTTCTCCGGGCCAGCAAAAGCTGCTGACACGCAGCCAATTCGATCTGGCTGCGCTGGTGCTGGTGGAAAAAATCGAGGCTACCCTGACGCGCTTGCTGCCTGAGGCCGGGGTGACCGCAGCCGCCATCGACACCGTTTTCTTCACCGGCGGCTCCAGCGGCATCCCCCTGCTGCGTCGCCGTATTGCCGCCCTGTTTCCCCAGGCCCGGGTCGTCGAAGGCGACCTCTTCGGCAGCATCGGCGCCGGCCTGGCGGTGGATGCCGCGCGGCGGTATGGGATGGGGTAGGTAGGGGGGCAGGAAGTCGGCCGAAGCCGACCTTGGGCCTCTGGTCAGGATCTGGCTGCAATGCGCTTGTTACCCGCCGCCCAGCCGTTGACGATGCTAAATGTCCGCTTCCGTTATTGGCCAAGGACGGCACCTGCCCCTAAGCGGCCCGTCTGCTTGTGTGGCAATCCGTCGGCAATCGCCTCGTTCCTGCCGTTCAGGCAACGTCCCCTATCAGACAGCACCCGACCCAATCCGGCCACTCAGCTTTCTCCAAAGCGGTCGGTCAGCCATTTCCTGATTTTGCGGATTGGAGTGCCGCGAAGCGGCCATTGGCGACCTCACCTAATCGGCCATAACCGGACTGTCATCCATTCTAAACAGCGAACATTCAGAGGGCTGCTCCAATCGCAATGCTGCCGGATATCCTATTCGTAATACTTGGCCGGAGCGGCCCTAGCCCTATAACGCAGGACAGTCCGCTGTAGGCACGCGACCGGATGCTCTGCACTCAGCTGATCGCCCCCATTTCTCCTTGCGGGCGGACCTTGGCCTTAAACAAAAATGGCCGGCAAAACCGGCCATCGGAGTGTCGCTTTGGGCGGTGGTCAGCGCAGGCGGCCGGTGTCCGGATCGATCCGATCGGTGAAGCGCTTGATCGAGACATAGGTCGTGATCAACTGGCCGCGATAGGCCTCGCGCTGATCCAGCGTCACCTCGGCCGGGATGCTCTTCATCATCTCCTCGATCTTGGTCCGATCCTCCGGCGAGAAGCTTGCCAGGGCCTTGTCTGTAGCGATGCGCTTCTGCTCCGTGGTCAGCGGTGCAGCGGCCGTTGGAGCCGTCGACGCTGCGGGGGCTGATGCGGGCGTGTCTGCCGACGCGGGGGCGACAAGCTTGCCAGCGATCATTTTGGCGATCTCCGGTGCCCCGGCTTCCGAGGCAATGGTCTCGAAGGTCTTCCCCTTTTCCTTGGCTGTGAGGTCAATGCCGCCAGCGTCTAAGAACAACTGGACGGCCACATCATCCTTGCGCCGGATAGCGGCGATGAACTGTTCCTGCGAGTGGTACTGCAGGCCCATACCGGTCAGGTTCTTGCGTGCTTCAATTTTTGCCTGCATCGGAGTGGCCGGGGCAGCAACGACCGCTTGCGGTTGGGCAACTGCTTGAACCTGAACCGGTGCCGGGGGCGGTAGCGCCACCTTTTCCGGGATCAGCGCGGCTACGGCTTGTTTGTCCGGTTCTTGCGTCTCTGCACCCGGGATTTCGATCTTCTCGACCAGCAGGGTCGGGATGTTCTTCTTGATCGACGCAATGTTCTCGTTCATCTGCTTGGTGATCCACTCGTCGTCGGTGCCCTGAATGGCCTTGGTGATGCCACCAAACAGGCCCGAGGTCAGCGATTCGAGCTTCTTCACGCGGGTATGCAGCAGATAGACCTTGGCGCCCTTCTGGAAGGGATACACACAGGCCTGAAGTCCTTCCGCAATGAAAGCGAAGGCATTCTTCACTGGAGGCGGCAGCTTGGTAATCTCAGCGTATGCGGTACCGCACTGGTACGAAACTGCCGGCGCACCGTTGTAATATTTCTGCGTCGAACTCGGTTCATCCGGGCGGGCCGGGATTGTCGAAGGCATGCTTCGGAAATTCACATTCGCAGGAATCGCCCATTGCGAGAGCGCATCCTTCACCTGGGCTGCGACCTGTTGTGCGGTCATGCCGGGGACTACCAGCTCTGCCTTTCCAGTGACGACCTCCGTCTGATCTCGGATGTCCTTTGCAAAGGCATTTATTGCAAAGGCTCCGCCCAAGACAGCGACGGTAAGTCCCTTCACTGCGCGACGCGCATACCCTGTGATTCGTTTTTTCGCCATGCTCAGATTCTTCTTTCTATTGATCAAAAATATATCTCTGTGACGCTGAGTGATTTCTGCCGCACCGACAAACGAAATAAAACAATGTCCTCATTATTGTAAATTTAAGCATCTAACTGCTTTTGTCAGCAGAAGCTTATTTTTTTATATATATCTTCCGTCAGCGGGCTGGGATTCTATATATTTGATACACCTAGGCAGTTGATTTAGGTCAATTGGGTAGAGTGTGGTAACGATCGCGGCCATTGACCACTGCCAGAGTCTGAACGTCAGGTAACAGGCGCATTTCAGCTTGAAACTGGCCGGAGGCCAAAAATCAGCTTAGGCCGAGGAGTTCGCCATCAGCCCCCCCTCTCAGCGTCGGCTTTGCTCAGTAAGCTGCCTTCGTTACGCTCGAAAGATGAAGGTCCGCTGAGGGTCGAGAGCACCAGTTCGTCGGACGGGAAAGCGGTCATTCGAGGCGATGAGAGCTGGAGCGGCAGGTTACTACCCAACAGCCGCCAGATTCCAATTTACTGGCAAATGGCCGATTGGCCGACATCCTGTCGTTCTGATCTGCCGCCCCGTTTCATGGATTTTTACCTTTTTTACGGTCGACCGTGATCAATCCCAATTTCGCCGGTAATGCAGCAGAGGCAGATGCCTCGCGCCGGTTAGCGGTGCCTTCACGACTCCGCTGCAAAACCTCGCTCACGCAGCTTCCATCTGCCACCGCCCTCGCGCCGCCAGCGTAAAATCTCCGCCTTTCGTTTCCCTTTCGAGTTCCCGACCATGAATCCAGAGTTCTGGCATGCCCGCTGGGCGAATAATGAAATCGGCTTTCATCTGGATCAGGTTCAGCCCTTGCTGGTCGAGCATTTTGGCCGCCTGGCGCTGGCTGCCGGCCAGCGGGTTCTGGTGCCGTTGTGTGGCAAGACTCGCGATATTGGTTGGCTGCTGGCGCAGGGTTTGCAGGTGGTTGGCGTTGAACTGAGCCGGCTGGCGGTGGAGCAGTTGTTTGCTGATCTGGGGCTGGAGCCGGTGGTCGAGGCGGCTGGGGCGGGCGAGTGCTTCCGGGCGTCGGGGCTGACGGTGCTGGTCGGCGATTTTTTCGCCGTGAGTCGCGAGCAGTTAGGGCTGGTCGATGCGGTTTATGACCGTGCCGCGCTGGTGGCGCTGCCGCCTGAGATGCGCAGCCGCTACGCCGAGCAGCTGGCGGCGCTCAGCGAGCGGGCGCCGCAGTTGCTGATTACGCTGGAGTACGATCCGGCGCTGCATCCCGGGCCGCCGTTTTCGCTGGGGGCGGCCGAGGTCGGGGCGTTGTACGACGCGGCATTTCACATCGACTGCCTGCAGAGCTTGAACATGCCGGAGGGCCTGAAAGGCCGTTTCCCGGCGACCGAGCATGTCTGGCGACTCCAGCGGCGCTGAGCCGTTGCGCCGTCGCGCAGGTGTTTCAGCGGGCGAGAACTCGGTAGCTGCCGGTTGCGATTAGCCCACCCCGCCTTGGGGGCTTTTTCGTGGTTGTGCGACTACCTGGGGGTGGGGGATTGCACAAAACGGCACTTTCCCACGGTCGACCGTAAAAATCCCCTTTTTTGCCGTGTCGTAACCTAAACGCTGCTTCAGCGCGGCCCGCCGTAAATTCCGGCGAGTTGGTCGTAATGGGCGTGGGCTTCGCTTTCCTGTAGCGCGGCGGCTCGCCATTCCTGCAGTGCCGGGTGGCTGAGCAGGGTGTCGCGGTAGGCGGCGGCCAGTGGCGGCAGTGGGATGTTGTAGCTGTCGAAACGGCAGGCGATGGGGGCGAACATCGCATCGGCGGCCGAAAACTCGCCGAACAGCCAGGGGCCGGTGTCGGCGGCGAATTGCTGGCGGGTGCCTTCCCAGATTTCGACGATACGGTCGATCTCGCGTTGCACGTCGGGTTCGGCGGCTTTGCCGCGCAGGCGCAGTTTGAGGTTCATCGGCAGCGCGCTGCGCAGCGCGCCAAAGCCGGCGTGCATTTCGGCGCAGAGGCTGCGGGCGCGGGCGCGCGCGGCGGGGTCGGCGGGCCAGATGCGGGGCTCGCTTTCGGCGAGGGTTTCGATGATGGCCAGGCTATCCCAGACCTGGAAGCCGTCGGCGGCGTGCAGGCAGGGCACCCGGCCGTTGCCGGCAATCGGTTTGAGCGCCGGGTTGAACGGCCGCCCGGCGACCGAGACCAGATGTTCGCGGAAGGGAATGCCGAAGTGCTTGAGCACCAGCCAGGGGCGCAGCGACCACGAAGAGTAGTTTTTGTTGCCAAGGTAGAGGTCGTACATTTCATGGTCCTTTGTGCGGGTGGCCGAGGGAAGGATTGTTGCGCAGCGACAGGCGGCTCAGGGTGCTGCTGCTGCGGGTCAGGCAAGGATAGCGTGACTGACGGATGGCTGCTTGCGGCAATGGCTTGCGGCCGCCCGGTGGTCAAGGTTGGGTCAAGGTTGGGTCAAGGTTGGGTCAAGGTTGGGTCAAGGTTGGGTCAAGGTTGGGTCAAGGTTGGGGCAAGGTTGGGTCAAGGTTGGGGCAAGGTTGGGGCGAGGTTGGGGCGAGGTTGGGGCGAGGCTGGGGCGAGGAATTGGTCGGTGCCCGCCTGGCGCCGGGTCGAATTTGAGTCTCTGGTTCGCGCTTTCCGATTGCCGGAAATGAAAATGCCCCCGATTGGGGGCAGTGCGGGAGAGAGCCGGTCGCCGGCATTTTTGTCTTTGTTGCCGGTCGACCGTGGAAATGCGGGGTGTTACTCGGCGGCGATGCTGCGTCCGATCACCAGGCGCTGGATGTCGTTGGCACCTTCGTAGATCTGGCAGATGCGCACGTCGCGGTAGATGCGCTCGACCGGGAAGTCGCTGGTGTAACCAACGCCGCCGTGGATCTGGATGGCGTCGGAGGCGATCTTCTCGGCGGCTTCGGAGGCGAACATCTTGGCCATCGAGGCTTCTTTCAGGCAGGGCTTGCCGGCATCCTTGAGCTGGGCGGCGCGCCAGACCATCAGGCGGGCGGCGTCGAGCAGGGTGTTCATGTCGGCGAGTTTGAAGTTGACTGCCTGGTGGTCGATGATCGGCACGCCAAAAGTGACGCGCTCCTTGGCGTAGGCAACGGCGGCCTCAAAGGCGGCGCGGGCCATGCCAATGCTCTGGGCGGCGATGCCGATGCGGCCAGCTTCCAGATTGGAGAGGGCGATCTTGTAGCCTTCGCCTTCCTTGCCGAGCAGCGCGGAAGCGGGAACACGGCAGTCTTCAAGAATGATCTGCACGGTATCGGAAGCGTGCTGGCCCATCTTCTCTTCGGTGCGGCCGACGATGAAGCCGGGAGTATTGGTCGGCACCAAGAAGCAGGAGATCCCCTTCTTGCCGGCGGCCTTGTCGGTCACTGCAAAGACGATCGCCATCTGGGCATGCTTGCCAGTGGTGATGAACTGCTTGACGCCGTTGAGCACGAAGTGGTCGCCATCGCGGTCAGCGCGGGTGGTGATCGCGGCGGCATCGGAGCCGGTGTGCGGCTCGGTCAGGCAGAAGCAGCCGAGCTTTTCGCCCCGGGCGAGCGGCTTCAGCCATTCTTCCTTCTGCGCATCGGTGCCGTATTTCTGGGTGATGCCGCAGGCCAGCGAGTTCTGCACCGAGACGATGGTCGAGGTGGCGCCGTCGCCGGCGGCGATTTCTTCCAGGGTCAGCACCAGGCTCATGTAATCCATGCCGGCGCCGTCCCATTCCTCGGGCACGACCATGCCCAGGGCGCCGAGTTCGCCGAGTTCCTTGAGGGCCTCGGCCGGGAAAGTGTGGTTCTTGTCCCATTCGGCGGCGAAGGGGGCGAGGCGCTCCTGCGCGAAGGCGCGCATCGAGTCGCGGATCATTTCCTGTTCTTGGGTGAGAATCATGATGATGAAAATCCAGTGATTAGGAATTAGCGATTAGTAAGAATATCCGCGCCTTGCGGCGCGGAGAGGAGGCGGTGCGGTCAGACGTTTTCGTCCTTGGCCGCATCGTAGTGATGGGTCGAGGCGCACAGGCGGTGGTTGATCAGGGTCACGGCCAGGGTGCCGAGCAGGCCGGCAGCGCCGATGACCATGAAGTTCTGTTCCAGCGGCAGCTTCATCGCAACAACGAAGCCGATCAGCACCGGGGCGATGATCGCGCCCATGCGGCCAACGCCGGAGGCAAAGCCGACGCCGGTGGCGCGGATCGAGGTCGGGTAGAACTCGCCGGCGTAGGCGTAGGCCAGCAGCTGGGTGCCGAGGGTCGAGGCGCCGACGACGAAGACGACGACGAACAGCAGTTCGGTGGATTGGGTGAAGCCCATCAGGGTCAACGAGATCGCGCCGAGCAGGTAGAAGATCACCAGCACGTGCTTGATGTTGTACTTGTCGCCGAGCCAGCCGCCGCCGACCGCGCCGCAGATGGCGCCGATGTTGAAGACGAGGACGAAGTTGAGCGCCGAGCCGAGCGAATAGCCGGCCATGGCCATCAGCTTGGTCAGCCAGGAACTGAGCGCATAGACCATGAACAGGCCCATGAAGAAGGCGGTCCAGATCATCAGCGTGCTGAAGGCACGGCCTTCGCTGAAGAGGTGGGAAACCGGGGCCGAGGTGACCTCATCTTCATGCGGCACGACAAACTCCTCTTTGCCGGTGAATTGGCGCTCGGGCAGGATCTTGCCGACGATTTTGCGGATTTCTTCGGTGCGGCCCTTCTTGATCAGGGTCGGCAACGATTCCGGCATGGTCTTGAGGATGAAGGGAATCAGCACCACCGGGGTGATCGCCAGGAAAAAGACTGACTGCCAGCCGTGTTCGAGAATCAGTTGCTTGCCGGTCAGTGCCACCAGAACGCCACCGATCGAGTAGCCGGCAAAAACGATGGTGACCAGACGGGCGCGCAGCTTGGTCGGGGCGAACTCGGCCATTTGTGCGGTGATTCCGGGAACCACGCCGCCAATGCCGAGGCCGGCGAGGAAGCGGGTAATACTGAAAGTGACCGGGTCGCTGGTCAGGCCGGCAGCGGCGGTGAACACGCTGAACAGTCCGACGCACAGCGAGATCATCAGCGGACGGCCGATCTTGTCGGCGAGGACGCCCATGGTCATCGAGCCGATCATCATCCCGAACAGGGCCGAACTGGCCATGAAGCCGGCCTGCGAGGCGTCGACGTTCATGTCCTTCATGATCGATGGCATGGCGGCGCCGACGACAGCGAGATCGTAGCCGTCCAGCACCAGAATCAGCACGCCCCAGAACAAGACCAGAGCGTGAAAGCGGTTGAATTGGGCCTCGTCGGCCAGTTTGTGTACATCGATGCGCATGGACCTTTGTCCTATTTTTGATTGATGAGTGGCGCCGCGAAGGCGCGCGAGGTGAATCGCCCGGCGGTTTCCCCTGTAGCTGGCCGGGTTGTCCATACCGCTCCGCCGGCAGGGCGAAGCAGGGTGGTCGGCGGCAGGCTGCACCCTGCCGTAATGCGAAGTGGCCGTCCGGCTGCTGCCGGACGGTGTGGTGTTTCCGTTCGGGAAAACACCGCTGGCGACCTGTCGCGACGCCGCTGGCCTGGAGCCAGTCGGCGGCGTGCGGTCGCCGGTGTGTTACTTGGCGGCCATGCGGATGGCGCCATCCATGCGGATGACTTCGCCGTTGAGGTATTGGTTGCTGAAGATGTGCTCGACCAGCGCGGCGTATTCGGCCGGCTTGCCCATGCGCGACGGGAACGGCACCATCTTGCCCAGCGCGTCCTGAACGTCTTGCGGCATGCCCATCAGCATCGGGGTTTCCATGATCCCCGGGGCGATGGTCATCACGCGGATGCCGGAACGGGCGAGTTCGCGGGCAATCGGCAGGGTCATCGAAACCACGCCGCCCTTGGAGGCGGCATAGCCGGCCTGGCCGAGCTGGCCGTCAAAGGCGGCGACCGAGGCGGTGCTGACGATGACGCCGCGCTCGCCGGTTTCGTCGGCCGGGCTGGCGCTCATGATTTCAGCGGCCAGGCGGATCATGTTGAAGCTGCCGACCAGGTTGATGTTGATGGTGCGGGCAAAGCTTTCCAGCTTGTGCGCGCCTTCCTTGCCGACGACCTTCTCGGCCGGGGCGACGCCGGCGCAATTGACCAGGCCGCGCAACTGGCCCAGCGACTGGGCGACGGCGAAGGCGTTGCGGGCGCTTTCGTCATTGGTGACATCGGTCTGCACGAAACGCGCATTGGCGCCGAGTTCCGCTTCGATCTGGGCGCCGGCTTCCGGGTTGACGTCAGCCAGTACCACCTTGCCGCCAGCGGCAACAATCATGCGGGCAGTGGCTGCGCCCAGACCGGAGGCTCCGCCGGTCACGACAAATACATTTCCTTCGATTTTCATGGTCTCGCTCCTGGAAAGGGTTCGGGCGCGAACTGTAAGCAAGTGCCGGAATGCTTTCATTGCCGGATTCGATCAACTTGAATGCGCTGTTCGGATAAAGCCTTGGCGGCAAACTTGTGGCATCCTTCGGCGATGCGCGAACTCCACGGTGAAAAAGGCACGATAGCCATTGCTTTTGTCCATGAGGCACTGGCTTGCCTGCGGCAGCGGGAGATCGACGAGGGCCCGATCCTGCTGGCTGCCGGGATCAGCCCCGAACTGCTGGCCTGGCCGCAGGCGCGGGTTTCGTCGGCGCATTACGGTGCTCTCTGGCATGGCATCGCCCAGGTCATCGACGACGAGTTTTTCGGCCTCGACAGTCACCCGATGCGCCCCGGCAGCTTCACCCTGATGTGTCACACCCTGATCCACGCCGAGACGCTGGAGCGTGCCTTGCGCCGCGCCCTGCGCTTTCTCAACCTGATTCTCGACGATTGGCAGGCCGAGTTGCGGGTTGTGGGCGAGCAGGCCGAGGTCGTGCTGCGCGAAGCAGTTACCCCGGCCGGCACAGCGCCGCCGCCCAAGGTGGCGTTTTCCTATGGCACCTACCTGTTGATCGTGCATGGACTGGCCTGCTGGCTGGTCGGACGGCGGATTCCGCTTGAACATGCCGGTTTTCGCTGCCCCGAGCCAGCCTATAGTGACGAATGGCGGGTGTTGTTCGCGCAGGATCTGCGTTTCGACCAGGCGCATACCGGCGTGACTTTTGCGGCAAGTTTTCTGGCGATGCCGAATGTCCAGAATGAGCGGACGATGAAGGCCTTCCTGCGCCAGGCACCGGCCAATTTCCTGGTCCGTTACAAGAACAGCGAGAGCGTTACCGCCCAGATTCGGCGGCGCCTGCGTGAGATTGCGCCGGAGTCGTGGCCGGATTTTCCCGAACTGGCCAAGCAGATGCACGTTTCCCCGGCCACCCTGCGTCGGCGTCTGGAACGCGAGGGGGCACGTTACCGGACGATTCTCGACGACTTGCGCCGCGACCTGGCGATTGGCTACCTCGGCGATGCCGGCCTGAGCATGCCGGAAATTGCCTGTGCGCTCGGCTTTACCGAACTCAGCGCCTTCTACCGTGCGTTCAAGAAGTGGACCGGGATTGCGCCCGGCCAATACCGCGCAGCGCAACGACCGGAGGGCGGCCAGCTTGTCGCGGGCAGTTCGGGCGGCGGTCAGGGCGCTGGGTGAGCACCGCCGGTTGCGGGATGTAACCGGCGCTCAGGCGGGGAGCGCCTCAAGCGAACTGTCGGTCCTTTCGATCCGGTAGCCGTACCCGTAGACCGGGATGATCTGCCAGCCGTTTTCGGGGGCAATCTTGAGCTTGCGGCGAATTCGGCTGACGTGGGTGTCTACGGTGCGGGTATCAACATTGGCGTTGAGCCCCCACAACCTTTCGAGCAAATGCACGCGCGACAGCAGCTTTCCGTGGTGCTGGAACATGTAGCCGGCCAGTTCGAATTCCTTTTGCGTCAGTTCGATGTCCTGGCCATGCAGGCGAATCTGGCGCAGGTCCTGATTGATTTCATAAACCCCGATCTGGATGACGGTGGGCGGCTTGATCCGGCGGCCCAGCGACTCGATCCGGGCGAGCAGTTCCATGCACTTTGCCGGCTTGACCAGGTAATCGTCGGCGCCGCCGCGCAGTGCATTGACGATGTCGATTTCGGCGTCGCGGGCGGTGACGAAAATCACCGGGATGCTCCAGCCGATGTTTTCGCGAATCCATTTCAGGGCCAACTGGCCGGAACTGTCGGGCAGGTTCCAGTCAAGCAGCAACAGGTCGAACTGCTCGTGCGCGAGCGATTCGAGAAAGGATTTTGCGGTCCCGTAGCATTTGCAGCTGTGCTGGGCTGTGCCCAGCCACAACTGGTAAAGCTCCTGTTGGGCAAGATCGTCTTCGAGGATGCCGATACGCATGACTGGGCGACAGAAAAAATGACGATGCCCAAATTCTAACGCCAAGTCGCTGCCTTGCGGCGTATCGGTGAGGTACGGCTGCTTTTGCCGGACCGGGGCCGAAGGGCCCCGGAGTCTGCAATCTGCGGTTTGCCCGGTTCAGCGTTGCAGGCATTGTTCAAAGGCGGCCTCGGCGCCGGGGGTGAAATGATAGCGGGCAAACAGGCGTTGCAAGCGGGGGCTGCGCAGCTTGGCGGTAGCGGCAAACCAGATGCCGATGCGGCGGCCCTGCTTGACCAGGGTGCTGAAGGCGTAGTGCCATTCGCGGGCTTCGGCGAGGCGTTCAATGACCTGGCGCTCGTCGCTGATGCTGACTCCGGCGCGCTTGAGCGATTGAACGAAGGCGGTGGATTCGGTTTGATTGACGAACATGGCTTTTTCCTTTTGCTGTGATGCCTGTGTCCGAATAACGCATTGCCCCGGGGAGTGGGCTGACCGGATTTTGTGCGACTTGTGTAAGCGTTGTTGACCAACTGACGCGGCAAGGAGGCGTGCCGCGCTTGCCGGTGTCCGGCGCTGGGATGCGGCAACACCGGGGGGGGGGCCGACCGGCAGGGGGGGGCGGTTGCTTTAGGCGATCCGCGATGGCGATCGAACCGACAACGGTGGCAATTATCCGGAGCGGTCGGGAGCGGGAGAAACAGGGGCTTTTCACGGTCGACCGTGAATATCGCCCTATTTGCCTGGTTGTGTTTTCCGTTCGGGCGGGGGCTGCACTTCAGTGGCGCCAGGCGGCCTTGAACCAGCTGCGTTCGATCAGAGGCCGACTCAGCCAGCGCGGCCATATTCCGTGGGACGGAGTGGGTGTGACCAGGGGGGGCATGGCAATCAGGGTCAGGCACTCGGGGTGTGCCTGGCGAAATGCCGAGTAGGCGGCATCGAGCGGCAGGCAGCAGGCGGTTGATCCACCTGCGCGGGAGTGCACCAGGTATTCGCGCAATGCGGGCATGATCCGGCGCGACAGTGCGTAACAGACGGTGCTGGCCAGTTCCTGGCGGGTGCTGCCCCAGCGGGGAGGCTGGCCGCTATCGGGCAGCGGCTCGTCGTGGCCGAGATAGGTGAAGTCCCATTCCTCAGTGCATAGCGGCCACAGCAGGTTGAGTCCCGGAGCATCGGTGCGTGGGTCAAGGTGCAACTGGGCCTCGCAGATCAGGACGCTGGCGAGGTTGGCGGCAATCGCCTCGTCGATGATCGTCAGGTGCGCTTCAAAGCGATGTCGGGCATCGATGTCGGGAAAACCGTCGGCACTGCCCGGAGAGGGGGGAGTCACCCAGCGCACCTGCCGGTCGTCGATCTCCAGACCGTGTGCAGCCAGTTCGGAAGCGGCCCTCTCGCGGGGCTTTGTGCCGGACGAGAGATTGAGGATGTAAATGCGGTCAAAGTGGCGGAGCAGATTCATGGCGCATCTCCCAAAGCCGATGTGAGTCATTTAAGCCGTGGGAGGCAGGACGTCTGTGGCCGGATTGTTAAATCTTTGCGCCCCGGGCCGGGGTCTAGGCAAGGCAGCGAACTGATCCAGATCAAAAAGGTCGGATCGGTGTCGGGTAGTATTCGAGGAATTGTTACTTTTGTCAGATTATGTCGTTGTTGTGTATTGATCCTTGGCCTGCGACCTGTCCTTACCGGAGTGGTCGGTGACTGCTCTCCCGCATCGCCGGCAACCTCCGGGGGGCTTGCTGCGCCGGCATTTCGCCGGTCTGGTCCTGCTCCTGATGGGCGTGGCCGGGTTGCTGACCTGGTTCCTCGCCGATAGCCGCGAGCGGTTGCTGCGTCATGAACAGGCCCATCTGGATAAACTGGTCCAGGTTCAGGGGGCGGCCCTGCAGCAACAACTTGCGGCTGGCGCAGGCTTGCTGCAGGCAGTGGTTTTTCCGGAGGGGCGGCAGCGAGTCTTCGCCGAGCGCGAGTTTGCCCGCCTCGCCGCCGTGGCCGGGCGGGACAGCACCCTGCTCCTGCTCGACACGCGCGGGCGGGTGATAGCCGGTAATCGCAGCGAGCTGCATGGTCGCGCCTGGCCCAACCGAGCGGATTTGGTGCGTGCCCGGGGAGGGGCTGAAGAAGTGGTGAGTCTGACTTCCCTGCCTGTGTCCGGGGGGGATGGGCCGCCACGCTTTGCGCTGTCGCGCCGTCTTGGCGATTCGGCCGGGCGGTTTGCCGGCATGGCGATCCTGGCTATCGAGGCGCCGCCGCTGGCCCGCCAGCTGGCGACCCTGCTGTATGCCCCGGATTTGCGAGTCCGTCTGGAGCATGCCGATGGCCGGGAAATCGTGCTCGCCGGCGCCTCCTCCTCGGGATCGGCACAGCTGGTGGCGGCGACTGCGCTGGCGGTGCCGGATCTGGCGGCGAGCGCTCAGCCTCGCCTGATCCTTGCCCGCGACCGTGCGGCGGTACTCGCCGAATGGCGGCGCCAGGCCTGGTGGGGTGGTGCTCTGACCCTGGCTGTGGTGGTTGCGAGTCTGGGGGCCTGGTTGTGGCATCGGCGGCGATTGGCTGCCGGCATGACCTTGCTGTTGCGCAAGCAGGCATTGGTTGATTCGGCTTCCGAGGGGATTTACGTCCTTGATGGTGCGGGCCGGGTGGTCGATGCCAATCCTGCCTTCTACAGCTTGCTCGGCTTGCAGCCACAGCCCGCTGGCGTGCTGCGGCTGGAGGCGTTCGACAATGCGCTACCCGATCCCGAGGCGGTGCTCACCCATCTGCGAGGCTTGCTCCAGGGCAGTCATCCAGCCCGTTATGCCAGCGTTTATCGCCGGGTCGGCGGGGCGACCCTGGAGGTCGAGGTGAGTACCTGGATTCTCCGCGACGGCAATGAGTCTTTGGTTTGCGCTTCATTCCGCGACTTGTCCGAGCAAAAGCGGATGCTGGCGCAGCTTGCCGCCCGCGAGGCCGAATTGCGGGCAATCCTCAATTCCGAACCGGAGTGTGTCAAGGTCGTGGGCCACGACGGTCGGGTTTTGTTGATGAACCCGGCTGGTTTGCAGATGGTGGGGGCAACCGGGAGCGATGAAGTGATCGGCCAGCCGGTCTTGGCGCTGATCGCGCCGGAGGACCGGGAGGCATTTGCCGCATTCCAGCAGCGGGTGCTTGCCGGCGAACCCGAGGTGCTGGAGTTTTCCATCGTCGGCCTGCACGGGCAGCGGCGGCGAATGGAGTCGCATGCCGTGCCCCTGCGCGATGATCGGGGGACGGTTGCTTCGGTGCTGGCGGTGACTCGCGATGTCAGCGAAAGGCAGCAGATGCTGGGGGAACTGCGCCGCCTGCAGCAAGCCATCGAACAAAGCCCGGAAGGGGTTTGCATTACCGATGCGCGAGGGGTGATCGAATACGTCAATCCAGCGTTTGTCAGTGCTTCCGGTTATTCGCGTGAAGAGTTGCTGGGCAGCAATCCGCGCATGCTCAGGTCGGAACAGACAGCCGGCAGGGTCTATCAGGACCTTTGGGCGACCCTGGTGGCCGGCCGGGTGTGGTCCGGCGAACTGGTGAACCGGCGCAAGGACGGCGGGCTCTACGTTGAGTCGGAGGTCATTTCGCCTGTTTTCGACGAGACGGGGAAAATCACGCACTACCTGGCGGTAAAACAGGATGTGACCGAGAAAAAGCGTCTGGAGCAAGAGCTCGAACAGCACCGCAGTCAGCTTGAGCAGCTGGTGACCCAGCGTACGGCAGAGCTTGAGCAGGCCAACAGCCAGCTGGCCGAGGCGCGTGACCAGGCCGCCGCAGCCGCACGCACCAAGGCGACTTTCCTGTCTAACATGAGCCACGAAATCCGTACTCCGATGAACGGCATCATCGGCTTGCTGCATCTGGCCCAGCGCGATGCCGGCTCGCCCCGTCTCAAATCCTGTCTGCAGAAGATGGAGCATGCCGCCGGGCATCTGCTGACCTTGATCAACGATATTCTCGATTTGTCCAAAATCGATGCCGGCAAGCTGACCCTGGAATCGGTACCGGTGAACCTCCCGGCCATCGTTGCCGACGTGGCTTCGATTGTCGGCGTTACCGCGCGCAGCAAAAATCTGGAACTGATGACTGAACTGGCTCCGCTGCCCGGGCCCTTGTACGGCGATCCGACCCGGATCACCCAAGCCTTGCTCAATTACGCATCGAATGCAGTCAAATTCACTGCGGCCGGGCGGGTCGGAATTGCCGTTCGGGTTCTTGAGCAGAGCGCCGATTCGGCGCTGTTGCGGCTGGAGGTTAGCGATAGCGGCCCGGGGATTGCGCCCGAGGTTCTGCCGCGCCTGTTCCAGGCCTTTGAACAGGCCGACAGTTCAACCACGAGAATCTACAAGGGTACCGGGCTGGGCTTGGCGATTACCCGGCAACTGGCCGGACTGATGGGGGGCGAGGTCGGTGTCGAGAGCCTGCCCGGGGCGGGCTCAACCTTCTGGTTGACGCTGCGCCTGGCACGCCATGGAGAAACGCTTGTTGCCGAAGCGCAGTTGCCGGACGAACTGGAAGTGAAAATCCGCGAAAACTTCACCGGCCGCCGGGTTTTGCTGGCGGAAGATGAGCCGATCAATCAGGAAATCGCCTGTGCCCTGCTTGAGGAACTGGGGTTGGCGGTGAGCGTTGCCGAGAACGGGCAGCGGGCTGTCGATCTCGCCTGCAGCGGTGATTTTTCCCTGATCCTGATGGATATGCAGATGCCGGTCCTCGACGGTCTGGCCGCCACCCGCGAAATCCGCCGCCGGTGTCCTGCGGCGCCGCCGATCGTGGCGATGACGGCGAATGCCTTCAGCGAGGATCGGGAACGCTGCCGGGCTGCCGGCATGGATGATTTCATTGCCAAGCCGATTGATCTGAAGAAATTCCATCGCACCCTGTGGCGTGCGCTGCACGGTCCGCGCCCCGTCCTGCGCCTGGTGGCAGCGGACGAAAGGGGTTAGCAGGCAGCCTCAGGCCGGCATTGCAGGTACGGCCTCGGCACCGCCCAGCGCAATCTCGAGCCGCGTCAAGGCGGCGCCGATCACCGCCAGGTCGGCGAGGGCCGGCAGGTGTCCGGCACCAGCCACCTGCTCAACCCGGCTGGCAGCCTGTTGCAGTTCATCCAGTCCGAGGTTGGCGGCTCCGCCGGCCAGCGCATGTGCGAGTTGCTGCCACGCCAGGGGCAGTGCCGGATCATTGCGGTCCGGGTTTGCCAGCAGGCAGGCAAACCGTGGTTGTTGTTGTTTGGCGAAGGCTGCGGCGGCTCGCTGCAGGCTGGCCGCATCGCCAAGAAAGCGCGTCCAGGTGATCTCGGCGGCGCTACCGGCGGCTGCCAGCCAGGCGGGCGGCAGCGTGGCCGGTGGTGGCTCGAGGCTGGCGGGGCCGGGGCTGCGCGGAGGGAGCCAGCAGGTGAGCACGCCCCAGAGTGCTTCGACATCGACCGGCTTGGGGAGAAAGTCGCTGATTCCGGCCGCACTGCATTCGGCCTGCTCTTCTGCACCGACGGCAGCGGAAATCGCAACCAGTGGCATGGTCCAGCCGCGACGACGAATTTCGCGGGCTGTGGCAAAGCCATCCAGTTCGGGCATGTGCAGGTCGAGCAGCAGCAATTCCGGAAGTTCGCAGTCCGGGCCTGTCAGTTGAGCCAGCAGGTGGGCGCCGTTCTCGGCACAAAGGACACGGATACCGGCGCGCCGGAGCAGGCCGCTCAAGACCATGCGATTGATTTCCAGGTCGTCGACGACAGCGATCAAGGCGCCATGAAATTCGTCCGGCACTTCGGCCAGGCTGGCGGGTCCGCCGCTGCCTTGGGAGAGGCGCTGGCAGGCCGCAAGCAAAGCCAGCGGTGCCAGCGGTTGAGGCAGGAATTCGATGCGCGCTTCCGTGGCGGCGTTTCCGGTTCCGTAAAACTCAGCGCAGACCTCGGCCGGAGCAACGACGATGGCGGCTTGTGGCGGGCGCCGGGCGAGCCAGCTGGCGAGTGATTCGCGATGTTCACGGTCGACCAGCAAAATGGCGTTTTTTCCACCGTCGACCGTGAGCAGGCCACGGGCGGCCAGATCGCCGGCCAACTCGCGGCTGTCGCCGGCCTCGCGCAGGTCGAGCGGACCGCAAGGTCGTGTCGGTTGGGGGGGGGCAGCAAGCGCACGCAAAGGTAGCCGGAGGGTGAAGCGGCTGCCGCAGCCGGGGGCGCTGGCGACCTGCAACTGACCGCCCATTCCTTGGGCCAGGCCGGCAGCGATGCTGAGACCCAGCCCGGTGCCGCCGTAGCGGCGAGTGGTGCCGGCGTCGCCCTGGACGAAAGCCTGGAACAGGCGCCCCTGCAGTTCGGCGGGGATGCCGGGGCCGCTGTCGCTGACGGTGAACAGCAGGTTTTCGCCGGTTGCCTCGATCTGCAGCGCAACCTCGCCCTGCTCGGTGAATTTGAGCGCATTGCCCAGCAGATTGAGCAGAATCTGCTGCAGGCGCAGGGCATCGCCCCGAATTTGCCGTGGCACGCCGGCGCCCAGCAGGAAACGCCGCCGCAAGGTTTTTTCGGGGGCGGCATGGGCGCAGGTGGTGGCGAGGGTTTCAAGAACTTCCCAGAGATCGAATTCGCGATCCTCGAATTCGAGCTTGCCAGCTTCGATTTTGGCAAAGTCGAGCAGGTCGTTGAGCAGTTGCAGCAAATGACGTCCTGAGCCTGCAATTTTTTCCAGCGTATCGCGTAGCGTCGGGGGAAGCGTTTGCAGCAGGACCAGTTGGGTCAGGCCAAGAATGCCGTTGAGCGGGGTGCGGATTTCGTGGCTGACGTTGGCCAGAAAAGCGCTTTTGGCCTGGTTGGCGGCATCGGCCTGGGCGCGTGCGGCTTCAAGCTCGGCGGTTTTGCGGCGGGCCTCGCTGACATCGTCGAGGAAGTGTACGAAACGGCCGGCTGCGGCTTCGATCGAAGCGATTTGCACGGTCAACGGCTCGCCCAGGGGATTTTCCAGCTGCAGTTCGGCATGGCTGATGCCTTGTTCGACAAGCAGGCCGAAATGTCGCTCGGCCTTGTCGGCAGAGACAGTGAAGAGATCGGCCAGGGGCGTTCCGAGGAGTTGCTTGCGCTGCTTGCCGGTCAGGCTGAGGGCTGCCGGGTTGGCGTCGCGGATCGTGCCGCCGGCGTCGCTTTCAACAATCCCGGTGAAAGCATAAAGAAAATGGATGCGCTGGCTGACATCGCTACTGACCAATCGGCTGGTCAGCGCGGCAAGCAGGGCTGGGTCGGCTGCGCCCAGTCGATCATCCTCGGCGGCAGCTAACAGGGCGCGAAGGGCCGGGTTGAGTGTGTCCTTCATGTGGCTGCTCCTGTCAGTTGCTTTTCCAGGCGAATTGCCGCCATTCCCGGCAGGGGGGCTTCGTAGGCAAGCAGGTCAACCTGGTGGGCAATGATGAACAGCCCAAAGCCGCCTGCCCGCGCGCCGCTGAAATCGGGCGGGCAGGCGGCGCCGGGCTGGAATGCGCGGCCGGGATAAAACAGATCAACGCGGCAGCGCTGCGGCTGGCGTTCGAGACGCGCGATGATGGGGGTGCCGGGAAGCTTTTCGGGGGTGTGGCGAACGATGTTGGTGGCCGCTTCGAAGGCTGCCAAGGCCAAGGCACGCCAGATCTCTTCCGGCTGGTCGGAAAGCAGGCTGGCGATTTTTTCGCGCAACAGGGTGAGGCCGTCCAGGCGGCGTGGCAGCTCGAAGCATTCCGGATGCGGGCGGGGGGCGTTGTTACCGTGCTCAGGCTGCATCTGCACTGCGATCAGGGTTCGGTCGTCGCTCCGTCCGTGCTGGCCGGCAAAGTCGTCGAGATCACTGCGCAGGGCATTGAGCAGGATGGCGGGGCTGATCGTCTGGCAACGGGCGGCGCGGAGCAATTCCCTGATCCGCTCCTCGCCGTAGGCTGTGCCGGCAGCAGTGGTGGTCTCGCTGATCCCGTCCGAATAAAGCAGCAGCAGGTCGTCTATGGCCAGTGGGGTGGTCTGTTCGGCGTAGGTTTCGTTGGCCAGCACGCCCAGCGGCAGGTTGTCTCCCAGCAGGTGTTCGATTTGCCCATCCGGGTGGGCGAGCAGGGCCGGCGTATGGCCGGCATTGACCCAGGTCACGCAGCCTTGCACCCGGTCGAAACGGAGCAGCGAGAGGGTGGCGAAGCAGTCAAGGTCTATCAGTTCCGGAGTGATTGCAGTATGGAGCGCATTCATGATCTGCGCCGGGGAAGGGGGCGCCTGTAGTTCATGCCGGCAGAGCAGTTCGGTAAATATTCGCCGGTAGCTGCTCTTGATCGCGGCAGCGATCAGGGCTGCAGCCACGCCCTTGCCCATCACATCGCCGGTGATCAACTCGAAAGTGTCGTCTCCCAGCCGGGTGAAAGTGTAAAAATCGCCGTCGACACCTTCCGAGGCTTCGGTGTGGCAGGCCACGGCAAATCCCGGCAGGTGCTCGGGCAGGGGGCCGAACAGCAGCCGCTGCTGGATTTGGGCACCGATTTCTAATTCGCGCTGGCGGGCTGCGGCCAACTGCTGGCGGGCGCGGATCCGCTCGGTGATGTCGGTGCGGATGGCGACGTACTGGTAGGGAATGCCATCCTCGTCGCACCATGGAATGATGGTTGAGTCTACCCAGTAGATTTCTCCGTCGCTGCGCCGGTTGGCTATTTCGCCGTGCCAGGTGTGGCCGGCGGCAATCGTTTGCCAGATTTCCGCATAAAAACTCTCAGGATGCAGGCCCGATTTGATCAGGCGATGATTTTGCCCGAGCAGTTCGGCCTCCGGGTAGCCAGAGATGTCGCAGAAACGAGGGTTGGCATAGGTGATCCTGCCGTCTGCATCGCAGATGCTGACCAGACAATGAGCATCGAGCGCAGCCTTCTGCTGGCGCAGTTCAGCAACGGCTTGTTGCAAGGCCTGCCGTTCGCCTTGCAGGCGTCGCCGCAACTGCTCGCGCTCAATCACGTTGGCGACCCGGCGTTGCAGGATTTTGGACGATACCGGTTTGGTCAGAAAGTCGACTGCGCCGAGTTCGAGTCCGCGAATCTGCGAGGCGCTGTCGGTGAGCGCGGTCAGGAAGATGATCGGGGTTGCCGCCAGTTGCGGGTCGGCCTGGATTTGTCCGGCAACTGCAAAGCCATCCATGTCCGGCATCATTACATCGAGCAGAACGACGTCGACCGCCTCAGCGGCCAGTAGCGCCAGTGCTTCGGCGCCACTGCCGGCAGTCAGCACCCGGCAGTGCCGGGCGAGAATGCTTTGGCATAGCTGCAGGTTGGCCGGCGTGTCGTCGACGATCAGTACCGTTCCCGGTGGCGCCGCGTCGGGGGTGACCGGGCTCATGGTTCAGGGGCAGGCAGCCAGCGCTGCGGCGATGGTGTCGTGCAGCGAAAAGATGCGGTGCATGCGGACCAGTTCGAACAGGGCGCGTACCGGTTTGGCCAGCCCCACCAGATGCAGGGTACCGTTGCGGTTATTCATTGTGCGCAGGCAGGAGAGCAGCGCGCCCAGGCCTGAGCTATCCACGAAGCTCAGCGCCGACATGTCGATGACCACGCAATGACTGCTTTCGAGTAGTGGTTGAATCAGGGATTTGAACTGGCCGGCATTGCCGGCGTCGAGGTTTTCGCTCTCAACCCGGATGAGCAGGGCTGCTCCGGCCATGGGTTCGCTGTGCAGGTTCATGAGGGTTTCTCCTTGCAACTGACAGGGGCCGCCCGTTGCCGCCCAAGGTGCAGATACGGCAGGCTTGCGCGAAAAACATCGCGGCGGATCACGAGCGAACTGTAAGCAACTGACCGATGCCGGTTGTGGCTGGATTGCAAACTCTGCCGGCTGGTCCGGACCGGAACCTAGTATCCGGTGCTTCAGCCGAGCAGGGTGACCACAACTTCCCGCCGGTGCCCCTCGTTGCGGTGCTCGAACAGGAATACGCCCTGCCAGTGGCCAAGCAGCAAATGCCGGTGGGCAAAGGGCAGGCTCAGGGAAACTCCGGTCAGCAGGCTGCGGGCGTGTGCTGCCATGTCATCGTCTCCTTCCTGGCGGTGGCGATAGGCCGGGTCGCCATCCGGTGCCCAGCGCTGAAGCAGGGTGTCGAGGTCGTGGCGGACATCGGGATCGGCGTTTTCAGTCAATGCCAGTCCGCAACTGGTATGGCGGACAAAAATGTGGACGATGCCGCATTCAAGTTCGCTTTTCTGGACAATGGCCGCGATGTCGCGGGTAATCTCCAGGGTGCTGCGGGCATGGGTGACATAGTGGAGTACCTGTTGTTCGGCCATGAGACGAAAACCTCCGGTGGTCAGTATGGCTGCCATCTTGCCCGATTCTGCGGCGCAGGGGCAGAGGGGGCGCATATAATGCGGCGAACTAGCGCCGCAGACTGAAGGCGGCAAGGGGGAGAGAAAGGATGCGGGCGGAGAAGGCTGCCGGGTTCGGCTGGTTATGGCTGATGGGGGGTGTGTGTCTGCTGTTGGCTGCCTGCGAGGCGCCGCCGCAGGCAGCGCTTGGACCGCGCTTCGTCGATAACCCGCCGCTCCGGCAAAAGCCGCTCTACCGGCTGGCGGTGCATCCCTTGCATAATCCGCAGAAATTGAGCGAGGCTTATCAGCCGCTGATCGATTATCTGAACCGGCGGATTCCCGAGGCCCGCTTCGAGCTCGAAGCCTCCCGCAACTATCAGGCCTACGAGGAAAAAATCCGCGCCCGGGCTCCGGAGATATTGCTGCCCAATCCATGGCAAACCTTGTTGGCGATGGATAGCGGTTATGCAGTGATTGCGATGGCTGGCGATGCCGAGGATTTTCGCGGTATCTTCATCGTCCGCCGGGATTCGAACCTCAAACAGCCCGGCGATCTCAAAGGCAAGGCGATCGCCTATCCGTCTCCGACCGCGTTGGCAGCGGCGATGCTGCCGCAGTATTACCTGCATCGGCACGGGGTCGATGTGATCCGCGATCTGGATAACCGCTACGTAGGGTCACAGGAGTCTTCAATCATGAGCGTTGCGCTTGGTGAAACGGCAATTGCCGCGACCTGGCCGCCGCCTTGGCGCGCCTTCCAGAAGGACCATCCGCGTGAGGCTGCAGAATTGCGGGTGATCTGGGAGACTCCGCATTTGCTGAACAATTCGCTGATGCTGCGCGACGATGTGCCGCTGGAACTCCGGCATAAGTTGCAGAATTTGCTGCCCGGACTCTCTGGATCACCAGAGGGGACCCAGATTCTTGCCGCGATGCAGACAGCCCGCTTTCATCGCGCCGACAACGCTTTCTATCAGCCGGTGCGCCAGTTCATCCAGCGTTTTGAGCGCGAAGTCAGGGTCGTGGTGCAACCATGAGGCGCCTTGCTTTCTTTCCTCCCGGCCTGCGGCGGCAACTGGTTGCCTGGATTGCGCTGGTCATGGCGCTGACGATGAGCCTGTTTGTCGTGCTGTTGACAGAGCGGCAGCAGAACTTTTTACTTGAACAGAAAATTTCCCAGGCACGGGCGCTGACGCACAGCCTTGCGAGCGTCGCCGGCCCTTGGCTGAAGGCTCGCGACGTGCTTGGCTTGCAGGAGTTGCTCGACGCGCAGAAAGCTTATTCCGAGTTGCGCTATGCCGTGATCGTTGACCTTGAGGGAAGAGTACTGGCGCATACGGATGCCAGCTATCGCGGTCGCTACCTCGCTGATCTTCCTGAACGGGTTGATGGCTATCTGCTGGCCCAGACCGGCGAGTTGGTCGATTATCTGCATCCGGTGAGTTTTTCCGGTCAGCACGTTGGCTGGGTCAGGCTGGGGCTGGGGCAGGCCGAGGCCCGGCAGGAACTCCACAATCTGCGTCAGGGTGCCTTGCTCTATGCTTTGCTGTCGTTGGGGCTGGTGGTACTGATCGTGGTTGTGCTGGTGCAACGGGTTACCCGCAAGCTTTATGCGATTGAGGATGTGGTCGGCCGCGTGCGCGGCGGCGACATGAATTGCCGGGTCGAGGTGGTTGGCGACGATGAGGCTGCGCGTCTGGCCCTGGCCTTCAACGACATGCTCGAACGGCTCAGCGAGCGGGCGCGCGAACTGCGCGACATGCACCGGGTGGTGCAGATGAGCGAGGCCCGTTTCCGCAGTATTTTCGAGCGTTCCAACACCGGGATTGTATTTGCTGACGCCTCGGGGATGCTGATCGACTTCAATCCGGCTTTCAGCCAGATGATGCGCGGTTATACCCCGGCAGAATTGCACCAGCTGAATCTGGCGCAACTCAGTCACCCGAATGATCGAGAGCGCGAGCATGGCTATTTTCGCGAAATCCTGGCCGGAACCCGTGACGATTACAGGATTGAAAAACGTTATTGTCTGCGGGATGGCGAGGTTTTGTGGGTTGACCTTGCGGTTTCCGCGTTGCGTGACGAGGCCGGTACGCCTCTATATTTTGTCGGCGTTGTGGTCGATGTCAGCCATCGCAAGCATGCGGAAGAGGGATTGATCGAAGCCAAGCAGGCGGCCGAGGCTGCCAACCGGGCCAAGAGCGAGTTCCTCGCCAATATGAGCCACGAGATCAGGACCCCGATGAACGCAATCATCGGCCTTTCCCGGCTGGTCCTCGATTCACCCCTGTCGCCGCAACAGCGTGACTATCTGGGGAAAGCCCATGATTCAGCGCGGGCCTTGCTGGTAATCCTCAACGATATTCTTGATTACTCAAAGATTGAGGCCGGGCGCCTCGATGTCGAGTACCAGCCCTTTGTCCTTGACCATGTACTGCAGCGGGTGGCAGACCTGTTTTCGGCGCAACTTGAGGAAAAGGGGCTCGAACTCTTTTTCTCGATTGCTCCGGGCATGCCACAAGATCTGATCGGCGATGCGACGCGATTGACCCAGGTCTTGGTCAATCTGGTCGGAAATGCCGTCAAATTCACCGAGCGGGGAGAAATCGAGCTGGCCGTAAGTGGCGAATGCGACCGCGACGATTCGCTGCAGTTGCAGGTCAGTGTGCGTGATACGGGTATCGGTTTATCCGCCGAGCAGAGCGAGTCCTTGTTTCAGCCTTTCACCCAGGCTGATTCTTCGACCACCCGGAAACATGGCGGAACCGGCTTGGGGCTGGCGATTTCCCGGCGTCTGGTGCATTTGATGGGGGGAGAGATTTCGGTCAATAGCATCCTCGGGGCCGGTGCGACTTTCAGCTTCCATGTCCGGGTCGGTGTTGCTGCCGGTGCCGCGCGCCCGGCCGACTTGCAACAGCTGGCCGGATTGCGGGTACTGGTGGTCGACGATCAGGAACGGTCCCGGCAAATTCTCGGAGACTGGCTGCAGGCCTGGAAAATCCAGGTCGATGTGGCAGCCAGCGGGCTCGATGCACTGGGGCTGATTGAGGCGGCGCTGCTTGGTGGTACTCGACATGACGTACTGCTGCTTGATGGTCAGATGCCGGATCTGGCCGCCCGCCAACTGCTGGCCCGGATCGACACCTTGCTGCCGCAAGCGGAACTGCCGCCATGGCGGGTTGTGCTGGCCTCGGCCGGAGCGGCCGAGGCCTTGCGCCAATTAGCCGGAGAGGTCCGGATCGACGCATTCCTGAGCAAACCGGCGACACCCTCGGCGCTATTCGATACCTTGCTCGCCGTGCTGGCCCCGCCTGGATCGCCGGCAGCGGCCGCAGCCGGGGGGGCAAGCGGGAGTGCAGCGTTGGCCGGAGTACGGATATTGCTGGTCGAGGACAACCCGAACAATCAGCTGGTCGCAGCCGAGTTTCTGCGTCGCCAGGGCGCCCAGGTTGAAATTGCCGAGCACGGCGCCCAGGCGGTGGATCGGGTTGCCGGTGGCGAGGTGCCGGATGTGGTGTTGATGGATCTGCACATGCCGGTCATGGGCGGTCTGGAGGCGACCCGACGCATCCGCGCGTTGCCGCATGCGGCAACTCTGCCGGTGATTGCAATGACCGCCGCAGTGATGGCCGAGGATCGGCGTTTGTGCGAGGAGGCCGGGATGGCCGATTTCGTGCCCAAACCGATCGATCCCGAGGTTTTGCTGGCGGCACTCGGCAGGTGCCTGGGCCGCCGGCTGGTCCTCCCGCTGCCGCGAGTGCAGGCCACTGCTACGGAGTTGCCGAGGTTGCCCGGCTTCGAGCTGGAGGAGGCGCTGGTGCGTCTGGGGGGGAATCGCGAGATGCTCTATCAGTTGCTGCGCGATCTGGCTGCGGCCATTCCGGATCATTGTCAGCAGCTGGCGGAGCTGGTCGATGTGTCGGCCTTGCGGCGCGAGGCGCACATGCTCAAGGGGGTACTGGCCAATTTGGGCGGCCGCCAATTGGCCGAGCAGGCGGCTATGCTGGAAAAAGCCCTGATTGGAGCGTCGACCGTGTCAACCGAGGCGCAGCACTTGTGCGCTGCCTGGCAACACGACCTGCAGGCCGCTGCAAGCGCCATCTGCCAACTGGTTCCCGAGGCGCGTACTGAAGCCGTTGCCGATGGTGCTTTGTCGGCCGAAGAGCGGCACATTTTTCTGGCCTGTTTGCGCGAGGACGAATATCCGCCGCAGGCATTGGTGGAAAAGCTACGCGGGGAGGCGGATAAAATGCCAGCGCTTGCGCTGGCGCTACGCTGTCTGGACAATTTCGATTATGCTGGTGCGCTGGAAGCGCTGGCAGACTGGCACGACAAAGAAAACGCTGGCTGACTGATACCAAGGCGATGATGGAACACGATACCCGACCACTCCTGCTGCTCGTTGATGACGTCCCGGCAAACCTGCACGTGCTGGTTTCCATCCTGCAGCGTGAATATCGTCTGAAAACCGCTACCAGCGGCCGCCAGGCGCTGGAAATCGCCGCCCGCAAGGAAACTCCTGATCTGGTGTTGCTCGACATCATGATGCCCGAAATGGATGGGCATCAGGTACTGGAGGCCCTGCGGGCCGCCCCGGCAACCCGCGATGTGCCGGTGATCTTCCTGACTGCCGACACCTCCGATGAAGCCGAGGTGCAAGGGCTGGAGGAGGGGGTAGATGACTTCCTGACCAAGCCGATTGTCGCACCGGTATTGCGGGCACGGGTCAAGGCCCATCTGCAGCGGCGGCAGATGGAGAAGCAATTGCAGTTGTCCGATCAGATTCTGAAAAACACGCTGGAAGGGATTGTCATTACCGATCCGGAAACCCGGATTCTCGACGTCAATCCAGCGTATTGCCGGATGATGGGTTATGAGGCGACCGAAGTGATCGGGAAAACGCCGAAGGTCACCAGTTCCGGCCGGCATGATGCAGATTTTTACCGCGAGATGTGGACCTCGCTTGATCGCAACGGGCGTTGGGTGGGTGAGGTCTGGGATCGGCGCAAGGACGGTAGCGAGTTTCCGAAATGGCTGTCGATCACTGCGATCTACAACAATGCCGGCGAGTTGACCAATTACGTCGGTGTGTTCTCCGATATCAGCGTACTCAAGACCGCCGAGGAAAATCTGCAGCGCATGGCCTTCTACGATGCGCTGACCGACCTGCCGAACCGTACCCTGTATCGCGACCGGGTCGAGCAGGAGTTGGCGGTCAGTCATCGCAACAATCTGCATTTTGCGGTGATTTTCCTCGATCTCGATCGGTTCAAGGCGGTGAATGACACCCTTGGGCATGATGCGGGCGACGAATTGCTGCGCCTGGTCGCGCGCCGCCTGCGCGGCAGCATTCGCGAAAGCGATACGGTGGCCCGCCAGGGCGGCGACGAGTTCATGGCATTGTTGCGTGATCTCCGGCAGCGCGAGGATGCTGCCTGTGTCGCTGCGAATATTGTCGAGGCCTTGCAGCGTCCTTTCGAGGTGCTGGGACATCGGGTCGAGATCGGTACCAGCATCGGGATCGCCATCTACCCGGAGCATGGTCGCGATTTCGATGCCCTGTCACGTCACGCCGATATGGCCATGTATCAGGCCAAGCATGCAGGTCGTGGCACTTTCCGCTTTTATTCCGAAAGCGAGTTTCCGCTGGCTGAGTAAGCCGGCCGGCGGCTTGCTCTGTGTCTCTGATTTTTCTCCACGTTAACCATGCCGCGTATCAAGATCGATCTTCCTAAATCATTTTCGTTTGCGACCGAAATTCCGATTTACATTAATCACATCAATTATGGCAATCACCTCGACAATGCAGCCTTGCTGATGCTGGTATCCGAGGCCCGGGTGAGGTTTTTCCGCAGTCTGGGATATTCGGAACTGGATGTCGAAGGTGTCGGAGTGATCGTTGCCGATGCCGCCGTGCAGTACCGTTCCGAGGCTTTTCACGGCGAAACCCTGCTGATTGAAATGGCAGCGGATGATTTCAATAAATATGGTTGCGACTTCGTCTGGCGGCTCTCGGTCGGCGAACGTGAGGTGGCGCGCGGCAAGCATGGAATGATGTTTTTTGATTACCAGGCGCGGCGCCCGGCACCTCTGCCGCAGGCATTTGTTGAGCGCCTGCAGGCCGGCCGAAAATAAGCGCAAAGATGTTGCCGATTCGTTACGTCGAGCCGGTCTATCGTCCACCCAGCGAGGCCGAATCACTGATCTTGCCAGTGACCGACGGGTGTTCCTGGAATCGCTGCACTTTTTGCGAAATGTATACCGCGCCGCAAAAGAAATTTCGGGCCCGCGACGAAGATGAAGTCCTCGCCAGTATTCGCCGTACCGGCGAGTTATACGGGCAGCAGGTGCGGCGGGTATTTCTTGCCGATGGCGATGCCCTGGTCCTGCCGACTCGCCGCCTGCTGACAATTCTGGCTGCTATCCGTAGCCATTTTCCGGCGGTCAGAAGGATTTCGAGCTACTGCTTGCCGCGTAACCTGCAGAAAAAGAGTCAGCAGGAAGTGAACGAACTGGCGGCAGCCGGCTTGAGCATGGCTTATGTCGGAGCCGAATCCGGGGATGATGCCGTGCTGGCAGCGGTGAACAAGGGCGAAACCTATGCTTCCACCTGTGCTGCGCTGGAAAAGCTTGGCAGCGCTGGAATCACCC
The DNA here is from genome assembly GCF_041378895.1 of Dechloromonas sp. ZY10. NCBI lineage: Bacteria > Pseudomonadati > Pseudomonadota > Betaproteobacteria > Rhodocyclales > Azonexaceae > Dechloromonas > Dechloromonas aquae. The sequence goes on from NZ_CP144212.1 coordinate 1,358,929, forward strand.
GGTCGGTGATGATCCTCAACGGTCTTGCCGGGCAGAGTTGGAGCCGGCAGCATGCAGAAAATTCGGCCCGTCTGGCGAATGCGACTCAGCCGGAATATCTGGCGACGCTGGTGGTTAGCTTTCCCAGAGGCGAGGAGCGGTTTCGCGCGGCCTTTCCCGATTGGGAGCCGCTGGCTCCGCCTGCCTTGTTCGCCGAAATGGAGCACTTTCTTTCGGCGCTGGAACTGCGGCGGACAGTGTTCCGCAGCGATCATGCAAGCAACTGGTTGATCCTCAAGGGAACCCTGGGAGCGGACAAGGAGCGCCTGCTGGCGCAGGTTCGAGCGGCAATGGTCAAACCGGCTGCAGCCGGTTTGCGGCCGGACTGGGCGCGCGGCTTGTAGCCCGGAGACGACGCTCAGGACAAGGCGAATGTAGCAAAGTCGGCTATGATTCGGGCCATCGATAGGAGGATGTTGTTCATGAATACGCTGCCGCTCACCGAGTCCGATCTGGATCGCCTGGAAGAATTGCTCGAATGTGAAGCCTTCGCTGGCGAGGCGTTCCGTCTTGACGAGATTCAGGCCTTGTTGTGCGCCGTAATCAGCGGTCCGCAGCCGGTCATGCCCGGGGTCTGGCTGGCCGAGGCGCTGGGGCCCGGTCTGGAGAATGCCGCTGCCGCCGAAGTCGCGGAAACGGTTGAGTTGCTGATGCGTCTGAACAACGAGATTGCCCAATCCCTGCTGGCAGATGAAACGGTTGCGCCTTTGCTTTATCCGGTGGATGAGGGCAGCGATCTCTATGATTTCGCTGCCTGGGCTGATGCATATATTGTGGGTGCCAATCTGGGCGGCGACTGGTATGAACAGGCCGGGAAACACGCCGAAGATTTGTCGGAATTGCTCGAACCCCTGTTTTTGCTCAATGGCATGCTCAAGGAGGATGTCGAGAATAGCGGTGAACGCTGGTTCGCGCCGGCAGAGGAGGCGCGCCTGATTGCCGATGTCCAGGAAAACCTGCCGCTGATCGTGCAGACCTTGTACAACTTCTGGCGCAACAAGCGAGGGGGAGGCAAGGTTGTAGCGGCAGACGAGAAGGTCGGTCGCAATGATCCATGCCCTTGCGGCAGCGGCAAAAAATACAAGGCTTGCTGCGGTAGTCCGAGCAAGCTCAACTGAGGGCTGCTTGCCGCAACTGCGGCGCGAGGGGCGCGAACAGCCTGCCGTAAAATTGACGGCATCCTTGATGCTTCGTCGAGCCCGTGATTCAGGGATTGCCTTGGCGCCTCGATTCTTTTCATTTGTTGATTAGAAGTTTTACGGATATAGATCGGTTTTATTTTCTGCGATTCCTTCCCAAGCTTTTTCAACAGCGAATAGAATAAGGTTTCACCCGGTTCTGCCCAGACGTAATCTGTCGAGCGGTTCCAGGCTATTAGATTAATGAGGTGATATATGGATTTGACGACGCTTTCAACTGTTGCATTGCGTGATCTGTTGCAACAAATTCCGGCTGAATTGAAACGCCGCGAAGCTCAGGAAAAGGCAGCGATTCTTGAAGAATTGCGTGCTCTGGCCAAGGCTCGCGGTTATCAGATGGAGGAACTTGTCGGCAAGGAAGTGGTCAAGCCGAAGGCCGTGGCCGGGATCAAGGTCCGTGTTAAATATCGTCATCCGCAAAATGCCGAATTGCAGTGGACCGGTCGTGGCCGCATGCCGAAATGGGTTGAGGCGTGGCAGAGCGCTGGCGGTACGCTTGAGCAACTGCTGGTTTGAGGTTGTCGCCGATGCGTATTCTGCTCAGTAACGACGACGGTTATTTTGCCCCGGGTTTGGCGGCGCTGGCGGCCGCTCTCGATGGGTTGGGCGAGATTGTCGTCGTCGCGCCCGAGCAAAATCGCAGCGGTGCGAGTAACTCCCTGACACTGGATCGACCGCTGCATTTAAAAACGGCGGCAAACGGCTTCCATTACGTGAATGGGACGCCGACCGATTGTGTGCATTTGGCACTGACCGGCTTGCTTGACCGTCAGCCTGACCTGATCGTTTCCGGGATCAACCTCGGTGCGAATATGGGGGATGACACCATTTATTCGGGGACGGTGGCAGCAGCTACGGAAGGCTATTTGTTTGGCGTTCCGGCCCTGGCTTTTTCCCTAACCAGCTTTGCCGGGCGACATTTTGAAACGGCAGGGCGGGTTGCGCGGGAAATGGTCGAGCGTTTTATTGCCAACCCGATTCGTGAGCCGGTCTTGCTCAATGTCAATGTTCCGGATATTCCATATGCCGATCTGCAGGGGCGGGAAATCACCCGCCTCGGCCGACGCCATAAGGCCGAACCGGTTGTGCGTACGGTTTCTCCGCGTAATGAAACCTTGTACTGGATCGGTGCGGCCGGGGCGGCAGCCGATGCCGGACCGGGGACCGATTTTCATGCGCTTGAGCAGGGGCGGGTGTCGGTGACGCCACTGCAGATCGATTTGACCCATGTTTCGCAACTTCCGACAATTCGCGACTGGATGAGGTAAAAGCCAGGTGTTGCAAGGTATTGGCATGACTTCCCAACGGACGCGGGCGCGCATGATTGACCGCCTGCGGGAAAAGGGAATCCGTAACGAGGCGGTATTGGCGGCGATGGCTGCCGTACCGCGTCACGTTTTTGTCGAAGAGGCGCTGGCATCCCGTGCTTATGAGGATACGGCGCTGCCGCTGGGGATGGGGCAGACCATCTCGCAGCCGTTCATCGTCGCCCGCATGATCGAATTGCTGCTCAATGGGCGTCCCGCTCTGGGGCGGACGCTTGAGGTCGGTGCCGGTTGCGGCTACCAGGCTGCAGTGCTCGGACAATTGACCAGCGAGGTGTATGCACTGGAACGGATTGGTCCCTTGCTGGAAAAGGCCAAAGCGAACCTGCGCACCTTGCAGCAATTCAATGTCCGCCTGAAATATGCCGATGGCCAGCACGGTTTGCCAGAAGTGGCTCCCTTCGACAGCATCATCGTCGCGGCTGCCGGAATTGCGATTCCGCCGGCCTTGCTGGCGCAGCTGGCGCCGGGTGGTCGCATGATCCTGCCGATTGGCGCCGGTGAGCAGTATCTGAGCCTGATCGAGCGAACTGCACAAGGCCTGGTTGAGACCCGTCTTGATGCAGTTCGTTTTGTTCCCCTGCTTTCTGGAATGCAATGAGCGCAAAGCCCAATTTTTCTTTCGCCGTTCCGCTCATGGTCGCCTCGACCCTGATCTTGACTGCTTGCATGTCGCAGCCGCCGGCACCCGCCGAGGAGCGCAGCGCTCCGGTGCGGAATGCAGGAAGCAGCGCCCTGCCGGCCTCTGCGGCGGGGGGCGGCTATCTGGTCAAGCGTGGTGATACTCTGTACCGGATCGCCCTTGAGCATGGGCTGGACTATCGCGAGTTGGCGGCGTGGAACGGGATTGCGCCGCCTTACACGATCCGCGAGGGGCAGTCGCTGCGGGTGAGCGCAAACCCGGGGGGGGGCGGTGGCGAGGCACCGGTTCAGGCCAAGCCGGTCGGTGCGGCGCCGCTGGTCGAGACCCGTCCGCTCGAGCCTCAGCCGGTGGCTGCTGCTGCGGCTCCTGTTGCCGCTGCGGCAGTTGGCGGTGGCGTCAAGCGCGAACCGCGGGCCGGAAAAGAGCCTTATTCCGATGAGGCTTATGCCCGGCTCAACCGCTTGCCGGAGACCCCAAAGGTGCCGGAGCCGGCCAAACCGGTTGATGTGGTTCCCTCTCCTGCTGCTGCGGTTGCTGGTGGCGCACCGGCTGCCGCAGTTGCCGCCGATGAGCTGGTCTGGGCCTGGCCGACGGCGGCTAAGCTCAGTTCCCCGTTCTCCGAGGTGGGCAGCAAGGGGCTCGATTTTGCCGGCAAGGCGGGCGACCCAGTGCTTGCCGCTGCCGACGGCAAGGTGGTTTATGCCGGGGCAGGCTTGCGCGGCTATGGCGAATTGGTTATCGTCAAACACAATGCGACTTTCCTGTCGGCCTATGCCCACAACCGCAAGATTCTGGTGCGCGAGGGGCAGCAGGTAACCCGCGGGCAGAAAATTGCCGAAATGGGGAATACGGATGCCGATTCGGTTAAGTTGCACTTTGAAATTCGCAAGCAAGGTAAACCTGTCGATCCAGCCCAATTTTTGCCAAAACGATGAGCGACTACCGCGAGCAGCAAGACGAAGAGGAATTTTCCCCGGAGCCTGATGAGGCTGTTTTGTTGCCCGAACCGGAGGTGGTGACCCCCGAGCTTGAATTGCTCGAAGATGTCACCCAGTTGTACCTCAATGAAATTGGCGCCAAGCCGCTGTTGACACCGGAGCAGGAACTGGCTACCGCCAGGAAGGTGCGGGCTGGTGATTTCGCCGCCCGCCAGAAAATGATCGAGCACAATCTGCGGCTGGTGGTGAATATCGCCAAGCACTACCTCAATCGCGGCATCCCCTTGCTGGATCTGGTCGAGGAAGGCAATCTCGGCCTGATCCACGCGCTGGAAAAATTCGATCCCGAGCGCGGTTTTCGTTTCTCGACTTATGCGACCTGGTGGATTCGCCAGAGCATTGAGCGCGGAATCATGAACCAGTCGCGGACGATCCGCTTGCCGGTACATGTGGTTAAGGAAATCAACGTGGTCCTGCGTGCGATGCGGCACCTGGATTCTGCCGAAAAACGCGAGTCGACCGTGGAAAAGGTCGCTGCGCTGATCGATAAGCCGGTCGAGGAGATTCGGCGCATTCTGGCGCTCAATGAACACATTGCATCGCTCGATGCGCCGCTCGATGTCGACTCGGCTCACAGCATGGCCGAACTGATTCCTGACGAAGAAGGGCATGACCCGGAGTCCTTGCTCCAGTCAAGCGAGATCGGCTCGCTGCTGGGAGATTGGCTGAGTCGGCTGTCGGAACGGCAGCGCTTGGTGATCGAGCGGCGTTATGGGCTTAACGGTACCGATATTGCGACGCTCGACAGCATTGCCGGCGAACTCGGACTGACCCGCGAGCGGGTCCGCCAGATCCAGATGGAAGGTCTGGATAACCTGCGCAAGATCATCAAGCGCGGCAATATTTCCCGCGATTCCCTGCTCTAATCACGCTACCCCGGTGCCGGTGCGCCGGGGTGGGTGGTTTGGCGTCAGCGGGGCAGACGCAGGCGGATTTCCTCGGCCAGCTGGAAAACCGACATCGCGTAGAAGCTGGAGCGGTTGTAGCGGGTAATGACATAAAAGTTGTCGTGACCCAGCCAGTACTCCGTTTCGCGTTCGGGCGAAACCAGGTCAATCAAGGCCACTCGTGCCTGTTCGCCAAGTTCGTTGCTGATCCCGGCGGCACGCAATTCGCGTTCACCGAGCGTGGGGCGGATACCTGCTTCAAGCAGTTCGGCCGGTGGTGCCGAGTTGCCGCGTACTGCTTCGGCAATCGGTTTGCCGGCCTGCCAGCCGTGCTGTTCGAGAAAGCGGCCGACGCTACCGATGGCATCGTCCACGCTGCCTGACAGGTCCACTCGCTGATCGCCGTCAAAGTCGACGGCATAACGCCGCTGACTGCCGGGCATGAATTGCGGAATGCCGATGGCGCCGGCAAACGAGCCCTTGACCGTCAGCGGATCAAGCTGGTTTTCCCGGCTCAGCAGCAGGAATTGTTCGAGTTCGGTGCGGAAGAAGTCGGCACGTGGCGGATAGTGAAAGGCCAGCGTTCCCAGTGCTTCGAGCACCCGGAAGCCACCGGTGTTTTTACCGTATTCGGTCTCGACTCCGATGATTGCGACAATGATTTCTTCCGGAACACCGTAGAGGGCGCTGGCCCGGCTTAGCCGGTCGCGGTGTTGCACCCAGAAACGAACCCCGCCATCAATTCGCCGTTCGTTCAGGAAACGAGGGCGATAGCGTTCCCATGAGCGTTGCTGCGGTGTCGCCGGGGGCTTGATCAGCTGCAGCACGCGCGGATTGGCGCGCACCTGGGCAAACTGGGCAAGCAGGGTGTCGGCATTGAAACCATGGCGCTGTTCCATGTCGCGGGCAAAACTGACCACCGCACTGTCATCTGCCAGCGGAGGGAGTTTTTCCGGGGCCGGTTTGCCGGCCGCCACGGTCAACGGTGCGTAGAGGGCAAAAATGGCAGCCAGCGTCCAGGGGCTCGGCGCCCGGCGCAGCTGGGTGAAAAGCGAGAGGCGGGGAGTTCTCAAAACCTGTTTCCTTTTGCGAGTTGCGCCACAGCGGCGCGTAGTTGCCGGGCGGCGGTCACGGCAGCCGTGGGGGGGGAGGGAGGCCCGTAGCGGGCCGCCAGATAAACCTGGACTACCTGGGCGAAAGCCGGAGCACGTGCCGGCATTTCCTGGTTGACGCGGGCGAGCAAGGCCAGCGGCGCTTCGCCCGGCTGGCAGTGTACTTGGTGGCGGGCCAGAATGCGCAAGGCGCGTTCCCATTCCTGGCGCAGCGGGTCCCGGCGTGGCCGATGCCAGAGCAACCGGAGTGCCAGTCCGGCCAGCAGCAGGCTGCCGCCGCCGGTCAGCAGCAGCGCCCAGCGCCGCCAATCGCTGGTGGCCACGCCAACGGCGGCCAGCCACTGACGTTGGCGTTCGGCGTTGTAACCAATGAAATACTGGTTCCAGGCGTTGTTGGCCGCATCCCAGCGGTGGCGCAGCGCCAGCAGCCAGTCGGTGCGTAGTGCCGCGAGCAGCGGGAGCGGCTCACCGAGCGGGAGAGCGGCGACGATGCCGCGTTCAATTCGTTCGGGAGCAACGGCCGCAGTCGGGTCAACCCGTTGCCAGCCTTCGCCGGCAAGCCAGACTTCGGTCCAGGCATGGGCATCGGACTGGCGGACTTCAAAATAGCCATCTACCGGATTGAGTTCGCCCCCCTGGTAGCCGCTGACCACGCGGGCCGGTACCCCGGCGGCACGCATCAGCAGGGCAAAGGCGGCTGCATAATGCTCGCAGAAACCGCGCCGGGTAGTGAATAGAAAGTCATCGATCGCATGTTGGCCGAGGATTGGCGGTTGCAGGGTGTAGGCAAACGGGGCTTGGGCAAATAATTGCAGAGCCTGGACGACACGCTCCCGGGGCGACGCAATGCGCTCCTGCCATTCACGTCCCAAGGCTTGGCTGCGCGGGTTGCTGTCACCCGGCAGGCGCAGGTTGCGTTGGAGCTCCCCGGGGCTGGCCTCGCGGTTAAAACGGTAATCGAGATGGGCAGCCAGGCGCACGCGCTGGCGTTCATGCAGCGGCTCGCGGCTGCGCAGGCTGAGGCTGGGCGTCAACTCCGCATCGGCCGGCCAGGCGCCCGGCGCGTCGAGCGCCAACAGCCAGTGCTGGCGGCTGGCCTCGAGGGTCGATTCATAGGTCAGAGTCGGGCCGGTGGCTTCAATCCGGGGGGCTTGGCGGCTGGCCAGCAGGGGGCGCCAGGCGTTCCCTTGCAGCAGTTCCAGTACCGGTCCGCGCCAGTAAAGCAGACGCCGGGGCGGTGGTGTTTCATCGAAGCGAACCCGGAAGGCAATTTCACCGCTCAGTGCCAGATCGGCGATGCTCCCTGGCTCGATCTGTTCGGCCAGGCCGCTGCGGGCGCGCTGCGCATCTTGCGGCAAGCCCCACAGCGGGCCGGAAATACGCGGGAAGAGGATGAACAGCAGGAGCGTCAGCGGGATCGCCTGCAGGCACAAGCGGGCCGCTTCGCGCAGCAGCGCCCGGGGGGGCAGGACGCTGGTCTGGAGGCGCAGCAGCGCGGCAACGATCAGCCAGAGCGCAAGCAGCAGCCAGAGTGCGGTAGGGATACTCTGGCTGTGGAGGAAGTGGGTGAGCAGCAGGAAGCAAGACAAGGTCAGCAACACCATCGCATCGCGCCGGCTGCGCAGTTCGAGCAGCTTCAGCGTAGCCATTGCGACGAGGAGGGCAATTCCGGGGTCGCGGCCAAACAGGCTGCGGTATTCGAGTGCGATGCCGGTTGCCGCGATGCCGACCAGGGGCAGCAACAGCCAGCGCGGAGGCAATTGCCCCTGGCGCATGGCCTGAGTCAGGCTCCAGGCAAGCAGCACGGCACAGCCGAATGTCAGCCAGGGGGGGAGTTGCCCGGCGTGCGGCAACAGACTGGCGACGGCGGCAGCCTGCAGCCAAGGCAGGGCGGCGTGCTCGAGAGCAGCCGGGGCGGCCAGCGGCTGACTCATCCGTTTGGTGCCGGAAACAGGGCCAGCGCTTCCAGGCAGCGCTGGCGGTGAGCCGGACCATGCGCGGCAGCGATTTCGCAATCGGGGAGCGACAGGCTGTAACGGCTGCCGGCAGCATCCACCGCAAGGATCCAGCCGCATAGCTGCGAGAGGCGTGCTTCCGGGTCACCGGAGGAGCAGGCGAGCCAATCCAGACGGTATTCGGGCCGAGCGCCACCAGCAAACTGCTTGACCAGCAAGGGGCGTTCTGCGCTCTGGCGACTGCTTGCCTTCCAGGCTACATGGCGGGGCGAGTCGGCCGGTTGCCGGTCTCGGAAGCCGGCGAAATCCTCTCTGCCTTCCTGGCCGCTGGCCAGTTCGCCGGCCGCTGGCAGCGGCACTGGCAGCGGCGTGACGCAAGGCGCGGGATAAACCAGAGCCCGCACTTCTGGCTGCAGCCAGCTCCAGGCAACAAACAGGCCGAGCGGGTAGCGGCTGGCCAGCTTGATTCGCGGCAGGCTCAGCCAGCCGCGTTGCTTGGCAGGAACGGGTAGGGCGATCCAGTCGCTATCGACGCATTGCGCATGTCGGACCGGGCTGCCGCCGGCGGGCAGAAACTCCAGGGCCCGGTGAGCAACACCGGGTGCAGCGGCCAGCCGGAGCGGAAAATGCACGCTTTCGCCGACAAAGACCGGGGCGCAGGGGGCCGGCGTCAGGCTCAATCCGTACAGGTTGCGGAAGGTGTGCAGCATGGCGTTGAGCCCGAGTGCGGCGAGCAGGAAAACCAGCAGGTGTCCAAGCGTCAGGCTGTAATTGATCGCGCCGAGCAGCATCGTGAACAAGGTCAGCGCGTAGAGCAGGCCGGCGCCGGTGGGAAGGATGTAGATGCGATGACGGTCGAGGCGGATCGTGCCGCTGCCATCACGCCGGCGGCGGAAAAAAGCGGTTTTGACACGGTCGACCGTGGATAAGCCCATTTTATCTGGCTCAGGGAATCGCAACCTCGCGCAGCAGGGCTGCGACTTGCTCTTGGCTGGCGTACCCGTTGCCTTGCGCCGAACGCAGGCGGTGGCGGGCGACGGCAGCAAAAACCGCCTGCACGTCGTCGGGAACCACCATCCGGCGTCCGGCCAGCCAGGCCCAGGCCCGGGCCGCCGCGAGCAGTGCCAGTCCGGCACGAGGCGAAAGGCCATGAGCAAAATCGGGGTGATGGCGGGTTGCTGTGAGCAGGGCTTGCACGTAGTCGATCAACGGTGCTGCCGTATGGGTTGCCGCTGCCGCCTGCTGCAAGGTCGGCAGTTCGCGGGTATCGAGCAAGGCCGTCATAGTCCGGGTCTGGCTGCGCTGGCTGCCGCCGGCAAGCAGGGCGCGTTCGGCGGCGGCTGTCGGGTAGCCGAGTTCGAGGCGCATCAGGAAACGGTCCAGTTGCGATTCGGGGAGCGGAAAGGTGCCGATCTGGTGAGTCGGGTTCTGGGTGGCGATCACGAAGAAGGGCTGGGGCAGCGGCCGGGTGCTTCCTTCGCAGGTCACCTGGCCTTCTTCCATCGCTTCGAGCAAGGCACTCTGGGTTTTTGGGGTGGCGCGATTGATTTCGTCGGCAAGCAGCAGTTGGGTAAAAATCGGGCCGGGAATGAAGTGGAAATCGCTGCGTTCACGGTCGAAGATCGAAACCCCGGTAATGTCGGCTGGCAGCAGATCGCTGGTGAACTGGATGCGGGCGTAGTCGAGTCCCAGCAATCCGGCCAGCGTGTGCGCCAAGGTGGTTTTGCCCATCCCGGGCAGGTCTTCGAGTAACAGGTGGCCGCCCGCAAGCAGGCAGGTCAGGGCCAATCGCACTTCCGTTTCCTTGCCCAGGATGATCTGGTTGGCACGTTCGAGCACAGCATGCATCGGGGTGGCGGAAGGCAGGGGGTCTCCAGGCATGGCGTGATTCCGGGGCGAGAGCTAGAGGGCCTATTCTAAAGCGAGTTGGCCGCGTGCCAGTGGCGCTGTTTGCATTTGACGACAGCGCCCCCGCTTTATTCTGCGAGTCCGGCCTTAGACCTTGAAGCGAGCAGGGAAATGAGAACATAATGGCATTTCACCGAGCGCCGGTATGCGCGCCGCCAGAGAAAAGAGAGAACAAGTGAGCACCACTGCCTTCATTACCCATCGCGACTGTCTCCTGCACGACATGGGGGCGCATCACCCGGAATGCCCGCAACGCCTGACCGCGATCAACGATTACATGATCGCGCAGGGAATCGATGCCTATTTCGTTTATCACGACGCGCCACTGGCGACCTTCGAGCAACTCCTGCGCGTGCATCCGGCCTCGCATCTGGAGCGGGTCAAGCGTGCTTCGCCGGAAATGGGCGTAGTCCATCTTGATCCCGATACCGCGATGAATCCGCATACCTGGCAGGCCGCGCTGCGTGCCGCCGGTTCTGGTGTGCTGGCTGTCGACCTGGTGATGAGCGGCCAGTCGCAGAACGCCTTCTGTGCCGTGCGCCCGCCCGGCCACCACTGCGAGAAGGCCAACCCGATGGGCTTCTGTTTCTTCAACAACGTCGGGGTTGCCGCCCGCCACGCGCTCAAGGCGCACGGCCTGGAGCGGGTCGCGATCATCGATTTCGACGTCCACCACGGCAACGGGACCGAGGACTGCTTCGCCGGCGACGAGCAGGTGCTGATGTGCAGCATTTTCCAGCACCCCTTCTATCCCTATAGCGGTGCCGACAACCCGGCAGCCAACATGTGCAACGTGCCGCTTGCGTCCGGTTGCGGCGGCGAAGAGTTTCGCGACGCTGTCGCCCAGGTCTGGATTCCGCGCCTGCGCGAGTTCAAGCCGCAGATGATCCTGATTTCCGCCGGTTTCGACGGACATTACGAGGACGACATGGGCGGCCTCAAACTGGTCGAAAAAGACTATGCCTGGTGCACCGAGCAGTTGATGAAGGTGGCGGCCGAATTCAGCAACAAGCGGATCGTTTCGATGCTTGAAGGCGGCTATGTGATGAGCTCGCTGGCACGCAGTGTCGGCGCCCATCTGCGGGCGCTTGCCGAGATCTGAAAAACACACTTTTCTGTTCTGAATAAAGCGGGGCTGGGGTAAAATCCGGCCTTCTTTTTTCCCGTTTGCAACGTTTAACCGGATACTTCCATGGCGTTGATTGTTCAAAAGTACGGTGGCACTTCGGTCGGTAACCCCGAGCGCATCAAGAATGTCGCCAAGCGTGTGGCCAAGTTCCACGCACAGGGCCACCAGGTGGTGGTGGTCGTTTCCGCAATGAGCGGCGAAACCAACAAGCTGATCGCGCTGGCCAAGGAAATTTCGGCCACGCCGGATCCGCGCGAGCTGGATCAGATCTGCTCGACCGGCGAACAGGTCACGATCGGCCTGCTGGCGATGGCGCTGAAGGAAATCGGTGTCCCGGCCCGCAGCTACACCGGCGGCCAAGTCAAGGTTCTGACCGACAGTACTTTCACCAAGGCTCGCATCCTGTCGATTGATGAGTCGAACATGCGCGCCGACCTCGATGCCGGCAAGGTCGTCGTCGTCGCCGGTTTCCAGGGTGTGGACGAGTTCGGCAACATCACCACGCTCGGCCGTGGCGGTTCCGATACCTCCGGCGTTGCGCTCGCTGCCGCGCTGAAGGCCGATGAATGCCAGATCTACACCGACGTCGATGGCGTTTATACAACCGACCCGCGCGTCGTGCCGGAAGCCAAGAAACTCGACACCATCACCTTCGAAGAGATGCTGGAAATGGCCAGCCTCGGCTCCAAGGTGCTGCAGATCCGCTCGGTCGAGTTCGCCGGCAAGTACAAGGTCAAACTGCGCGTGCTGTCCAGCTTCCAGGATGAAGGCGAGGGCACGCTGATTACTGTTGAGGAAGACAAGAACATGGAACAACCGATCATTTCCGGTATCGCCTTCAATCGCGACGAAGCCAAGCTGACCATGCTGGGCGTTCCCGACACCCCGGGCATCGCCTACCAGATTCTGGGCTCGATCGCGGAAGCCAACATCGACGTCGACATGATCATCCAGAACGTCGGTCACGACGGCACCACCGACTTCTCCTTCACCGTGAATCGCGGCGATTTCGCCAAGGCTCAGGCGATCCTGGAAGAGGTCAAGGCCAAGCTGGGCGCGCGCGAAGTCACTGGTGACAACAAGATCTGCAAGGTCTCCGCCGTTGGCGTCGGCATGCGCTCCCACCCGGGCGTTGCTTCCAAGATGTTCAAGGCCCTGGCCGACGAAGGCATCAACATCCAGATGATCTCCACCTCCGAGATCAAGATTTCCGTCGTCCTCGACGAGAAATATCTGGAACTGGCGGTTCGTGTCCTGCACCGCGCTTTTGGTCTCGATCAGCAATAATTTGCATTGGTGATTGACCAGGTGGCGCGAAGCGTGTAGTATTCGCGCCTCGTTACCGAACGGTAAGGAGACGTGGCCGAGAGGTCGAAGGCACTCCCCTGCTAAGGGAGCATGCGGGCAAAACCTGCATCGAGGGTTCGAATCCCTCCGTCTCCGCCAGCGATGCTGGTGACCCCGTCAGTAACGGACAATACCCCGCCCAGCGCAAGCGAAGCGGGGTTTTGTTTTTCTGTCGTTGGCAGGAGAAAGTCTGTGCTCGGGTCCTTGCGGCGGTTTTATCCGGTAGCCGCCTTTTTTGCTGGTTTCATCTGGGATGCATTGACCATCGGTCAGCGTGTCCGGCCGCTCGACTTCGTCCGTCTGGGACTTTTTCTTGCCGGCGCTGCTGCGCTGGCCTGGTGGCTGGCACGGCGCGATGCGCGTGCGCTGCTGCCGCCGCCGCTCGATGCGGGCTGGCGGGCACGGCTGGGCTGGCAGGCCCCTTATCTGGCGGTGCAGTTCTTTTTCGGCGGTATCTTCTCGGCGCTGTTCATCCTTTACTTCAAGAGTTCAGGGCATTTCGGTGCCTGGCTGGTCGCCCTGCTCCTGGGCAGCCTGCTGGTCGCCAACGAATTCGTTGGCGAACGCTACGGGCGGCGGTTCACGCTGACCTGGGCCTTGTTTGCGATCAACGCCATCCTGCTCGCCAACTTTGCCCTGCCTTACGCGCTGGGCAGTCTCGACCCCCGCTGGTTCTATGTCTCAACCCTGGCTGGGGTGTTGCTGGCTCAGGCTTGCTGGTGGCTGGCGCCGGGGCGGCCGGGGCGGATCGGTCCGGCCTGGCTGCTGGCCGGGGTGCTGCTGGCCGCCTGGCAGGGCGGGATGATTGCGCCAGTGCCGCTGGTCAAGAAGGAGTTGGTGATTGGTCAGGGCTTTGAGCAGCGGGGTGGAGATTACCTGTTGCAGGTCGAGCCGGCGCCGGCCTGGCAGTTCTGGCGCAGCCAGGCTGCGATCGTGCATGTCCCCCCCGGAGGACGTTTGTACGGGCTCTCGGCAGTGCATGCGCCGTCCGGGGTCACCGCGCGGCTGGAGCATCGCTGGGAATTTCTCGGGACTGCCGGCTGGCAAATCCAGGGGCGTAGCCGTTTCGAGAGCAGCGGCGGGCGCGAACGCGGCTTTCGCGGCTACTCGTGGATTTCTGCGCCGGCGGCCGGGGCATGGCGGCTGGTGGTTGCGACCCAGGATGGACGAACGATCGGCATCCTGCCCTTCACCGTGCTCCAGCAGGCGCCCGATGCGGTGGTATTGCGGCGTTACTGAGTTCCGGCGCCGGCTTCCGGGCTAGAATAGCCACTTTGCCCTCAGGGAGAAGCAGCTCATGTCGCATCGCCTTGTTGTCTTCTCGCTGGCCTTTCTGAGTGGACTGGCAGCTGCAACTCCGCCCAAAGATCTGGTGATCGGGGTTGAGAACCAGCCCTACCTGCCTGCCTTTAGCTACGAAAACGGCGAGTATCGCGGCTTTGCCCGCGAGTTGTTCGATGCCTATGCCAAGGATCGCGGTTACCGGGTCGAATACCGGGCTTTGCCGGTCCCCCGGCTGTATGCCTCGTTTTTCGACGGTCAGGTCGATTTCAAGTTTCCCGACAACCCGAACTGGAAGGGCGAGCAGCGCAGTGGGCACAAGATTGCTTACAGCGATCCGGTGATGGCCAGCGTCGATGGCGTGTTTGTGGTCGCTGGCGGCAAGATCAGGCAGGCCGACGATGTGCGCGTGCTCGGCACGGTCAGCGGCTTTACTCCCTGGGCCTGGAGCGAACGGATCAAGTCCGGTAAGGTCGCGGTTTCCGAAAATACCGGCTTTGACGCATTGATCCGGCAGACCCTGGCCGGGCGGGTCGATGGTGCTTATGCCAACGTGGCGGTGGTCAATTACCAACTCGAACAGGTGTTGCACAAGCCCGGGGCCTTGCAGTTTCGCAGCGACTTCCCCGCCAGCCGCAACGACTACCATCTGGCGAGCATCCGCCATCCTGAGGTGGTACGCGACTTCAGCCACTGGTTGAAGCAGAACCGGGCTGCCGTGGCCACTTTGAAAAAGAAGCACGGCGTCGAGAAAGGTGTGGTGAGCGATTGAATCGCAACCAGCAAGGGCGTGAAGTTCGCCGCCTGGCCAAACGCCAGAGTTTGCTGACTCTGGTCTTCGCACTGCTGGTTGGTCTCCTGGTTGGCGGTGTCGAACTGGCCCTCGACTGGCAGGCGGTACGCCAGAGCGTGGCCGACTCCCTGCGCCAGGAAAGCGCGCAAATTGGTGGCTCGGCGGCCGAAGCCGCTTACCAGTTGAATGCCATGCAAGCCGAGAACGTGGTGCAGGGCCTGATGCAGATCGAACTGCTGCAACAGGCTCGCCTCTATGACAATTTCGGCAACCTGCTGGCCGAGAGCGCCCGGCCGGCGCCGGCTCAGTCGCACCGCGAACTCGGCGAAATGCTGTTGGCCGGCATGGGGAGCCATCGCGAAATCCTCTATTACGCCGATCGTGCCGGTGAGCAGCCGGGCGAGGTCGGAGCCTTGCAGATCGAGGTCGCTGCTGGCGTCGTGGGCGAACGTTTCTTCCATCTGGCCCGCACCAAACTGCTGGCCCGGGTAATCTGGGCGCTGGTGCTCAGCCTGTTGCTGGCCGTGGTCTTTCATTTCTACATCATCCGGCCGCTGGTGCGGCTTAACCGGCAGATTGCCGCAGTTGATCCGGCGGCCCCCGGCGCCGAGCAATTACGGCCGGCCCGCTGGCATGCCGACGATGAGTTCGGGCAACTGGTGGGCACGCTCAACCGGCTGTTGGCCGAAGCCGAGCGCGGCTTGCAGGCACGTAACGCGGCCGAGGCCGAACTGGCGGCGATGAACCAGGCGCTGGAAGCACGGGTCGAGGCCCGCACCCGCGACCTGCAGACCGCAATGCAGGAACTGGCCTTGAAAAAGGAGCAGGCCGAGCAGGCGACGCGGGCCAAGTCCGAGTTCCTGGCCAATATGAGCCACGAAATCCGGACTCCGCTGAACGCCATCCTCGGGATGGCCGAAATTCTCTCGGGAACGACGTTGACCGTGGAACAGAAGGGCTATGTCGATATCTTCAATACCGCCGGCCATAACCTGCTCAACATCATCAACGACATTCTCGATCTGTCCAAGGTCGAAGCCGGGCAACTCGAACTCTATCGCGAGGATTTTTCGCTGGAAGAGTTGTTGCACGCGCAACTCGACCTGTTGGCCTTGCCTGCGCACGAGAAGGGGCTCGATTTGGCGCTCGACTACGAGCCGGGCCTGCCGCGCTGGGTGTGCGGCGACGGCAAGCGGCTGCAGCAATGCCTGGTCAATCTGGTTGGCAACGCGATCAAGTTCACCCATGGCGGTGGCGTTGTCGTCCGTGTGCGCCGGGGTGAGCCGCCCGATCAGGTGCTGTTCGAAGTCGAGGATAGCGGTATCGGGATTGCCCCGGACAAGCTGGGCAGCATCTTCGCCGCCTTTACCCAGGCCGATGGCAGCATCACCCGGCGTTATGGCGGAACCGGGCTCGGGCTGACCATCACTCAGCGATTGATCCGCCTGATGGGCGGCGAGATCGGGGTCCGTAGCGAACCGGGGCTGGGCACCACCTTTTACTTCCATCTGCCCTTGCCGCCGGCGCAAGTCGACCCGACTCCCTGGGAAGCGCTTTCGCTGGAGGGCAAACGGGTGCTGGTGGTCGATGACTTCGCTGTCAATCGCCTGATTGTTCGCCGTGAGCTTGAGCCGCACGGCCTTCAGGTCGAGGAGGCGGTCACCGGCGCCGAGGCGCTGGCACGACTGGCGCAGGCGCCGCTTCCGGAAATTCTGCTGCTCGATTGCCAGATGCCGGAAATGGACGGCTTTGCACTGATTCGCAGGCTGCGCGAACTACCGTTGGCGCGGGGCGTGCCGACCGTGATGCTGTCGTCGGCTGATTCGCAGGAGCAGCGGCGGATTGCCGATGAACTGGGAATCCGTTTCCTGGTCAAGCCGATCAAGCGCAAGGAACTGCTCCATGTCCTGCGCCTGGAGTTGGCCGCCTGCCTGTTGCCTTCCACTCCGCCACCGGCCCAGCCGGCGAATCCGGTGGCGGCTGCTGGACCGAGCCTGCGTATCCTGCTGGCCGAGGACAATACCCTCAACGTCAAGGTGATGCAGGGGCTGCTGGCCAAGACCGCGCACCGGCTGGAAGTGGTCGGCGACGGGGCCCAGGCAGTTGCAGTGAGTGCTGCCGGGGGGTATGACCTGATCCTGATGGACCTGCAGATGCCGGTGCTCGATGGCATTCAGGCCACCATGGAAATTCGCCGCCGTGAGCAAGCGGCCGGGCTGCCACCGATCCCGATCTATGCGCTGACCGCCAATGCGCTGAAGGAAGACGAGGAGCGCAGCTTTGCTGCTGGTTGCAACAAGCACCTGTCAAAGCCGATCAACGCCCGCGCCCTGTACGCGGCGCTCGACGAACTGCTGGCCAGCCGGCCAGGGGGGGATTGAATTCGGGGGCGGGGCTCAAGGATCAAGAGAGGGGGGGTTACCCTAATAGCGCTAATCCCTGGATCCTTGATCCTGAATCCTAAGCTCAGGATTCGCGCGGGACCTTGTTTTCGCTTGCAGGCGGCGGACTGGCTGGCTTTTTCGGGGCGACCTGGGTTTTCATCCCGCCCAGGCTCTGGGTGATCTCCATCACCCCGGAGAGAATCCGCTGTTCCGGATTCTTCTGGCAGTAGCTGTCGAGCAGGGTCGCCAGTACGGCCGATTCGGCGACCACCGAATTCACCGGCTCGCCGCCGTTGCGGCCATACACGTTATGGCCGGCAATAAAGCCGGCCGCCCATTCCAGTGCCAGCGCGCGCACCTCGCCGTTGTTCTGCTGCTTCCATTGCTGCCATTCGACGCATTTGCGGATGCCCAGCCCGCCGACCCGTACGTCGCGGCTCTGGGCGTTGGCGGCGGGGCCAAAAATGCCGGAGGCGAGGAGCAGGGCGGCGAGCAGGGCAGCAGCGGGGAAAATTTTGAACATGGCAGCGGCAAGAAAGTGGTGGCGGCAAACGGAGCGCAGATTATCGCGGTTTTCACGGTCGACCGCAGCAAACCGGCAAAAACCGTCGGAATCGGCCGGCGACTATCCTTCCGGCCGATTTCGGTTGACGGCGTTCTGCCGCAGGAGAACAATCGTCCTTCTGCCCGCCCACTGCCGAGACGATGAAAAACCACGCGATCCTTGGTCTGCGCCCCGGGGCTTCAGCCGCCGAGATCAAGCGGGCCTACCGCAAACTGGCGATGCGCTGGCACCCGGATCGCAACGCTCATCCCAAGGCCGGTGAACGTTTTGCCCAGATTCGCGGTGCCTACGAGCATTTGCTGTCGGCCAGCGAGCGGGCGGCAACCCGTATCGACCAGGCCTCCGAGCCGCAGGACGCGCCCGAGCCGACGCCACCGCCCAGTTCGGCATCGGCTGCCGACAGTGCCTTGCCGCGTGCCCCCGACCTGCGGCAAAACCTGGTGTTGTCGCTCGAAGAGGCAGCATTGGGCTGCAGCAAAACCCTTTCACTACTGCGCAGCCAGGCCTGCCGGAATTGCGGCGGCAGCGGCGAAGGTGGCCCCCTGCGTACCCACTTCTGCCGTCATTGCCATGGCAGCGGCCGGATCGTAGTTTCCGGTGGGCGGCTCGATACCTGTGGTGAGTGCCAGGGCAAAGGCGTTTATTCGCGGCGGGTGTGCGACGACTGCCAGGGCAGCGGCTGCGAAACCCGCGCCGTTGCGCTGGAGGTTCTGGTGCCACCGGCGATGCTGGCCGGCGACGAATTACGCCTGGTCGGCCAGGGCGAACCCGGCGACGAGCAGCACCAGCCCGGCGACCTGTTCCTGACTCTGGTGATTCGTGCGCATCCGCTCTACCGCCGGCGCGGTCGCGACCTGCACTGCGTGATGCCGGTCAGCGCCTTCAGCCTGCTCACCGGCGACGACATCGACATCCCGCTGCTCGGCGGCCAGCGCCTCTGCCATCGTCTTGACCCAGGCCTGCCGGAAGCGCGCGATCTGCATTTTGCCGGGCGCGGCTACCCCGGGCGCCAGCAGCACCTGCCCGGCAGCCTGCATGTTCGTTTGCAGCCGGTTTTTCCCAAGCGCCTCGACGCCCGCCAGCGCGCCTTGCTGCAGCAAGCCGACGCCGCACTGCGCGACGACCCGCTGGCCCTGCCGGAGGTTGCCGCCTGGCGTAAGGCGAATTTCGGCGAATAGGGCAGGGGCAGCCTCGGGCACCGTATCACCCGTAGCCCGAATCGCCGGCAACACCTGTTCCTGCAGCCCGGCCATCGGGCTGGCCGGGCGAGGTGACCGCCAGGGCGTGCCGGGCAAAGCCCGCCGTCCTTGCGCTGAAAATCTCCCGATTTCACGGTCGACCGTGAATGCCCGCAAAAATGCAGGCTTGCCTGCGCTCAGGGCTCAGGGCTCAGGGCTCAGGGCTCAGGGCTCAGGGCGAGTGGCGAGTGGCGAGTGGCGAGTGGCGAGTGGCGAGTGGCGAGTGGCGAGTGGCGGTTTTGCCGCCACAGCGTACCGGACTGGCGAATGTCGGCTTACGGACGCGGGCGGGCGCAAAAGCCGAAGTGGACGCCCAGGTCGCAGGTGGCGGGCAACAGTTGCAATGGCAAATCGCCCCAGAAAATCCCGCTACCGGCTTCCAGGCCGGCAGCCGTCTCGGCAGTGGCAAGGAGTTGCTCCCAGACCTCGGCAGGTGGCTCGCCACCGCTGGCATTGCGGCAAGCCGCAAGCAGGGCCGGCAGGTCGCGGTCGTCGAGCAGGCCGATGCCGGGATCGGCCGCCAGCAGAACCTCACCCGCCGCCGTCAGATACACCGCCGCAACCGGCCCGGCCGGCAGCCCCGTGTGGGTGACAAAATCCTCGCCCTCGCGGCGATACACCCACGGCGTCAGCGCCAGATCGACATACACCCGCTGCGGCCCGTTGAGCACCCGCCAGCAACCGTCGGCATCGGCCTCGTAGTGGTGGTTCAAAAAAGCGATCAAGCCGCCATGCGTCACCCGCTCGCCGCGCAAACGCCACTGCCCGCGCCGGTCCAGCGCCAGCCATTCATAACAGGCAGGAACATCAGGCCACTTGGTCAGCATCTCGGCATTCATTAGCGGTCATCCGGAAAGCCGCCCGCAGGCGGAAAGGCTGGAATTTTACGCCGGTGATCACGCCTCCCGCTGGCAGAGGCCAAGCTGCCCCCGCGTTTTCTGTGTGCCTGCTGCGGCGCGCCGATAATGGTCAAGCGTCGGCGGCTACCGCCGGCTACGGTCGACCGACGACGAAGCACTGATTTGCCGCTGGAGCCGACCGTGTAAGCCGGCGTACCCAAGAAACCGCTGCGCTTTGCCGCGCCACGGCCGCGCTCGGCCTGAAAACGGCCCGATTGGCGTGGTCGACCGTAGAAATGGCCTGACCGACGACCCTTGGCCAGTCCGCAGGCTATCCAGAAAAGTGCCGGGATAGCTGCCCGGCATGCGTAATAAATAAACCCAAAAAGCTATTTGCAGGGAACCGGGCTTGTTCAACAACCGGTTCAGATCGCGGCTCGCTTCGCGATTACGATCTAACCTTAATCGTTAGCCATTTTGCTTAAGCTTCTGAAGTTCGCCAATGACAGTTCGTAATGCGCGCCTGTAGCGAAACAGATCACCGAATGAGAGTGACACCTCGTGACCGAGCTTCGCGTCTGTAACACCTGCTTTCTCAAGAATATCGATCACGGATTTGTTGATTTTCCCTCCGTTATGGACTACCGCATTTCTGAGAGCGCAAAGCTCAAGCATTCCATTAGCGGCCCACTCGTATTTGTCTTCAATTCTCGACTTCACCCACTCGGCTTTGCTCGTCAAGTAGTTCGGCGGGGGTGTTCCAGCTTCCGCTATTAGTTGATTTAGGCATTCGTCCGCAAGAACCGCAAGATTTACGAATAGGATCTTGACGATGTTTTCAGAAAGAATGCTGAAGACCTCTCCGTGGTCCTTTCCATCCAGGTTTATTGAGCCGTCCTTGAACCTTTTCGTAGGCAGCGATGACGTAAAACCGAGGTCAGATTGGTTCCACTGCTCTGCCGCCGAAAGGCTTTCAATCAGAGCCGTGAGATTCCCAAGTTTTATTGAATTGGCGAGATGCAATGAATGAGCAACGCCATAGACAGTTTGGGACCACTGAAGCATTGAATCGTCGATATCCATGTCGCTACCTTTCGAATTGAAATGGCTAACGTGGAGGTAACCGGCGCTGCGCGGCTTTATCGCGCAGCGTCCGGGTGAGCGCAGGGTTGAACGAAGCCGCTACGCGGAGTTGGGTTCCTGCGGTATCCCAAGACGTATCCTGCACATTCACCCCTTCGTGTCGAAGGGTGGATTCTGCGATATTTCGAGAGGATAGACCGGTATGCCAAGCAATTTTTCGGCGCACTTTGCCCGGCAGTACGACAGCCATCTCAAGCACCTGAAGTTGAAGGGGCTGCAGCCCAAGACGATTGACGCCTACGCGCGGGCGATTCGTCGCCCGGGTGCGTATTTCGATTACCGCGTCGATGATCTTTCGGAAGCGCAATTGACTGAGTACTTCAGCGACCTGATCGGCACGCATTCGTGGAGCGCAGTGAAGCTTGATCTCTACGGACTGAAGTTCTTCACCGTCCATGTGCTCAAGAAGCCCTGGGCGATGCCCCATTTGATCAAGCCGCCCAAGTGCCAGCGGCTACCGGACATTGTCACGGTCGACGAGGCGCAAAGGCTGTTTTCAGCCACACGGGTACTCTTTTGTACCGGGAGGTGCTGGGCGTTGATCTGCCTTGGCTGGCAGATCTGGATCGCCCCAAAAAGCCCAAGCGGGCGCCGGTTGTGCTGTCTTGCGGCGTGGTGGAGCGGCGATTGATGGTGATTTGTACCCAAACCAAGGGGGCTGCTCCCAGTGGCTTTGTCACGCTCTTGGCCTAAAACATAGTCAATTGACCAATTAAAGGAGCTGGCGCATGCAAACCGTTCCGCTTGCAAAAGCCAAGGCCGAGCTTTCTCATCTGATTGATCTGGCGTGCCAAGGTGAGGAGGTGGTGATCACCCGGCGCGGTCAGGCGGTAGTTCGTCTGGTGGCCGAGCAGCCGGCAAAGACGGCGGCAGACGTTTTTTCGACCGTGTGGGCGCTGGGGGGGCTGGAGATTGAGGTGCCCGCCGAGGTGGCTGTGGCGCTGGATGCACCTGATCTTGACGCATGAAATACCTGCTCGATACCCATATCGTGATTGCGCTGAGCAAAGGGCGGCCCGAGGCGCGGGCGCGCCTGGCGCAGTTGCCGGCGCAGGCTTTGCTCCTTTCGCCGGTGGTGTTGTGCGAACTGGAGTTCGGGATTGCCAAGAGCCAGCGGCCGGAGGTAAATCGCGCCGCCCTGTCGCTACTGGTCGCTCACTTGCCGGTGCCTGATTTGAATGCCGAGGTTGCGGTTCATTACGGACGTATCCGGGCGGCCTTGGAAGCGATGGGGCAGCCGATTGGCCCGAACGATCTGTTGATTGCCGCGCAGGCCCTGACGCTGGGGGCGGTGCTGGTGACCGACAATGTTCGCGAGTTTTCCCGCGTGCCGGGCTTGCTCGTTGAAAACTGGCTGGCCTGAATACCGGCTGCGTGATGGGGGCGTAGCTATTCCGCCATAAAAAACGGCCTCACACAGAGGCCGTTTTTGCCTGCAGGAATGCCCTGGCCTTAGTCGGCGTAAGCGTCCATCGGCGGGCAGGCGCAGTTGAGGTTGCGGTCGCCGTACACATCGTCGATGCGGTTGACGCTCGGCCAGAACTTGTTGGCTTTGACCCAGTCCAGCGGGAAGACGGCTTCTTCGCGGCTATAGGGGCGGTTCCACTCGCCTTCGCTATCACCCAAAATCACGTCCGCCTGCGAGTGCGGGGCGTTCTTCAGCGGGTTGTTGTCGGCCGGCAGTTCGCCAGCTTCAATGCGGGCGATTTCCTTGCGGATGCTGATCATCGCGGCGATGAAGCGGTCGAGTTCGGCCTTCGATTCGGATTCGGTCGGCTCAACCATGATCGTGCCGGCGACCGGGAAGGAGACCGTCGGGGCGTGGAAGCCGTAGTCCATCAGGCGCTTGGCGATGTCGATTTCGGCGATGCCGGTGGCGGCCTTGATCGGGCGGATGTCGAGGATGCACTCATGCGCCACGCGGCCCTGGCGGCCGACGTAGAGCACCGGGTAGTGGTCCTTGAGCTGGGTGGCCACGTAGTTGGCGTTGAGGATGGCGAACTGGGTGGCTTTCTTGACGCCTTCGCCGCCCAGCATGTTCAGGTACATCCACGAAATGTTGAGGATGGAGGCTGAACCGAACGGAGCGGCCGAGACCGCGCCCTGGCCCTTGTTCACGCGGTCGGCAGCGCCGGTCGGGGTGACGGCGTGGTCGGCCATGAACGGGGCGAGGTGGGCCTTGAGACCGATCGGGCCCATGCCCGGTCCGCCGCCGCCGTGCGGGATGGCGAAGGTCTTGTGCAGGTTCATGTGGCTGACGTCGGCGCCGATGAAGCCGGGCGAGGTCAGGCCGACCTGGGCGTTGAGGTTGGCGCCGTCCATGTACACCTGGCCGCCGTACTGGTGGATGATCGCGCAGATGTCCATCACCGCCTCTTCAAACACGCCGTGGGTGGACGGGTAGGTCAGCATCAGGCAGGCGAGGTCCTTGGCGTGGGCTTCGGCCTTGGCCTTCAGGTCGGCGACATCGACGTTACCGTTGTCGTCGCAATCGACGACGACGACCTTCATGTTGCACATCTGGGCGGTGGCCGGGTTGGTGCCGTGCGCCGACTTCGGGATCAGGCAGACGTTGCGGTGGGCTTCGCCACGGCTGGCGTGGTAGCGGGCAATCGCCACCAGGCCGGCGTATTCGCCCTGGGCGCCGGAGTTCGGCTGCATGCAGATGGCGTCGAAGCCGGTCACGGTCTTCAGCCAGTCGGTCAGGCTGGCGATCATTTCCAGATAGCCGGCGGTCTGCTCGGCCGGGGCAAACGGATGAATGCCGCCGAATTCCGGCCAGGTGACCGGGATCATTTCGCTGGTGGCGTTCAGCTTCATGGTGCAGGAGCCGAGCGAGATCATCGAGTGGTCGAGCGCCAGGTCCTTGTTCTGCAGCGCCTTCAGGTAGCGCAGCATTTCGTGCTCGGTGTGGTGGGTGTTGAACACCGGGTGGGTGAGCACGGCGTCGGCGCGCAGCAGACCCGTCAGCGGGCTGTTGGCGGCAGCGGCGGCGTCGAGGGCGGCAAGATCAAACTGCTGGCCGGTGAGGCCTTGCAGCAGCGCGGCGACATCGGCGGCGGTGCTGGTTTCGTCGAGCGAAATGCCTTGCACGCCCGGCGCCACCGGACGCAGGTTGTAGCCGGCGACGGTCTTGTCGGTGCGAATCTGCACGGTGTCGAAGAAATTCACGGTCGACACGGTCACGCCGGCTTTTTTCAGGCCTTCGACCAGAATACCGGTCAGGCGGTGGACGCGCTGGGCGATGGTCTGCAAGCCTTGCGGGCCGTGATAGACGGCGTACATGCCGGCCATGTTGGCGAGCAGCACCTGCGAGGTACAGATGTTGGAGTTGGCCTTTTCGCGGCGGATGTGCTGTTCGCGCGTCTGCAGCGTCATGCGGTAGGCGGTCTTGCCGCGCGCATCTTTGGAGACGCCGATGATGCGGCCCGGCATCGAGCGGACGTTGGCTTCGCGGGTGGCGAAGAAGGCGGCGTGCGGGCCGCCGAAGCCCATCGGGATGCCGAAGCGCTGGCTGGAACCGAGGGCGATGTCGGCGCCCATCGCGCCCGGCGATTTGAGCAGCACCAGCGCCATCAGGTCGGTGGCGACGGCGACACAGGCGCCCTTGGCCTTGAGGCTGGCGATCACGTCGGTGAGGTCGCGCACTTCGCCGTTGTCGCCCGGGTATTGCAGCAGGGCGCCGAAGAATTCTTGATCTTTTTGCGCGTCGACCGTGTCGATCACCAGCTCGAAGCCGAAATAGCCGGCGCGGGTCTTGACCACGTCGATGGTCTGCGGGAAGCAGTTGGCGTCGACCAGGAAGCGGTTGGACTTGGACTTGGAGGCGCGGCGGGCCATGGTCATCGCTTCGGCGGCGGCGGTGGCTTCGTCGAGCAGCGAGGCGTTGGCGATTTCCAGACCGGTCAGGTCGACCACCATCTGCTGGAAGTTCATCAGCGCTTCCAGGCGGCCCTGGGCGATTTCGGCCTGGTAGGGCGTGTAGGCGGTGTACCAGCCGGGGTTTTCCATGACGTTGCGCAGGATGACCTTGGGCGTCAGCGTGTCGTAATAGCCCATGCCGATGCAGGAACGGGCGATCACGTTCTTGCTGGCGATGGCCTTCAGTTCGGCCAGCGCTTCGTGCTCGCGCTTGGGGGCGGGCAGCGGCAGGTCGGCCGGCAGGCGGATGGCCGCCGGGACGGTCTGGTCGATCAGCTGTTCGATGCTCTCGGCGCCGATGGCGGCCAGCATCTCGGTGGCTTCGGCAGCGCAGGGGCCGATGTGGCGGTGAATGAATTCGTCGTGCTGTTCCAGCGCGGCAAGCGGCAGGGTCGAGGAAGGCGTGCTCATGGAAATTCGGTCTCGCAAGGTGGGGCGGTAAAGGTCTGGCTAAACGGCGGGCCGGCGCGGGGGCTCAGTCTGTTTGCTGTGGTCGCGGCCTGCGCGGCGGTGTTGGCGCCGGTTCGGGCCAGCCAGCGGCGGCCGGGCAGCAGGCGCGGCCTGCCGTGGCCGGAAAAATCCCGGTGTATCGGTGATGTTCACGGTCCGCCGGGACTTTTGGCAAAAATGCAGGCAAAAACGCGGGCGAAAGCGCCGGTAAAAGCCTGGGTTTAGGCGGCGTCGGCGACAGCCTGGTAGCCGGCGGCGTCGAGCAGGGCGTCGACGTCGGCCAGGTTGTCCGGCTTCAGCTTGAACAGCCAGGCGGCGTAGGCGTCGGCATTGACCGCTTCCGGCGCGTCGGCGGCGGCCTGGTTTACTTCGGTGACGGTGCCGGCAATCGGGGCGTACACGTCGGCAGCGGCCTTGACCGATTCAACGACGGCGATTTCCTTTTCGGCGGCGTAATGCGCGCCGACTTCCGGCAGTTCGACAAAGACCAGATCGCCCAGCGCTTCTTGCGCGTGGTCGGTGATGCCGATGGTGACGGTGCCGTCGTCATTGACGAGAACCCACTCGTGCGAAGCGGCGTACTTGAGGTTGGACGGGACGTTGGACATGGTTTTCTCCTGAATGGGTGAGATTTTGTGCAAGCCTTGCGAGCTTATTGAACCGCTTTGCCGTTGCGGGCAAAGACCGGCTTGGTGACCTTGGCCTTGAGCAGTTTGCCACGGATATCGACGCTGACTTCGTCGCCGATCTGCACGCCGAGCGGCAGGCGGGCCAGCGCAATCGACTGTTGCAGCGTCGGCGAGAACGAGCCGGAGGTGATTTCGCCGTCGCCCTGGGCGGTGACCACCTTCTGGTGGCCGCGCAGCACGCCCTTGTCGAGCAGGATCAGGCCGAGGAACTGCTGTTTCTGGCCATTTGCGGTCAACGCCGCTTTACCGACAAATTCGCGGGCGTCTTTCATCGCGACGGTCCAGGCCAGACCGGCGTCGAGCGGCGAAACCGTCTCGTCCATGTCCTGGCCGTAGAGATTCATCCCGGCCTCCAGGCGCAGGGTGTCGCGGGCGCCGAGACCGCAGGGGGCGACGCCGGCATCCTTCAGCGCATTCCACAGGCCTTCGGCCTCAGCGGCCGGGAGCATGATTTCGTAGCCGTCTTCGCCGGTGTAGCCGGTGCTGGCGATGAAGTACTGGTCGACTTCGGCGGCGAAGAAGGCCTTCAGCCCTTCGGTCGCGGCCTTGGCCTGCGGCAGCACCTGCCAGACCTTGGCGCGGGCGTTCGGGCCTTGCACGGCGATGATGCCGAGATTGTTTTCACCGTCGCGGCGCTGGCTGATGCTGACATCCAGCTTCCACTCGGCGGCCTTGGCCTGCATCCAGGCCAGATCCTTCTCGGCGGTGCCGGCATTGACCACGATGCGGAACTTCGTGTCAGTCAGGAAATAGATGATCAGGTCGTCGATCACGCCGCCGGCGTCGTTGAGCATGGCCGAGTAGAGCGCCTTGCCGGAGACGGTCAGCTTGGCGACGTCGTTGGCGACCAGGCGCGAGAGGAAGGCGCGGCAGTCGGCGCCGACCAGATCGACCGGGCACATGTGCGAGACGTCGAACATCCCGCAATCATTACGCACGGCGTGGTGTTCCTCGATCTGCGAGCCGTAATTGACCGGCATGTCCCAGCCGCCAAAATCGACCATCCGGGCATTGAGCGCGCGGTGCGCGGCGTTGAGAACCGTTTTCTTCAGCATATCCATCCTTTCGCGGCCTGAAAAAGCCATTTGGGAAACGAAAAAAGGGGTGAAACGGAAACATCCGGAGCAAGCCGGATCTTTTCGTTTCACCCCTCTGTCCTCGATACCTGAGAGATTTGCCCCATCGGTGGGCGCTGTTGACGCCGCTCTCCAGAGTTTTACCGGCATGCCGGCAGTTGTGCGGTCCTTTTGCCTGAGCGTTTTCGGGTGAAATTGCGCCTTCGGCGGCGGTTGACCGTGGCGGTCTCCGCGCTCTCCCACAGAACGGGGCGCACTATAGCGGCAAAGCCGGGGGAGGGCAACCGCCCGCGCAGGCGGAGCTTGCCCGAGCACAATGGCCAGTGGCGGGCAGGGAAAAAACAGCGACTTTCACGGTCGACCGTGGCTGTCGGCCAAATTTTGCCAAAGTGATGGCCCGGCTGACGTGCGCTGTCCTGCGCACGCATTTGTAATAGACTGGCGGCATTGTAAAGAGCGGGTGGCCGGTTTCGTGGCCCCCGGAACAGAGGAGTGATCATGCAAGCGACAGCGTTGTCTCCGTGCATCATTACCGACAAGGTTGCGGCATCCCGCGATTTTTATCTGCGCCACTTTGCCGCCCGGGTCACCTTCGATTGCGGCTGGTACGTCAATCTACAGTTCGGTTCCGGCGCCTCGTTGCAGTTCATGGCGCCGCAGCCGGAGCAGCCGCCATGCAACCCGGCCGGGTTGACCTACAACTTCTGCGTTGCCGATGTCGATGCCGAATTCGCTGCCTTGATGGCCTCGGGCCTGACGCCGGTGGTACCACTCGAAGATCACCCCTGGGGTGACCGCGGTTTTGCCGTGCAGGACCCGAATGGGGTGGTTCTCTACATCTATTCCGAGCGCGAGCCGGCGGCGGAATTCAAACCCTATTTCCGCGACTGAGTGCAGCGTTTGCGGCATGGTTTACGGTCACTGGCCCGTATGCCGTTTTCCCCTTGGGGAGCGTTGGTGGCGGCGGGCTAGGCGATGTCGAAGAGACGCTCGAAGTTGGCGATCTTGAGGATGCCTTTGACCTTGGGGGGGCTGTTGATGATCCTGATTTTGCGCGGCAGCTTTTCAGCCGCAGCCCGCAAAGTCAGCAGCAATCCCAGCGCCGAACTGTCGATGTAGTCGAGTCCGGCGAAGTCGAGCGTTACTTCGGCGATCTGCTCGTTCAGCAAACCCTGAAATGACTTCCTGAATTCGCCGTGGGCCAGGAAAGTAAAGTGACCGGCGATCCGGATGGTCAGTTGGTGATTGCTGACCTGGCTGGAAATGTCGATTTTCATGGTGAGGGGGGAGTGGGTTATTCCAGGTCGGGAAAGATTTTTCTGACTGCAGCGAGCAGGGTGTCAATCCGGAATGGCTTGATAACGTAGCCATTCACCCCGAGGGCCAGTAATTCCTTGACCAGTTGGGGGTCGCCCTCGGCTGTGACCATGATGATGGGAATGTCCTTATGCCTGGCCCGGATTGCGGTGACCAGTTCGCTACCATTCATGCGCGGCATGTTCCAGTCACAGAGGACCAGATCGAAGCGTTTTTTTGCCAGCCAGTCGAGTGCGACCCGGCCTTCGCTGGCGCCCATGACTTCAAAGCCGTGGTTTTTCAGAGTCAGCATCAAAATGTGGCGAATGACGTTCAGGTCGTCAACGATCAGGGCGCGCAGTGGCCGCTGTTTCATCTGTTCGCACTCATGGCTGTTCGGGCGCCTGTGGGGCCGATGGAAGGAGCTCGGGTTTGACTTCGATTCCCAGCATGGAAAAGACCGCGCGCGCCGTGCTGACAAAATCGCGCATGGTTTCGGTAATGAACTCCTGCTTGAATTCGGCCTCGCAGGCGGCAGAAATGATCAGCGAACCGTCGCTCTCCTTGAGTACCCAGCCACGATCGATCAGCAGCCGAATCTTGCGCCGGGCGGTTTCCTGCGGGATGCCGAGGTACTGGGCGATCGAGTAGGTGTTGCACTTTCGCAGCAACTGGCTGCGGCTGCCCCCCTTCGTGGTGCATCTCCAAAGGGTGGATTACTCATTTTGGGGGTGGCTGAATGTGCTGCCGCTGGCCCCCGGTATTTGCGCCATTCGTCGCGGCTGCCGGCTGCCGGGGATGCCCGGACCTTCGTGATAAAATAAACCTTTGCCCTGCCGTGATTTTTCCGTGACGCCTGCCAATTTCGATTTCCATTGTCATTCGACCGCTTCCGACGGTTTGCTGCCGCCGGGCGAGGTGGCGCGTCGGGCGGCGGCCAATGGCGTCGATTGCTGGGCGCTGACCGATCATGACACGCTGGGCGGGCTTGCCGAGGCGGCGACTGCCGCTGCCGATTGCGGGCTGGCCTTTGTGCCGGGGGTGGAAATTTCGATTGAGTGGCGGACCACGCCGATTCATATCGTCGGTGTCGGCTTCGATCCGGCGCATCCGGATTTGTCCGGCGGACTGGAGGCTTTGCGCCTCGGGCGGGTCGAGCGGGCGCGGCGGATGGGCGAAGCCCTGGCGGCAATCGGTATCCCCGGCGTCTACGAAGGGGCACTGCGCTATGCCACCAATCCGGACCTGATTTCGCGTGCACATTTTGCCCGCTACCTGGTTTCGATCGGCATCGCCAAGGATGTTGGCGGTGTGTTCCAGTATTACCTGACGCCGGGCAAGCCGGGCTATGTCGATCATCGCTGGGCGACGCTGGAGGAGGCGGTGGGCTGGATTACAGCAGCCGGCGGCGTGGCGGTGGTGGCGCATCCGGGGCGCTACAAACTGTCCGGAGGCGACATGCGGCGCTTGCTCGATGACTTCAAGGCGCTTGGCGGGCAGGGGATCGAAGTGGTCAGCGGCAGTCACTCGCCTGACCATGTGCTGCATTTTGCCCGGTTGGCCCGGCACTACGCTTTCCACGCATCGCGCGGATCGGACTTTCATGGGCCGGAAGAAAGTTATGTCGACCTTGGTCGCGTCGCTCAATTGCCGCTTGATCTGAAGCCGGTCTGGCGCTTGTTCCGCTAGCTGCAGTACCGGTTGCTGTGTCGCATTTGTCGATCTCCGTATAAGCTTCTGGGTTTTCCTCTTTTACCTATTCCCGTTCAATGGCCCGCGTCGTCAATATCCATCCTGAAAATCCGCAGCCGCGCCTGCTGGTGCAAGCCGTCGAATTCATTCGCAACGGCGCGATCGTCGCCTTGCCGACCGACTCCTGCTATGCGCTCGGCTGCCATCTCGGCGACAAGGATGCACTCGACCGGATTCGCCTGATCCGCCAGATCGACGACCGTCACCATCTGACGCTGATGTGCCGCGATCTTTCCGAAATCGCCAACTATGCCCGCGTCGATAACGTCCAGTATCGGCTGCTGAAGGCGACGACGCCGGGTTCCTACGTGTTTATCCTTGAAGGCTCCAAGGAATTGCCGCGCCGGGTGATGCATCCCAAGCGCAAGACCATCGGCCTGCGCATCCCCGATCATCCGGTGGCGCTGGCCTTGCTTGCCGAATTGGGGGAGCCGCTGCTGACCTGTACCTTGCATTTGCCGGGCGACGAGGCGCCGCTGACCGAAGGTTGGGAAATTCAGGATCGCCTGGAGGATCAGATCGACTGGATTCTCGATGCCGGACACTGCGGCACCGAGCCGACTACGGTGATCGACCTGAGCAGCGGTACCGCCGAGCTGGTGCGGGCCGGGCGCGGGCCGTTGGCGCCGTTCGGACTGGAGTAATTTGCAATGGACTTCGATGCGCTGATCCAGATGATTGCAGTTGCCGCGTTGCCGGTGATTTTTGCAATCACCCTGCACGAAGCGGCGCATGGCTACGCGGCACGCCATTTTGGCGATCCGACAGCCTGGCAGCTGGGGCGGATCAGCCTCAATCCGCTGCGCCATATTGATCCGCTTGGCACCATTGTCCTGCCCCTGGCGATCCTGCTGTTTTCCGGCGGGTCCTTCCTGTTCGGCTACGCCAAGCCGGTGCCGGTCGACTTTGGTCGCCTGCGCCAGCCCAAGCGCGACATGCTGTGGGTTGCGGCAGCCGGGCCACTGGCCAACCTGTTCATGGCGCTGTGCTGGGCTGCCTTGCTCAAGCTGGCCTGGGTCATGCCGGAGCACGCATTTACCTTGCCGCTGACCGAGATGAGCAAGATCGGGATCGTCACCAATTGCGTTCTCATGGTCCTCAACCTGCTGCCGCTGCCGCCACTTGACGGCGGGCGGATTGCGGTCAGCCTGCTGCCGCATGCGCTGGCCTGGCGTTTTGCCCAGTTGGAGCGCTGGGGCTTTCCGATCCTGTTACTGTTGTTGTTTACCGATATTCTGGGTGCGATCATGAATCCGCTGGTGCGCTTTGCCGCGCGCGGCATCGAGTCCTTGTTCGGACTCTACTGAATCCGCCTTTCCATTTCCGGGTTTTTCGCTTTTTTACTTTTCGACCGAATTCATCATGTACGCAGAACGAGTCCTTTCCGGCATGCGCCCCACCGGCGCCTTGCACCTCGGCCACTATCACGGGGTGCTCAAGAACTGGGTCAAGCTCCAGCACGAGTATCCCTGCCTGTTCTTTGTCGCCGACTGGCACGCGTTGACTACCCACTACGACAATCCGCAGGGGATCGAGAAGTCGTCAATGGACATGTTGATCGACTGGCTGGCGGCTGGCGTCGACCCCAACAAGGCGACCCTGTTCATCCAGTCCAAGGTGCCCGAGCACGCCGAACTGCATCTGCTGATGTCGATGATGACGCCGCTCGGCTGGCTGGAGCGGGTGCCGACCTACAAGGACCAGCAGGAAAAGCTGGCTGGCAAGGACCTGACCACCTACGGCTTCCTCGGCTACCCGCTGCTGATGAGCGCCGACATCCTGATCTATCGCGCCGACAAGGTGCCGGTCGGCGAGGACCAGATTCCGCACGTCGAATTCACTCGCGAACTGGCTCGCCGCTTTAACCACATGTACGGCCGCGAACCGGGTTTCGAGGATAAGGCCAAGGAAGCAGTCAAGAAGCTGGGCGGCAAGAAGGCGCGGCTCTACGAGGAATTGCGCACGCGCTTCCAGCAGAACGGCGACAAGGAGGCGGTCGAGCAGGCCAAGGCGCTGCTCAACGAAATTCAGCATTTGTCGGCAGTCGACCGTGAGCGGCTGTTCGGCTATCTCGAAGGTACCGGCAAGATGATTCTGGTCGAGCCTGGCTACCTGCTGACCCCGGAATCCAAGATGCCGGGTCTCGATGGTCAGAAAATGTCCAAGTCGTATCACAACACGATCACCATGCGCGAATCCGAGGAATCGGTGGCCAAGAAGATCAAGTCGATGCCGACCGATACCAACCGCGTGCGCCGTACCGATCCGGGCGATCCGGCACGCTGCCCAGTGTGGCAGTTGCACCAGGTGTATACCGACGAAGCCACCCGGGCGACGCTGGAGCAGGGCTGCAAGAGCGCCGGTATCGGTTGCATCGAATGCAAGCAGCCGGTCATCCAGGGCATCCTCAAGGAGCAGGCGCCGATGCGCGAGCGGGCGCAGATGTATCTCGATGATCCGGTGCTGGTTCGCAATATCGTTGCCGACGGTTGCGAGAAGGCTCGCGAGTACGCCCGCGAGACGATGCGTGACGTGCGCGAGGCAATGGGCCTGGCTTACGACTGATGGCAACCTGGGGCGATAACGGATGATATTTGGTTACGACTGGGAGGCGCTGATCTGGATTGCTGTCGGCTTTGGCGGCCAGGGCCTGTTTATGATGCGCTTCGTGGTGCAGTGGTGGTCGAGCGAGAAGGAACGGCGGGTTGTCGTGCCGGTTGCCTTCTGGTATTTCAGCATTGCCGGCGGTGTGGTGCTGACGGTTTATGCGGTGCATCGCAACGATCCGGTATTCATTTTCGGTCAGGGGCTCGGCCTGATCATCTACTTCCGCAACCTCTATCTGCACTATCGCGGTCAGGGGCGGGGGGCTGCGAGCTGAGATGACGGCGGCTACGGTCGACCTGCTGGAAGAAGAAAATCCCGGGGAAGTGGTGCACTTCCCCGAGGGCTTTGTGCAGCCCGATTTGCTGCTGCCGGTGGCGCGCATCTACGGCCAGCCGCTTGAGCAGTTGCCGCAGGATCTTTACATCCCGCCGGATGCGCTTGAGGTCATGCTCGACGCCTTCGAAGGGCCGCTCGACCTGCTGCTCTACCTGATCCGCAAGGCCAACGTCGATATCCTCGACATTCCGATGGCGCCGCTGACCCGCCAGTACCTCGATTACGTTGAAGCGATGCGTGCCAGCAATCTCGAACTGGCAGCCGAATATCTGGTGATGGCGGCGATGCTGATCGAGATCAAGTCGCGGATGTTGCTGCCCCGGCCCAAGGCGGCAGAAGGCGAGGGAGCGGAAGATCCGCGCGCCGAACTGGTCCGCCGCTTGATGGAATATGAGCAGATCAAGCTGGCCGGGCAGAAACTGAACGAAATGCCGCAGGCCGAGCGCGAGTTCTTCTGGGTCGAAACCCTGGTCGAGAAATCGCTGCTGGTCCGTCTCCCCGAGGTGTCGCTCGACGACATCAAGGAAGCCTGGATGGCGGTGGTGCGCCAGGCCAAGCTGAGCCGCAATCACAAAATCAGCCGCGAGGAACTCTCGGTGCGCGAGCACATGGGGATCATCCTGCGCTGCCTGCAGGAGCGTGGCGGTTTTGTCCGTTTCGAGGATATTTTCGATCCGGAAATGGGCGTGCCAGGACTGGTGGTCCACTTCTTGGCAATGCTTGAGCTGGGGCGTGAAAAACTGATCAAAATCACCCAGACCGAGGCCTTTGCCCCGATCTATGTGAACGTCAGCGACGGCGAACCGGCGCCGTTGCCGGAGGACGATGATGTCAGCTGAACTCGATCTGTTGCGGATTCAGCGGGTGCTGGAGGCGGCACTGCTGGCGGCACGCGAGCCGATGACGCCGCTGGAAATGCGCAAGATGTTCGACGAGGATGTGTCGACCGACCTGCTGCGCAAGCTGCTTGACCAGTTGCGCGGCGAATACGCCGAACGGCCGGTGGAACTGGTCCAGCTGGCCTCGGGTTGGCGTTTCCGCACCCGAGCCGAGTATTTGCCGTATCTTGAACGGCTGAATCCGGAAAAGCCGCCGAAATATTCGCGGGCGGTACTGGAAACCCTGGCAATCATCGCCTACCGTCAACCGGTGACCCGCGGCGACATCGAGGAGATTCGCGGTGTCACGGTCAATAGCAATGTGATCAAGACGCTGGAGGAGCGTGGCTGGATCGATGTCGTCGGGCATCGTGAAACACCCGGGCGTCCGGCCTTGCTGGCGACGACCAAACAATTTCTTGATGATCTGGGCTTGCGTTCGGTGAGTGAGTTACCGCCGCTGGAACAGATCGCACAAAACCTGGAGCTTGAAGCATGAAGGCCAAACGTACCCCCTTCCGCCCGTCGTCGAAGACGCCCGGTAGGGAAAATCAGGGCGAAAGCCGCGTCGACCGTGAATATGTCACGGACGACGGTGGCGAGGCCGCACCTTCCACCTCGGCCGCTGTTGCTGCGCCGCAGCGTGGTAATCGCAAGCCGCCACCGACCGGACGGGCGCATCGCGGCAACATCGGCCGCAATGGCAAGCCCTTGCCGGAGGCCAAGCCAGAGCGTCTGCAAAAGATTCTGGCCCAGGCCGGGGTCGGCTCGCGCCGCGAAATGGAAGAGTGGATTGCGGCCGGCAAGGTCAGCGTCAACGGTGAGGTGGCGCACCTCGGCCAGTCCGTGGTGCCGACCGACAAGGTCAAGATCGGCGGTCGCCTGATCAATATTCGCTTTACCGGCAGTTCCCGCCCGCCGCGCGTGCTGATGTATCACAAGCCGGAAGGCGAGATCGTCTCGCGCGACGATCCGGATGGTCGTCCCTCGGTGTTTGCCGCATTGCCGCGGATGCGTGGTGGGCGCTGGATCAACGTCGGGCGTCTCGATTTCAATACTTCGGGGCTGTTGCTGTTTACCACCTCTGGTGATCTGGCCAACAAACTGATGCATCCGAGCTCGCAGTTGGTCCGTGAGTACGCGGTGCGGGTTCTGGGTGAGTTGACCATGGAGGCGCAGCAGCAATTGCTCAACGGCGTCGAACTGGAAGACGGCCCGGCCAATTTCGGCGCCCTGGTCGATGCCGGTGGCGAAGGAGCGAACAAATGGTATCGGGTGACTATTTTTGAAGGGCGCAATCGCGAAGTACGGCGGATGTTCGAGGCGGTTGGCTGCACGGTCAGCCGCCTGATCCGGGTGCGTTACGGTCCCTTCGTGCTGCCGCCGCAGCTAAAGCGCGGGCGCTGCCGCGAACTCAATGAGGCCGAGATCAAGCAATTGCTCAAGGTCCTGGCGGCAAGCCCGTCGCCGCAGAACGGCTAAGCGATGCAAGGGGGTGTGGCGGTGGTCGCAGCCCCTGTTTTCCCGCTGCAACATTTACGGAAGATTAAAAAACCGTTATAATCCGTGGGTTTGTTCCACTTGCTGCGTCCTTTGCGTGTCTGCGACGGGGTGGCAAGGCATCATCTTTTACTCTGGGGTGGGCGTTTCGCCCATTTTTTATTTGTGGCTATGGATTTGAACTCTCTGATCGAAACGACCGTGACCGGCCTGGGTTACGAGCTGGTCGACGTCGAAATGTCGCCTCGGGCGCGCACCATTCGTGTCTTCATTGACGCACCGGAGCGCGAGGGCGGGATCGACGTCGAGGATTGCGCCAAGGTGTCCAATCAGCTGACCCGCCTCTTCGAGGTCGAGAATATCGATTACGACCGGCTTGAGATTTCCTCGCCGGGGATGGATCGCGTGGTCAAGAAAGAGGCTGATTTTGCCCGCTTCGCCGGCCAGGATATTCAGATCAAGATTCGCATTCCCCAGAACAATCGCCGCAATTTCCAGGGCGAGCTGCTTGGTTGCGAGGGCGGCAAGGTTGCTTTGCGCCTGAAGCAGGACGGCAAGCAGGAAGACGTGGAACTCGAATTCACCAATATCGAAAAGGCACGTCTGGTGCCGCGTTTCGACTGAAGTACCAGGAGGTTTTAGCCCATGAGCCGTGAAATGTTGCTGCTGGTCGATGCTCTGGCCCGCGAAAAGAACGTCAACAAGGAAATCGTTTTCGGCGCGCTGGAATTGGCGCTGGCTTCGGCGACCAAAAAACGCATTCACGACGAGGCCGATGTCCGGGTCTCGATTGATCGCAATACCGGGAACTACGACTCCTTCCGTCGCTGGCAAGTCGTTGCTGACGACGAGTACGTCAACGAATATCTGCAGATTCCGCTGTCGGATGCGCAAAAGGACGACAGTGAAATCGAAGTCGGTGATTTTCTCGAAGAACCCCTGGAGCCGATTGACTTCGGCCGGATCGGTGCGCAAGCCGCCAAGCAGGTGATCCTGCAGCGGATCCGCGATGCCGAGCGTGAACAGATCCTGCAGGACTTCCTGGACCGCAAGGAGCACGTGGTTTCCGGCACGATCAAGCGCATGGAGCGCGGTAATGCCATCGTTGAAGCCGGTAAGGTCGAGGCGCTGTTGCCGCGCGACCAGATGATTCCGAAAGAGAACCTGCGCGTCGGTGACCGGGTAAAAGCCTATTTGCTGCGTGTTGACCGTGGTGCCCGTGGTCCTCAGATCATTCTGTCGCGCACCGCGCCGGAATTCGTGATCCAGTTGTTCGCGCTGGAAGTGCCGGAAATCGCCGATGGCCTGATGGAGCTCAAAGCCTGCGCTCGTGATCCCGGTCTGCGCGCCAAGATCGCCGTCAAATCGAATGACCCGCGGGTTGATCCAATCGGTACCTGTGTCGGTCTGCGCGGTTCGCGCGTTACTGCTGTGCGCAACGAAGTCGGCGGCGAGAACGTCGATATCGTGCTGTGGTCGGCCGACCCCGCCCAGTTCGTGATCGGCGCGCTGTCGCCGGCCGAAGTCTCGTCGATCGTGGTTGACGAGGAAAAGCATGCGATGGACGTGGTCGTCGACGAAGACAACCTGGCGATCGCAATTGGTCGTAGCGGCCAGAATGTCCGCCTGGCTTCCGAGCTGACTGGCTGGACGATCAACCTGATGACGCAGGATGAATCCGAGAAGAAGGCTGAGGCCGAGCACGCGGTAACCCGCGTAACCTTCATGGAAAAACTGGATATCGACGAGGAACTGGCCGATCTGCTGATCGAAGAAGGTTTCTCGACGTTGGAGGAAGTGGCCTACGTGCCGCTCGCCGAAATGCTGGAAATCGACGGCCTGGACGAGGAACTGGTCAATGAATTGCGCAATCGTGCGCGCAATGTGTTGCTGACTGAAGCTATTGCCACCGAAGAACAGTTGGAGAATGTCTCCGAAGACCTGATTGGTCTGGAGGGGATGAGCAAGGAAATCGCGGCCAAGCTGGCCGGCCACGAAGTCAAGACGCGCGACGACCTCGCCGAACTGGCCGTGGATGAACTGATGGAAATCACCGGGATCGACGAGACCCGCGCCAAGGAATTGATCCTCAAGGCACGTGCTCATTGGTTCGAGTGAGGGGGAGGTAACGAGCATGTCAGCAACAACCGTT
Source organism: Dechloromonas sp. ZY10 (assembly GCF_041378895.1). Classification (NCBI taxonomy): domain Bacteria; kingdom Pseudomonadati; phylum Pseudomonadota; class Betaproteobacteria; order Rhodocyclales; family Azonexaceae; genus Dechloromonas; species Dechloromonas aquae. Next base: position 1,396,371 of record NZ_CP144212.1, read on the forward strand.
TCACAATTTGCCGTCGAACTCAAAATGCCGGTTTCGGCCCTGCTTGAGCAATTGAGCAAGGCCGGTGTCGGCAAGTCGGGAGCCAGCGACACCCTGACCGACCAGGATAAAGCCAAGCTGTTGGACTACCTGCGCCGCGCCCATGGCGATCAGTCGCCGAACAACAAGATCACGCTGACGCGCAAGCAGACCTCGGAGATCAAGGCGACCGATGCGCATGGTCGGGCTCGTACGGTGCAGGTCGAAGTGCGCAAGAAGCGCGTGCTGATCAAGCGCGATGTGGCTGAGACCGGCGCAGCTGCCGGCGAGCCGGTTGACGAATTGAATGTCGAGGCGGTGGAAGCTGTGCTGGCCGATGCCCCGGAAGTCCTGGCGGTGGAAGTGCAGCCTGAGCCGGTGGTCGAGGCGATTCCCGAGCCGGTGGTCGAAATCGAGCCGGAACCCGAGCCGGAACCCGAGCCTGAGCCGGAACCGGAAGTTGAGCCGGAGCCTGAGCCTGAGCAAGTCGTCGAGAATTCCGAAATGGTTGAGGCGGCGGATGCTGCCGACGCTTCTGCCGAAGCGCCGGCACGCCCTCGTGTGTTGGATCGCGCTGCGATTATCGGCGAAAAGGAATTGAAGTCCCGCGAAGAGGCTGCCCGCCGGGCCAGCCGTCTGCGTGAAATCCAGGAGCGTGAGCTGGCCGAGAAGAAGGCCCGTGAAGTCCAGTTGGCGGCGATGCGCCTGCAGGCAGAAGCCGCTTCGGCTGCGGCCAAGGCGGCCGAGTTGGCCAAGCAGCAGGCTGCGGCTCAGGCCAAGGCTGCGCCGGCTGGCGAAAAGGGTACGCTGCACAAGAAGCCCGACGCTGTCGGCAAGGATGGCAACAAGAAGGACAAGGCCCGTTCAGCCGATGACGGCAAGAAGAAGGGCGGTCTCAAGACCAAGAGTTCCGATGTTGGCAGTTCCTGGAAGGAAGGTCGTCACGGCAACAAGAAGCAGAACAAGGGCGACGATGGTCAGGGCAGCTTCCAGGCGCCGACCGAACCGATCACCCGCGAAGTGCACGTGCCGGAAACCATTTCCGTTTCTGATCTCGCCCACAAAATGGCCGTCAAGGCCACCGAAGTGATCAAGGCGATGATGAAGATGGGCTCGATGGTGACCATCAATCAGGTGATCGACCAGGAAACGGCGATGATCGTGGTCGAGGAAATGGGCCACAAGGCGGTTGCAGCCAAGCTGGACGACCCGGATGCCTTCCTCGAAGAGCACGCCGAGCACAAGGATGCGGAGCAGTTGCCGCGCGCCCCGGTGGTGACCGTGATGGGTCACGTCGACCACGGCAAGACCTCGCTGCTCGACTACATCCGTCGCGCCAAGGTGGCCGCTGGCGAAGCTGGCGGGATTACCCAGCACATCGGTGCCTACCACGTCGAAACCGAGCGCGGCATGATCACCTTCCTCGACACCCCGGGTCACGAAGCCTTTACCGCGATGCGTGCACGCGGCGCCAAGGCGACCGACATCGTGGTCCTGGTGGTTGCCGCCGACGACGGCGTGATGCCGCAGACCAAGGAAGCGATCCACCACGCCAAGGCGGCCGGTGTGCCGCTGGTGGTGGCGGTGAACAAGATCGACAAACCCGATGCCAATCCCGACCGCGTCAAGCAGGAACTGGTTGCCGAAGGCGTGATTCCGGAAGAGTACGGCGGCGATTCGCCGTTTTGCCCGGTTTCGGCCAAGAAGGGTCTGGGCATCGATGAACTGCTGGAGCAGATTCTGTTGCAGGCCGAAATTCTTGAACTGACCTCGGCCAAGGAAACGCCGGCCAAGGGTCTGATCATCGAAGCCCGTCTCGACAAGGGGCGTGGTGCCGTAGCGACCATGCTGGTTCAGTCCGGCACGCTGCGCCGCGGCGATGTGGTCCTTGCCGGCCAGGTCTTTGGCAAGGTGCGCGCCATGCTCGACGAGAACGGCAAGCCGATCAACGAGGCCGGCCCGTCGATTCCGGTCGAAATTCTCGGTCTGTCCGATGTTCCGGCGGCTGGCGAAGAGGCCATCGTGCTTGCCGACGAAAAGAAGGCGCGTGAAATCGCCTTGTTCCGTCAGGGCAAGTTCCGCGACGTCAAGCTGGCCAAGCAGCAGGCGGCCAAGCTCGAAAGCATGTTCCAGCAGATGGAAGAGGGCGAGGTCAAGACCCTGCCGCTGATCGTCAAGGCCGACGTGCAAGGTTCGCAGGAAGCGCTGGTGCAGACCCTGCAGAAGCTGTCGAACGAGGAAGTCCGGGTCAACGTCATCCACGGTGCGGTCGGTGCGATTTCCGAATCCGACGTCAACCTGGCGCAAGCCTCGGGCGCTGTCATCATCGGCTTCAACACTCGTGCCGATGCCAGTGCCCGCAAGCTGGCCGAAGGCTTCGGCGTCGATATCCGTTACTACAACGTGATTTACGACGCAGTCGACGAGGTTAAGGCTGCCCTTTCCGGCATGTTGGCGCCCGAAAAGCGCGAGCAGGTCACCGGGATGGTTGAGATTCGTCAGGTCTACACCATTTCGCGCGTCGGCACGATTGCCGGTTGTTACGTGCTCGAGGGGATCGTCAAGCGTGCTTCGCGCGTTCGCCTGATCCGCAACAACGTGGTCCAGTGGGACGGCGAGCTCGATTCGCTGAAGCGCTTCAAGGACGACGTCAAGGAAGTGCGTTCCAACTTCGAATGCGGTCTGTCGCTGCGTGGCAATAACGATATCGAAGTCGGCGATCAGCTCGAAGTGTACGAAATCCAGGAAGTGGCACGGTCGCTGTAATGAGAAAGCAAGCTCCTCGCGGTTTTCAGCGGAGCGAACGGGTCGCGGAGCAGGTGCGCCGCGACCTCGCCGACCTGATCCGTACTGAATTGAAAGACCCGCGCGTCGGCATGATCAGCCTGACCGAGGTTGAGTTGACCCCGGATTACGCGCACGCCAAGATTTTCTTCACGACGCTCAATGCTGAGCATCTGGAAGAAATCCAGCGTGGTTTGAAGCGGGCCTCCGGTTTCCTGCGCCGTGAATTGGGGCGGCGCATCCATATTCACACCCTGCCGGAATTGCATTTTGTCTACGACAATTCCCTGGAGCGCGGTGCCAGCCTGTCGCAACTGATCGACCAGGCCAACGCGGTTTCTGCGGCCGACGCGGAAGACGGCGACGCGACCCCGCAGTCCTGAGTCGTTTTGATGCAGCCTAAAGTCAAAAAGACCTGGAAGCAGGTCGACGGCGTCCTGTTGCTCGACAAGCCGATTGGCTTGTCGTCCAACGATGCCTTGCAAAAGGCTCGCCGGCTGTTTTCTGCTGCCAAGGGGGGACATACCGGGACGCTCGATCCGCTGGCTTCCGGCCTGTTGCCCTTGTGTTTTGGCGAGGCGACCAAGTTTTCGGCCGACTTGCTCGATGCCGACAAGACTTACGAAGCCGAACTGAAGCTTGGAGTCGAAACCGACAGCGGCGATGCTGAAGGTCTGGTTATCGCAACGGCCACGGTCGACGTCGAAAAATCCCGATTTCTCGCGCTTTTGCCGCAATTCACCGGGGCGATCGAGCAGGTACCGCCGATGCATTCGGCGCTCAAGCGCGATGGCCGGCCGCTCTACGAACTAGCCCGTCAGGGCATTGAGGTCGAACGACAGCCTCGGGCGGTGACCATTCATGCTCTGGAGTTGCTTGAGCTTGCCGGCGATCTGGCGCGGATTCGCGTCAGCTGCAGCAAGGGGACTTATATCCGGGTGTTGGCCGCCGATCTGGGGCGAGCATTGGGTTGCGGCGCGCATCTGACCGCGCTGCGGCGGACTCGGGTCGGTGATCTGGAGTTGACCGGTGCAGTGACTCTGGCCGAGCTTGAGGCGCAGGCCGAAGAGGCGCGGCCATCCCGCCTGGCACCGGTCGATGCGCTGCTTTCCAGTTTGCCTCGGGTCGAGCTCGACAGTGCGGCCGCCGAACGTTTCAGCCACGGTAATCCGGTGGCCTTGGCGGCTGGTCTGGCCGGGAAAATCCGCGTCTATGCCGCAGGCCGTTTGTTGGGCGTTGGTGAGCCTGGGAGCGACGGGCGTTTATGGCCCAAGCGGCTGGTGCAATTGGCTGTCTGATCTGCTATAATCTATTTTTTCCGCGCTGTGCGGTTTTTAACCTGGCGTCTGCTCTATCAAACTGGGGCGACGTCGTTTCAATGAAAGTGAGTTTGACATGTCCATGAACGCCGCTGTCAAGGCAGCAATCGTTGCCGATTTCGCTCAGTCCAAGGGTGACACTGGTTCTCCCGAAGTTCAGGTCGCCCTGCTGACCGCCCGCATCAACGACCTGCAGCCGCACTTCAAAGAGCACACCAAGGATCACCACTCCCGCCGTGGTCTGCTGCGCATGGTTTCCCAGCGTCGCAAGCTGCTCGACTACCTGAAGGGTACCGATGTCGAGCGCTACCGCAACCTGATCACCAAGCTGGGTCTGCGCAAGTAACAAGGCGCACGCCAAGCCACGAAAAAGCGGCCCGGAAAATTCCCGGCCGCTTTTTTGCTTTTTGTTGTACCGTTGTTCTTTGTTGTGTAGTAAATCGTTGTTATTGTTGATAAATGTGTTGAGTGAGAAAGGACGTTATGTTTAATGTCGTGAAAAAGACTTTTGCCTACGGCGAGCATCAGGTCACCCTGGAAACCGGTGAGATTGCGCGTCAGGCCGGCGGCGCCGTGATGGTGTCGATGGAAGAGACGGTTGTTCTGGTGACCGTCGTCGGTGCCAAGAGCGCCAAGCCGGGTCAGGATTTCTTCCCGCTGACCGTTGATTACCAGGAAAAGGTTTATGCTGCCGGCCGTATCCCCGGTGGCTTCTTCAAGCGCGAAGGTCGTCCTTCGGAAAAGGAAATCCTCACCTGCCGCCTGATCGATCGTCCGATCCGTCCGCTGTTCCCGGAAGGCTTTTATAACGAAGTCCAGATCGTCGCCACCGTGCTCTCGCTGAATCCGGAAATTGACTCCGATATTCCGGCGATGATCGGCGCTTCCGCCGCGCTGGCGATTTCCGGCATTCCGTTTGCTGGCCCGATCGGTGCTGCCCGCGTCGGCTACATCAACGGCCAGTACGTGCTCTGCCCGACCGCGACCCAGCTCAAGGAAACCCAGCTGGATCTGGTGGTTGCCGGTACTGAAGCTGCCGTGCTGATGGTTGAATCCGAAGCCCAGGAACTGCCGGAAGACGTGATGCTCGGCGCCGTGGTCTTCGGTCACACCGAAATGCAGAAGGCGATCAACGCGATCAACGAGCTGGTCGAGGAAGCCGGCAAGCCGGAGTGGGAATGGCAAGCCCCGGCCAAGGACGAAGCCCTGCTTGCCCGTCTCAAGGATCTGGTCGGTGCCAAGCTCGAAGAGGCTTACAGCATCACCTCCAAGCAGACGCGTAGCCAGACCGTCAAGGCCATCGCTGCCGACGCCGTTGCTGCACTGTGTACCGGTGAAGAAGGTGCGCCGGACGCTAATACCGTCGGCAACCTGTTCTTCGAAATGGAAGCCGCCATTGTTCGTGGTCGCATCCTCAGCGGCGCCCCGCGTATCGACGGTCGCGACACCCGCACCGTGCGTCCGATCACCATGCGTTCCGGCGTGCTGCCGCGCACCCACGGTTCGGCCCTGTTCACTCGTGGCGAAACCCAGGCGCTGGCTGTGGCTACCCTGGGCACCAACCGCGACGAGCAGATCATCGACGCGCTGGCCGGTGAATACCGCGACCGCTTCATGCTGCATTACAACATGCCTCCGTACGCCACCGGCGAATGCGGTCGCGTCGGTTCGCCGAAGCGTCGCGAAATCGGTCACGGCCGCCTCGCCAAGCGTGCGCTGCTGGCCGTGCTGCCCAAGCCGGAGGATTTCTCCTACTCGATGCGTGTCGTTTCCGAAATCACTGAGTCCAACGGCTCTTCGTCGATGGCTTCGGTCTGCGGCGGCTGCCTGGCGCTGATGGATGCTGGCGTGCCGCTCAAGGCGCACGTCGCCGGCATCGCCATGGGTCTGATCAAGGAGGGTAACCGCTTCGCCGTGCTGACCGACATCCTCGGTGACGAAGATCACCTCGGCGACATGGACTTCAAGGTGGCCGGTTCGACGACCGGTATCACCGCCCTGCAGATGGACATCAAGATCCAGGGGATTACCAAGGAAATCATGCAAGTCGCCCTGGCCCAGGCCAAGGACGCCCGCATGCACATCCTCGGCCTGATGCAGGAAGCTGCTGCCGGCCCGCGTGAGGAAATGTCCGCCTACGCACCGCGCCTCTACACCTTCAAGATCAATCCGGAAAAGATTCGCGACGTGATCGGCAAGGGTGGTGCGGTGATCCGTTCGATCACCGAAGAAACCGGCACCACCATCGACATTCAGGACGACGGCACGATCACCATCGCGGCCACCTCTGGCGATGCTGCCGCTGCTGCCCGGGCCAAGATTGATGCAATTACTGCGGAAGTCGAGATCGGCAAGATCTACGAAGGCACCGTGCTCAAGATTCTCGACTTCGGTGCCATCGTTCAGGTGCTGCCGGGCAAGGATGGTCTGCTGCACATTTCGCAGATTGCCAAGGAGCGCGTCAACAAGGTTGAAGACTACGTCAAGGAAGGCCAGGTCATCCGCGTCAAGGTCCTCGAGACCGACGAGCGCGGTCGCGTCAAGCTGTCGATGAAGGCTGTAGCCGAGGAAGAAGCGGCGGCGGCTCCGGCTGCGCAGTAATCGGGCCTGTTTGGTGACCCCGGCAGGGGTTGCCAGGCGAGTTCCTGGGCGCCCTGCGGGGCGCTTTTTTATTACCGTGCCTTCTCGTTGCCACCAAAAGAAAAAAGCGCCGTACAGGCGCTTTTTTATGGATTTGGGCGATTTTCACGGTCGATCGTGAAATACCCTAAGGGCCGTTGGCTTACTTGGCCATCTGCTTTTCCTTGAGTTCTTCAAGGGTCTTGCAGTCGATGCACAGGGTGGCCGTCGGGCGGGCTTCCAGGCGCTTGATGCCGATTTCGACGCCGCACTTGTCGCAGTAGCCGTAATCGTCGCCGTCAATGCGTGCGAGCGTCTCGTCGATCTTCTTGATCAGCTTCCGTTCGCGGTCGCGGTTGCGCAGTTCGATCGCCATGTCGGTTTCCTGGCTGGCCCGGTCGTTGGGGTCGGCAAAGACCGTTGCTTCGTCCTGCATGGTATGGACGGTGCGGTCGATGTCCTCGCTCAATTCCTTTTTCAGGGTTTCGAGAATCTTCCGGAAATGTGCCAGCTGCTTGGCGCTCATGTAGTCTTCGCCCGCCTTTGGTTCGTAGGGGGTGAAATGCTTGTGGAGCAGGTCTTCTGCCATTTCTGATGCGTCCTGGTGACGAAAAACCCGATTAAATATCAGAAAAGCGATTGCCTGGCAACCGCACTTTTACTGCTCGCGCCATTGCCCTGTTTTGTATGGGATTTGTCCTTATCGCGGCGATCCCTTTCGGGGGGCGAACGAATCAAAAAAGGCGCCCCGCAGGGCGCCAAACCTTGGAAGCGGCAGGTGCTTCCGCAGCTAGGGAGAAGTTCTCCGGATGGTCGGCGGCCGCTTCAGAAGAAGAGAATGCCGCCGATCGAGAGTGTCCGGCTGCGACTGTCCTTGTTGCTGTCGAGAATGTTGCTGACCCGTTCCTGATTCACCTCGCCGACCAGCGTCACCATCTTGTTGAGCGCGTGGTAGACCCCGAAGGTGTAGGCACGATTACGGATTTCATTGCTGCTGCCGGCTCCGGTCAAGGCGAAGCCGTCCTTGTCGCGGTTTTCGCCAAAATTCAGGCCAACCTTGGTTTTGCCCCATTGGTAGGTGCCTTGCAGAAAATAGCCGCGGGAATCGGTCTTGTTGCCGGCATTGTTGCTGCCGCCGAAGAACTGTGCGCCGACCGTGGATAGGCCCAGCCCCTTGCCGTTGAATGCATAGGCCAAGGTTTCGAAATTACCCATTTTGACCTTGCCGCCGAGTTCGAATCCGGTTGCAGTGAAGGATTGGGTTGCGCAGGGCGTCTGGGTGCACTGCGTCGATTGCGAGACCAGTCCGGTCCACACCTTGCCGGGCAGTTGGCCGCCCCAGTCGTAATCGACTTTAGCCTGGAAGCCAGGGGTCCTGGTCTGGTCTCCGGCGAAATTCGAGGGCTGGAAAATTCCGGCAGCAGCTTGCCAGCCACCCAGTTTTGGCGTGCTGTAGGTGATTTGCGGCTGGAAGCCGGTGTACATGTAGCCGTGGCCGATCATGCCGAAGGTGGTGTTATAGGGAATCCCGGCATTGCTGGTGCCGCCGACGCCGAGCAGGGTCATGTCGGAGAGGATCACGTTCTGGCCGAACAGGCCGATGTCACGCCCGAATTTGAGCGTGCCCCACTGTGCATTGCCGAACTGGAAATACACGTTGCGGGTATCGATCTGGCTGTAGGGGTTGATGTTCCCGGCGCCGTTGGCGTTGTTGCCGATCGGTAGGCCGACTACTTGCGAGTTGTTGTTGATTCCCGGCGCGAAGCTGAAATGCGCTTTGATTTCCTGCTCATCAATTTGCGTCGTGGCGACAAAATTGATCCAGCCTGGCAGCAGGCCATTGGATAGGGCACTGTTGGTCTTGGTGGTGCTGGCGCCGGTGCGTCGGTCGGTGGTCTTTTCCTCCCGATTGACGTAGAAGCCGTTGACCGTGCCATTGATGTCGAGGGTTACCCCCTCGTGCGTGAAGCTGACTGCCTGAGCGCCGGGGCTGGCGAGGCCGGCAAGCAGTGCCATACTCAGGGGGGAAAGAAGGGATTTGTGCATGGAATGTCTCCTGGTTGGTTTTTGAGTGGCGAGCCGCGCAGCATGCAAGCAGCGCGGACCCGCCGGCGGGGAGGGGGTGCGAATCCCGTGCCGGCTCATTTCCAGGTTTTATTTTTTAGGTTAAATTATTTGAAATCATTGGGTTGTGTATATTTTGCGTACGGTCTGCTTCGTGCTTTTGCTGCTCAGCGATGCAGCATCTCCGGGCAGGTTTGCTTTAGTCTTGAGCACTGGTGCAGGGCAGCGGCGGGTGGCGGCGAGCATGGTCTGGCTGGGTCGCAGCCCGGATTGCCGGGAGTTGGTGTACCGAACATTCAGCTTATTGAATTTGTTCTTGGTCTTTTTGCAGAATCAGACTATAATGCGCGCCTTGTGTCGGGGCGTAGCGCAGTCTGGTAGCGCATCTGCTTTGGGAGCAGAGGGTCGTGAGTTCGAATCCCACCGCCCCGACCAAAACTTTCCGAAATCGGTTTTCGGAGCCCAAGCAAAAAGCGCCCTGGAGGCGCTTTTTTGTTGTCCTAACGTTGTCGAGCTTGAGGCTGGGGTCGGGCGGCAGTTGTCCGGGGCCGCGCTGGCTCGCAGCGGACAGGCGCTGCGAAATTGCTGGCGCGCCCGGAGGGACTCGAACCCCCGACCTGCTGCTTAGAAGGCAGCTGCTCTATCCAGTTGAGCTACGGGCGCCGGCTTGAGAGTGGCGGCGATTGCCGTCAGCACTTGCAGGCCGCGGATTCTACCCGATATTGCCAGGGCCAGCCAGCACCGTCCGGGCAGCGCGCAAGCCGCTGCGCACTGCGCCTTCGAGTGTTGCCGGGTAGTCGCTCCAGGTGTGGTCGCCGGCGAAAAAAAGGCGAGGGTGGGAGCTGGCGCAGCTTTGAGCGAGCTGGCCGGGGCGACAGCTGAAAGTGGCGCGTTTTTCGCGAACAATCTGCAGGCAGGCGGCGCTGGCGGGCAGGCCGGGGAGGCTGGCCAGTTCGGCGCAGACCGCCGCATGCAACTGCGCATCGCTCAGTCGGCACCAGTCGCCGTGGCCACTGAGGACGGCCGCGATGATCCCTTGTTCTGCCGGGTTGAGTGCCTGACTACGGTCGACTGCCCAAAAGGCACCGATTTCCTGGCCCGCTGTGCTTTGTCCGAGCAGGCTGTGCAGCGGGTAGGGCAGGCGGGTTTTTGCCGGATAACGGAGGTAGACCGTGGCAATCGGCTCCCAGGCTTGGGGGACGCGGGTTTCCGGCCACAACTTGGCCGCGTGCTGGGCGGCGGTCGCCACGATCACCTGCGCGAAAGGCTCGCCATCGACGGCAATGCTCCCATCCCCAGGGTGAAGTTGGCTGATCCGTCGGCCGAGGCGGATTTGTGCACCGTGCGTTTGCAGCCAATGCGCCGCCGGTTCCGGCAGCAATTCACCAAACGGTACGCGCGGCAGCAGCAGGTCGGTAGCGCCGCGCTGCGTACTGCCCAGGCTGTCGCGCAGCACCTTGGCAAAGCGTTGCGCCGAGGCGCGTTCGGCCGGCGTATTGAGTGCTGCCAGGCAGAGCGGTTCCCACAGATGGCGGCGCAGGCGGCCGTGCTGGCCGGCGGCATCGAGCCAGGTGGCAACGCTTTGCTCGGGTTCGACGCGAAAGCCGCGCAGTTGTACCCCGAGCATCCAGCGAGCGGTGCGCAGTTTTTCAGCCAGGCTGACCGGGCTGCAGCCGAGCAGGCCCCAGGCGGTGGCCAGCGTCGCCGGCAGCGGGGCCGGCAATTGCGGCAGGCGCAGGCTGAAGCCAGTATTGTCGAGTACTTGCAGCGGCCGGCGCAGCAACAAGCGCTCGGGGTCGGCGCCAACCCGGCGCATCAAGGCCAGGGTGTCGCGGTAGGCGCCAAGCAGGATGTGCTGGCCGTTGTCCAGCGTCAGCGGGCCGTCGGCGGTGGCCAGTGGCAGTGAGCGGGCGCGGCCGCCAAGGCTGCGCCCGGCTTCGAACAAGGTGACCTCCGCGCCGGCCGCCGTCGCTTCAACGGCGGCGGCCAAGCCGGCCCAGCCGCCGCCGATTACCGCGATCCGCAGTCGTGGGCTGCCGGACGGTCGACTGCCGTTGCTCAACTTAGCCCTTGATCCAAGTTTTGGCCGCCAGCCACAGCTTGCGCGTTGGCGGCAGCGAAATCCGCTGGTGCAGGACCTGGAATTTCTCGCGGCGGATTTCGTCGAGCAGGGTGCGATAAATCGCGGCCATGATCAGGCCCGGACGCTGACTTTTACGGTCAACCTTGGGTAAATGCGAAAACGCCTGCTCGTAGTAGTGCTCGGCGCGCTCGTACTGGAACTGCATCAGCGCGCTGAAATTGTCCGAGTAGCGGCCATTGAGGATGTCGGCGGCGGGGACGTTGAATTGCTTCAGTTCGTCCATCGGGATATAGATCCGGCCACGCCGCGCATCCTCGCCAATATCGCGGATGATGTTGGTCAGCTGGAACGCCATCCCGAGATCGTGCGCGTATTTCTGCGTCTGCCGTTCGCTGTAGCCGAAAATCTGCGCCGCGAGCAGGCCGACGACGCTGGCGACCCGGTAGCAGTACAGCGACAGGCCCTTGAAGTCGAGATAGCGCGACTGCAGCAGGTCCATCTCCATGCCGTCGATGATTTCCAGCAGTTGTTCGCCCGGCAGCGGAATGCTGCGGTTGACTGCCTGCAAGGCCAGCCCGACCGGATGCTGCGGCTGCCCGTCGGTGATCCGGGCAACTTCCTGGCGCCACCAGACCAGCTTGGTCGAGGCCAGCGCCGGGTCGTTGCATTCGTCAACCACGTCGTCGACCTCGCGGCAGAAGGCGTAGAGCGCCATGATCGCGCGCCGGCGCTCCAGCGGCAGAAAGAGGAAGCTGTAATAGAACGACGAGCCGCTGGCGGCGCATTTATCCTGGCAGTACTGGTCGGGCGTCATGGCTTACATTCCGAAAGTGCGAACGGCAATCACCAGCCAGTCGCGAGCCCCCAGTTTGGGGCGTTGGGTGAAAACGTCGCCGCGCACGCGGCGGATGCGTTCGAGGATGCGCAGCCCGCCCTGGATGGTCAGGCGGATTTCCCAGCCGAGGCGGCCGGGCAGTGCATGCACCAGCGGCAGGCCGCGCCGCATCAGCGCTGTGGCGCGGTCGATCTCGAAATCCATCAGCGCCGACCACGCCGGGGTAACCCGGCCGGCGGCGATCTCGGCTTCGCCGACACGAAAATGCGGGAAATCGGTTTGCGGGATGTAAACCCGCTCTTTTTCCCAGTCGACCGCAACGTCCTGCCAGAAATTGATCAGTTGCAAGGCGGTGCAGATACAGTCCGACTGTTCCAGATGCTCAGGCTCGGTGCGGCCAAACAGATGCAGCACCAGGCGCCCGACGGGGTTGGCCGAACGGCGGCAGTAGTCGAGCAACTCCGGATAATCGGCGTAACGCTTTTTCACCACATCCTGGGCAAAAGCATCGAGCAGATCACGAAACAATTGCAGCGGCAGCGAGAATTCGCTGATCACTCCGGCCAGATCGCGAAACAGCGCCGTCTCGGGCATCTCGCCAGCACCAATCAGGTCCAGTTCCGCACGGTAGGCGGCCAGTGCCTGCAGCCGCTGCTCGGGGCCGGCATCGCCCTCGTCGGCCAGGTCATCGGCGCTGCGTGCAAAACGATAGATTACCTCGATCGGCCGACGCAGACGCGCCGGTACCAGCAAGGAGGCAACGGGGAAGTTTTCGTAGTGATCGACCGGCATGGGTCGGCAAGTATAGAGGTGAAGCACGATCAGTGCTAGAATCCGGCCCGCCTGCCCAGGTGGCGAAATTGGTAGACGCACCAGATTTAGGTTCTGGCGCCGCAAGGTGTGGGGGTTCGAGTCCCTTCCTGGGCACCATCAGGCATTCCAAAGCAGTTCAAAGAGAGCCGGAAACCCAAGCAAATTCAAGGGTTCCGGCTTTTTTGTTGTTCGCAGTAACCCGGAGGCGCTTTGGCAATCTGGCGGTGCTAGGGGGATATCACGGGGGGTGTATCGCTTTCTTTCCGAGGGAGGTACCCCCAATGCGTTTGCAGATAGCGTGGCGACTCAAAGGCGTTGAATCAAATTCTGTAAGCAGAAATGATCGCCTGCATCTTGTCCGCATTAGTTGCCAGTTCAAAAGCCGAATCGGCCGTGGCGCTGGCCGCTGCGCTGTTCTCTTCGGCCATCTGGGCGATCCGCTCGACCTGCTGGGCGATTGATGTGCTGGCCATGCTCTGCTCGCGGATCGCGTCGGTGATTTCGCCCACCAGTTCGACCGCCTCGGACGAGCCGGTACCGATCTGCTGAATCGCCTGGTTGGCTTGTTCGGCACTGCCCACCCCGGTCTCGACATCGCCGACCACCGCACGGACGCCGCTGACTGCCGCCTTGGCGTTGTGCTGCATGGCGCTGATGGTGGCGGCAATTTCCTGCGTTGATAGTGCGGTGCGTTCTGCCAGCTTGCGCACCTCGTCGGCTACCACCGCAAACCCGCGTCCCTGCTCGCCGGCCCGGGCAGCCTCAATCGCGGCATTGAGCGCCAGCAGATTGGTCTGCTCAGCCACTTCCTTGATCACTGCCACCACGTTATTGACTTGATCGCTCTGCACTTCGAGTTCGGCAATCTGTACCGAGGCCTGCTCAACCCGGGCGGCGACCTCGTGGATGCTGGCTACCGTGGAATTGATGATGCGCTCGCCGTCGCGTGCCAGATTGCCGGCGCTTGCCACCTGCTGGTTGGCCGACTGCGCGCGGTCTGCGACATGGTTGATGCTGACCGTCATTTGCTCGATCGTCGCTGCCATGCTCGATGCCGATTCACTCTGCTGCGCGGAGGCCTGCGACATCTGTCCCGCCGCCGTTGCCACCCGGGCGGCGGTGCCATGCACTTGCTGACTGTGCGCAGCAATTTCGCGGAAGCTCTCCTGAATCCGCCCGATCAGGCGATTGAAGGCGCTAATGGCCAGCGCCACTTCATCCCGCCCCGAGGCATCGGCACGCTGTGTGAAATCGAGATTCTTCTCAACCTGCCCCATGGTATCGACCATCTGCGCCAGCGCCCCGGTCACCTGCCGGTACATCAGGAATCCGATCCCGGCGACCAGCAGCCCAGCGACCAGCAGCCCGCCTCCGACAACCCACACCGCCTGGCGGCCGATCTTTTCCGACAGGGCGGCTTGTTCGTTGGCCAGGTGATGGTTATACGCCGAGTGATCCATCAGGTTTTTTGAAATGCTGTCGATGACTGTACGCTGTGCAGTGACGGCCTGGGTAGCGGCTGCCAGATTTCCCTGGCGAGATAATTCCAAAACTTTGTCTGCGCCAATTAAATATTCTTGGACAAGTTTCCGGCTGTTCTGCAGGTAGCGTCGATCCTCATCCGAAACCAGATGCTTTTCATAGTCCAGAAAGGCTTGCTCAAGCTCGGCAACCCGTCCCCGGAAGCGTTTCTCATCGGCCGCCTTTTCTTCTTGCGAAATTTTGATCAAATGGGTGAGCAAAGGAGGGCGGGCACGCAGGAACGCAACCTGCATTTTTTCCAGCTGTTGAAGGCTGGGCAAAAAATTATGATTGGTGATCTCAACCCCGGTATTGATCCTGGCAATCTGAGCCAGACTGAACACCCCAAGGCCGAGCAAGCTGATTAAGGAAACAAGCACCAACAGCCCCAGGCGTTTGGCAATAGTCATGGCGATCCTTTTTCAATGATTGATGAATGGGTAAGCAATAACAGCTCGATCAGGCTTGCAGCGGGCAATGGGCCGGGCTCTGCCTGCAAACGGCTGTGTGCCTGCTTTCTTTGGCGATAGCGACGTGATTTTTCAGCGGCACTGAACGGCGCCGGCGGTACCGCTGCGGGGCCGTCGCCAATGGCATAGATTGCCTGCATCGGGCCGCGTTGGCTGCGTTGCCAGGCCTGGATGTGTATCCGCCGCTGGACAAGCAAGGCCTCCAGATAACCACCGTTTTTGAGCGTGCTGCAGGACAGTCCGGTGGCGCTGGCCAAGGCGCGGTAGCCCATCGCGCCTTGCGTGGTCAAAACCTGCTCGATCCGTCTGAGGCCAGCCGAATCGAGTGTCCGCAACGGTATCTTCGGCCGGGGTAAATCGGTCCCGGGGCCCGCACGGTATATCGGCTGAAACCGACCGCTTTCGGTTCGTTGCCAGCCGCCAATATGAATCTGCTGCAATTGCTTCAGCTGCCCCAGGTATCCGCCGTAGAGCAGGCGCCGGCGGCTAATTCCGCTGGCTAGCGCCAGGGCGTCCAGGCTCAAGCCCCGTGGGGCCTGCAATGCGGCGAGTATGCTCTGCATGCAGAGGGTCCGTTGCGCCATCACGGAAAATGCTTCTGGCACTTCTGGCCTCTGACGAAAGTAATAAATAAGAGCTCGGTATTTTACTAATCAAGGGTATGAGCACCTTGCTACTCTGCCCATTTTGGGCAGCCCGGCGGAACTTTGAGCAATACGTCTGCCGCAAGCCTTTGCGACCGGTGCCGAGCGGCTTGCCGGCTTACTCCCTGAGCATGATTCCCAGTCGTTCCGGCCAGGGGAGGTGAGTCCACCAGTCCTGAAACTTCAGGTAGTAGGCATAGCCCAGTTCCGTCAGCTGAAACACGGCCAGGTTGGGAACCCAGTGAGTGTTTGGGCAAGGGGCGCAGCAGCCGGCGGCAATCAGTAACCGACCGATGATTGCCGGATGATGCGTGCCGGGAACGACCAGAATGTCGAGTCCGGGCTCCTCTCCGGGGCCTTGTGCGGCCTGCTCCCGGGGCCGCAGTGAGGAGGTCGGGGCCGGCGTGGGAGGCGGCAGTTTGACCAGCATCGGCTCACCTCCCGCCAGCCCGCGCAGGGCGTTGAGGAGTTGAAAACGCAGGCCGTCGACCTGGCAGCGTTTGCTTGGGGCTCCTGTGCCGTATTCCGGAAATGCCGGGATCGGGACTGCTTGCGGGACGGATGCCGGGCGCGGTCGGGTCAGCTGGCGGTGGGCGTATTCGGTGGCGGCAAGCAGCAGCATGATCGACCCCTCCCTGAACTGGCGCTTGCCGGAGCCGCGCGGCACAGCAGGCGGCAGATGCGCGTGAAAAACGACACTGACCAGAATTTGACGGGAGAAGCCGGTAAAAGGTTCAGCCAAGGTGGCGGCATGGTTGCCGTTTTTTTTGATTTTCACGGTCGACCGTGGCCAGTGGCAAAAACTCCGGGGCTTGCCTGTATTTCTCCGGTAACACGGCTTGCCTACCCTGTGGTCTGTTCTGGCCAGGGGAGAAAGACGATGCAGCAAGCAGATCGGGTGGGTGGGATGCGTTTGGCGCTTGTCAGCGAAACCTGTGCGCCGGAAGTCAATGGCGTCGCCCTGACTCTTGGCCACCTGCTGTATGGCTTGCGTCAGCGCGGGCATTGGGTCGAACTGGTGCGACCCCGGCAACTGCGCGGCGATCGCGGCGGGCATGGCGAATTCACCGTTGCCGGCTTGCCTCTACCCGGTTACGCGGGTTTGCGCTTTGGCCTGCCGGCCGGCCGGATCTTGCTGCAACGCTGGCGCGAACAGCGTCCGGACCTGGTCCATGTGGTCACCGAGGGGCCGCTCGGCTGGTCGGCGGTATCGGCCGCCCGGCGCTTGGGAATTCCGGTGACTTCCGGCTATCACACCAATTTTGCCCGCTACAGCCTGCATTACCGGCTTGGCTGGTTGCGTCCGGCGGTGGCCAGCTATTTGCGGGGGTTTCATCGACGAACGCAGGCAACACTGGTGCCGACCGCAGCCCTGGCGGCAGAACTCGCCGGCGAGGGGGTGCCCGGCGTGCAGGTGGTCGGGCGTGGGGTCGATAGCAGCTTGTTCGGCCCGCAGCGCCGCAACCCCGGTTTGCGCCACTTGTGGGGAGCCGGTCCGGACGATCCGGTCTGCCTGTTTGTCAGTCGTCTGGCGCCGGAAAAGAACCTGGCCGACGTGGTCCGCGCCTTTGTCGCGCTGCGTCAACAGCAGCCGGCAGCCCGCATGGTCTGGGTCGGTGATGGGCCGGCCCGGGCGGCACTGCAGCGGGCGCATCCCGAGCACGTGTTTTGTGGTGAGCAGCGGGGTGAAAAACTGGCCGAGCACTATGCCAGTGCCGACCTGTTCCTCTTTCCCAGCCTCAGCGAAACCTGGGGTAACGTGGTTGGTGAAGCCATGGCCTCCGGTTTGCCGGTGCTTGCCTATCGCAGTGCCGCAGCGGCCGAACTGATTGTGGATGGCACTAACGGGCGGGTGGTCGCCCCTGGCGACAGCGCCGCTTTTGTTACCGCTGCCGGCCAGCTGGCCGCCGATCCGGTGGGGCGCCGCCGGATCGGGCAGGCTGCGCGGGAGAGTGTCCAGCAGCGTGGCTGGTCGGAGGTGGTGGCGCGTTTTGAGGGCATTCTGCGCCAGGTGATCGGGGGGGGCTGAAATGCCGCGCCAGAGGAGGGGGCCGGCGCGGTGACCGGTCCTCGTTGTCATCTGATGGTCATCATTTTTGCGGCCTGAACTGTGTATATTGTTTATACGGTTTTATTGAAAGGATGAATCATGGCCGAGCAGAATTCGACAACTCCCGCCGCTCCCGCCGCTCCCGCCGCTCCTGCCGCTACCGCAGGCCCCGCGACCGAGGCCCCGGTGACAGCGACCGCCAAGCCGGCAGCACGCAAGGCGGCTCGCCGCCCTGCTGCTCGTATCCAGTCTGCCGCTGCGGTACCGCCTGTTGCGGCGGCGGTCGAGGTGGCGCCGCTTACTGCCGCCGAGCCGGTGGCGAGCGACACCCTGGCTGCCAACCCGGTGAGCAAGACAGTTGCGGGCAAGGCGGCCAAGTCGGCCAGGAGTGACAAGACCGAAAAGCCGGAAAAGACCGAGAAACAAGTCAAGGCGCGCAAGCCGGCCAAAGCCGATAAAAGTGAAAAGCCCGAAAAGCCTGAAAAGCCACGTAAGGCGCGGCTGGTCCGCGACAGTTACACGATTCCGCAAAACGAGCATGAGCGTCTGGACACGATGAAGAAGCGGGCGCTGGCCTACGGGGTCAGCATCAAGAAAAGTGAATTGCTGCGTGCCGGCCTGCTGGTTCTCGATGCGCTCGACGACGCCCGTTTCAAGGCGGCGATCGAGCGGGTGGAAGTGATCAAGACCGGGCGTCCGCGCAAGGGCGACTGAAGCCGGCATCGATGCGGCGCGGCGCCGGCCGCGTGCGCCAGGGCCGCCGTTGCAAAGACGGCGGCCTTTTTTGTGCACTGCGGCAGCGTGTCATCGGCCTGCAATCATCGCCGGCGATAGTGGGACTATTGCTTCGAGGAACTGCACGATGAACGCCTTTGATCCCGCCGACCAACCGCCCTGTAACCCCTTCGCCGAGGCGCTGCCGGCCGGTCTCGCCGATCCCTTCCGCCGCCGCCTGTTGTCGGCGGCCTTGCTCGGCAGCGGTGCCGCCGCACTGAGCGCCGCCGGGATTCCTTTGCCGGCGCTGGCTGGCAGCGCCGGGCGAGCCGCCGGGTCGCTGGCGGCTTTCGGCGGCGTGCCGGTGAGTCAGGACGACCAGGTGCACCTCGGCGCCGACTATGTCGCGCAGCTCCTCTATAGCTGGGGCGATCCGGTTTCCAACGGGCCGCGCGCGGCGGCCGATGCTGCCGACAATGAAAATGCCCAGTTGCAGCAGGCCGGGATGCACCACGACGGGATGCATTTCTTTCCCTTCGTCGAGCGCGGCAAACCGTCATCGACGCATGGCCTGCTCTGCGTCAATCACGAATACACCGACGAAGGCCTGCTCCACGCCGATGGCAGCGCCAACCCGAGCCCGGCCAAAGTCGCCAAGTCCAAGGCGGCGCACGGCGTGTCGGTGATCGAGATCCGCCGTGATGCCGAAGGTGCCTGGCAGGTGGTGCGACCCTCGCGCTGGGCGCGGCGCATCACGGCGGATACCCCGTGCCGGGTGGCCGGGCCGGCGCGCGGCATTGCCGCGATGCAAACGGCCGCCGACCGCCGTGGCGAGGTGGTACTCGGCACCTTCAACAATTGCGCGATGGGGGTGACGCCGTGGGGCACCTACCTGACCTGCGAAGAAAATTTCAATAATTACTTTAAAGGCCCGGCGACGCCGAATGCCGATCAAAAACGCTACGGCTTGAGCGCCAAGGGCGGCGGTATCGGCTGGCATCGCTTTGACGAGCGTTTCGACAGCACCCTGCATCCCAACGAGCCCAACCGCTTCGGCTGGGTGGTCGAGATCGACCCGCAGCGGCCCGATTTGCCGCCGGTCAAGCGCACCGCGCTCGGCCGCTGCAAGCACGAGGGGGCGACCGTGACGCTGGCCCGCGACGGGCGGGTGGTGGTGTACATGGGCGACGACGAGCGTTTCGAGTACGTCTATAAATTCGTTTCGCAGCGCCGCTACATTGCCGGCGAGCGCGACCCCGGCAGCCTGCTCGACGAGGGCACGCTCTACGCCGCGCGCTTCGACGAGGACGGCAGCGGCCGCTGGCTGCCGCTGCGCCACGGCGAAAAATACCCGCGCGGCGGGTTGACCGTGGATCATGGCTTTGCCAATCAGGGCGAGGTCGCGATCCGCTGCCGCCAGGCCGCCGACCTCGCCGGGGCAACGCCGATGGACCGTCCCGAATGGATCGCGGTGCATCCGCACAGCGGCGAGGTCTACGTCACGCTGACCAACAACGACCAGCGCGGCAGCCCCGAGCGGCCCGGGATCAACGCTGCCAACCCGCGTCCCCGCAACGTCTTCGGCCAGATCGTGCGCTGGCGCGAGCAGGGCGGCGACGCGGCAGCGGAAAGCTTCAGCTGGGACATTTTCGCCCTCGCTGGCGACCCGCAGCATCCCGAGCCGGCGCAGCAGGGCACGGTGCGCGGCGACGCCTACGGCAGCCCGGACGGCCTGTGGTTTGATCCCAGCGGCCGGCTGTGGATTCAGACCGACGTGTCGACCAGCGCCATGCATCGGGGCGACTACCAGCGCCTGGGCAATAACCAGATGCTGGTGGCCGACGTTGCCAGCGGCGAAACCCGGCGCTTTCTCACTGGCCCGCGCGGCTGCGAATTGACCGGGATCAGCGCGACGCCGGATGGGCGGACGCTGTTCGTCAATATCCAGCATCCCGGCGAGCCAGCCAACGAACAATCCGACCCGCAGCGGCCAACTGCGGTCTCGGCCTGGCCGGCCAATCAGTTTCCCGAGGCCGTCGGCGGTCGGCCGCGCTCCGCGACGCTGGCAATCCGCCGGCGCGACGGGCGGCCGGTGCTGGATTAAGCCCCGGGCCGGATGGGCGGAAAGGGCTGGCTGGATGCCGCAGCGCTGCCGCCGCCACTATGGCTCGCTGGCCGCCTGGTGCGGCGCTGGTTCAAGGGGGCTACGGCTAGGGGGACGCCAGCGGAGATGGGTGTCCGAATCAAGGTTTTCAGGTTCTCAGCAGGAGTTTTAGGCATGCAGAAATCGAATCGCAGCGAGATTGCCGCTTTTCCCGAACTGTTTACCGGGCTCGATCAGTTTGTTGCTGAACAGGCTGGTCGCTGGCTGAAAGGCGGCGGCGTGGTTTTTGTCCTGGCGCTGGCCCTGAGTGCGGCCAGTTGTGCTGCCTGATGCGTGGCTGCTGGCAGTGGCCGGCCGCTCGCCGGCCAGGGCGGGCGATCCTGTGCGCGGCTTTGCTGCTGGCACTGGGCGCCTGTTCGCCGCGCCAGTTGATCGTCGGCAGTCTGGCAGACGAACTGGCGGCACAGGGTGCAGGGGCCGAGGATGACCTGGAACTGGCGCGCGACGCCGCGCCGTATCACCTGAAATTGTCCGAGGCCGTGCTCGCCCGCCAGCCGCAGCACGCAGCGCTGGCGCAGGCGGTGGCGGCCGGGTTCACGCAGTACGCCTGGGCCTTTGTCGCCTTCGACGCCGAGCAGATCGAGGAACGCGACGCCGCTGCCGCCGAGCGCCTGCGCCAGCGGGCGGCGGCGCTCTATCTACGGGCCTGGCGACACGCGGCGACGGCGCTGGCCGGCGCCCCCGAGGCTTTACCGGCCTTGCTCGCCGGCGACTGGCAGCCGGCCCCGGCGCAGGTCGGGCTGGCCTATTGGGCGGCCGCCGCCTGGGGCGCGCGGATTGCCTTGAGCAAGGACCAGCCCGAAATCGTCGCCGACCTGCCGCTGGCGATCCGCCTGGCCGAGCGCGCGGCGCAGGTCGAGCCGGACTGGGGGCGGGGGGCCTTGCACGGCCTGCTCGCCAGCTTCGAGGCCGGGCGGCCGGGCGGCGATCTGCGACGCGCCGCCGCCGGTTTCGAGCGGGCGATTGCACTGGCGCAGGGGCAACTGGCTGCGCCCTACGTTGCCAAGGCTGAGGCGATTGCACTCGCCGCCGGCGACCGCGCCGGCTTCGAGGCCTTGCTCCGGCAGGCGCTGGCGGTGCGTGAGCGTTCCGCTGGCGGCGACGGGAGCCAGGAGGGCGATGCGCTGGCTAACGAAATCATGCGTCGGCGCGCGCGCTGGCTGCTCGGGCGCGCTGACGATCTGTTTTGAGCTGTGCCGGCAGTGGCCGGGCGGCGTTTTTTGGTCTTTTTCACGGTCGACCGTGAATTTGGGGGATTTTCGATGTTGAGGAAGCTTTGGCCGTTGCTGATCTGCGCCTGTTTGGCCTTGGGCAATGGGGCGGCGGGTGCCGCCGACAAGCAGTTGCGGATCGGCACGCTGGCGCCGAAGAATTCGCTCTACCACCGGCAATTGCTCGAAGTCGGCGAGGCCTGGCGGGCGGCGCAGGGCGGCAGCGGCAAGTACCTGGTTTATCCTGACGGCAGCCAGGGCGGCGAGACCGACATGGCGCGGCGGATGCGTATCGGCCAGTTGCAGGGGGCGTTGCTTTCGGTGGTCGGGCTGCGCGAGATCGAACCGTCGATTGCCGCCTTGCAGGCGCTGCCGCTGCTCTTCCGCTCGTGGGAAGAAGTCGATTACGTGCGCGAGAAAATGCGCGCCGGGATGGAGCAGAAATTCCTCGACAAGGGTTTCGTCGTCCTCGCCTGGGGCGATGCCGGCTGGGTCCGCTTTTTCTCGAAGGAGGCGGCGCTGCGCCCGGACGACTACCAGCGAATGAAGTTTTTCGCCTGGGCCGGCGAAAACGAGCAGCAGGCGATCATGAAGAGCCTGGGCTATACGCCGGTGCCGCTGGAAACCAGCGACATCCTGCCGGCGATCCAGACCGGGATGATCAATGCCGTGCCATCGACGCCGTATTTCGCGCTGGCGACGCAGATTTATACCAGTGCGCCGCACATGCTCGACATCAACTGGGCGCCGATTGTCGGGGCCCTGGTGATCACCAAGAAAGCCTGGGATGAGAGCAGCCCCGAGGCACAGGCCGCCTTGCGCAGTGCCGGCGCCAAGGCGGGAATGCAGATGCGGGCCAAGGCGCGGCAGGAAGTCGACGAGGCGGTCGCAGCGATGAAAAAGCGCGGACTCACGGTTAACACCCCGAATCCGGCACAAATGCAGGAATGGCAGGCGCTGGCCGAAAAACTCTACCCGCGCATTCGCGGCAAGATGGTGCCGGCCGAGACCTTCGACGAGGTCATGGGCCATCTCAAGGACTTCCGCAGCGGCAAGGCGAAGTAAGCGATGGCTGCCCGCGAACTGGAAGGGCGCCCGCTGCACATGCGCTGGCCTCGTCGTGTCGCTGAGGCGCTTGGCCACGGCAGCGAGCGTCTCGCCGAATTCTTCGCCAGCGGCGCGCTGGCGCTGATGCTGCTGTTGCCGCTCGCCGAGATCGCGGTCCGCCCGCTGCTCGGCGAAGGCATCCAGAACCAGCCGCTGCTGGTGCAGCACTTTGGCCTGATCCTGGCGATGGCCGGTGCCGTGCTTGCCGAGCGTGGCGGCCACCTGACCACGCTTGGCCCCGGCCTCGCCGCCTTGCCGCAGCCCGGGCTCAGGACCTTCGCCGGCTGGGCCGGGGCAGGCGGCACGGCGCTGCTCTGCGGCGTGCTGGCGCAGGCCAGCTGGACCTTCGTCGCCAGCGAAATGGCCGGCGGCCGGCTGCTCGCCTACGCCTTGCCCGGCTGGCTGATTCAGCTGGCGATGCCGCTCGGCTTTGCCGCGCTCGGCATCCGCTATGGCAGCAAACTCGGCGGCCTGGCCGGCGGGGGCGCGGGTGGCAGTCTCACGGTGCGCATTGCTGGCGCGCTGCTGCCGCTGGTCGGCTGGTTGCTGGCGGCGCAATTCGACGGGACGAGCCTGCCGCTTTTACCGCTGTTATTGCTGTTGACCGTGGTGCTGCTCTGCGGCGCGCCGATTTTTGCCGTGCTCGGCGGGCTGGCGCTGGCGCTGTTCTGGGCCGAGGGCCAGCCGCTGGCGGCGATCCCGCTCAGTCATTACCAGATCACGGTCAATCCTTCGCTGCCGGCGCTGCCGCTATTCACGCTGGCCGGGCTGATCTTTGCCCGCACTGGTGCCGCCGCCCGGCTCGGCGCCTTGTTCACCGCGCTCTCTGGGGGCGGGGCACGCGGCACGGCGATTGCGGCGGCGGTGCTTTGTTCGGTATTCACCGCCTTCACCGGCGGCAGCGGCGTCACCATCCTGGCGCTCGGTGGGCTCTTACTGCCCTTGCTGACCCAGGCCGGGCTGCCGCAGCGGCGCGGTATTGGCCTGGTGACCAGCGCCAGCGCCCTCGGCGTGCTGCTGGCGCCGTCGGTGCCGCTGATCATGTACGCGATCATCGCCCGCGTGCCAATCAACACCATGTTCCTCGCCGGGCTGCTGCCGGCGGCGCTGATGGTCGCCTGCCTGCTCGTGGTCGGCGGGTTTCTGCGCCGCGACGGCCTGGCGCCGGCAGCAGCGAGTGCCGCGCCGACCGACTGGGCGGCGGTGCGCCGTGCGGCCTGGTGCGCGCGTTGGGAAATCGCCGCGCCGCTGGTTGCCATCGGCTCGCTCGCCGGCGGTCTGGCGACGCCGACCGAGAGTGCGGCGCTGACCGCCGCCTACGCGCTGCTGACCCAGGCCTGGGCGCAACGCGAGGTCGATGCCGCCTTGCTGCGCCGCTGTCTGGCCGATTGCGCGCAGGTGATCGGCGGCATCATGCTGATCCTCGGTATGGCGCTGGGCCTGACCAATTACCTGGTCGATGCCGGGATTCCCGACGCCGCGATTGAAACCGCGCAGGCCTGGCTGCCGAACAAGTGGGCTTTCCTGCTCGCGCTCAACGTCTTCCTGCTGCTGGCCGGCGCCTTGATGGAGATATTTGCGGCGATTGTCGTGCTGGTGCCGCTGCTGCTGCCGGTAGCCACCAGCTACGGAATCGACCCGGTGCATTTCGGGATCATCTTCCTGGCCAATATCGAAATGGGCTTTCTCTGCCCGCCGGCCGGGATGAATCTCTATTTCGCCTCGGCGATGTTCGGGCGGCCGCTACGCGAGGTCGCGGTTTCGGTGCTGCCCGCCGTCGCCGCAATTTTTATCGGGGCGCTGGCGATTTCGCTGCTGCCTTTTCTCGCTACCTGGCTGCCGGGCTTGCTGCTGCCCTGAGCCGGGCAAAAAACGCAATTTTCACGGTCGACCGTGAATTCGGCCGAAAAGCCGCGCTTCAGCGGCTTTCGACCGGTGCCGGGGGGCTTGCGGGCGGCGGCGCGTGGCGGCGCAATTCGGCGTCACTGAGGATTTCGAACAGGCTGACGACGCGGCGCACGCCATCGGTGGTGCGGGCGATTTCAATCGCGATCTTACTTTCGCGCTCGCCGACCAGGCCCATCAGGTAGGTCGTGCCGCGCTCGGTGACGACCTTGATATGGTTGGCCGAGAGTTGCTTGTCCTCGATCAGCCGCGCCTTGACCTTGGCGTCGGTCAGCGAGTCCCGGCTGCGGGCAGCCAGCGACGAGGGCGGCATGACCGCGCTTTCGTCGTGAATCTGGCGGATACCTTCGATTCCCCGCAGGCTGGCCTGGATTTCCTGGCGCGCCTGTTCGTTCGGCACTTCGCCGGTGATCAGCAGCTTGCGGTTGTAGGACGTGAAATTGAGGTGAGCGCTGTCGCGGTATTTTTCCGGCAGACGGGCGGCTGCCTTCCACTCGGTGCTTTCATCGTCGGTCAGGGTGCCAAAACTGCGCCGGTCATGCAGCGCCAGCGCGCCAACCCCGCCGGTGGCAACCACGGCGGTGGCGCAACCTGATAGCGACGGGAGCAGGCTGACGAGGCCAAGGGCGAAAGAGAGGCCGGAAAGCAGTCGGGGCTTGAGCATGACGGTGCGGAATAAAGGTGGGATCAGAACCGCGATTATCCCGCATCCGGATGATGTTTTCTCTAAGCAAACATGACACTAGACCCGGTACTCCCCGATGATTGCCTGCATTTCCTCGGCCAGGCGGGCAAGTTCGCCGGCCGTGTCTGAGGTCGATTCGGCTGCCGCGCTGTTTTCCTCGGTCATCTGGGCAATACTTTCGACCTGCTGGGCGATGGTCGTGCTGGCTTCGCTCTGTTCGCGGATCGAGTCCGAAATGTCGCTGACCATGCCAACGGTGCGGGTCGAGCCGCTGCCGATTTCCTGCATCGCGCTGCTGGCGCGCTCGGCATGGCCGACGCCGGCGTCGACACTGCCTTCTACCGTCTGCATGCTGTGCACCGCAGCCTGCGCGCTATTCAGCATCTCCTGAATGGTGCTGGCGATTTCCTGGGTCGACAGCCCGGTGCGCTCGGCGAGTTTGCGCACTTCGTCGGCAACCACGGCGAATCCGCGCCCCTGCTCGCCGGCGCGGGCCGCTTCGATGGCGGCGTTGAGCGCGAGCAGATTGGTCTGGTCAGCAATTTCGCGGATCACCTGGACCACGCTGCTGATTTTTTCGCTCTGCGTTTCGAGATCGCTGATTTGCTGCGAAGCATTGCCTACGCTCTGGGCAATGCTGTTGATGGCGCCGACCGTGTTGCCAATGATGCCTTCCCCGTCGCGGGCCAATTGACCGGCGCTGCGGGTCAGCTTGGCGGTTTCGTCGGCGCGGTCGGCCACATGGTTGATGCTCACCGTCAGTTCTTCGATCGAGGCGGCCATGCTGGCCGCCGAGTCGCTTTGCTGGCTGGAGGCGATGGACATTTCGTGGGCGGCGGTCGACACCCGGTTGGCTGCGGAATTGACTGCGGCCGCCCGCTCTGAAATCTGGCGGAAACTGCTCTGCAACCGCTCCAGCAACTGATTGAAAGCGCGGCTGGCAGTTGAAATCTCATCTTTGCCGTTGGTCGGAATCCGGGTCGTGAAGTCCAGGTCGCGCTCGATCCGGGTAAAGGCAGCAATCATTTGTTGCAGCGCATGGCTGACCTGGCGATAGACGAAGTAGCCGATCGCAATCAGCAGGACGGTGGTGGCCAGGGCAACGCCGATGATGAAACTGCGGGTCTTGCGGTAGTCTTCCTCGGCGGTCCTGGCGTGCTGGGTGGCCAGTTCCTGGTTGTATTTGCCGTGGTCGCTCAGTGATTTGGCCAGTCCGTCGATGGTTGCGCGCTTGGCCGCCAGCAGTCGGGTAGCTTCCTCAATATGACCATCGCGCGAGGCCTTGAAAATATCCCGGCTGGCTTGCTTGTAGTCCTGCAGCAGGCGTTTGCTGTTTTCCAGCATTTCCCGGTCTTTGGCGTCGACAACCAGTTTTTCGTAGTCGGCGAGGGATTTTTCGGCTTGCGCAATGCGCTCGTCAAAACGTTTTTCAAAGGCAGCTTTTTTCTCCGGGTCGCTTTCCAGCATGTGACTCAGCAACGGAGGGCGGGCACGCAAGTAGGCGGTTTGTGCGTCGCCGAGGATGATGATGCTGGGGATACTGTTGGTGTCGGTTTCCACGATCCCGTCGTGGATGGCGACCAGCTTGTACAGGGTGCTACCGACCAGTACGACCAGCGAAAGAACTGCGACCAGAATCAGCAGCAGCAGGCGTTGTGCGATGCTCATGTGACTTCCCCCTCGGCGATCCCCAATGTCAGTGTCGGGTAATGGTATCACTTAGGTGATGCCCCGATCTTTTGGTTCAGTTCGGCCATCTGGCTTGCCCATGGCTTGAGCACGGGCGAGGGAAAAACGAAGGCCCCGGGATCGGCATTCGATCCCGGGGCCTTCGGTGGCCTGCCGTTGTCTGCCTTGCGTTTAGCCGCAGGTACCGACCGCGCCGCAGGCGGTACAGAAGTCGCAGCCGTCCTTGCGGATCACGGTGTGGTTGCCGCACTCGCTACACAGCTTGCCCTGGGTCGGCAGCACCTTGTTGCTGGTGGTGTCTTCCGGGGCTTCGAGGATGCCCATCTGCTGCAGCGGGAAGCCGGCTTCGTCGAGGATGCCGAGCATCGCGTAGCGATGAATGATCAGGTGGGCGATGTAGGCGACGGTGGACGGATAGGTCTGCTGTTTGCGTGAGCCGGGAACGAAGGCCATGAAATCGCCGAGCGGCTCGGAGTAGTCGAGCAATTTGCGCAGCTTCATGCCGATCCAGGCCGGGTCGAGCACGCGCATGTCGAGCGACAGC
Source organism: Dechloromonas sp. ZY10 (assembly GCF_041378895.1). Classification (NCBI taxonomy): domain Bacteria; kingdom Pseudomonadati; phylum Pseudomonadota; class Betaproteobacteria; order Rhodocyclales; family Azonexaceae; genus Dechloromonas; species Dechloromonas aquae. The sequence continues at coordinate 1,423,610 of NZ_CP144212.1, forward strand.
AGCTTGCACAGGCCGTCGAGGGCACGCGGGTAGTTACCGGCCAGCCACATCGAGTAGGGACGGGTAACGCCGTCGGGCAGGGTGATTTCCTTGAGGCCGAGGACGAAGTCTTCGCCGGTCGAGGGATTGCTGACATCGACTGTCCAGGACAGCGTGCCGTCGGTACCGGTCTTCGGCTCCTTGGCGCTGAACAGCGCATCCTTCACTGGCGTCGGGCCTTCGTGCTTGAAGGCGCCGAGCTGTTCGCAACGCCAGCGGATGATCTGGGCCATCGCCGAGACTACCGACGGCTGGCGCTTCTTCTCGCCGTGCGGGGGCATGGCGATATCGACCGCATCGCCGGGCGTTTTGGCCAGGGCTTCGAGCTTCATTTCCAGCCAGCCGTGGTCGTTGGCGCGCATGTCCATCGACAGCGTCTTGGCGACGGCGCCGAGGCCGCGCGGTTCGGCCGGGCCGTTGGTCCACACTTCGAACGGCCAGGCACGGCCTTCAGGTTCGACATGGCCGACGAAGAGCGCGAACTTGCCGATCGCCGAATCCAGCATGTAGGTCCAGCACAGATTGCCTTCCGGCAGGTTCGGGCGGCCAGGCCAGCGCAGGCTGGCCAGCACTGGCGCTGGCAGGTGCTTGATTTCAAGACGGCGGTTGGCGTCGGAGATGAAATCCTGCGGCGATTTGGCATCGGCGGCAGCAGGTGCTGGTTCGGTCTTGGCCGGTTCGACCGAGAGGACGGAGCCGAGCACGCTGTTCGGGCGATAGGTGGCCAGGCCTTTGAGGCCGGCCTTCCAGGCTTGCATGTAGAGGTCCTGGAAATCCTCGTAGGGATAGTCGGCAGGCACGTTCACCGTCTTCGAAATCGAGGTGTCGATGTACGGTGCGACGGCGGCGACCATGTCGGCGTGGGCCTTGGCCGAGATTTCGAGGGCAGTGACGAAGTAGTCAGGCAACTTGGCGACATCGCCACCCTGGTGCTTGTACAGGCGCCAGGCGTAGTCCTCGACCGCGTATTCCTTGAGCGTGCCGTCCGGCATCCTTTTTTTGCGGTTGTAGGTCCAGGAGAAGGGGGGTTCGATCCCGTTCGAGGCGTTGTCGGCGAAGGCCAGCGAAATGGTGCCGGTCGGGGCAATCGACAAAAGGTGTGAGTTGCGCAGGCCGTGCTTGCGGATTTCGTTCTTGACCTCGTTGGGCAGACGGGAGGCGAAGTTGCCGCCCGACAGATACAGTTCGGCGTTGAACAGCGGGAAGGCGCCGCGTTCCTTGGCCAGTTCGACCGAGGCGAGGTAGGCGGTGTCGCGCATGAATTCGCTGATGCGGCTGGCCAGGGCGCGCGCTTCCGGCTTGTCGTAGCGCAGGCGGAGCATGGCCAGGGTGTCGCCCAGGCCGGTAAAGCCGAGGCCGACGCGACGCTTGTTGGCGGCTTCTTCTGCCTGGCGTTCGAGCGGCCAGTGAGTCGCGTCGAGGACGTTGTCGAGCATCCGGATCGAGACGCGGACGGCTTCGGCAAAGCCTTCGAAGTCGAAGCTGGCCTTGTCCGAGAAGGCATCGCGGACGTACAGCGTGAGGTTAAGCGAACCCAGGCAGCAGCAGCCGTAAGGCGGCAGGGGCTGTTCGGCGCAGGGATTGGTGGCTTCGATCAGTTCGCAGTAGTTGAGGTTGTTGTCCTTGTTCATCCGGTCGAGGAAGAGAATCCCCGGCTCGGCGTGATCGTAGGTGGACTTCATGACCTGGTCCCACAGGTCGCGGGCGCGCAGCTTGCGGTAGACCCACAGGCCATCCTCGCGCTGATAGGCGCCGGCAGAACGCATGTCGGTGTTGGGTTCGCTGCGATGCAGCAATTCGACGTCGCCGTCCTGATCAACCGCTTCCATGAAGGCATCGGTGACGCCGATGGAAATGTTGAAGTTGGTCAGGTCGCCGTGGTCCTTGGCATGGATGAATTCCTCGATGTCCGGGTGGTCGCAGCGCAGCACGCCCATCTGGGCGCCGCGACGGGCACCGGCGGATTCGACGGTTTCGCAGGAGCGGTCGAAAACGCGCATGTAGGAAACCGGGCCGGAGGCGCGCGATTGCGTGCCCTTGACCAGCGCGCCCTGCGGCCGGATCGACGAGAAGTCGTAGCCGACGCCGCCACCGCGGCGCATGGTTTCTGCGGCCTGGGCCAGCGCGGTGTAGATGCCGGGGCGGCCATCGACGGTTTCGACGATCGAGTCGCCGACTGGCTGGACGAAACAATTGATCAGCGTCGCCTGGAGATCGGTTCCGGCGGCAGAGTTGATCCGGCCGGCCGGGATGAAACCGTTTTCCTGGGCCCACAGGAATTTTGCTTCCCAGTGGGCGCGGTCCTTTTCCTGCTCGACCTGAGCGAGCGCCCAGGCCACCCGCTTGCGCACGTCGTGGACGTTCGTTTCCTTGCCTTTGGCGTATTTTTCGATCAGGACTTCGGCCGAAATTTCCTGTTCGGGCAAAGGCGCGAACTCCGGCGGTGCCGGGATTTCGGTCAGGGAAAGTTGTTCAGCTAAAGGGGCCATCGCTTGCTCCTTGGGAGATTTTTTGTTAGAGGGTATTTTGGTGTGTCTGAGGAAGGAATCTACTATATCTAGTGGTGAGTGGCAATCCGTTGACTAGATACAGTGGGTTGTGCCTTGCCTCTCCAAGATGCCCTTGTCTTCGAGGAAGGCCAGAAAAAACAAGGCCCCGGCCACTTCTGCGACCGGGGCCGGAAGGTGCGCGGAGGGCTTACAGCGCCAGGACGGCGCAGGCATGCTGCGCGATCATCCATTCTTCGTTGGTCGGGATCACCAGGACATCGACCCGGCTATCGGTGGCGGCAATGCGGGTCTGGTCATCGGTATTCGCCTGCTCGTTGAGGGCCAGCCCGAGCCAGGCCGATTGTTCGCAGACCCGGCGGCGGACTTCGGCGGCGTGTTCGCCGATGCCGCCGGTGAACACCAGCGCGTCGAGGCCGCCGATGGCTGCGGCGAGCGAACCGATTTCACGGACGATGCGGTAGCAGTAGAGCGCAATCGCTTCCTCGGCTTCCGGCTGGGCGGCGGCGAGCAGGGTGCGCATGTCCTGGCTGATCCCGGAGACGCCGAGCAGGCCGGATTCCTTGTAGAGCAGCCGGGTCAGCTCCTTGGAGCCCATCCCCTTGTTGTCGATCAGGTAGAGCAGCACGCCGGGGTCGATGGCGCCGGTGCGGGTGCCCATCATCAGCCCGTCGATGGCGGTGAAGCCCATGGTCGAGGCGATGCTCTTGCGTCCGATCATGGCGCAGGCCGACGAGCCGTTGCCGAGGTGGCAGACGATCACCCGGCCGTCGGCGCGCTCGCTGTGTTCGGGCAGGACGCGGGCGATGTACTCGTAGGAGAGGCCGTGGAAACCGTAGCGCTTGACGCCTTCGGCCGACAGTGCGCGGGGAATCGCGAAGGCCTGGGCGACCGGCGGATTGCTGCGGTGGAAGGCGGTATCAAAGCAGGCGACCTGTGGCAGTTGCGGCAGGGTTCGGGCGATGGCCTTGATCCCGTTGAGGTTGTGCGGCTGGTGCAGCGGCGCCAGGTTGATGAATTGTTCGAGTTGCGCGAGTTTTTCACGGTCGACCGCCATCGGGGCCGAAAACAGTTCGCCGCCATGCACCACGCGGTGGCCAACGGCAGCGATCTCGACGCCGCTGAGGTGTTCGCCGATCCACTTGAGCAGGAAGTCGAGCGAGGCGGCGTGTTGCGCTTCCTGCTCGCCGCTCAGCGGCAGGGCGATTTCGTGCTTGCCGCTGCGGTCCTTGGCGACCAGCCTGGCGGCGGCGCCGATACCGTCGATCTGACCGGAGAGGGCCGGTGTGGCGGCCAGCTGGCCGTCGTGTTCGTAGAGCGAAAACTTGATCGACGACGAACCGGCGTTGATGGTGAGAATTCCACGAGCCATGAGTTACTGTGCTCCCTTGTTGCGATTGGCGTGGGCGACCAGCGCGGCGATCACGCACGAGGCAGTCCGCGTTTCGGCGGTGTCGGCGCGGCTGGTCAGGACGATGGGTACCTTGGCGCCGAGGACGATGCCGGCCGTCAGCGCGTTGGCGAGATATTCAAGTTGCTTGGCAACCATGTTGCCGGATTCGAGGTCGGGGACGACCAGGATTTCGGCGTGGCCGGCGACCGCCGACTTGATTCCCTTGGTTTTGGCGGCGACGATCGAGACTGCGTTGTCGAAGGCCAGCGGACCGTCGAGCAGGCCGCCCTTGATCTGGCCACGGTCGGCCATTTTGCACAGGGCGGCGGCATCGAGCGTGGACTGGATCTTGGGATTGACTGTCTCGACGGCCGAAAGGATGGCTACCTTGGGTTCGGCGATGCCGATCACGTGGGCGAGGTCGATCGCGTTCTGGATGATGTGCACCTTTTCTTCCAGCGTCGGTGCGATGTTGATCGCCGCATCGGTGATCAGCAGCGGCCGGTGATAGGTTGGCACGTCCATCAGGAAGACGTGGCTGATCCGGCGCGAGGTACGCAGGCCGGCGGCCCGGCTGACCACTTCGCCCATCAGTTCGTCGGTATGCAGACTGCCTTTCATCAGCGCTTCGGCATCGCCGGTCCGGACCAGTGAAACCGCCAGCGCAGCGGCATCGTGACTGTGCGCGGCATGCACGATGCGGATGCCGTGCAGGTCGATGCCGAATTCCTCGGCCACCGCGCGAATCTTGTTTTCCGGGCCGACCAGGATGGGTTCGATGATCCCGGCCTGAAAAGCCTGCACCGGGCCTTTGAGCGACTCCTTGTCGCACGGGTGGGCGACGGCGGTCGGGATCGGCTCCAGGCCCTTGACCCGTTGCAACAGGTGGGTGTAACGCTCGTGCTTGTCGTCAATGTGGATTTCCGGCAGATACACTTCCTGCAGGTGGCTGACCTTTTCGCTCGGGGCGAGTACTTCGACGCTACCGCGCACGACCTGCAGGCCTTCCTGGTTGGTGCATACGCAGTCGAACAGGACATGCTGGTTGTGCGCGAATTTCTGCTTGGCGGTGACGGTGATGGTCACTGTGTCGCCGATGCTGACCGGGCGGGCAAAGTGCAGCGACTGGTCGATCAGGATGGTGCCCGGGCCGGGAAACTGGGTGCCGAGGATGGTCGAAATCAGCGAACCGCTCCACATCCCGTGCGCCATCACCTCGCGGAACAGGCCGCTGTGCGAGTACTCGGGGTTGGCGACACCGGGGTTGATCTCGCCGGTGAGGACGGCGAACAGCTTGACGTCCTCGGGCATCAGCGTCTTGGTCAGCGAAGCACTTTCGCCGACGTGAATTTCGTTGAAGGTCTTGTTGACCACATGGCGTTGTTCGCCGTTGTTGCTGTGCATGTGCTTTCTCCCTGCAATGAACGGATTCAGGCGCGGGTTGCGACGCGTCGTTCGTGGGCGGCGGTGGCCGCCGGAATGTCGATGTCGAGGTCAGGGCAGAGGGCTTGCAGCCTTTCAATCACCCAGGGATTGGCCTCGTAGGTGAACTCCCGCGCCTCCAGCGGTGCGCCGCTGAAGGCTTCGACAAACAGTGCGACGGCGGCTGAGCGGCTGACCCCGTACTCGCAATGCACCATTACCGACATGGCAAACGGAGCGCGATGGATTTCGTCGACGAAATCGCGAATCCGGCGCGCCATCATCTGGTCGAACAGTCCGGGCAGCGCCGGCATGAATTCGTCGGCCGGCACTGCGTCGAAGAAGGAGAGGCGCAGGACATGCCGGAATAGCGGATCGAGCCGGGCTTCCGGCGTGGTTGGATCGGTGATCGAAATCACCGCCATGTACGGGTTGCCGGCCAGCGATTCGGCGAGCTTGCGCGAGGTGTAAAAGACGTGGTTGATGGTCATGTCACGGTCGACGGAAAAAATGCCGGTTTTTCATTCCATGAATACCGGATCGGAAAAAACCAGGGTGCCGTCCTTGCGCATCATCAGGTTATCGGCCTTGATCAGGTCGGGCAGCGCGTCGTATTCGGCAGAGAATTCCTCCAGTGCCTTCAGCGACTCCTGCAGGGCATCGCTCCATCCCATCGGCGTCACTGCCAGGTGGTGCAGCGCGATGCGGCCCATGTCGTGGGCAAAATTGCGCCAGGCCATGCAGGCATCAAAGTACGAGGTGGAAATCTTGGTTGCCAGTTCGACCGCGTCGCCCTGGCCGGGCAGTGGATAGAGCCGTTCAACCTCGACGATGTGGAAGGGGAAACCACGGCTCGACTTGCCGACTGTGCCGTGATCGGCAAAAACCACCGGGAAATGGCGGCCGGTCGGGCGGTCGGGGGCGGTGTAATAGGCGTAGTCGGTCGGTGACGAGAGGATCTTGAAAACACGTTCCTGGCCGTCGACGGTATCGGCTTCGACGACGATGGTGCTTTCGCCGCGCCCGATTTCACGGCGCCCCTTGAGCAGGGGGTGGTCCGGAACCGGATCGGCAATGATCGGTGTGGCGTTGCTGTCCATGGGCGACTCCACGAGCTGGAAATGAAGGCGGATGACACCGGCAGGCGCCATCCGGACTCCCTATTGTGCGCCCAAGCCCGATACCAGCGCCAGCCGGCGTCGGGCCTGGGACGGGATCAGGCGACGATATGGGCGCCGGCGTCGACGTAGATGGTCTGCCCGGTCATCCCTGACGAACCCGGGGTGCACAGGAAAGCAGTCAGCGCGCCGACTTCCTCGATGGTCACGGTGCGGCCGAGCGGCGCCTTCTGCGCGTCGGATTCGAGCAGGTTGTTGAAGTTGGCGATCCCGGAGGCGGCGCGGGTCATGATCGGGCCGGGCGACACGGCGAAGACGCGGATGCCCTTGGGGCCGAGGTCGTAGGCCATGTAGCGGACAGCCGATTCGAGCGCCGCCTTGATGATGCCCATCACGCCGTAGTTGCGGACCACGCGCTCGGCGCCCAGATAGGACATGGTGATCAGCGAGCCGCCGTGCGCCATCAAGGGCTCCAGCGCCTTGGCCATGCGCAGGAAGCTGTGGCAGGAGACGTTCATCGCGGCGTCGAAACCGGCTTCGGTGGCGTCGATGACGCGGCCGTGCAGGTCGTCGGCGTTGCAGAAGGCCATCGAGTGGATCGCGAAGTCGATTTCGCCGAAGGCGGCGCCGCATTCGGCGATCACGTTTTCCAGGCAGCCCGGTTCGGATACGTCGAGCTTCAGGAAGCGCTTGGCACCGAGGGCTTCGGCCAGCGGCTGGGTGTACTTGGCGGTCTTGTCGTTCTGGTAGGTCACGGCGATTTCGCCGCCCAGTTCGACGATGGCCTTGGCAACTGCATAGGCGATCGACTTGTCGTTGGCAATGCCGGTGACAATGCCTTTTTTGCCGGCGAGCGGCAGGGCCTGGTTGGTGAGGTTCATGCTGTTCTCTTCCCTGTGCTTGGTTTGCAAAATGCTGCTGTGCATCAATTGAACTCCTGTTGTGCTCTTGCGGCAAGGGGTTTTCGATGCTGTAGTGCAACAAGATTGTGTCACAAGCAGGTTGCAGCGGGATGACGTGGCGGAGTGCTTCTGCCGCAGTCAGCCGGGTTTTCTCGGCGTCGTTTGATCTGGCGCAAAAAAACACCAGGTCCGGCTGCTAACCTGTGGGCATCGAGCGGGCACTCATGGGGGAGATGATGATGCAGGCGAACGATAGACAGTCCGAAGCGGTGGCCGGGGTTGTCGACCGGGTGGTGGCGCATTACCGTGGCGATCCGAGTTGCATGGTCCAGATTCTGCGCGAAATTCAGGAGGCGCGGGGCTGGATTGAGCCTGCGGCGATTGACCGGTTGCAGACGGTGCTGGCGGTGCCGCGCACCAAGATCGAGGGCGTCGCCGGGTTCTATTCCTTTTTCCACACCCGGCCGGTGGGTCGCTACCGGCTGCTCTTCTCCGACAACATCACCGACCGCATGCAAGGCTCGGCGGCGTTGCTCGAACGCCTCTGTTCGGCGCTGTGGATCGAGCCGGGCAAGGTTTCCGAGGACGGGCTGGTCAGCGTCGACCGCACTTCCTGCACCGGTTTGTGCGATCAAGGGCCGGGCCTGCTGGTCAATTTGCGTGCCATCGGCCGGTTGACCGTGGAACGCATCGACCGCATCGTCGAACTGGTGCGTGACGAGGTGCCGCTGGCCGACTGGCCGGCGGAGTTCTTCGTGATCGAGGACAACATCCGCCGCGCCGATATCTTGCTCGCCACCCCCTTTGCTCCTGGCGATGCCTTGCGTGCGGCGCAGGCGCGGGTACCCAGCGACGGCCTCGCCGCCGCCAACCTGCGCTCCTGGCGCGAAGGCTTGCCGACTGGACTCGGCGGCCCGGCGGCGATGCTCGACGAAATCAAGCGCGCCAACCTGCGTGGGCGCGGCGGCGCCGGCTTCATGACCGGGCTCAAGTGGGAGGCTTGTCGCAACGCGCCGCTCAAGGCTGGGCAGCAGCGTTTCGTGGTCTGCAATGCCGACGAGGGCGAGCCCGGCACCTTCAAGGACCGGGTGTTGCTGACCACACGCGCCGATCTGGTATTCGAGGGGATGACCGTCGCCGCCTACGCCATCGGCGCCCAGCGCGGCTTTCTCTACCTGCGCGGCGAATATCGCTACCTGCTCGACGACCTCAACGCGGTGCTTGAACGCCGCCGTCGCGACGGCCTGCTTGGCAGTGACATCGGGGGGATCCCCGGTGCCGATTTCGAGATCGAAATTCATGTTGGAGCAGGGGCCTACGTCTGTGGCGAAGAGTCGGCGCTGATCGAGTCGCTCGAAGGCAAGCGCGGCACGCCGCGCAACCGTCCGCCCTTCCCGGTGACCAACGGCTATCTCGACCAGCCGACGGTAGTCAATAACGTCGAAACCTTCGCCGCCGCAGCCCTGATCGCGCTAAAAGGCGGTGACTGGTACGCGGCCATCGGCACTCGTCATTCGGCCGGGACCAAGCTTCTGTCGGTGGCCGGCAATTGTTCCCGACCCGGCATCTACGAATATCCTTTCGGCGTCAGTATCCGTCAGGTGCTGGCCGACTGCGGTGCGACCGATCCGCAGGCGGTGCAGGTCAGCGGTCCCTCCGGGGTCTGCCTCGGTGATGCCGAGTTCGACCGCTGCATCGGCTTCGAGGACATTCCTACTGCCGGCGCCTTCACCGTCTTCGACCGGAGCCGCGACATGTTCGAGGTGGCGCGCAATTACGTACATTTCTTCCAGCACGAGAGTTGTGGCTTCTGCACTCCGTGCCGGGTTGGTACCTCGCTGTTGAAGAACCTGATGGACAAACTGCACCAGGGCTGCGGCTCGCCCTACGATTTCGGCGAAATCGAAAAGCTCAACCAGTTGCTGCAGACGATGAGCCATTGTGGCCTCGGCCATACCGCCTGCAACCCGGTGCTCGACACCATCGCCCGCTTCCGCCCGGCCTACGAGCGGCGGATGCGGCAGCAGGAGTTCGCCCCTGCCTTCGACCTTGACCGGGCGCTGGCGGCGGCGCGGCAGATGACCGGGCGCGACGATGCCGGCGCGCACTTCCTCGATCAGGAGGCATGAGATGAGCCAGACCTTCACCCTCGACGGACTGAGTATTCCCTTTACCGAAGGCGAAACCATCATCCAGGCGGCGACGCGGGCCGGCGTCTTCATTCCGCACCTGTGCTACCACCCGGAGTTCAAGCCGCACGGTTCGTGCAAGCTGTGCACGGTCAAGGTCAATGGCCGCCATACCGCGTCGTGCACCTTGCGCGCCGCCGCCGGCATGGTGGTCGAGAACAATACCGAGGAACTCAACGCCGAGCGGCGGGCGCTGACCCAGATGCTGTTCGTCGAAGGCAACCATTTCTGCCCCTCGTGCGAAAAGAGCGGCCACTGCCAGTTGCAGGCCACCGCCTACCACCTCGGGATGATGAGTCCGCACTACGACCACTTTTTCCCCGACCGGCCGGTCGACGCCTCGCACCCGGAGGTGCTGCTCGATTTCAACCGCTGCATCCTTTGCTCGCTGTGCGTGCGCGCCAGCCGCGACGTCGATGGCAAGAACGTGTTCGCGCTGTCCGGGCGCGGAATCCGCACCCAGCTGATCGTCAATGCCAAGTCCGGCCGGCTGGCCGACACCGATTTCACGGTCGACGACAAGGCGGCGCACATTTGCCCGGTCGGCGTGATCCTGAAAAAGCGTCGCGGCTTCGCTGTGCCGATCGGCGAGCGACCGTACGACCGTGCCCCCTTGTCTGAAACCGCACTGGCCGAGGCTGTTTCGGCCCGGGAGGAGGGCGCATGAACACCACCGCACCGCGCAAACTCAAGGTTGCAACCACCTCGCTGGCTGGCTGTTTTGGCTGCCACATGTCCTTCCTCGACATCGACGAGCGCTTGTTCGCGCTGCTCGAACACATCGAATTCGACCGCTCGCCGCTGACCGACATCAAGAGCGTGAGCCCGGATTGCGATATCGGGATCGTCGAGGGCGGGCTGTGCAATGCCGAAAACGTGCACGTCCTGCGCGAGTTCCGCAAGCAGTGCAAGGTGTTGATTGCCATCGGTGCCTGCGCGATCAACGGCGGCCTGCCGGCGCAGCGCAACCATCTGCCGCTGCCGGTGATCCTCGAAGAGGTCTATCACACCAGCCCCGGCCTGGCCAACGGCCTGATCCCGAACGACCCGGAACTGCCGCTGCCGCTCAACCAGGTGCACCCGATCCATGAAGTGGTCAAGGTCGATTACTTCATCCCCGGTTGTCCGCCGTCCGGCGACGCGATCTGGAAGGTGCTGAGCGACCTGCTGGCCGGCCGCGAGCCCGAGCTGGGGCACGGCCTGCTGCACTATGACTAGGATTGGGCGCGTGGCGCCGATCAGGAAGGATTGAGCATGAGCTACCAACTGGAAACCGCTGCCCATCCGGAGACGCTGCGCCGGGTGGCGATCGATCCGGTGTCGCGGGTCGAGGGGCATGGCAAGGTGACCTTGCTGCTCGACGAGCAGAACAAGGTGCACCAGGTGCGCCTGCACATCGTCGAGTTTCGCGGCTTCGAGAAATTCATCCAGGGCCGCCCGTACTGGGAGGTGCCGGTGATGGTCCAGCGCCTGTGCGGGATCTGCCCGGTGTCGCATCACCTGGCGGCGGCCAAGGCGCTCGACCAGGTGGTCGGCGCCCGCCAGCTCACACCGACCGCAGAAAAGCTGCGCCGGCTGATGCATTACGGGCAGATGCTGCAATCGCACGCGCTGCATTTTTTCCATCTTTGTTCACCTGATCTGCTATTCGGTTTCGACAGCGAGGTGACCCGCCGCAATATCGTCGGCGTCGCCCAGGAACACCCGGAGATTGCCAAGCGCGGGGTGTTGCTGCGCAAGTTCGGCCAGGAGGTGATCCGCGTCACTTCGGGCAAGCGGGTGCATGGCACCGGCGCGGTGCCGGGCGGGGTGAACAAGGCGTTGACGGTGGCCGAGCGCGATGAATTGCTGCGCGACATCTACCAGATCGTCGCCTGGTCGCGCGATGCGGTGCACCTGATCCAGAAGGTGCATATGCAGGACCCCGGCCTCTACAACAGCTTCGGCATCTTCCGCTCGAACTTCATGTCGCTGGTCGGCCACAACGGCGACCTCGACTTTTATCACGGCACGCTGCGCGCCCGCGACGACAACGGCAAAGCGATTTTCGACGGCGTCGATTACTGCCAGTATGACCGCTACATCGAAGAGGAAGTGAAGCCGTGGAGCTACATGAAGTTCCCGTACTTCCGGGCCTTGGGCAAGGAGCACGGCTGGTACAAGGTCGGGCCGCTGGCGCGGGTGCAGAACTGTGACCAGATTCCGACCCCCTTTGCCGAACGCGAGCGCAAGGAATTCGTCGATTACGCCGGCGGCTCGCCGCTACATGCGCCGCTGGCCTATCACTGGACGCGGATGATCGAGATGCTGCACGCCGCCGAAACGATCAAGGACTTGCTGCACGACGACGATTTGCTGGGCGATCACCTGCTGGTCGAAGGCCCGCGGGCTTTTGAGGGGGTCGGCGTGATCGAGGCGCCGCGCGGCACCTTGTTCCACCATTACCGGGTCGATGAAAACGACTTGGTGACGATGGCCAACCTGATCGTATCGACCACCAACAACAATCAGGCGATGAACGAGGCGATCCGCCATGTCGCCCGCCGCTACCTGCACGGGCGGGAGATCACCGAGGGCCTGCTCAACCACATCGAAGTCGCGATCCGCGCCTTCGACCCCTGCCTCTCCTGCGCCACGCACGCGCTGGGCAAGATGCCGCTGGAGGTCGAGCTGATCGATGCTGACGGCGAGCGCGTGCATGCGCTGGCGCGCGGCTGAGGCACCATCTTGGTCGATTGCGAAGCCAGCGCAGATGCAGTTGCGGCAACCGGCCTGGCGCCGGTCGTGGTGTTCTGCATCGGCAATCCGAGCCGGGGCGATGACGCGCTTGGGCCGCATATCCACGGTCAACTGGAGAATTGGCTGAAAACCGCCGGGCTGGATGCGACGGTAGAACTGATTGAGGATTTCCAGCTGCAGATCGAGCACGCAGTGGATTTGGCCGGGCGGCAACTGGCGATCTTTGTCGATGCCGGGGTGGAAACCCTGGCACCCGTGGTTTTTCGCCGCTTGGCTGCGTCGACCGTGGCAACTCACTCCACCCATGCCCTGCCGCCGGAAAGCGTGCTGCAGGTGGCCTTGCAGATGGGCGTGCCACTGCCGCCGGCCTATGTGCTCTGCGTGCGCGGCGAGAGCTTTGCCTTGGGTGAGCCCTTGAGTCCGGCGGCACGCAGTTCTGCGGCGGCGGCACTGGGCTTGCTGCAGGATTTGCTGGGTGCCGCCGAGGGAGGCCAGGGGGTAGCGGATCGGGCAGCGAGGCTGGCCGGCAGCGGCGACCCGGGCGTATAATTCGCTGGTAATACTGACTTTTGAGTCAGTAAAGGCGGGTGCAGAATGAAAAAGATCAAAAACATCGTGGCCGGGGTGGCTTTGCTCCTCGGTGTAGCCAGCGTCGGCTACGTTTTCTGGCAACGTCAGGCGGCGGCTCTGCCGCCCGGGCTGACCAGTGCCAACGGGCGGCTGGAAGCGACCGAGGTCGATGTCGCCAGCAAGATTCCCGGGCGGATTGCGGCGGTGATGCCGCGCGAAGGCGACTGGGTCGAGGCCGGGACAGTGGTTGCCCGACTGGTTGCCGACGAACTGCGTGCCCAGTTGCGGGCGGCCGAAGCCAGCGTGGTCCAGGCCGAGCGAGCGGTCGATCAGGGCCGTGCCGGGGTGCGCAAATCGCGCGCCGACCTGCAGCTTGCCGACAAGACCCTGCAGCGCTCTGAAGAACTGGTCGGGCGCGGCTTCATCTCGCGCAACAAGCTCGACAGCGACCAGAGCGGCATGGAAGGCGCGATGGCCGGCATGGCCCAGGCGCAGGGCCGGGTCGCCGAAGCCGGTGCGGCGGTGGCGGCGGCACGGGCGCGGGTCGAGGTGCTGCAGGCCAATCTGCGCGACAGCGAACTGCTGGCACCGGTCTCCGGCCGCGTACTCTACCGCCTGGCCGAGCCGGGCGAAGTGCTGGCGGCCGGCGGCAAGGTGCTGACCCTGCTCGATCTGAGCGAAATGCATCTGACAGTCTTTCTGCCGACGGCGCTGGCCGGGCAGGTGGCGCTCGGCAGCGAGGCGCGGGTCGTGCTCGACGCCTTGCCGCAGCAGCCGCTGCCGGCGACGGTCAGTTTCGTCGCGGCCAAGGCGCAGTTTACGCCGCGCGAGGTCGAGACCCGCAGCGAACGCGAGAAACTGATGTTCCGGGTCAAGGTCCGGGTCGATCCGGACTGGCTGGCGGCGCACCGCGATCTGGCCAAGAGCGGCATGCCTGGCGTCGCCTATCTCAAGCTGGCCGCTGCCGCACCCTGGCCGGCGGCGCTGGCGGTGGCGCGCTGAGGCGGGTATGAGCGCCGAGGCAGCGGTGCTGGCGCGGCTGAGCGGCGTCCGCCTGGAATACGGCGCGGTGCAGGCGCTGGCCGAGCTTGAGTTGAGCCTGCCGGCGGGGTGCATGGTCGGGCTGATCGGCCCGGATGGTGTCGGCAAATCCTCGTTGCTGGCCTTGCTTGCCGGTGCCCGGCGGATTCAGCATGGGACGGTCGAAGTGCTCGGCGGCCATCTGGCCGATCCGGCTTTTCGCGCCGCGATCCAGCCGCGTATCGCCTACATGCCGCAAGGGCTGGGCAAGAATCTCTATCCGACCCTGTCGGTCAATGAAAACCTGCATTTTTTCGGCCGCCTGTTCGGCCAGGCTGCCGCCGAGCGGCAGGTACGCATCGCCGAATTGCTTGCCGCAACCGGCTTGACGCCGTTCGCCGAACGGCCGGCTGGGCAGCTTTCGGGCGGGATGAAGCAGAAGCTGGGCCTGTGTTGTGCATTGATCCACGACCCCGACCTGCTGATTCTCGATGAGCCGACCACCGGCGTCGATCCGCTGTCGCGGCGCCAGTTCTGGGAACTGATCGCACGCATTCGCGAGCGGCGGCCGGGAATGAGCGTGCTGGTCGCCACCGCGTACATGGAAGAGGCCGAACGCTTCGACTGGCTGGTGGCGATGGATGCCGGCCGCGTGCTTGGCTGCGGGACGCCGGCCGAGTTGCGGGTGCGCACCGGCCGCGACAACCTCGATGCGGCCTTCATCGAGTTGCTGCCGGCAGCCCGCCGCCAGGCGCACCGGGCGCTCAGCATTCCGCCGCGTGCGGCTGGCGGCACCACCTGGGCGATCGAGGCAGAGGATCTGAGCCAGCGTTTCGGCGAATTCACCGCCGTCGATGGCGTCAGCTTCCGCATCGCCCAGGGCGAGATTTTTGGCTTTCTCGGCTCGAACGGCTGCGGCAAGACGACCACCATGAAAATGCTGACCGGCTTGTTGCCGCCGACCGCCGGCAGCGCCCGCCTGTTCGGCCAGCCGGTTGCTGCCGGCGATCTCGCCACCCGGCGCCAGGTCGGCTACATGTCGCAGGCTTTTTCGCTCTACGGCGAGTTGACCGTGTTCGCCAACCTCGACCTGCATGCCCGCCTGTTCGCCTTGCCGGCGGCGCAGCGGCAGGCGCGGATTGGCGGGTTGATGCAGCGCTTCGGCCTCGACGAATACGCCGACCAGCCGGCCGCCGAGTTGCCGCTGGGGATCCGCCAGCGCCTCTCGCTGGCGGTGGCGGTGGTGCATGAACCCCGGCTGCTGATCCTCGACGAGCCGACATCCGGCGTCGACCCGGTGGCCCGCGACCAGTTCTGGGAGTTGCTGATCGAGTTGTCGCGCGGGCAGGGGGTGACGATCTTCATCTCGACCCACTTCATGAACGAGGCCGAGCGTTGCGATCGGATTTCCTTGATGCACGCCGGCCGCGTCCTCGCCTGCGATACGCCGCAGGGGCTGCGTGCCGGGCAGGGGGCGGCGACGCTCGAAGCGGCCTTTATCGCTTATCTGGAGGCAGCAAACAGTGGTCGCAGCGATCTGGTCACGGTCGACGGCGAAAAAACCGAAAAATCGCCTTCCCCGCCGGTCGACCGTGAGGCTCCGTCTCACGCCGCTCCAGGCGGCTTCAGCCTGCGCCGCCTGCTCGCCTACGCCGGGCGGGAGTGGCTGGAATTGCGCCGCGACCGAATCCGCCTGGCCTTTGCCTTGCTTGGCTCGCTGTTGATGATGTTCGTGCTTGGCTACGGTTTGAGTTTCGATGTCGAAGGCCTGCGCTTTGCCGTGCTTGATCGCGACCAGACGCCGGCCAGCCGCGACTACATTGCCCACCTCGGCGGCACCCGTTACTTTGTCGAGCAGCCGCCGCTGCACGACGCCGGCGAACTGGAGCGGCAGTTGCAGAGCGGGCGGATTGCGCTGGCGATTGAAATTCCCGAAAACTATGGGCGCGAACTGGGACGCGGCCGCAGCGTCGAGCTTGCCGCCTTTGTCGATGGCGCCATGCCTTTCCGCGGCGAGACCGTCCGTGGCTACGTCGAAGGCCTGCATCGCGACTATCTTGCCCGGCGCCAGCTGGAAAGCCGTGGCGAAGCGCCCGCGCCAGCGTTCAGCCTGGTCAGCCGCTACCGTTACAACCAGGACTTCAAGAGCATCTACGCGATGGTGCCGGCGGTGATTCCGCTGTTGCTGCTGCTGATTCCCGCGATCCTGATGGCGCTCGGCGTGGTCCGCGAAAAGGAGCTGGGCTCGATCACCAACCTGTATGTGACGCCGGTCAGCCGCCTCGAATTCCTGCTCGGCAAGCAATTGCCCTACATCGGCCTGAGTCTGGCCAGCTATGCGCTGATGCTGGCCGAGGCGGTCTGGCTGTTCGCGGTGCCGGTCAAGGGCAGCCTGGCGGCGATGTCGCTCGGCGCGCTGCTGTACGTCGCGGCAACCACCGGGTTGGGGCTGCTGATGTCCAACTTCACGCGGACGCAGATTGCCGCGCTGTTCGGGACCGCGATCGTGACCATGCTGCCGACTATCCAGTTTTCCGGCCTGACCTCGCCGGTCGAGTCCTTGCAGGGGGCCAGCTACTGGATCGGTCAGTTTTACCCGGCAACCTACTTCATCCTGATCTGTCGCGGTGCCTTCACCAAGGGCCTGGGCTTTGCCGAACTGTGGCCGGCACTGCTGGCGCTGGCCGCCTTCGCGCCGGTGCTGACGGCGGTCAACGTTGCCTTGCTGCGGAAACAGGAGGATTGAGGATGCGCTTCTCGCTGGCTCAGGTCTATCGTCTGGGGATCAAGGAACTGCGCAGCCTGGCGGCCGACAAGGTGTTGCTGGCGCTGATCTGCTGGGCGTTCAGCGGGGCGATCTACGAGGCTGCAACCGGGGTTTCGCAGCAATTGCATCTGGCGCCGGTAGCGATTGTCGATGCCGACGTTTCGCCGCTGTCGACGCGCCTGGCGGCAGCCCTCTATCCCCCGTATTTCCAGGTGCCGCAGAGCATTTCGCCGGAGCAGATGGATCCGGCGCTGGATCAGGGCCTGTACGCCTTCGTGCTGGTGATTCCGGCCAATTTCCAGCGTGACCTGAGCGCCGGGCGACGGCCGGAAATTCAGCTGAATATCGATGCCACGGTGGTCAGCCAAGCCTTTATCGGGGCCGGCTACATCAAGCAGATCGTTGCTGGCGAGGTCGCCCACTACCTGCAGGGCGATGCCGCCGCCGCACCCGACGCAATCCGTCTGGCGACGCGGGTACGCTTCAACCCCAATCTCACCGGCGTGTGGTTCGGCGGGGTGATGGAGGCGATCAACAACGTCACCATGCTGACCATCATCTTGGTCGGCGCCGCCTTCGTCCGCGAGCGCGAGCACGGGACGCTGGAACACCTCTTGGTGATGCCGCTGCGTCCGGCCGAAATCATGCTGGCCAAAATCTGGGCCAACGGGCTGGCAGTGCTGCTCGGGGTCGCCTTCGCGCTCAAGGTGGTGGTGCAGCAACTGCTGGAGGTGCCGCTGGCCGGGTCGCTGGCGCTGTTCCTGCTGGCGGCGGCTGGCTACCTGTTTGCCGCCGCGTCGATCGGCATCTTTCTCGCGACGCTGGCCCGCTCGATGCCGCAGCTGGGCCTGCTGATCATTATCGTGATTGTTCCGCTGCAGCTGCTCTCGGGCGGCGTGACGCCGCAGGAAAGCATGCCCGAGGCGGTGCGCTGGGTGATGGCGGCGACTCCGACCACCTATTTCGTCCGCCTGGCGCAAGGCATTCTTTACCGGGGGGCCGGCCTCGACGTGGTCTGGCGCGACCTGCTGCTGATGCTGACCGTCGGCGGTGGCTTCTTTGCCGTCGCCTTGTTGCGCTTCCGCAAGTCGGTAGCGCAGAGTCTGAATTGATTTTCATCATGGGCAGCAGCGAGGTCGCTGTTTAAGCTGCATCCCCGTGTCTGCCGCTTTCGGCAGAAAGCGGAGTTGACATGCATTTCCTCAGAAGCGTCTTGGCGGCGACCGCGGTCGCCGCATTTTTTCCCGCAGCTTCGCTCGCGCTGGCGGGCGAAAGCGCTGAACAGCATTTTGTCGCTTTGCAGACCGACGAACAGGCAGGCAAGCGTTTGCCGGGTCGCGAACTGGTGCTCGAAATCGACCTCGCCGCCAGCGATGTCGAGCGGCAGGAAGAGGGTAGCCGGCATCGCCTGCATTACCGGATGGCCGCCAACCAGGTGGCCGAGGGCTGGAGCTGGCAGCCGCAGGCCAACCCGGCGCAGGAAGATTATTACCGCTACAAGTTCCTGCCCCTGCAGTCGTTGACCGTGGAGCGCGGCGAATACACCCACGAAGACAAGATCGGCGAGGCCCAGCAGATGCGCATCGTCTGGCGCTACGACTATTTCCTGGCTTTCGACAACCTCTACGAGTTCTACCCGCGGCTGGTCGATGACGAAGCCGGTTTCGACGTCGAGTGGATGAGCCTGGCCGACGAGCGCGTCGGCTTGCGGGCCAAGGTCACGCTGGGCGAAACGCCGCTGTCGGAAAGTACGACTTTCTGGAAGGCGATTCATGCCCAGCCACGCGATCTGACCCTGAAAAAACGTTATTTCGTCGGCCAGTTGCAAGCACTGGAAGCTTTTGATCGGCAAAGTGGGGCGACCTTGTGCCGCATCGAGCGCGCTAGCAGTGGTCACTGCCGCCAGCCATAAATAGGCCAGCCGGCCAGTAAAAAGCCCGGCACCAGGCCGGGCTGCGATGGCAAGGGGATCGTTCAGCGATAGACGAGAACCGGAATCTTGGAGTGAGTGAGGACCTTGTTGGTCTCGCTGCCAAGCAAAAAGCCGCTAAAGCCGCGTCGACCGTGGGAAGCCATGAAAATCAGGTCGCATTCGGCCTTTTCGGCGGCTTCGATGATCGCTTCATAAGGGATATCGCTGGTTGCCGAAACCGTGGCGCATGGCACGCCGGCTTCAGCGCACAGGCGGCTTACTTCGCCGAGATATTCGGCGGCCTGTTGCTCGGCCATTTCAGCGAATTTTTCGGGAGTGGTCGGATCGATCAATGCGCCTTCGCCAAAATAGGCAATCGGATATTCCGGCTTCGCGAAGAAGGCGGTGATCCGGGCACCGGCTTCGCGGGCAAAGGTAACCGCACGCTGGACCGTGGCTTGCGACAGTTCCGAGCCATCGGTAGGAACAAAGATATGCTTGAACATGGTTTGCCTCCTTGGAAATCCTTGCCGGGCGGGGCTTTCGCGTCTTTTGCCCGAGTTCGTTTTCATGCTACGCCCAAGCGCTCGGGAAGGCAAACCCGAGGTAATCCGGCGCTCGGTTGATACCAGGAGATGGCCCGGTGCAGGCCGGCATCTGCGGAAAAATGCAAAGGCATTTGCGGCGGATCAAGTCTTGGCCGGCATTTAAGCTGCGAGTCGGGGGTAAGATGATCGCCATACCGTCGTCAATCAAGAGGTGAATTCGATGTCCGGCAATCAAAATGCGTTCAAGGATCTCGATCTGGCTGGCCTGAGTACGCTGGAAAATATTGGCCAAGCGGTCGGCAAAAGCGTCGATCCCTTCGGTGTCACCACTTCGCTGGTCAATGCCTGGATGGCCTGGGCGCTGCATCCGCAGGAACTGGCCCGGGCGGTCAGCGGTTTGTCGGGCGACCTGTTGGCCCTGCAGGCGCATGTCGCGCGGCGGGCGCTCGGCCTGCCCTCGCAGGACGTGATCACGCCGAATGCCGACGACGCGCGTTTTTCGGCCCCGGTGTGGACCGACTCGGCAAGCTGGGACATCATCAAGGAGTGGTATCTCGCCTTTACTCACCGCTTGCAGGACATGTTTTTCGAAACGCCGGGACTCTCCGACAGGGAGCGGCGGCGGGCGGCTTTCTGGCTGCGCAAGTGGCTGAACATGGTCGCTCCGACCAACTTCTTCTGGCTCAATCCGGTGGCCATGCAGCGCTGTGTCGAGACCCATGGCGAAAGTCTGCGTCAGGGCTGGGAGAACTTCCAGCGCGACGTGCAGGCCAAGAATATCCTGATGGTCGAGCCGGATGCTTTCGAAGTCGGCAAGGAACTTGCGACGACGCCGGGCAAGGTGGTTTTCCGCAACCGCCTGGTCGAGTTGATCCACTATGCACCGACCACCGAAAAGGTCAGGGCGATGCCGATCGTGATCATCACGCCGTGGATCAACAAATTTTACATTCTCGATCTGACGGCCAAGAAAAGCCTGGTCAAGTACCTGACCGATCAGGGGTTTTCGGTATTCATCACCAGCTGGAAAAATCCCGATGCCGGTATGGCCGATGTCCGCTTCGACGATTACCTGCTCGAAGGCGTCAACGAAGTGGTTGCCGCTGCCCGTGCATTTTGTCAGGTACCGCAGGTGCATCTGGTCGGCTACTGCATCGGCGGGACGCTGGTGACCACCTACATGGCCTGGGCCAACAAGCATTTTGCCGCCGATCAGGTGCCGGTCGCGCACTGGACCTTGTTTACCACGCTGACTGATTTCTCGCATCCGGGCGACATCGATGTTTTCATCGATGAGGCCTGCATCGGTGCGCTTGAAGAGTCGATGGCCAAGAAGGGATACCTTGACGGCAGCGAAATGGCAATGTCTTTCCGCATGCTGCGCTCCAATGGCCTGATCTGGCATTACTGGGTGCACAGCTATCTGCTTGGCGAGGCCTTGCCGCCTTTCGATGTGCTGTTCTGGAACATGGACACGACGCGCATGCCGCAGGCGATGCATTCCTTTTATCTGCGCGAAATGTATCTGCACAACAACCTGATCAAGCGCGACCGGCTGAGCATCGCCGGCGAACCGATCGACCTCGACCGGATCGTCCAGCCGCTTTATGCCGTGACTGCCGAAGACGATCACATCGCGCCGTGGAAGCAGTGTTACCGGATTCGCAAGTACATCAATGTCAGCGCTCCGGTGCGTTTTGTGCTGTCAACCTCGGGTCATATCCTCGGTATCGTCAATCCGCCCGCCAATCCTCCCAAGCGCGCTTACTGGATTGCCGAACCGGAGCGTAATGAGCATTGGGAGCACTGGCTTGACCGGGCCGACAAGAAAGCAGGAACCTGGTGGGAGGACTGGACCGGCTGGCTGGCCGAGCGGACCGGTGAACTGGTTCCGGCTTATCCGGCGGAAAGCGCGGGTTACCCGGCGCTGGCCGATGCTCCCGGCGAATATGTCCGCGAAAGATAGCGCGGCGGCTTTTTTTACCGGCTGCCGCCGCTTTCCCACTGTTCCTTTGTCGCCCGAGTTGATAAATTAGCGCCTGCTTCAAAAAGGCGATTGGGAAAATTCTGCTATGAGTACAGGATTGGCTGTGACAAAGAAAAGCGCGTCGACCGCTGGCGCTGATTTACTGCGTATTGTGCGCATCAACGAAGAAATCAAGTTGGTGGTCAGTGTCGCTTTTAAAATCAATATCATGGCGCTCAATGCGATTTTTCTCGCCAAGCGTGCGGGTACCGCCGCGCTTGGCTTCGGGGTGCTATCGAACGAGTTGCGGGTTTTTTCCCAGGATTTGCGCACCTGCATGCAGACCTTGACCGATCTGATTCACGCCAGCGTTGGCGAGGTTTCGGTGACCCTCAAGAATGTACGTCGTACCCGCTTGCTGCGCGCT
Source organism: Dechloromonas sp. ZY10 (assembly GCF_041378895.1). Classification (NCBI taxonomy): domain Bacteria; kingdom Pseudomonadati; phylum Pseudomonadota; class Betaproteobacteria; order Rhodocyclales; family Azonexaceae; genus Dechloromonas; species Dechloromonas aquae. The sequence goes on from NZ_CP144212.1 coordinate 1,445,129, forward strand.
GCGGTGCGAATGGCGCCAGAGTCTTCGGCAACAGCAGCATTGGCCCGCCGGGAGGCGGAAAACGAAGTGCATGAGCTCAAGTTTCAGTCTTTGCGCAAGCAGCTCAAGCGCGCACTTGAAGATGCATTTCAGATGGTTGAGCTGGGCGGCGTGCTGGCCAAGTCGGCCAAGATCGAAGCCGCTTATGGCCAGAGTTTTGCCGGGGCCCTGGCTCAGGTGTCGGGGGAATTCGACGGTATTGTCGAGGAAATTCGTAGTTCGCTGGAGTCGTTGCGCCGCTCGACTTTCGTCACCGCGCGCTGATTGCCCAGGGAGGGATGAGGACAATGAAAAAAACCGAAACTATTTTTCAGGATGGGTCGCACAAATGGGTGGCGATCATCCGCGATCAGGAAAAGCCCGGGTATCTGGTCGATACCAATGAGTATCTTGTGATCAACGGCAAGCAGGGGCTGTTGCTCGACCCCGGTGGTGCCGAAATTTTCCCGGCAGTCTTTTCGGCGTTGTCGGCTGAGTTTGATCCGTCGGCTCTGACCGCGATCTTTGCCTCCCATCAGGACCCCGACATCTGTTCGTCGCTTGCCCTGTGGCTGGAATTCAACCCGGCGATGCGCTGCTACATCAGTTGGCTGTGGGAGAGCTTCATTCCCCATTTCGGCGGCGATGCCGAGACTTTCGTCCCGATTCCCGACGAGGGCATGGATATCTCCTTGAACGGGCTGCCCTTGCGTGCGGTGCCGGCGCATTACCTCCACTCCTCGGGGAATTTCCACCTTTACGACAAGCAGGCAAAAATCCTGTTCAGCGGCGATGTCGGGGCAGCATTACTGCCGCCCGGCGATGAGAGCCTGTTCGTCGAAAAATTCGATACTCACATCCGTTATGCCGAAGGCTTCCATCGTCGCTGGATGGGGTCGAACGATGCCAAGCGTCGCTGGTGCGAACGGGTGTCGCAACTCGATATCGACATGCTTTGTCCGCAGCACGGGTCGATCTATCGCGGTGCCGACGTGCAGCGCTTCATTAACTGGTTCGATGAATTGCAAGTCGGAATTATCCAGTACTAAAAGCATTTTTGTCGATTTGACGGCTGTCAAGGCGTGACCGCAAGGGTCACGCCGACAATCAGGGAAAGATTTCCGCAGCCGTGAGTAACACGATGACCACCATACGTAACCTGATGACCGACGATCATCGTCGGTGCGACGATTTTTTTGCCGATGCCGAGCAGGCTGTCGGTAAAGGCAATCTGGAGGCCGCCCGAGCCGCTTTTGCGCACTTCCGCCAAGCTACGCTGGCGCATTTCGACAGTGAGGAAAAGACGCTTTTTCCGACATTCGAGGCCAAAACCGGGATGAGCATGGGGCCTACCCAGGTGATGCGGATGGAGCATGCCCAGATGCGAACCCTGTTTGATGATGCCGATGCTGCGCTGGTTTCCGGCGATAGCGACGAGTATCTGGGGGTGGCCGAAACCTTGCTGATCATGATGCAGCAGCACAATATGAAAGAGGAAAACATCCTTTATCCGATGTGCGATCAGCATCTTGCGGACGAGTTGCCGGAGTTGTTGCCGCGCCTCGAAAGCGAACTGGCCGGGGAGTGAGCATGAGCCATCCCAAGACGCCGCACGTGGTCGATGCCCGCTATCTGGAGCCGCCGGAGCCCTTTGTCCAGACCATGGAGATGCTCGACCGGCTGGCGGTTGGTGAGCGGATGCTGCTGCTGCTGTTCCGTGAGCCGCACCCCCTGTACAAGGTCCTGCGCCAGAATGGGCATACCTACGAAACCGAATTGCTGCCTGACGGTACTTTCGAAATCCTGATCACTCGCTGAGCGGAGGCGGACTCGATGCAGGCCCTGCTGTCGTTCGAGAATGCTCCGCCGTTTGCTGCCCCTCTCAGGTTTTTCATCACGGCGCCGCTGCTGGCGGCACTGGCCGGCCTGATTCTGGTCTGGCAGGGGGGCGACCTATTGTCGTCGCGCTGGCATCCCGGATTGCTGGCAGCCACGCACTTGCTGACCGTCGGTTTCATGCTGATGGTGATGCTTGGGGCGCTGATCCAGATTCTGCCGGTGGTTGCCGGTGCCAATCTGCGCCAGCCTTTGCAGCTGGCGCGTGGCCTGCATCCGCTGCTGTTGCTCGGTGCGCTGATGCTGGCGGCAGGATTGCTGTTCGGCAGGCCAGGCTGGTTGCAATTGGCGGCAGCCCTGTTGCTGTCGGCTGGTGGCTGGTTTATCCATTCTGCCGTGCAGGCTTTGTGGCGGGTACCCCTTACCAGCCCTACCATCGCCGGCCTGAAGCTGGCTTTGCCAGCGTTGGCGCTCAGCTTGCTGCTGGGGGGCGGGTTGGCCCTGACCTTGGCCGGTGGCTGGGCCTGGCCAGTTTCGGGGGTGACTGACCTGCATGCGGGCTGGGCTCTCGGCGCCTGGGCCACCGTCCTGCTCGCCGCCGTTGCCTATGTCGTGGTCCCGATGTTTCAGTTAACGCCGGGCTATCCGGCGCGAGCCGGCTGGCTGTTTCCCTGGGCAATGTGTGGCGTCGTGCTGTTTTGGTCGCTGGCCGAGATTTTCCGGTTCGCTGCGGCCGGTTTGCTGGCTCGCCAGCTGGCTGCCGGCCTGGGGCTGGCCTTTGCCGTTCAGACCTTGTATCTGCAGGGGCAGCGGCGGCGGGCGCGGCCCGACGCGATTTATCGTTTCTGGCAAGGAGGGCTGCTTTGCGCGGTTTTTGCGCTATTGCTGCTGTTGACCGTGAATGCCTTGCCCGAGGCGTTTGCCTGGGCTGGCTGGCCGGTGCTGATCGGGGTCTTGCTGCTGCCCGGTGCCTTTGTCGCCTTTATTTCCGGAATGCTATACAAGATCGTCCCTTTTCTGGCCTGGATGCATTTGCAAAATGCCGGACAGGGCAAGGTTTCGGCTCCCAGCATGGGTAAGCTGTTGCCTGAACGCGATGCTCTCTTGCAATCACGCTTGTATTTCACGGCAATGCTGCTCTTGCTGCTGGCAGTGTTTTTCCCCGACTGGCTGGCACGGCCGGCTGGTCTGAGTTTTGCAGCAGCCATGCTGTGGCTGGCGAGGAATTTGTGGTTGGCCTTGCGGCGTTATCGGGCGCACCAGCGGCTATTGTCGGGTATCGCGGAGGAGGGGGCGTGAGCTATCTGTTGTTGAAGCATCTGCATGTCAGTTGTGTGGTGCTCAGTGGCATCGGCTTCTTGCTGCGGGGGCTGTGGATGCTGCGGGGGTCGCCGTTGCTCGGTCATCGCCTGACACGCATATTGCCGCATCTGATCGATAGTTCATTACTGGGCAGCGCGTTGCTTCTGGCGTGGTTGAGCGGTCAATATCCGTTCATGCTCGACTGGCTGACTGGCAAGTTTTTTGGTTTGCTCGCTTACATCGTCCTTGGGGCGCTGGCCCTCAAGCGTGCGCCCACCTTGCGTGGGCGTGCACTCTGCCTGGTGCTGGCGGTGGTGGCTTATGGCTACATCGTCAGCGTTGCCATGACCCGCAATCCGTGGCCCTGGGCTTGAGCGGCAAGCTTCCGCCCCTGTTCGGGTCAGTGTTGCGGGTGCATCAGGCTCTTGAGTCCGGCAACATTGAGAATGCGGATGTGTTTCTGCTGGACTGCGATATGGCCCTCTTCCTGGAAACGGGAAAAGGCGCGTGAAACGGTTTCCAGTTTGAGACCCAGGTAACTGCCGATTTCCTCGCGGGTCATCCGCAGGTAGAACTCGGAGGGAGAAAAGCCGCGCGCGGTGAAGCGCTGTGACAGGTTGAGCAGGAAGGCGGCCAGGCGCTCTTCGGCGCGCATTGTTCCGAGCAGCATCATTACACCATGGTCACGGACGATTTCGCGGCTCATTACCTTGTGGAAATGGTGTTGCAGGGTATGAATCTCGCGCGACAGGGACTCCAGGCGCGAGAAGGGGATCGCGCAGACCTCGCTGTCTTCGAGGGCGATCGCGTTGCAGGTGTGGTGTTCAGTGCTGATTCCGTCAAGTCCGAGCAATTCGCCGGCCATCTGGAAGCCCGTCACCTGGTCCCGGCCGTCGGAGAGCAGGACGCCGGTTTTGAAAAAGCCGCTGCGGATCGCGTAGATTGCATCAAAGGTTTCGCTGGCGCGGTAGAGGTGGTCGCCACGCTTGACCCGGCGGCGGGTCGAGACCAGATCGTCGAGGCGTGCCATTTCCTCAGGCGAGAGCCCAAGCGGCAGGCAGAGCTCACGCAAGTTGCAGTTGGAACAGGCCGTTTTGATGACCGCGAGGGATACTTCTTCGTTCAGTTTGTGCTGACCCATACGCAACCTGCAATCGATTGATCCATGTCAACCGTTAAAATCGACCTTCCGAACATAATGCCGCAAAAAGCGAGGCGCCTAGCTCAATGAATTTTGCCACTGAAAATCTGGTTTTTGATCCTGAAATCATCCGTCGTTTCGACGTCAATGGACCGCGTTACACATCCTACCCCACCGCGGATCGTTTCGTCGAGGCATTCGACTCCGATGCCGCCAAATTGTGGCTGAGCAAACGCAACATCGGCGGTATCAGCCGTCCCTTGTCGCTGTATTTCCATATTCCTTTCTGCAACACCATTTGCTACTACTGTGCCTGCAACAAGATCATTACCAAGGATCACGGGCGCAGTGCCAAGTATCTGAAGTACCTGGGGCGCGAACTGGCCTTGCAGAGCGCGGCGCTCGAAGGCACCGACGGCGAACACGAGGTCATCCAGCTGCACTGGGGCGGTGGTACGCCGACCTTCCTGTCGCACGACGAGATGCGCCAGTTGATGGGCGAGACGCGCAAGCATTTCAAGTTGCTTGAAGGCGGCGAGTTCTCGATTGAAGTCGACCCGCGCAAGGTTGATACGGCAACCGTGGCGCTGCTTGGTGAACTCGGCTTCAACCGGATGAGCGTCGGTGTCCAGGATTTCGACGAACGTGTTCAGGCGGCGGTCAACCGCATCCAGAGCGAGGAAGAAACCGCCAACGTGATCCAAGCGGCCCGCGCCAATGGCTTCAAGTCGATTTCGGTGGACCTGATCTACGGCCTGCCGCATCAGACCGTGATGGGCTTCAACCGCACGCTCGAGCGTGTGCTGGCGATGGACCCGGACCGTCTGTCGATTTACAACTATGCGCACTTGCCCAGCCTGTTCAAGCCGCAGCGCCGGATTGCCGAAGACGATTTGCCGTCGGCCGACAGCAAGCTGCAGATTCTGGCGCTGGCAATCCGCAAGCTGACCGAAGCTGGTTACGTCTTCATCGGCATGGACCACTTCGCCAAGCCTGACGACGAGCTCGCCGTGGCGCAGCGGCAAGGACGCCTGCACCGCAATTTCCAGGGCTATTCGACCTATGCCGACTGCGACATGCTGTCGTTCGGGATTTCGTCGATCAGCAAGGTCGGACCGACCTACAGCCAGAACGTCAAGACGCTCGACGAGTACTACGACCGCCTCGACTCGGGGATGCTGCCGGTGTTTCGCGGGATCGAACTGACCGCCGACGACATCCTGCGCCGTTCGATCATCCAGGCGCTGATGTGCCATTTCGAACTGTCGATCGAGAGCATCGAGAGCGCGCATCTGATCGACTTCCACAAATATTTTGCCGCCGAGCTGGAAGATTTGCGCGAACTGGAGCGTGGCGGCCTGGTCAAGATCGACCGCGAATGGATCACCGTGCTGCCGCCGGGACGCATGCTGGTCCGTGTGATTTCGATGGCGTTCGATCGCTACTTGCGTGCTGATCGTCAGCGTACTCGTTACTCGAAGGTGATCTGACCGATTGTTGTTGGGGGGCAGGGAGGAAAAGGGGGGCTGCGGGGGCAGTCCCCCTTTTTTCTTTTGGCCGGCAAGGCTTTTTCGCGGGAGTCGAGGAAGCCGGTAAAATGCCGGCTTTTGCCGGGGCAGCCGCCTGCGGCCAGCCGGATCAATCGCATGCTCAGAATTACCGAAGTCAAACTCCCCCTCGATCACCCGCAGGAAGCGCTGCTGGCAGCCATCTGTGCCCGTCTGGAGGTGCCGGCGGCTGCGGTGCTCGGCTACACTATCTTTCGGCGCGGCTACGATGCCCGCCGTAAAAGCCAGATTTCGCTGATCTACACGCTGGACGTGACCCTGGCTGAGGAAGCGGCGGTGCTCGCCCGCTTTGCCGGCGACAAGCAGGTGCAGCCGGCGCCGGATACCCGCTATCAGTATGTCGCGCAGGCGCCGGCAGGGCTGAACGAGCGGCCGGTGGTGATCGGGATGGGGCCGTGCGGCTTCATGGCCGGCTTGTTGCTGGCGCAGATGGGGTTCCGCCCGATCATCCTCGAGCGCGGCAAGGCCGTCCGCGAGCGGACCAAGGATACCTGGGGGCTGTGGCGCAAGCACAAGCTCAACCCGGAATCCAACGTTCAGTTCGGCGAGGGCGGCGCTGGCACCTTCTCCGACGGCAAGCTCTACAGCCAGATCAAGGACCCGAATTTCTACGGCCGCAAGGTGCTGGAGGAGTTCGTCCAGGCCGGGGCGCCGGAAGAAATCATCTACGTCAGCAAGCCGCACATCGGCACCTTCCGGCTGGTCAAGATGGTCGAAAACATCCGTGCCAAAATCACCGAGTTGGGCGGTGAAATCCGCTTCGAAAGCAAGGTCGACCGTATCGTGCGCGAAGACGGACAGGTGGTGGCGGTCGAACTCGCTGGCGGCGAGCGGATCGCTACCCGGCATGTGGTGCTGGCAGTCGGCCACAGCGCCCGCGATACCTTCCAGATGGTGCACGCGCAGGGAATTTACGTCGAAGCCAAGCCGTTTTCGATCGGTTTCCGCGTCGAGCATCCGCAAACCTTGATTGACAAGGCGCGCTTCGGTTCCAGCGCCGGGCATCCGATTCTCGGCGCCGCCGATTACAAGCTGGTGCACCATTGCGCCAACGGGCGGGCAGCCTACAGTTTCTGCATGTGTCCGGGTGGCCAGGTGGTGGCCGCGACCTCCGAGCCGGGGCGGGTAGTGACCAATGGCATGAGCCAGTATTCGCGTGCCGAGCGCAATGCCAACGCGGCGCTGGTGGTCGAGGTCAAACCGGAGGACTTCCCCGGCGATTACCGTAGCAATCCGCTGGCCGGGATCGACTTTCAGCGGCAGTGGGAATCGGCTGCCTTCGTTGCCGGCGGCGAAAATTACGACGCGCCGGCGCAAAAGGTGGGCGATTTTCTTGCCGGCCGGCCGTCGACCGTGTTGGGCAGCGTCGAGCCTTCGTACCAGCCCGGGGTCCGGATGACCGACCTCGCCAGCTGCGTGCCGCCCTTCGTGATCGAGGCGCTGCGTGAGGCGATTCCGGCCTTCGACCGCCAGATCAAGGGCTTTGCGATGGCCGATGCGGTGCTGACCGGGGTCGAGACGCGTACTTCGTCGCCGGTGCGGATCAAGCGCGGCGCCGATTTCCAGAGCATCAACACTCGCGGTCTGTTCCCGGCCGGCGAAGGCGCCGGTTACGCGGGCGGTATCCTGTCGGCCGGGGTCGATGGGATCAAAGTAGCGGAAGCGGTGGCCTTGTCGATGCTGGCGGGAGCCAGCTAGGTTTTTGTCTTGCTTTTAGTGGTTTTGCTGAATTCTGCTTGATGTTAGTCAACGGATAGTCGGTAGTTCCGCGTAGCATCTAGGTCTTTCGTACTAGATTGCTTCGGCAAACATGGATAAGGACCAGGAAATTCTCGCGGTCAGCCGCATGGTTTTCGAACTGACGCGGATTGGCGACGATGATCTGGACCGCATGCTTGATCGCTTGTGCGAACTGTTGCCCGCCTTGCCCGGCATCCGGGTGCGCGATCAAGCCGTGCTGTTGCTGCGCAACCGGCGCGGAGTCCTCACCCAGGTAGCCCAGCACGGGCTGGCGCCCGCGTGGTTGCAGCCCTTGCAATCGGCCGGTGAGGTCGGGGGCGAGGTGCGCATCACGACGCCGGCGACGCATACGCCGCCGCTGCATTTCAACGATGTTGCTGCCGAAGCGCCCTGTTTTGCCTTGCCGCTGGCCGCGGCCGGCTGGTTGCTGTTGTTCATCGATCCAGAATGGCGGCCGGATGCGGTTGAGTGTGAGTTCATGAACGATCTCGCCCAGTCGGTGGCGGTGATCGTTACCCGCAGTATTGTCAATGAAACCCTGCGTGTTCGTGAAATTGAACTGGAGCAGGCACGGACTGATGCCATCCGCCGTTTGGGTGCGGCTTCCGAGTATCGCGACAATGAAACCGGGATGCACGTGATGCGGATGACCCATTTCGCCACCAGCATTGCCAAAGCGATGGGGCTGCCCGAAGCGCAGCGCGAACTGCTGGCGATCTGTGCGCCGATGCACGATGTCGGCAAGATCGGAATTCCCGATGCCATTCTGCTCAAGCCCGGGCGTTTGTCGGCCGAGGAATTCGAGGTGATGAAGACGCATGCCGAAATCGGCAGCCGCCTGCTGACCGGTGACGATGCCTTGATTCAGGCTGCGCGTGAAATTGCGGTCAGTCACCACGAGCGCTGGGATGGCCAGGGCTACCCGCAGGGCCTGACGGGTGACGAAATTCCACTGCTGGCGCGGATTTGCGCGGTTTCCGATGTTTTCGATGCATTGACTTCAATCCGGCCGTACAAGGAAGCATGGCCACTCGATGAAGCAATTGCCTGGATTCGTGCCGGCTCGGGAACGCATTTCGATCCGGCGGTGGTCTGCGCTTTTGAGCTTGCCCTGCCTGAAATCCTGCGGATTCGGCAGTTGTATCGCGACGACATCATCGATCCCAATCAGATCCTCAGTCTGCCGCCGCTGCCGTCGCGCGCAGACAACTGGGTGCAGTGGGATGACAGTCTCAGCGTCGGGATCGACGTGATCGATGAGCACCACCGCTACCTGTTTGACCTGACCAACGATTTGTTCGAAGTGGTCTCGCACAAGCGAGGCGCGCGCGAAGTCGCGCGGGTTTTGAAGGCGCTCGACCATTACGTGCAGGTGCATTTCCGCGCCGAGGAACGGATGATGACCCACTGGGGTTACGGCGGTCTGGCGCAGCAAGAGCAACAGCATGCCGAATTTGAGAGTCGCCTGCGCGGCTTTTATGAAGCGCTGCATGACAACCCGCTGACGGCGCAGTTCGACGTGCTGCACTACTTGCGCAACTGGCTGCTGGCGCACATCGTGCACGAAGATGCCAAGCTGCGTCTGCTGGTACAGCCGGCCTGAGCGCCGGCCGGCGCAGCGGGTATTCGCTGGATATTGCAGGCATCGGATGGGCTGCCGGAACTTGCCGGAGCGCGACGGTGACTGCCCGGCTCAGGCGAACTGGCCGGCGACCCAGCCCGACGACCAGGCCCACTGGAAGTTGTAGCCGCCCAGCCAGCCGGTGACGTCGACCACTTCGCCGACAAAATACAGGCCGGGCACCTGCTTGGCTTCCATGGTTTTTGACGACAGCGCGTCGGTCGCCACCCCGCCCAGGGTGACTTCTGCCTTGGCAAAGCCGAGGGTGCCGGCCGGCATCAACTCCCAGCCCTGCAAGGCGCACGCCGCCTGTTCAAGGTCGCGCTTGCCGAGTTCGCTGAGCGGGCGTTTGAGCCAGCGTTCTCCGCCGAGCAAGGCGCACCATTCGTGCGCGAAGCGGCGGGGCAGTTGCTGCGCCAACAGGTTCGGCAGCAGCATCCGGCTCTGCCAGTGCTCGGCCAGCCAGGCGGCGGCGTCAATGCCGGGCAGCAGGTCAATCTGCAGCGGGGCCTTCTTGCCGGCCTGATACTCCTGCATCTGCCAGTAACTGGAAATCTGCAGGATCGCCGGGCCGGACAGGCCACGGTGGGTGATCAGCACATTTTCGCGGAAACGCGCCGTGCCGAACTCGGCAATGGCATCCAGCGTGGCACCGGCCAGCGGCTTGATCGGCTCCAGAACTTCCGGCGCCAGCGCCAGCGGCACCAGTGCCGGCTTGGGCGGGATCACCGCCAGCCCGAATTGTTCGGCGAGGCGGTAGCCGAAAGGGGTGGCGCCGATCTTGGGGATCGCCAGACCACCGGTCGCAACCACCAGCGACGTTGCCGAAAAGTGGCCTTTTTCGCTGTCGACCGTGAATCGCGCTCCATTTTGGCCGGCGTCCGTGAGTTGGCGGATTTCACCGACCGCGCAGGGCATTGCCCAGCGCACCCCGACCGCATCGCAGGCGTCCTTCAGCATGTCGACGATATCGGCGGCCGATTCGTCGCAAAACAACTGGCCGTGTTCGCGCTCGTGGTAGGGAATGCCGCGTTTTTCCAGCATCGCGATGAAATCCCACTGGCTGAAACGGGCCAGCGCCGAGCGGCAGAAATGCGGGTTTTGCGACAAATAATTGTCGGCGCTGACGCTGCGGTTGGTGAAGTTGCAGCGGCCGCCGCCGGAAATGCGGATGCGCTCGCCCAGCTTTTCGGCGTGGTCGAGCAAGAGCACGCGGCGGCCACGGGCGCCGGCCTGGGTCGCGCACATCATGCCGGCGGCGCCGGCACCTATCACGATGACGTCGAAATGCATGGGAAGGGAGCGAAGAAAGGGGCGCCGATTCTACCACCCGCCCGCATCATGCCGGGTTTGCCGGAGTATTCCGTCCTGATCCGGGGGGCGCAGCCAAGCCGCTGAGCGCACGAATATTTCGCCCATCGGCAACGCTGCGGGCTGCTACTCGGCGACAGGGACAACCGGCGGCCGGGCAGACCTGGCGCCAAGCAGCTTCGCTTGATGTCGGCAGGGTGGGGGGATCAACTGCGATCACTCGATTCCCGGTCGACGCCGGCGGTTGCTCTTCGGTACACTGCGGCCTTTGTCATTACGGTCGTCGCTCATGCCCGATTCCGGCTATCTCGCGCTGTTCCTGGTTGGTCTGCTTGGCGGCACTCATTGCGTCGGCATGTGCGGCGGGATTGTCGGCGCCTTGAGCATGGGGGCTCCCGGCAGCGGGCGCTGGTCCTTGCACCTGGCCTACAACGGTGGACGGATCGCCTCGTATGCGCTGGCCGGCACCCTGGCCGGAGCGCTCGGCGCCGCCAGCCTGGGCTTCGACGGCGTCGCGCCGGTGCGGCTGACCCTCTACCTGCTGGCCAACCTGATGCTGATTGCGCTCGGCCTCTACCTGCTCGGCGCGACGCGGGCGCTGGCGCTGACCGAGCGTGCCGGCCAGCTGTTGTGGCAACGCCTGCAACCGCTGACCCGGCGCTTCCTGCCGGCGCGCAGCGTCGCCCAGGCCTTTCCGCTCGGCCTGCTGTGGGGCTGGTTGCCCTGCGGCCTGGTCTATAGCGCGCTGGCGACAGCCCTGACCGCCGGCTCGCCCGGGCGTGGGGCGGCGCTGATGCTGGCTTTCGGCCTTGGCACCCTGCCCAATCTGCTGCTCGCCGGGATCGTCCTCGCCCGGCTGAACGAATTCGTCCGCCGCCCGGTCGTACGCCTGTTGTCTGGCGCACTGGTGCTCGGTTTTGGCCTGTATGGCCTGCTCGGCTGGTTCCGCCTGCTGGCTCTTGAAGGAAAATGAAACGATGAAACTACTGCTCGCTGTCGATGGTTCCGATTGTTCGCTGCGTGCGCTTGAGCATGTGATCGGACTGGCGGCGCAGTGGCGGACGCCGCCGGAAGTGCACCTGTTGCACGTGCATCCGCCGATTCCGCTTGGCCGCGTGCAGGTGCATGTCGGCAAGGAAACGCTGGCAGCGCATTACCGCGAGGAAGGCGAAGCGGTGCTGGCGGTAGCGCAGCAGCGGCTGGCGCAGGCCGGGCTGGCCTATATCCCGCATCTGCATGTCGGCTTGCCGGCCGAGGTCATTGCGCATCAGGCCGAACTGCTGGCGGTCGATCAAGTGGTGATCGGTTCGCACGGGCGGGGCGCACTCGCCGGACTGCTGCTCGGCTCGGTGGCGCAAAAGCTCGCGCATCTGCTGAAAACGCCGCTGTTGCTGGTCAAATGAGCGCTACGTCGCAGGAAGCCGCTGCGGGCAACGAACAGGTCGTCGAATTCGCCATCGGCGGCATGACTTGTGCCGCCTGTTCGACGCGCCTGGAAAAGGTGCTCAACCGCCAGCCGGGGATGCAGGCCAACGTCAATCTCGCCGCCGAACGGGCGCGCGTGCGCCTGGCGGCCGGGGTCGAGGCGGCGGCGGTGGTCGCCGCCGTGGCCAAGGCCGGCTTCAGCGCGACGCCGGTCGACGCCGGCACCCGCGAGCGCGAAAAGGCCGCCAAACAGGCGGCTTATGCGCAGGAATTGCGCCAGTTCTGGATCGCCGCCGCGCTGACCCTGCCGCTGGTGCTGCAAATGCTGTGGATGTTCCCGGCCGACGGGCATGGCCACGCCGAACTGCCGCGCTGGCTGCAGCTGGCGCTGGCGACACCGGTGCAGTTCTGGATCGGCTGGCGTTTTTACGACGGGGCCTGGAAGGCGCTGCGCGGTGGCGGCGCCAACATGGACGTGCTGGTCGCGCTGGGGACGACCATGGCCTGGCTGCTGTCGGCGGTGGTGACCCTGTTCGGGCTCGACGAGCATGTCTATTTCGAAGGCGGGGCGGCGGTGATCACCCTGGTCCTGCTCGGCAAGCTGCTCGAAGCGCGGGCCAAGGCGCGCACCTCGGAAGCCATTGAGGCGCTGATCCGGCTGCAGCCGAAGACTGCCCGCGTCCGCCGCGAGCAGGACGGCGCGGTGGTCTGGCGGGAACTGCCGGTCGAGGCGCTGATGCCTGGCGATGTGTTTCTGGTCCGTCCCGGCGAAGCGGTGCCGGTCGATGGTGAGGTGGTCGACGGGGCGTCGAGCGTCAATGAAGCGATGCTCACCGGCGAGAGCATGCCGGTCGGCAAGGCGCCCGGCGACCGGGTTTTTGCCGCGACCCATAACGGCGAAGGGGCGTTGACCTGTCGCGCTACCGGCGTCGGCGAGCAGACGCTGCTGGCCGGAATCATCCGTCTGGTGGGTGAAGCGCAGGGCTCGAAAGCGCCGGTGCAGCGGCTGGCCGACCAGATTTCCGGGATTTTCGTGCCGGTGGTGTGCTCGCTGGCGCTGGCCACCTTCGTCGGCTGGTGGCTGGCCGGCGCCGGTTTTGCGACGGCGCTGGTCAATGCCGTCGCGGTGCTGGTGATTGCCTGTCCCTGCGCGCTCGGGCTGGCAACGCCGACCGCGATCATGGTCGGTACCGGCCAGGGGGCGCGCGCCGGGGTGCTGGTACGCAACGCCGAGGCGCTGGAGCGGGCGGAAAAAATCAAGGTACTGGCACTCGACAAGACCGGCACGCTGACCTGCGGCGAGCCGCAGTTGACCGACCTGCTGCCGCGCGCCGAATCCTCCGATGCTGTGCTGGCGCTGGCGGCGGCACTGGAGCAGTCGTCCGAACACCCGCTGGCGCGGGCAATTTTGCACCATTTCACGGTCGACCGTAAAAATCCGCAATTTTTACCAGTGCGCGACTTCCGGGCACTGCCCGGCCACGGCGTCGAGGCGCGGGTGACGACGCCGAGCGGCGAACGCCAGCTGCGCCTCGGTTCGCCGGTCTGGCTGGGGCTGGCCGACGATCCTGAGGTCAAGCGCCTGCAGCAGATGGGCAAGACGGTGGTGGTGCTGGCCGAGTGGCCGGGGGCGCAATCCGTCGCCGAATCTGCCACCGAGTCTGCCGCGCTGCAGGCCGCTGCCAATCAAGTGGAAGCCAATCCAGCGGCAGCCGGGCCGACGGTGCTTGGCGTGCTGGCGATTGCCGATGCCTTGCGTCCGACCTCGCGGGCGGCGGTGGCGCGGTTGCGGGCACAGGGGATCCGGGTGGTGATGCTGACCGGCGACCAGGCGCTGACGGCGGCGGCGATTGCCGCCGAGGCCGGGGTCGATGAATTCCGTGCCGGCATCCTGCCCGGTGACAAAGCCTCTGCCATCGGCGAACTGCGCGCTGCCGCCCAGGCGATGGACGCCAAGGCGCTGGTGGCGATGGTTGGCGACGGGATCAACGATGCGCCGGCGCTGGCCGCTGCCGATGTCGGCTTCGCGATGGGCGCCGGCTCCGATGCGGCGGTCGAGGCCGCCGACCTGACGCTGATCCGCAGCGACCTGCACGGTCTGGCCGACGCCATCGACCTGTCGCGGGCGACGCTGGGCAAGATCCGCCAGAACCTGTTCTTCGCCTTCATTTACAACGTGCTCGGCATTCCCGCCGCCGCCTTCGGCCTGCTCAACCCGGTGATCGCCGGCGCGGCGATGGCGGCAAGTTCGGTGTCGGTGGTCAGCAATTCGCTGCTGCTCAAGCGCTGGCGCGCCGGGCGTTAAAAATTCACTTTTTCAGGAGTCGACCGTGGGAAGTACGCAAACAAGTACCGAAATCAAGATCGGCGGCATGAGCTGCCAGGGCTGCGTCAAGAATATCGGCGGCGTGCTTGCCGCCTTGCCCGGGGTGGCCAGCGCCGAAGTATCGCTGGAACAGAACGCCGCGCAGGTCAGCTTCGACCCGCAGCAGATCAGCCGCGCTGACTTGCTGGCGGCGATTGAAGACGCCGGTTTTGATGCCGAATAACGTGCCGAGAGCCCTGCATGACTCAAGCCTCTAATACGAACGGCGCACCGCCGCGCCTGACCCAGCTGTCGCACGGCGGCGGTTGCGGTTGCAAGATCGCACCCGCCGTGCTGCGCCAGATTCTCGCTGCCTCCGGCGTGGCTGGCATCGTCCCGCCGCAACTGCTGGTCGGCACCGAGACCAGCGACGACGCAGCGGTTTACCAGATCAACGAAACCCAGGCGATTGTCGCGACCACTGATTTCTTCATGCCGATTGTCGACGACCCCTACGACTTTGGCCGCATCGCCGCGACCAACGCCATTTCCGACGTTTATGCGATGGGCGGCACGCCGCTGTTCGCCCTGGCACTGGTCGGCATGCCGGTCAATGTGCTGCCGCTGGAGACCATCGGCCGCATCCTGGCCGGCGGCGAAAGCGTGTGCAAGGCGGCCGGGATTCCGATTGCCGGCGGCCACACCATCGACTCGGTCGAGCCGATTTACGGCCTGGTCGCCATCGGCCTGGTCGATCCGCGCCACCTCAAGCGCAATTCCGGCGCCCGTCCCGGCGACAAGCTGATTCTCGGCAAGCCGCTCGGCGTCGGCGTGTACAGCGCGGCACTGAAGAAGGAGCAATTGCATTCGGGCGATTACGCCGCGATGGTCGATGCCACAACCCGGCTCAATACGCCGGGGCAGTTGCTTGCCTGTCTCGACGGCGTGCATGCGCTGACCGACGTGACCGGCTTCGGCCTGCTCGGGCATCTGCTCGAAATCGCACGCGGCAGTGGCCTGCGCGCCCGCCTCAATCTGGCCGACATTCCGCTGTTGCCGCGCGCCCGCGAGTTTGCGGCGGCGGGTTACATCACCGGTGCTTCCGGCCGCAACTGGGCCAGCTACGGCGCAGAAGTCAGTCTGGCCGCCAGTGTCGGCGACCTCGACCGCGCCCTGCTCACCGACCCGCAAACTTCGGGCGGCTTGCTCGTTGCCTGCGCCCCGGATACCGTCACCGAAGTGTTGTCGGCCTTCCTGCAGCACGGTTTCAACCATGCGGCGGTGGTCGGCGAAATCGTCGATGGCCCGGCCGGGGTCGAGGTGGGCTAAGCGGTTTTGGCGGTTTTTTCCGTTTCCCACGGTCGACCGTGGCAATGGCAAAAAATAGCCGACAAGCAGCCAAAGCCAGCCAAAAACCAGCCGAGACAAAAACAGCGCGCCGGGATTTTCGTCCCGGCGCGCTGTTTTGCTTTGGCGATCCGCTCAGAGCCGGTCAGGCATAGGCCTGTTCAGCGACCTTTTCGCGCTGTTCGACGGCTTTCAGCACGAACAGCAGCCCGGTGCCGATGGCCATGATCGCGGCGGCCAGCCACAGCCCGGCGGTGTAGTCGCCGGTACGGGTCGCCAGCCAGCCGGTCAGTGCCGGCGCCATGATCTGCGCTGCGCCGTAGGAAAGGGTCATCTTGCCCATCATCTTGGCCGGCTTGGTCGGGTAGTAGCGCCCGGCCATGGTCAGCACCAGGCTGACCATGCCGACGAAGGTCGAGCCGAAGAGCAGGGCCGCGAAGATCGCCGGCAGCAGGCCGGGGACGGTGATCGGCAGCAGGATGCCGACGATCTGCAAGGCGGCGGCGAGGATCAGCGCATTCAGTTCGCCGCTGCGGCGGGCGATGAAGTCCCAGGAAATGCAGGCCGGCGCAGCGCCGATGCCGATCGCCAGGAAAATCTTGGTGCCCTGACCGGCCATGTCCGGCAGGTGGTTGACGATGGCAACGATGAAGGTGGTGGTGACCACGAAGCCGACCCCGGCGCAGAAATACATCGCCATGAACAGCTTGAGGAAGAGCGGCGACGGCGGGTTGTCGACCAGCTTCTGCCCGCCGGCGGTGAGGCCCGAGTTATCGGGCGGTGGCAGCCAGCGCCAGGCCGGGATCAGCAGTAGGCAGGCGAGGGCACTGAAGGCGAACCACTGCTCGCGCCAGTCGAGCGCCGGGGTCAGTAGCCACACTGCCGCCGAGCAGCCGGCAATGCCGAGGCCGATGCCGGCGAAGTGGATGCCGAGTTCCGGGCGTTGCTGATGGCGGATCAGCCAGTTGAGGATCAGCCCGGTGCCGAGCAGCATCGCGGCGGCGCTGGCCAGTCCGGCGAAATAGCGCGATAGCAGCCAGATCCACAGGTCGGTGGTCAGGCCCATCAGCAGCGTGCTGGCAATCGCCAGCAACAGGCCGACCCGGTACAGGCGGTCCTTGAGGTGGAGGTCGGAAATCGACGCCGCGATCAGCGCGCCGGACAGATAGCCGGCGTAGTTGATCGCTGCCAGCCAGCCGCCTTCGGCCAGCCCCAGCCCCGCTTGTTGCTGCATCAAGGGCAGCAGCGGCGTGTAGGCAAAGCGGGCAACGCCGAGGGTCAGCAGCAGGCTGAAAATGCCCGCGCCCATCACCCGGTAGCGCTGGCGCGATCGTTCATTGCTGGAATTCATGGTGTTTCTCCTGATACAGAATTGCTTCACCTACGATAAACGCGCTAAGCTATCTGTTCAAATGATTTATCAAGAATCAATTGTTCGATTTTGGAGAATGGTATGGAATTGATCGCACTCCGCACCTTCGTTGCCGTGGTCGAGGCCGGTGGCATTCTGGCGGCGGCCGGCCGGCTGAATACCGTGCAGTCGAACGTGACCGGCCGCATTCGCAAGCTGGAGGACGAGTTCGCCAGCGAGCTGTTTCAACGCAAGGGACGCGGGTTGGAACTGGCGCCGGCTGGCCGGGTGCTGCTCGACTATGCGCGGCGGATGCTGGAGCTGGAGCGCCAGACGCTCGCCGCCGTGCGTCAGGTTGGCGAGTGTTCCGGCGAACTGCGGATCGGTGCGATGGAAACCTTTGCCGCACTGCATCTGCCGCAGGCCCTGAAAGCAGTGCGCAGCGCGCATCCCAAGGTTGAGTTGCGGGTGTATACCGAGCCGACTGCCCGGCTGGTGGACAAGGTGCTGGCCCACAAGCTTGACGCGGCCTTCGTCGCCGGCCCGGTCGTGCATCCGGACCTGACTTTCAGCGAAGTGGTGGCCGAAGAACTGGTGCAGGTGCATGCCACCGGTTGCGATCCGGTCCGGCTACCGTTGATCCTGTTTCGCGAGGGATGTGCCTATCGCACCCGGGCACTGGCCTGGCAGCGCAGCATCGGGCATGCGACGGCAGATGTGATGGAGTTCGGTACGCTGGACGGCATTCTCGGCTGCGTTTCGGTCGGCCTTGGCTGGACCCTGATGCCGCGGCGGATTGTCGAACAGTCGCGGCAGGCCTCCGAACTGATCATCACCCCGGTACCGGATGAAATTGCCCGGGTGCCGACTGGCCTGATTCGTCGCCACGAAGTATCGCCGCTACGCGCCTTGCAAACCCTGGTCGAAGCTTTTACGCCGCCGCAGGCGTGGCGGCAGGTGGCCTGACTCCGACTCGCTACCGGGCCGCGTGGGGGCGACAGCCGGGACAAGACCGGGTGCAGCAAGGCAAAATCAGGGCAGGAAAAATGAAAAAAGCCACGGTCAACGTGGCTTGGCGGCAAAAATGCCGGTGGAAGTTTGGGGCGGGGGCTGCGGCCGGTGACGGTGGCCGGCAAGCGTAACTGGCGGTAGTAGGCGTAGCCTCTTTAAAGCGGCCCCAATCGGGCTGCCCTAAATGGATGACCCAAAACGACCGGCGGCGATGGCCGCCGGGTCGGGGTCAGTCGCCGCTGCCCATCTGCGTCTGCAGGTAGTTGGGCAGGGTCACGGCGTCGATCAGGCTATGCTGGGTCTCGATCCAGTCGATCGCTTCCTCGCAGCCTTCGAGCAGGTCTTCGAGCAATTCGCGGCTGACGTAATCCTGCTGCTCCTCGCACAGGGCAATGGCTTCAATCAGCTGCGGGCGCTGGATTTCCTGCTCGTACTTGAGGTCGCCTTGCAGGCATTCGGCGACATGCTCGCCGATCAGCAATTTGCCGAGGTTCTGCAGGTTGGGCAGGCCTTCGAGGAAGAGGATGCGCTCGATCAGTTCGTCGGCTTCCTTCATCACCCGGATCGACTGCTTGTACTGGTAGTCGTTGAGCTTCTCCAGGCCCCAGTTGCGGAACATCCGGGCGTGCAGGAAGTACTGGTTGATCGCGGTCAGTTCGTTCTTGAGGACCTTATTCAGGACTTCGATGACCTTCTTGTTACCTTTCATCGCGGTCTCCTCAGCTCGGGCTGCCGGAGCCCATCTGGCTCTGCAGATAGTTGGGCAGGCCGATCATCTCGATCAGGCGCAACTGCTTTTCCAGGAAGTAGGCGTGGTCGACTTCGGTGTCTTCCAACTGCACTTGCAGCATGTCGCGGGTGACGTAGTCCTGGGCTTTTTCACAGGCGGCGATGGCCTTCTTCAGTTCGCCGTCGACCTTGTATTCCACGTCGAGGTCGGCCTTGAGCATGTCCGGCACGCTCTTGCCGACTTTCAGCGCTTCACGCTTTTCCAGATTCGGCTTGCCTTCAAGGAAGAGGATGCGCTGGATCAGCGCGCGGGCATGCTGGCGTTCGTGGTCGGATTCGTGGATCGACTTTTCGGCCAGCTCGTTGAGGCCCATGTCGGCGTACATTTCGCCGTGAATCAGGTATTGGTCGACGGCGGTCAATTCGCCGGCGAGGAGATCGTTGAGGATCTCGATGATTTTCTTGTCGCCCTTCATGGCTTTTTCTCCTGGGAGTGTGGGGGACGGACTGGCTGGCAGACCTCGGCTGGCTGATCCCGGCGATTGCCGGGCGCCATTGTAGGCGCTTGCGTCCCGTCTTAGAAGCGCGATTTGAAAAAAAGTTCTTTGATTACAATGAATTAGGAACTGTTCTCATTTGTGTTTCGGGGTTTTTTCGTTTTCTACCCAGATGTGCCGGGCAATGGCGTGTTCGAGTGCCAATTCAACCTCGTCGGCAAGGATCACGGTCATCGGCCGCTGCTGCAGCACGGTCAGTGGCTGCCCGAGCGCCAGGCCATAGGCGGTTAGTTGTTCGCGTTGCAAGGGATCGATTTCATCGCCGAGTTCGGCCAGGCAGACCCGCTGGCCGGCAGGAATGAAGGCCAGCGGCAGGCGGGCTGCCGCGTGGGAATTGGATTTCGGACTCATGGGCAGGTGCCTCAGGACCACAGCGCGCGCAGCGCCAGATTGAACAGACCGCCAACGAAAAAGGCGAAGGGAACAATGGTCGCGACCATGCCGAGCGCGGTTTTCAGGCCTTGTTCCTTGACCATCATCATCAGGCTGGCAAAGCAGGGGATGAACAGGGTGATGGTGATCATCCCGACCACCGCCTGAATCGGGTCGAGGCTGCCAGCCATCGCGAACAGGCCGGTGGCGCCGAAGTCACGGCGCAAAAAGCCCATCACGAAGGCAGCTGAGGCTGCCGGCGGCAGGCCGAGCCAGCCGCTGACCAGCGGTTCGCCGAGGCGGATGATCGCCGGCAGGATGCCGAATTTGTCGAGCGAGTACATGATCAGGGTGCCGAGCAGGAACAGCGGGATCACTTCGATCAGATACCACTTGAGGCGGCCGCCGGTCTTCTTCAGCACGTTGCCGAGGATGGGCAGGCGCATCGGCGGCAGTTCGGTGACCAGCGGAATACGGCGGCCGGGAATCAGCCGGGCGGCCAGGAAGCCGGCCAGCAGCAGTACGCCGACCATGGCCAGGGCCCACACCAGCAGCGCCTGGAAGGAGACGCCGCCAAGCATGCCGAGAACCACGCCGAGCTGCGCTGAGCAGGGGATCGCCAGCGCCAGTAGGAAGGTGGTGATCAGGCGTTCGCGAGGCGAATGCAGGATGCGCGTGGTCAGTGTCGCCATCGTCACGCAGCCGAGGCCGAGCACCATCGGCAGCACGGCGCGGCCGTTGAGGCCGATGGCAGCGAAGAGCCGGTTGGCGATCACGGTTAACCGGGGCAGATAGCCGGAATCCTCGAGCACGCCAAAGGCGATGAAGAAGGTGGTGACGATGGGCAGAATCAGCGCCAGCGCGTAGGTCATGCCCATGGTCCATAGGCCGTACTGGCCGACCAGCAATTCGGCCAGCCAGGGCTGGTCGACCGTGGTTTCGACGAACTGGGTGAAGGCCGGGTTGAGGAGGCCTTCGAAGAGGTCTTCCTCAAGCAGGCCGACGAGGGTGGTGGCGCCGAAGACGCCGACGAATTCATAAACCGCAAACAAGACGGCAAGCAGGCAGGGAATGCCCCACAGCGGATGCACCACGTATTGGCCGATGCGTTGCGAGAGCAGCGGGCTGCTTTGGGCGCTGCGCCGGATTACGCTGGCGGCCAGCGCATCGGCGGCCTGGGTCCGCTCACGGGCAAGTTCGGCGGGCAACTTGCCGTGCCAGCGGGCTTGCGCATTTTTACGGATGTCGGCCAGTTGACCGTAGTGCTCGCCGGCGCGCTCATGCAGCCAGCTTTCGACCTGGCCGTCGTTGCCGAGATAGAGGATGGCTAGGCCGCGTGCGTTTAGCTGCGGGTGCGGCGCCAGTTCGGCGATGGCCGCCGCCATTTCGCCAATTGCGGTTTCGCTGGCGGCATCGTAGCGCAGCAGCGGATCGGGGCGCCGGGCTTGCGGCAGGCTCTGGGTCAGCGCCTCGATGCCTTCGCCGCCGGTGGCGACGGTGGCCAGCACCGGAATCCCGAGTTCTTCAGCGAGCGCCGCCAGATCGACGGTGACGCCACGGGCGGCCGCCTCGTCGTGCATGTTCAGGGTCAGCACCATCGGCACGCCGAGTTCGGCGAGGAGCGCGGTCAGCGTCAGCGTCCGGCGCAGATTCTTGGCATCGCCGACCTGCAGCCAGCAGCGGGCGTCTTCGCCGAGCAGCGCGCGCATCGTCGCCCGTTCGTCGTCACTGCGCGAGGGCAGGGCGAGCACGCCGGGGGTGTCGAGCAGGCTGGCGCTGCCATCGAAGCGGGCGCTGGCGCGGGTGACTTCGACGGTGGTGCCGGGGTAGTTCGAGACATTGACGTAGGCGCCGGTCAGGCGATGGAAAAGGACCGATTTGCCGACGTTGGGATGGCCGACCAGGAGGATGGCGCTGGCAGAGGTTTGAGTCATGGGTTCAGGCTGTTTGGCAGCGGGCGATGGCCTGGTGCAGCCACTGCTCGCCGATTTCGCCGCTGTGGCGGGCACAGGGACGGCGATCCGGGGTGAGGACGAGAGTATAGGGCAGGGCGCCGCTGCGGTTACCGAAACGGGCGAGCAAGCCGCGTGGCTCGCTCGGTCCGTGCAGCAGCAGCAGTGGGGAGCGTAGCGCGGCGCGGGCCGGTGCGGGGGCACGTTCGGTTTCCGCCGGACGTTGCAGCGCGACGGTGACAATCCGGGCGCGGCCGGCATGTGCCTCGGCGCTCCGCAGCAGGGTCGGCAGTTCGCGGACACAGGGCGGGCAGTCGCTGCGCCAGAAATTGACTACCGAGACTTGTGGCGGCAAGTTGGCCAGGCGAACAAAACCTTCGTTGGCCGCCAGTTCGAAATCCAGGGTAGCGTCGGAAAATGCCGAATTTTCGGCGTGGACCGTGGAGATTCCGCCCAGCAGCACCGCTAAGCATAAGCAGCCAGCGCGGCCGGGGCGAGTAAGGGCAAAGCCCGTCCGGGCCGGAGCCGGGACGGGCGGAAGTGGCAATCGGGCGGGCTTACAACGCAAACTTGACTCCGCCGTAGATGAAGCGACCCCGGTTCGGACCCCAGATATGGGTCACATCGTAGCTGCCGGCGGCGTCGATCCAGAGCATGCTTTCCTTGTCTGACTGCTTGAAGTCAAACAAGTTATCGACACCCAGGTAGGCAGACCACTGCTTGTTCAGGCGGTATTCACCGCGCGCATCGACGACCCAGTAAGCCGGGCTTTTACGGCGTTTCGGGCTGCCGTCGAAGTTGAAGCGCTGGTTGTTGTCGTAGTCGTAGAACTTGGCCAGGTCCATCGGCCCGGTCCAGGTCGCCCGCAGCATTCCGGTCCACGGGCCGCTGTCGTAGTCAAGACGGAGATAGGCGCGGGTCTCGGGACGGGCGAAGGCGAGCGTGCCGGCTTCCGAAAAATCGTACTTGAAGTGTTCGCCGGCAATCGTCGCTTCCAGCTGCGGTGTCAGCTTGTAGGTGACGGTCAGGTCGCCGCCGATCACGGTCACCGGCTGTCGGGCCGAGGTGAAGCGGGTAATCGGGTCGCCGGTCAGCGGATCGGTGGCGCCCGAGTTGAGCAGTGCCATATTCTTGATCCGGTTGTAGTTCAGCGAGCCGACCCAGGCCAGGCGGTCGCCGGCGTAGGACAGTGCGTAGGAAAGGTTGTCGGCGGTTTCCGGCTTCTTGATTTCGCGGACGATGCGAGTGGTATCGAGAATCCCGTGGTCCTGTTCGAAGAACGAGGTCGGGGCGCGGTAGCCGTGGCCGACGGCAAAGCGGCTGTTGAGTTCGTGGCTGTGGTTCCACAGCACGTTCAGGCGCGGGCTGGTGATGCCGCCGAAAACATTGTGGTTGTCGTAACGCAGCGACCCGTTCACCTCGACATCGCCGTCGAAGAAGGCACGGTAGGCCTGAACGAAGGCGCCGGGGGTGCGGTACTTGTAATTGTCGATGCCATCGTTGATCCGGCCACTGGCGTCGCGGCCCCGGCTATTGAGGTCTTCGTAACGGTAGCTGGTGCCGACGGTGAGCAAGGTGGCGCCGAGCGGCTGCTGGGTGCTCGCCTCGAAGTAGTACTGATCCTGCGCCGCCTGGTAGAGCGCCTTTTCGTAGAACGAATCCTGCTTGTGGTTGGCGTAGCCGAAGGCCAGGCGCAGGCTGCCGGCGCCGAGGGCACGGGTGGCGCTGGAAACAAACTGCTTGCGCTCGGTGAAAATGATCTCCGACATGCCGGCCCGGCCATCGGTGTAGAAACGTCCGGCCTGGCCGTTGCGCAGCAGGTCGCTGCCGCTGCCATCTGGCGTCACCCAGCCACGCGGGTCGGGTGAGCCGTTGGCACCCCGGCTCCAGTCAAAACCATTGCCGCCGCCGTCGGCCTTGACGCCGCTGTAGTCGCGGCCCATCGCTCCGCCCATGCGCTTTTCGTCGACCACGTCGAAGCGGCCCTTGAGCTTGAAGCCGCCGAGATCGTCGGCGAAGAAACCGATGCCGCCGAGCTTGCGCTCGTAGCCGGTATATTCGGAAACGCCGTTCCTGTCGGCGTCGACCGTGTTATGCCGGTTGTGCTGGAAGTTGGCGGTTACGGCGCCGCGTTCGAAAGCCTTGGCGGCGAACAGGTCGGTGCTGTTCTGGCCGTAGCTGCCGAACTGTTGGTTGGCGATGAATTCATCCCTGGTCGGGCGGCGGGTCACGATATTGACCGAGCCAGCCAGCGCTTCGGGGGCGATCAGACTGGTCCCCGCACCCCGTGAAATGTCGATCCGTTCGATGCCGCCGAGATTGACGCTGTCGAGGCCGTACGCGGTCGAGACCGACGAAAAGATCGGGATGCCGTCGATCAGCAGCGTGGTGTAGCGGCCGGGCAGGTTGTTGAGGACCACGTTGCGCACGTTGCAGATCGAGCATTCGGCCTGGACAGCGATTCCCGGGCGCTTGTCGAGCGCCTCGGTGAGCATGGTCGCCCCGGTTTTTTCCAGTTCGCGGGCACCGATCGATTCGGTGGCAACGATCTCATCGCGCAATTGCGGCTTGGCGCCCACCGCGCGGCCGCCGGAAACGGTGACCTCGCCGAGTTGCTTGTCGGCCAGTGCCGGCCAGGCAAAGCATAGTGCCAGTGCGGCGGCAATCGGTTTGAGATGGGTGTGACGCATGCTGATCCTCCCTGAAGATTGGTTTGGCGGCACGACTCAGGTCTGTTTTCCCGCCGGTTCACTGCCAAAGCCGCCCGTAGGCGGCTTGGCGGAGGGCAAAAGGCCTTAACCCTGTCCGGGCTGGGTGACGAAGCCGATCTTGCTGAGACCGGCCCGACGGGCCGCGCTCATGGTCTCAGCAACCGTTTCGTAACGGGTGACGCGGTCGGCCTTGAGGTGCATTTCGACATTGGCATCCTGCTGCACCGCATCGCGGAACTTGGCTTCGAGGCTGTTACGGTCGACCGGCTCGGAACCGACAAAAACCTGGTTGTCGGCGTTGATCGCAACCTGCAGGGTCATCGGCTTTTCCGGGGTCGGGGTGCTGGCGGCGCGCGGCAGGTCAACCTTGACCGAATGGGTCATCAGCGGCGCGGTGATGATGAAGATGATCAGCAGCACCAGCATCACGTCGACCAGTGGCGTCATGTTGATTTCGGCGGTCGGCATCTGGCTGCCGCCGGAGTTGAACGAACCCATCGCCATTTAAGCCACCTCTGCCGCAGCACGGGCGCGCATCGGGTGGATCTGGGCGCTGTTGGCGACGAAAGGTTTGCCGACGGTGAAGAAGGCGTGCAGGTCGTGGGCGAAGGCGTCGAGGTCGGCGAGGATGACGCGGTTGGCGCGGGTGAAGGCGTTGTAGGCGAACACTGCGGGCAGCGCGACGGCGAGGCCGGCGGCGGTCATGATCAGCGCTTCGCCGACCGGGCCGGCGACCTTTTCCAGCGCGGCCTGGCCGGAGAGGCCGATCGCGACCAGCGCGTGGTAGATGCCCCAGACGGTGCCGAAGAGACCGACGAACGGTGCGGTGGCGCCGGTGGTGGCGAGCAGGGTCAGACCGTTTTCCATGCCGGCCTGGGTCGTCGACAGTTGCTGGCGCAGGGCGCGTTCCATCTGCTCGGCCGGGTCGAAGCGGGAAGCGAGGCGGCCGGTCGCGGCTTCGCAGTCGTTGTTGCAGCAATTGGCCTGGGCGGCGAGTTGGGCGTAGGGGCTGTCCTCGCCGGCTTCGCGCAGGCGGTCGAGACCCTCGGCGACGCTGCGGGCGCCCCAGAAGGCGCCGACGGCGCGGGCGGCGCGGCGCATGTTGTACCAGTCCCAGGCCTTGGCCAGGATCAGGTACCAGCTGGCGACCGACATCAGGGCCAGGATGACCGCGACGCTGTGCGAGATGGCATCGCCGGCCGCCCAGAGGTGGGCGAAGCCGAAAGCGTTTTGCGTGTTGTCCATGTCTTATTGCTCCAGTTTGAAGATGATGGGAACCAGGACCCAGCTTTGGACCGGGGTGTCACCGCGCTTGGCGGCGACGAATTTCCAGGTGCGAACGGTTTTCTGGGCGGCCTCGTCGAGACGGGCACTGCCGGAGGAAGTCTTGATTTCGACGTTGTCGGCGGTCCCTTGCGGGGTGACCGAAACGCGCAGGATGACCTTGCCTTCCTCGCCCATGCGGCGGGAGAGCGGCGGGTAAGCTGGGGCCGGATTTTTCAGGTAGTCGGCGTCGAAGCGGGCCTGGCTGACCGGCTCGGGCGCCGGTGGAGCCGGCGGTGTCGGCTTGCTTTCGACCACCGGGGCGACCGGCGCGGCCGGGGCTGGGACGGTGCTGGTGGTGGCTTCGATCTGCGGCTGCGCCGGCTTGGGTTGCGGTTGCGGGCGCACTGCTTGCGGCTTGGCCATCGGCAAAGGCTTGGCTTCTGGCGGCTTGGGTGCTTCGACCGGTGGAATCAGGTCGACGATCAGCGGCATTTCGAGAATCTGCGGCACCACCGTCTTGGCGGCCATGATCAGCGCAAAAACGCCGACATGCAGACCGATGACGAGACCGAGCAGGCTGCTGCGACGACCGGCAGCGGAAGAGGAAAGGGCGTAACTCATGATCTTTCGCAGCATCCGCAAGACACAAAAAACCCGTGGCTTGCTTGCAGATGCTGGCTGGCTGTGGGAAGGATTACAACGGAGAGAGGGAAAGTGGTACTCGACAGTTGCGCACTGGCTATTTGGTCAGGATCAGCTTGTTTTCGCGGGTGACGCGCAACTGGTAACGCTGTCCGGCATGCTCAATTTCGATCAGGTTCCGGCCGGCCAGGAGTTGCCGGCTGTCGATGCAGGTCTTGCTGTCGCTGGCTTCGGTGCGGACCGGTTGCGAGGGTGTGCTAGGGGTTTGCAGCATGATGGATTGCAAATAATTGAGAATTGTTCTCATATTATCGTATTGAGAATCGTTGTCAATATTGTTTTGGCAATTTGATTGAACTTTTTCCGCCGTCAAGGAAAAACTGTGGGAGGCTGGCCGAAAAAATCGGAGGATTGCTGGTGCTCGGTCCAGTCGCTGGCAGCGAGCATGGGATTTTCAGTGCGCAGTGAACGGTCAATTCGTGCCGGGTCGAATCGCACGGTTGGCAGCTTGCATGTCGTTGCAAAGCACCGGCGAAGGGCAGCAGCGGGAGCGAGCGGTCATGCTGCCGGGACGGGGGATGGCCGACGTGCGGAAGCCTCGGCGAAGCGAGCAGGGGGGTACAGGTTGACGTGGCTATCGCGGTAATCCGGCGCCAGTTTTTCGGCATGTGCCGGATGGTCGGGGCAGTCGTTGAGGCCGGGACGCGGCAGGGGATGGTCCGGCAAGAATTGTTTTTTTGCCGTTGATTATGGTCGACCGTAACTAACGGCAAAAACCGGCTTAAGCAGCTTGCCCTGCGCAGCTCGGTGCTTGCCTGAGGGCTGGCAAGATGGCCGGAGGGGCTTGTCGGAAATGAACGAGTCAGCGGGCTATTCCGGCAAGCTGTGATGAACAAAAAAATGGCGGGATCGCTCCCGCCATTTTTGCTGTAGCAGTCTTGCTGCTTATTTGGTCACGGCAGCAATAGCCTTGGCGACGTAGTCAATGTTCTTGCTGTTCAGCGCGGCCAGACAGATACGGCCGGTGGACACGGCGTAGATGCCGAATTCTTCCTTCATCCGTTCAACCTGGGCGGCGGTCAGGCCGGTGTAGGAGAACATGCCGCGCTGTTGCACGACAAAGGAGAAGTCCTGGGCACAACCGGTCGCCTTGATGGCGTCGACCAGACCGGTACGCATGGCACGGATACGGTCGCGCATGCCGGCCAGTTCGGCTTCCCACTGGGCGCGCAGTTCGGTCGAGGCGAGCACGCCGGAGACCAGGGCGGCACCGTGGATCGGCGGGTTGGAGTAGTTGGTGCGGATGACGCGCTTGACCTGCGACATGACGCGGGCCGATTCGTCCTTGGAGGCGGTGACGATGGACAGGGCGCCGACGCGCTCGCCGTACAGCGAGAAGTTCTTGGAGAACGAGCTGGAAGCGAAGAACTGCAGGCCGGAGGCGGAGAAGGCGCGGATGGCGACGGCGTCGGCGTCGATGCCGTCGGCAAAGCCCTGGTAGGCCATGTCGAGGAAGGGCACCAGGCCGCGTTCCTTGCAGATGCCGACGACTTCTGCCCACTGGGCATCGCTCATGTCGGCGCCGGTCGGGTTGTGGCAGCAGGCGTGCAGCAGCACGACCGAGCCCGGGGCCATCTTGTTCAGGTCGGCGACCATGCCGGCGAAGTTCACGCCGCGGGTAGCGGCATCGTAGTAAGCGTAGTCTTCCACGACGAAACCAGCGGCTTCGAACAGCGCACGGTGGTTTTCCCAGGACGGGTTGGAGATATAGACCTTGGCTTCCGGGTTGAGGCGCTTCAGGTAGTCGGCACCGATTTTCAGGGCGCCGGTGCCGCCAATGGCCTGAGCGGTGATCACGCGGCCGGCGGCGAGCAGGTCGGAACCCTGGCCGAAGAGCAGGTTCTGCACCGCGCCGGTGTAGGCGGCCGGGCCTTCGATCGGCTGGTAGCCGCGCGGCGGGGCGGCCTTCAGGCGGGTCTCTTCGGCGGCCTTGACGGCGGCCAGCAGCGGAATCTTGCCGTTGTCGTCAAAGTAGACGCCAACGCCGAGGTTGACCTTGGTGTCGCGCGTGTCGGCATTGAAGGCTTCGTTCAGGCCGAGGATCGGATCGCGCGGGGCCATTTCCACCGCTGCAAAGATCGAAGAGGACATAGGAACTCCGTGGAATAATAGGGACGAACTGACAATAACGCGCAAAGCACGCTTCGCGCTGACAAAACCGCAAAATTCTAGCATGACTGAAACGCCTGCATCCCTGCCTGAAGCTCAGGTTGTCACTTTTCCCGACAGTCCTTTTCGTTTGCACCAGCCTTTTCCGCCGGCTGGCGACCAGCCGGAAGCGATCCGGCAACTGGTCGAAGGACTGGACGATGGTCTTTCGTTCCAGACCTTGCTTGGCGTCACTGGCTCGGGAAAAACCTACACGATGGCCAATGTGATTGCCCGCAGCGGTCGGCCGGCCTTGATTCTGGCGCACAACAAGACCTTGGCGGCGCAGCTGTATTCGGAGTTCAAGGAGTTTTTCCCGGAGAACGCGGTCGAGTACTTCGTCTCCTACTACGACTACTACCAGCCGGAAGCCTACGTCCCGTCGCGCGACCTGTTCATCGAAAAGGACAGTGCGATCAATGACCATATCGAGCAGATGCGCCTTTCTGCGACCAAGAGCCTGATCGAACGCCGCGATGTGGTGATTGTGGCTTCGGTGTCGTGCATCTACGGTATCGGCGACCGCGAGGAATACCACAACATGATCCTGACCATGCGTGTCGGCGACCGCATGGATCAGCGCGACATCATCAAGCGCTTGAGCGCGATGCAGTATGATCGCAATGAACTGGATTTCCACCGTGGCACCTTCCGTGTGCGCGGCGACGTGATCGACATCTTTCCGGCCGAACATGCTGAACATGCGATCCGGGTTTCCTTGTTCGACGATGAAATCGAGGCCCTGCAGTTCTTCGATCCGCTGACCGGACAGATGCTGCACAAGGCCCTGCGGTTCACGGTCTTTCCGGCATCGCACTATGTGACGCCACGGGCGACGGTGTTGCGGGCGATCGAGGCGATCAAGGAAGAGTTGCGCACCCGTGTCGATTATTTCACCCGCAACCAGCAACTGGTCGAGGCGCAGCGGATCGAGCAGCGGACCAAGTTCGATCTGGAGATGCTCGATCAGATCGGCTTTTGCAAGGGGATCGAAAACTATTCGCGGCATTTGTCCGGGCGGCGACCGGGTGAGGCACCGCCGACGCTGATCGACTACCTGCCAGCCGATGCCTTGATGTTCATTGACGAGTCGCACGTCACCATTGGCCAGGTCGGTGGGATGTACAAGGGCGACCGCTCGCGCAAGGAAAATCTGGTCAACTATGGTTTCCGTCTGCCTTCGGCGCTGGACAATCGGCCGCTGCAGTTCGACGAATTCGAGGCGCATCTGCGGCAGACCGTCTTTGTCACTGCCACGCCATCGGACTACGAGCAGAAGCATGCTGGTCAGGTGGTCGAGCAGGTGGTGCGACCGACCGGGCTGGTTGATCCGGAAATCATCGTCCGGCCAGCGACGACGCAGGTCGACGATTTGCTGGCCGAGGCTGCGAAGCGGATTGCCGTCGGCGAGCGGGTTCTGGTGACAACGCTGACCAAGCGGATGGCCGAAGACTTGACCGATTTTCTCGCCGACAACGGGATCAAGGTGCGCTACCTGCATTCCGATATCGACACCGTCGAACGGGTCGAGATCATCCGCGACCTGCGCCTCGGCGAATTCGATGTGCTGGTCGGCATCAACCTGCTGCGCGAAGGTCTGGATATTCCCGAGGTGTCGCTGGTGACCATCCTCGATGCAGACAAGGAGGGCTTCCTGCGGTCCGAGCGTTCGCTGATCCAGACTATTGGCCGGGCTGCGCGCCACTTGCACGGGACGGCGATTCTCTATGCTGATAAGATAACCGAGTCGATGCGCCGGGCGATGGCCGAAACCGAGCGGCGGCGCGAGAAGCAGTTACGTTTCAATGCTGAAAACGGGATCACACCCCGTGGCGTATCGAAGCGAATCAAGGATATTATCGATGGTGTGCATGACACCGACAGCAGCAGCGGCACCGGCCTGAAGGTGGCCGAGCGGCAGGCTGCGTACGATGTCATGGACGAGAAGGCGCTGGCCAAGGAGATCAAGCGTCTCGAAAAAGAAATGCAGGATTTCGCGAGAAATCTTGAATTCGAAAAAGCGGCAGCTGCACGGGACGAGCTTTTCCGCCTACGCGAAAGAGCATTCGGCGCGGCGCAGCACGACCACGACAGGGGAAATTGAATGATGACTTACCGGGTGTTGCTGGTTTGCATGGGCAATATCTGTCGTTCACCTACCGCCGAAGGTGTCTTGCGCCAATACATCGTCAACCATGGGTTGGGCGACAAGGTCGAGGTGGATTCGGCAGGAACGCATGGCTATCACGTCGGCGAGGCTCCCGATTCGCGGACACAAAGGGCGGCCAAGGCGCGCGGCTACAATCTTTCGCAATTGCGGGCGCGCAAGGTAGCGCCGCAGGATTTGGATTATTTCGATCTGATTCTTGCAATGGACAAAAGCAATCTCGACAATTTGCGTCGCATGGCTTCGCCCGAGCAGCGCGAGCGGATTGGCTTGTTCATGGATTATGCAAAGAATTTCGATGACAATGAAGTGCCGGATCCTTACTATGGTCTGGGCCATGGTTTTGATCTGGTTCTCGACATGGTCGAGGATGCATCAAGCGGTCTGATCGACCACTTTCGGCAAGTTGTCGGCCGTTAGTCGGGCCGTTGTTTACCCCTCGGGGTAGATGGCGGAAATGCAGAAGGGGTGCCCGCGGGCACCCCTTCTGCATTTCCGCCAACGGTGAAGTTGGCGGAGGTGGGTTGATTACTTGTTGCCGGTTTCAACCATGACCAGGGGTTCGCTTTCAACATTGACGCTGCGTGCCTTGCGCGGGCGGCCAAGCTTGACAGGTACTTCGCTGGTAACCGGGGCGGCGCTGGAAGTGGTTTGCACCATGACCAGACCACTTTCGGCTAAGGCCTGTTCGACATTGGCGGTTAGCGGAGCAGCTGCCGGCAACTCTGCCGGGCTGCTTGCTTCGGCTGGTGCCGGTGCGCTTGCTTCGGCTGGTGCCGGTGCGCTTGCCTCTGCCGGTTCCGGTGCCTGCGGTGCAGCAGCGGCTGGTACCGGTGCGGTCGGGATTTCGGGCGTGCCAGCCGGAGCAGTTTCCGGTTGTGTCTGCGGCGCTTCGCCAAGAATTACCGGTGCCGCCGGAGGAGCTTCCGTCGCAGCGGCCTCGGCTGCCGGTGCTTGCGGTTCGGCGTGCGGCAACGGCGCGCTTGCCGGTGCAATTGCCGGGGCTTCGGTAGTAGCTTCTGGTGCTGCCGGTGCTGCATCCGGTGCCGGGGTTGCAGCAACTGCTTCCGGGGCTACCGGGGCGGCGCTGGTGGCAGGTTCGATGGCTGCCGGGATGACGACGACCACCGGTTCCTGGTTGAGCTCGGGGTGGGCAGCGGTATCGGATGCCACGGCTTGCAAGTTCAGGTTTTCACCTTGCTCGCTTTCCTGGCGACGTTCTCCGCGATTACGGCCGCCACGGCGACCGCGCCGGCGGTTGCCGGACTCCTCGCCATTTGCTGCGCTCTGTTCGAGGGCAGGGACAGCGTTTGGCACGGCGTTGCTGGCGACCGTGCTTTCGGTGCTGGCGGCTACTTCCTGCGCTTGCTGTCGTTCGCGCTTTTCGCGACGTTGCTCGTTATTGCGCTGGCGGCGTTCCTGACGTTCTGCGCTATTTACGGTCGACTCGTCGCGGGCCGGTTTTTCCGCGCGTTCGCTACGCTCCGGGCGTTCACCTCGCTCTTCGTCACGACGGTTGTTGCGATTGTTGCGGCGGTTGTCGCGACCTTCATTGCGTTCGCGGCGACCTTCGCGGCTCTTCTTGGGGGCCTCGGTCTGGGTCGGCGTAGCCGGAGCAGCCTCTTCCTTGGTGCTGCCAAACCAGGACATGATGCGGGCAATCAGGCCGGCGCTCGGCTTGACTTCGGCAGCAGGCGGCGCCACCGGCTTCTCGGCGACGACCGGAGCCGGTTGCTCGGGGGAGATTCCCTTGACCACGGCTTCCTGGCGCGGTTTTGCGGTTTCGTTCTGGGCGTTGCGGGCAACCGCTTCTTCAACCGGCATATCGACCATCTTGTAGGACGGCTCGCGGGCATCGTCGTGGTTGAGGTCGTCGTGGCGGAGGCGGGCGATGGTGTGCGCCGGGGTTTCCAGGTGCACGTTGGGGATCAGCAGAATGGTGACCTTGTGGCGCAATTCAATGGCCTGGATGTCCGGGCGCTTCTCGTTGAGCAGGAAGGTGGCGACATCGACCGGAACCTGAACGTGTACGGCGCCGGTGTTTTCCTTCATCGCTTCCTCTTCGAGGATGCGCAGGATGTGCAGCGCAGCTGATTCGGTCGAGCGGATGTGGCCGGTGCCGGTGCAGCGCGGGCAAGGGATGTAGCTGGTTTCGGCAAGCGCCGGACGCAGGCGCTGGCGCGACAGTTCCATCAGGCCGAAGCGGCTGATCTTGCCCATCTGGACGCGGGCGCGGTCGAAGCGCAGCGCGTCGCGCAGGCGGTTTTCAACTTCGCGCTGGTTCTTGGCGCTTTCCATGTCGATGAAGTCGATCACGATCAGGCCGCCCAGGTCGCGCAGGCGCAGCTGGCGGGCGAGTTCGTCGGCAGCTTCGAGGTTGGTGCGCAGCGCGGTTTCCTCGATGTCAGCGCCCTTGGTGGCACGACCAGAGTTCACGTCGACAGCGACCAGGGCTTCGGTGTGGTCGATCACGATGGCGCCGCCGGAGGGCAGGTTCACCTGGCGGGCGAAGGCGGTTTCGATCTGGTGTTCGATCTGGAAGCGCGAGAACAGCGGCACGTCGTCGCGGTAGCGCTTGACGCGGCTGACGTTACCCGGCATCACCGTGCCCATGAAGGCCTTGGCTTGCTCGTAGATCTCGTCGGTATCGATCAGGATTTCGCCGATATCCGGCTGGAAATAATCGCGGATGGCGCGGATGACCAGCGAGCCTTCGAGGTAGATCAGGAAGGGGCCGGACTGCTGCTGGGCGGCGCCTTCGATGGCACTCCACAGCTGCAACAAGTAGTTCAAGTCCCACTGCAGTTCCTCGGCCTGGCGGCCGATGGCGGCAGTGCGGGCGATCAGGCTCATGCCTTGCGGCACTTGCAGCTGATCCATAGTTTCGCGCAGTTCAGCGCGTTCGTCGCCGTCAACGCGGCGCGAGACGCCGCCGCCGCGCGGATTGTTCGGCATCAGCACCAGATAGCGGCCGGCCAGCGAGACGTAGGTGGTCAGGGCGGCGCCCTTGTTGCCGCGCTCGTCCTTTTCGACCTGCACGATCAACTCCTGGCCTTCCTTCAGGGCCTCGTTGATCTTGGCCTTGCCTGGTTCGACACCAGACTGGAAAAAGGCACGGGAAACTTCCTTGAACGGCAGAAAGCCGTGGCGGTCAGCACCGTAATCGACAAAGCAGGCTTCGAGCGAAGGCTCGATACGGGTGATGACCCCTTTGTAGATGTTGCTTTTCCGTTGTTCCTTCGCGGCGGATTCAATGTCGAGGTCAATCAGTTTCTGACCGTCGACAATGGCGACACGGAGTTCTTCCGCCTGTGTCGCATTGAAGAGCATGCGTTTCATATTGTCGGGCTCCAACTAGCCGGAGCGCCGCAGGGAAACGCCCATGCAGGCAGCGACAGTTTCAGCAATCGGGTTGCGTCATGTTCTTCTGGGTATGGCGTCAAAAGGCGATGGTGAAAGTGCTGATCAGTAAGTGGCCGTGTCTTTTTTCTTGAAATAAACAGCCTGAAAAATCCTGCAACGGGTAATCCGTGCGTGCTTGTGGCGAGCTAATCCATTAACATCACTACTTTTGGTGAGTGAACTTAACCAGTCGTTTTACGTTGGTCTGGCCTGCGCAATTGGCGTAGGTGGGATGCGGAGCCTGCCTGGAGCCTGCCGTGTGGCGGTCGCGCTCGTGGCGCTAGGGCGAACGGTCTGACGGTTCGGCATCCCTTGCAAACCGAGACGCAAAACGAATGCAGTATATTGGAAAATGAAGGATACAGGGAAGAAATCACTCAACCAGGCGGTTGTGCGGGTCGAAATCGGCGAAGACGAAGTCGGGCAACGGCTCGATAATTTTCTCATTCGGCGGTGCAAGGGGGTGCCCAAAAGTCACCTTTACCGGATTTTGCGTAGCGGCGAAGTGCGGGTGAATAGCGGTCGGGTTGATGCGACCTATCGCCTGCAGTTGGGTGATAGCGTCAGAATCCCGCCGATTCGCGTTGCCGAACGGGTTGAAAGTGCAATCGACGAAGTCGCCAAGCAGCGGGTCGAACTGCCGATCATCTACGAAGATGAGGCGATGCTGGTGATCGATAAGCCGGAAGGGATTGCCGTTCACGGTGGTAGTGGCGTCAGTTTCGGCGTGATCGAAGCCTTGCGCCGGCAGCGCCCACTGGCCAAGTT
Organism: Dechloromonas sp. ZY10; assembly: GCF_041378895.1. Lineage (NCBI taxonomy): Bacteria > Pseudomonadati > Pseudomonadota > Betaproteobacteria > Rhodocyclales > Azonexaceae > Dechloromonas > Dechloromonas aquae. The sequence goes on from NZ_CP144212.1 coordinate 1,479,879, forward strand.
TCTTGAATTGGCTCATCGCCTTGATCGGGAAACCTCGGGGGTGTTGCTGGTGGGGAAGAAGCGTCTGGCGCTGACTGCCTTGCACGACATGTTTCGCGAGCATGGTGCCGGGGCGGACAAGCGTTACCTGGTGCTGGTCAAGGGGCGCTGGATGAATCAGACGCAGCATGTCCGGCTCCCGTTGCACAAGTATTTGACCGAAGGCGGCGAGCGTCGGGTCAGCGTTGATGCGCAGGGTAAGCCCTCGCATACGGTATTTCGCTTGCTGGCCCGCTGGTCGGGGATGAGTCTGCTTGAAGCGCAGTTGAAGACCGGGCGGACGCACCAGATTCGCGTGCATCTGGCGCATCTCGGCTTTCCGATTCTCGGTGATGAGAAGTACGGCGATTTCGCGCTGAACCGCGATTTGAAGCGTGATGGCTTGAAACGCATGGCGCTGCATGCGTGGAATATCGCTTTCCGGCATCCTTTGACGGCGGTCCCCTTGAGTTGTCGTGCTTCATTGCCGGCGGGGATTGCTGATTACATTGCCACGGTCGACGCCCGGGAAAGCCGGGAATTTGCCGTTGCCGATTTGCAGGAGAGATTGGTGTGAAGTATTCGCTGGTGGTGTTTGACTGGGATGGCACCTTGCTTGATTCCGCTGCGACCATTGTTCGCTCGATTCAGGCGGCTTGTCATGACCTTGGCTTGCCGATTCCCGACGATGCTCGCGCCCGGCATGTGATTGGTCTTGGTCTCGCAGACGCGATGCGGCATGCAGTTCCGGAACTGCGGCCCGAGCAGATGCAGGCGATGGTCGATCGCTATCGCCATCACTATTTGTCGAGCGATCATCAGTTGACCTTGTTTGCCGGCGTGCCGGCGATGCTTGAGCGCTTGCGCTCGGCTGGGCACATGCTGGCGATTGCCACTGGCAAGAGTCGCATCGGATTGGAGCGGGCGCTCGATCATTCCGGTTTGCGGCCTGTATTCATGGGGTCGCGTTGCGCTGATGAGTGTCACTCCAAGCCGCATCCGCAAATGCTTGAGGAACTGATCCTGGAATTTGGCGTCGATGCAGCGTCGACCGTGATGATCGGCGATACCTCGCATGATATGCAGATGGCCAGGAATGCCGGGGTTGATGGCCTGGCTGTGACTTACGGGGCGCATCCGCATGCGCATTTGCTGGATAGTTCGCCGCGTGCGTGTCTGCACTCGGTTCAGGAGCTTGATGCATGGCTGGCGCAAAACGCCTGATCTGCCGCAGCGATGAATTGCTGGATGGTGGTCGAGGTGTCCGGTTTGGAGTTGAATTTGGCGGGCGGGAGCGGTCGGCTTTCGCCATCCGCTACGATGGTGGTGTTTATGCTTATTTCAACGAGTGTGGGCATGTGCCGGCGGAGCTTGACTGGCAGCCGGGTGAGTTCTTCGATTCTGCAAAGTTATACTTGATCTGCTCGATTCACGGCGCCCTTTATTCGCCGCGCGACGGGCGCTGCCTTGGTGGTCGCTGCCAGGGGAGAGGGCTGCAGCCTCTGGTGGTGTTCGAGGAGGCGGGGGCGGTCTGGCTGGATCTTGACCGGCTTTTGGTGGGTGTTGCTCGCGGTGGCCTTCCTGTGTTTTCAAAGATGGAAATAAATAACGAAAAATGAACGATCCTCAACAATCCGAAACTCGTTTGCCGACTGAGTCGGAAAAGTCGTCCTGGGAGCAGAAAACCCTGGAAAAACTGGTCTTTGCCACCCTTGAGGAGCAGCGGGCGCGGCGTCGCTGGGGGATCTTTTTCAAGGCGCTGGGTTTTGTCTATCTGCTGATCGTGCTGGTTGCCGTGGTCGATTGGGGGGTGGGGGCCGAGCAGCAGGAACGCCATACCGCGATGATCAACGTCACCGGCGTGATCGATTCGAAGGGGTTGGCCAGCGCCGAGCATGTGATTTCGGCGTTGAACAGCGCGTTCAAGGAAAAAAATGCGGCTGGGGTCATCCTGCGTATCAACAGTCCGGGCGGGAGTCCGGTGCAGTCCGGATTGATTAACGACGAGATTATTCGTTTGCGTCAGGCGCATCCGGACAAGCCTTTGTATGCCGTGGTTGAGGATATGTGTGCTTCCGGCGGTTATTACGTGGCGGCGGCGGCGGACCGAATTTATGTCAACAAGGCCAGTATCGTCGGTTCGATCGGCGTCTTGATGGATGGTTTTGGTTTTACCGGGACCATGGACAAGCTCGGGGTAGAGCGGCGTTTGTTGACTGCTGGCGACAACAAGGGCTTTCTCGATCCCTTTTCGCCGCAGGCGCCCCAGCAGCGCGCGCATGCGCAGGTGTTGCTCAATGACATCCATCGCCAGTTCATCGAGGTGGTCAAGCAGGGGCGTGGCAAGCGGCTCAAGGAAACGCCGGAAATGTTTTCCGGTCTGATGTGGACTGGGGCTCAGAGCGTCGAATTGGGGTTGGCGGACGACTACGGTAGTGTCGATAGCGTCGCCCGCGACGTGCTGAAAGCGGAGAAGGTGCTGGACTACTCGATCAAGGACAATATTGCCGAGCGTTTTGCCAAGCGTCTGGGGGCAGGGGCGGTGGGCAGTTTGTGGCAGGGGGTGGCCGAGAGCACGGCCGGGTTGCGCTGGCAGTAGTGGCCTGCGGGATGCCGGCCGGGCGGCTTGGCCGCCGGTCGGGTTCGGTTCAGGCGAGAAGCAAAAATACGGTAGGGCGCCGCTCGATATCGGGCGGCGCTTCTTTTTTGAGTTGTTGCCGCCATGCGCTGATGCTGCGAGTCACGATCCGTTCGCTGTCCAGCGTCAGGTCGGTTGCCAGGCAAAGGCGGGTGCCTGGCTGGCAGGTGTTGAGTAGAGCATCGAACAGTGCGCGATTGCGGTAGGGGGTCTCGATAAACAACTGGGTCATCCGCCGTTTGCGTGATTCGTTTTCCAGTTCGCGCAATGCTTTGCTGCGTTCGGCATCCTTGGTGGGCAGGTAGCCATGAAAAGCAAAGCACTGCCCATTGAGTCCGGAGGCCATTAGTGCCAGCAGCAGGGACGATGGTCCGATCAGCGGGATGACCTGAACGCCGTGTCGCTGCGCCAGTGCGACCAGATTGGCTCCGGGGTCGGCGACCGCCGGGCAGCCTGCTTCCGAAAGCAGGCCGAGGTCGTGGCCGGCGAGCAGTGGCGCGAGCAGGGCTTCTAGCGCGTCGGCCCGGGTGTGTTCGTTCAGTTCGGCTAACTGGAGTTGTTGCAGTGGCAGATTGGTGCTGACAGCTTTCAGAAAGGCGCGCGCGGTTTTGGCTTGTTCGACCACAAAGTGGGTCAGCGGCCGGATGATTTCCAGTGCTGAAGGTGTCAGGTTGGCACTGATCGGGCTAGGGCCTAGGGGGACGGGGATCAGGTAGAGCTTGCCGGAGGTGGGGTTGGAGTTCATGTTTTTACAGTACCTTGATGCCGGCGTTGCGCAGCATGTCGCAGAGGGCGATCAGCGGCAGCCCGACCAAGGCGTTCGGGTCGTCGCCGCGCATGCTTTGCAGCAGTGCGATGCCTAGTCCTTCGGATTTGGCCGATCCGGCGCAGTTGAAGGCGGGCTCGCGGTCGAGGTAATTTTCGATTTCCTGGGGGCTGAGCGTGCGGAAGGTGACCAGCGTCGGTACGCCGCGTACCTGGGCCTGATTACTGCAGCTATCCAGCAGGCACAGGCCGGTGAAGAAGTTGACGGTTTTTCCTGAGAGTTCCTGAAGTTGGGCAATGCCGCGTTCCCGGTTGCCGGGTTTTCCGTAGATTTTGCCGTCGACCGTAGCGACCTGGTCGCTGCCAATGATCAGCGCGTCCGGATGGAGTTTGGCGACGGCTCTGGCTTTTGCTTCGGCCAGGCGGAGCGAGAGTGCTTCCGGGCTTTCGTCGGGGAGCGGCGTTTCATCGGTTTGCGGATTGGCGACGGTAAATGGCAGGCCAAGGCGCTCCAGCAGTTCGCGGCGGTAAGGAGAGGTTGAGGCAAGGATCAGTGGTCGGGACATGGTGTTATTTAAAGGCTTCGGTGCAACAAAATCGGCTAACGGGCTGTTGCAATGGCACTTTGTTTTGACTTGGGCAAACAAAAATAATATCATCCGAAGTTTAAGTCGAAGCAGCTTGAGATTGAAAAAGATTACAGACGCTTTCGTTTTTGCCCGCGAGGGGCGTGTTCTTGAGGGGGCACTGCCGCTGGCATCGCTTGAACGGCTGCATGATCTGGTGGTTGAGGTGGCGGGTGAAGTACATTTCCGTCTCCGCGGGTTCAAAGGTTCGCGTGGCGAGCCGATGCTGGAAGTGCAGGTTTCGGGGGCTGTTCCCTTGGCTTGCCAGCGTTGCCTGCAGGCCATTTCTTTTGATCTTGAGGTCGATAACCGGCTGGAACTAGTTCCTGAAGGTGCCGATCTGTCGCAAGACGAGCTGGAAGACGACACCCGGGACTTTCTGCCGGTGGTGCGTGAACTGGATGTGCTTGAGCTGGTTGAGGATGAAATCCTGCTCAGTCTGCCGGTGGCCCCGCGGCACGAAAAATGTGGCTTGCCCGGAGCCTCCGAGTCCGGCGAACGGCCCAATCCGTTTGCGGCACTGGCGAGTTTCAAGGGTAAGCCGAACTGATTTTTTTGGAGTGACATCATGGCCGTTCAACAGAACAAAAAATCCCCGTCCAAGCGTGGCATGCACCGCGCTCACGACTTCCTCACCGCCCCTTCCATCGCCGTTGAAGCAACCACTGGCGAAACGCACCTGCGTCACCACATCTCTCCGAGCGGTTTCTACCGTGGCAAGAAGGTCCTGAAGGGCAAGGGCGAGTAATCGTTCAATGAAAGGCAGGCGTCTCCATTCGGGGCGCCTGCCTTTTCTTTTGTCTTTTCGGATCCTGTCATGACCCGCATTGCCGTTGATTGCATGGGGGGTGACCACGGACCGTCGGTGACGGTTCCTGCGGCCATCCGTTTTCTTGCCGAGCAGCCCTCGGCCCAGTTGTTACTCGTTGGTCGCGAAGAAGTCCTGCGCCCCTTGTTGGGCGAACAGGCCGCTAACCCGCGTCTGCGCATCGTGCCTGCTACAGAAGTGGTCGGGATGGACGAATCGCCATCCCTGGCGTTGCGCAACAAGAAAGACTCTTCGATGCGCGTGGCGATCAATCAGGTTAAAAGTGGCGATGCCGATGCCTGCGTTTCTGCCGGCAATACCGGCGCGCTGATGGCGATTTCGCGTTTTGTCCTGAAAATGCTGCCCGGCATCGAACGGCCGGCGATCTGCGCCCCTTTGCCGACCGCTACCGGGCATACGCACATGCTCGATCTGGGCGCTAATGTCGATTGCGCGCCGGAGCACCTGCTCCAGTTTGGAATCATGGGCGCGATGCTGGTCGCCGCGATGGAGCACAAGGAGCGCCCTACGGTCGGCGTGCTCAATATCGGTGAAGAGGAAATCAAAGGCAATGAGGTGGTCAAGGCTGCTGCTGAGTTGCTGCGCGGCTCCGGCCTGAACTTTGTCGGCAATGTCGAAGGCGATGGCATCTACAAAGGGCACGCCGATGTGATTGTTTGCGATGGCTTTGTCGGCAATGTCGCGCTGAAAACTTCCGAGGGTCTGGCGCAATTGCTTGCCGGTTCGCTCAAGGATGAGTTCAAGCGGAACTGGCTGACCAAACTGGCTGCTTTGTTTGCAATTTCCGTCCTCAATCGCTTCAAGCAGCGTTTCGATCATCGTCGCTACAACGGTGCGATCCTGCTCGGGCTCAAGGGTATTTCAGTGAAAAGCCATGGCTCAGCGGATGAGCTGGCGTTTGGCAATGCGATTCGGCGTGCATTCGACGCTGCCGAAAATCGGGTTCTTGAACGGATTACTGCGCAAATGGCGCAGATGCAGCCGCAGGCTGCGGTGGAGGCTTGATGATGTTTGCACGTATCGTCGGTACTGGCAGCTATTTGCCGGGCAATCCGGTCAGCAATAATGACCTGGCCGCCCGAGGCATCGATACGAACGACGAATGGATCGTTACCCGCACCGGGATTCGTACCCGGCATCTTGCTGAAGCCGGAGTAACCTCCAGTGAGCTGGGCCTGGTGGCTGCGCAACGGGCACTCGAAATGGCTGGGCTGCAAGCGGCTGACATTGATCTGATCATTGTTGCTACCTCGACGCCCGATTTCATCTTCCCGAGCACTGCTTGCCTGATCCAGGGCAAGCTCGGTAACAAGGGGGCTGCCGCGTTTGACGTACAGGCGGTGTGCAGCGGTTTTGCCTATGCACTGGGTATTGCCGAAAAGTTCATTCGCTCGGGGAGCCACCGGCGGGCGCTGGTGATCGGTGCCGAGGTATTCTCGCGTATTCTCGACTGGAGCGATCGCGGTACCTGTGTCCTGTTTGGTGACGGGGCTGGTGCAGTGGTTCTCGAAGCGTCGGAAAAGCCGGGTATTCTGGCAACAGCGATGCATGCCGACGGCAGTCAGTTCGGAATTCTCAACGTCCCTGGGCAGGTCAGTGGTGGCCAGGTGATCGGCGATCCCTTCCTGCGCATGGATGGGCAGGCAGTATTCAAGTTCGCCGTCCGGGTGCTGGCCGAGATCGCCGAGGAAGTCTGCAGTATTGCCGGCGTCGCAACCAGTGAGGTCGATTGGCTGATTCCGCATCAAGCCAATATCCGCATTATCGAAGCGACCGGGAAAAAACTCGCTATCGAGCGCGAGCGGGTCATCGTCAGCGTCGACCGGCATGGCAACACCTCCGCTGCATCGGTGCCGCTGGCTCTCGACGAGGCGGTGCGCGACGGCCGCATACAGCGCGGCCAGAAGGTGCTGCTCGAAGGGATTGGCGGTGGCTTTGCCTGGGGCGCTGCGCTGCTCGAATTCTGATCGTTCGAGAGGCGAGAGCCGAAGGTCGTCAAAGCGACGGCTTTCCACTCTCTACTCTCCATTAGCTAGGAGTCTGTATGTCTTTTGCGTTCGTTTTTCCGGGCCAGGGCTCGCAGAGCGTTGGCATGATGGCCGCCTATGGCGATGCCGCTGTGGTGCGTGCCACTTTTGACGAAGCTTCTGCCGCACTGGGCGATGATCTCTGGGCGATGGTTGCCGATGGCCCCGCCGAGTTGCTGGCACAGACGGTCAATACCCAGCCGGTTATGCTGACTGCCGGGATTGCAGCCTGGCGTTTGTGGCAGGAGAAGGGCGGCAAGCAGCCGGCGGTGGTGGCCGGGCATAGCTTGGGCGAGTACGCAGCGCTGGTGGCTGCCGGTGTAATCGAGTTCAAGGATGCGGTGCCGCTGGTACGCTTGCGCGCAGCTGCGATGCAGGCCGCTGTGCCGCTCGGTACCGGTGCGATGGCGGCAATTCTCGGGCTGGATAACGACGGTATCGTTGCAGCTTGTGCCGAGGCAGCGCTGGGTGAAGTGGTCGAGCCGGTTAATTTCAACGCCAACGGCCAGACCGTGATTGCCGGCCACAAGGCTGCAGTCGAGCGGGCAATGGCCGCATGCAAGGCGCGCGGAGCCAAGATGGCCAAGGGTCTGCCGGTGTCGGCACCGTTCCATTCTTCGTTGATTCGTCCGGCCGCCGAGCAGCTCGCTGCGCGCCTGAATGAGCTGACGCTGCAGGTGCCGCAGATTCCGGTGATCAACAACGTCGATGTTGCGCTTGAGAGTGACCCCGCACGGATCAAGGATGCGCTGGTGCGCCAGGCCTACAACCCGGTGCGCTGGGTCGAGACGGTACAGAAAATGGCCGCGATGGGCGTGTCGACCGTGGCAGAGTGTGGTCCGGGCAAGGTTTTGGCCGGCCTGACCAAGCGTTGCGCTGACGGTGTCAATGGCGTGGCGCTGGCTGATCTGGCCAGCCTCGAAGCAAATCTCGGATTGGAGTAAGCAGATGCTGAACGAAAAAGTTGCCCTGGTGACCGGTGCCACGCGTGGTATCGGGCGTGCGATTGCGCTCGAGTTGGGCAAGCTGGGAGCGACCGTGATTGGTACGGCGACCAGCGAAGACGGCGCCGGCAAGATTTCCGCTTACCTCGCCGAAGCCGGCATTGCCGGGCGCGGCGTGGTGCTCAATGTGACCGATGTGGCGCAGAGCGATGCCTTGCTTACCGATCTCGGCAAGGAATTCGGTGCCATCGGGATTCTGGTGAACAATGCCGGTATCACCCGTGACAACCTGGCGATGCGGATGGGCGATGATGACTGGGATGCGGTGATCGACACCAATCTCAAGGCCGTCTTCCGCCTCTCGCGCGGTGTCATGCGCGGCATGATGAAAGCGCGTTTTGGCCGGATCATCAATATTTCATCGGTCGTTGGCTATTCCGGAAACCCCGGTCAGGCCAACTACTGCGCAGCCAAGGCGGGGGTTGCTGGTTTGACCCGTTCGCTGGCTCGCGAACTGGGTAGTCGCAACATTACCGTGAATTGCGTTGCACCAGGCTACGTTGCGACCGACATGACGCATGCCTTGACCGACGAGCAGAAGGCCGCCATGCTGGCGTCGATTCCGCTGGGGCGTGCCGGCACGCCCGAGGATATTGCCGGTGCGGTGGCCTTCCTGGCCTCGCCTGCCGGTGCTTATGTGACAGGTACCACCATTCATGTGAATGGCGGTATGTTCATGGATTGATTTCCAGAAGCCTCGGCTTTTGGTACACTTCTAACGTTTTTTTTCGAACCCCCGAGGGGAAGGAGCTTTTCTAATGGATAACATCGTAGAGCGCGTCAAGAAAATCGTCGCCGAACAACTGGGCGTGAACGAAGCGGACATCAAGAACGAGTCCTCCTTCGTGGACGATCTGGGCGCTGACTCCCTGGACACCGTCGAGCTGGTCATGGCCCTCGAAGAAGAATTCGAGTGCGAAATCCCCGACGAACAGGCCGAGAAGATCACCACGGTGCAGCAGGCCGTCGATTACATTCTCGCCAACAAGAAGTAATCCATTTCGGTTGAACCAGGCAAGGCCGGCCCCATCAGGCCGGCCTTGCCACATTTAGTATTCGGAGTGCACCTTGGCACGTCGCAGAATTGTCGTTACCGGCCTGGGCCTGATTTCCCCGGTTGGAAATAGCGTTGAAGAGGGCTGGCAGAACATCATCGCCGGTCGTTCCGGTATTGCCCCGATCACCAAGTTCGATACGTCCACCTTCCCGGTCCAGTTTGCCGGCGAGGTCAAGAATTTCGACATTACCCAGTACATTGCCGCCAAGGATGCGCGTCGGATGGATGCCTTCATCCACTTCGGTCTGGCTGCCGGTATTCAGGCGGTGCGGGATGCAGGCCTCGACCAGGCTGGTGCTGCCGATCCCGAGCGGGTTGGCGTGTCGATCGGCTCCGGTATCGGCGGTCTGCCGCTGATCGAGAACACCAAGGCGGAATACGATGCTGCCGGCGTGCGCAAGGTGTCGCCTTTCTTCGTGCCCGGTTCGATCATCAACATGATCTCCGGCAACCTGTCGATCGAGTTTGGCTTCAAGGGGCCGAACATCGCCGTGGTTACCGCCTGTACGACCGGCACCCATTCGATCGGCGAAGCTGCGCGCATCATCGAGTACGGTGATGCCGACGTGATGATCGCCGGCGGTGCCGAGTCGACCGTGTCGCCGCTGGGTATGGGCGGTTTCTGTGCCGCCCGCGCGCTGTCCACCCGCAACGACGATCCGGCGACTGCCAGCCGTCCTTGGGACAAGGATCGCGACGGTTTCGTGCTGGGCGAAGGGGCCGGGGTTCTGGTACTGGAAGAGTACGAGCACGCCAAGGCTCGTGGCGCCAAGATTTACGCCGAACTCGCCGGTTATGGCATGAGCGCCGACGCTTACCACATCACCGCGCCGAACATGGACGGTCCGCGCCGTTCGATGGTCAATGCCCTGAAGAATGCCGGCGTGACCCCGGCCGACGTGCAGTACGTCAATGCCCATGGTACCTCGACCCCGCTCGGCGATAAGAATGAATCCGATGCGATCAAGGCCGCCTTTGGCGATGCTGCCCGCGATATCGTCGTGAACTCGACCAAGTCGATGACCGGTCACCTCCTTGGCGGTGCTGGCGGCGTTGAGTCCCTGTTCACCGTGCTGGCGATCCATCATCAGATTTCGCCGCCGACGATCAATATCTTTAATCAGGATCCTGAGTGCGATCTGGACTATTGTGCCAATGTCGCTCGTCCGATGAAGATTGACGTAGCGCTGAAGAACAACTTCGGTTTCGGTGGGACCAACGGTTCGCTGGTCTTCAAGCGCGTCTGATCGACGCTCCGGTCTAGCGGAGTCTGAACGGTGCAGTTTCCGGTACACATCGGACTGCACCGTTCTTTTTTATTGTGTTATTCCTTGCTGCTGTTGAGCTTGCCGGTTCTGATGCTGGTCCTGCTGGCGCCGCATCCGTGGTTCTGGCGGCTGCTCTATGCCTGCCTCTGGCTGTTGCTGCTAATCACAGCCTGGTGCGCCTGGTCAAAGCAGCCGCAGAGCCTGATTTTACAGGCTGACGGTTTAATCCGCCTGGCAGATGAAGAATGCGGGCGCAAGGTGCTCGATGGTGCCTGTGTGCATCCTTGGCTGACGGTATTTCGTCTGGAAAACGGCAAAAAGCGACCGTTGACCGTGGTGGTCACAGTCGATAGCTTGAATCCGGAGGATTTTCGCCGCTTGCGGGTTTTCCTGCGCTGGCGGCGGCCGCTCAGCCGGGGCGGCGTCGTTTGAGGACGGTGTTGCGCGGTTTTGCAGCCAGTTCCGGGTAGTCACGCGAACAATGCAGGCCACGGCTTTCGCGTCGTTGCATCGCGCACCGCACAATCAGTTCGGCGGTAACCACCAGGTTACGCAATTCGATCAGGTCGTGGCTGACCCTGAAGTTGGCGTAGAACTCGTCGATTTCGCGCTTGAGCAGACCGATCCGGTGCTTGGCCCGTTTCAGGCGCTTGTTGGTGCGCACGATGCCGACGTAGTCCCACATGAAGCGGCGCAGTTCGTCCCAGTTATGCGAGATCACCACTTCCTCGTCGGCATCAGTGACCCGGCTGTCGTCCCAGGAGGGCAGGGTGGGGAGGGGGGCTGGCGGAGCGGCGAGCATGTCGCTGACCGCAGCCTCGGAGAATACCAGGCATTCAAGCAGTGAATTCGAGGCCAGGCGGTTGGCGCCATGCAGGCCGGTGCAAGAGGCTTCGCCGGCGACGTAGAGACCGGGAACGTCGGTCCGTCCGCGCAGGTCGCTGACAATGCCGCCGCAGGTGTAGTGGGCGGCCGGGACCACCGGAATCGGGTCGCGGGTGATGTCGATACCCAGTTCAAGGCAACGGGCGTGGATGTTCGGGAAATGCGCGCGAATGAAGTCGTCGCCTTTGTGGCTGATGTCGAGATAGACGCAGTCCAGCCCGCGCTTTTTCATTTCGAAGTCGATGGCACGGGCGACGATATCGCGCGGCGCCAGTTCGGCCCGCTCGTCGTGATCGAGCATGAAGCGCGTGCCATCGGGCAGCCGCAATAGACCGCCTTCGCCGCGAACTGCCTCGGAAATCAGGAAGGACTTGGCTTGCGGGTGATAGAGGCAGGTCGGATGGAACTGGATGAATTCCATATTGGCGACCCGGCAGCCGGCACGCCAGGCCATCGCGATCCCATCGCCGGTTGAGGTGTCGGGATTGGTAGTGTACAGATACACCTTGCCCGCGCCGCCGGTGGCAATCAGCGTGTTGCCGGCACCCAGCGTCAGTACTTCACCATTGCGCGTATCGAGCACATAAGCGCCCAGGCAGCGTTGTTCCGGTAGCCCCAGTTTTTCACTGGTGATCAGGTCGATGGCGATGTGATCTTCGAGGATGGTGATGTTCGGGTGCTGGCGAACCTTGCGCGTCAGCGTGTCCTGGACGGCAAGGCCGGTGGCGTCGGCGACATGGATCACCCGGCGGGCGCTATGGCCGCCTTCGCGAGTCAGGTGGTAGCCGGATTCATCCTGGGTGAAAGGAACGCCCTGGTCGATCAGCCATTCGATGGCGCGGCGACCGTTTTCAACCACGAAACGGGTTGCGCTGCGGTCGTTCAGCCAGGCACCGGCGATCAGGGTGTCTTCGATATGCGCCTCGATCGAGTCGCGGCTATCGAGCACGGCGGCAATGCCACCCTGTGCCCAACCGGACGCCGAATCCTCCAGGCGCCGTTTGCTGACTAGCGCCACGCGGCAGTGTTCGGCGAGGCGTAGCGCGGCAGATTGACCTGCCAGGCCGCTGCCGATGATAAGGGCATCGAATGTCTGCACTACAGTATCCGGAGTGTTGATTGCGGCGCGAAATATAGCACGCGGGCCCGGCTTCAGCCCGTTACGAAGCGTCACAATTTTGTTGTTTTCAGTGCTGGGCAGCGAAAACGGCTGCGCTATACTGGCAGCACAAATATAAACATTGGTCCCCAGGGAATGAATGCCATGAGTGAGCGCGAAATCGATCAGGTGCTGGTCGAGCAGGCGCAGGGCGGTGATCAACGCGCCTTCGATCAGTTGGTGGGCAAATACCAGCGCAAGCTGGGGCGTCTGCTTTCGCGCATGATTCGCGATGCCGCCGAAGTCGAAGATGTAACCCAGGAAGCCTTCATCAAGGCGTATCGTGCCTTGCCGTCGTTTCGCGGCGACAGTGCCTTTTATACCTGGCTCTACCGCATCGGCATCAATACCGCTAAGAACTATCTGGTTTCGCAGGGGCGGCGTGCGCCGACCTCGACCGAATTCGATGCCGACGAGGCGGAGACCTTCGAGGATGCGACCCAGTTGCGTGACATCAACACGCCGGAAAGCCTGCTGCTGTCCAAGCAGATTGGTCAGACCGTGAATGCAGCGATGGAGGCTTTGCCTGAGGAGTTGCGTACGGCCATCGTGCTGCGCGAGATCGAAGGCCTTTCCTACGAAGAGATTGCCGGAATCATGGATTGCCCGATCGGAACGGTACGTTCGCGGATTTTCCGCGCCCGCGAAGCGGTTGCCGGTAAATTGCGGCCCTTGCTCGACACCTCGCCGGATCGTCGCTGGTAATTCGATGAATAGGCATGCAGAACAAAGCACCACGGTGCGCGGCGTCGTGCGCGCAGTCGAGGGAACGGTCGCGCTGGTCGAAGTCGAGCAGGGCGGCTGTGGTCGTTGTCACGAAGAAGGTGGCTGCGGCGGGCAGAACCTGACCCAGATGTTCTGCTCCGGCCCCAAGTCCTACCGGGTGGACAATGCCCTCGGTGCCCAGCCCGGCGAGCGCGTGCTGATTGCCGTGCCGGCCGGTAGTGTCCGGCGGACCGCCAACCTGGCCTACGGCCTGCCGCTGCTTGGCATCATCGGCGGTGCCGCACTTGGTACTGCCTTCGCGGCCGATCTGGGTGGCGTCCTCGGAGCGCTGCTGGGCGGTGGTCTGGTCTTTGCGTGGGTCAGGCGGAAGACTGCGGTCGGCTCTGGGAATTTTTCGCCGCGTCCCCATATCGTAGACCGTCTTGATTCCTGAATTTTTCTGCCTGTTTTCTGGAGGGTGATTGCCGATGAAACGCCTGCTTGCGTTTTTTGCCTTTTTCCTTGCCTGTTCTCTGGCTGTCGCGCAGGGAAGAAACTTGCCGGATTTTGCCGATCTTGCCGAAAAGCAGGGGCCGGCCGTGGTCAATATCAGTACTACGCAAACCGTTCGACGTGGCGGCCAGATGTCGCCTTTCCCTTTTGATGAGAACGATCCGGCTTTTGAGTTTTTCCGTCGCTTTATCCCCTTGCCGCCGGGCGGGACGGTGCCGCGTGAGTTCGAAAACAAGTCCCTGGGCTCTGGATTCATCATTAGTGCCGATGGATATATTCTGACCAACGCCCATGTGGTCGACGGGGCTGACGAGGTGACGGTCCGATTGACCGACAAGCGCGAGTTCAAGGCCAAGATCATCGGTGCCGACAAGCGCACCGATGTTGCGCTGATCCGGATTGAAGCAGCCAATTTGCCAGTGGCGCGACTGGGGGATCCGCAAAAATTGCGCCCGGGTGAGTGGGTGGTGGCCATCGGTTCGCCCTTCGGTTTCGAAAACTCGGTGACGGCCGGGATCGTATCGGCCAAGGGACGTTCGTTGCCGCAGGAAAACTACGTTCCTTTCATCCAGACCGACGTGGCGATCAACCCCGGCAATTCCGGCGGTCCCTTGTTCAACATGAATGGCGAAGTGGTCGGGATCAACTCCCAGATTTACAGCCGCAGTGGCGGTTACATGGGGGTTTCGTTCGCGATCCCCATTGATGTCGCGATGGAAATTCAGAGCCAGTTGCGCGCCAGCGGCAAGGTTGCTCGTGGCCGGCTCGGCGTGGTCATTCAGGAAGTCAGCAAGGAGTTGGCCGATTCGCTGGGGCTGGCCAAGCCGATGGGGGCAGTGGTCAATGCCGTTGAGAAGGGCGGCCCGGCAGACAAGGCAGGGCTGGAGCCGGGCGACGTGATTCTCAAATTCGATGGTCGGCCGATCAACGCCTCTGCCGATCTGCCGCGGATTGTCGGCGCCACCCGCCCGGGAACCCGAGCGCTCGCCCAGGTCTGGCGCAAGGGCGGGACTCGTGAAATTCCGGTCGTGGTCGGTGAAATGCAGGAGGATAAATCGGCTGGGCGCAACGTCAGGCCACAGCGCCCGACGGAGTTGGCGGCCAATCGTCTTGGTCTGGTGCTGAGCGAGCCTTCCCCGGAACAGAAACGCGAGCTGAAACTGGCGGCCGGTCTGATCGTCGATGAAATACGCAGCACCGCACCGCGTAGCGATCTGCGTGTTGGCGATGTGATTCTCGCGGTGATCAGCAGGGGGGCAACGACCGAACTCAAAAGCGTCGAGCAGTTCAACAAGCTGCTGCAGCAGTTCGAAAAGGGCAGCAATGTGACCCTGCTGATCCGGCGTGGCGAACTGCAGACTTTCATCACGATCAAGGGTATCAACGGAAGCAACTGAGATGAGTATCGAACTGACGCTGATCAGCCGTGGCTACTGCCACCTCTGCCATGACATGGAAGAAGCCCTGAACCCTCTGGCGGCAGAGTTCGCGGCAACGGTCAGTGTGGTCGATGTCGATGCCGATCCGGCGCTGGAAGCAAAGTACGACGAACTGGTGCCGGTCTTGCTGCACGGCGATCACGAACTCTGTCACTACTTCCTCGATGTCGCCAAAGTCCGTGAATATTTGGCGGGAATCCGCTAGAATTCAAAGTCTTCTGAACAAGGAAGGGCGCCGGACAGCGCCCTTTTTTACTGGCAGCCTTTTAAGCGGCAGCGTAAAGCAGCATGGATCACATTAGAAATTTCTCGATCATCGCTCACATCGACCACGGCAAATCGACCCTGGCCGACCGGATCATTCACCTTTGTGGCGGTCTTTCCGACCGCGAAATGGAAGCCCAGGTTCTCGACTCGATGGATATCGAGAAGGAGCGGGGCATTACCATCAAAGCCCAGACGGCTGCGCTGCAATACAAGGCGCGCGACGGCAAGGTGTACAACCTCAACCTGATCGACACCCCGGGACACGTCGACTTCTCCTACGAAGTCTCGCGTTCGCTGTCGGCTTGCGAAGGCGCACTGCTGGTGGTCGATGCCTCGCAAGGTGTCGAGGCCCAGACCGTGGCCAACTGCTACACGGCAATCGAACTCGATGTCGAAGTGGTGCCGGTGCTGAACAAGATCGACCTGCCATCGGCCGACCCGGACAGCGCCAAGCAGGAAATCGAGGATGTGATCGGGATCGACGCCACTGACGCTGTTCAGGCTTCGGCCAAGACCGGTCTCGGTGTTCAGGATATTCTCGAACAAGTGGTTGCCCGGGTGCCACCGCCGGTTGGCGATGTCACCGCGCCGCTCAAGGCACTGATCATCGACTCCTGGTTTGACAACTACGTCGGCGTGGTGATGCTGGTCCGTGTGGTCGATGGCGAAATACGTCCCAAGGACAAGCTGCATTTCATGGCCACCGGCGCCAATCAGCTGTGCGAGCAGGTCGGCGTGTTTACGCCGAAGTCGCTGCAGCGCGATGTGCTGCGCGCCGGCGAGGTCGGTTTTGTGATTGCCGGGATCAAGGAGCTGAAGGCCGCCAAGGTGGGCGACACCATCACCCATGCCGACCGCAAGGCGGTCGAGCCGCTGCCCGGCTTCAAGGAAATCAAGCCGCAGGTTTTTGCTGGCCTGTATCCGGTTGAAGCCAACCAGTACGACTCGCTGCGCGAAGCGCTGGAAAAGCTCAAGCTTAACGATGCCTCGCTGCAATACGAGCCGGAAGTCTCGCAAGCGCTTGGTTTCGGCTTCCGTTGCGGCTTCCTCGGTTTGCTCCACATGGAAATTGTGCAGGAGCGCCTGGAGCGTGAATTTGATCAGGACCTGATTACGACCGCACCGACCGTGGTTTATGAGGTGGTGCAAAAGGATGGCAGCGTGATCCAGGTCGAGAACCCGGCTAAGCTGCCGGAAATCTCCAAGATCGACGAAATCCGCGAGCCAATCATCGAGGCAACCATCTTCGTGCCGCAGGACTTCCTCGGCAACGTGATCACGCTGTGCAATCAGAAGCGCGGCAACCAGGTCGACATGCACTACCACGGCCGCCAGGTAAAGCTGGTCTACGAAATGCCGATGGCCGAAGTGGTGATGGACTTCTTCGACAAGCTCAAGTCCTGTTCCAAGGGCTACGCCTCGCTCGACTACGATTTCAAGGAATACCGCACGGCCGACGTGGTCAAGCTCGACATCCTGATCAATAGCGAGAAGGTCGATGCGCTGTCGCTGATCGTTCACCGCGCCAACTCGCAGTATCGCGGCCGCGAACTGGCCTCGAAAATGCGCGAACTGATTCCGCGTCAGATGTACGACGTGGCGATCCAGGCCGCCATCGGCTCGCACATCATCGCCCGTGAAAACGTCAAGGCCATGCGCAAGGACGTGCTCGCCAAGTGTTACGGCGGCGACATCTCGCGGAAGAAGAAGCTGCTCGAAAAGCAGAAGGCCGGCAAGAAACGGATGAAGCAGGTCGGCTCGGTCGAAATTCCGCAGGAAGCCTTCCTCGCCGTGTTGCGTGTCGATAACTAACCCGGATCCAGACTGAGCATGAACTTCGCACTGATTCTTTTTGTGCTGCTGGTGCTTACCGGCCTGCTTTACGCGGTCGACGTCCTGAAATTCAGGAAATTGCGGGCACCGGGTGGCAAGGAGCCGTTGTGGGTCGAGTGGGGCGCCAGCTTCTTCCCGGTGATCCTGATCGTCTTCGTGCTCCGTTCCTTTCTCTTTGAACCGTTCAAGATTCCTTCCGGTTCGATGATCCCGACGCTGCTGATCGGTGACTTCATCCTGGTTAATAAATTCACCTATGGCATCCGTCTGCCGGTGATCAATAAAAAGATCATCAGTATCAATGACCCGCAGCGTGGCGATGTGATGGTCTTCCGCTTCCCGGAAGACCCGTCGCTCGACTACATCAAGCGGGTGGTGGGCGTGCCCGGCGACACCATTGCCTACCAGCACAAGAAGCTGACGATCAATGGCCAGCTGGTGCCGATGAAGAAGCTGGAGGATTTCCAGCATCGTGAGCGCCTGTATTACTCCGAGCAGTACAGCGCCAAGATGGGTGAGGTCGAGCATCGCCTGCTCAACGATAGCGATGCACCGGAGTTCATCCCTGACGCCAGCCGCTTCCCGTTTCGCGAAAATTGCTCCTACAATGCCGCAGGCGTGGTCTGCAAGGTGCCGCCCGGGCATTACTTCATGATGGGCGACAACCGCGACAACAGCCGCGACAGCCGTTCGTGGGGCTTCGTGCCGGAAGAGAACATTGTCGGCAAGGCCTTCTTCATCTGGCTGAACCTCAGCGATCTGGGCCGTATCGGCTCGTTCAAGTAAGGAGAAAGCGATGCGCAAGCAGAAAGGCGTCAGCCTGGGCGGGCTGTTGATGCTGCTGGTCCTGTTGCTGCCGGTTGGCCTGGTCGGCCTCAAAACCGTGCCGACAGTGATCGAGTACTACGCGATCCTGAAGGATGCCAAGGCAGCGATCGCCCAGGTCGGTCCCGAGGCGACCGTGGCCGATGTACGCCGGGCTTTCGACAAGTACGCCGAGATCGACAATTTGCCATTCAAGTCGGCAGACTTGCAGATCGGCAAGGAAGGCAATCGCATCGTCGCTTCCTTCGCATACGAGAAGGTGATTCCGCTGTTCGGCAACGTTAGCCTGTTGATCGACTATCGCGGCACCACCGCCGGCAAATAAGGGATGACGGCAGAACGTATTGCCGGAAAACTCGGACACGCGTTTTCCGATTCCGCACTATTGCGCACCGCGCTGACGCACCGCAGCTACGGCATTCCCAATAACGAGCGCCTGGAATTCCTGGGTGACGGCATCCTCGATTTCGTGGTGGCCGATCTGCTCTACCGGCGTTTCCCCGATCTGCCGGAAGGCGATCTGTCGCGTTTCCGCGCCAATCTGGTCCGTCAGGACAGCCTGCATCAACTGGCGCTGGGGGTCGGCATCGGCGAGGCCTTGCGCCTGGGTGAGGGCGAGTTGAGGAGCGGTGGCGCCAGCCGGCCGTCGATTCTTGCCGATGCGCTCGAAGCGGTGTTTGGCGCGGTCTATCTGGATGCCGGTTTTGCCGCTGCCGCCGAGGTGATCGGACGGCTTTACCAGCCGCTGCTTGACGCGCTCAAGCCCGGCGCCGCGCCGCAGAAGGATGCCAAGACCCGGCTCCAGGAGTGGCTGCAGGGGCGCAAGAAGCCGCTGCCACGGTACGAATTGCTGCAAACTTCGGGGGCCGCACACCAGCAGAATTTTGAGGTGGCCTGCATTATTGGCAACCCAGCCCTGCGCACCGTAGGCGAGGGCAGCAGCCGGCGCATTGCCGAACAGGTCGCCGCCGATCTGGCACTGAAGGAATTGAAAGCATGAAAGAAATCCGCTCCGGTTATCTGGCCATTGTCGGCCGTCCCAACGTCGGTAAGTCGACGCTGTTGAACCGCCTGGTCGGCGAAAAGATCAGCATTGTCTCGCGCAAGGCGCAGACAACGCGCCACCGCATCACCGGCATCCTGACCAACGATGATGCACAATTCGTCTTCGTCGATACCCCGGGTTTCCAGACCAAGTTCTCGAATGCGCTCAACCGCGCGATGAACCGGGGCGTGACGCAGACCCTGCACGATGTCGATGTCGTCCTCTTCGTCGTCGA
This sequence comes from Dechloromonas sp. ZY10, assembly GCF_041378895.1. Taxonomy (NCBI): domain Bacteria; kingdom Pseudomonadati; phylum Pseudomonadota; class Betaproteobacteria; order Rhodocyclales; family Azonexaceae; genus Dechloromonas; species Dechloromonas aquae. The sequence goes on from NZ_CP144212.1 coordinate 1,499,017, forward strand.
AGCCGGGCGCTACGACGCCAAGGACCAGGCGGTGGTCCGCCTGCTGCCCAAGGACGTGCCGGTGATTCTGGTGGTCAACAAGACCGACCAGTTGAAGAACAAGGACGCCTTGCTGCCTTTCCTGGCCCAGGTCGCCGCCGACTTCGACTACACCGCCGTGGTCCCGGTCAGCGCCGCCAAGGGGCGCCAGACCGAGGAACTGCTCAAGGAGGCGCGCAAGCACCTGCCCAACGAAGGTCTGATGTTCGGCGAGGACGAACTGACCGACAAGAGCGAGCGCTTCCTGGCCTCCGAATACATCCGCGAAAAGGTTTTCCGCCTGCTTGGCGACGAACTGCCCTACGCAACAGCAGTCGAGATCGAACGCTTTGAAACCGAAGGCGCGCTGCGCCGGATTTTTGCCGCCATCGTCGTCGACCGTGAAAGCCATAAGGCCATCGTCATCGGCAAGGGCGGGGAAAGCCTCAAGCGGATCGCCAGCGAAGCCCGCCAGGACATGGAGCGCTTGTTCGACGGCAAGGTCTATCTGGAAATCTGGGTCAAGGTGAAGTCGGGCTGGAACGACGACGAGCGCCTGCTCAAAAGCCTCGGCTACGAATAAGCCGGGCATCCGAGCCAGACAAGGGACGCCACAGGCGAGGCCGGGACGATGTCAGCACGCGGCAAGGTCGATGCCCAGCCGGCCTGGGTGTTGCACAGCTATCCCTATCGTGAAACCAGCCTGATCGTCGAGGTGTTCACCCGCGATCACGGGCGCATCGCGCTGCTGGCGCGCGGTGCCCGCCGGCCGCGGGCGGCGATTCGCGGCCTGCTGCTGGCCTTTCAGCCGCTGGAAATCGGCTGGGCCGGCAAGGGCGAAGTGCCGACCCTGATGAAGGCCGAATGGGTCGGCGGCCAGCCCCTGCTCGGCGGTGAGGCCCTGTTCTGCGGCTATTACCTGAACGAACTGCTGCTCAACCTGCTGCCGCGCGAGGACGCGCACCCCATCCTCTTTGCCCGCTACGGCGCCTTGCTCGCGCATCTCGCCGGCGATCAGGACAGCGCCGAGCGCGAGGCCGACCTGCGCCGTTTCGAAAAGGCGATGCTGCAGGAGCTTGGCTACGGCCTGACCCTCAACCACGATGCAGCGGGCGAGCCGATTGCCGCCGAACTTCAGTACAGTTACCGGATCGAGGAAGGCGCGGTGCCGCTGGCGCAGGGCGGCGGCGAACCGCCGCTGGTGCTCGGGCAGACCCTGCTCGACCTCGATGCCGAAGATTTTTCCCGGCCGCGTACACGGTCCGAAGCCAAAAACCTGATGCGCACGTTGCTGGCGCATTACCTGAATGGAACCGAACTGGTCACCCGCCAGATTTTCAAGGAGTTGCAAGCGCTATGATCGAACTCGGCGTCAATATCGACCACGTTGCCACCCTGCGCCAGGCGCGCCGCACCTATGAGCCGGACCCGGTCTGGGCGGCTTCCGAAGCTCACCTCGGCGGTGCCGACGGGATCACCTTCCACCTGCGCGAGGATCGCCGTCACATTCAGGATCGCGATGTCGAGCGGCTGGCCGAGACGACCCAGATCAAGCTCAATTTTGAAATGGCGGCAACCGACGAAATGATCGCCATCGCCTGCCGGATCAAGCCGCAAATGGCGATGCTGGTACCGGAAGGGCGCCACGAGGTGACCACCGAAGGCGGCCTCGACATCCTTGGTCAGGAAGCCCGGCTCAAGGACCAGATTGCCCGCCTGGCCGAGGCCGGTATCTGCACCAGCGTCTTCATCGACGCCGAACTGGCACAGATCGAAGCAGCGGCGCGGATCGGCGCGCAGGTCTGCGAAATCCACACCGGCCCCTACGCCCACGCCTTCCACGACCGGGGCCGCGATGCCGAAGCGCCGGCGGTACTCGCCGAACTGGCCAAGATCCGCGCTGCCGGGCAGGCGATCCGCGAGTTCGGGATGCGCTTCAACGCCGGGCACGCGCTCAACTACTACAACGTGCAGCCGCTGGCCCGCCTGCCCGGCGTGCGCGAACTGCACATCGGCCACTCGATCGTCAGCCGCGCCGTCTTCGTCGGCCTGCGCGAAGCCGTGCGCGAAATGAAGGCGCTGATCCGCGAAGCGGCGGCTCGGCCCGAAGGCGTCTGAGCCGGATGATCCACGGCATCGGCACCGACATCGTCCGCGTCGAGCGACTGGCGGCGATGTGGCAAAAGCACGGCGAGCGGGCTGCGGAAAAAATACTCGCTGCCGACGAACTGGCGGCGTTTGCCGCCGCCGGCGATAAAGGCCGCTTTCTCGCCAAGCGTTTTGCCGCCAAGGAGGCCTTTGCCAAGGCGCTCGGCAGCGGTGTGCGCGAACCGGCGACCCTGCCCAACATCGCCGTCGGCCACGACCCGCTGGGCAAGCCGCAACTGCATTTCCACGGTCAACTCGCCGAACTGGTCAAAAACCTTGGCCTGACCGCGCATCTTTCGATCAGCGACGAAGCCGAATACGCTGTCGCCTACGTGCTTCTGGAGCGTGCATGACTACTGCTGCGTCCTCTTCCTCCGTCCTGGCCGGGTTTGCGGAATCCGCTGGCTCGGCTGTTTCGCCCCGGTCCCTGCCGCTCGGGCCGCTGATGATCGACATCGCCGGTCACGAACTCACCGCGCTTGACCGCGAACGCCTCTGCCATCCGCTGGTCGGCGGCATCATCCTGTTTACCCGCAATTACCGCGACCCCGAGCAACTGCGGGCGTTGACCGCCGACATCCACGCCCTGCGCCAGCCGCAGCTGCTGATCGCGGTCGATCACGAAGGCGGCCGCGTGCAACGCTTCCGTGACGGGTTCACCCGCCTGCCGCCGATGCGCGCGCTGGGCGAACGCTACGCCGCCGACCCGGAAGCCGGGCGGCAACTGGCACGTGCCGCCGGGCGGGTGCTGGCCGGCGAATTGCGAGCGCACGGCGTCGACTATTCCTTCACCCCGGTGCTCGACCTCGACTATGGCCCTTCGCGGGTGATCGGCGACCGCGCCTTCCACCGCGACCCGGCGGTGATCGTCGATCTGGTCAAGGCCCTCGGCGAAGGCCTGCGCGCCGGCGGCATGGGCACCTGCGGCAAACACTTCCCCGGCCACGGCTACGTGATTCCCGATTCGCACGTCGAACTGCCGGTCGACGAACGCCCGCTGAGCGAAATCCAGGAAGACCTCGAACCCTACCGCCAGCTGGTGCAAGCCGGCGCGCTCGACGGCGTGATGGCCGCGCACGTCATCTACCGCCAGGTCGACCCGGCCACCGCCGTGTTCTCCCGCCACTGGATCGACTATTTGCGCCAGGACCTTGGCTTTAACGGCGTGGTATTCACCGACGACCTGTCGATGGCCGGCGCCGGCATCGTCGGCGACATGCTCGCCCGCGTCGAAACCGCCTATGCCGCCGGCTGCGACATGCTGCTCGTGTGCAACTCGCCGGACGCGGTCGGCGACGTGCTGGCCCGCTGGCAACCGCCGCAGGACACCGCCTACCGGGCCAGAAGCGCACGCATCGAACAACTGGCCGCCGCGATGCAGCAGCCGGTGGGGGAGTTGCTTGCCGGAGCCGCTTATCGTGAGGCGCTGAGGGTGTTGTCGACTTTGGCCTGAGCTTGGGTGCGGAAATCGCCAGTTTTCCAGCACCGCATGGGCAGGGAAAAGGCTGCTGTCACGGTCGACCGTGACAGCAGCCTTTTTTGCTTGAAACCCAGCAGGGGGCTCCCCGCAACCACCTCAGGTTCAGGCGCTGCTCTTGCTCACCGCAGCCTTGCCGGCATCAGCGGTGGTATTACTGCCCGCATCGCCTCCACCGGTCAGTTCCTTGGTCTTGCTGGCGATGAAGTCGTCGTAGCCTTTTTGTACCAGCGCGTAGGTCTGGTCGATGCTGCCTTTGATGTCGTCGCCGAGGGCATTGAGGCCTTTGAGGATGTCGCTGGCTTCGTTGAAGCCGCGTTCGAAGCCGCTGCGGATGGTGGCGACGAAGTCCTTGACCAAGGTTTCCGGGTCCTTGTCCGGGTTTTGCTTGGCGTAGGCTTCGAAGAAGCCGGTGGATAGCGACAGGATGCGGTCGGCGGTGGCTTGCGGGCTGTTGTCCTGGCTCATCGCGTTCTGAATCGCGTCCGGCCCCAGGGTGGGCGCCAGGGCTTCGTTGATGCCTTGAATGGCGCTTTTCAGCATCAGCGCCAGCGGCTCGTTGCCGCTGCTCAGCGAGACGCTGACCGAGGACTGGACGATCTGGACATTCTGCTGCGCCTTGAACTGCGCCAGCGCGGCGGTGGCGCTGCTTTTGCTGGCAGCGGTCGCGCTGGCCTGTTCGCTGTTGCCGGCCCGCTGGCTTGCTTCGGCGCCGGTAGCAGTCCGGGGGGGCGTGGTGGCGGACGAAGTGCGCGCCGCCAGCGGAAGTTTGTCGCTCAAATTGCCGGATAGGGTGGTGCCGATCATGGTGATTCTCCTCGCGCGAACCTGCGGCGTGCCGGAGTGGCACGTCCTCCATCTTCTTTATCGGCATAAAAGGGCGGTATGACAAGGGCTGGGGGCTTGTTTTTCGTCGCCGAATCGCGGAACATCCGGCCCCTTTTTGCCCGGAGAAGTCATGGCCTTCAAGGATGCCGCCGCCGAATACCGCTTGCTCGACCTGTCGCTGCTCGACCCCGACCCCGAGCATCCGCGCCGCCAGCCGGACGAGGCCGCGCTCAAGGGGCTGGCCAACGCCATCGGCAAGAAGGGCGTGCTGCAGCCCTTGCTGGTGCAGCCGGCCGATGCCGCCGGGCGTTACCGGGTGATCGTCGGCGAACGCCGCCGTCAGGCCGCGCTGCTGGCCGGCGAAACGCAGGTGCCGGTGCTGATCCGCGCCTGCCCGGCGGACGAGGTCCTGGAGGTGCAGGTATTCGAGAATCTCGGCCTCGGCGTGCGTGCCGCGCTGGAACCGCTGGACATGGCCAACGCCATCCAGCGGATTGCCGACCGTTTCGAGACGCCGAATGCCGCCGCCGAGCAGTTCGGGCGTTCGCCGACCTGGCTCAACCAGGCGACCGCCGCCGCCAATCTCTCGCCCAAGGTCAGTGCCTTGCTGGAGTCGGGCAAGATCGGCAGCGCGACCACGGCGGTGCAGATCGAGAAACTGGCGCAGAAGGACGAGGCCAGCGCCGAATCGCTGCTGGAAAAAATCGAGCAATTGCCGGAAGGCGAAAAGCTGCCGCGCGAGCTGGTCGAGGAAGCCCTGGCCGAAGCCGGCGTCAAACGCCGCAAGAAGGACAAGAAGAAGCCGGCTGCGGACGAAGGCGACGCCGCTGAAGCCGCACCGGCTGTCGCGGCAGTGACCGCCGTTGATGGTGTAGCCGTGACCGCCAGCGGCGAACCGGCCTCGACCGGGAGCGATCTGCCGCCGTGGGAAAGCGGCGAGGCTGAGGCTGCCGGCCCGGTGCAGGCTTCGACGCGGGCGACTTCACCGGTGCAGGCAAGCAGCGCCGGGTCGCCGGTAACGACCCGAGAAAGCACAGGCGAGGGCGGCTACCAGGTCGCGCGGGAAGCGGCCAACGCTCGCGCCGCCGTGCACCCGGACAAGATGCGCCAGGTCGCCGCCTTGCTCGGGCTGGAAAGCGGCGACGAAGCCACCATCCTCGACCGGTTGATCGACGAATTCCTGGCGCTCAAGGCTCGCGCCTGAGCGGCTGGTAGCGGTGCTGCCGGCGGCGGGCCGGCGCACGCGGTCGACTGGAAGTTGGCCTGTTTTCACGGTCGACCGTGGCATTCCAATGTTTTTCCAGCTATCCACAAAAGCTGTGGATAAGTCTGTGAATGAGTCGTGGGGAAATGCGCTAAGTCCCGCAACCGTAAGGCTTTTTCTTACTCTGCTGCAAACTTGTGCAGAATTGTAAGTTGTTGATTTTGTTGAGTTTAAACTGTGCGCACGGTTTGGCGCGGCTTGCCGGCGTGTCAAGGGGTTTGGCAAAAAATATATTTCGCCGCCTGTGCGTAAGCCAGGCTTGACAGGGCTGCTGTCAAGGGCTTGGGGATATTTTTTTCCACAGCCGGCAGCTCGCGCCGGGTGCTGCATTGCGGCGGCCTCTTGCAGCCGTTGGCTAGGCTCAGAACGAGATGTAGCGGCCTTTGCGGTGGTTGATCGCCAGTGTTGAGTTGAGCGCGGCGATGCCGAGCAGCGAGATCGCCACTTGCGACCACGGGACGACGGCGAGGGCGGCGAGCAGAATCACCGTGTCGATCACCTGCAGGCATTTGCCGGCCGGCCAGCCGTGGCGATCCTGCAGGTAGAGCGCGAGGATGTTGAAACCGCCGAGGCTGGCCTGATGCCGGAACAGGATCAGAAAGCCGACGCCCAGCGAAAAGCCGCCGAGCACGGCCGCCAGCAGCGGTTCGAGCAGCGCATAGCGCAGCCCGAGCGGCGCCAGATCGACGAATAAGGAAAATAGCGCAATCGCGATCAGCGTCTTGACCACGAAGACTTTGCCCATCCGCCGCCAGGCCAGCCAGAAGAAGGGCAGGTTGAGCAGCGCGTAGAGCAGGCCGAACGAGCTGCCGCTGGCGTAGTGCAGCAAAAAGGTCAGCCCGGCAGTGCCGCCAGTGAGCAGCCCGGCGCTCTTGAATAGCACCACACCGGAGGCGACCAGCAAGGTGCCGATCACGATCGCCTGCGCGTCGTCGAACAGGCTGTGCGGATTGGCCGGGCGGTCCTCGTCCGGCCTGGCCGCTGCGGTGGCGGACGGGTGGGCTGGCGGCGGGGCAGAACGCGTGGGGAGTGCGGACATGGCAAGGGCAGGCAGAAGCGATATCCGGCATTTTCCGGCGCCCGCCTGCCGCCGGCTATTGGGGAAAGACGCAGTGCCGGCGCTGGGCTGGCCGGGCGACGGCAAAGTTCAGGTTATGGGGCGCTTTTGCCACGGTCAACTCGCAAAAATGCAGAAAATTGCGGGTTGACCGTGACCGTGACCGTGACCGTGACCGTGGTCGTGGTCGTGGTCGTGGTCGTGGTCGTGGTCGTGGTCGTGGCTGGCTTGGGCTTAATCCGCCGCGTCTTTGTGGTGCCACAGGGCCGGGAAGTCGTCGGCGTACCAGTAGCGGGGAATCCACGGTGCGGGTTGCAGCTTGTCTTCCGGGTCGATGAACACCAGCGGCGTCGGGCCTTGTCCACGCAGAATCGGGTGGGTGATCTGGTCCAGGCGCAGGCCCTCGGCGAGTTCGCTGGTATCCAGTGAAAACCAGGCTTCGCCTTCTGTCCAGAGTATGCGTAGCAATTGTCCGGAGTGGGCGTCCCAGATGCGCAGGGTGTTGTCGTAGCTAGCGGAGAGGATGCGAGTTCCATCGGGGGAGAAGGCGGCGCTCCTGACCGAGCTTTGATGCCCTTTGAGGGTGGCGAGGGGTTGCAGGGAGTGAGCGTCCCAGAGGCGCAGAGTATTGTCGTCGCTGGTGGAGACGATGCGAGCGCCGTCGGGGGAGAAGCTTGCGCTGTTGACCGGGCGTTGATGCCCTTCGAGGGTGGCGAGGGGCTGCCAGGAGTGAGCGTCCCAGATGCGCAGAGTGCGGTCGTAGCTGGCGGAGACGATGCGAGCGCCGTCGGGGGAGAAGGCAGCGCTCATGACCCAGTGTTGATGCCCTTCGAGGGTGGTGAGGGGCTGCCCGGAGTGAGTGTCCCAGATGCGCAGAGTATTGTCGTTGCTGGCGGAGACGATGCGAGTGTCGTCGGATGAGAAGGCAGCGCTCCTGACCGAGTCTTGATGCCCTTCGAGGGACGCGAGGGGCTGCCCGGAGTGAGCGTCCCAGAGACGCAGGGTGCGGTCGTCGCTTGCGGAGACGATGCGGGCGCCATCTGCGGAGAAGGCGACGCTGTTGGCCCAGTCTTGATGTCCTGCGAGGGTGGCGCGGGTTAGGCCGGAGTGAGCGTCCCAGATGCGTAGGGTATTGTTATAGCTTGCGAAGATGATGCGGGTGCCGTCGGGGGAGAAGGCGGCGCTTCTGACCCAATCTCGAGGCCCTTTGAGTATGGTGAGGGTTTGCTCGGAGCTAGCGTCCCAGGTGCGCAAGGTATTGTCGGCACTTACGGAGATGATGCGAGTGCCGTCGGGGGAAAAGGCGGCACTAGTAGCCCAGCCTTGATGTCCTTCAAGTATGGCGATGACCTGGCTGGAGTGGGCGTCCCAGATGTACAGGGTGTTGTCGAGGCTTGCTGCGATGATCCGAGTGCCATCGGGGGAAAAGACGGCGCTTCTAACCCAGCCTCGATGCCCTTTGAGTGTGGCGATGGCCAGGCCGGAGCGAGCGTCCCAGATGCGCAGGGTGTTGTCGTCGCTTGCGGAGACGATGCGAGCGCCGTCGGGGGAGAAGGTGGCGCTTCTGACCCGGTTTTGATGCCCTTCGAGTGTGGCAAGGGGGGGCTCGGAGTGGGCATCCCAGAGGCACAGGGTGTTGTCGTCGCTGGCGGAGACGATGTGAGTGCCGTCGGGGGAGAAAACCGCGCTAGCAATTCCACCTCGGTGCCCTTTGAGTGTGGCGAGAGTTTGTTTGGAGTGAGTGTCCCAGATGCGCAGGGTCCGGTCATTGCTTGCGGAGACAATGCGGGTGCCGTCGGGGGAGAAGGCGGCGCTGTTGACCGAGTCTTGATGTCCTTCGAGTGTGGCGATGGCGCGGTAGGAGTGAGCGTCCCAGATGCGCAGGGTGTGGTCGTCGCTTGCGGAGACGATGCGGGTGTCGTCGGGGGAGAAGGTGGCGCTTCTAACGCGGTCTTGATGCCCTTCGAGTGTGGCGATGGACAGGCCGGAGTGAGCGTCCCAGATACGCAGGGTATTGTCGTCGCTGGCGGAGACGATGCGGGCGCCGTCTGGGGAGAAGGTGGCGCTTCTGACCCAGTCTTGATGTCCTTCGAGTGTGGCGATGGACAGGCCGGAGTGAGTGTCCCAGATGCGCAGAGTGTGGTCGTAGCTTGTGGAGACGATGCGGGCGCCGTCGGGGGAGAAGGCTGCGTAGGTTGTCATTCCACTATGGCCGTACTGCAGGTGGGGGGTGCAGGGGGGGGCAGGGGGATGGGGCAGTGAACCTGCCCGGCTGTTCGGCGCAGTGCAACCCAATAAACAGCTATCGACAAGCGTCACTTCGCCCTGGCTATTGGCCAGGCGGGCTGCGCGCAGGTCGGTGTTGGAAAAGTCCGCCTCGCTCAAATCACTGTGCTGGAACAAGGCCTTGATCCACTGGCTATTGCGGGCCGAGGTGTGGCTTAGATTGGCATGGCGCAAGTCGGCTTCTTTGCCTTGTACCCTGTCGAGCTTGCTGGCACTCAGGTTGGCGTTGGCGAGGATGGCTTGCCAGAAGTTTGCCCCACTGGCATCGGCTTGGCTCAGGTTGGCGCCGTCGAGCACACTGCGTGACCAGTCGCTGCCCTGAAGTTGCGCATTGGCGAGATTGGCGCCGGGGAGCACCAAGTCCTGGCACTGGCAGCCGGCGAGATTGATACGTTGTGGTGCTAGCGGTAGCCAGTCCACCTGGTCTTGCTGGTAGGCGCGGCTGGCCCAGTAGCCGAGCAGGTAGGCATTGCGCCGGGCGTTGGCCGGGTAGGCGGTTTGGCGGGTGAGCAGGGGGCTGCCGGGGGCGTTGCCATCTTCCTTGGCCAGGATTGCAGCGATGTTTTGCTGTGCCTGTTTTTGCGTCATGACCTCGTGCAGGGCAAGCAAGTCGGCAAAAAAGACGGCGGCTTCGCGGCTGGGGATGGGGCCGTTGAGCTTGGCTGCGAGTGCCTCCGGGTTGTTTTCGGTAGCTTTGAGCAGGGCACGGGCGTAGAAAAATTCGAGAAAGCTGCGGTGCGAGAAGCCGTAGTAGCCATCCGGCGTGCGTGAGAGAAAGGCGGCGGTGCGCAGTTCGATGTCGAGCGTGGCGGGGTCAAGCTGGCTGGGCAGGCGGCGGTCCTTGATCAGCGCGTAGAGGTCACCGTGGTGGATGCGCTGACCGTCGCGTTGCCAGAGTTCGACGGCCAGGGCTTCAAGGATGACGAGTAGCTCGTTGCTATTGCTTTGCCGGTCGGAGTGGCGGTAGTCGTTGAGCCAGCAGTTGGTATAGCGCAGGTAGAGCGCGCCGGCGGTGACGGCTTCACCGCTGCGCTTGAGATCGGGCAGCGAGCCGATGATGATGTCGAGCAGTTGCGGTCGGTCGGCGAGGCTGGCGAGGTTGTAAATGTTGCGGATATCCTTCCAGGCTTGTTTGCCGTCTTTTTTGCCCAGGCGTGTGCTCAGGTATTGCTGGATTTGCTCGTGGTCAAAGCGGGGTAAAACGTCGATGTTGCCGTCAAAGCCGCGCGCGGCCTGTTCCAGCGCGGCAAGGCGGTCACTCAGGCGGTGCACGGTTTGCTGGGCTTCGCCGTGTTCGCGGAAAAACTGCTCGCGGCAGGTAATCAGCACACGATTGGCGCGCGGGTTGTCGCCGGCACTGTCGCTGGGTTGGGCGAGCATGCGGAATTGCTCGACGACATTGCGGTGGGCTTGGGCAACGCCCATTTCGTCAAAGCTGTCGATCAACAGGATGAGGCGGCCACGTGCCAGCAAGTGTAGAAAAATGGCCGGGTCGCGGCGTTCGCCGGTCTGGCGCTGCCAGTGGTCGTGCAGCAGATCGCCGAGGCTGGTCTTGTTGGGGAAGTCGCGCAGGTTGATCAACAGCGGAATCGGATTTTCCGGATTACCGAGGGCTTGTTGTGCCAGATCGTAAGCAAAGCGGCGGGTAAAGGCGGTCTTTCCGGTGCCGTAGTCGCCGAGCAATACCCATAGGCGACTGTGCTCGCCCCGGCTCCAGGCTTGCGCATAGGGCAGTAGCGGCAGGGTTTGGTCGGCCTGTTTTTCTGGCTGGATTTTTTGCTCGATGTAGCTGGCAGCGAGCGGACTGTTGGCAAATTCCGAAATCAGGCGGTTGAGGTAGGTGGAAAAGTCGATCAGGGCGCGTTCGAGGTCTTCCGGCGTAAAACAGCGAATCTGGCGACCTTTGGCGAGTTCCTGTGCTTGCGGGCTGAAGCGGCGGGCAACGACCATGCCGCGCGCGCCGCGTTCGAGTGCCTTGGGTGTGCGCAACCAGACATCGAGGGTTTCGATAATTTCCTTGCCGACGGCTTTTTCGTGGTCCTTGCATTCGACAAAGTAAGTTGCAGTGTCCAGGCCTTGCTGGATGCTGGCGATCAGGTCGATGCGGTTGCCGTCCAGGGTTTGCTCGGGTTCGACGCGGTAGCCGAGCAGGCGCAGCAGGTCGGCGATACGCTCTTCAAAGGTTTTGCCTTGCTTGGCGCGGCTGTCGGGTTTGCGCAGGTCGAGGTAAAGCTCCGGGCGTTGGCGCTGGGCGATGCTTTCGGCTTGGGCAGCGCGCTCGTTTTCGGCCTCGATGGCGAGCAGGCGGGCGGCGACTTCATGGTATTTGCGGACGATGGGCGAGTCGGTTTCGCTGAGTGCCAGGATGGCTTCGCTACGGCGCAGTTCCGAGCGTTCGGGGATTTCGATCAGGCTGTCGGCAGCAAGGCCGAAATCCTTTTCCCATTGGCTGCGCAGTTTGGCGCTGACCTCGGGCTGGTCGGCCGGGATAGGTGAGGCGACCAGTTCCAGCTTGAGTTCGGCGTACTGTCCGTTTTCGCCGCGCTGCGGGTCGTTGACATGGTCTTTGAGGGCTTCCCATATGTGGTTCAGCCCGCCGGTATTCTGCGCGCCATAGTTGCCGACGAGCAGGGTGACATCGGGCAGCCAGGCGGTGAGAAAGCCGCCAATGTCGGTGATGCCGGTGCGCGAATCGAGCACGATGTAGCGAAAGCCTTCTTTTTCGCGCAGGTGCGTGAGCATGGCGCGCAGCATTTTCAGGCCGGTTTCCGGGGTGACCGCGAGAAAGTGCCCCCAGTCGATTTGCTGGTAAAGATCGGCGGCATTGGTTTCCTCGCCGTGCGCTGGCAGCAGGTAGAGGTTGCTTTGTTTTTCGCAGGGCAAGATGTTTTTGCCTAAGCGTTCCAGGTCGCGCTGAGTCGGGGCATCGAATTTGCGTTTTTCCTGCCAGTGGTGGAGCCATTCAAACAGGCCGCTCTTGTTCTCGCGGCTGGTCGATAGATCATTGATGCGATGCAGGCCGGGGGCTTCGAGGTCGAAGTCGCAGATCAGGGTTTTGCCGTGGCGGGCTAGTAATACGGCCAGATTGGCGGCCAGAACGCTGCGCCCTACGCCGCCCTTGTAGCTGTAGAGAGTGACGGTGAGGGACATCAGGCAGCTTTCTTGTTTTTGGGGTGCAAGCTGAATACGCTCATGCCGCACAGTGGGCTGCGGGGAGAATTTACGGTCGACTCGGTTTTGGGGGGGATTTTGGTCAGCCTCTGGGGCTTGCTGGCGGATTGCTGGGCTAGCATTTGCCGGCCACGCTCGGTCAGGCACCAATCCTTTTCGCGGCCATTTTTGCGCGCGCTGATTAGGCCGTGGTCAGCGATTTCGCCGAGCAGTTGCGAGAGGCGTGAGGCGCTGTAGCTTTTGGCATCCTTGAGTTCACTTTGTGCCAGGTAGCGGCCATCTATGGGCAGTGATTGCAGCAGGCTGCTGATTTGCTTGCGGCGGATGAATTCGCGCAATTCTTCGTCTGATGGAATGCGCAGCATTTGCCCGGCCAGCAGCGAAAGATAGCCCTCCCAGCGACCGCGCAGGGATGCGGGCAGTTGCCCGGCATTGGGCAGGCGTTCGAGCAGCGCATCAAGTACGGTTTCGAGCTCACCGAGGGTTTCCGGATCGTCGCTGCTGCAGGCGCGCAGGGTCCAGGCATTGAGCAGGTAGTCGGCGACGTTGCGGGTGGTGTCGTCCCATTCAGCGAGTTCGCGGGCGGCGGCCAAAAGATCAAGTGGGGAACTGTCGTCGACGCGGAGTTCCGGGTCGGCGGTACGGAGATTGAGTGCCATGACTAAATCGTCCTAAAGTATTTTCTGTTTAAAATTTTAGCACTGTTTAATTTTATATGCCGGGATCGCTACATCAAAGATCCACAGTGCTGAATTGCCTGGGTGGTAGGCCTGATCATCGAGCTTGTCGATGGCGGCTGACTGGCTGGCGTGGATGTAGCCAAAATGCGGGGCGGTGGCGCTGGCGGGCATGTTCAAGGTGCTGGCGCCTATTGGCTGGTTGGCAACCAGGCTGGTGCAGCGATGGCGGTTCCAGAGTTCTCGGGTAGTTTGCTGGTGCAGATGAACTTTGTCGCTCAGGCTGGGGATCAAGAGCCAGTCGGGGCAGAGTTGATCGAGCCAGATCGTTTTGTAGTCGTTGACGCAATCTTTACAGATAGCCATCGAGAGATTGCCGATGGGGGTTTGTAGTAGCGAGGCAAACTGGCCGGGGGTGAAATCTTCGGTAAAGCCGCCAATCGAGGCCGGTGAAAATTTGTCGTGCACCAAAATGCTGCGACCGTTTGTGCCTTGCAGCAGGTGGCAGCGATTGCGGGGTTGGGATTGGCAATGAAGGTGAAAGCTGCCGAGAACGATCAAGGGAATGGTGCAGGGATTTCCTGTTTCGTAGCGTTCAAGGAGCCAGTCAGCGATGTCTTTTTGAACGGCGCAGGAAAGCGTCAGTTCCGGAAAGATCAACAGTTGTACGGATCGCTTTTCGGCCGCCAGGATTTGTTTCTGCGCTTCGGCAAAACGTTCTTTCTCTCCCATAGTGCCGGTGGCAAAGCCAATTTCCCGCCCGTGGTGGGTTTCTTTTGTCGACCAGGTAATTTGGTGCTGATCCATGAAGTAGCCGAGTGCCGCGCAGAGCGTTGCGGTTTTAGGCTTGAGCTGCTTTTTGAGTGCAGCGTTGGCGGTCGGGGCTTTTTCTGCGAGGTTGTGCACGCGCGCCGAGACTCCTTTTTCCAGTTGCTCCGGAATGACCTGGTGGTGACTTATGTAGTTGCCAAAGCGCACTGCCTGGGTTTGCTCGACTCCGCCGTGCGGGCTGCCCTGGACCAGAAAATAAGTCGCGGACTCAATCGCGATAGGAATAACCGCTATTTTTTTACGTTTGGGGGCAGCAAGCAGGCGATCAAGGGCTTCAATCACATCGGTTGGCCGGGCGAGCAGGTCGATCAGTTCCAGCAGTTCTTTGCCGGTTTCAAAATGTGCCTTGATCCGGTCGCTGACGGCCATGCGGCTTGGTTTTCTGGACCATTCATCCAGCTGTGTTCCGCCTTGGGAATAGGATTGTTGGGCGAGATGCCACAAGCGAACGAGGGCGGTTCGGTATTCCTGTTGATTGATCAGCTGGCAAACGGTTTCCATGACAACCAGTGGCGGTGAATGATCCTGGTATTGTCGCCGATGTTTTGGTCATAACCAATGCGTGCAAGGCTGTTGGTGAATTGCTTGGCACCAGCTGGAGTTTTGGGGCTATCCCCAAAACCTGTGGATAAGTCTGTGGGTGAAGCGGGGAAGGATGCGCTAAGTGCCGCTGCCACAAGCCTTTTTTCTGCTCTGCCAAAATTTTTGGCGGATTCTTAAGTGATTGATTATTCGTTGTTTTACTTGCCTTGGCTGGTTTCTGCTGAAGTCCGAACTGTCAAGAGGGGGCAGTAAAAATATTTTCTGCAGGCTGTGCGTAAACTCGCTTGACTTGCCGCTTGTCAAGCCGGTTTCGGGCGGGTTTTTGCCGTTTGTCACGGTCGACCGTGGGAAAACGCAAAAAAGCCGGCACGGCCTTGCGGGGCCGGGCCGGCATGCCGTGGGCTGAAACCCCCGGTCTGGCCTGGCCGGTTTACCAGCGCATTTCGCCCTTGTTCACCTTGGCGCCGATGTCGAGCGCGATGCCGAGGCCGGCTTGCGGGTAGGCCTTTTTCAGCGCCGCGATCAGTTCGCCAGCGTTGCTGCTGTGGGCGGCTTCCTGCTCGAAGCGGACCAGGTAGTCGCGGGTGTAGCGGAGGTTGCTGGCGTCGAGCGGGGTGCCCGCCTGCATGTGGCCGGGGATTACCACCGCCGGTTGCAGCGCCGCCATTTCGTCGAGCTGCGCCAGCCAGGCCTGGCGTTCGGCGGGCTGCTGGGTGTCGGCGGTCCACACATGCAGTTGGCCGAAGACGCCGATATTGCCGAGCAGCACGCGCTGGCCGGGAATCCACAGGTAGGGGCGGTGGGCCAGTGGGCCGTGGTTGCCGCGCAGTTCGATGCTTTCGCCGTCCACCGTCAGCGGGCCGTCCCAGGCTTCCGGCAACTGCGGCTGGCGCGGCGCGTTGGCACCCATCTTCGGGCCCCAGAAGGCGAGCTTGGCCGGCAGCTTGGCGGCGATTTTCTCGCGCACCGCCGGGCTGGTCAGCAGCGCCGCCTGCGGGAACAGTTCCTTGAGCGTCGCGGCGCCAAAGTAGTAGTCGGGGTCGGCCTGGCTGATGTAGATCGCCTTCAGCGTCTTGCCGCTGTCGAGGACGTTGGCGGCGATGCGGTAGGCGTCGGCGCGGGTGAAACCGGCGTCGATCACCAGCGCTTCGCGTTCGCCGCTGAGCAGCACCGAATTGACGTGGAAGCTGCCGGCTTCGGCGTTATAAACCTTGACCTGCAGTTCGCCGGCCTGGGCGGGCAGGGTGGTTAGCGAACTCAGGGCAAAGGCGAGGGTGCTGGCAATCAGGGTAGGGCGCAACATGGGGTTTCTCCGTGGGGTTGGTGTTGACGGAGTGGATTGTCGTTGCAGAATGCGAGCGGATAAAGGCGTTAAACTGCGCTTATCTGTTACATAAATTGAAACAATTGAGGGGCGAAAAATGGACCGATTGCAGGCGCTGGCGATTTTTGCCGACATTGCGGCCAGCGGCAGTTTTACCGCCACCGCCAGCCGGCTCGACCTGTCGCGGCCGATGGTCACTCGTGCCGTCGGCGAACTGGAACAATGGCTGGGCGCCCGCCTGCTGCAGCGGACAACGCGGCGGGTGACGCTGACCGATGCCGGCGAGCAATGCCTGCGCCGGGCGCAGCAGATGTTGGCGCTGCGCAGCGATCTGGAAGAAGAAATCAGCCCGGCCGACGGCGAATTGCGCGGCCAGCTGCGGCTGACGGCGGCGATGTCCTTCGGCCACGCACATCTGGCGGCGGCACTGGCCGACTTTCTTGCGCTGCACCCCCGGCTCAAGATCGACCTCGATGTCGGCGACCGGGCGCTGAATCTGGTCGAGGCGCGCATTGACCTCGCCTTGCGCATCGCCGCCGAGCCCGACCCGGCCCTGATCGGGCGGCCGCTGGCGCCAATTGCATCGCGGCTGGTGGCCGCGCCGACCTATCTGGCGGCGACCTCGGTGCCGCAGCAGCCGGGCGAGCTGCCGCCGCACCGCTGCCTGGGCCACAGCCACTTCGGCCGCCAGCAATGGACCCTGAGCCGGGCCGGCGAAACCTGCCGCGTCGATGTCGCCTGCCGCTTCACCGCCAACGAGGCGACGGTGCTGCACCGCGCCGCGCTCGCCGGTGGCGGGATTGCGCTGCTGCCGACTTATCTGGTCGCCGCCGACCTGGCCAGCGGCGCACTGGTTGCGGTGCTGCCCGAATGGGAATTGCCGCCGCTGACCCTCTACGCGCTCTACGCCTCGCGCCGCCACCAGTCGCCGGCGCTGCGCCAATTGCTGGATTATCTGGTGCTACGCTTTGCCGATCCCGATTGGCGGGCGCAGGCCTTGCTGGCCTGAGTGTGCGCCCGGCGGATTGTGGTCTGCGGGCCGGCATTCACGGTCAACCTGTGCGGCCGGCAAATATGCGGTTTTGGCGGTGTTGACCGTGGTAAGACGTGCCGTCGTGCGCTATCCACAAAAGCTGTGGATAAGTCTGTGAATGAGTCGGGGAGCGATGCGCTAAGTCCCGCCGGCGTAAGGGTTTTTCTTACTCTGCTGCAAACTTGGGCAAAATCCTAAGTTATTGATTTTTAAGTAACTAAACGAAATGCACGGTTTTGTGCAGCGGGCCGGGCTGTCAAGAGGCTGGTGAAAAAATATATTCGCCAACTTGTGCGTAAATGGCCTTGACTTAGCCCCTGTCAACACCTTTGGCGGCGTTTTGTCGGCCGCTCCCGGCCTGCTGTCGGGCTGGCCGGCGCCAGAGTGAGGGGAGGCGGGCGGCGGCATTTTTAAGCAAGGCCTGCGAGGCATCCCGTAAAATCCCGCTTTTCCCCTCTGGAAGTTTCCCGCCATGGCACTCCGTGAAATCCTCCGCATGGGCGACCCGCGTTTGCTGCGCCGGGCGCAGCCGGTCACGGCCTTCGATACGCCGGAATTGCACGCCCTGATCGCCGACCTGCGCGAAACGATGGCGGCGGCCGGCGGAGTCGGGATCGCTGCGCCGCAGATCGGTGTCGATCTGCAACTGGTGATTTTCGGTTTCGCCCAAAGCGCGCGTTATCCAGAGGCCGCAGCGGTGCCGCTGACCGTGCTGCTCAACCCGGAGATCGAAATCCTGCCCGGCCCGGAGGAAAGCGGCTGGGAAGGCTGCCTGTCGGTGCCGGGGATGCGCGGAGAGGTGACGCGGCCGGCGCGGATTCGTTACTCGGGCTTTGACCCGCTCGGCCAGCGCATCGAGCGCGAGGCCGAGGGCTTCCACGCCCGCGTCGTGCAGCACGAATGCGACCACCTGTGGGGCGTGCTTTACCCGATGCGGCTGCGCGACCTGAGCCGCTTTGGCTTTACCGACGTGCTGTTTCCCGAACTGGCGGGGCTGCAATGAGTGAGCGCGCCTGCTGGCCGGCGCTGCTGCCGCTGGCATTGATTTCCACGGTCCACGCCGCTGTCGGGCAAAATTCGGGCGGCGGCGAAGCCTGGCAGGCCTGCCGGCAGATCGCCGATGCTACGCAGCGGCTGGCCTGTTACGACGCCTTGCCCGCCAGCGGCGCCGGTTCCGGCGCGGCGGTGCTGCCGGTGGCGGGAGGTGCGAATGCCGGCCCGGCGCGCGGCGCATCCGGCGCGCCTGCCGCAGGTGGCGTCAGCTCAGCGCAGGTCGCCGCGAACACTGGGGGCAGTAACGGTGCAGCGGTGGAAACGGCAGCGCCACGTTTTCCGGTCAATGCGCCGGCAAATGTGCCGGCGAGTGTGCCAATCAGGGTGGCGCCGGAAGGCCTGCGGGCGGCGGGCGCCGCTATCCCCTCGCTGCTCGGCAAGGCCTGGGAACTGGACCCGGAGTATCGCGGCCAGGTGCTGCAAATCCGCCAGTACAAGCCGGTCTATGCGCTGCCCTGGTTTTCTGCCAGCCGGGCCAACCGCCATCCCAATACCCCGGCGCCCGGCCACAGCCTGCCCGAGGCCTTGCCGATCGAGTCCGGCGAGGCCAAGTTTCAGATCAGCCTCAAGGCCAAGCTGGCCGAAGACCTGCTCGGCAGCAACGGCGACCTGTGGTTCGGCTACACCCAGTCGTCGCGCTGGCAGGTCTATAACGGCGGCGTCTCGCGCCCCTTCCGCGAGACCAATTACGAGCCCGAGGCAATGCTGGTCTGGCGGACCGATTACGACCTGCTCGGCTGGCGCGGGCGGCTGTTCTCGCTTGGCATCAACCATCAGTCGAATGGCCGGGCGCTGCCGTTGTCGCGTAGCTGGAACCGGGTGATCGCCACCGCCGCGCTGGAAAAAGGCGACTGGACGCTGGCGCTGCGCCCCTGGTGGCGCGTGCGCGAGGCGAGCAGCCAGGACGACAACCCGGATATCGCCAACTACCTCGGGCGCGGCGACCTGCAGTTGATCCGCCGCTTCGGCGGGCATCAACTCTCGCTCATGCTGCGCCACTCGCTGCGCGGCGGCGAGCAGAGCCGGGGCGCCGTGCAGATCGACTACGCCTTTCCCATCGAAGGCAGCCTGCGCGGCCACCTGCAATGGTTCTCCGGCTACGGCGAAAGCCTGATCGACTACAACCACCGCGCCACCTACTACGGCGTCGGTCTCTCCCTGCTGGAGTGGTATTGATGGCGGCCAACGCACACATGGTGTACCTGCTCGGCTACCCCGAGCACCTCAGCACCCCGGTCGCGCAAATGATCGCCGACGACCGTCTCGCCGCCTGGCTGCGCCAGCGCCACCCGCAGGCGCACGAAGTGCGCAGCGACCGCGCCCTCTACGACTACGTCGAAGAACTCAAAAGCGACCACCTGCGCAACGCCCCGCCACTGGCGCGGGTGGCTTACGACGGCAAGCTGCAAACCGTGCGCAACGCTCTCGGCACCCACACCCGGATCGCGCGGGTGCAGGGCGGCAAGCTCAAAAGCAAGCGCGAAATCCACATCGCCACCGTCTTCCGCGAAGCCCCGGAAGCCTTCCTGCGCATGATCGCCGCGCACGAAGTCGCGCACCTCAAGGAGCCGGAGCACGACAAGGCTTTCTACCAGCTGTGCACCTACATCGAACGCGACTACGCGCAACTCGAATTCGAAACCCGCGCCTGGCTCTGCCTGCTCGCAGCGGGGCAGGAAAATCCCTGGGGCTAACGCCAGTGGCGGCACTTTTGCCGCAATCAAGGTTCAAAAGCGGGAGCCCTGCGCCGGCGATGCGCATTTTTCCAGGCGGTTTTACGACAGCACCCATTCCCCGGCCCGGCTCGGCGACCCGACAATCGGGAATCTAGGCTGACCAGGAGAATGAACATGACACGCTCGCATCGTTTGACCACCGGCCTGCTGTTCGCCGGCCTGCTCGCCGGCTGTGCCGGCCACACTGCCATTACCGCCGCACCGGTCCGCAGCGGCGACGGCCTGCTCACCGGCAGCAACGGCATGACCCTCTACACCTTCGACAAAGACACCGCCGGCAGCGGCAAGAGCACCTGCAACGGCCCCTGCGCCAGCAACTGGCCGCCGCTGCTGGCAAGCCAGGGCGACACCGCCCACGGCGACTACAGCCTGATCACCCGCGACGATGGCCGCAAACAATGGGCCTACCGGGGCAAGCCGCTGTACCTCTGGATCAAGGACCAGAAACCGGGTGACCGCACCGGGGACGGGTTTAACGGGGTTTGGCGGGTGGCGAAGCCTTGAGGGGGAGTTTGGTCTGACGCGAAATTGGGGGCGGGGGGCTGCTGATTTGTGTCAGACCGGATGGGCTGGGAACGACCCAATCCGGCCTTTCACTGGCCCTGAGCGCTAACGGCAGTTTTCGGATTGGTGCTGCCGTTCAGGGCAAGTGCCGAATGCCAACTGCTCAGCCATTACCCCGCCCACCGAATGGTAGCTTTTCTCCCATAAACGCTTACGCATCAAGCGCCTGCTGAAACACATTTCGAATATCCCGTAGGTACTTAGGGTCTAATTCCAGCACCGGCACTTCGAGCGTTACGTCGTCAATGGTAAGTTTCTCAAAAGCCCAACCAGGACTTAAATCGTTGCACCATCGGTCTAGTATTTCATATGACATTGCAGCAAGTCGTGCAACTGGCTCCTGTTCGTTACCGCTTCGAATCTCGCCTATAACCGCAGCCAAAAGCGGAAGATTCAGTGCGGCCATTCCCTTCATGCGCTGCCAGACGGTAGAAGTTCCAAAGCAAGACGAAGTAAGAATTGCATCGCAAACTGTAACTGCACTTACCTTTCTCTTAACAGCTTGGGAAATTAATTCATCGATGGTCGTAGAATTTTCTTGATGCAGGCGTTCCAATTGTGAAAACGCTTCGGCGATACGTGTTTCCATTGCCCTAGTCATTCGAGCGCCTTCTGGTGGAATGGCAGCCTTCGCTTGAATTTGCAGAGCCGCGTTCTCATCAGGGTTGAAAACAAGAATATCAATTTCGCCTCTTTCCCAGCACACGTTTGGCACAACAACGAGTTGCGGTATCTGCTGGAAAATCTTCACGGCCGCCGCAATAAGAGCTGGTTCCATCTCGTTTGCAATACTGCGCGAAAAAGAGTCGGGGGCCAGTTTATTTTTTACGTAAAGAAGATTCCGTGTGGACATCACGGTCCTTACTATTTGCGGACTAAACAAGTATCCATCGCCAAACTTGATAATCGGAGGAAGAAACCCATCGCCCGCCTGTGGTGCAGTTCGCGCCTTTGCGTCTACGGCGAAGAATCGCATGAGCTTGCCATACTCTTCACCCTGAAGTCTGGCGATAGAACAAATCAGACTATCGATAAAGCTGGCATCAATTAGGGGCATAATCCATTCCCATGCCTCGGCTACGAGACGCTCTTTTTCGCTCTCCGGGACGAAACGCGTCGTTGCAAAAAGCATTTCTGCTATCAGCTGACAGCAGATAGAGTAGGCGGCCCATGCGGCTCGGAACTGTCGAAACGTCTCAAACGCTACTCCAGTTGCGTTAAAAAAACCTTCTTCGCTGATGCCTAGAAACTCACGTTCGCCAGCTATATATTCGTTCTTTATAGAGTAAATTACCGACACGAAAAGCCCCATGTCGATATTTGGTGCCGTGTCAGCTAACTGATAAGTTGCATCATAATATTTCGCTACGTCAATTTCCGGCTCTTGTGGCATTGCCGTTTCACTGAGAACTATGTCACGCCAATCAAATCGGGCAATATCTGTCGAAAGATGGTTGATTGAATAAGATCGATTAGCCACTTCATGAACCAGATACCACTTTCGGTGAATAGCTGGCATCAACTCGCAATAATGCCCATACTGGAGTAGAAATTGCAACTCTGCAAAGTCCTGCAAGGTGAAGGCTTTCATAGCGTCTAGCACACCATCACCGAGACTCTCAACATCACACTTTGTTAGGAGTATGGGGAGAAGATAAGACAACCTGGAAACAAGGGCTTGACCTGCCTGCCTCCTAGGTGTTCCTCCCTTGAGGCGGTTTCCGTAGCAGAGAGCATCCAGAATGCCAAAAATGTTGGTTAGAACTGACCT
Organism: Dechloromonas sp. ZY10; assembly: GCF_041378895.1. NCBI lineage: Bacteria > Pseudomonadati > Pseudomonadota > Betaproteobacteria > Rhodocyclales > Azonexaceae > Dechloromonas > Dechloromonas aquae. The sequence continues at coordinate 1,520,798 of NZ_CP144212.1, forward strand.
TAGTGGGAGCGAAAGAATCCCCAGTTCTTTTGCTCTCTTATCGAGTTCCTCCTCAATTTCAGATAGCTTATAAGACATGTGGCAACTCCGATGCTAGGTGGGGGGCAAGTGCCGCAGAGTATAGTGGGTGTTCTACTTTCGGAAGCGGCTAACATCCGAACTGGAACAACATGAAGGTTGGCACCAAGGCAGAAGTCCGCGTTATTGGCAGATGGCAGCTCAGACCAACCAGCCTAAGTAGGTCGACTGGCAGGTTTTGGACTGAAACTGACGCTCGAATGACCATGGTGACAAGAGGCTGACCGGCAGCTTCTGGCCGATTGCTGTCGAAACCAGCATCATCAAACCCAATGCCCTCCGTAGCCAGATACAGCGAGGCCGGGCGGCGAAAACAGCGGGATTGGGGAGTCAGGGTAGCGGGGTAATCGCCGCCTGCGTAAGGCAAGAAAGCACCAATACCCAAGATTTTCCGAAGCCGCCACCCAACTCCTCAGCCCATCCGCAACCCCTTACTGCCGCACTTCCCGCGTATTGTCCGGGGCCGGGTAGTCGGGGGTGGTGGGGGTGCCGCTGCTGCGGAAGGGGTTGATGTCGAGGCCGCCGCGGCGGGTGTAGCGGGCGTGCACGGCGAGGGCTTGTGGGGCGCAGCGGTGCCACAGGTCGCAGAAGATGCGTTCGACGCATTGCTCGTGGAATTCGTTGTGGTTGCGGAACGAGACCAGATAGCGGAGCAGGCCGGCGCGGTCGATTGCGCGGCCGCGATAGCGGATGACGACCATCGCCCAGTCGGGCTGGCCGGTGACCAGGCAGTTGGATTTGAGCAGGTGCGAGTACAGGGTTTCTTCGACGATGGCCGAACTTTCCGCTGCCGCACCGGCTTGTTCTCCGGCGGATTTTTGCCCGTTTTCGCCGTCGACCGTGGTCAGCCGCTCCGGCGCCGGTTGATAGTCGCTGCAGTCGATGTCGAGGTCGTCGAGGAGCACGCCTTGCGGGTAGCCGACGCTGGCTGGCGGTTGGTCGCCGAGCGGCGCGAGTTCGACCCGTACCGGGGCGCCGGCGGCGGCCGAGAGGTCGCGGCTGAGGGTCGCGGCGACGGCCGCGGGGTCGGCAAAGGCGGTCTGGTTGAGCGAGTTGAGGTAGAGCTTGAGCGACTTGGATTCGATCAGGCGCGGGCTGTCGGCCGGGACGCGCAGGGTACCGACGGCGACCACCGGTTTGCCGCGCGGGTTGAGCCACGAGACTTCGTAGGCGTTCCACAGGTCTTCGCCGACGAAGGGCAGCGCGTCGGCACGCAGACCGAGTTCGTCGCGCTTGCCCTGGCGCGGGATCGGGAACAGCAATTCGGGGGCGTAGGTGCTGGCGTAGGCGGTGCTTTTGCCAAGCGGCGAGGCCGAGGCTTCCGGGCAGGAGGCCGGGGCGGGAGAGGCGGAGGTAGTCATGGGCGGCGATTTTACCGGCTTTGCCGGTGGCGGGAGGAAGACCTCCGTGTGCTGGTTTTTATCGATTGCTACGGTCGACCGTGGCGATCGATAAAAACCCCGGGGTAGCGGTTTTATTGGCCGGCAACCCAGTTTTTGGGCGCGGGGCGGGTCCAGACTTCGCGGCAGGTGGCGATTTCTTCGTCGCTCATTACCGGTCTGATCTGGCAGCGGGTCTCCCATGCATATTGGCGCTGGGCGGCTTCGAGCTTGGCCTGTTGGCGATCCTGCTCGCGCTTTTCGGCATCGAGGCGCTTTTTCTCTTCTGCCGCAGCGAGGGCGGATTGTTCGGCTGCCGCCTTCTGGCGCGCCAGGGTCAGCGATTCTTCAAGCTTGCGGGCAGCCTCGGCATCGGCGGCAGCCTTTTGCTCGGCTTCCCGTTTGCCGGTCGGGGCGGCGTCGGTCGCGCTGGCTGTTGTCGGCGTGTTCTGGCTGCTATCCCGTTCTCCCTGGCGCGGGCGTGGCAGCGACACGGACAGGCTCGGGCCGCCGCTGTCGTGCTTGCTCCCGGCGGCATGTGTGCTGTCGGCATGGCCGGTCGGGTGCGAACTGCTGCTGTGCGACGAGCCGCTGCGTTTGGCCTCGGCTACGCCGGGCAGGAGCAGGGCCAGGCTCAGGCCGAGGAGGGGAAGCAGGGCGGAGCGTTGCCCGTGCGGGCGACATGAGCGGGCAGTGGGGCGGGGGGCGCGAAGCATGCTGACTCCTCTGGGCAAGGCCGGAACGATCCGGCCATTTTAGCGGAATGCGGCGGCGGCAACGGGTGGGAAACCGCGCTGCGTCACTTCTTCCACTTCGCCCAGGGGTCGTCGCTGGCGGCGGCCGGGGCGCGGCGGGAGTCGGCGCGGGGGGCACTGCGGGGGGAGGGGTCGCTGCGGGAGTCGCTGCGCGGGCGGGCTTCCGGCCGTGGGCGGCGGTCGCCGTTGCGGTCATGCTCGGCGGCTTTGCGGGCGCGTTTTTCGCGCAGGCGTTCGGCGTCTTCCAGGCTCAGTTCGGCGGGCGGCCCCGGCTGTTGTTCGGGCGGAACGATGCGGTCGCGCGGCGGCAGTTCAAACTGCTCGGCCGAGGCGCGGGGCAGGCTCTTGAACTGGTAGAGGTAGAAGCCTTCGACCTTCTCGCGCGCCCAGTCGGCTTTTTTCAGGAATTTGACGGCGGCTTCGATGCTCGGGTTGGTCTTGAAGCAGTTGATGTTGAGGTAGGCGTAGAGGATTTCGTAACCGTAGTGATTGACGATTTCGCTGACCAGCTGCTTGAGGCTGACACCGTGCAGCGGGTTGTTCTGATAGTTGGGTTCGCTATTCATTGGGGCGATATGAGGAAAGAGATGGGGCGGCTCAGTGAAGGCGGGCACGGTTCTGGGCGTCGATTTGCCGCGCCAGTTCGCGGTAGGCTTCGAGAATCAGCCGGGTGGCGCGCTCGACGTCGGCGGCCTGGCTGATGCCCTTGCTCAGGCAGTAGCTGGTGACGGCAACCAGATCAAAGGGATTGTCGTTGCCGCTGTCGGCGAGGCTGGCGGCAACGGCCTGGCCAACCGCGCTTTGCTGCGCCAGTTGGATGAAGTCGGCAAAGTTGGTTTCCTGGACGACGACCTCGCTCGGGGGCAGATGCAGGGCGACATCGCGCGTCAGGTGCAGGCTGACCATGCCGCTCCAGCGCGGGGTGGGGGCGGCGAGGCCGACCACGGGCAGCGGAAAACCGGGGATGTGGGGAATCAGCGCAATACGCCAGTCTTGGTAGGGGTTGAGGTCCTGCATCGGGGTAGGCTTGGGTAAACAGGGGAAAATCCCGCTGCCGGGGGCGGTGGCGGGTCAGTTGAAAAGGTCGGGCAGGGAAGCGCACGGGCAGCTGGCAGCGGCGACTTGCCGGCGGGTCTTCCGGGCAGCGCACGGCGGCGTATTCTGCGGGCCATTGGCGGGGGCGTCAATCAAGACTCCGGTATCCGCTGGGGAGCCGCCGGGGGGCTGGCGAGCCAAGTCTGCCGGCAGGTGCAACACTGAACTGGACGCGGGTGGAGGATGGGCGTGAAGCGGAGCGCAGCGGGCGGGACATCAAGGAAGCGGGAAGGCGACTGGTTGCTACGGTCGACCGCGATTTTTGCCCAAAAGGCCGGTCGACCGTGTCAGGCCTCAGGGCAGCAGTTTTTGCAGCGCCAGCAGCACCCCCATGCCGGCGACGAAGGGCAGCCAGGGGTTGCGCCACAGGCTGGCGGCGACCACGGCGGCGATGGCGCCGGCGAGTTTGGGGTTGAGCGGTGCCAGTTGGCCGCCAACCACCAGCACGTCGGGGACGACAATCGCGGCTAGGGCCGCCGCAGGGGCGTAGCGCAGCGCGCGTTGCAGGGTCGGCGGCAGGCTGACGCGATTGCCGGCAACGATGAAGCCGGCGCGCGGCAGGGTGGTGGTCAGGCCGAGCAGGATGAAGGTCAGCCACAGCCAGAGTTCGTCAGTCATCCTTGTTCTCCTGCCAGTGTTCGGCGGCAAAACCGGCGGCAATGCCAATGCAGATGCCGGTGACGACGCCGAGGCGCAGCGGCATGTTGCGTAGCAGCGTTGCGCTGGCGCCGCCGGCCAGCGCGGCCACCAGCATCGGGCGGACCTTGGCCATTGGCACCAGCAGCACGATCAGCGCAATCGTGGCCATGAATTCGAGCGACCAGGTTTTGGGCAGCAGGTGCGCGGCATGGATGCCGATCAGCGCAAAGCTCTGCCACAGCAGCCAGCTCCACAGCCCGGTGGCGAGGTAATAGCCGAGCCGCCAGTGCGGATCGTCGGCCTTGCGCATCGGTTCGTAGCAGCAGGCAAAGCTGCCGTCGGTCAGGAAATGCCCGGCAAACCAGCGCATCGGTGTGCCGATGCCGGCAAAGCTGGGGGCCAGCGCGGCGCTGAAGATGACGAAACGCAGATTGAGCGCCAGCCCGGTGGCGACGATCAGCCACAGCGGCGCGCCATCGACGATCAGCGGCAAGGTACCCAGTTGTGCGGTGCCGGCAAAGACAATGATGTTCATGCCCATCGCCTGGGCCGGGGTGAAGCCGGCACTGGTCATCGCCATGCCGACCACCAGCGCCCAAGGAATCAGCCCGACCGACAGCGGCAGGAACGCGATAAAGCCGGCACGGGCGCCCTGCAGCCAGGGCGCATCGCCCCGGCACAGGCGGGAAAGCGGGTTTAATTGCACTGCAGGCTCCAGCCCGGGGTCAGGGTCGCTGCCCGCTCGCGGCGTTGGGCCAACAGTGCTCGCAGCCAGGGGTAGCGGACTGGCCGCAACAGCGCGACGCTGGCTTCGCCGATGCCTTCGATCAGCAGCAGGGCGTTGCGCGGAATCTCGTATTCCTCGCCCGGCATCAGGAAAATGTCCTCGGCCTCGCCTGCCAGCGTGATCCAGACCTGGCCGGCAACGCCGCGCAGGGTCAGGCCGCGGGCGTGTTCCAGGCGCAGCGGCTGGTTGTCGTGCAGTTGCAGTTCCAGCCAGGGACGGCTGGGGGTGCGGGGGGCTCCGAGTTTCATTTGAGGGCTCCTGTCGATGCGCAAGCAAAGTGCGCGGGATGCGATGAGCGATCAGTTTAGGTAAGCGTGGTTTGCTGATACAGTAGCAATAAAGTGAAATTGTGACCAATACAGTCTGTTTGTGCTGCAACTGTATTGCTTGAAAAATATGCCAACTGTGCTGTTTGCCCGGAGTCGCCGCGATGGCAGAAGAATTGCGTTATGAAAAACTGGCCGGTGAACTCGCCGGAATGATTGCCGACGGCGTGCTGACTTGCGGTGACCGCCTGCCTTCGGTGCGGCGGCTGGCCGAAGAGCGGCGCTTGTCGGTGTCGACCGTGGTTCAGGCTTTGCGCCAGCTGGAAGATCGCGGCCTGGTCGAAGCCCGGCCGCAGTCCGGCTACTTTGTCCGGCGCGCGCGCAGCGAAAACCCCGAGCCGCAAACCCGCGAAACCCCGGTTACCGCCATGCCGGTCGAGATTTCGCAGCGGATTGCCCGGATTCTGCACGACGGCAGCCGGCCGGGCGTGGCGCCGCTGGCGATTGCCTTTCCGGCCAACGAGCTGTTGCCGATTGCTGCCTTGCACCGTCTTTACGCCGGCGTTGCCCGCCGTCATCCGCACCTGCTCGAAGCCGGCAGCCACGGCCGCAACGACCTGCCGGCGCTGATCCGCCAGCTGGTGCGCCGCTCGCTGGCTTGGGGCGGGCCGCTGGCGGCCGAGGAAATCATCATCACCAATGCCTGCACCGAAGCCCTCGGCTTGTGCCTGCGCGCGGTGACCCGGCCCGGCGATACCGTCGCGGTCGAATCGCCGGCCTATTACCTGATGCTGCAATTACTGGAGAGCCTGGGCCTCAAGGCGCTGGAAATCCCGACCGACCCGCGCACCGGGATGTCGGTCGAAGCGCTGGAACTGGCTTCGCGCTACGGCAATATCGCCGCCTGCCTGATCGTTTCCAACGGCAGCAATCCGCTCGGTTGCGTGATGCCCGATGACAACAAGCGGCGGCTTGCGGCGCTGGCCGCCGAGCGCAACATTCCGCTGATCGAAGACGACATCTACGGCGATCTTTACCATGGCAATGCGCGGCCCTGGCCGATCAAGGCCTTCGACCGCAGCGGCAATGTGATGCTTTGCGCCTCGTTTTCCAAGTGCCTGTCGCCGGCCCTGCGCATCGGCTTTGTCGCTGCCGGCCGTTATGCCGAGGCGGTGGGTATGCAGAAGACGCTGAACAGCGGCGGGACCAATCCGGTGACCCAGATGGTGCTGGCCGAATACCTCGAATCGAATGCCTACGAACGCCATCTGCGCAAGCTGCGCAGCATTTATCGGCAGCAGGTGGCGGCGCTGAGCGATGCGGTCGCCCGCTACTTTCCGGCCGGTACGCGGATCGCCCAGCCGCAGGCCGGTTACGTGTTGTGGGTCGAGTTGCCGGAAGGCGTCGACACCATGGCGTGTTATGAACGGGCGCTCGCCGATGGCCTGTCCTACACCCCGGGCGAACTGTTTTCGGCCAGCGGCATGTACCGCAACTGCCTGCGCCTGAACGGCGGCAACCCGATGACGCCGGCGCTGGAGGACGCGGTGCGCCGCCTGGGCCGGCTGTTCGCTGGCGAACTTGAACAGGGGGCGGTGTTATGATGGCCTCCTCACTCACCGGAGTTGTGCCGATGACCGATCCCGCTGGCGAAACCCTGCGCTGCCAGCAACTTCCTTGCGCTGCCGAGCGGCCGCCGGCGCTGCCTGCCGGCGCTTCGCTGGTGGTGGTGCACGGCCGTCAGCCGGGGCGCCGCTATGAACTGCGCAGCAATGAAATCCTGCTCGGCCGCGATGGCGGTGCCGATCTGGTGATCGAGGATCCCAAGGTCTCGCGGCGCCAGGCCTGGTTGCGCCAGCACGAAGGGATTTTCCGGCTGCACGATTGCGATTCGACCAATGGGACTTGGCTGAACCATCAGCGGGTCGATGACCAGGGCGTGGTGTTGCAGCGCGAAGACCGGATCGTCGTCGGCGATACCGAACTCAAGTTCCTGCCGCATGATGCCGCCGAACTCGATTATTTGCGCCGGCTCGAAGCGCTGGCCCATACCGACGCGATCACCCAGGTCTTCAACAAGGGCCATATCGGCGAACTGATGGACAGCGAGTTTGCCCGCGCTCGCCGTCAGGAGCAGCCGTTCAGCTTGCTGGTCATCGACCTCGATCATTTCAAGCAGATCAACGACAACCACGGCCACGATGCCGGCGACCATGTATTGCTCGAAGCCGCGCAATTGCTCAAGCGCGAGGCCGGGGTCAGCGGCGGCATTCTGGGCCGCTTTGGTGGCGAGGAGTTTGTCGTCATCCTCAGTCCTTGCGACCAGGTGGCCGCCCTGGCCTGCGCTGAAAGCCTGCGTACTGCCGTGGCCGCCCGGCCCCTGGCTTACGAAGGCTTGAGCATCCCGCTTACCGCCAGCATCGGTGTGGCCACCGCCGACGCTGAGTGCCACAACGTCCGTGACCTTTTTCGTCGTGCCGACGCTGCGGTCTACCGCGCCAAGCGCGAGGGCCGTAACTGCGTCTGTTGCAGCAACTGAGCAGGAACTGCCGGGGGCGCATGGCCAGTGGGTTGCTTGCCGCAAGCCGCATCGCGTTTTCCCGGTTCCGCTTCCGGGCAAGTGGCCCGGCTTGCGTAAGGCTCAGGACCGGGCTGGTAACGTACCCTGACTGGGCAGGTGCAGCGCAAAGATCACTTCGCCGGCTTCGCCACGGTTTTGTAGCTCGATTTCGCCGCCATGCAGACGGGCGATCCGGCGTGCGATGTAGAGGCCGAGGCCGGCTCCCGGGCGTTGCTGTGCCTGGCGGCCGCGGAAATATTTCAGGAACAGCCGTTCGGCTTCCTCGGGCGGAATTTCCAGTCCCCGATTGGCGACCAGGATTTCCAGCCCGCGTGCGGTGTTTTTGGCCGTGACGTGGACCGGTGCGTGTTCCGGCGAGTGGCGCAGGGCATTGCTGATCAGGTTGCGTACTGCGACCCGCAGCAGTGCCGGGTCGCAGATCAATGCCGGAAGGGCTGCATCCTGTTCAAAGCTCAGCCGTTCGTCGGGCCATTCGTCGGCGATCGCCTGTAGTACTTCGCATCCTGTGCAGGGGCGGGGCTGGTAACCGGCGGATTCGGCATCGATCCGGTCGGCAGCGAGGTATTCGTCGACCAGCGAGAGCATGCGGGCTGTTGCAGTCCGCAGGTTATTGCAGCGGGCGACGGTTTTTTCCCAGGGGGCTTCAGGGTTGCGTACCAGTTGCTGGGCGGTGGTGCTGATGATCGACAGCGGGGTGCGGAACTCATGCGAGATCATCGCGGCAAACTCCTTTTGTTCCTCGCGGACCCGCTGTTCATTTTCCAGCGCGGCGCGCAACCCGTTGGCCAGCAACTGGCGGCGCTGGATTTCCTGGCGCAGGTCGCTGGTTCGGTGCTTGACCTCCTGCTCGAGTTGCTCGTTGAATGCCGTCATTGCGGTCACGGCGCTTTGCTGTGCGGCAGCGAGTTCGCTGCGCAGGCTGTCATAGCGGAAATTCAGGCGCAGGCTCATCAGAACCAGGTGGATCATGGTTCCCACTGCCGCCGCGTTGAGTGTCCAGAGGTTGGTCGGCAGGATTGTCAGGTTGCGCAGGAAGGCGATGGTGACGCCGAGGTAGAAAATCCCGAAGGCGAACAGATAAAAGCGTGCCGGACGATGACCTTGCCACAGTAGCCAGAGTGCGAGCAGGGTGAAGAAAGGGATCGAGCCGAGGGCCAGGATTTGGCCGAGAATCACCCCGGCGGCGTAGTGGCCAGCGGCAATCGTTATCGCCGCTACGCCGCCAAGCAGTGCGTAGAGCAGTTGCAGGCGGCGGCAGAAAACCGGCCAGCGGGCAGGGAGTTCGAGCTGGAGCAGGGCGAAGCGCACGCCGATGATTGGCGACAGCGCGATGGTGATCCCGAGCAAGGGATCGGACAGCCATGCCGGCATCAGGAATTGTTGTTGCGGCAGGCCGACCGTCAGGACTTCGATCCCGGCGTTGATGATCACATAGAGCAGGTAGCAGCCGCTTTGCGCTTCGCGCGTCATGCGCCAGAAAAAGGCATGAAAAATGATCAGCAGCAGGCAAGCGCCGAAATACAGCCCGTGCCAGAGTTCTTCGCTCCGCGCCTCACGTTCGTAAGCGTCAGCTTGCCAAAAGACGATTTCGCTGTTGAGGGCGTTTTTTGAGCGGAGGCGGATCAGCAGTTCGTGAACCTGGCCGGCATCCGGCGAAAAGTCGAAGAGTGGGGCACGGGTGGCGTGCGGCCAATGTTCTCGTCCGATGTTCTCGCCAGAACGCTGGACTTCCCAGTGGCCATCCGGACGCAGGAGATGAAGATCGACTTCGTCGAGCAGAGCGTTGGAAAAGGCGATCCGCCAATGGCTGGTGGCTGTTGGCGAATGCAGGCGCAAACGCAGCCAGAGATCGTCGTTACGGTAGCCGGCGCTGACCGCGCCGGGAAGCGCCTGCCAGCGCGTTGGATCGTTGAGCGCAGCCAGCGGAGGTTCGCGGCTGGTGCCGATCAGCCGGACGAGATGGCCTTGGGTGGCGATCCGTGCGCGTGCCGGGTCGAGTTCCAGCAGGGTTTGGGCAAAGCTGGGCGAAGCGGAGAAAAACAGCAGGGCAATCGACAGCCAGGAGAAAAAACGGCTTTTCATCGTGTCGACGATAGCACGCAGCTGCCGGCGAATGCCTTTCGCTCAGAATTCCTCAGGCAGCTGGCTGGCTTGGCGCGGTATCCTTCGCCGCATGAAGCGCCTCGTATTTCTCGAAGACGAAGACATCCTGCGGGAGGAAATTGCCGATTTTCTCCGCGATCAGGGCTATCTGGTCGATGCGGTTGCCAGCATTGGCGAATTCAAGCTGTGCTACAACCCCGGTCGGCACCGTTTGGCACTGCTTGATCTCGGCTTGCCCGATGGCGATGGCCGGGAATTGATCCGCGAGTTGCGCGGCCGTGGGCACCGGGTTGGCATCGTCGTACTGACTGCGCGCGGCGGCATCCGCGACAAAGTTGCCGGGCTGGAGGAGGGCGCTGACTACTATTTGGCCAAAACCGTCGATCTCGACGAACTAGCCGCGACTCTGGCAGCCCTTGCCCGCCGTCTCGGTGAGCCAGAAAAGGGCGCCTGCTGGACGCTGGAACTGGGGGCCCGCCGTCTGATTCCTCCTGGTTACCAGCCCTTGTCGTTGTCGCAGCAGGATCTGACCGTGCTGCAGATTCTCATGCAGCGACCGGGAGTTGCCGTCAGCCGGCGGCAGATCATCGAGGCGCAGGGCGAGAATTATCTCGATTACGACCAGCGCCGGCTGGATACCCAGATCAGCCGTCTGCGGCGCAAGACCGAGGAACTCTGCGGCCTGGCCTTGCCGTTGAACACCTTGCGTAATGCCGGCTACTGTTTTTTTGCTGAAGCCGAAATCGTCGCTTGAAGCCCGGATGGGGCGCTCAGAATTGCTCAGTTTTCCATCTGTCCCGGCTGGCTACAATTCGCATTGAATTTTTTTGACGTCCTTCAAGGACATTGGCCTGATCCCTGTTTTGCGTTGCGGAAATACAAAATGAAGCTTAGTCGTATCCTTTTTCTGTTAGCCATGTTGTTTGGTGCCGGTTTGCTGTACGCAGCCAGTCCGGCCGCCAAGGTCAGTTCGCCGTCGAGTGGCGGGGAGTCTGCCGAAGTGGTCGCGGCACTTAATAACTGGGCCCAGGCCTGGGCCCAGCGTGATCTTGATGGCTATTTGGCGGCTTATTCGCCGCAATTTACGCCGCGCGGACTGAGTCGCGAGGCGTGGGAAAAGCAGCGGCGGCAACGGGTCGGTCAGCGCAAGTCGATCCGCCTGAGCCTGAAGGACGTGAACATCCGCCAGATTGACGAAAATCGTGCCGAAGTGACCTTCAACCAGGCCTACAAGTCCGGCAAATACCGTGACCGTGGCACCAAAGTCCTGGCATTGGCGCGGGTCGACGGCAAGTGGCTGATCGAGGCTGAGCAAGCGCAAAAGCATAAAAGCACCAGGCTTCCCGCAAAATTGCGGCGGGCCGGCAAGGCCTGAACAATTTCCCTTTTTCCCCAAGGCGGCCTTGCCCCCCATGCGCCGCCTTGTTCCGCCGCCGGAGAGTTTTCCGGCGGTTTTTTTATGTTTTCTGCCCAGAGCAGTCAATTCTCTTGGTCTGACTGAGCAGCGGGAGGATACTTTTTGCCGGACAGACAGGGCGCTTGCGTCAGCGTAATGAACCAGGCTGCCTGCTTCAGCAGGGGCGCTTCATCCGCTGCCAGCATGACCAGGCTGCAGGGCGCACGCAGATGGCGAGCGGCGCGGGCATGGGCCACCGGGGTGCGTTTGTCGTCGGCAGCATGCAGTAACAGCAGGGGCTGGCCAAGGAAGCGCAGGGCTTCGCCGCCGGCTCGATCGATTTCGCCGCCGCAAGCGGCGATGGCCGTGACTTGCCGGTCGCGCTGGGTTGCCGTGCGGATAGCGGCCGGTGTTGTTGCATCGTAAGTGCAGAGCGCCAGGGGCAGGGCCTTCAGTTCGGATTGGCGAAGCAAGTGGGCGAGGGCCTGCAGCAGCCGTTCGCTGAGGCGAAAGATGTTGTTGCCGGCATCCGGGTAGCGGATTTCTTCCTCGTCGAGCAGCGCGCAATTGAGCAGCGCATGGCCTTGGCCGAGCAAAAATGCCTCCTGAGCTTGGTCGACCGTGACAAAGCCGGTGTGGGCGAGCAAGAGCAGGTCACGGGGAGTTTCCGGCAGCGCCAGGCGGCCATGAATGTGCGGTCCAAGGTCGATTTCCTGCCACATGTTCAGGCCCTCCGGGCGGCGTTTTCGCCGATGCTTGGTGGAATCCGCCGTAGACCGGAGGCGTAGTCAATGCCGTAGTGGCTGCCGGCTGGTGTACCAACCTGTCCGGCCGCCGTCTTTTGGCATTGCGGGCAGACGCCTGCCGGGGTCACAGCGCTGCAGGGCGTCCGGCGCCGACATCGCCGGCCAGGGTTTCGAGCGAGGCGACAACAACGCGCAGCTTGGCTTCGACCTCGTTGGGCTTGTCCCACAGTTCGTCGAGCCGGTGGCGCAGTTCCACCATCTCGCTGATCATCATGTTCTCGATGTCGGCACGGATGGCCATGTGCACGAAAGCGGCTTCAAAGTCGTCGATCAGGCCGATCATCATCTCGCGGCCCTGCTGCTGATGGGCTTGTTGCCGCTCGTAAAGATTGGCGACCGAGTCGCGGATTTCGCAGACCGCATAGCGGATTCCCTGCTGCTTGAGCAGGTTGTCGTGTTCCAGCAGCAGGCCGGCAACGCGCGATTCGATGCCTTCGCACAGGGTAGCGATGTTGTCGCGGATACGGCCGCAGCGCTCGGGGTCTTCCGGCATGTTCTTGATCAGGATGGTGGTGTGTTCGAAATTGACCACCAGTTGTTCCTTGATTTCGAGGAGGCGGCCGAGAGTGCGCAGTTGCGCGATCTGTTCGCGGTCGCTGTCGAGAATCTCGGCCTGGTTGCTGCGGGTGGTATAGCTCTCGCCTTCCCAGACAAAGTGAATGATGCCGTCGAGTTCGTATTGTTGCAGTGCGCTCAGGGCTTGTTCGCCGACCGCCTGGATACTGCGGCAGGCAAAGCTCTTGGACATGAACTCCATGACCACGCCGAGCTCGCCCATGCTGCACATCGCGGTCATCGCGACATTCTGCGCATAGGCCATCTGGGCCTTGGCTTCCTGTTTTTGCTGCAGCGATTTCTTGAACAGGCGCAGTTTGCTCAGCAGCGGGGCGCCGCCGGCCGGACGCAGCATGAAATCGTCGGCAACGAGGTCGGGATGGGCGGCTTCGCTTTCGTTGCAGAGCAGGAACTGGTAAACGTCGGAGGTATTGAAATCGTCGCGGATTTCGCGGTGCAGGCTCCAGGCATCGCAGCCCGGCAGTTGCGTGTCGAGCAGCAGGATGTCGGGCTGGCGCTCGTTGAGTGCGCTCAGGCAGTCGCTGCCGCTGGTGAATACGTTGAGTTCGAATTCCTGCTGCAGGCTTTCCTTGTGGCCGGCAATCCATGCTTGATCGGCGGTGGCAAGGAACAGAAAGGGCTTGAAACTATCCATGGTTGCGCTCCGGTTGAACCACAAATTCTATGGCATAAGCCGGACCAGTGCAGCCAGAGAATGCGAAACGGGCGTTTGACGGGGTTAGCCAATCACCCGATTGCGGCCACTCTGCTTGGCCCGATAGAGCGCCTCGTCGGCGGCGGTGAGCAGGTTTTCCAGGTCGGCACGATCGCTTTCCTGACCAAAACACGCGGCGACACCGAGGCTGACGGTGTAAGCCGGCAGTTCGGAGCTGCGTTGTTGCTCGATTTCGCGGCGAATCCGTTCGGCGACTTTTTTTGCTTCGCTCAGACCGGTTTCGGGCAGCAAGATTACGAATTCCTCACCGCCGAAGCGGGCCAGCACGTCGGGCAGGCGCAACTGTTCGCCGGCGCGCCGGGCAAAGTCCTTGATCACCAGATCGCCGATGTGGTGACCGTAGGTGTCGTTGACCTTCTTGAAAAAATCGATGTCCGAGGCAATGGCTGCCAGGGGCCGGCGGGCGCGTTGGCTGCGCGCCCATTCGATATTGGCGCGGGTGAAGAAGGCGCGGCGGTTGAGGGCGCCGGTCATTGGGTCGCGGGTGGCGAGAAATTCGAGCTCGACGCGCAGCCGCTCGTTGGCGAGCAGGATGAAGCCGATTGACAGCCCGAGGACACCGAGCGAGAACATGGCCAGGTAGGCCTGCTGGATCAGGTTGTGATCGAAAGTATCGTCGCTTTGTGCGACGTTGGTCGGCAGGGTGGCGATCCGCCACAGTGCGACGATGACCCCGAGAACGAAGAAGCCGGCGAGAAAACGATTGCCGAAACCGGCCGGCCGGGCTTGCCAGGCGAGCAGCGCGCCAAACGAGAAAAGCCCGATGTGGGCCAGGCCCATGATCAGTAACCGGCCCTGGTAGTGTGACGAGCCGTAGGTTAGCCACAGGGTCAGGAACAGGACCGCACCGATGGCGTCGAGCGCCGGGCGCCAGGTCGGTGGCTGGCCGGCGTAGCGTTGCAGGCCGATGATCAGCAGCAATTGTCCGAACAGCAGTAGGGCGCTGGCGCCGACGATGCTGAGCAGGTCGGGCAGATGCCCGCGCATCGAGGCCAGGCCGGAAGCACAGCCGATCAGCACCACCGCCCGGGCCCAGTCGCGCAGGCCCTGGATGTCGTCGGGAAAACTCCGCGCCTGCACCCACAGCACGAAAGCGCAGAGGATGCCGAACAGGTTGGCGACGAGCAGGAAGGTGCGGGGGTCGATGAATTCCAAAAAAAGGCTCAGGAAAATGCTGGCTGGGAATTGTAAGTGGCTGGCGCTGTGGGGCAAGCAAAATCTTGCGCTCTTTGTTGCTTCCTTTGCGACGCGACTTAAGCCAGGCTGGCGGCGAGCGCGGCCTCAATCGCTCGGCCAAGATGTGCGATCCCGGCATCGTCGATGATGTAAGGCGGCATCAGATAGACCGTATTGCCGATCGGCCGCAACAGGGCTTCGTGGTCGAGCGCGGCACGGTAGAAGCGGCGCGAGAAGTGCGGATCGTCGGTGAGCACGTCGAAGGCGGCGATCATCCCGCGCTGGCGCAAGTGGCGCACGCGCGGATGAGCGGCCAGTGGTGCCAGCATGGCGGCGATTTTTTGCGCTTTCTGCCGGTTGACCGTGAGAATGTCGTCTTCCCGGAAAATATCGAGCGTTGCCAGCGCCGCGCGGCAGGCCAGCGGGTTGCCGGTGTAGCTGTGCGAGTGGAGGAAGGCTCGGGCGACCGAGTCGTCGAGGAAGGCGGCGTAGATTTCGTCGCGGCAGAGGACGATGGACAAGGGCAGGTAGCCGCCGGAAATCCCCTTGGACAGGCAGAGCAGGTCGGGGCGGATCGGCCGGCCGTCGATCTCGGCCTGTTCGTGCGCGAAGAAGGTGCCGGTGCGGCCGCAGCCGACGGCGATTTCGTCGCAGATCAGGTGTACTTCGTGCTGGTCGCACAGCTGGCGGGCCAGACGTAAATATTCCGGGTCGTACATCGCCATGCCGGCGGCGCCCTGGACCAGCGGTTCGACGATCAGTGCCGCCGTGCGCGGGCCATGCTCGTCCAGCCAGGCGGCGAGCGCGGCGGCGGCGCGGCGGGCCACATCCGCCGGAGTTTCGCCGGGCTCGGCCAGGCGCTGGTCGGGCGCGGGCAGCACGTGCGCGGCGCTGCGCACCAGCGGTGCGTAGGCGTCCTTGAAAATTGCGACATCGGTGACGGCCAGCGCGCCGACGGTTTCGCCGTGGTAGCTGCCGGCCAGGCAGAGAAACTCGGACTTCTCCGGGCGGCCCCGGTTGCGCCAGTAGTGGAAGCTCATCTTCAGCGCGATTTCGGTCGCCGAAGCGCCGTCGGAGGCGTAGAAGGCGTGGCCGAGCGTGCCGCCGGTCAGCGCCGACAAGCGCTCCGAGAGTTCGACCACCGGCTGGTGGGTGAAGCCGGCGAGCATCACGTGCTCAAGGCTTTCCAGCTGCGCCTTGAGCGCGGCGTTGATGCGCGGATTGGCGTGGCCGAAGAGGTTGGTCCACCACGAGCTGATGCCGTCGAGAAAACGTCCGCCGTCAAAGTCATACAGCCAGACGCCTGCGCCGCGTGCCACCGGGACCAGTGGCAGGTGCTGCGGCTGGTGCGGATTGGCGTGGTGCTGCATCTGGGTGCACGGATGCCAGACCGCAGCCTGGCTGCGGGCCAGCCACTCGACGTTGGCGGAAGACGGGGACGACATCGGAGCCTAGTGCAGCAGGGTCGGAGTGGCGTGGCTGGCGGCTTCTTCCGGCATCTGCGCATGCACCAGTTCGCCTTCGGCGTTGGGGAACATCGGGGCGCCGCAGTCGTCGCAGAATTCCATCGGGAAGCGATGGTCGAGGAAAATCACGTCCTTGACCCCGGCTTCGCGCAGGCGGGTTTCGATTTCGCCGACGGTATCGCTATTTTCATCGTCGTTGCCGAGCAGCGGCCAGACGATGCCGTGGTACACCTCTTCACCGTTTTGCGGTCCGAGCCCGACGCGGTATTCCTCCAGGCGACGGTCGTAGCAGGGGCCGATCACCGCCCGCAATTGTTCCGGCTCAAGGTTCAGCGTGGTCTGCAGGAAAGCCACCGAAGCTTGCAGCGAATAGGGGCGCGACTGGCGGTCAGCATCGCGGCAGGCAGCGTGATAGGCATTCGGCAATTGCAGTTGCCAGGCGCAACCGGTCAGCAGCGATTCAAGATTGGCACCGCCCTGGCGCTGCCATTCCTTGAGCGCGGCATCCTTGTTGCCGTCGTTCTCGTTCCAGCGGAACAGCGGCGAGCCAGCGGGCAGCGCAATGGCGCCGATCAGGTAGCGGGCGTCGGAGAGGAAACGGTTGGTTTCGGCCATGCCGCTGCTATCGATTGCCAGATGCTGGCCGGCCAGCGCGGCGGTAGCGAGTTCCTGGGTAAGTTGGCGGGTGTCGCAATAGCTGCGCGGCAACTGGTCGGGGCTGAACAGGTAGTTGGCCAGCGCGATCCGCGCCTGACCGGCAAAGACATGCGCTCCGAGTTGTACGCTCAAGGCCTGCAGCAGCGCGGTCGGCAGGTTGCCCGAAGCAATCGAGAAGCGCGACCAGGCGAGCAACGGTGCGGCAAAGAGCAGGATATCGAAGGGCTGGCCGGCGGCTTCGACACGGCAGGATTCAGCGCGTGCCTCGATCATGTCGGCGAGTTCGTCGTGCGCCCGCGGATTGCTTTCGAACAGGCGGTCGAGCGCCGCGTTGAGGTCGTCTTCGCCGCCATTTTTGAGCAGGCTGTCGACGGCTTCGGCGAGCTGATTTTCCCAGTAGCCGTCTTCCAGTTTGCCACCCGATTCCGACAGGCCGGTGGCCAGGCGTTGCAGTTCCGCTGCGTCGCGGGAGAGGCGTTCACGGGCGCCGAAGCGGGTACGTTTCATGGGTGTTCCGAAAAAGCAAAAGCGTAATTTTACCAGCCGGTAGAATGTCCACCTTCCTGTTTTCTCAAATAGCACCATTGCATCGACTGCCATGCTGATCCTGCTCTCTCCCGCCAAGGCTCTTGACTACCAAACCCCGGCGCATGTCGACCGCCACACCCAGCCGGTCTTTCTTGAGCATGCGGCGACCCTGATCCGCCAGTTGCGCGGCCTGTCGCCGGCCGACATCGCCGGCTTGATGGACCTGTCCGATCAACTGGCCTTGCTCAATTACCACCGCTACCAGGACTGGTCGCTGCCGTTTACGCCGCAGAACGCCAAGCCGGCGGTGCTGGCCTTCGATGGCGACGTCTACGACGGCCTGGCGGCAAAAACCCTGAGCGCCGCCGACCTCGATTTCGCGCAGCAGCAGGTGCGCATCCTCTCCGGTCTCTACGGCCTGCTCAAGCCGCTCGACCTGATGCAGCCCTATCGCCTGGAAATGGGCACCAAGTTCAGGAACGAGGCCGGCAAGGACCTGTATGCTTTCTGGGGCCAGACCCTGGTCGAGGCGATCAATGCCGAACTGGCTGAAATGCCGCGTCCCTGCGTGATCAATCTGGCCTCCGAGGAATATTTCAAGGCCGCCGTCGGCAAGAAGATCGCGGCGCCGGTGATCCAGCCGGTGTTCGAGGATTGGAAGGGTGGCAAATACAAGATCATCAGTTTCTACGCCAAGCGCGCGCGCGGGCTGATGACCCGGCACGCAATCCTCAATCGTGTGCACGACCCGGAGGCGCTGAAGGCGTTTGCCAGCGAGGGGTATGCCTTTGCCGCCGAGGCCTCCGACGAGCGGACCTGGGTTTTCCGCCGCCGTCAGGAGTAGTTCGCGGATCGCCGCGCCGGCGGTACCGAAAAATGCCGCTGTTTACGGTCGACCGTGAACACCGGCATTTTTCATCTCCCCGTGTGCCTCGGAGGGCGCTGTCGGGGGGGCTTTCAACTGGATGAATTCAGGCCGGCCCCTGATCCCTCAGGAGACTGGGCAGCTTCTTGTCGGGCGCGGGCGGCGGCATGGCGGTCGATCTTGACCCGCGCTCGCAGCTGGCCGCAGCCGCCATCGATGTCCTGGCCGGCGGAGTTGCGCAGTTTGGTCAGGATGCGCCGCTCGTGCAGCCAGCGGGCGATGGCGCGGGCCTTTTCCGGGGCCGGGCGGCGGTAGGGCAGGGCGTCGACGCTGTTGTACGGGATCATGTTCATCAGTGCGTACTTGCCGGAGAGCAGGCGGACGATCCCTGCCAGCTCTTCCTCGCTGTCATTGACCCCGTCGATCAGCGTCCATTGGTACTGGATCGGGTAGCCGGTGGCGCGGGCGTAGGCTTCGCCGGCGGCGACCAGCTCTTCCGGCGTCATTCGTGGGGCGCGCGGCAGCAGTTCGGCGCGCAGGTCGGCGCGGGTGGTATGCAGCGACAGCGCCAGCGCCGGCTTGACCGGCCCCTGGCCCAAGCGCTCGAAGACACGCGGATCGCCGACGGTCGAGAAAACCAGGTTCTTGTGGCCGATGCCGCCGAGGGTGCCGAGGAAGTCGATCGCCTCAAGCACGTTGTCGAGGTTGTGCGCCGGCTCGCCCATACCCATGAACACCACTTTCTTGACTGGCCGCCGGCGCCGCGCCAGGACGACCTGGGCGACGATCTCGGCGCTGCCGACCTGGCGCAGCAAGCCATCCTTGCCGGTCATGCAGAAAACGCAGCCGACCGCGCAGCCGACCTGGGTCGAGACGCAGACGCCGTCGCGCGGCAGGAGCACGCTTTCGACCGTCTGGCCATCGGCCAGGCCGACCAGCAGCCGGGCCGAGCCGTCTTCGCCGGGGTGTTCGGAGACGACCCGGGCGAGGCCTTCGAGCTGGGCATTGATTTCGGGCAGGGCGCCGCGCAGGCTCAGCGGCAGGAAGTTCTCGCTGGCGCTGTGGCGGTTGTCGAGCGAGCGGACCTGGCACCAGGCGCGCAGCACGCGCTCTTCGTGGCAGGTCTGGGCGCCGTGCTGGCGCAGGAGGTCGCGGAGGGTATCGAGTTGCATCGGGGGCGAATGATACGGGAGGGGGGCGGGAGCGTCGAGTTGAGGGAGTGGAGCACGCTTATGGTGCGTCATTCGCCTGTTTGTGGTGCATTGGCGGGGCGAGAGGTGTTTGGGTTGCTCGAACTTGGTGCTTGATTCCTATTGACTAGTCATTTTGTATTGGTCTAAACGCTTGATTTACAGCCTGCCTGGTCTTGGCTATCTGGCAAGGCAGGGAGGCGGGTATGGATATTGCACTGCAGCACAGGTCTGCGTTTGGGAGCAAATCCGATGTTGAAAAGTGTGAACATGCCGCTGTCGGCCCAGGAAAAGGGCTGGTTGCCCTGGCTCGGACGTACCGGGGCGCTGGCGATGCGCTGGGCAACTTTCTGGAACCGCCATCGCTACCCGGCGATTGAACAGACTTTTGATGCCTTTGCCGAAACCCGCGTGCGCATCCTGAACAACTGGTGCAGCCAGCAATGGTCGTCGCTCGATGGTCTGGCGCGCGAACTGGCCGGCCGCTGGCCGACGGCCAGCGATCCGGCGGCACTGGCGCTGTTGCAGCAATGCCAGCGGCGCTCCGGCGATTTTTCCGAGATTTTCCTGGTTGACCGTAGTGGCGTCGTTTTGGCCTCGACCCAGAGCGGTCGGGTCGGCCTGTCGTTGCCGGTGCGGGCGGCGGTCGATGCCGGCTGGCGCGCTCCCTTCCTGCACGGTCCTTACCGCGATCCGGTGACGGCGGCCTTGCCGCCGTCGAGTTCGCGCTTTCACGATGCGGTGACGCTGATGTTCATGCAGCCCCTGCTGGTGAGGGGCGAAACGGTGGCGCTGGTTTGCGGCCGGGTGCCCAACGATGTCCTGGGCGACCTGATCCAGCGCGAGGCCGGACACATCTTTCACGAGTCGGGCGACAACTACCTGTTCATGGTCCGCTCGCAGTTCGATCCGACCCTGCGGCCGGGCACTGCCTTGTCGCGCTCGCGCTTCGAGGACCGCACTTTCACTGGCGGCGACAACCTCAAGGACGGCGTGCGCACCCCTTTTGGCACGGTGCAGGTACGCGAACACACCGAGCTCGAACTGGTCTTCAACGATCCATCGACCGGACAATTGCATCCTGGTGTGCGCGAGACCATCCGCAACGGCCAAAACCTTTTCGTCACCTATCCCGGCTATTCCGATTACCGGCATGTGCCGGTAATCGGCAAGGGCGTCACCTTCCAGCTGCCGGGTTCGCCCGATACCTGGGGGATGATGTGCGAGGCCGATCTGGAGGAGGTTTATCGCTACCGCGGTCTGCCCTACCGGATTCTCCGCCTGTATCTGCTGTTGGCACTGGCCAGCTGGCTGGGGGCGGCGGCGCTCGGCGATGTGCTGGGGCATGGCGGTGCGCTGGTCGCGGCGGTTGGCGCCGGCCTCCAATTGCTGGGCGGCGCGGTGCTTTACCTGCGCGGCGTGGCGCCGGTCAGCGGCCGGATGCGGGAAGCAACGCGGATGCTGCGCGGCAGCGCCGAAGGCGGCGGCAACCTGTCGCAGCGCTTGCCCCGGGCCAGCGGGGATAGCGACGAAACCACGGTGATGGCGCAGTGGACCAACAGCTTTATCGATAATCTGGAGCAGATCATCCGGGTGGTGGTCCGCACCACCGGAGAAATCGGCGACAGCAACCGCAGTTTGCAGGAACGCAGCACGCGGGCGCTGGAAGTGGCCGACGAAATGCAGCAGGCGACGGCCGCGATTCTTGACGCGGTGCGCGGCCAGCTGGGCGAAATCGATGCGGCCAGCGCCAACACCGAAACCATGCGCGAGGTGGTGCGCCGGGTCAGCCACGAAGCCGCCGGTCAGTTTGCGCTGATCGATAGCAGCAGCCAGCGCATCCGCGAATCGGTACGGCTTTCGTCGGCAACCATCCGCCAGCTTGAGCAGCGGACGCTGGATATTGGTCGTATCGTGACCCTGATCAAGGAAATCGCCGAGCAGACCAACCTGCTGGCGCTCAACGCCGCGATCGAAGCGGCGCGCGCTGGCGAGGCCGGGCGCGGCTTTGCGGTGGTTGCCGACGAAGTGCGCAAGCTGGCCGAGCGGACCAGCACCGCTACCCGCGACATCGGCAGCATGATCGAAGGGGTACAGGTTCAGGCCGAGGAGGCGGTGCGGACGATGGACAGCGGCATGAGCGAAATGGAGCAGGGGCTGCGCCTGGCGACCGAGGCGGCGTCCGACAAGCGCGAGATCGAGGAGGTGGTCGAGCGGTTGTTCGTGACCATCGGCCAGATTGCCAGTTCGACACACTCCTATGGCGAACGGGTCGAAGGCATTGCCGGCAAGGTTGATGCGGTGCGCGAAGCGATTGCGGCTGCAACCCGCAGTGCCGAAACCACCGGCTTCGCCACCGGCAAGCTGGAGCAGACGATGGGGCAGTTCAAGGTATCAGCAGCCTGAGGCAGCCTGGCGGTAGCAGAAAACACTCCTGCGCACGGTCGACCGTGCGCAGGGATGAAAAATCCCGATTCAGGCTGGCTGCTGGCCGCAAACCCGGTTGCGTCCGCCGTCTTTGGCGCGGTACAGCGCCTTGTCCGCCTGCGACAGCAGTTCTTCGTGGTTGCGCTCCCCTCCGGAGAGCGTGGCAACCCCGACCGAGGTGCTGACCCGCAGCTTGGTTCCAGTGAGCGGCAGGCTCAGACCGGCAACGCTGGCGCGCAGTTTTTCGCCAACTTCAAGCGCGCCGGCAAGACCGGTTTCCGGCAGGATCACCGCGAACTCCTCACCGCCAATCCGGGCCAGCAGGTCTTCGCTGCGCAATTGTGCCTGGCAGGCCGTACCCACTGCACGCAGTACGGCATCGCCCACGGCATGACCGTGACTGTCGTTGATCGATTTGAAATAGTCGAGGTCGAACATCAGTACTGACAGCGGACGTTCGTGGCGCTGGCTGCGCTGGAATTCAGCGGCCAGCATCTGCATGAAACAGGCACGGTTTTTCAGGCCGGTGAGATCGTCGGTGGTGGCGCGGCGGCGCAATTCGTCGAGGATCGCGTAGTGCCCGAGGACCAGGCTGCTCAGGTCGGCCAGCGACTCGACCAGCGCAATGTCGCTGGCCGCCGGCACGGTCGGCTGGCAGTGGTAAACCGCAAAGACACCAAGCAACTGGCCGTCGGCATCCTTGACCGGCTGCGACCAGCAACTGTGCAGCCCGTGCGATAGCGGAATGTCGCGGAAACTGGCCCAGTAAGCGTGGCTGCCGATGTCTTCGACGATGACCATCTGGCCGCTGTGCGCCGCCGAGCCGCAGGAACCGACGCCAGGGGCGACCGGGACTCGCTTGAGCAGGGCGGTGTAGGCTTCCGGCAGGCTGGGGGCGGCAACCACGCCAATACTCTGGCCATCCGGATTGGGGCACATGATGCTGCACAGCATCTGCGGATGCTCGGCTTCTATCCCGAGAATCAGCTGGGTCAGCACTTCCGGTAACGGAGCGTGGCGGGCTGCCATTTTCAGGATGCGGTTCTGGAATTTCAGCTTGCGTCCGGCACTCTCCAGTTGTGTCAGCGTGTCAAGCCGTTGCAATTCGGCCTCCAGGCGCAGCGAGAGCAGTCGCAACTGCTCCGCAAGTGCCGCAGAGAGGCCGCCGGCCGCCTTGAAAAACAGTCCGAGGTGGCCGATGCAGCGACCCTCGCCGTCAAAGAAGGGGAAGCCGAAAAAGCTTTCGCAAGCGCTGTCGCGGGCCAGCAGAAAGCGCTCAGCAACCCCCTGCTCAATGGCTATGCTGCGTCCGCCATAGACCAGTTCGCAGGGGCTGCCGGCGAGGTCGAAGGTGTCGAGCCAGCCGGTCCGGCTGCAGGCCAGGACCTCGACGCGGGTCGGCGGGGCATCGAGGGCACGGGCCACAAAAACGGTCTGGGCCTGCAGCAGTGCAGCCAGCTGGTCTACCACCGCTGCCAGAAAGCGTTCGCCGACCTCGTGCACGGTATCCCGCAGGATACGGGCGAAGGCTTGTTCCGGCAGGTGACGGGCAGGGATCGGCATGCACAGGGTTCGCTAGGAAACAACTGCCTATTTTACGCCGCCGACTGCTGTTTAGGGGAGATGGAGCCGACAGGGGCGGTTAGTTGACTCCAGATTGCGCGGCGAGAGGTGCATCGCCTTCCGGGACATAGATCATCGAGCCGTCCTTCATTCGGTAGGCGACCCCGGCTTTTTCGCCGTCGCCACTGCCGATGCTGCCGTTGGCCTTGTATTTCTCGATCTTTTCGCCTTTCTTGATCGTCACTTCCATGTTCGGCTTGCCGGGGTCGGTAATCACCGTCACGTCCTGCTTGTTGAAGGGGTTGATCAGCGGATTCTGGGCCACGGTGATCAGCAGCGCGGCGATGATCACCAGGAAGATGTCGATCAGGTTGACCACCGACAGGATCGGGTCTTCGGTTTCCGGTTCGTGCAGCAGTTTCAGGCTCATGCGGCGCTCCGTTGCAGTTCGATCGCGACCAGTTCTTCCGCCAGCCAGCGGCGGCGGACATTGACCACCCAGTAGGTGATCGACGCCGCGATCAGCGCCAGGATGACCGCCGAGAAGGCAATCGTCAGGTTGTTCGAGACTTCGGCCAGGTTGCCGTCGGACAGCGACTTGAGTGCCGGTCCCATCGGGATCATCGTCGCCACCAGCCCGAGCATCGGCGTGACCCGGCTGGCGATGCGCGGGTTCTCCAGCACCTTGTGCGCCAGGACGTCGAGTTCATCCACGGTCAACGCCGAATTGCGGCGAAATTCGGCGAGCAGCGGCTGGCCCTTGCCTTGGCGGCGATACCAGGCGAGCAGCAGGAATTCGCCGAGCACCCAGAAGGCGTAGAGAAACAGCGCGGCGATCAGGATCAGCGTCGGTAGCAGGAAGAGCTGCGAGAGCTGGTACATCGAGAGTTCAACGAAATGCGACATGGCGTCTCCTCGGGAAAAGAAAAAAATGAACGGGAAGCGGGGAAAAAATGGGGGAATAACGGAGGAAGAATCGGCTGGACTCACCACTTGCCTTCGAGCGACAGGAAAAAGCCGCGCTGGCCGCGTTCGCGCCCGCTCAGCGACCAGTCGTCGCCGCCCTGCCAGGCACGCGCCAGGCGGCGGGTGTCGGCGGCCAGCACGTTCTGCGCTTCGAAGCGCAGGTTGAGCTGCGGCGTCAGGCGGTGAGTGAGATAAAGATCGAGCAGGCGGCGCGCCTTCTGTTCGCTCGCGCTCTCGCCGGGGATCGCGCTGCGGGTCGCGCCGTAGAGGTTGAACTGGAAACCGGCGCTGGCCTGCCACCACGGCAGCGCCTGGTCGATGCCCAGGCTCCATTGGTAGCGCGGCAGGTCGCGGGCGTCGCGGACGATGCCCAGACGTTGGTCGGCGACGCGGGCCTGGGGGAGCGTCAGATAGCTGCGCAAGGCGGCGCCTTTCCAGCCGAAGGCCTCGCCCTTGAGCTTGGCGTCGAGCTCCAGGCCCCAGTGCCGGGCTGTGCCTTCGTTATAGGGGCGGTCGACCCAGCGCGTGCCTTCGAGCGTGCTCCGGCGTTCGATGAAATCCTCGGTACGGCGAAGGTAGACATTGGCGCCGAGGGTGCCGGCGCCGTTCGGCAGATGCCGGTCGAGCGCCAGTTCCCAGTTCAGGTTGCGCTCGGCCCGCAGTTCGGGATTGCCGCCACGGTCGGCTTCGAGCGGGCTGTTGTTGCCGCCGCCGCGCACGGTCAACGGGGAAATTTCTTCCAGTTTCGGAGTTTTCAGGCCGGCGCCGAGCGATGAGCGCAGGATCAGGTCGGGCGTCAGTTCGAAACGTCCGGCCAGGGACGGCGCCAGTTGCCCGGCGCGGCGCTCGCGTTCGCCGACGGCGAGGCTCAGGTGCTCGCCGCGCACCCCGTAGGTCAGCGTCAGCGCCGGCGCCAGCGGCTGTTCGTGCTGCGCCCAGGCGGTCCATTGGCGGGCCTCGGCCTGGTATGTGCCGTGGCCGGCAAAAATGCCGCTGGCCTGCTGGCGTTCCTCGCGTCGATGCCAGCTCTGTTCCAGCCCGAACGAGAGCAGGCCGCTGCCGGCCGGGCGGTCAAGGCGCAGCGCCGAGGCGAATTCGCGCTCGTCGCGGTCGATCGCCTCGCGGCCGTGGCTGGCGTTGCCGGCGGCGTCGAGCCAGCGGCGCTCGGTGTCCTGTTCGCGCCGCGCGGCCATCGCCGCGACCCGCCCGGACAGCTTGCCGAGTGCGCTTTTCTGTTCGCCTTCGAGGCGCAGCCGGGCGATGGTCAGCTGGCTTTCCTCGCGTTCGCGGCGGCTGCCGTCGGCGCGCAGTTCGCCGGCCGTACCGTCGCTGGGGGTTGTCGCGGCGCTGCGGCTGAAGGCGCCGTGCCGTTCGCCGCGGTTGTGGTACAGGCTGGGCCACAGCGACAGGCTGCCGTCGCCGCCGCGCCAGGTCAGGCGGGGCGAAACAATCAATTCGTCGAGCCGGTAGGGGCTGCTTTCGCGTTCCTCCTGGTACGCAGCCGGGCCGGCCACGGTCGACTGCCGGCGCCGGGTGTTTTTCTCCAGCGGCATCGCGTGGTGGTTCAGCGTCAGCGGCAGAATCCACGAAAAGCCGGCGCTGCCGCCGCCCTGGCTGAGCGTGAATTGCCCGTTGGCGGACTCGCCGCGGCTGCCGAGCGCGGCTTTCAGGGCCGTGCTGCCTTGCGGCCGGGCCTTGCGCATGACCAGGTTGACCGTGACCGGGGCGCTGCCGCCGTGTTCGGCCGAGGCGCCACGCAGGATTTCGACCCGCTCCAGTTCGCCCGCCGGCAGGCGGCCGACCGTGGTCAGCGCGTAGCGGGCGTTGGCGCTCGGACGTTCGCCGTCGACCAGGAACTGCACCGCGTCGCGCCCCATGCCGCGCGCGTTGGCGCTCGGGCCGCCGTCGCCGCCGTGGGCGCCGGCCTCGATCCCGGGCAGCTTGCGGATCACCTCATTCACGGTCAACCCGCCCAAAGCCTCGATTTCCTGGCGGTCGATCACGGTTTTCTGGGTCACCGCCGCCTGCCTTTCGGCCTCCGCCTCGCTGCTGGCGGTTACCGTCACCGCTTCGAGCACGGTCGGCTCCGCCGCCAGGCCGGGGGCCGCGCAGGCGCTGGCGAGAAGCGCCGCGAGCGCTGACCGGCGGGGCTTCATGCGGCCCTCCGCTGGCGGCGGACGGTGGTCAGGGCACCGCCCAGCGTTGCCAGGAGCAGCAGGCCGCCGCCGGCCAGCGCCAGGGGCGGCGGTTCGGGCAGGCGCTCGACGACTTTTTCCAGCTTGATCCCGCTGATCTGCGGTGCCGGCGCTGCGGCCGGCGGCGGGACCAGGTCGGCGGCGCGCTGCGGCCGGGCCGGCGCCGGGGCCGGCAGCGGCGCGACCAGGCCGAAGCCGGCGGCAGCGAATTGCTCGAAGGCGGCGTTGTCGCTCTTCACGTCATGGCGCCGGGCCAGCTCGCGGTAGCGCTGCTTGAGTTCGGCGACGGTTTGCGCATCGGCCTGCCAGTAGCCGTGACGGGCCATTTCCAGCATCTTCTCGATGCTTTGCGCCAGCGCGTGCGGGTTGTTCTTCTCGAACCAGTCCTTCAAGCCGAGCCGGTGCTTGTCGCGGACGTAGACCTCGACGAACTCCTGCCACTGGTCGTCGCGGACGATTTCGCGCGAAACGGTGGTCCAGCCGGTGAAGTTATTGATCCCGTCGAGCACTTGCAAGGTGCCGGCGTAGCCTTCGGCCATCAGGCCCTGGATGTAGCCGGGGTGGAAGTTCCGGGTGGCCAGTTCCTTGGCCAGGAACTGGTCGGCGCCTTCGATCTTGCCGCCGCTTTTGCCGCCGGTACCGTCGCCGCCGCTGTTGCGCAGGTTGGCGATGTACAGTTCGGGCGCCTTGCCGTCGAGCGCGCGCACTGCGGCGCCGATGCCGCCGAGGTACTGGAAGGGATCGTCGGTGGTCAGCATGCCGTAGAGGTTCGAGCTGCGCGACAGGATCGCGCCTTCGGTGCCCTTCAGGTGTTCGGCGTAGAGGTTGATGGCGGCAGCCGCGCCATTGCCGGCCGCGTCGGCGCCGGCAATCCCCTTGCTGCCCCAGGTCGCTTCGTCGCTGCCGTAGGCGTGCTGCATCCGCGACAGGTAAAGATTGGCCAGCTTCTTATCGGCTTCGCCCTTGCTTTTCCAGGTATCGGTGGCGAGCGCGGCGTCGTCGAGCCCGGTGCCGTAGCGGCCGGATTCGTTGGAGAAGATGCGGGTTTCGGCGGCCCGTTGCGCGGCTTTTTCCGGTACGCCCTGCTTGACCAGGCGGGCGGCGAGGGCGCGGCTGTTGGCGAAGACCGGGTTGTCGGCTTCGTCGGCGCGGGCCGCCAGCTCGACCGCCTTGGCCAGTTGCTTGATCGCGTTCGGGAAATGGTCGCGATAGAGACCGGTGGCCGAGAGCACGACGTCGATGCGCGGCCGCTTGAGTTGTTCGCGCGGCACCAGCTTGACGTCGACGACCCGGCCGCCGGCGTCCCATACCGGTTCGACGCCCAGCGTCCACAGCGCCTGGGCTTCGAGGATGCCCTGGTGGCGCATGGTTTCGACCGACCACAGCGAGAAGGCGAGCTTCTGCGGCGGCCGGCCGGCTTTCGCGGTGTGCGCCGCGATCAAGGCCTCGGCTGCTTCCTTGCCGGCTTCCCAGGCGGCTTTGGTCGGCACCCGCGAAGGATCGAAGCCGTACAGGTTGCGGCCGGTCGGCAGCGCGTCCGGGTTCTTGATCGGGTCGCCGCCGTAGGAGGTCGGGCGGTGCTGGCCGGACAGCGCGGCAAGCAGGCCGGCGATCTCGCCTTCGGCACCGAGCTCGGCGTACCAGCGGCGGCCTTGTTCGAGTTTTTCGGCGAGTGCCTTGTCGCCTGGCGGCGGCGTCTTCCCGGCGAGCGCCTCGCTGAGCATGCGGAAGGGCGGAGTGTTGGTCAGCTTGGTGTAGTCGCCGACGAAGATTTCGTCGAGATCGTCTTCCTTGACCCCCATGATCCGCGCCGCGGTTTCGTGGAAGCCCTTGCCCAGCATCAGCAGCACGGTGCCGAGCCGGTGCTTGTCCTGCGGCGCCGTGCCGAAGCTGTGCAGGCCGAGCGGTTGTGCGGTCTGCGCCAGTTCGTGCAGGTGGTTGTGCAACTCGTCGATGAAGGTGCGGAAGTCCCGGTCGATGCGGGCTTCGCTCCAGCCCATGTCCTTGTCGATGCGTTCCTTTTTGACCCGCTTTTTCAGGTCGACCGCAATTTTTTCCTTCACCGCGCCGTCGTCCTGCGCCAGCCACTGATGTAGCAGGTCGTGGATCTGGGTCAGCGCGTCGTGTAGCCCGGCCGGAGCGAAGGGCGGCGTCTGGTGGCTGACGATCACCGCCCGGCCGCGCCGCTTGGCCTGCAGGGCTTCGCCGATGTTATCGACGATGTAGGGGTAGATCACCGGCACGTCGCCGACCGCGAGCAGCGGGTAGTCGGTCACCGGCAGGCCGCGTTCCTTGCCCGGCAGCCATTCCTGCGAGCCGTGGGTGCCGTAGTGCACCAGCGCGTCGGCCTTGAACTGCTCGCGCAGCCACAGGTAGTGGGCTAGGTAGAAGTGCGAAGGGGCAGCCTTCGACGAGTGATAGAGGGCTTTTTCCTTTTCTTCCCAGCGTTCGCCGCGCGGCGCTTGCGGGCTGAAGACGAGTTTGCCGACGGCCAGACGCGGGATCACGAAAAAGGCTTCGCCACGGTCGACCAGCACCATCGCCGATTTTTCCGGCGCACCCCAGCGCGCGTGGATTTCGTCCTGGATTGCCTGCGGCTGGCGCTGCAGCCAGGCTGTGTAGGTGGCGACCGGGAATTTTTCGGCCAGGCCGTCGCGGAGCAGGGCGGCGAGTTGGCCATCGCGGTAGAAGGGCGCGAGCAGGCGTTGCAGGGTGCCGATCAGGGTCATTTCGCTTTCGCCACGGGTATCGTAGCCGGCGGCTTGCAGCGCCTTGAGCGTGGCTTCGAAGCTCTTCGGCACGTTCATGAACGAGGCCGAGAGATTTTTTTCGCCCGGCGGGTAGTTCCAGAACAGCACCGCAACCTTCTTCTCGCCGTTGGGCAGGCGTTGCAGGCGGATCAGCCGCAGCGCTTTGTTGACCACCGCAGCGGCCTGCGCGGGCAGCACCGTGGTCTCGCCGCTGGCCTTGTCCACGGTGTGGGCGACGATGGCGTCGACGATCCCGGCGTATTCGCCCTGGGCCAGGTAGAAAGGCACGTCGGTCAGCGGCACGCCTTGCGGGTCGGCACGCCAGGCGGCCTCGTCGCCCTTGCGGTAGCTCAAGGCGTGGACCACCGGAATGCCGAGTGCGGCCAGTTCCTTGCGCCGGCCTTCGGGGTCAAGCACGATCTGGGTGTTGATCACCGCGTCGGCGACGACCCGGTCGCCGACGGTCAGCATCTTTTGATGGGTGCCGAGGACGCTGGCGTAGTAGGGCAGGGCGATGGCGCCGGCGGCTTCGATGCGGGCGACCAGATCGTCGATGAAGCCGGTCTGCTCGGCGCCGATATAAATCTGGTGCATGGCGATGGCGACGGTCGGCGGCCGTTGGTCGGGAGCGATGCCGCGCCACTTGAAATACTCGGCGGGGTTGGCGAAAACCCGTTGCGGCGCGCGCGGATGGTAGATCGCCTCGTCCGGAAAGACGAAGGGCGGGGCCACCGCCGGCAGCGGCCGGCCGTGCAGGTGGGCGGCGAGCAGCGCAAAAAAGGCGTCGTAGTTCTGTCGCCCGCCGTTCAGGTAGTAGGCGTGCAGCGTGGCGGCAAGGGCCGGCGGCAGGCCGCTGGCGGTGGGGCCGCTGTCCTTGATCCAGAGTTGCGGCATTTTGAGCTGGCCGAGGGCGGCGCCGAGTTTGTTGCGGACTGCTTCCTGCATGTGGCTGCGGGCCGCGTCGAACACCACCAGCCGGCGCTGGTCGAGTATTTTGCCCGCTGTTTCGCCGCCCAGCCGCTCGGCAAAGTGCGTTTCCACGGTCAACCCGTATTTGGCGCCGATTTCGCCGAGCACCTTGAATTTGCCCGGCGGCACCGGCGCGGTGGCGATGAACAGGATCGAGGCCGGCGCGGTGGCGGCAGCCGGTGTGGCGTGGCCGAGCAGCAGCGCGGTCAGGAACAGGAGCAGGGAGCGGAAGCGGGGCATGGGCGGAACATCGGCAGGAAGATGAAAACCGGCCGTAGCCGGCGTTGACCGTGGCGCCAGACGGCGGCCGGGGCCGCCGCCTGGCGTGCGGACTCAGAAGTCGCTACGCAGCGTGACGAAGAGGTTGCGCCCCATCTCGGCGTAGCCGAAGTTGGGCGACTTCTCGGCGAGACGGACGTCGGTCAGGTTGTTGATTCCGGCGCGCAGGCTCAGCTGCTTGCCGATCTTCTTGCCGACGCTGGCGTTCCAGACGGCGTAAGCCGGCAGCCGGACGCCGGTCGAGTCGAGCTGGCGACCGTAGTATTCGACCGCGCCGCGGGTGCTCCAGCCATCGGCCAGGCGCCAGTCGAGCTGCGAAGCCAGCGTCAGTTCGGGACGATTGGCCAAGTCCCGGCCGCTGCTGCTGTCCTTGGCGTTGAGCGCGGTGAGGTTGGCGCTCCATTGCAATGCCGGGCTGATTTCCCAGCTGAAGCCGGTTTCCAGGCCGCTGATCCGGGCCTTGTCGACGTTGTCGTAGAGATAGGTGCGGCGGATGCCGGAGACGCTGAGCAGCTTGTAGGTGATCAGGTCTTCGACGCGCGAGTGGAACAGCGTTGCGCGCAGGTTGAGCGGGCCGCGCTTCCAGTCGGCACCGATTTCCAGCGAATCGGCGCTTTCGGGCTTGATCCGGGCGTTGCCGAGGAAGGTGTGGGGGCCTTCGGCGCCGACATAGCTGGGAGAAATCTGCTTCAGCGTCGGCGCCTTGAAGGCGTGGCCGTAGCCGCCCTTGATCACCAGTTCCGGGCTGGCTTCCCAGACCAGGTAGGCACGCGGGCTGGTTTCGTTGCCGAAGATTTCGTGGTGGTCGTTGCGGATGCCGGCGGTCAGCATCAGGTTCTTGCCGAGCGCGATTTCGTCCTGGATGAACAGCGCCTTGTGCGTCGCATCGTCCTTGCCGCCGATCAGGCCGCTGTTTTTCAGCGTTTCGGTCCGCTGCTCGCCGCCGACGGTCAGGATGTGGCTGCCCAGCTTGAGCGCCGCGAAGCCATCGACGACCTGGTCGCGCATGTTCTGCGGCCGGGTTGCCGCGACGCCGTTGCTGCGCCGGTTGGTGATGTCGATTTCGCTGTCGTAGACGCGTGCCTGCGCCCGCCAGTTGCCGAACTCGCCCTTCCAGGTCAGGCTGCGCTGGCTGCGGTCGATGTCGTACAGATTCTGATAGGCGACGTTGCCGCTGACGTCGTCGTAGCGCCGGGTTTCGTTGCCGCCGTTCCATTGCAGGTCGAGGCTCTGGTTTTCGCTCAGGCGAATGCTGCTGCCCAGACCGTAGCTTTGCTGCCGGCGGCCTTCGAGTTCCGAGTAGCGGCGGTCTTCCTTTTTCGCGACCGGGTCGCGTTCCTGGGTTTCGGCATTGACCCGCAGCACCACTCGCTCGCCCAGCGGGCCGGCGGCAAACAGCGAGGCCTGGTGGCCGTCGCCGCCTTTGCCGTCGCTCAGGGTGCTGCCCGACAGTTGCAGCGAGCCGATCCAGCGGTCCTTGGGCTGGCGGGTAATCAGGTTGACCACGCCGCCCAGCGCCTCCGAGCCGTAGAGCGTGGACATCGGCCCGCGGATGATTTCGACCCGTTCGATCGCCGATACCGGCAGCCAGCCGTACTGGTAGTCCGAATGCCCGACGATGTCGTCGGACGGGGAGATCCGCCGGCCGTCGACCAGGGTCAGCGTATGTTTGCCTTCCAGGCCGCGCAGTGCCAGGGTCTTGCGGCCGCCGACCTGGCGCGGGGTGAGCGTCACGCCGGGGGTGCCGCGGACGACGTCGAGCAGGTCGGCGGCGTTGCGCTCCTCGATCTGTTCGCGGCTGATCACGGTGACCGAGGCCGGCGCGGTGCGCGTATCGTGTTCGGACATCGTGGCGGTGACCACGGTGTCCTTCAGTTGCTTGTCGCCGGCCTGGGCGGAGTGAATGAAGACGCCGAGCAGCGCCAGCGGGATCGCGCGCAGCACGAAACGAGGGGAAAAGCAGGTCGAGCAATGCATGGGAACCTCCAAAGCGAGTTGGTCTCGTCTGGCTGGCTACCGGGCGTCGGCTGGGTGGCTGGCTTGGTCTAATTGAGAATCGTTATTATTCCATCTTGGGTATCGAATGGGAAGGGTGGAAATGAAAAAAGCCACGAAAACGTGGCTTTTGTCGCTGATTTTGATCTGAATCAGGTGAGTTACTGGTCGTTGCCCGGCTTTTTGCGGAACTTGCGTTCGCCGTCGCCGCGCGGAGCGAAACCGCCGCCGGGGCGACCTTCGTCGATGCGCAGGTTGATCGGCACGCCGCGGATGCGGGTGCGCTTCAGGGCGTTGGCGGCTTCATGCGGCATGCCGGCCGGCAGTTCGACAGTGCTCGATTCCTCGTAGAGACCGATGCGGCCGATGAAGCGGCTTTCGATGCCGGCTTCGTTGGCGATCGCGCCGACGATGTCGCGCACTTCGACGCCATGTTCCCGACCCACGTCAATCCGGTAGCGGACCATATCGCCGGCCGGTGCCGGACGGGCCGGGCGGTCTTCGCGCCGCGGACGTTCGCCCCGGTCTTCGAAACGCGGACGTTCGCCGTCGCGTTCGAAGCGCGGCTTGCGCTCGCCGCGGTCGCCGAAGCTGGCCGGACGGCGGTCGTTGCTGCGGTCGTTGCGGTCGAAGGCGCGCGGCGGCGGGGGGTCTTCGCCGGCGACCTGCAGCGGCTTGCCTTCCTGCGCCATCATCGCCAGTGCCGCAGCGACTTCCTCGGCCCCGACGTTATGTTCTTCGCAAATCTGGGCGACGATGTTGCTGAAGAAGTCGAGACCTTCCGCATTCATCACTTCGGCAATCTTTTCCTTGAAGGCAGTAACCCGTTTGTTGGTGACGTCGGCGCGCGACGGCAGGGTCAGCGGAGCGATCGGCTGGCGGGTGGCGCGCTCGATGGTGCGCAGCATGCGGATTTCGCGCGGCGCGACGAACAGGATCGCGTTGCCGTTGCGGCCGGCACGGCCGGTGCGGCCGATACGGTGCACGTAGGCTTCGGTGTCGTAGGGAATGTCGTAGTTCACGACGTGGCTGACACGCGGCACGTCGATGCCACGGGCGGCGACGTCGGTGGCGATGACGATGTCGAGAGCGCCGGACTTCAGCTGCTCGATCACGCGCTCGCGCATCTGTTGGTTGAGGTCGCCATTCAGCGCAGCGGCGGCATAGCCACGGGCGTTGAGCTTGTCGGCGAGTTCGACGGTGGCGGTTTTGGTACGGACGAAGATGATCGCTGCGTCGAAATCGTCCTCGACTTCGAGAATGCGGGTCAGCGCGTCGAGCTTGTGCATGCCGGAGACCTGCCAGTAAACCTGGCGGATCGCGGCGACGGTGGTGGTGGCAGCCTTGATCTTGATTTCGCGCGGTTCGACCAGGTATTTCTGGGCCACGCGGCGAATTTGTTCCGGCATGGTCGCCGAGAACAGCGCGGTCTGGTGCTCGTCAGGGGTGTGTTCGAGAATCCACTCGACATCGTCGATGAAGCCCATGCGCAGCATTTCGTCGGCTTCGTCGAGGACCAGGGTCTTCAGGCTGTCGAGGTTGAGCGTCTTGCGCTCAAGGTGATCCATGACCCGGCCCGGCGTACCGACGATGACGTGGGCGCCGCGTGCCAGCTGCTTCAACTGGATGGTGTAGCTCTGGCCGCCGTAGATCGGCAGCACGTGGAAGCCGGGCAGGTTCTTGGCATAGCTCTGGAGGGCTTCGGCGACCTGGATCGCGAGTTCGCGGGTCGGGGTCAGGATCAGTGCCTGCGGTTTGTTGACCTTGATGTCGATGGTTTCCATCAGCGGCAGCGCGAAGGCGGCGGTCTTGCCGGTGCCGGTCTGCGCCATGCCGAGGATGTCGTGACCGTCAAGCAGGATGGGGATGCATTGTGCCTGGATCGGCGAGGGAGTTTCGTAACCGATTTCGGAGAGGGTTTTCAGCAGCGATTCGCTGAGGCCGAGATCGGCAAAGCTTTCGACGGGAGTCGTCATCTGTGTTTCCTTTCAGCACGACGACGACCACGGCCCGCTTCGATGAAGGGCGGTGGTCGGTGCGCACAAGGCCCGCTCAAGCGGGCGTCCTGGGTGACCCCGACGCAGCCATGCCGGGGAGCGAATAATCATTACTTCAATGGGTAAATGCGGGTAGAACCTGCTCAAAAACCTGTGATACCGGCGGCTGCGCGGAATGACTGCGGGCGAAACATCAACGCATTGAACTGATTATTCTACATTTTTTTTGCCAGCGCGGCTAGCTCTGCGGCAGAAAACCCGGCTTGCAGGCGGGCCGCGTCATTCATCGGCGCTTGTGGCCACGGGGCGCGGTAGTGCAGCAGCAGTTGGCGGTAATGCGCTTCCGGTTCCAGCCCGGCGGTGGCGCACAGGTGGCGGAACCAGCGGTCGCCGAGGCCGACGTGGCCGATTTCGTCGCGCAGGATGATGTCGAGGGCGAGGGCGCTGGCCTCGTCGCCAGCCTCTTCCAGGCGTTGCTGGATCGGCGGCGTCGCGTCAAGGCCGCGTGCTTCGAGCAGACGGGGAATCAGCGCCATCCGGGTGAGTGGATCGTGCGCAGTCTTTTCGGCCATCTCCCACAGCCCGGCGTGTGCCGGAAAATCGCCGTAGTCGTGATTCAGCGACTGCAGACGGGTGCGCAGCAGTTCGAAGTGCATGGCCTCTTCGGCGGCGACTTCGATCCAGTCGGCGTAGTACTCGCGTGGCAATTGCGGGAAGGTGCCGGCCGGAAAGCGGACGATGTGGTCGAGCGCCAGGTTGATAGTTTATAATGAATGTCACTTAAATGCTAAGTCTATGAAATGACGCAAGCTTTTAGCTACATTCGGTTTTCCAGCCCACAGCAGGAGATGGGGGACTCGGTTCGGCGTCAGGAAAAAAAGGCTGTTGAGTACGCTGCGCAGCATAACTTGACTCTCGATACACGTAGCTACAGAGATCTTGGTCTCTCCGCCTGGGATAAAACAAATGTCACCAAGGGAAACTTTGGAAAGTTTCTCCTTGCGGTTGAACAGGGGAAAATTCCGAAAGGCTCTTATCTTCTCGTCGAAAGCCTTGATCGGATATCTCGTGCTGACGTTGATGATGCACTTGAGCTGCTTCTATCTATCGTTAGAAAAGGAATTATTGTCGTTACCCTAGACGACAGGCAGGAGTATTCCAAGCAGCGAATTAAGCAAGACCACGGTATTTCTTTGATTATCTCGATTGCTCGTATGAGTCGAGCCAACGAGGAAAGCGCCAGAAAATCAGATCGGGTTCACGAGGCATGGGAAGGGCGACGTGCCGCTGGCGTGATACTGACTGGAGTGGGGCCAGCTTGGCTAAAACTCTCCGAAGACCGCAAACGCTGGATCATCCTCGAAAATAAAGCAGAGGTTGTGCGAGAAATTTTCCGATTGGCTTTGGCGGGTAACGGCTCTCCGTCCATTGCGAGAATGCTCAATAGTCGAGGGGTTCCGACGATGTTGCGCGCGGCACATTGGACTTTTGCCACCGTTGCTGCATTGCTCAAAAATCAATCCGTATTTGGTCTCTACACTCCCAAAAAAGCCCTAAGTGCTGCGCCTATCCCAGATTATTACCCTGCAATCGTGACAGAAACGGAATTCCGCTTGGTGCAGGAAAGTATGTCTAAACGCAAATGGATCGGTGGCCGAAGTAGCCATTACGTTAATAATCTGTTCGCTGGTATCTCCTATTGTCATGTGTGCGGCGCAAAAATGCGTGCAGTTGGCAATTCTGGTCGTCATTTGTACCTGCGTTGCCTGAACGCATACTCCAACAATGGTTGTCGCGAAGGGCGTTTCCCTTATCTGGCTGCGGAGACAGCAATCCTTCGTTTCTTGGCGGATGACCTTTCGAGGATCATGGCAACCGATAACGAGCAGGTTGATCCAGTAGTTGCTCTAGAGGCGGAAAGAACAGACCTTATCAAAAAACTGGAACGGCTTGTGACCGCCCTAGAGGAGACGGATGACTCTACTTTCGTGGCGGCACGGATAAATGCTTTGGAAAGACAGTTACGTTCTGTCGAACAATCGATTCGCACTGCACAACCGGCCAACTATCGCCTCGATCCCGAGGAAATGAATTCGCTTTTCGACAAACTAAAAGGGGTGGATGGCCCTATTGAGAGAGAGCTTCGTTTGCGGGTTCAGGAAACGCTTCGACGGGTGATTGAGCGCGTCGAATTTTGGTGCGATGCCGAACACGATCGTCCGTCCGTTTCTCTTCAGTTCTACGAAGAGTACGGTGGTTACTTCGAAGCACTTGACGTTTCGCGGTATCGAGAGCAACGGGGCGGTGCCCGCATCAAAAAACGAGTTGGTAGTTAAGGCTGCTGATTACCTTCTGCGCGGAGCAAATCGACGACAGAAACGCCCAACGCAATCGCAACCTTATGCAGTACCAACAAGGACGGATTGATTACTGACCGTTCGATCTGGCTGACATAGGTGCGATCAATCTCTGCATCGAAGGCTAACTGCTCCTGAGACACCTTCCGTGCACGCCTAACCCTACGGACATTAGCCGCAAGGGTCTGGCATAGCTGGTCGAATTCGGGTGTCTGTCTCACCAGCCGAGAATGGCTGTATTGAGATTATCAATCCACGGAATATTTTCTACAAAATTGCTTTAGGGGTACTATGAAACCCTCATGTCATGGAGGGTTTCAAGTGGTACGTCGTGAGCCGATTCTTGCGTTGATCGCAGTAGCAACAGGTATTTTCTTTCCCACTTCCAGTTATTCGACCCCCGCAGTTGTGCAGCCTGATCAGGCCTATGCATGCACCTCGTTAACGCGACAACCTGACAGCCTCAACTATGTTGAACGTCTCTTTGCCAAGGATGGGACGTACCTCTTTGCATGGAGCCGGACTGAAGGTGTCAAGAACGCTATTACCCAGCGGCGTGGAGAGCATGGCGAGTGGGTCTCTTTTGGCCGGTGGAAGGTAATACCCAAGGCAGATGGTGGCTCAACACTCGAAGTGTCGGAGGATGTCCGCTATCGCTATTCGGATCGCTCTTGGCACCTTCCGCAGGACTCCACCCAACCTGATCGCGCATTTGTTACGGAAACTGTGTCCTTGAATGCCGGCGGAAACGGATTCGATTCAAAAGTTGGCGGTCGAGACTACTTCACCTGCGCCAAGCGCCCTGACCTGACTGCGGATAAATTGGAGTTGTGGCGGAACGTCATGCCTCAGGCAATCGAGGCAAAAAATAGCTTGGGGCAACGGGTATCCAATCAACGGCAAGTAGCTGCTGCACGTGATACGGCGCAGCGAGATCGCTATCCCGGTATGAATCCTCAACATGTCGCCGAGCAGGAACTCATGCAGTTGCAGCGACGGATTGTCGAGAACGAGGCTCAAGGACTTCCTCCCAAGTGCCAAGCGCATTACTCATCACTCAAGCATTTTTATACGAGTTCTCAGCAGTACATTTCCGTGGGCAACTATAGGGATGCAGCGAATATCGCCAGAGTGGGGATAGATCGGCAAGCTCAGGGTTGCCCCTAAGGCGTTTCGCACATGGGCATCTTTACCTACTTTATAGCCATTGCGATTGGCATCTTTGCGCAGAAGGTGCGGGGGCGAAATGGATTGGCTTGGGGGGCTGGAACTTTGATGGCCATAAGCCTCGGCCACATCTACATTCAATTGGCTGGCGGCAGCGAATGGGTTTGGACGATTGTCGTATCTACAGCGGTAGTTTTGCTGTTGGTCGGCTTGAACCACGGAAAGCGGGGCGCAACGGAAACTGCTGCCTGTCGTATCAGCACTAATGAAAAATAGCCCTATCAAATCGCTGGCGCTGTGGCTTCTTCTCGTCGCAGCCAATCAAGCTGCTGCTGACACTTGCCCAGGCAAACAATGGGAAGTTACGCCGCCTTCATCGTCGGGCTGGTCGGAACAGCAACTGGGCGAGTTGGAAAAGGTCCTCAAGTCACTCGATACCACGGCGTTGGTCGTTGCCCACAAAGGCAAAATTGTTTTCGAGTACGGGCGTGTCAGTTCGTCGATGAACATCCATTCTGCACGGAAAAGCATGATGAGCATCCTGTACGGCATTGCCTCGGATAAGGGGCAAGCCAAGCTGGAGGCTACGGTCGGTGAATTGGGGATTGACGACAGGCAAGGGCTGACGGAAGTCGAGAAAACGGCGACGGTCAAGAACCTGCTGGAAGCGCGTTCCTGTATCTACCATGAGGCGGAATATGAAACTGATGGGATGAAGGCCAAGCGGCCAGTCCGCCATTCCTGCAAGCCCGGTGAGCAGTGGTACTACAACAACTGGGATTTCAACGCGCTGGGTACTGCCTATCAGAAACAGACCGGCAAAACGGTATTTGACGGCTTTAACGATGAGCTGGCAAAGCCCTTGGGGTTCGAGAACTTCAATCCGTTTTTCGACACGAAGTTTGTCGGCGGGGCAACGTCACGTCATCCGGCCTACACCATCAAATTATCGGCCCATGACTTTGCGCGGGTCGGTCTGCTGATGAGCCGTAACGGCAATTGGTGCGGCAAGCAGCTTGTATCACCATCATGGGTGGCTGATAGCACGACGACCATTTCGGCAACGGATCGCGGGGCATCGGTCGGCTATGGCTACCTTTGGTGGACCAGCACCAACAACACGCAATTCAATTACAAGTTTCCCAGCAAGGTATTCAGTGCTCGCGGCCATCTTGGACAGTTTTTGCTGGTGGAGCCGGATGCTGACTTGGTGATTGCTCACCTGACGGATGGCGACTTGAAGCTGAAACGCCAGGTGTCGAGTACGGAATTTGGCAGGATCGTGAAGGCTACTATGGCGGCTATGCCGCAGAGCAAATGACTCTCAACATAGTATCCATCGGGCCTTCGCAAGTTTTCGATTCCTTGGCGAATCTAGCCTACTTGGTGAGTGACCGGATCGATCTCTCGGCCACTGGCAGTTCGTCGGCCAAAGCCGCCATTCAAAGTTTTTGCACTATTCGGCTGATTTCGTTCTCATAGAAGACGCTCAAAATTGCCTACCGATTTAGGGGCGATTCACTACTGAGTCCGAATGATATTGAAGCTTTTAGCCCGGAATAGGGTGTTGGCTGAAGAAGATACCAGGAGCCCAGCCAAGACAGCATCTGAATGTTTCAAGATTTTGCCGAAACCTAAGGAAGACCTATGCTGTTGCAGCACGGAATCCAGCACAGCTTTCGACAAATGGAGGTCGTCCGCTAATACAGGAATGATCTTCTCCGTCGCCTCCCCAAGAACGTCCACAATGTTGTAGGGGCGTAAGCCATGCTCTCTGGAATGCGTCCAAACCTCTTGCAAGGTATGAGCGTCGGTCGACGAAATCAGATGTTCAATATGGGCAATTGCATCCACAATCTTAGGGAGAATTGGTTTTAACAGAGCGTTAGTTTCTAATGACCGGCGCAATGTAAGATCGAGAGGCAATGAGTGAATGTTCTTTGAGTCACCAAAGTAAAACTTGATGCTCCAGGAAGGCGTGCCCTCCTCTATGTGGTTCGCCAATTCAAACCTGACCCCACTCTTGAACCGCAGGTGAGGGATGGCAGCCCTAAATCTCCGGTTTACAGGATATGAACCTCCGACACTGTCAGGGCGGCTATATGGCGGTGGCTCAAACGGAGGGCAAAACGCTTGTATGCCTTCCTCTGGAGTAAGCACCGATTCGGCCGTAATGCCTCGCATTGCTTGTGCCACGTAATAAGTGAAAAGCGGCGGAATCGCATTGCCAATCATCTTGAGCTTTTGCGGATAGGTGTCACCATAGAACTGATAGGTGATAGGAAATCCCTGTAGACACCCTCTTTCCCTGACAGTAAGGCGCCGAAAACGTCCCTTTTTCTCTGGCGCCTCTATGACAATACTTTCGCGGGACACTCGTGTGCACGTGGCGGTGATAGTCCTCGCCGTCTTATCGAGCGGGTCAGGGAAGGCCATGTTGTTATATACGGGGTGAAAAATCTTCATATCCCGATTCATGCGCTCCTCTTCCTCCGACAGAAACTCCTCAATCGAATGGTCAAGAACCTTGAGCGCCGGAAGGCTTATCCCGTAGATAGGGTCATGAACGACACCTGACGACATTGATCTAATCACATCACCTAACGTTCGGGCCTTGGTGTGGGCTCTGTAGGCATATAAAAGGTCGAAATCAAAATTGCCGGCAATGCAGCGCCGCCGTCGTTGAGGGAGTCCCCATTCGCACATATCGACAACCTTGATGGTGGGTGTGAGGTGCGCAAATTTCTCCAATCGCCCCCCGGGCTGCAACTCATGCGCGATGATGGATGCCACGCGAGGGACGTTTTCCATTCCCCACCACTTAGGCTTTACGTGGTCCACAATGCTCAAGAATTTTTCAATGTCCTTAAGACCGTCCTCAATATCACCGTTTCCCCCTCGGTTGGAGTAGGAGAATTGAGTGCAGGGCGGGCTACCGACCACGATGTCCACATCATTAGGCAAGCTGTCGAGATTCAACTGTCGAATGTCCAGCTCTGCCGCCAAATGGAGGTTGTTCTTGTGATTTGTACGGTTAGCCTTGTCCCACCATTCATAAGAGGCAATCACCTCAATCCCTGACATTTTTAGCCCAAGCGACCACCCGCCAATTCCGGAGTAGAAATCGATCGCCCGCAACTTGCTCTTTTTGCTAACCATGAATGTTTTTATGAAGTTTCCAGTAAGCCCGCCCTCAGAGAGGTTTAAAACCCCGTACCACATAGGCAAGTTTAGTTTGGAGAACAACAACTTGCTTTCTGCCGATTCCCCTTCCCTACCGATCTGTGGCGGATGCGAGGATACACCCTCCTGGTGCTCATCTGAGGTTACTAGCCACCAAACACTCCTTTGCTCGAATCAGCGGCATACCGTCAGGAATTGGAAAGCCGATCCGGAAACATCTGAAGGGTGCGTTACAAAGAAATTGCTTATTGACCGACCTCGAGGTTTTACTTCCGCTGACCGAAGGCCAAACACTGACAATGGACGCTTCCCTGAAAGATCATCGACGAGTTGGATCGGCACCCCAGTGACCTGCGCCGTCCGATTAGGAGCAAGCAAATGGAGAGTCGAAAGCCCTTGGGGCTCTTGATACACCCGGACTTCTCCATGGAAATCCCCTTTGGCCAACGCCTCAGTGCTCTCATTCCTCTCTCCTGATGCCAGAAGTGACATATAACTTGGGCAGCCCGGGCGTACCTGGCATCGGGCACAATGCTCGCCCATCACGGCGAGCGTCTCAGCCTGCCGCGACACGCCCAACGGCAGGGCCTCATTTGCCCGACGCAACAACTCCATGACTTCCTCCTCCATCGAGGACGACAAAATTCTCTCCCACAGTCCGTCTGCACCAGATACCATCAGGCGGACTTGGCGTACTCCGAATGTGCGTTTAGCAAGAACGCCATAAGCCAATATTTGAGCCCTGTATACAGGCCGCAACTCCGCCTCTCCGATCGAAATCGGTCCGGTCTTGTATTCGTGAACGCAGACTTCCCCGTCGCTGTAGCTACATACAGCATCCAACCGTCCGGACATCCCTAACTCCTCGTCGGATAAGGGACGTTCCACACCAAATCCCCCGCTCATGATGCTACGACCACTGGAGCGCGGACTTGCCCCCTCGACCTCGTAAGAGGTTGCTAGGCGCCACCGCTGCTTGATCCGTCGGCATTGCTCGTTCAGCAGTGCAGGCCCTAGTACCCTGCACTGTGGGCGGTGCATAACCAGCCACCCCAGCAAGCTACGATGCTCACGCCGGGCTAGCCATTCGAACTGGGAAAGGATTGAT
This sequence comes from Dechloromonas sp. ZY10, assembly GCF_041378895.1. Lineage (NCBI taxonomy): Bacteria > Pseudomonadati > Pseudomonadota > Betaproteobacteria > Rhodocyclales > Azonexaceae > Dechloromonas > Dechloromonas aquae. Next base: position 1,562,812 of record NZ_CP144212.1, read on the forward strand.
GCCCGAAGTTCGGGAGTCCCAAGGGAACCCAACCGGCTGCACTCCGCCGCGATACTGTGCGCAATGATGCCCAAGAGCGTCGCTGGCCCTACCGGCAATCGGGGCACCTCTAACCGCTCCGTTTCAAGGAGATAACGCAAGGGGCAATCGGCAACCAGACCCAGCTTAGAGGGCTGCCAAGCTTGCGTTCTGGAGACCAGGATCACTTGCCAAGGCTCATCGGGTCGCCTAATCCAGCAGATAAATCCGATCCCGAGCGTAACATTGGGATCAGTTCCCCCATCCGACGAACCAGGTCGAAGGTGCTAAGCATCTCGAGAGGAGCATCGAGGTCTGTCTCGAAGTCGGCTAGCAGGGGGCGGAACGACATCAGTCCGTCCCTAGACCAGAAGGGATGAACGACAACCCCCCAGCGGCGCGGGGCCAACTCAATCAGAGGTAGCCCATCAACGTGCTCGACCCGCGTGTTGAACAAGGTTGCCGCCTCGACGGCCAAACGCTCAGCCATTGGCAGCCAGTCACGTAACCCAGGGGCGCTGTAGTCCTTATCAAGTCCAGAAAGGAATGCGTCATCCAAGAGTGCCTGCAAGGTATCTAGTCCGAGTCGCCAGTCCAACAGGCCGTGATACTGCTGATTCCCATAGCGGTGGATGCAACGATAGCAACCTGAGAAGCACTTACTCGCGTGAGGCTCAGACAAAATATCGACCAGAAAATCTGGCTGGATAACTGGATTCAGCAAGGCGCGGACGGCGTCGACAACCAAGCGACGGCCTTGATTGTCCGGCTGTGCCAGTTGATTGCAAAAACCCGAGCCATTCACAAGCTGATCCGCAAGCTGCAAGACCAATGTGTCACCAGTGGAGGAGTTTCGAATCTTTGGAGCCAAAATCTCGAACTCCCCAGGGTCTACGTCAAAGTAGTTTTTTGACACAAAGTCAACCAACAACACACAGGCTGAAATCGCTCCAGCACGAACTCCCGGGCTCAACGCATCCTCTCCCGCCAATGCTGCACGCCGCAGCTGCAGGTTCGGATTGGGGCGCGCCATCTCCAGGACGAGGGAGCTTGTCCGCTTTTCCGCTGCGAGATAGAAGCCTTGTTCTTTCACGGGAACTCCTCGGAACCGTGACTGAATTTGTGTGCTCCCTGTATCCATGTCGATAACCTGTGGAGAAATCCATAAGTCCTCGACGGTTACGCGTCTTGCGTACCCCTGGTCATCGACATAGGTTGTCAGGTTGCCCTTCTGCGCGGAGAACCCTTGCCAATGGCCGTCGATATACTCACCCCTGTTCAGTCTTACAAGGTTTACGCCTTCGCTGAAGCCGACCCGCACATTGGTGTGATAAACGTACTCGACCGGAATCGCTTCCGCAAATGCAATGGAAACACGACTCGCCCGCGTGAGGACTTCGTCAATCCGGTCATCGTATGGACGAGGCAGGAGGGTCGTCACAAACTCGTCAGGGACATAAGCGGTGAAGACACGAGCGCCGTCCATGCTGGCTTGGCAGAATCGGCAGGTCGGCGCCAGCGGTACCCCACCGCTAGCCGGATTCAACAGCAGACAGACAGAACACTCGGCCAGCTCCTTGGGTTCGCCCAGCCGGCTATCAAGCGCCTTGACCTCCCCTCTAGGTGAAACCGCCACGCGCCCCCCCGCGAAGCCCGCGGTCAAGTAGGTGCGCTTATCCTTTACCAGTTGTCGTCCGGGCGCGAATTCCTGTATGGCTATATCGATGTCGCGGTCCATTGTCACGGCCTCGATCTTCCCTCGTTTATTCATGGCCAGCTTCGTGACCAGGTTGCGCACGCGCGTTGGCATTCCATACATCGGAAACAGCCCTGATTCCGCAAGCCCCTCCGCCAGACCGAGCCCCTGAAGGGCAGGGTTGCGCGCGACAGACTTGATCTCATCTATTACCTGCTGAACCGTCAGATGCTGGCTGATCTCCTGCAGAAGATTCTGTGAGTACCCTACGCATTCTTCTATCATCGCATCTCGTAGGGGGAGAAGCGCAGTCAAGGCCTCAGCCAACCGTTCGAACCATGGAGCAGGAGGCTGTGGAATGTCGGCTACCCTGATGAATTCTCCATGATTGTCGGGGGAGCTCCTGAGCGCATCCCCTGGCCACTGACCAATCCATTGACGACGCATTATTCGGAAAGCCTCCACGCACCAATGCTTCCGTATTACTCGCTCGGGAATCTGCCGGAGCCCGGTACTCAGGAAGGGGGGCGGCGGCGCATCCCCTGTGATTGACTCCGGATGCCGGAAATAGTGGAGGTCATGGCTCTTGTTGCGGCACACGGTAAGCACGAAGGAATATGCCTGCCCACGTCGTCCGGCCCGACCCACGCGCTGTTGGTAATTGAAGCGCTGGGGCGGCATGTTAGCTTCGAAAACAGCACGGAGATCGCCAATATCAACCCCGACCTCCATTGTTGTGGTCACGGACAGCACATCGACCAAACGTGCGTCGCGGTCAAGCTCCCTATCGACTTCCAGCATAGGGTTGGCCTGTGGCAGGATGTCATCGTCATCATTGATGAGGATGCCCTTGAAGCGGCGGAGCCGTGCCGCAGGATTTGACGTGATCCCAGTCAATTCCTCCGCACGCAGGCGATAGAGCCCCGCTGAATCCAAGATGCGGCGGCTCAGGTAGTTGCTCTGGCGCAACGCCTGCACGGTGCCGCTGGCATCGGCTGGCAGAGGATCGGCACAGCGCGTGCAATATCCGGTGCCCCTGTGCAGATGCACTCGACCACACTGTGCGCAACGCCAATAGGCATCGTCGGCGCCAACATGCCGGAAGTGGAGTTCGCGAACTTTAAGGAAGCCATGGGGGTGTCCAGCGTTCGTCAAAAGGCCAAGGAGCTCGGCCAAAATATCCCTCCATGTTGAAGGGAACACCTTCTCCACATATCTTTTTAGGCGACCTCGAACATCCCCGGGCGCCCCCCAGGGGCGCTCGGGGGTGTAGGCATTGGGAACAACCCGGTAGTCATCACTGATGATGCGCATCAACGCATCGAACTTTTCTAGCTCGACACGTTTTTTCCCTCCCGCAAGAGGAAGGCAAGGGTAGCCCCATCCCGCTTCCTCGAGAGAGAAATAAGTTGGGTTGAACACGGTTTCCCCAACCAGCCTTTCCAGCTTTTCCGACAGCTGCTGTGCCGCAAGCTGAATTGTAGAATCCATCCCCTGCCGCTGCGCCCATGACCATCCGTAGCTCGATCGTTGGAAAAGTTGCTGCCAGGCGAATTGGTCATTGATCTGCAGTCCTGGAACACGTTCCGGAAAAGGCGCAATGCCGACGCGGTCCGTCGGGTGAATACCTAGCCGGATAAAGGCCTCCAACAACTCCCCCACCGGCTGCCCGGGTTGAGGCTGGATATTCGGAAGCACCTTCGAAAGCGGGACAGAGTCGCATAAGGCTTGGCTACGCTGGGCAGATAAGGCACTCTGCTCCTCAATTGCTACCATCCTTGCTCTGCGAATCTCTTCTGGGTCGGATGCAGTCTTGAGTTTTGCGGTCAGCTCTAGAATTAGGTCGTCATAGGCCGCAATCCGGGCATCTAATTCTTGGATTGAGGTCGCACTGCCATCAACCCGCCCGATCGTACGGACCAGCACCTCCCGGCGGATATCGTCATGGTGGCCGCCCTCAAGGTCCAGCGCCGTCCTGGCGGCGTCCTGACGGCTGTCTGAGAAGGCCACAAACCGGTCAGCAGCCGAGGGGGAGTCCTCTTTTAGCTGGCCCATCAGCGATGATGAGAGCAACTGGGACATCTTAGAGAAACCGGTCCTGAAGCCCCGAATAGGGGAGTTCCGATAAATCTTGTTTCGGTAAGAGATTCCGCAGGCCGGGCACTGGAAAGGCAATGCTGTTCCCGGGTCCGCAGGGCTCCGCTGATCTCGCGTGCCATTAAACGACGCTGGGTTCGTGTAGTAGTAATAGCCCGGAACCTGGTAGTCGCAGTTGGCCGACGCTGGCGTAAGGCAAAGAGTCGCGGTCCGCATGTCGAGGAGCGCTGGACTCCATGCCCCTTGCGCGTCCTCCGCGGAGATTCGCTCGTCGCCAAACGGCGGGAACCGCGACACAACAGGCATGAACAGTGCGTAGTCCTCGGCGGAACGGTCATTCACCAATTGTCCCTTCACGCGCTCCGGCAAAAGATCAGTGTCAGGGTCGTTGGGGGATAACTCGATATGGTCATGGGACTCGCGGCCTTTCTTCCCCCCGTAGAAGAGGGTTCCACAGCACTCGCAGTAGAGCAGCTCCACACGCCGCATGCCCTTAGCCCCGTTCGACTGTTTGCCGTAGCGTTCGCCAGATTCGATGCTCAGATCGCTGAACAGGGCACGGGAACGCTCCGCTCCATGAATTGACGGGCAAACCGGGGAAGGGGCAACAAACAACCCCTCCAGGGCTCTGATAAATGCATGCACACGGAACCGAGGAACGCTCCTCGTATCAGGGAACGGCATGGAGAACAATGTCCGCCAATCGTCCGTGCAGCCCCGGAGCCATACCAGGAGCCCCACAGCCTTCGGCCCTAGGGAGGCTTCCCCGAATAACCGAAGCGCAATGTCCGAGATCGAGGTCGCGCGGACGCTACGCTCATCCTTCCCGCAGCCCCATTGGAGCAATATCCCAGCCTGCGTTACCGCCTCCTCGGCAATCCGGAAGAGAGGTGAACTGCCATCTACCGGCAGACCTAACGCATGGCACGCGTTCGTCCACACCGGTCGCATGTTCTCATCTACGGCTCGGTCGGAAAGTGACGCCCGCAGCGTCTCAAGGGCCTCACAAACCGCTAACGGGTCGGCGGCATTGGCGGGCGGGACCGGGGAAATCTCCCTGCCCTGAACGATGGCTGATTTCCAATCGGGCATTTGACCATCGCGGGCGAGGCCTGCACTGCGGAAGAATCCCCAGAGGTATTCAAGACTCTTGGATGCATTAAGGTCGTCCAGCGGAAGCGAAGCGCTGGAACAAAGAACCCGGAGCTTATGCCGGTGGGCAGGCCTGTGAAGGCCGAGCCGTATCAAGAGCATACGGATCAGGTTGGCGACCTCGGTCCCAGGAGATCCCCGTTGCAGATGCAGTTCGTCGATCACCAGATAGAAGTACGCGTCCGCCGAGGACTCAAGCCAAGCCTTCGTTTGCTCAAAGATTGGCTCGTCGATTTCCCGGACAAGCATGGTCGAAAGCATGCTTGTGTTGGAGATTAGGATGTCTGGAGGATTGCGCTGCATCGACCAGCGGTCAACCATCTCATTCCCTGTTGGACTCGCAAAGTTATAGCGAAGGTCATTTACGGTGGATTTGCTCTCGCCTCCGGCTTCAGCGGCCATGCGCTCAATCTCGTCTTGTGTAGCCGCCAAGTCACGTAGGTATGCGCGTAATGCTTTGACCCGTTCCCGGCTGCTGTTGGCTTCAGCACGGTTATGTACGCGAGGATGCCGATGCCAACCGGTGACCGGGGTTGCGCTAGTGTAACGACCGAAGTAGATGCGGTTGTTTCCAAAATGGCGGGCCATCGCCGCACTTGCCTCTGGCGAATCAAAGGCACGTCTCAGGCGCACCATCTGGTCCTCGACCAAGGCGTTCATCGGGTACAAGATCAGAGCACGGATGCCCTTGGGGCGGGCGTTCGCCTCAAACGGAGCATCCCGTCTGTAGCGAGGCTCCCCTTCGTCCAGAGCCCACCAATGAGGTTCGTCGTTCGGTGCGCCTTGCGGCCAAGTCACGGCCTCCCTCGCAAGAGCGGCCAAAATCGGGAGCAGGAAGGATTCGGTCTTTCCAGAGCCAGTGCCCGAGGTCACGATTCCAGGAGTGCCCCGAGAAACCCCTTTGCGCAGCATCTCCAACTGGTGAGAGTAAAGGTTGAACTTGGCCCTGCCGGGTTCTCCCGGCAAGGCCGGCAGCAATCCGCAGAGCGCAAGGTCCACGAACGCTTGCCGCTGCGCCAAGGAGAAATTCGGCAGCCACTTCTTTCCCAACGCCTCGTCGAGAAGGTCGTCCAATCGGACCCCACTGTTCTCGTAATTGGGCAACGGCTCGAGCATGGGCTCTGCGCAAAGGGTTCCGGACTGCTCAAGCAACTCTCGACGCATTGCTTGAATCTCGTCGTCACCGATACGGAACGCCGTCTCCAAATAGGTTATGAAGAACTCTCGGATTTTGTGGAAAGCTTCGATGGGATTTTTCATGCTTTGAACCTTTATTACTTAACGGCCGGGAGCACTTCCGTCTCATAGCAAGCCCCGATATACCGAACAACTCTCGCCCGCAAAGAGGGCGCCTCCCTACTGACGGCTTCCTCAAGGGCTTGTCGCTCCACTCTCCCCAGCAGGAACGCGCACCGCGTCAGCTCAGCCAACTCATCCAAGGGGACATTGAGGGACTCCATCAGTCGCTTTGTCCGCTCGACGATGCTGGAGCATTCTGCATGGTGCGCTTGCGGGTCATTTTCCCCTGAAATGTGGGAAGCATGGTCGGCAACCCAATAGTGCAGAGGCCTCTCGATATCGTGACGAACATTGCTGTCATCCCACGGATGGTCTGCATTGAACCAGGCCAGGATCGAAGCATAAGGTTTAGGAATCGGGAACGTCGTCTGACCTGCGATCAAATCCAAAGTGAAGAAAATTGGTGCCACGATCCGCAGCGCACGCGGTACGCCACCTTCACCACACCAGGCCACTACCCGGCCGACCCCGCGACGACCGGCCGCCTCCAACAACTCCGGCAAGATGGATTCTGGGGGAACTCGGTTAAAACCGCGAAGCACCACATGACAGGGGATGCTCTCCGCCTGGCATTGTTCAAGGAATGCACCGAGCGTGCTCGGGGCAAGTTGGGTGCGACAAAGTGCGATTGGGGCGTTAAGGAGATCGGCCCAGCCAAACATGTCGCCTGAGACAGAGACCTCCACGGAGTTCCCTCCCGCCAGGGTATCGCTGACCAGTCCCTGAAGCACGCCCGCCTGAGATCCCGAGATGCTGACGAAGCCTGCCGCCAACATTGTGCTGATCACCGCCTTGCAATAGTTGGAAGAGACACCGGAGTAGAGCGAGTACAGCTTAGTCGCTACAACCAGTCCCTCCGCATCCGAGATTGGGGAGCCGTCAACGGTCGGCACCGGCAGGGCCGACACAGTAGGCGTGGCATTGTGGACGGCGGGAGCCATGCCAGCATTAGGTGCCAGAAAAGGTAGCAAGGTTGCCACCTCTGCCAATTTGGCGAATCCATTTTGTGTGGTGCGTTCGAAGGCGCGTTGGAGTTCCTTGGTGAGGGCTGCCGCAGTCGACTCGTTTTGAGCACGTATCCTCTTGAGGGTTTCCTCCTGGGTAGCCCGTACGGCCTTCAACTCCTCAATCTCTTCACGTATCCTGTCGGCCTCCTTGCGATACGTGCTAACCAGTTCCGCCTTCCGGTCCTCGATGGCTTGTTGGATATCGGGACGCTGCAGAACGCGCTCCACCACCTGTTCCGCCAAATCGCGGCCCAATTCCACAGAGGAGACGAGTTCAATGGCACGCATCGCCGACCGCCGAATGCCGAGCCCCATGAACTCGGCGGAGACCGACTCTTGCAGTCTGCCGATTTGCCCCTTGGTTAGCCTCGGCACATCTTCCAAATCCTTTTGCTGCTTGAGCAGCCTACCGATCAATACCTCCGGCGGAGCCCAATCGTAATTTTCTGCCGCTGCTGGCAGCGCGGATAGGATCAACGATTTGCCTGCAACCTGATGGACGACGATCGAGCGATAAGCTGCGACGCTGTTTTCGAGGGGCTGGACACTGGAGCGGGGAAGCAAGGCAAGACCATCCTGGAGCAGAAACAAGGTTGATCCGGCTCCACGGTGGATGTGGGTTTGCACCCAGTTACGAACCTGATCGGGATGGTCAGAACGATGGGGTACTTCAAAAACGGTCAGCGCGCGTCCGACCACCTGCTGGACAACATACTGGGTCTTTTCTGAAGGATTTTCACGTGCAATGTCCAGCACCCAGTCGGTCTGATCGTGATTGACCATTGCACCAGCCCGGGCAGGAAACAGGATGGCCGAACCGGTCCCAGGAAATGCGATTAGGGCATCCTTGGGCGTGACCTCAAGCCATTCGCCATCACGAAAAACCCCGAAAATCGAAAAAAAACGTGTCCCTTGCGCCGTCTGATTTGTGAAATGCCCGAGGACGCGGACACTTCCATCAGAATCAATCGGACTAGACACTGTGGCACGGCGGCAAGACACCACCTGGACATCACTTTGGGGACTTGAGTCGGATCGACTCACCTCAATATTGCCAAATCCGGCTAAGCGCTCCAACAATGCTGAGGGCACATCATCACTGGTATCCAGCAGTTTGCCCAAGAGAGCCTGGTCGTTTCTGCCGGCGGCGAATGCAACTGCGATACTGAGTGACACCAGCTTGGTAGGGTGCCCAGGTGAAGATGTACCCCTTACCAATCCGAGCGCATTGTCGATATCCGCTGCCTCTATGCCTTCGCCCTGGAACGACACAGGAGTCAATCTGGTGTTCTCATTCTCCCTCGTGGGCGAGAGGAAGGCCAAGATTTCCGGAGCATCCGAAAGATCGGCGAGCCCTGCGATGAGAGCCAGCCAGAGAGGTCTTGTGGCTTCATCTGCCCATTGGTCAGGCGGCATGTCCGCCAGGGACTTCAGCGCTTCTGGGAGTGAAGCGGCATCAGTAAGCATGCCGTGCCGAGTCAACCATTTCAGGAGAATCCCTATCCATTCGCGAGGATGAACGGAGAAGAGTTTTTCAAAGCACTTCTGCGGATCGGACGGCGGGTTCGAGGCCTGAGGGACCCGTGCGGGAATCAGGGCCGCCTTCGACTCCTGCATGAATTTGAAGACCAGATGGTCGGGAATCACAGCCTTCACCATGGCTTCCCAACGAAGCAACCCTGCCGAGACGCGGCTTCTCATCTTATTTGTCATAGCTGTGTTCTTGTGCATATTCTTGCGTGCTCAAATGTCATATCTGATTGCGCCGAAGCCATGCGGGCTTACCCAGCTTCCGTAAGTCACGGGCAAGCCAATGGCGCGAAAGTGCCGTATCTTTCTCTTCGAGAGTGACGCTCTGCGCCTCCATGGGCAGCCACGCCGACAACGAAGCCCACATTTGGTAGCCTTTCCCCCCGAGGAATAGCAGCCTACCAGTTTGGTCAATAGCGACTCTCCCCCCGCCCCATAAGAGCCACCATTTGGTGAAGGCCGGCGGGGGTGAAGAAACCTTGCGTGCGAAGCGGAGGTTGCCGTGGCGATCAAGTTCAGCGAACGCCTGTCCTTGGGAATGGAGGGATATCGTGTGGGCCCACCATTCACTTCGGGTCCGCCAAAAGCCAGGTCCGGCCAACTTGACCCAATAGACGCACGATCGGCGATCAGAGCTGCGGAAGATATCTCCCATGCTGGGCTGCTCAACGTTACTAACAGCCTCCCAGCGATATGACCTTGTTTTCCATTGCTCGTAAGACGAGTTACGAAGTGGGGGCAGCGTAGAATCGAACTGAATTCTTATATCGCGGGGGTTCGCCAGGCAAGCATCCGCGCAATCAGTCTCGATCCGCCCCACGCCCAAGAGTTGAGCAAGGGCAGCCACTCTCGGAACGTCGGAAAGGTGGAATTCAATTGCCCCGATCGATGCGCTATAGCCGGGGGACACGAGCTCCTGAACACGTTCGCCATCCAGGAGAAACTGGCTTATAAGGTGGTGCTCGTGCTTTGTGACAAGTCCAATGAGGCGCGCCCGCACACCGTCACGCAGGCCCCGGACCGCCAGCACACGCCCCCCCAGGGCAAAGGCAGCTTGGCGATATGCTGCCCCACTTAGCCGGGTAACCCAATGCCCTGCGCAAAGCAGCGTAAGGAGGGGCCAAACGGATCTCGCGTTTATCGTTGTCACTGGCGACACGTGCTCCAGTAGCCCCCTCGTGGACAAATTCCGCGCATTGGCATACCTGCAGCTGAGGACGTCATTAAGCCAGCCGAGGACCTCGCCCCAATCCGCTTTACAGGACTCTTCCGCGGAAGGTGCAATCTCGTCAGGACAGAAACCTAAGCGCAAGGCTGACCATAGGGCAGACGACGATTTCCATTCGCGGCTGGCAGTCCCCATGGTCGGAGCCGCATCCCGCGCAACTGTCCCGTGCCATGGAACGAGGTCGCCATCCGGCCCGTCGACCGCCCATTGGTCATGCCCATCCGACGGGACTTCGAACCGCACCGGGGCATGACTGATGCAGTTGAGGGTCTTTTCCACAGCCAACCCATCGTCCCGCATGAGGCGCACTCGAAGCCTATCCGACATCGGCGGTAGATGGGATTGGTCCGCCGGAATGTACCAGTCGTTATCATCAGATTCAGCCAGTGCTCCTGAGAAAACCTCGTTGCCTTCCATATTGAGAAAGCTGAACTCACCCGTCTGGATCGCATCCCCCGAAAACCGAATACCAGTAGCGGGGTTCAGGACCAACGAAGAGCCCCACCAAGCGCCCCCTCGAACATGCACGCTGTAGGATCGAGCCAACGACTCAAAAAGGGCAAACACCCGGTCTCTAGTGGCGCGGTACAGGGATGGAATGGCTTTCCGGTCAAGCCGAGGGAATTCCACAACTGCCCAGCCTTCCCAACTGACTACATCCGGGGTAAGGCGTACAGCCAGCTTGCACTCTCTGGCCGCTTGCGAAATCCGTATTGCCCGCCCCCGGTTCACTAGGATGCAGACCCGCGCACCGTCAAAATAGGTGGGCTTGGTCTGCAAACGCCCATAGTCATCTGTGACGAATAGCAGGAACCCTTCGGAAAGGCTGCGCCCTTCTGCAGAGCGGCGAAAGCCATCCGCACCTGCACATACCTGCAGGAGAAGGGTGGGCGTTACAGGGTTGCGGTCACGGGGAAGCTGCTGACAGAAGCCATCAATTTCCTGCCCGGGCGAAGCACAAAACCAGCGTGCCAATCGCTGCGCCCCAACCGTGTCTGAATAAAGCGCCAATTTGGGTTCGAGCAAATCGGAGATATCAAGGCTGATGTTGTAACGCCCTTGACGCCTGCACTCACGCTCTTCGTGTTCCCAAGTTAAGTCCTGGATAGCCCCCCAGAACGGTGAGTCAGCCGCATCTTCGTAACGCCCCTGATAATAGAGATCGCGGAATGCCTGGAACTCCTCGAGAAATGACCCGGTGAAGTCGGCTCGGTGTCGTTCGATCTCGGCGATCACGTCCCCAAAAGAACGTCGTTGGCCAGCCTCCTGGAGGAGATTAGCCAACCTGCTTTCGTCCCTATAGCCGGGAAAGGCTAGGCGCTTAGAGTAACCGATGATGGTCTCACGCCCGGGGTCCGGGAGAAGGAGCCGACGGCAATCCTGGAGTTTTTCGGCTCGATGATCAGCCCACCGCTTTAGTTGCCGCCACATCACGGGGAGATTGCCGAAATTGGGGCGCGGAGCATTGCTCACATGCGCGAATAGGATCGCGAAGCGCTCGCGAAAATTCCCTTCGTGAACTGTAAGCTCATCTGCCGTTCCCGCGAGCAAGGTTGCGTAGAGGCTGGCGAAGAAGCTTGGCAGCTGCATCACATCCAATGCCCCCCTTCCGGCGATTCCGTCAAACCACTGAGGGCTGGAATGCGGGCCGTTCCCAAAGCATTGCAGAAATGCCGTTTTGACGGCACGACTCTCCTCGTGCGATGCATGGGCAAGCATTACCAGCATCCGCTCAGAAGCGGTGATGCGCTTGATCGGTAGATTGCGCTTGGCTGGGTTCAGGAAAATCGCGTTAACTAGCGCGACATTCCAGTCTTGGTACTTCCACTCCTTCCAGCTCAACCGTCACTCCCTGCGTTGCTCTAATATTCTGTATTTCTTGTACCTTATGTATGCGGCTAGGACGAAATACTAAATTTAATTCGTTAAAGAATAACGATAGCATATTAGAAGAAGTTGCCGCATTTCTCTCTGGACTAGTTCTCCTCACCTGCTAAAACAAAACTGCATCGCTCCGATTTTTCCGGACGCGAAGCAAGTCCGCTTTCAATCATCGAGCAGACTATTCTTTGAGTGGAGCCAAACAACTCCAAAGGCCGAGTACCTGCCTGTGAGTGATCATTCCGGCACAACAAAATCCACCATGACCAGCTCCAGCCCACCACAGAGCCGGAACACCTGCTCATGGCTGACCACGTAGCGGCGTAGCTCTTCCGACAAGTCGGTTTGTGGGTTCACGGCTTCCTCCCACAGCTTGCAGGCAATTTCTGCGGATGCCAACACGTAGCGGCAACGTGCTTGCTCAATCTTCTCCCCCAGGCTGTTTTTGGCAACCTGTCCCCGGCAATAGACGGCATACCAAGGGCCAGCGGATTGACCCACTGGCCCTTGCAGCATGCCAGACCGGCGTAGGTCATCCAATGGGCTGTCTGCACCATCGTCGGCGGCTAGATGCCAATGTCGGCGGATGTATTCATATAGCTGTTTGGCTATTTCGTGGGAGAGTACCCAGTCATAGGGCTTGTCCTGGAAGGCAACGGCATAGCGGATGGCCGGATAGTCGTTGTCAGGGCAAAGGGCACGGAGCAGGTTCAGGCGGGCATTGAGCATGGTGAAGTCGGATTGATCGGAGCCGTCGAGCCTGATTGCTCAGACGGCCAGCAAGTTACTGTCAGGTGAAGACCTGAGCAGGCTGCAAGCTGCTCGCGGTACTGCATGGCAAAGCTGCGGCAACCAGCAAACATTGGTGCGTCGGGGTCATCAGCAACGGCAAGTAGCTGGCTCACGACAGCCGGTGAGGTCAGCAGGTGGGAGACATGCACCGGATTCGATTCGCCATAAACGGCAGGAATGCAGACGATGCGCGGTTCAGTTTCCAGCCGGAGCATCAATGCGGCATCCTCCGGTGTCCATGGCTGATTAACAATCTCGGTGCCTACCCAACGGCAGAACTTGGACAGGCCAAAGGCTTCCTCGTCGGAAATGCTCAACTGGAAGGGGTTAAGGTTCAGTTCAGAGGTGGTGGGATACAGGCCACGTACCCAGTTGCGGCGGTTCATGGTCATGTCAGCAGCCCCTGTTGTTGAGCACTGCTTAGGTGGTCATTACAAAGTCTGGCGATGTACTCGCTGATGCTCATTTTTCGGGCGGCGGCGAGCTGGGCAATGGCGGCTTTCATCTCACGGCTGACACGAGCACAGAGCATCACGCGGCGAGCAAACTGGGCTGGTAATCGGCGGGCATAGGGGCGGTGGCTTTTCTTCATCTACGGATTCCTTGGGATCAGGCAGCCAACCTTACGGCGAAGGTTGGCGCGTTTGTTCTATGTATTGCTGGCGGCGATGAAGAAGAATTCATTTCGATGTCATTGATCTCAACGGAACTGGATAGGTAATATTCCCGGTTACGTACCTACTACTCCGGTTCTCGAATGCAAATAAGGCACCCATCCCGTTTGGCACAGCAGATTGCTGTCTTGTCCTTGGCTGTCGGCATGTCTTGGCAGGTTGCGGCTTCGAGCACCGAATTCGGTGGCGAGTGGAAAGGCACCTTCGAATGCGGTCCCATGCTGGTCGGGACGGCTGGTGCTGGCTTGTCGCAGTCCATGACCATGACGGTCAGGCAGGGCGGGGTGCAGACCAATCGAGCTACGGACAAATATCGAGAGGAACTGCGTGGCAGGATCGGTGCTGACAAATCAATCCAGCTTGAAGGTGAGGGACACTACACGGCGGACAGCTTCCCCCCTTGGCAAACCAAGCTGGCCGGTTCGTTCTCCGGCAATCGGCTCATGGCAAGTGGCGCGGTGTTCGGGCTGGATGGCACCAAGCGGCGTGACTGCAAAGCTGACCTGACACGAGTTGCTGGCACCAGTGAGCAGGTTCAGGTTCATGCTGCGGCTCCACAAGTATCAAGCTTTTACTCCAACAGCTACGAGCTGGTGAAGTCACTGGAGGATGGCCGTTCCGGCAAAATCGCGTACAAATCGGTGAGCCGGAACACGACAGTAGGTGATCTCAAGTCAGGCAGGGTCTTCCTGAACGACACGGTTCATGCGGTGCTGTCACTTCCCTCTACCGGCAAGGCACCTTACCCGGTCATGGTGATTGCACATAGCTCGGCAGGTGTACAGAACAAGGATCGGGATTGGGCGAGGTGGTTTAATGAGCAGGGCATTGCAACCTTGCTGGTGGATACCTTCACACCTCGTGGCATTACCCAGTCGGCAACAGATCAGTCTGTCCTGTATTACGGGGCAACCATCGGTGAGTACCTGGTGGCACTCAAGCTGCTGGCAACTCACCCGGCAATCGACATCAAGCGAGCAGGGATCATCGGCTTCTCCAGAGGCGGTGTAGCGGCAATGGCTACCGGCATCGAGTCAATCCGGCGAGGGACCATAGGCGGTGACTTGAAGTACGCCGTGCATTTCCCGGTCTATGGCGGCTGCACCTATCGAGCAGATCGGTGGACAGGTGCTCCCATGCACCAGTTTGTCGGCAGTGAAGATTCCTACGAGGACATTGAAATCTGCCGTGGCTGGCAGGAACAGGCAAAGGCCAAAGGTGTCGATGCAAACTTGACGGTATTTCCCGGTGTTCATCACGGCTTTGATAACTCGGATCAGATGGCATTGCGGCAATTCCCCAATGCCGAGTACTGGAAGGACTGCAAGGTCGAGTGGAACGTCGATGCAGGCCAGTTCAGAAGTGCACGTCACCCCTATTGGCACAGTGACAACTCGATGGTCGAGGAAACTGCGGCATGCAAAAACAGAGGGGTGACGGTCAAGTATGACGAGAAGGCAACGGCTGACTTGAAAGCGGCAGTCAGAGAGAAGCTCAAGCAAGTCGGATTTATTTGACCGGCTTGATCGGTCCTCCTGTTGCTGGCAGGTCGAGCATATTGCTGGTGATGAAGTTTTCATAGGAGAACGGACGGCTGACGTGCTTCGTTGCATAGATGGCAACCCAGTTCAGGTCATCGGCTCCCTGCTTGATAGGCTGGATGTCGGCAGTACCGGTGGGAACGATCTTTTTCCATATCGGAGTTGCAACCTTGGCAAACCAGTCATGGCGGCTCTCATGTACCCACATGGGCAGGTGGTAATGCAGATGGCCTGTCTTCGTGTGCTCAGGGAATGCAATGAAGCGGAAGAGCTGATCGAGCTTCAAGGCAGAGAAGGTCTTGCTGTGGAAGACACGGCGGATCACATCGAGTGACCACATACGCAGGCGTTTCTGCCCACGATGCAGGTCGTAGTCGTTGTGGAAATTCAGCGTTACCCAATGAGTGTGGGTAGTGCTGGTGATCATGTTGATGAAAGCGGGGCGGAGTTGCAGACCACTTTCGGTGACTCGGTAATGGTTCAATTCGTTTTACGGGTTCAATCGGTCGATGCAAGGCGATGCAATCGAACGGGCACGGAAGCTGGTTGGTATTGATCTTCCTGTGCTTCTGGTAAAGGCTCTTCTTGAACAACAGACAAGTAATATGAATGCCACTGTCTTTAAACGGTGACTTGCCTGTGTTGAAGAGCCTGCGACGTTGGCAGCATTTGCACAACGGCTCTGGTGAAAGCTACTAGGTGCAGCAACGATCATTGAGGGTATTTACCCCTGATGATCGAAATGAATACAAAAACAGGGTCGTTAACAAATTGGACAAGTATTACGACGTTCGTACTGGTCGTACTTTGCCAACGGCCTTGCCGGTGATGCCCACGCAGGATGTTAAAAAAGTGAATCCTGCATGGGCAAAGTTAATGACGCTGGTGGTGAGGCCAGCGCCATTCTTCCGGTTGTGATTACGCCAACGTCAGCACTGCGGCGAACGGGGTTTCTTCGTCGTAGGATGCTTTGACAAAGTTCTGCAGCGCCGTGACGGCTTCAACCTGCGGCACCGTCAGTGACAGGGTGGCTTCGTTATCTTCCACAAGTTCTCCAAGGCGGAACATCACCCCTTGGTGGAGGTGCAGGCCTTTGCCTGCCAGTGAAGCGATCCCGCCATCCGCTAGGGTCGGTTGAGTGATGCCAGGCAATGCACCTTCGGACATGTTGGTAATTTCGTCAGTGGTCAGCAGTGCCGTGTACTCGTTACCGTCCCACTGGGCTTTGAACAGACGGAAGTTGTCAGTACCCAGAACTTCCAGCAGATCGCGTGCTTGCTCTGGCGCAGAAGCCATCGAATGCTGAGCAATGAAGGCGTTGATGTTCAAGGTGGTTTGCAGATTGGTAAACATAATGAGTTCCTTTGAATAAAGTAGCCCTCGCGGGCGGAGTGCCCACAAGTTGCCGCGGGTGCGGATGTGCCGAATAAGCTCGGTGGCTGGTGCCTTTCAAGGGAGTCGAACCCAAGAATCCCTACCGCCTAGGGAAAGGCAATTGGTGCGCATTCAGGGAATCGACCCTTAGGAAAGGAACCCACCAGGAAGCGCAAGGAGTTTGGCCGTGCCCGCGCATCTGCATTGCGCGAGCACTGAGCGGTATCAAAAAAGCTGATTGGTGATTAACACGCCCCCCGACTTGCGCAGGAAGCGTTTTTGCCCCCAGATCAGATTCCGAATGCGGTCACTCATCTCTGTGGCCCCCTCGTCGGAGTCGGCTTGTTCCACCAGCCAATCACACAGGGGCTGGGTCAGGAACACCCCAAAGCGTGGCACGTCTGCATGGGGTAGGAAGTCTTTCCAGTCCATGTCATCGGTGCCATCGCCAGCGCTGCCGTTGGCGTGCATCGACAGCACGCTGTTCCATTTCCAGAGCAGCCGTGCTTCGGGGGATGTGTCGAAGTCTTCCTCGATGTTCAGCCGGGATGCGGTCATGGCCTGATCCAACAAATCAGCAAGCTCCTTCAACTGGCTGGAACTGAGTGTGGTCAAGCCCACGGTGCCTTTGCGCAGCTTACGGAAAAGGCTGGCATGCAATTGGATCATCCACGCCGGTACAGCCTCATCGCCCAAACGGCACTCGATCAATGCCCACCACTGGGCAACATCGCCATGACACAGCGGCCATGCTGTTTCAGCAATGGTGGCTAGGTGGGGCGCGTTTGCTACTTGAGTCTCCTGATCGAACAGGCAGGTAATGACCAGCGGAGTCTTCAAGTTAGCATTTGCCGCTGCTGCAAGTTCTTGTGTGCCAAACGTTTCAGCAGAGCAGCCTGTGACATACAACGGAGGCTGGTCTGGGTTGTGCTGCTGGCACAGATGTAAAAGCTCCTGCATGCAATCGGGAGATGGAATGTGTGGGAAGCTGGGCCGGGTGAGTTCAGCCCACATTGGGCTTGGCAGTGAGTTAATCCAAGTGGCGGGGACTACCGCAATGGGATTGGTGTCATCTCGGGCCGTGATTTCAAAGGCACGGCAGAATTTTTCAGGCATGGTTCAACTCCGTTTTGGGGTGCAACTCATGGCTTAAAACCACAAGCTGAGCTGCCGGAACATCCGGCTACCGGTACGTCTTCAGGGGAATCGAACCCCAACATGCTCACCAGAGAGACGTAAAAAACGGACGGGAAGAAAAATGCCACGCCCAAAAATGTATACAACCATTGAAAGGAATCTTTAGCTCACCGTGGCAGTTGCTACGGTGAGCCATTCATCAGCGGCTTAACCCCAGTGCACGACTGCGCAGTAAGAGCTGTCAACGATTTGATTGCCATTCAGGAAGCTCTGAAACTCAAGGATATTTTCCGGAATGTTCACCTTGGTCTCGATGCCGTATTCATCGCGGAAAAGATCGTAGGCATCGAACCAAAACTTGATTGTTTCTTCCAGGCGATTAATGACTGAGTTGTGGATATACAGCCCATGCTTCTCGCAATGGGCGAGATCGCAGTCAATCGAACGGGGCATGGAATCCCCATCCAAGACACCATTGGTATGCGCATGCAAGGTCTTGCGATCAAACAGTACCGAGCGATATTCATCGGCGGATTCTTCGTCATCGGATTGGGCGATGAGGCAGAAATCCGGGCCTAGCAAGAATTGCAGCAAATTGCGTGCGCTAGCTCCGTTGAAGAACTCATTCTTGGATTGGTCCAGCGAAGAGACGCGAACAGGGAAAACGATTTTCTTTGACATAAGAATTTCTCTCAAAAATTTCCACGAAATGCGATTGCACATCGGGGACGCCGAAAATCTCGGCAGTCGGTACGTCTTCGGGGAATCGAACCCCGGCAAAACCACCAAGGAGACGTCATTTCGGGCGTATTGGTTGTTGCTTATTGGCCCGAATGGAGAGGGATCAGCTCCAAGTGGCTACACCAGCGAAGGCATGATCATTGGAGTCATGGGTCCAGGCGAAGTGCAGCAACTGATTTATCTCGTTCAGCTGCGGGGAGGGGGCACCAAAACCGTATTCGTCTTGGAAGAGTTCATTGGTGTTCTTCCAGCGCTCCCGGCTTTCGTCTAGGCGGTCAATCACCGAGTGGTGGATGTGTAGGCCACCGTTGGCTGAAATTGCGCTTGGGCTGAAACGAATTGTCTCGGGAAGAAATGCACCAATGACGCCGGCGCTGGTCATGAGTGTCAACGCTTGCCGGTCGTACAGCTCGTAGCTCGGGTTATCTCCATCGGCAGATAGTTGGAGGCAAAACTCGGGGCCGTAGAGCGCTTGCAGCAAATTGCGTGCGGCGGCGCCAGTAAAGACAATGCTGTCAGATTTGTCGGCAGCGGTGAAGCAGAGGGAAAAATGGATTTTCTTGGACATGACAATACCTTCGATCAAAATTTCCGCAACGTGCAGCTGCACATCGGGGACGCCGGAAGCCGGCTGTCGGTACGTCGTCAGGGAATTGAACCCTAGCAGTTAAGCCCACCGAGGAGACGTATGATCGAACGGGAAGAAAAATGCCACGTCCTAACTTTGCGCTATCAACTACCCACAGCGAAAGTTCTGACATACTGACATGAAATAATGTTCGTGTCAACAACTGGATGAAAATGTCAACCCGGCTTGTTACTTTTTTGCCACGGTCCAAATACTATCAATCCGGCTTAACAACCGGATTCGTAACGTGGCTGAGTTTGGACAAGCAAGGGTTCCCACTGAAGAGGAAATGAAGCGCCTGTACCGGGTAGCCAAGGGCGGCATGTACCCGGCCAGGAACACGGCAATCCTGATGGTCAGCTATAAGCTGGGCCTTCGTGCCAAGGAAATTGCAGCACTGCGTATCTGCGATGTGCTGGATGACAGGGGCAAGCTGAAGGAGGAAATCCACCTTACCGGCAAGATGACCAAGGGCAACAAGCAACGGGTGGCTTACCTCACCAATCCGGCACTGCGAGCAGCCCTGACGACCTTCCTCGGAGAGCGGCAAGAGCAGGAGACTTGCCTGTTCAATGTTCTGGCACCACTGTTCAAGTCGCAGAAGGGTTCTGCGTTTTCACCCAACACCATGAGCCAGTTGCTGACCGGGCTTCATGAGCAGGCTGGCGTGATCGGTGGACGATCCCATAGCGGCAGACGTTGGTTTGCAACCGAGTTGATCGGCAAGGGCGTTGACCTCAAATCCGTGAGCGTGCTGATGGGCCATGCCTCCGTGTCTATGACTGCCAAGTATGCGGAGGCCAACCCCCAGAAGCTGCGCCGGATCACTGCGGAGCTGGTCTGATGGGTGTTGATGTCAAGCAGACCTACCGTCTGTATCAGGCACTGATGCGGGTCACGCCAGAGCTTGCGAGCGTGGATCGAACCTGCACCGTGAGGCTGGCAGGGGGATTGCCGCTACGCTGTGATGTGCTGGAAGTTGGCAACGACTTCAGGCGGATTGCTCTCGGGCACTACTGGATGCTTGCCACTGGTGATCAGGTGCCGGATGTGATTTTCGAGATTTGTGTCTTCTTCGACTGGGAGCTTGCCGAAGCGGTGTCGTACCACTTTGGTGGGCGCGTTGAGGATGCTTACCCGGTTGATGGTGGGCCTCCGGTGCTTTCGATCCATCGGCGGATCAATCGGCTTCTGGAGCGTTGGCTGCTATTGCTGGCGCAACAGGGGTACTGCATGGGCACTGAAGCAGGCAGCAATGTGCTGCCTGTGCTCGGTAGCCCCTGACTCGCACCATTCAACGGCGGCGGTTGGGGCGGGGGCGAGATTTCTTCGTCGGGCTTGATTTGGCTGCCACATTGGATTCCTCAGGCGTTTCATCCACGTTGTCAGTGGTGGCCTCTGCTCCCTCGGATTCAGTCTCTGTGTCAGATTGCTGATTGGTCGGCTGTTCCTCTTGGGGAGGTTGATTGACCAACTCGATGGCGGTGGCAATCTCGACCTTATCTTCGTCGGTCAGGGATTCAAAAGGCTGCGATTCGATCTTGGCACGTTTGGTCAGCAGGGCTTCAGCCAGGACGATGCTTTCCACTTGACCTTGACCATTCACGCGGATGAACTTGGTCAATCCTTCAATGCGGATTTTCTTGAGGTCACGCAGGCGGAAATGGTATTCAAAATAATCGCTATGCCTACTGAGGCCGATGATCTTGCCTCCTACGACGCAGGCAAACTTTTCTAGGAAGGGAACGGTGATGGCAAGCATGTTCAATACTCTGAGGGCAAAAGGAAAGTGGTTGCGGAACGGTCAGCCTCGGTGATCAGCCAGACCTTGCTGGTTGGCGTGATGTCGTAGGCGCTGAAGATGCGCGTGCCATCCTTGATGGCGAGGTCGTTGAGTTGCTTGTCGTGCTTGTCGAGGTTGCCCCAATCACCTCTTAGGTGGCGGTGAAGCAAAGCCAGCGGCGAGATGTTTGCTGCCTGCATGGCTTCAAGTGCGCCGGGTGTGCTGACTACTTCGCCAAGCGGGAAGAGTGGGGTAACGGGAAGGGCAACGACCGTTTGGTTTTGATCGTCACTAGCAACCAGAAAGGCCGGTTGGCTGGGGTGTTCTGTCATGTTGTTTCATCAGGGAAGTCCTTGATGAACCTAGACAGTAAAAGGAATCGACAGAAGGTGAAACCGGCTTTGATCGTTTAAGTCGTGGCAAACTTAAAAATTCTGTACGGGGCTTCAAAACATGCTCAGATCAAACGCTTTGGAGGCAATTTCCCTGACAACATATTCAGGGAAGCTCTCTGCTACGGACTCTATCAACATTAATGACGTGATTGATAGTCAGGCCGTGTTAAATCCACTCGCCAATATTCCGGGGAGGGAAGATGCCCCGGAGCTGGTGCCTCATACACAACTTCGCAGACGTTCAATGGCTACCGTCGAGGGGCGAGCCACATTGATTCATGCATTGGCGCACATTGAACTGAATGCCATTGATCTTGGCTTGGATATCGTTTGGCGGTTTTCGGGAATGCCTGACCAGTTTTACCGTGACTGGATCAGAATCGCGAAGGAAGAGGCCTATCACTTTCGGCTGCTAAGCGAGCACCTTAAAGAGTTAGGGTATAGCTACGGTGATTTTCCTGCTCACAATGGCCTCTGGGAGATGGCAGAGAAAACCCGAGATGATCTATTGGCACGACTGGCATTGGTTCCTCGGACTTTGGAGGCACGGGGGCTAGATGCCTCAGTGCCAATCCGAGACAAACTCAAACGGGTTGGTGATGCTAAAGCTGCGGCCATTCTCGACATCATTTTGCGGGATGAAATCGGGCATGTGGCCGTTGGGAATCATTGGTTCAAATATCTCTGCTCGCAACGTGGCCTAGACCCGGTATCGACGTATGCCATGTTGGCGGAGCAATACGGTGCCCCCAAATTACGTGGCCCGTTTAATCTTGAAGCACGCAGAGCCGCAGGGTTTGACGAAGCTGAACTCGCTGCATTGCAGATGCCGGGCTAAACCGCGAAAGTAAAAAATTTATCCTTACATTCATTAAATCCGAACTTGATGGCGGTGAACTCGATGTGCACGATGGCGTGCAGCAGTCGCGCCCGTCCTTCCGGGCTACGCGCATTGCGTTGTAGCAGTTGCTTGGGCGGCACCAGTTCCGGGCGTTCCGGGCAGCCGCAGCCGGGGTGGGCGGCTGCTGCGCCTTGCCAGTCGAGCCGTCCGGCCTGCCAGTCGGCGTGCAGTTTCACGGTCAACGCCAGTTTTTGCCCGATTTCCGGGGTGGCGAGTGCGGCCGCCGCCGCTGCATAAAGCGATTCCACTGTCTGCCTCTCAGGGTGCCGGGTTGGTGTAGCGCAGGTGGATGGCTTCGATCCCAGCGATCACCTCGGGTGTCAGAGGTACTTGGAAGGCGGCGATGTTTTCCTTGAGCTGCGCCAGGTTGGAGGCGCCGATGATGGTGCTGGCGACGAACCAGCGCGAGCGGACGAAGGCCAGCGCCAGTTGCGTCAGGGTCAGGCCGTGCGCCTGTGCGAGCGCAGCATAGGCTTCGACCGCCGGGCGGACGTTGGGCTTGGCGTAACGTTGGCCGAAAAACTCCCAGATCGTCAGTCGACCGTGGGCGCTGGCATCGTTCAGGTATTTGCCGCTCAGATGGCCAAAAGCCAGCGGCGAATAGGCGAGCAGGCCGACATTCTCGCGGTGGCAGGTCTCGGCCAGGCCGTATTCATAGACCCGGTTGAGCAGGCTGTAGGCATTTTGCGTCGAAACGATGGTTGGCAGGCCGTGTCCGCGGGCAAGACGGGTGAATTCGCTGATTCCCCACGGGTGCTCGTTGGATACGCCGATCTGGCGAATCTTGCCTTCGCGTACCAGCTCTCCGAGTGCCTCCAGTTGTTCCAAAATCGGTGTCGCGCCGCGTTCCTTGTCCGGGTCGTACTGCCATTGGCCGAACATCGGCTGGTTGCGCTCTGGCCAGTGCAGTTGGTAAAGATCGATGTAATCGGTTTGCAGGCGCTGCAAAGAGCCGTCAATCGCTGCGCGGATATTGGCGCGGTCGAGTGCCAGCGGGCCGCCACGGATCCAGTCGAGGCTGCGTGCCGGGCCGGCGACCTTGGTTGCCAGGATGATCCGGTCGCGTTGCTGGCGTTTGAGCCAGTTGCCGACGATACGCTCGGTGGCGCCATAGGTTTCGGCGCGGCTGGGGACGGCGTACATCTCGGCGGTGTCGATGAAATTGACGCCCTGCGCCAGCGCGTAGTCGAGTTGCGCATGGGCGTCGGCTTCGCTGGTCTGTTCGCCGAAGGTCATGGTGCCGAGGCAGAGGTCTGGCACTGGCAGGGGGCTGTTGCCCAGCGGGCGGATGCGGAAGGCGGTCATCGGGTCTCCTTGGTGATGGTCGGTGCGGAGTTCAGGGTTCGCTCCGGATTACTCCGTAAATCAGGATCGGACGTTGCAGCAGGGGGTCGTAGCCGAGCGGCACGATCGCCAGGTCGTGGGTATCGGCCGCCGTGCCGTTGCGCTGCAGGTAGCGGCTGGCGGCGACATGAGCCGCAGCGAAACTGCCGAAAACTGCTTGCAATTGCGGGTGACGTACCGGCAGCAGGGTGCCGCTGTCACCGTCGAGCAGGCAGTCGCTGTCCAGGCGTTGCACCCCATAGCCGACGGCCGGGCGTGGCAGGGGCAGGACGTCAATGTCAAACGGGTCGCCGAAGGTGTCGGCCGGCAAGTCGAGCAAATTCATAAGTCGGCCATTGTAGCGTTTGCCCTGCGCTTGGCGATGTTGCGGCAAGGGCCGCGTGCTAAAATCCCCGGCTGTCACAATTACATAACGGAACTGTCATGTTCGGTCGCCTGATGCCCAAAGAGGGCAAGTACTTCGATCTTTTCAATGCGCATGCTGACCTGATCGCCGAAGGGGGCAAGGAGTTGTCGGCCTTGATCGGCGCCTTGGTAGGGGCACCCGAGAAGGCCGCGGCGCACGCGGACCGGATCGACCGCCTTGAGCGCGACGCCGACAAGATCACCCACGATACCCTCGGGCAACTGCACACTTCGTTCATCACTCCGTTTGACCGCGACGAGATTCACCAACTGATCAGCGATATGGACAATATCCTCGACGTGATCCAGGACGTTGCCGAGTCGATGTCGCTATACGACATCAAGCAAGTGCCGCACGAAGCCACCCGTCTGGCCGAAGTCAGCGACCAGTGCTGTGTCAGCGTCCAGGCCGTGGTCAAGTTGCTGCACAGCATGGACAATGCCCCGACCATCCTGCGCAAGTGCAATGAAATCGACGAACTTGAATCTGACGCCGACCGCATTTTGCGTGAAGCCATGTCGCGCTTGTTCCGCGAAGAGTCGGATGTGCGCCAGCTGATCAAGCTGAAGGAAATCTACGAACTGCTCGAAAGCGTCACCGACCGCTGCAAGGACGTTGCCGGCACCATCGAAGCCATCGTTCTCGAAAACTCCTGAGCCGGAGGCCGCAATGGACTCCTTGCAAATCAGTCTCTGGGTGGTTGTCACCCTGGTTGCCGTCGCGCTGCTGTTCGATTTCATGAACGGTTTCCACGACGCTGCCAATTCGATTGCGACCATCGTCTCGACCCGCGTGCTCAAACCGCATCAGGCGGTCATCTGGGCTGCCGCCTTCAATTTTCTGGCCTATTTCCTGTTCCAGCTGAAGGTTGCCGCCACCATCGGGAAAGGCACCATCGACCCGGCGATCGTCGACCATTACATCATCTTCGGTGCCTTGGTCGGGGCCATCATCTGGAACATCATCACCTGGTACTACGGGATTCCCTCGTCCTCGTCGCATGCGCTGGTTGGCGGCCTGGTCGGAGCGGCTGTGGCCAAGGCCGGATTTTCTGGCCTGATTACCTCCGGGGTGCTCAAGATCATCGCTTTCATTTTCATCGCGCCATTGTTCGGCTTCGTGATCGGCGGCACCTTGATGGTGATTGTTTCCTGGCTCTGCCGCAACATGGCAGCGCGCAAGGTGGATAAGCACTTCCGTCGTTTTCAGCTGATTTCTGCGGCAGCCTACAGTCTTGGGCATGGCGGTAATGATGCGCAGAAAACGGTCGGCATTATCTGGATGCTGCTGATCGCAGCAGGAATTTCCCAGAGCACCGATCCGGTGCCCGGCTGGGTGGTTTTCTCCTGCTACGCGGCGATGGGTCTGGGGACGATGTTCGGGGGATGGCGCATCGTCAAAACCATGGGCAATCGCATTACCAAGCTTAATCAGGCGCGCGGTTTCTGTGCCAACAGTGGCGGTGCTGCAACCTTGTTCATGGCCAGCGCCTTCGGGATTCCGGTTTCGACCACTCACACCATTACCGGTGCGATTGCCGGGGTTGGCTCGACCCGGGGGGCCAGGCGAGTGCGCTGGGGGGTAGCCGGTGGTATCGTCTGGGCTTGGATTCTGACTGTACCGTGCAGTGCGCTGATGGCGGCAATTGCGTGGTATCTGGGAACCTTGGTCCTGTAGACCGTAGGGAACATCGAAGGTCTTGCAAGCCCGGCCTGGCGCCGGGCTTGTCGTTTTTGTGCAGACAAAACGATCGTGTGGTCTCAGGCTGGAATGTCGGGAATCAGCATTTCCTCCAGCAGGCGGATTCTGTCCTTTAGCGCCAGCTTGCGTTTCTTGATCCGGCGTACCAGCAATTCATCGCAAGAAGGATTGTTTTGCAGGTGCTCGATGACCTGATCGAGGTCGCGGTGCTCCAGTTGCAATTCCTGTAGCTGACCACGGATTTGTTGTATTTCCTCTTCGCAGAGGGGGTGCAGCGCCATGAGCGACTCCTGACAGCAAACGATGTTTTGCTAGAATAAACCCGCAATCTAATCAATAACGGAGGAGAACACCATGCAGCATCACGTGATCGTTGCTTTTGGCAAGGATAGCGAATTCGAATTCAAGTTTGCTTCTGGCGCCGCAGTCGAGGAGGCGCGTCAGTGGTTCGAGCGCGAGTTTGTCTCGCTCGAATGCGATGTGGCAACCCCGACCGGCAAAATTCTGGCGGTGGATCGTATTCTGTGTGTAGCGAAGTATGCCGGTGAGGCCCGTTTTCGCGAACAGCAGACCTGGGCCGAACAATTTGCCCGCAATACCGCCGCAATCCTCGGACGCGAACTGATTCGGGTAGATGTCGGGAATTACAGCATCGGTTATTGATGAGCAAGGCTTTTGTCCGTGAAAGCGATGGCGATGAGGAAGAACTCGAGCCATCGCTGAAACTCCCTGCCGGGGTTCGTAACTACATCACGCCAGCCGGGCATGCTCGCCTTAAAAATGAACTCGAACATCTGGTCAAGCGTGAGCGACCGCAGGTGGTTGAAGTCGTCGCTTGGGCAGCTTCCAATGGCGATCGCTCAGAAAATGGCGATTACATCTACGGCAAGCGGCGCTTGCGTGAAATCGACCGCCGCATCCGTTTCCTGACCAAGCGGCTGGATATTGCCGAAGTCGTTGATCCTTTACGCCAAGGCAACAATGATCAGGTATTTTTCGGCGCCCGGGTGACCGTTGCCGATGGCGATGGAAGCGAAAACACTTACACCATTGTCGGTGTCGATGAGGCGGATGCCTCACGAGGCAGAATCAGTTGGGTGTCGCCGCTGGCTCGTGCGCTGATCAAGGCCCGTGAGGGCGACACCATCCGCTTCCAGAGTCCGGTCGGGATTCGAGAACTCGACATCGTCGAGGTCGCCTATCTGCCGGTCGACTGAAAGCCAGGGATAGCAGAAGCGTCCTGTCGGACAATTGCGAAAGCCGCAGTTTTCGCTGGTGTTATTGCCTTTAGCGCAAAAGCATTTTTTTCTGGATTTTGCCTGGTATTGACCGTAACATGACCAAGGTTTTTCACCGGGCCGATGCCGACCATGGCGGAGCAAAATTCCCTTCCTGTTTCTTTCGATGCACTACGCTGTTTCCAGCAGACCTTCGGGGGCAGCGCCGATCCGGTGTGGCTGATTCGTGACCGGCGATTTGTCGATTGCAATCAGGCTGCGGTGCTGGCGCTGGGCTATCGGAGCCGAGAAGAGCTGCTGAATGTGCATCCCGCCCGTTTGTCTCCGGCGGTGCAGGAGGATGGCCAGAGTTCATTGCTCAAAGCCGAGCGGATGATGCACCAGGCCGAGGAACAGGGTGTCCTCTGTTTTGAATGGATTCATCAGCGTGCCGATGGGCAGCGTTTTCTGGCTGAAGTCAGCCTGTTCCGGGTCGAGCAAATGGGGGAGCGGACCCTGCTGTGTACTTGGCGGGATTTATCGGCATCGCGGCTGCGCGATCAACAATTACAGACCCTGCTTGAAGAGCAGCGCCTGATTTTTGATAGTGCCCATGTCGGTATCCTGATGTTGCGTCATCGCCGCATTCTCCGCTGTAACCATCGCTTTGCCGAAATGTTCGGCTATGCCATGCCGGAGGAGTTGGTCGGTTTCTCGACTAGCCGTTTTTACCCTTCTGCCGAGGCGTTTGCCCGGATTGGCGCCGAGGGTTATGCCAGCTTGGCGGAAAATGGGAGCACCAGCTTCGAGTGCGAAATGACGCGCGCAGACGGCGAGTCGATCTGGGTGATCCAGTCCGGCCGGGCTCTCGCCCCCGAGGATGTGCTGGGTGGCATCTCTGTCTGGGTCTATACCGATGTCACCCGGTTCAAGCAGGTGGACCGGCAGGCTCGCCGGCTGGAGGAAAAGTTTACCCGTGCCTTTGACTGCTGCCCGCTGGCCGCTGCCATTTCAAATATCAGTGATGGCCGCTTTCTTGAGGTTAATAGCAGTTATGAGCGGAATTTCGGATGGACGCGCGCCGATCTGATCGGCAGGACTTCGCTGGAAGTTGGCTTCTGGCCCGACAGTGCGACGCGTGATGCGTGGCTGCAGGCGATTTACCGGGCTGGCCGGCTGGTCAATTACGAGACGATCTGGATTCATAAATCCGGTGAGCGTCGGCATGTCAGCCTGTCTTGCGAGATCATCGAACTCGATGGCGAGTCATGGATCCTGACCTACATGACCGATATTACGGCGCGCAAGCTATGGGAGGCCGACCTGCGGATAGCGGCTACGGCCTTCGAGTCTCAGGAGCCGACTCTGGTTACCGATGCCAATGGAGTGATCCTGCGGGTCAATCAGGCATATATCGACAATACCGGCTACAGCGCAGCCGAACTGGTCGGAAAAACGCCGGCGGTGTTGCGTTCGGGGCGGCATGAGCCGGCGTTTTATGCGGCTATGTGGCGGCAGATCATGCGCGACGGCAGCTGGCGAGGCGAGGTTTGGGACCGTCGCAAGAATGGCGAGATTTATCCCAAGTGGCTAACCATTTCGGCGGTCAAGGACGAGCAGGGAACGGTGACTCATTATGTCGGCGTGCATCACGACATCACCGAGCGCAAGGCAGCGGAAGAGCGTATCAACGCATTGGCTTTTTATGACCAGTTGACCGGCTTGCCCAATCGTACCCTGCTGCGCGACCGGCTGCAGCAGGCGATGGCCGGCAGTGAGCGGGATGCCTCTTATGGGGCCTTGCTCTTCATCGATCTGGACAATTTTAAAACCCTCAACGATACCCAGGGGCATGAACAGGGCGATCAGTTGCTCAAAATCGTTGCCGGACGGTTGCGCGAGGTGATCCGCGAGACCGATACCGCAGCCCGGCAAGGGGGGGATGAGTTCGTTGTCGTGATTTCCGGTCTGGGCGACGAAACGGTGGCCGCGTTGGCCGCAGAGCACGTCGCAGAAAAGCTGCTCGCAGTGCTGGCCCAGCCTTATGTGCTTGGGACGCTGGTGCACCGGAGTTCGGCGAGCATCGGGGTAACCCTGTTTTTGGGCCCGTGCTTCAGCAGCGACGAATTGATGAAGCAGGCCGATCTGGCGATGTACAAGGCCAAAGCGGCAGGGCGGAATGTGGTCCGTTTCTTCGATCCAGCGATGGAGGCTGCCGTGCATGTCCGGGCGAATCTTGAACGGGATTTGCGGACAGCCCTTGATGAGGGGCAGTTTTTGCTGCATTTCCAGCCCCAGGTCAGGAGCGATGCTTCGATCAGCGGTGCCGAAATTCTGCTGCGCTGGCAGCATCCCTCGCGTGGCATGGTGTCCCCCGCAGATTTCATTCCTCTGGCCGAGGAAACGGATTTGATTGTACCGATTGGCTACTGGGTGATCGAATCAGCTTGTTGTCTGCTGGTCGAGTGGGCCGCGAACTCCGCCTGGCAGCATCTGACCCTGGCGGTTAACGTCAGTGCCCGTCAGTTTGACCAACCTGACTTTGTCGAGCGCGTACTTGGCATCATTGAGCGCAGCGGAGCCCCGGCTCGTCGCCTGAAGTTGGAGTTGACCGAAAGCATCATGGCCGGGGATGTCGATGCGATCATCGGCAAGATGCGCCGCCTGGGGGCGGTTGGTGTCGGTTTCTCGCTGGATGACTTTGGTACCGGGTATTCGTCACTGTCTTACCTCAAGCTATTGCCGCTGGATCAGCTGAAAATCGATCAGTCCTTTGTCCGCGATGTGCTGACTGACGCCAACGATGCGGCAATTGCCCGTACCGTCGTGGCGCTGGCCGGCAGCCTCGGGCTTGAGGTGATTGCCGAGGGGGTTGAAACTGCCGAACAGCGAGATTTTCTCGCCGCCAGCGGGTGTTACAACTATCAGGGGTATTTTTTCTCCCGTCCTTTGCCGCTGGCGGCCTTTCGCGATTTTCTGCCATCCCGGCTGGCAGTGGCCGAGGCGGTTGGAGTTTAATTGCCGACTTCCGCCTCGCGGCTGAGTCGCACCAGTTCTCCGATGTTCTCCGCCGGCAGGTCGAGTACTGCCAGGCAGGTTGGTCCGAGCTTTTTCCATTCACAAGTCATCGCCAGACCGGTACGAATCTGAAAAATGTACTCGGCCAACTGGGTTAGAGCGATCAGTTGCCGGATCGGGGTGGGTAGGGGTTCGGGCGAAGTACCCTGAATCGCCGCTGGCTCATGGTGATGGGCAATCGCCACGGCGATTTTTTCCGGGAGCAGCCATTCATTGGCCAGTCGGGCGCCGATCTGGGCGTGGTCGATCCCGATTTCATCCTGCTCGACGGCAGTGAAGCTGCGCTCGGCCTCGGTATTGGCGATTGCGAGCTGTGCCCGGTAGTCGTCAATATGAATGATCAGCGAGGGAATGCCGGCATCGCGGAACAGGGCAAAGGTATGCACATCTTCCGGTAGCAGTTCGCCCCGGGGCTGCAGGTGACTGCATAACCAGGCGGAAATTTCGGCAATCCGGGCCGAACTGTCCCAGAAGCGTTCCATATCGGGCAAGTGACTGAATACCTGGCGTAACGACAGGCCGGCAATCACCTGGACTACGTAGCGCAAGCCCAGCAACAGCATTGCCTCACGCGGAGAAGACACTTTCTTGCTGAGGCCCAGCATCGGGGAGTTGGCGGTCTTGATCAGTCCGGCGGCAAGGGCGACGTCCGAACGCAGCAGTTGTCCCAGCCGGTTGAGATCCGGCTCTTCCCTCGCCATTTCCTGCTCGATCGCTTCAAGGATGGTCGGGCGCGGCGGGATGCCGATTTCGCGCAGGGAAATATTCATCCGCTTGCGAACGGAGTCCTGGTCGCTGGTAGGGGTTTGGCTGGCGAGAGAAGTCATGGTTGGATCCGGATCAATGCAGCATTGATTCTAAAACAGGTGGCAGTAATTTCCTCGGCCAGACTCAGGCCAGCAGCGCAACTGCCTTGATTTGCGCCCTGACAGGCTGTCCCGGATGCAACTCCAGTGCGTTGGCCGAGCGTCGGGTGATGCGGGCGAGCAGTGTTTCACCGCCGCTGTCGAGGCGGACCAGTACGTGGCCGGGAGTTTGAGTCTCGGCCAGTTCGCAGACGGTAGCAGCAACGCAGTTAATAATGCTGCTCCGGGTTTGCGGGACCAGGGCCAGGCTTACGTCGCGGGCATGGATACGGCAGCGCAAGGCAGTTCCCGGTGGCTCGCTCCGTTGCGATACATGAATCTCGCCGCCGGCAAAGTGCAGCCGGGTCAGCCCGTCGGCGGCGTGTTCGGCGACGGTGGCGTCGATCACGACGGCGGCGTCGTCAGCCAGCGCGCCGGGCAGGTCGAGGCGGCCGAGAACGCGCTTGAGCGGGCCGCTGGCGACACAGCGTCCGCTTTCGAGGACGACCAGATGGTCGGCGAGGCGGGCGACTTCGTCGGGCGAGTGGCTGACATACAGCATCGGCAAGGCCAATTCGCGGTGCAGGCGTTCGAGGTAGGGCAGGATTTCTGCCTTGCGCTGCGGGTCGAGTGCGGCCAGCGGCTCGTCGAGCAGCAGCAGGCGTGGCGCCGTGAGCAGGGCGCGGGCGATGGCAACGCGCTGGCGTTCCCCGCCCGACAGCGACAGCGGCGAACGGGCGAGCAGGTGGCCGATGCCGAGCAATTCACAAACTTCGTCGAGGCGGAAACGGCGCGCGGCAACGGGCACCCGCCGGGCGCCGAATTCGATATTGCCGCGCACATCGAGATGAGCAAACAGGCTGCTTTCTTGGAAAACCACGCCGATTGCCCGGCGGTGCGGTGGCACGAACAGCCGTTTTGCGTCGTCCTGCCAGATTTCGCCGTTGACCGCACAATAGCCGCCGGATGGGCGTTCCAGACCGGCCAGCACGCGCAGGCAGGTGGTCTTGCCGGAGCCGGAATGGCCGAACAGGGCGGTGATGCCGGAGCCGGGCAGGCTCAGGTCGAGGTCGAGGGCGAAATTGTCACGGTCGACGCGAAAACGGGCCACAATTCCTGGCGCCATCGTCCCTCCTCAGGCCAGCGGCCGGCGTTGCCGGTTGAGCGTGTACAAGGCCAGCAGCACGACAAAGCTGAAGACCAGCATGCCGGCGGCCAGCCAGTGCGCTTGTGTGTATTCCAGTGCCTCGACATGGTCGTAAATCTGCACCGAGACCAGCCGGGTCTGCTGCGGAATGTTGCCACCGATCATCAGCACGATGCCGAATTCGCCGACGGTATGGGCAAAGCCGAGCACGGCGCCGGCAAACAGGCCGGGCCGGGCGAGCGGCAGGGCGACCGACCAGAACGTATCCCAGGGGCTGGCGCGCAGCGTGGCGGCGACTTCCAGCGGGCGCTCGCCGATGGCTTCGAAGGCGTTCTGGATCGGCTGGACGACGAAGGGTAGCGAATAAAAGACCGAAGCCACGACCAGGCCGCCGAAGGTGAAGGGAAGCAGTCCCAGTCCCAAGCTTTGCGTCAGTTGCCCGAGCCAGCCTTGGGGGCCCATCGCCAACAGCAGGTAGAAGCCGATGACGGTGGGTGGCAGCACCAGCGGCAGGGCTACCACTGCGCCGATGACCGGTTTGAGCCGTGAACGGGTCCGCGCCAGCCACCAGGCCAAGGGGGTGCCGATCAGCAGCAGCAACAGGGTGACGACCGTAGCCAACTTCAGAGTCAGCCAGATCGTGGCAAGGTCTTCCGGGGTCATGGGCAATCGATGCCGGTGGAAAAAACGGCAGTTTACACAGCCGTTCCGCAGGCGCGAAATCTTTTCCCCGGCTGCACGGGCCGGGGTGGGTTTCAGGCGCGGAAGCGGCCGACCGCCTGCAATAATTGTTCGGCGAGGGTTTCCAGTCCGCGTGCCGAGTCGGCGGCACGGCGGACTGCGGCATTGTTGCGGCTCGCCATCTGGGCAATTTCCTCGACGTTGTCGCTGATCCGGTGGCTGAAGCCGGTCTGGGCATTGACTGCTTCGCCAATCGCCGCGATGCCGTCGGTCGTACTTTGTACCGAAGCGCCGGCCTCCTGCAGCGCTGTCTTCACCGAGCGGGCCTGCTGCGCGCTTTCGTGCAGGGCGTGGGTGCCGCGCTGGATAGCTTCCTCGACACTGTCGGTCCGGTTGCGCACATTCTGGGTCAGGGCATCGATACTGCTTGCTGACTGCGCCGATTTTTCGGCCAGCTTGCGCACTTCGTCGGCGACCACCGCAAAGCCGCGCCCGGCTTCGCCGGCACGGGCTGCCTCGATGGCAGCATTGAGCGCGAGCAGATTGGTCTGTTCGGCAATGTCGCGTACCTGTGCCGTCATCTGGCAAATTTCGAGTGTCGTCGCCACGAAGGCTTGTACAGTGGTGGCAATATCCTGTACCGCATGCTCGACGATGTCGATATCGCGCACCATGGTTTCCAGGTTGTCCTGGCCGAGGGCGGTTTTCTCTCGGCTGTGGCGGGCAATCGCATCGACCTCACCGGCCCGTTGCGAGACGTCGTCAATGCTGTGGGAAATCGAGGTTACGGCATCGCTGGCCTGGCGGGCCAGCGTTTCCTGGGTGGCTGAACTGCTCGATATTTCGTTGGTGCTGTCGGCCAGTGCATGAGCGGCATGACCGAGGCTGCCGGCACTGTGTTGCAGCGACTGGATCACTTCCTGGAAGGAGGCGGCCATCCGGTTGAAACTGTCGGCGATGTCGGCGTATTCGTCGTTTGAATGGATCGCCACCTTGTACTGCAGGTCGCCGTCAGCCAACGCGCGTCCGCCCTGGATCAGGCGTTCGCTGCCGCGGGCCAGCGACAGGTAGGAGCCCATCGACAGATAGCCGGCGAGGCCGAGCCCGATGGCCGCCAGCAGCAGATATAAATTGCGCTGGCTTTGCAGGCGTGTCTCGCGGGCGGCCAGCGACTCCGCCAGTTGTTTTTCGACGCTGACGGCCAACTGACTGACGCTGCTTAGTGGAGCGCTGGTGCTGCTTAACACTGCAGTTGGCGTGGCGTCGATGTCGGTCTTGAAAATCAGTTGGTCTTCGACAAAGCGGCGCAGGCCCTGAATGTCCTTGTCGAGCTTGCCCAGTGCCGCCTCAATTGCCGGTGGCGTACCGCCAGCGGCGAGCGCGCGGGCCAGGCTTTCGCGAACCCGCGCCTGCTGCAGCAAGGCATCGCCCACCAGCTTGTCGAGACGGCCTTTATCGCCGGCATCGATCATCTGCACTTCCGCGATGTAGGCAGCTTTCAGCCGGGTTTGCGATAAGGTTGCGGCGAGTTGCGGCAGGTGGGCGATCAGGACATCGTTGAGATAGTAGGTTTCCACCTCGCCGTCGAGTGTCAGTTGCGTGCGGTCGGCAACGTTGCGGGCATGCGATGCCAGCGCAGCTTCCATCTGTTCGGCGATCTGGCGGATTTCCGGCGTCGAGGAGGCAGGGAGCACGCTCTTTGCGGTTTGCCAGTCCTTGGCCAGTTTTTCCCAGCTGGCGGCGAGTTGCCAGCGCGGGTCATCGCCGGCCTGGCCTTGCTTGAGCAACTCGTCGAAGCGCTGGGCGGCAGCCTGGGCGCGCGCGGCGATTTCCTTGTCGCTGGCGCCGGCCGAGAGCAAGGTCAGCGCTGTGGCCTGCTCCTGCAGGGCTTCGGTCAGGCTGCGGATGGGCACGATCATGCGGGCGCCGGCAATTTCGTTGCGGGTGGCGCTCAGCTGGCTGCCGACGCTGCCGAGAAATTGCCAGAGCAGGCCGGCGATCAGCAGGCCGCCCGCAGCACCGATCAGCACAAAGCGCGAGGCAAAGCGCAGTCGATTCATCAACTGTACTGCCGGTTCAAAAATGAACAGCATGGTTTTTACTCCAGGTGTGGATATGCGACTCCCGGCCTGCCTCTGTCAGTGCCGGGTATCGTTTTTGTTATCTTTTTATTCTGCCGTGACGCCCCTGGTGCGCCCATTGTGGACAGCACGTAGTTGCGCATTGATGAACAGCTTATGCTTGCGGTGACGAGGTGGGTGTCAGCTGGGCGACAATTTTTGTTTTTTTGCCATTTTTCAGGTCGACCGTAGCTGCCTTGGCTGGCCCGGTGCTTCAGCCGAAAATTGTGCTCAGGCGGGGGGCGAGGCGGACTGGGGCGACGATTTCGAAGGCCAGCTTGCTGCGCCCGCGCAATTTGAGCAACGCCTTGTCTTTGCTGACCAGGATGTCGGCACCGCTGCGGGCGGCGAGTTCGAGGAATTTCTGGTCGTCCTTGTCCTTGCAGCGCGGTAGTGGCGGTGCCTCGCCATCGCCGACGACGGTGACGCGGGCGGTGTAGCGGGCCCAGCGTTCGGCGATCATTTCCGGGGTCAGCTTGAGCTGCGGATAAGTCAGCACCCGTTGCAATTCGTCGAGGGTGCGGGCATCGGCCAGGCATTCGATCTGTCCGGCTTCGAGCGCGGCCATGATCGGCACGGCATCGGTATTGGCCCAGTGGAAAAGATCGAGGACGACGTTGGTGTCGAGAACAAGACGCAGCATGGCGAGGATTATAATGCGTCCCCTGTTTTTGCGTGGCTCGGGTGGACTTCCCCGGTTGGCTGCCCGTTGTGGTTGCTGACCCGTCCTTGCTCCGTTCCGCCCGACCTGCTGCCTGAGTCCTGCTCGATGTCCCGTATTCTTCTCGCCCCGATGGAGGGGCTCGCCGATCCCCTGATGCGCCAGATCCTGACCGCCGTTGGCGGCTACGACTGGGGAATCTGCGAATTCGTCCGCGTCACCGAGAGTGTGTTGCCGAACCGCACCTTTCTCCGCACCTGCCCGGAACTGACGCAGGGCAGCCGTACCGACGCCGGCACGCCGATCCGCGTCCAGCTGCTCGGCTCCGATCCGCACTACCTGGCGGCCAATGCCCGGCGCCTGGTCAAGCACCGTCCGGCCGGGGTCGATATCAATTTCGGTTGTCCGGCGCCGACGGTCTTTCGCCATCGCGGCGGCTCGGCGCTGCTTGGCGAACCGGAACTGCTGCACGCCATCGTCAGCGCGATCCGCGCCGAGGTGCCGCGCGAGATTCCGTTTACCGCCAAGATGCGGCTGGGGATCAAGGACCACTCACTGGCCATCGACTGCGCGCGGGCGATTGAAGCCGGCGGCGCTGACGAGTTGATCGTGCATGGCCGGACCAAGGTCGACGGCTACAAGCCGCCGGCGCGCTGGCACTTGATCGACGAAGTGCGGCGGGCGGTGCAGCTGCCGTTGATTGCCAACGGCGAGGTGTGGACCGTGGACGATTTCCGCAACTGCCAGCAGCAATCGGGTTGTGCCGACGTTATGCTCGGGCGCGGCGCGCTCGCTGACCCGCTCCTGCCGCGCCGGATTCGCGGCGAACTGCCGCCCGAAAGCGCCGCCAACGAGAGCTTGTGGCCCATGCTAGTGCCGGCGCTGGCCGAATTCTGGCTGGGCGTGCGCCTGCGGGTGCGGCCAGTGCATGCCGGCGGCCGGATCAAGCAGTGGCTGATGCTGTTGCGCCGTCACTACCGGGTGGCCGAAGAACTCTATACCTTGCTGCGTCCGGTCAAGGAGGCGGAAGCCATCGACCGCTTGTTGCTCGAACGCGGCATCCTGCCGCATTTGCCGAATGAGGTGCATCCATGAGTTATCGCACCGGCTTGTCTGCCGGCCAGGCCCCCGCGTCCGAACCTGCGGATGCGGAGGATG
Source organism: Dechloromonas sp. ZY10 (assembly GCF_041378895.1). Lineage (NCBI taxonomy): Bacteria > Pseudomonadati > Pseudomonadota > Betaproteobacteria > Rhodocyclales > Azonexaceae > Dechloromonas > Dechloromonas aquae. The sequence goes on from NZ_CP144212.1 coordinate 1,599,044, forward strand.
CTGCCGGCGAGGGCAACTCCCGTTTCATCGTCAGCGCTCAGGACGGGCCGCACCGCGACCTGCCGGCCTTGCTCGAACGCCACCTCGCGCATCCTTTCCGCAAGCCGGTGCTCGACTACAACCGGGCGGCGCTGGCGACGGCACTGGCGGCGTGGCGGGACTGGAATCCGGCGGCGCCGCTGATTCTCGATGCCGGTTGCGGCGTCGGCTGGAGCACGCTGGCGATTGCCGCGCAGTACCCCGATCATTTCGTGCTTGGCGTCGATCAGTCGCTCGAGCGCCTGCAGCGCGGCAAGCCTTTGCCGCTGCCGGAGAACGCCTTGCTGCTGCGTGCCGACCTGGTCGATTTCTGGCGCCTGCTGGCCGGCGAGGGCATCCGCCTGGCCCGGCATTACAACCTTTATCCCAATCCCTGGCCCAAGATCGGCCACCTGGCACGGCGCTGGCACGGGCATGCGGTGTTTCCGGTGTGGTGCGAACTCGGCGGCGTGCTCGAATGCCGCAGCAATTGGCAGATTTACATCGCGGAAATGGCGTTTGCCTTGAGCCGCCTGAGCGGCCAGCCGGTCGCAGCCGAGGCCTATGCCGTGCCATCGGGCGGGCAGCCGATGACGCCGTTCGAGAAAAAATACCTGGCTTCGGGCCACGGGCTATGGCGTTGCGTGGTCGACTTTGCAGCGGTTGCGTCTGACCAGACGCATGCGGCGGCTAATGGCTTGGCCACTGGTTTTTCCGGTTTTCCGGCGTCGACCGTGGATCAGCGCCAATGAGCGTCGCCAGCAGTCCTTGCCAAAGCTGCGGTGCCTGCTGCGCCAGCCTGCGCGTCGACTTTCATCCGGCCGAACTGGCCGGTGGCGCCTTTGCCTGGGGCGACGGCGTGCCGCTGGCGATGACCGTGCCGCTGACCCCGGCGCTGGTGCGCATGCGCGGCACCGACGCGACTGGCGAAGTAACCCGCTGTGTCGCGCTGGACGGCGAAATCGGGGTCGCGGTCAGTTGCCGCATTTACCACGGTCGACCGTCGCCATGCCGTGAATTCGATATCGAACACCCAGCCTGCAACCGCGCCCGCCGCCATTGCGGCCTGCCGCCGCTGGCCGAGTAAACGGCGTTTGAACTCCGCTCAAGCGGCACCGTTATCGGGAGGCGTCACGATGTCGGCGCTGGCACACCGTGCCTGCAGCCAGTCGGCAAAGACCTTGGCCGCCGGCGTCGCGGGCTGCCGCAGTAACAGGTAGTAGGCGTAGGCCGAGGGCAACGCTTGCCGATGGCAGATTTGCAGGCGGCCATCGGCCAGATCGTCGGTAATGTGCGCCCGTTGCATCAGCGCCACGCCCTGGCCGGCAAGTGCCGCCTCATGGACCAGTACGGCATTGGAAAAACTTGGCCCCTGGCGGCAGTTGATACCGTCAAGGCCGGCCAGCCGGCACCATTCACCCCAGTTGGGGCGCTGTTCCGGTAGCGGAATCGAGGCATCGTGCAGCAGCGTCTGCCGGGCCAACCAGGCGGCAAACGGCAACTCGGGGCGCCACAAGGCCGGCGCGCAGACTGCTAGGTAATCGCCAGTCTGCAAGCGCAAGCTGGCTTGGCCCGGGTAATGCCCGTGACCGTAGCGGATCAAGACATCGACTGCGTCGGGAATCAACGGTTGCGGAATCACCGTCGCATCGACATAGTCCGGTGCGCTACCCAGGTGCAGCGTGATCTCCGGGTGCCGGCGGTTGAATTCGCCCAGATGCGGCACCAGCCAGCGACTGGCAAAGGCGGCCGGGGCACCGACGTGCAGCGTGCCTTCTGGCCGAACGGCGGGAAGCTGGGCCAGCGCCTCGGCAAAGCAGGCGAAGCCGTCACGAATTCCCGGCAACAGCGCCATCCCTGCCGGTGTCAGACGCAGGCTGCGCGGACTGCGCTCAAACAGTGAGCAGCCCAGGTAGTCCTCCAGGCTGCGGATTTGCTGGCTGACGGCGGCTGGAGTGACGTGCAGGTCACTGGCGGCCTGGCGGAAATTGAGCCGGGTAGCGGCGACCAGAAAGGTGCGCAGGGTGGATAGCGGGGGCAGGCGGGGTAGCATCGCTCAAGGTTAACTTTTTCTTAACGTGGCGATGATAAAACATTGTTTTGTGCGCTGCAGCAAAAGGACTAGACTTTTTTCGTCTCCCATTTTTTTGCGAAAGGAGTGTGGACCGTGAATATCATCCGTCTGCTCACCCGTTGGTTCTCCACCCCGACTACCGCAGCTGCGCTCAGCTACGACGAGGTCTTCAGCGCTGGCCAGCCCGAGCGGGTTGCCGTCACCCCGGCGCCGGCGGCGATCGCCGATGGCGAAGCCTGGTTCCACGAAGTCTTTGCCGGAGCAGTATTTTGAGCCGGCCATGCCGGCAGGCGGGGGCGCGATGATTGTCCGTCCCCGCCCGCACTGGTTGCGCCTGTTGTTTGTCCGGCGAGGTTCGCTGGTCCACAAGATTTTTACCCAGCAATGCCTGATGTTTGCGTGGTCGGCCGCGATCATCTACGCCCACGCGCATTTGCAGCACTGGCAGATTTCCCTGACTGCGGCACCGTTTTCGCTGATGGGCCTGGCGCTGGCGATTTTTCTCGGTTTTCGCATCAACGCCAGCTACGACCGCTACTGGGAAGCACGCAAGCACTGGGGCGCCGTGCTGGTCGAGGTCCGCAACCTGGCTCGCCAGGCACAGACGCTGACTTCAACGGCCAGCCAGCCGCGCCCCTTCATCCTCGGTCTGGCCGGCTTTGCCGCCGCAATGCGCAACCAGTTACGCAGCGAGGCCAGCGATCACGGCTGTCGCCACTTGCTGCCGGAAAGCCTGCTGGCGCAGATGCAGGGCAAGCGTTTTGCACCGGTGCTGGTGCTGCGCTGGCTCGGCGAATGGTTGCGCGACGAGCGCGAGGCCGGGCGGCTCGACCCGGTGCTGGCGCCCAAAATGGAAGCCTCGCTCGATGCGCTGTCGATGGCCCACGGCAGTTGCGAACGGATCGCCTACAACCCCTTGCCTTTCAGTTATGCGGTGATCCTGCACCGCGCCGCCTACCTGTTCTGCCTGCTGCTGCCCTTTGGCTTGGTCGAGTCGGTCGGGCTGATGACGCCACTGGTGGTCACCTTCGTGTCTTACACCTTCTTTGCGCTGGAAGCCCTCAGCGATGAAATCGAGGAGCCTTTCGGGCGCAGTACCAACGATCTGGCCCTCGATGCAATGGTCGTGACCATCGAAATCAGCCTGCGTGAACTATTGGGTGAGACCCCGCCGGCGGCTCTGCAGCCGGACTGCAACTACCTGCTGACCTGAGATTGCGGCGGCTATTGCGGCTTGCGGGCGGGCTTGAGGCGTTTGCGAGCAGCGGGTATTTGCCGGCCGCCATCCGGCGGGCGGCAAATACCGATGGCTGCCCTGGGCGCAGTCCTGGTGTCCAAGGATGTGTTCAGGCGGTTACCAGCGCTGGGCCAGCAGGCTGACGATCTGCCGGTACAGTTCCCGTGGCTCAACCGGCTTATGCAGCAGCGGAACCCCGAAGGCGCGAGCTTCGCGCAGTCGTTGCGGATCGGTGTCGCCGGTAATCAGCAGAGCCGGGATCGGGCGCTCGGCTTGCTGCCGGATGCGTTCGATGGCCTCGGCCCCGGTCCGGTATTCGCGCAGGCGGTAGTCGCTGATGATCAGGTCGGGTGGATTTTTTCGGGCAATCATCAGGGCCCGTTCAATGTCATCAACGCTCTGGCAGTTGAAGTCCCATTCAGCCAACTGTGCAGCGGTACTGGCCCGCACGATGTCGTCGTCGTCGATCAGCAGAATGTTCACGTTTTGCGGCAGGATGCGTGGGACCGGCGGAGTGGGGGGGAGGGGCTCTCCGGCATAAGTCAGCGGCACGCCAAGGCGGAAAACACTGCCGCGTCCTGGCCGGGAACTGACCGAAATGGGGTGCTGCAGGCAGGTGGCCAAGCCTTTGACGATGGCCAGGCCAAGACCCAGGCCTTTCTGGCGATCGCGTTCAGGATTGCCGAGTTGGTGAAATTCGCGAAAAATTTCCTGATGTTGCTCTTGCGGGATGCCGATTCCGGTGTCGTAGACTTCGATCAGAGCCATCTGTCCGCGTTTGCGGCAGGCCAGCAGGACTCCGCCGCGCCGGGTGTAGCGAATCGCGTTGCCGACCAGATTGCGCAGAATCACTTCCAGCAGTCCGGGGTCGGAAAGAACGGCCAGATCGGTTTCGCGCGAGCGGTAGTTGAGCCGCTTGGCATCGGCCTGGGCGATGAATTCGTTCTCGATCTTGTTGAGCAGTGGCTGCAGGCGGAAGCGGCTGAACTGGGGCGTGATGTTCCCGGCCTCGATCCGCGAAAAATCCATCAGCGTGTGCAACATTTCGCTGCTGGCATTGGTGGCAGTGGTCAGGTGGTCGATCAACTCCTGCTGTTTCGGACTTAACGGGGTATTGCGCAGAACGCTGAGAAACATCCCCTGAGCATGGATCGGTTGCCGCAAGTCATGGCTGACCGAAGCCAGAAAGCGCGATTTTGCGTGGTTGGCGGCATCGGCATGCAGGCGGGCGTTGTCCGTCTGCTGGATTTCCCGACGCAGACGCTGTTCGCTGAGATAGAGTTGGCGGCGCTGCAATTCGGTCAGATAACCGGCGGCGCCGCCGATCAGGTTGGCGGTGACGATATAGAAATCATGCAGGCAGAGCATCTCGGCCGGAATATCGTTGCGCCAGAATGCGCCAAGGTTGTAGGCCGCCAGCAGCAGCAAGTCGACTGCCAGTGCATAGATGAAGCGGGTGCCGACCAGGTTGTAGGTGAAAAAAGTAACCAGGATCAGGGCCGGGTAAAACGCATCTGCCTGCTCGTGCGGCAGATACAAACCCATGCTCACCAGTCCCAGCCCGCCGGCCAGGCCGACCAGTGCGAGCAGCAAATAATTGCAGAGCGGGAATAGCCGGTGGGTTGAAAAGAGCAGGACGGAGACAGGCACCAGCGTAGCGGCACCGCGGATCGTCCAAACTGCAGTCAGGTCGTTGCCGGAAAAAAAACGCGGGTCGAACAGCAATCCGTGCGCCAGGTAAGTGCTGATTGCGACCAGCAAGGCCATCCGGCCCTGCTGGAGCAGACGTAACTGGTCATGCTGCTGGAACGCCACTTCGACGCGGGCATCCCTGAAACAGAGGGTGAGTCGCTTGAGTTCCGGCGGGATCACCGGATATATCCCCGGCGGCGGGCTTCAAAGACGGCTTCGGTCCGGTTGCTGACGCCGAAATAGCCGAGAATGTCCTGCACATGGCGGCGGACGGTGTTGTCGGAAAGTTTGAGTTCGCGCGCGATCAGCTTGTTGCTGAGTCCATCGCAGAGCAGTTCGAGAACTTCGCACTGACGGGGGGTCAGGAAGTCCTGTTCGCTGCGGGAGTGGGGGGGCGGGGCATCGTTTTCAGCCAGCAACTGGTTACGGATGGTGGCGGCAATGTGCGAACTGTTTTCAGACTTGGAAAGAAAGCAGTGCACCCCGCGCTCCAGCGCATTGTTGCGGGTGAATTCGTCGTCCTGTGCCGAAAGCATGATCAGGCGGGCGTGCGGCCAGCGTTTGCGGAGCAGGGTCACGCCATCCAGACCATTGAGGCCGGGCAGCTTGATGTCGACGACGATGCCGTCGGGCGACACATCCAGCTGCAGCGCGGCGTGGATCGACGAGGCCGTATGTACTTCCAGGTCGGGCATCTCATGTTTCAGCACGATGCCGAGACCTTCGAGCAGGATGGCGTGATCGTCGATGATCAAAAGGGAAGGCAAGGGTTCTGTAGTCATGAGAAAGGCTAACGGCAAAAATGACCAAAGAATGGATAGTTCGAAAAGACCAGTTTGCTGTCAAGCGGTTTTTGCCCTTTTAAGGGTTTTCGATAATTTTTCGCTTTGTCGGGCTGAGGTGGCCTGACTCGGCCAGTCTCGGCGGCCCCGAAAGCCATTTGCCGGTCAGCCTTCGCCGGGATGCAGCCGAGCATATCTGGCGGCAATGAGGACAAGGTGGGGTATTGCCAGGGGCATGGCCCAGTGGTCCAGCCGGCCTATTCAGTGTTGCTTGCCAGCTGCTGTTAGTCACCCTGAACGCATTAGATGAAAGGGAGGGATGTACGCCGTATTGCTTGACAGTACGCCGGCACGCCGGGTGCAGACCAATCTCGATCGCTCGTCGGAGCGGCTAGGCGGTGCCGTCCGCCAGCTTTCATCGGGGCTGCAGATCAATGGCGCGAAAGACGATGCCGCCGGCGCGGCGATCGCCGAAAAAATGACCAGCCGCGTACGCGGTTTAGACCAGGCGCGGTGCAATGCCAATGACGCGGTTTCGGTTCTGCAAACCGCAAAAGGCGGCTTGAATTCCGTTGCCAATCATTTGCAGCGCATCCGCAAACTGGCGGTACAGGCCGGCAACGACACGCAGAGCGCCAGCGACTGTGCGGCCTTGCTGCAGGAGGCCGGGCAGTTGGTCTCCAATCTGCAAATCGCCAGCGAGAATACTGCCGCTACCCGCTACCCGCTACCCGCTACCCGCTACCCGCTACCCGCTACCCGCTACCCGCTACCCGCTACCCGCTACCCGCTACCCGCTACCCGCTACCCGCTACCCGCTACCCGCTACCCGCTACCCGCTACCCGCTACCCGCTACCCGCTACCCGCCACCCGCCCACCGCCCACCGCCCACCGCCCACCGCCCACCGCCCACCGCCCACCGCCCACCGCCCACCGCCCACCGCCCACCGCCCACCGCCCACCGCCCACCGCCCACCGCCCACCGCCCACCGCCCACCGCCGGATCCGCGATGCCGATTACCGGATTGCCGTCAGCACCATGACCAGTGGCCAGATTGCCCGGCAGGCAGGGATTGCCATGCTGGCGCAGGCCAGTAGCCAGCCGCAGCAGGTGCTGACCCTGCTGCGCAGCTGGATGTAAGGCGGATTGCGGCCGCCTGGGTCGGGGCGGAATGTCCCGTAAGCGTCGGTGGCATGCCGCCCCGGCGCTTTGTGATTTATAATTACAGCCTTTCGGGTAGCCTGTCCGACACCATATGTCGATGGGCGACGGGAAGCCGGTGATCCGGCGCGTGAGCGAATCGTCACGCGCGGCCAGTCCGGCGCAGCCCCCGCTGCTGTAGGCCTGACGACTTTGCATTCAGCCACTGCACCGCAAGGTGCGGGAAGGCGCAAGGGAGGACGAGGGCAAGCCAGAAGACCGACCCGGAAAACGTTTGCTTCATGCTCCGGGTGGGAGCGCGGGCCGGTGGCAGCAGTTTTCTGCCCACTTGTCGGCATTCCGTCCGGGGCCTTGTCAGGTCTTGCACGCACGGAGGGTGTCGGCATGCACATCATGGAAGGTTTTCTCCCGGTCGAACACGCCGTCGGCTGGACGCTGGCGGCGGCGCCGTTCGTCGCCTGGGGCGTGCGTTCGCTGCGCCGCCAGTTTGTCGAGCAGCCGGAGCAGCGGATGCTGCTCGGCGTCGCCGCCGCATTCTCCTTCGTGCTCTCGGCACTGAAACTGCCGTCGGTCACCGGCAGCTGCTCGCATCCCACCGGTGCCGGGCTTGGCGCCTTGCTCTTCGGGCCGGCGGCGATGGTCCCGGTCGGCCTGGTGGTGCTGCTGTTCCAGGCCCTGCTGCTGGCGCACGGCGGGCTGACCACGCTCGGCGCCAACCTGTTTTCGATGGCCATCGTCGGCCCCTTCGTCGCCTATGGCGTCTTCCGTCTGGCACGGCGCCTCGGCCTCTCGCTGGCGGTCGCGGTGTTTGCCGCCGCCTGCCTCGGCGATCTGGCGACCTATGTTACCACCTCGCTGCAACTGGCCTGGGCCTTCCCCGATCCGGCCGGTGGTTTTGCCGCGTCCTTCGCCAAGTTTGCCGGCATCTTCGCGCTGACCCAGATTCCGCTGGCGATCAGCGAAGGCCTGCTGACCGTGGTCGTGGTCAATGCGCTGGCCCGCTTCAATGCCGACGAACTACGCCAGCTCAAGCTCTTTGCCCGCGAGGTGAAGGCATGAGCGCCAAGGAAGTGCTGGCCCCCGAGCAGCATCCGCCGGGCAAGGGCAAAAACTCGCTGCTGCTGCTTGCGGTCGCTTTGCTGACCGCCTTGCCGCTGTGGCTGTACCAGCCCGAAGAGGGCGAGGAAGCCTTTGGCGGCGCCGACAACAAGGCGCAGGCGCAGATTTCGCAAATCGCGCCGGACTACCAGCCGTGGTTCAAACCCCTGCTCGAACCGGCCAGCGGCGAGATCGCCTCGCTGTTGTTCGCCTTGCAGGCGGCGCTCGGCGCCGGCGTGCTCGGCTACTGGCTGGGCGCGGCGGTAACCCGCGAGCGGCTGAAGAAGGAGCTGGCCGCCGCATTGGCCATAGCGCAGGAAAATGGCGAAAAGACGAGCGGCGAAAAAGCCAGGCTCGAAAAAACGCCAGATTCCACGGTCGACCGTGGAAATGTGCAAAAACCGGCGCAAGCCACAGCGCAACCGGCAATGCCAATGCCGGCGGCGAACGCTGCGTCGGCACCGGCCTCCGGGCAAGCCTCCGGCGGTGATGCGTGCTGATTGAGCAGGCGGCGTATGCCAGCCGCTGGCGCGCGGTGTGCCCCGGAGCCAAGGCAGCGTTTGCGTTGGCCGGGCTGATTGCCGCCTTCGTTGCGGCGACGCCGGCTGCGGCCTTGCTGGTCACCGCACTGTTGGCGCTGGCCGCCGTTGCCGGGGCCGGGGTCGGCCTTGGCCTGTATTTGCGGGTGGCCTTGCCGGCCACCGGCTTTCTTGCGCTGTCCTGTCTGTCGCTGCTGGTCTCGCTGGCTGGCGACGGCGCCGGCGGCATTGTCTGGCAACTGGCACCCGACGCCACGCCGCGCATCGCCGAACTGGCGGCGCGTTCGCTGGCGGCGCTGGCGGCGATGCTGTTCCTGGTGCTGAGCACGCCGCTCTCCGACCTGATCGTGCTGCTGCGTCGTTTGCGTGTGCCTGAGGTTCTGCTCGACCTGATGGTGCTCTGCTACCGGATGCTCTTTGTGTTTTCCGAAGCCCTGCACGATACGTTGACCGCGCAACAGGCGCGGCTCGGCTTCGTCTCCAACCGGCGCAGCCTGCATTCGCTCGGCCTGCTCGCCGCCAGCCTGGCGGCGCAGGTGTGGCTGCGCGCGCGGCATCTGCATCTGGCGGCCCTGGCGCGTAACGGCGACGGCCCGCTGCGCTTCCTGCCGCGCGAATTTTCCAGCGCCCGCCGCGAATTCGCTATCGCGCTCGCCGCCGGCCTGCTGCTGCTTGCTGCTGCCTGGGCCGGGGGGCGCGCATGAACGGAACCGCGCCGGTGGGCGATCCCTTGCTGCGTCTGGTCGAGGTCGTTTACCGCTATGGCACCCTGCCTGCCGATGCCGGCACGACCGGCGGCGGCCTGGCCGGCTGTTCGCTGGCGCTGGCGCGCGGCAGTCGCAATGTGTTGCTCGGTGCCAACGGTTCGGGCAAGACCACGCTGTTGCTGCACGCCATCGGCCTTTTGCAGCCGCAGGCCGGCCACCTCGAATTCGCCGGCCAGCCGCTGGATTACCGCCGGGCCGGCCTGACCGCGCTGCGGCGGCGGGTCGGGCTGGTCTTCCAGAACCCCGACCGTCAGCTGTTTTCGGCCAGCGTGGTCGAGGATGTCTCGTTCGGCCCGCTCAATCTCGGGCTCGATCCGGCGACCGTGCGCCAGCGGGTCGCCGATGCCTTGCAGGCGGTCGGGATGACCGATTACGCCGAGCGGCCGGTGCACCAGCTGAGTTTCGGCCAGAAAAAGCGGGTCTGCATCGCCGGCGTGCTGGCGATGGAGCCTGAGTTGCTGCTGCTCGACGAGCCGATGGCCGGCCTCGATGCGGCAATGCAGGCGGAACTTCTGGCCGTGCTTGACGGTCTGTCGGCGCGCGGCATCACCGTGCTGCTGTCCACCCACGATGTCGATTTCGCCTATCGCTGGGCCGACGCCATCCACCTGCTGGTCGGCGGTCGTTGCGCGGCGTCGTTTGCTGCCGCCGATCTGCCGCAGCATGCTGGTGCCTTGCGCGCCGCCGGCCAGCCGCTGCCGGCAGTGCTGGCGCTGCAGCAGGCCCTGGTCGCGCGCGGTGTGCTGGCAGCGACTCCGGGGCTGCGTAGCGTGGAGGCCTTGCTCGGCGAGTTGGGGCAGGGTGGGGGAGTGGCAGGATGAAGGCGCGGCCAAAGTCAGCCGCAGCCGGGGGCAGACCGGCACAAAAACAGGTTTTTTCACGGTCGACCGTGAAAAACACGCAAAAAGCGGAAATGCAGGCGCTTCAAGCTTGTATTTCCATCGTCACGATGAAGGGTTAAACCAAGTTATGTCTGGAAAAATCTGGTTTGTCGGCGCCGGTCCCGGCGATCCCGACCTGATCACCGTCAAGGGCCGCAAATTGCTCGAACAGGCGGGCGCCGTGCTCTTCGCCGGTTCGCTGGTCGATCAGGCGGCGACGCTGTACGCGCCGGAAGGCTGCGAGATCCGCGACTCCAAGGACATGACCCTGGAGGAAATGACTGACTGGCTGATCGCCGCTGCCGCCAAACATGAGACGGTGATCCGCCTGCAGACCGGCGACCCCGGCCTCTACGGCGCGCTGATCGAAATGACCCGGCCGCTGACTGCCGCCGGCATCGAATGGGGGGTGATCCCCGGCGTCTCGTCAGCGATGGCGTCGATGGCCGCCGCCGGCGAAACCCTGACCCTGCCGGAAATCACCCAGACGGTGATCCTCACCCGCGTCGCCGGGCGCACCCCGATGCCGCCGGGCGAAGAACTCGAAGCCCTGGCCGCGCACAAGACCACGCTCTGCATCTACCTCTCGATCACGCTGCTGCACAAGGTCCAGGAGGCGTTGCTGGCGGCTGGCTGGAGCGAGGACGCACCGATTCTGGTGGTGCAGAAGGCGAGCTGGCCGGGCGAGGAAAAAATCGTGCGCGGCACGATCAAGGACATCAAGCGCAAGTGCCAGGACGAGAAGATCGCCAGCCAGGCGATGATCGTCGCCAGCCCGACCCTGGGCGCCGCCGACTGGCCCGACCTGATCCGTTCCAAACTCTACGATCCGACTTTCGGCCACCGTTTCCGCAAGGCCACCGAGACTCCCCATGACTAACGCCACCACCATCCTCCTCGTCGGCCACGGTTCGCGCGGCCGCGAGGGCAACAAGGAAACCATCAATTTCGCCGCGCAGTGGCGCGAACAACACCCGGACTGGCGGATCGAGGTCTGCTTCATCGAGCACGCCGAGGTGCTGCTCGACGAAGGCCTCGACCGTGCCGCCAAGGGCGCGAAGAAGGTGATTGCCATCCCCTTCATCCTGAATGCCGCCGGCCACGTCAAGATGGAATTGCCGCACGCGCTGGAAGAGGCGCGCGCGCGCCATCCCGGCGTCGAGTTCATCGTCACCCGCCACCTCGGCATGGGGCGCGAGATCTTCGCCGTGCTGCAAAACCAGCTTGACCGGCTGATGAAGCAACTGGCGATGCCCGACCCGATGACCACCGGCGTGATCCTGCTCGGGCGCGGTTCCTCGGATGCCGGCGCCAACGGCGAACTGGCCAAGATGGCGCGCTGGATCTTCGAGGACAACGACCACGAGCTGGTCGACCTGGCCTTTACCGGCGTCACCTGGCCGCGCCTGGAAACTGTCGTCCAGCGCCAGGTCAAGCTGGGCATGATGCAGATCGCGATTGTCCCGGTCTATCTGTTTACCGGCGTGCTGATCGAGCGGATCAAGGAGCAGGTCGAGCGCCTGCAGCGCCAGTATCCGCAAGTCAGCTTCGCGCTCGGCACGCATTTCGGTTTCGATCCCGGCGTTTTCTCGCTGCTCGACGCCCGCGTCGGTGGCGAACAGCTGGAGGGCGCGATGCTCGAATGCGACGGCTGCAAATACCGCGAACTGGCCGAGGCCGAGCACCTGCACGACCACAGCCATACCGCGCTGCCGGCCGGCGGTGGCTGCGGCCATGCGCATGGGCACGAGCATGGTCACGCGCACGGCCATGATCATCATCAAGGACACGAGCACAGCCATCCGCATCATCACGGCTGCTCACATAAACACGATTGATTCGGGAGTCTCGCCATGACCATCAACACCGCCAGCAATACCGCCACCGAACAGCTGACCGCCGCCGGTCGCGCCATCGAGCATGAGTCCTTCGCCGTGATCGACGCCGAAGCCGGCCCGCACGATTACACCGACGAGCAATGGCCGCTGGTCCGCCGGATGATCCACGCCAACGCCGATTTCGAATTCAACGGCCTGACCGTCTTCCACCCGGAGGCGATGACCGCCGGCATGAACGCGGTGCTCAAGGGCAATACGCCGATCGTCGCCGACGTCGAAATGATCTGCGTCGGCCTCTCGAAGCCGCGTCTGGCCCACTTCGGCCTGAGCACCCATCACTATATTTCTGACGCCGATGTGATCGAGCAGGCCAAGGCCGAGAACACCACCCGCGCCGTGCAGGCGATGCGCAAGGCGCAGCGCGAAGGCAAGCTCGACGGCGCCATCGTCGGCATCGGCAACGCGCCGACCGCGCTGATCGAACTGGTTCGCCTGATCAAGGAAGAGGGCGTGCGCCCGGCGCTGGTCGTGGCGATGCCGGTCGGCTTCGTCTCCGCCGCCGAATCCAAGGACCTGATGATGACCGTCAATGAAGTGCCGTGGGTTGCGATCAAGGGCCGCAAGGGCGGTTCGACGCTGGTCGTCGCCGCGATCCACGCGATGCTGTCGCTGGCCGAAGCCGAGCAGAAAAAGGCGGCATGAGTTTTTTTGCCCGCACGCCGAAACCGCCGTACTACGCCGTGATCTTCTCGTCGCGGCGCAGCCCCGGCGACGACGGTTACGCGCAAACCGCCGCGCGGATGGTCGAGCTGGCCGGGCAGCAGCCCGGCTTTCTCGGCGCCGAGAGCGTGCGTGGCGAAGACGGCTGCGGGATCACCGTTTCCTACTGGGATTCGGAACAGAGCATTGCCCGCTGGAAAGCCCAGCACGAACACCTGACCGCCCAGCAAGAAGGCCGGCAGAAGTGGTACGAAGCATTTGAAATCCGCGTCGCGAGGGTGGAGCGCGCCTATGGGAAACAAGAGGATTCGGATTGATGAGTAGCGAAAACAAGGTCGGCCACGCCAGCGCCCCGGAAAAGGTGCGCAAAGGCGATGCCAAGCGCGAACGCGGCAACCGCACCGGCTTTACTACCGGCGCCTGTTCGGCCGCCGCCGCCCGCGCCGCGACCCTCGGCCTGCTTTACAGCGAGGTGCCGGAAAAGGTCGTTTGCCGCCTGCCCAACGGCAACGACCAGGAATTCGTAGTGATCGAAGGTTGCGTCGAGGAGGTTGCCGGCTACGCCAATGCGGTGATCGTCAAGGATGCCGGCGACGACCCGGATGCGACGCACGGCGCGCACATGACCGCCGAGGTGCGGATTCTCAAGCACCGCGCCGGTGAGATCGTGCTCAAGGGCGGCCCCGGTGTCGGCACGGTGACCAAGGAAGGTCTCGGCCTCGAAGTCGGCGGCCCGGCGATCAACCCGGTGCCCCGGCGCAACATCATCGACAACGTGCGCGCTGCCGGTAACGAACTGCTCGAACACGACGGGCTGGAAGTGACCATTTCGGTGCCGGGTGGCGAAGAGATGGCGAAAAAGACGCTGAATGCGCGGCTCGGCATCCTCGGCGGGATTTCGATTCTCGGCACCACCGGCATCGTCCGTCCGTATTCGACGGCGGCTTTCCGCGCCAGCGTCGTCCAGGCCGTCGACGTCGCGGCCAAGCAGGGGCAGACCAGCGTGGTGTTCACCACCGGCGGGCGCACCGAAAAATTTGCGATGAAGCAGCTGCCGGAACTCGACGAATCCTGTTTCGTGCAGATGGGCGACTTCGTCAAGGCCGCCTTCACCAGCGCGGTCAAGCGCCAGCTACCGCAGGTCTACGTCGGCGCGATGGTCGGCAAGCTGACCAAGATGTGCCAGGGCCTGGCCGTGACCCATGCCTGGAAAGCCGAGATCGACCGCGACATTCTGGCCGACTCGGCGCGCGAAGTCGGCGCCCCGGACGATCTGATCGAGGAAATCCGCGCCGCCGAAACCGCGCGTTTCGCCGCCGAAAAACTGGCCGCGCTCGGGTTGACCGTGGATTTCCACAAACAACTGGCGAAAAAGGCGATCCGTAGCCTCAAGAGCGAGTACCCCGGCGCCTACCACCTGGCAGTGCTGGTTTGCGACTTCGAGGGCAATTTCATCTGTCGCGTCGATGAAGAAGAAGCCCAAGGGGAGGAAGCACGGTGAGCGCCAAGGTATTCATCATCGGCATCCTCGACGACGGCTGGGCCGGGCTGGGCGACACCGCCCGCCAAGCACTGGCCGGGGCCGGGCTGATCATCGGCGTCGGCCGCACGCTGGAGCTGGTCAAAGCGCAGTTGCCGGCGGTCGAGACCCGCGACATGGACGGTGCTTTGACCAAAAGCCCGGAGTGGATCAAGGCCGCGCGAGCCGAAGGGAAATCCGTCGCCGTGCTGGCGACCGGCGACCCGCTCTGCCACGGTATTGCCAGCTACCTGCTGGGCAAGCTTGGGCGCGACGGCGTCGAGATTCTGCCCGCGCCGTCCACCCTGCAGATCGCCTTTGCCCGCTGGCAGCAGCCCTGGCAGGATGTGACCGTCGCTTCCTGCCACAGCAAGGATGCCGGCGAATGGGTGCTCGGCGCGACGCCGGAACACGGCCTTTACCCGCTGATGCGGGCGATTGCGCTGAACCGCCGGGTGTTCGCCTTTACCAGCCCGGAGAACGATCCGGCCCGGCTGGCGCGGGCGCTGCTTACCGCCGGCTACGGGCCAGATTCGGGCGACGACGTGACTCTGTCGGTCGCCAGCCGCCTGCTGCTGCCCGACGAAAGCGTTCACACCGCTCTATCCACGGTCGACGCAGCCAACATGCAATTTTCCGAACCCAGCGTCGTGCTGATCGAACGCAAGGATCTGGATCGCGGTCCGCATTTTGGTCTGGACGATCTCGACTACATCCAGCGTTCGCCGGAAAAAGGCCTGATCACCAAGCAGGAAGCGCGCGCCTTGTCGCTGGCCAAGCTGCGGCTCAAGGCTGACAGCATCGTCTGGGACATCGGCGCCGGCTCCGGCTCGGTCGGTCTTGAATGCGCCCGCGTCGCCGCGCACGGCCATGTCTGGGCGATTGAAAAGAACGAGGGCGACGCCGCCAACGCGCGCGCTAATGCGGCCCGCTTCCGCGTCGGCAACTACACCCTGTGCGAAGGCAAGGCGCCGGCGCTGCTCAACACCTGGCCCGACCCGGACGCAGTGTTCATCGGCGGCTCGGGTGGCGAGCTCGGCGAGCTGATCAAGCTGATCCTCGGCCGGCTGAAACCGAATGGCCGGCTGGTGATGAACTTCGTGACCCTGGAAAACCTGGCCACCGCGACGACCACGCTGAAAGACCTCGGCGCCGGCTGGGACGTGGTGCAGCTGCAGGCCAGCCGCAGCCAGCCGATTCTCGACATGCACCGGATGGCGGCACAGAACCCGGTGTGGGTGGTGACTGCCGCTAAGGATTAAAGCCATGTATGCCTCAACCTTCATTTTCAAAAAAAAGCAGTTTGATGCGCGTTTTCATGAGCTCGATCAAGCCATCGCCGAGGCAGCCAAGCAGATTCCCGGTTATCTGGGCGAAGAGGCTTGGGAAAATCCGCAAAGCGGGCTGCTGGCCAACGTTTATTACTGGGAATCGCTGGCAGCATTGCAGATGCTGATCGAACATCCTGCTCACCTGGAAGCCAAACAGGCCCAGGCGGCATGGCTGGACGGCTACGAGGTGGTGATCTCCCAAGTGCTGCGCACCTATGGCGACGGCAAACTCGATGCTTTGCCGACCGCCCAGGTGCGCGCCAAGGAAAAGGCTGCGTGATCCAGCTGGAAACCTCGCGCCTGCGTCTGCGCCACTGGCGCGATCAGGACTTTGCTCCTTTTGCTGCGCTCAATGCCGATCCGCAGGTAATGGCGTATTTTCCCGCACCTCTCGATCAAGCCGCGAGCGAGGCCTTGGCCGTACACTGCCAAAGCCTGATCGCAGCACAGGGCTGGGGATTTTGGGCTGCCGAACTCAAAGCCGGCTGCGAATTCATCGGTTTTGTCGGTTTGCACCGGCCAATAGCCGAACTGCCGTTCTCACCCTGCGTCGAAATCGGCTGGCGCCTGGCCCGGCCATTTTGGGGGCAGGGCTACGCCAGCGAGGCCGCAGGGGCTGCACTGGAATTTGCCTTTGATACGTTGGCCCTGGATGAGGTTGTTGCCTTTACCAGCCTCGACAACCGGCGTTCGCAAGCAGTGATGGAAAGGCTGGGCATGCGCCGTGCTGAAAATTTCCAACACCCTGCATTGGCGGTTGGCCATCGGCTGCGCGAACACTGTTTGTACCGCCTTGCCCGAAGTGCATGGCAAAACGCCTGAACACTGTCATTTTTGATTGAAAGAAAGCATATGACCGAACCCAAACGCTACGGCAAACTGATCGGCGCCTCGCTCGGCCCCGGCGACCCCGAACTGATCACCCGCCGCGCCTGGAGCGCGCTGCAATCCGGCGCCCGCTGGCTGTACCCGGTGAAGAAGGCCGAGGAATCGTCCTATGCGCTGTCGATTGTCGAGCGCGGCGGCCTGGCGGTGCCGGGCGATGCGGTCGAACTGGTGTTTCCGATGACCCGCGACGCCGAGATTCTGGCCAAGGCCTGGGCGCGTGCCGCGACGCAGACCGTCGAACTGCTGGCCGAAGGCCGCGACCTGGTTTTCCTGGTCGAAGGCGATGCCTCGACCTTCGCCACCTTCGGCCATCTCGCCCGCGTTGTCCGCGAGCTGGTGGCTGAGGTTGAAGTCGAAACCATCCCCGGCGTCTCGTCCTTTGCCGCCGCTGCGGCGACGACCGGCGTGACCCTGGCCGAGGAAGACGAAACCTTCGCCATCATCCCGGCCGCCTACGGCGTCGAGGTCATCAACCATCTGCTCGACGAGTTCGACACGCTGGCCCTGCTCAAGGTCAAGCCGCTGGTCGACGAAGTGGTCGAACTGCTCGAACAGCGCGAACTGCTGGCGACCTCGGTCTTCGTCGAGAAGGTCGGCTCGCCGGACGAGCGCATCGTCCGCGACGTGGCCAGCCTCAAGGGCGAAAAGGTCAATTACCTGTCGCTGATGCTGGTGCAGAACCCCAAGCGCGAGCGCGGCGAACTGCGCCGTGGCTGCCGCAAGCGCAAGGCCGCGCAGGACGGCAGCGACACGGTCGACGCCTGAAAAACTCAAAAACCAAAAACAACCCCCAACCCCAAACTACAGAGAACACAGAGCATGAAAATCGCCGTCGTCTCCATTACCAAGCACGGGATCGCGCTGGCCGGCAAAGTCGTTGCCGCGCTGCCCGGTGCGCAGCTGTTCTGCCCGGAAAAATTCCGTGCCGAAGGCGAAACTGCGGTTTTGCCACACTCGCCCGGCGTCACCCATTGCTACGAAGGCAAGGTCGGCGACCAGGTGCCGGCACTGTTCGCCGCCTTTGACGGCATCGTCGCCATCGTCTCGCTCGGCGCCGTCGTCCGCCTGATCGCGCCGCACCTGAAGAACAAGGAGGTCGACCCGGCAGTGGTGGTCATCGACGAAGCCGGCAAGTTCGTGATCCCGATGCTCTCCGGCCACCTCGGCGGCGCCAACGGGCTCGCCGGCCACCTGGCCACCGCGCTCGGCGCGCAGGCGGTGCTGACCACCGCCTCCGACGCCCGCGAAACCATCGGCGTCGACATCCTCGGCCGCGAACTCGGCTGGAAGTACCAGGCCAGCCACGACGAAATCGTCCGCTGCAGCGCCGCGATGGTGAACGACGAGCCGGTCGCGCTGGTGCAGGAAGCCGGCTCGCGCGACTGGTGGACCAACCACGCCAACGGCCGCAAAGGCCCGCTGCCGGGCAATGTCACGCAGTTCGAGCGGCTCGAAGAGGTCGATCTCGACCGCTTTGCCGCCGTGCTGTGGATCGCCGAACGCGAGATGCCGGCGGAACTGGCGGCCAGGCTCGCCGGGCGGCGGGTGGTGTATCGGCCGGGAACAACGGTGTGATGCACTGCACACGGCTTTCCAGTCTCTCCACCCGGAAACCGCGTCACGGTCTGCCAGCTTCCGCGCGAGCGGGGAGTGGCGCTGCTGGCGCTGTGCCAGCGGAACCGCTGTTTTCCGCCGTGGACCGGCGGCTGACTTTCTTTGCTTCGCCAAAGAAAGTCAGCAAAGAAAGGCGCCCCCTGCGTTCGCGCCGGGCCGGTGGCCCGGTTCCCTGCGCTGCTCGCCTGGCCGGGGGGCTGGCTAAACTCGCCTGCGGCTCAAATACCGCCAGCCCATTTCCCCCGGCCAGCCTGCGCTGCTCGGCGCTCGCGAAGGGGATGGGGACACCGTGCCACGATGGCTGCGCCGTAGGTGGTCACCAGCCGGTTGTTGCGCTTTCATCTGCGATCACCTCTGTTTCATTCCTCCAGCCGTTGTTGTGTGACGCTTTGCCCTCTCCCTCGCGAGCGCCGAGCAGCGCAGAGCGGGCGGGGGTAGTCGGTTCGCGCTGTTTGAGCCGCAGGCGAGTTTCGCGAACCGCCCGGCCGCTTGAGCAGCGCAGGGGACCGGGCCAGCGGCCAGGCGCGAACGTGGGAGTCGCCTTTCTTTGCATCCTTTCTTTGGCGAAGCAAAGAAAGGATGACGCCGGTCAACGGCGGAAAGCAGCGGTTCAGCAAGCGATAGGCCGCTGCTCGGCGCTCGCGAAGGGGATAGGGGCACTCCGTAGCAACTTTTGTCCCGAGGGGAACGTATGAACCTCGCTCTCGGCCTCGGCTGTGACCGTAACACCCCGGCGGCGACGATCCAGCAAGTGATTGACGAAGCGCTGGCGCAGGCCGGGGCGACGCTGGCCGAGGTGCGGGCGGTGGCTTCGATCGACCTCAAGGCCGATGAGGTCGGCCTGGCCGAAGTCGCTGCGGCCAACGGCTGGACCATCCGTTTTTACCCGGCGGCCGAGCTGGCCACGGTCGACGTGCCGAATCCGTCGGAAACCGTGCGCAAGTACACCGGGACGCCGTCGGTTTCGGAAGCGGCGGCGATTCTCGTCGCCGGCGCCGACCAAAGCCAACTGCTCATTGAAAAACACAAGCTGCGCGGCCCGGATGGGCGGAATGCGACCGTTTCCATCGTTCGCATGCCCGGCTGACGCGCCCGATTACTTTCAACTTTTGACTGAAGACCATGAACGCACCTGAAACCATTGTTAAAACCGGCAAGATTATGCTCGTCGGCCTCGGCCCGGGCAGCAACGATCACCTGACCGGCCGCGCCCGGGCAGCGATTGCCGAGGCCGACACGATCATCGGCTACGTCACCTACATCCGCCTGGTCGCCGACCTGGTCGAAGGCAAGGAAGTCATCAAGAAGTCGATGACCGAGGAACTCGACCGCGCCATTGAGGCGCTCGACCGCGCCCGCCAGGGCAAGAAGGTGGCGCTGATTTCGTCCGGCGATGCCGGGGTGTACGGGATGGCCGGGCCGACCTTCGAGGTCTTGTTCCAGGCCGGGTGGACGCCGGATTCGGAGATCGAGGTCGAGATCGTGCCCGGCGCTTCGGCGCTCAACACCTGCGCCGCGCTGGTCGGCGCGCCGTTGACCCACGATTTCTGCGCGATTTCGCTGTCCGACCTGCTGACGCCGTGGCCGACCATCGCCCGTCGTCTCGACGCGGTGGCCTACGCCGATTTCGTGGTTGCGCTGTACAACCCCAAGAGCGGCCGCCGCACCCAGCAGATCGTCGAGGCCCAGCGCATCTTCCTGCGTCACCGCGACCCGCAGACCCCGGTCGCCATCGTCAAGTCCGGCTATCGCCCCAAGCAGCGGATCGAACTGACCACGCTGGACAAGATGAACGAGGCCGACATCGGCATGCTGTCCACGGTGCTGATCGGCAATTCCAACACCTTCATCAAGCACGGCCTGATGGTCACCCCGCGCGGCTACGCCAACAAGTACGCGGTGGAAGAGGGCGAGCGCAACACCAAGGACGGCGAACAGGCCGGCCGTTCGCTGTCCACCGGCCTCAATGGCTGGATGGCCGCAATCCAGGCCAGCGGCAAGAGCGCCGCCGAACTGGCTGCCGAATACCGCCTGCCGGAAGACTACATTGCCGCCGTGCTGCAGGCCGAACTGCCGCCGGAAGGCGAGGAGAACGAGATTGAAGGCTGAACGCGACGCGGACAACATCGTCAAGCCCAAAATTCGTGACTACAGCCGGCAGGTGCTGATCTGCACCGGCCCGCGCTGTACTGAGAACGGCGAGGGCGAAGCCCTGTTCAATGCGCTGCAGGCCAAGTTCCGTGCCGCCGGCCTCGGCGTTGATGCCGGCCCGGCGCGGGTCAAGCGCACCCGCACCGGCTGCGTCGCCGCCTGTCAGGGCGGGCCGATTGTTGCCGTGCAGCCGGACGGCGTGTGGTACTACAACGTTACCGACGCCAACATGGACCGCATCATCGAGCAGCACCTCAAGGGCGGCGAGATCGTCGAAGACCTGGTCTTCCACCGCAACGGCGAGGGCGATCCATGCTGAGCACCGGCAGTGCTTTCCCCGCCGGTTGCGTGTCGCTGATCGGCGCCGGGCCCGGCGACCCGGAACTGCTGACGCTCAAGGCCTACCACCGGCTGCAGCAGGCCGAAGTGCTGCTCTACGACAACCTGGTCAGCCCGCAAATTCTCGAATTCGTGCCGTCGACCGTGGAACGCATCTTCGTCGGCAAAATGCCCGGCAACCACACCCTGTCGCAGGACGAAATCGGCCCGTTGATGCTGGAAAAGGCCCGTAGCGGCAAGCGCGTGGTCCGTCTCAAGGGCGGCGATCCCTTCGTCTTCGGGCGCGGCGGCGAAGAAATGGAAGTCCTGCTCGCCGCCGGCGTCGGCGTCGAAATCGTCCCCGGCATCACCGCCGCGCTCGGCGCCGCCGCCGCCTTCGGCTTCCCTCTGACCCACCGCGATCACGCGCAAAGCTGCCTGTTCGTCACCGGCCACCTCAAGGACCACAGCGTGGACCTCAACTGGCCCGGCCTGGCCCAGCCCAACCAGACCCTGGCGATCTACATGGGGATTACCGGCGTCGACACCATCTCGCGCGAACTGCAGGCCCACGGCCTGCCTGGCGACACCCCGGCGGTGCTGGTGTACAAGGCCACCTGGCCGGAACAAAAGCTGCACCACGCGACCCTGGCGACCCTGCCGCAGGTCGTCCGCGAGCAGGCAATCAAATCGCCGACCTTGCTGGTGATCGGCAGCGTGGTGAGTCTGGCCGGCAAGTAATCGTCCGCTCCCTCGCGGCAAAATGGCAGCGACCGGAAGGCGCTGCCATTTTCATTGCCGGCCTGCCCCGTGGAGCGCTGCTTATGCGCCTTTGCCGCCTCTGGCCTGGCGCAGCAGATCGCCTGTTTCCCCTGTCGCCGGGATGGGCACCGTGGCCGCTGATGTGCAGGAATTAATGCCGTTTGCCAGTGAATATCGGTGAAATACCTTGCGGCCAGGAAAATCCTGGCAGCGATTCCCCGCATCCTTCCGATTCTGTCGTGCCCGTCGGTTAATCATCGGAATATCCAGGCGCGGTAAATTGCGCAATAAAAGGCGATTCGGGATGGCCGGTCGGGGCGGCCCGAGCGGCGGTGATTAGTTCAAAAGGTTTAATTAAATGAGCGGGTATTTCAGTTCGACCGGGTTCATTTCAATTTCTTTTTCCCGCCACTGTGTTTATCGCCGCATCGCGACTGCCGATTTCAGGTCAGGAACGGGGCGGAGCGATTCCCTTTTTGCCACGGCGGGCAACGCAGCGTATCGGGCGGGCCTGCGGTTGCCTCGCGGAGTGGGCCAAATCGGCCAATTTTCACGGTCGACCGTGAAAATTGGCGGTTTTTTGCTGGTGATCCGTGCCTGCCGAGCTGGTATCGGGCGGCTGTTCGCGAGTGTTTGCGGTGATCGTTGGGGGGGGCAATCGGGGAAAACCCCTGTTTCATATTTGCCAAAAGATCATGCATTGCGTCATTTAAAGGGCAGTTTTAATTCATTTTGAATGGGCTCGGGTTAGGGGGGCTTATGGGGAGCCCTTACAATCGACAGCGCTCGAATCAGGTATTTGGCGGCACTGTCCCGCGTCGGAATCGACTGGTTTAACCCGCAGTAGGTGTTCCTTCTTCCGGCCAGGGGCACGCCGCCTTTCCCTTTTTCGTTATCCCAATTAAATGATCCTGAATAAGGATGGAGACCATTGGTATGAAACTCAAAATCTGTGCCTTGCTTATCGCCAATCTCGGCCTGGCCGTTGCCCAGCCCGTTGTTGCCGGTGAAGTCGAAGACCTGAAAGTGCTGGTCAAGCAGCTGCAGCAGCGTCTGGAACAACTCGAAACCCGCGAAGCGACCAAGGTTGCCGCCGCCCCCGCCGCCGCTCCGGCAGCGGTGCCGGCCAATGTGGTGACCGCCGGCACCTTGCCGGGCTCGATCAAGCTGCCGGGGACCGAGACCTCGCTGAAGGTTTATGGTTACGCCCAGCTCGACGCGACCCATGACTTCAAGGGCCGCAATTCCGACATCAACAACAACGACTGGGCTTCGGCGCTGTTCGTCCAGCCTTTCGACAAGGCCAGCACCGGCCGTTCGCACAAGGGCCAGACCTACGCCACCGCGCGCACTTCGCGGATTGGCTTCGAAACCGCGACGCAGACTTCCAGCGGCGTGCTGCTGACCAAGGTCGAGGGCGATTTCAACGCGCCGAACCAGTTCCAGGGCGAACTGGCGACCAACTCCAACACCTTCCGCCTGCGTCACGCCTACGGTCAGCTGGGCAACCTGCTGGTCGGCCAGACCTGGTCGAACTTCTCCGACCTCGGCTCCTTCCCGGATACCGTCGACTTCAACCCGCCGGGCACCACCGCCTTGCTGCGCCAGCCGCAGATCCGCTACACCATCCCGCTGGCGACCTCCAAGCTGGCCTTGTCGGTTGAAAATTCGCAGAGCCTGTCCTTCCCGACGGCACCGGGCGTGAATGATTTCGACCGCTCGCCCGATTTCGTCGCCAACTGGACCATGAGTGGCGACCGCGGCCACCTGTCGCTGCGCGCCGTCAGCCTCGAATACCGCAACGACAACCACGCCAAGCGCGGTTACGGCCTGGGGCTGGGCGGCAGCCTGAAGCTGGGCAACGACACGCTGGTCGCCGGCATCCAGGGTGGCGAGGGCATCGGCCGTTACATGCTCAACTCGCTGGTGCAGGGCGCTACCGAAGCCTCCAACTCGATCCATCTGTGGAAGGCTTACGGCTGGCACGTCGGTTACACCCACGCCTGGAACGCCAAGTTCCGCAGCAATCTGATCGCCAGCCAGACCGTCTTTGATCGCGACGAGGTCGCCAACGTCGCTCAACGTGGCCTGGGTGCTGCCGATCTGTTCCCGAACCGCCGCATCGAGCAGGTATTCCTGAATACCTTCTGGGCTTTCGAGAAGAACGCCGAATTCGGTCTGGAATACGCCTGGGGCAAGCGCACCACCTTCAACAACGAGGTCGGTACCCAGAGCCGGATCAACGCTTCGGTCCGCTACAGCTTCTACTAAGCCGAACCCGCGCCGAATCTGCGCCGGAAGATCGACAGGGGCCTGCGGGCCCCTGTTTTTTATGCGCGCTTGGCGGCCACCGCTGCCGCCGGGATCGGAAAGATCCGGTCGTAAGCCAGGTTGAAGAAGAAGGCATAGACGACGTAGGCAAGCGCCAGGCCGATGTCGGCAATCAGGGCTTCGAGCCAGCTCATGTCGGTCAGCCAGACGATCAGCGGCAGGCTGGCGAGCAGCAGGCCGGTTTCGAAACCGATGGCGTGCACCGCCCGCCAGAACACCGGACGGCGGTCGGCCGGGCGGCCGGTGAGGCGGCCTTCGAGCCAGTCGAAGCCGGTGTTGTAGGCGGCGTTCCACAGCGCCGCGAGCAGCGCGACGAGGGCCAGCAGCAGCAGCGAATCGCCGGCGTGCATGCCGCTCAGCCAGATGAAGGGCGGGGTGATCAGCAGCAGACCGCCGATTTCAAACAGCGCCACCTGGCGGATACGGTCGGGCAGGCTGCGGAGTTGGGGGGAGGACGACATCGGATGAGCGGCGCGTGGAGCGCGCAGAGGCTGAAGCGGGAAAAGGATCGAGGCTAGCCGAAAGCGCCGGCCCGGTTTGTAACCGAATGTCAGCACGCAGCATCCGGCAGATGATGCGGAGTTGCGGTGCAGGCAAGGTTCGCCGGCTGCGGCCGGAAAAATGCCCGCTTTCACGGTCGACCGTGAAAAAAGCAGAAAACCGCCGGTGGCAGCGTGTCGCAGCGAACCTCCGTCCCCGCGCAAGAATCGGATTGTGGGCCGGTCCGACGATCCTCTATCCTGCTGCCTTGATTCATTCTGCGACATTGCCATGACGCCTGCCGATCTTTCCCGCTTGCTGCTGCTGGCTGCCATCTGGGGCGCTTCCTTCCTGTTCATGCGGATCGGGGCGCCGGTACTCGGGCCGGCGCGGCTGATTTTCCTGCGGGTCGGGCTGGCGGCGCTGTTCCTGCTGGCAATTGCCTTTTATCTGAGAAAGCCGCTGGCGGTTCGCCGCTGCTGGAAGCACTATCTGATGCTCGGTTGCTGCAACTCGGCGGTGCCGTTTCTGCTCTTTGCCTATGCCGCGCAAACCGTTTCCGCGTCCTTGCTGGCGATCCTGAATGCCACCGCACCGCTGTGGGCGCTGGCGGTCGGGACGCTCTGGTTCAAGTCGCGTCCCGCGCCCGGGGCCATGTTCGGGATGTTGCTCGGGATCGTCGGCGTCGCCCTGGTGGCCGGGGTGGAAACTCTGGCGCTGCCGGCCGGCGGTGGCCTGGCGGTGGCGGCCGCACTCGGCGCCGCCGCTTCTTACGGGGTGGCTTCGACCTATACCAAAACGGCACCCTCGGTCGAGCCGTTGGCCAATGCCCACGGCAGCATGTGGGCGGCCACCGCCATGCTGCTGCCGCTCGCCTTGCTGGCGCCGCCTTTGGTCGCCACGCCTGCGCCGCCAGTGCTTTTCTCGGTGGCTGCGCTCGGCATCGTCTGCAGCGGCATCGCCTATCTGCTCTACTTCCGGCTGGTTTCGGACATCGGTGCCGCGCCGGCCTTGACCGTGACCTTCCTGATCCCGGTGTTTGGAATCTTCTGGGGCGTGGTCTTTCTCAACGAGTCGGTCGGCTGGCATACCTTCGCCGGCGGCCTGGCGATTCTTGCCGGAACCGTCCTGGTGACCGGCTTTTCGCCGGCAACGCTAGGGGCGAAAAAGGGATGAACATGGGAGCGATTCCTTCCGGGCAGGAACGGCACTACGCGCTGGTCGCCCGCGCGATTGCCTACCTCCGGCAAAACTACCGGCAGCAGCCGACATTGGAGCAACTGGCGGCGGAGCTTGCCGTCAGCCCGTTTCATCTGCAGCGGCTGTTCGCCGAATGGGCCGGGATTTCGCCCAAGCGCTTCCTGCAGTTTTTGAGTAAAACCGAAGCCAGGGCGCGCCTGCGGGCAGCCCGTCCGGCGCTGGCCGTCAGCGAGGAAATCGGCTTGAGCAGCGTCAGCCGGCTGCACGACCTGATGGTCAGTTGCGAAGCGATGACGCCGGGCGAAATCAAGGCCGGCGGGCAGGGGCTGGAAATGGTCCATGGCTTTGCCGAGTCACCGTTCGGCGAGGTTCTGGTGGCCTCGACTCCGCGCGGGGTTTGCCATTTCGCCTTTGTCATCGACGCAGCAGCGACGATGCTCGCCGAGCTGTCGCAGGCTTGGCCGCACGCGCAACATCGCCGCGACGACGAACAGGCCCGGCGTCTGCTGGCGGAAATCTTTCCCACGACGCCGGTACGCGGCAAGGTGCATTTGCTGCTGCGCGGGACCAATTTCCAGGTCAAGGTCTGGGAGGCTTTGACCCACACCGAATTCGGCCGGGTGATTTCCTACCAGCAGCTTGCCGACCGCATCGGCAGTCCGCAGGCCCAGCGGGCCGTCGGGTCGGCGCTGGCCGCCAACCAGATCGGCTTTTTGATCCCTTGCCACCGCGTGATCCGCGATAGCGGCGAGAGCGGCAATTACCGCTGGGGTGTCGAGCGCAAGCTGGCGCTGCAGGTCTGGGAGGCGGGCAAAACCGGCCAATAGGCCGAGCCGAGCAGGGCGGAGCCACGCTCCCGGCACGATGCGTTGTGACTCGGTGCGGCGAATGTATC
This sequence comes from Dechloromonas sp. ZY10, assembly GCF_041378895.1. Lineage (NCBI taxonomy): Bacteria > Pseudomonadati > Pseudomonadota > Betaproteobacteria > Rhodocyclales > Azonexaceae > Dechloromonas > Dechloromonas aquae. Next base: position 1,625,342 of record NZ_CP144212.1, read on the forward strand.
CGTGGCGCCGATTCCTTCAATTTGGCGGTACGTAAATGCGGCCTTGGGCTGTCGCATCCGCTCGCTCAGCAGGATGCAGGCGGCGGGCCGGCACGGCTGTGGTGTGACCGCCGGTCGTAGATGCGTTTTGCAGCGGCTCGTGATAAAACCCCGGCGATGAAATCCGCGTTTCTTTCCTTGCTGCTGCCTGCGTGGCTGCGTGCCTATCCCCGCGCCTGCTGGCCGGCCGACCTCAGCGCCGGGGTGCTGGTGGCGATCCTGGTGATTCCGCAAAGCCTGGCTTATGCCTTGCTCGCCGGCTTGCCGCCGCAGTACGGGCTCTACGTCAGCATCTTTCCGGTGCTGGCTTATGCCTGGTTCGGCAGCAGCCGGGTGCAGGCGGTGGGGCCGGTGGCGATCACCGCGATCATGACCTATGCCGTGCTGGCGCCGCTGGCGGTGCCCGGTTCGGCTGCCTACCTGGCGCTGGCGGCGGCCTTGTCCCTGCTCTCGGGGGCGCTGGTGCTGGCCTGCGGCCTGCTGCGCCTGGGCTTTTTGTCGCAATTGCTGAGCCGGCCGGTGGCCAGCGGCTTCATTTCCGGTTCGGCGGTGCTGATCGTGCTCAGCCAGTGCAAGCATCTGCTCGGCGTGCCGGTGGCCGGGCATGGCGTGGTCGAGCAATTGCCAGCACTCGTCGGCGCCTTGCCGGCGACCAATCCGGTGACTCTGGCGATTGGTGGCGGCAGCCTGCTGCTGCTCGCGCTGGCCCGCCGCTACCTGGGCGGCGGCTTGCGCCGGCTGGGGATGCGCGGCGCGCATGCCGATTTCGTCGTCCGTCTGCAGCCCTTGCTGCTCCTGCTGCTGGCGACGCTGGCGGTGAGCTACGGCGAGCTGGATCGGCGTTTTGCGGTTGCGGTGATCGGCCAGATTGTCGCCGGGCTGCCGCCGCTGGACTGGACCCCGCCCGACTGGGGCATCCTGCGCCTGCTTTTTGTGCCGGCGTGCACCATGACCCTGGTCGGGATGGTGCAGAACCTGTCGATGGCGCAGGCGCTGGCGGTCAAGCGCGGCGAGCGGATCGACGCCAACGCCGAGTTGCGCGGCCTCGGCATCGCCAATCTGGTCGCCGGGGTCTATGGCGGCATGCCGGTTGGCGGCGGCGTTTCGCGCTCGGCGGTGAATGTCGCCGCCGGTGCTCAGACCCAGCTGGCCAGCATCGTCACCGCGCTGAGCACCATCCTGCTGGTGCTGTGGGCCGCGCCCTGGCTGGCGCGTCTGCCGCTGGCGGTGCTGGCGGCAAGCATCGTGCTCGCGGCCTGGTCGATGATCGACCTGGCCGCGCTGCGTCAGGCTTGGGCCTACGACCGCGCTGACGCCTGCGCCTGGCTGGGCACCGCCTGCGGCGTGATCTTTCTCGGCGTTGATGTCGGGATTGGTCTTGGCGTGCTGCTGTCGCTGGCGACCTTGCTCTTTCACGCCAGCCAGCCGCATATCGCGGTGATCGGCCGCTTGCCGGGCAGCGAGCATTTCCGCAACGTCGACCGCCATCGGGTCGAGACGTTGCCGGGGGTGCTCTTTCTGCGCATCGATGAAAGCCTGTTCTTCGGCAATCTGGCGGCGATCGAGACGCGAATCCGCCAGCAACTGGCGGCACAGCCGGGTTGCCGCGAACTGGTGCTGGTGATGAGCGCGGTTAACCGCATGGACGCGACGGCGGTTGAGGCATTGGCCGAATTCGACCGCGATCTCGGCCGCAGCGGCGTGCGTCTGCATCTGGCCGAGGTCAAGGGGCCGGTACAGGATCGACTGCAGGGCACTGCGCTGTGGCAGGAACTCTCGGGCGAGGTGTTCTTGTCGGCCAGCGCAGCTTTTGACAGTCTGGCCACCGACCCGGCGGCGAATCCGGGCTGAATCGCGTTTTTCCGCGCGGTTGTGGGGCTTGGGGCCATTTTCACGGTCGACCGCAGCAATCGCGATTTTTTGCTGCTTGCCCGCAACGGCATTTTTTCGGCTAAGATCGCGCCTCGTTTTTCAGGGCTACCGCGTGCGCCCGGCAGTTGAAGCATGCGGAAACGGCAACAGGTGCCCGGCAGCGCGAGCTGCAGGGTGAAACGGGAACGAGGTGCGCGTACTCCGCAATTCCTCGGCTGCCCCCGCAACGGTAAGCCAGTGCGGAATCACCTCGACGACCCCAACGGTTGTCAGCCACTGCGTCGCAACGTGACCCTCTCCGGGTGCGCGAACGACGCGGGAAGGCGGTGATTCAAGACTGGCAAGCCCGGAGACCGGCCTGTCGCCTTCGTGCCGTCCGCGCTTTGCGGCCGGCGAATGCAATGGACCGTCTGCGGGGTTGCGGATGGCGGCAGAACTGCCTTGGCGCGCGTGCGTCCCGTGGGAACAGCGGCCGGGCAGGGGTCGTCATCGGCGGGCAGACGGTCGCATCCGGAGCTTGTCTGACCATGTCTTACCCTTTTTCACCCGTATTTTCCCGTTCCAACCTGCCGTCCTTGCGCCCGCTTTTTGTTGCCACGCTGGGCGCCTTGCCCTGGCTTGCCGCCGCCCAGTCCGCGCCGGTCCAGCTGGCGCCGGTTGAAGTCAGCGCCGGCCGCGAGGTCGGCACGCTCGGCCTCGACCACGCCACCACCAGCGCCACCCGCACCGGCCTGACTGCGCGCGAGACGCCGGCCAGCGTCAGCGCGGTCGATGCGCAGCAGATGCGCGAACGCGGCGATTTCCAGGTGCGCGAGGCGATCACCCGCGCTCCCGGGATCACCGACATCGGTTCCGGCGGCACCGGCGGCCTGTCGTTTTCGGCGCGCGGCTATACCGGCACCAACTCGGTCGGCATCGCCGAGGATGGCGTCCGTGTCCAGACCGGTGCCGGCACCCAGAACTATCCTGGCAGCAGCTGGGGTTACGAGCGGGTCGAGGTGCTGCACGGGCCGGCGTCGGTGGTCTATGGCAGCGGCACGGTCGGGGCGACGATCAACGCGGTACGCAAGGAGCCGAGCCGGGTGGCCGCGCAGGAAGCGATGGTCGCGCTCGGCAGCGACGGCCTCACGCGCCTTGGCGTTGGTGCCACCGGTGCGCTGGGCGAGATCGCCAGCTACCGCGTCGATGCCTACGGTACGCACATCGATGGCTACCGCGACCTCGGCAATTCGCAGGGCGGCAAGCTGATGAGCCGGCTGCGCCTGCAGCCGAACAGCGAGTTCAAGCTTGACCTGAGCGCCGACTACAGCCTGCAGCGCCCCGAGCGCTACTGGGGCACGCCGCACGACAACGGCCGCCTGCTGCCCGAGCTGCGGCGCGAGAACTACAACGCCGACGACTCGGTGATCCGCTATGCCGACACCCGCCTGCGCGCCCGCGCCGAGTGGCAGATGAACGCGGCCTGGACGCTGAGCAACGAAGCCTACTATCTGGAATCGAAGCGGCGCTGGCTGAATATCGAGAATTACAAGCTGAATTTGCCCGCCAACCGCGTCGACCGTAGCGATTATCTGGAAATCCAGCACGATCTGGAGCAGACCGGCAACCGCCTCGAAGCCAGCCTCAAGCAGGGCGGGCATCGCGCGGTCTTCGGTTGGGAAACCGCGCGGGTCAATTTCCGCCATACCAACAATGCGCCTTATGGCGGCAGCTCCAGCGTTGCCATCCGCAATCCGGCGCACGGCCAGTGGTTCAGTCCCGACCCGACCCTGCCCAAGTTCGACACTGCTACCACCCTGAATGCGTTTTATGCCGAGGACGCCTGGCAACTGGGCGAGCGCTGGCTGCTGCTGGCCGGCTTCCGCCACGACCGGGCGGCGATCAACCGCGACGAACTGGTCAGCGGCAGCGATTTCAGCCGGACCCTGCAGGGCAATTCCTGGCGCCTTGGCCTGACGCATTTCCTGACTCGCGATACCAGCCTCTACGCCCAGGTCGCGAGCGGCCACGATCCGGTGACTTCCATGATTTCGCTGAACCTGGCCAACGCCGATTTCAAGCTCAGCCGGGGCCGGCAGGTCGAGGTCGGGATCAAGCAGACGCTGGCTCAAGGCCTGGGCGAGTGGAGCGCGGCCTTCTACCGGATCGACAAGGACGACATCGTCACCCGCGATCCCAACAACGCCGCGCTGTCGGTCCAGGGCGGCAGCCAGTTTTCGCAGGGGATCGAACTGGCGGCAGCGCTGACGCCATGGCAGAACTGGCGTTTTGAGGGCAACATCACCCGCCTGCAGGCCGAATTCAAGGACTTGAACGAGCGGGTCGGCGCCGCCGCCGTGTCGCGTGCCGGCAACACGCCGCTCGACGTGCCCGAACTGGTCGCCAACCTGTGGGGGCATTACCGGGTCGGCGCCTGGCAGGCCTCGCTGGGTCTGCGCCACGTCGGCCAGCGTTTTGCCGACAACGCCAACACCCTGCGTCTTGCCGCCTATACCGTCGCCGATGCCAGCCTGGCCTGGCAGCTCAATCGCCAGACCACGCTGCGCCTGCTCGGCCGCAACCTAGCCGACAAGGTCTATGCCTCGCGCACCTACAACAACCAGTTCATCCTCGGCGAACCGCGTCGGGTCGAGCTGGTCGCCGAGTTCAAGTTCTAAGCGGGAGGCGGCGCGTGCATTGGCAACGCCTGTTGCACCTGGGGCACCGCTGGCTGGGCATCGTCCTCGCCGGCTTGGTGCTGCTGTGGCTGCTCTCCGGGCTGGTGATGCTCTTCGTCGCCCGCCCGCAGCTGAGCGAGGACGAGCGCCTGGCCTGGCTGCCGGCGCTGGCGCCGGATTCGCTGCAGCTGACGCCGCTGGCTGCCTGGCAAGGGCTGGGGCGGGAGGGCTGGCCGGAGGCGGTGCGTTTCGACGCCGAGCCGGGATTCACGGTCTACCGCTTCTTTGCCGAAAAACGCTGGTGGACCGTGGATGCCGCCAGCGGCCGGCTGCTGCCGCCGCTGACCGGCGAAGCCGCCGCTGGGCGGGTAGTCGCGCGGGTGGGCGGCGAGGTGGCGCGGATCGAGCCGGTGGAGCGCGACCAATGGACGGTGTACCGCCGCTTCGACGCCTGGCGGCCGTTCTATCGGGTCGAACTGGCCGATGGCCGCGATTGGTACGTCGGCCGCGACAGCGGCGAGATCGTGCTCGACACGGCGGCCGGCGAACGCGCCTGGAACTGGCTGGGCAGCGTTAGCCACTGGCTCTACTTCACCGCCTTGCGCCAACTCGGCGAGGTCTGGCGGCAAACGGTGTTGTGGCTGGCGGCGCTGGCGCTGCTGCTCGGCTTGAGCGGACTGTGGCTGGGTTGTCAACGGTTGTGCCTGCGCCGGCCGTATCGCGACGGCCGGGTCAGTCCCTACCGCGATCCGGCCAAGCGTTGGCACCATTTGCTCGGGTTGGCCGGCGGGGTCTTTCTCTGCACCTGGCTGTTCAGCGGCTGGCTGTCGCTGGCGCCGTTCGGCTGGGCCGCCGGGCCGGACCTGCGCAGCGAGCAGCAGGGGCTGGCCGGCGGCCGCTTCGATGCCGCCGCGCTGGCTTGGCGCCCGATCTTGCCGGCCGGCAGCCAAAGCGGCGAATGGCGGCTGTTGGCCGGCCAGCCGCTGGTCCGACTGCGCGGCGAATTTGCCGGCGCAGTGGGCGAGATAGTGGGGGACTCGGCAGCTGGGTCGGTAGTCGCCAGGTCGGTGGCTGCTGAGTCGGTGGCCGAAGCGTCGGCTGGGCTGGCGACCGTGACGGTGACTGGATTTGCGGCTCGTTCGGCTGGTGAGCGGGCCAGCCAGGCAGCCGGTGGCACAGTGGGCGAGGGCAGGGCGGCCGGGGAAAAAGCGGCTTCGCTGCTGGTCGACCGTGAACAGCGGCTTTCTCCGGCGGTAGACAGCGCCCGCCTGCTCGCGGCGGCGGCCGAATTGCGCCCCGGGGTGGCGTTCGCGGCCAGCTGGCTGAGCGAAGGCGACGCCGATTACTACCCGCTGCGCCATCATCCGCGCGTCTTCCCGGTGCTGCGCCTGAGTTTTGCCGACACCGCTTCAACCCGGGTCTATCTCGACCCGGCCAGCGCCCGCCTGGTGCATCTGGCCAGCCGCGATAGCGCCGCGCAACGCTGGCTCTACCACGGCCTGCATCGGCTCGACTTTCCGCCGCTGGCCGCCTGGCCCGGGCTGCGCGACGGGTTGGTGATCGCGCTCTCGCTGCTCGGCATCGGCCTGGTCGGCTACGGCAGCGTGCTCGGCTGGCGCCGCCTGCGCGGGCGTTCGGTGGCGCGGGCGGGCGTGGCTGGCGACTGAGGCGGCGACCTGAGCAGCGGCTGAAGCCGTGCCGCCCGGATGAAAATTGCCCTTGACCACGGTCGACCGTGGTCAAGGGCGTTTTTTGCCATGGGCACAACTGGTAGTGGTTGCTCTGTATGTTTTCTACTATCCCTAGTGTTTTTGTTTTGACATTGTCCTTGCCGGTGTTTACAATCCGGGCATTGTTGATGGTTCCCGAACGGGATCAAAAGGGAATCCGGTGCCGGCCTGTGCAAGGTCGAAATCCGGGGCTGCCCCCGCAACTGTGATCGGCGAGTCCTTGCCCCTCAAGCCACTGGAAGATTTTCCGGGAAGGCGGGCCAGGGCGATGAACCGAGAGCCAGGAGACCTGCCGCAACATTCTTTCAACCAACGATGGGGCGGGGTGTCCCTGGCGAAAGGTGCAGGCGCAATGCGCTGCGGGTTTTTGGCGTTTCCGGCGAGTCGACCGTGTCGATTCGGCTCCGGGCACGTGCCACCGCGCTACCGCCTGCCGGCCAGATCACCGCTTCCCGTCCCGCTTGCGGAGTCTGTCGATGTCGGCCTGTCCTGCCTTATCCGTCGCGCCTCTGGCGGCTGTCCTGCCGCATGTCCGCGTGCGCCGTCTGGCCGCGCTTGATGGCGAACAAATTGCTGCCCACCTCGGCGCGCTCGATGCCGAGGCGCAGGTGGCCTTGTTTGCTGCACCGCTTTCCGCGCAGGCGATTGCCGCCTATGTGGACAGCCTCGATTACCGCCGCGACTTGTGCATCGGCGCTTTTTCCTCGCAACGCGTTCTGGTCGGCCTGCTGCATCTGCGGCTGGCCGGGCGTCAGGCGCAACTTGCCGCCAGCGTCGCTGCCGGCTGGCGGCAGCAAGGCGTCGGCCGGGCGCTGCTGGCGCGCGGACTGCGCATGGGGCGCGCCCTGGGCGTTCGCCAGTGGCAATTGGCTGCGCATCCGGCGGCTGACTTGCCGACCGAGCCTGCTGCGGGGTCAGCAATAGAGGTTGCCATGGGGTCTGCCATGGGGGCTGCAACGGAGCCGGCAGACGATTCGTGCACCGTACCGGCGGCGCATCTACCGCTGCGCCGGATCTGCGACGCGCTCGGCTATCCGGTCGAGGCCCTGCGCTAGCGCCAGCCCGCCGGGAATTCAGTGGTCAATTTGGCGGCGACTCCGACTGCCAGTTTTCCGCTTAATTCGACCAAATATCCCGCCACTCAAGCCAATCAAGCAAAATCACGACAGGGAGAAAACCATGCACTTCAATCTTGCCCGCAAGCCGCTCGGGCTTGCGCTGCTCGCCGCCTTTGCCTTGCCCGCCGGCGCCGCCGGCATTCCGACCTTGCAGGAGGTGACCGTCAGTGGCGGCGGCAAGGACCTGGTCGGCGTTGCCGATACCGCCAGCGAAGGCACGGTGACTGGCAAGCAGCTGGCCAACCGGCCGCTGCTGCGTCCGGCCGAGGTGCTGGAGGCGGTGCCCGGCTTGATCGTCACCCAGCACTCGGGCGACGGCAAGGCCAACCAGTATTTCCTGCGCGGCTTCAACCTCGACCACGGTAGCGACTTCGCGACCACGGTGCTCGGCATGCCGGTCAATATGCGCACTCACGCCCACGGCCAAGGCTACATGGACCTCAATTTCCTGATCCCCGAACTGGTCAGCGCGGTGCGCTATCGCAAGGGCGTCTATGCCGCCGAGGACGGCGATTTCGTCACCGCCGGCAGCAGCCGCATCGACTACCAGCGCCGCCTGCCGGCCTCCTTTGTCGATGTTGGCCTCGGCCAGCGCAACTTCCGCCGCCTGCTGGCGGCCGGCAGCCACACTTTCGAGAACGGCTACACATTGCTTTCGGCAGCCGAGGTGTCCGGCTACGACGGCCCGTGGACTCAGGCGCAGAACCTGGAAAAGCACAACGCGGTATTCCGCCTTTCGGAAGGTTCGGCGAGCAACGGCCTGGCGCTGACCGCGATGTTCTACCGCGCCGACTGGACGGCGACCGAACACGTGCCGCAGCGCGCGATCCAGAGCGGCGAAATTGGCCGCTACGCGCCGCTGGGCGCCAACGACGGTGGCAAAACCCACCGCTATAGCCTGTCCGGCGAATGGGCGCGCAGTGGCGAGAACAGTGCGCAAAAGGCTAATGCCTACGTGATCGACTACGGCCTCAACCTGTTTTCCGGGCCTTCCGGTTACATCAGCGGCGTAAACGGCGACCAGCACGAACAGGCCGACCGACGCATCGTCTGGGGCGGTGCCGGTGAGCAACGCTGGTTCCTCGGGCCGAACTGGCGCGACAGTGAACTGGCGCTCGGCGCCGATTTCCGCCAGGACCGGATCGCCAAGGTCGGCCTGCACCGTACTGAGAACCGCCGCCGCACCGAGACCGTGCGCGAAGACCGCATTCTCGAATCCAGCCTCGGCCTCTATGCCGAGCTGCGCACCCAGTGGCAGGACTGGCTGCGCACCAGCGCCGGCCTGCGCCACGATCAGTTCCGGGCGCAGGCCAAGGCGCTGGCCGGCGCCAACAATGGCAGCAACGGCGGCGAAGTCAGCGCCAACCAGACCAGTCCCAAGCTTGGCGTCGTTTTCGGCCCCTTTAATTTGCTCGGGCCGAGCGAGTTCTACGCCAATTGGGGCCACGGCTTCCACAGCAACGACGTGCGCGGCGCGACGGCGCGGGTCAACCCGCAGGACGGCAGCGCGGCCGAGCCGGTGCCGCTGATCGTCAAGGCCAAGGGCGGCGAGGTCGGCGTCCGGGTCAATCCCTTGCCCGGCTGGAACAGCAGCCTGACGCTGTGGCAGAAGGAACTGGCCTCCGAACTGGTGTTCATCGGCGACGAGGGCGTCACCGAGCCGCGCGGTGCTTCGCGCCGCCACGGTGTCGAGTGGTCCAACTACTACGCGCCGGGCAACGGGATGATTCTCGATGCCGACGTGGCCTGGTCGCAGGCGCGTTTCAAGGAAGAAATCAACGGCGGCCGCCAGGTGCCCAACGCGATCCCGCTCACCGCCTCGCTGGGCCTGACCTGGGACGACGGCGGCGCGTGGTTTGGCGGCCTGCGCCTGCGTTACCTCGGCGCCTATGCGCTGGAAGAGAGCGGGGCGCAAAAATCGCAGGCCTTCTGGATGACCAGCCTGAAAGCCGGCTACCGGGTCAGCAACAAGTTGCAATTCACTCTTGACGTGCTCAACCTGTTCGACCGCAAGGCCAACGACATCGAATACTGGGGCGGTGCCTGCACCCGCAGCGAAGCACTGGCCGGCACCGGCGGCTGCGGCGTCGGCGGCAGCCTCGACGGCCGCCTGGTGCACCCGCTGGAACCGCGCTCGCTGCGCCTGGGTATGCGCATCATGTTCTGAACCACGCGGCCAAGAGGCAGCGCCGACGGGGACCTTGCCGCGAGGCAGTGACCGTGAAGGCGCTCCTGCAAGGGCGCAAAGGCAGCGGCACTTGTGGCCGTTCCGGTGGTCAGAACCGCATCGACACTGACCACCGGGGAGCAAGCCATGTTGTCGAGCGACGAACTGCTGGCGCTGATGCGCGATGTTGAGGCCGAAGATCCGATCGATTACGCGGACCTGCCTTGCGACGAAGAGGCGCTGCGCAGCCTGGTCTGCACCCAGGTCTGCGAAATCTCCGAACAGGCGCAAATCCTCGACGCCTCAGCCCGCGAACGCGTCCTGCTCGCCGTCGCCGCCAAACTGGTGCTGGAAAACATGGTCCTCAACCTGCGCCTGCTCAAAAGCGAGGACCGCCCGGAATGCAGCGCGGAGTGGTTCGCCCGCTGGCGGGGGAAGACCTGAAGCTTCGTTTTTGGGGCGGTTAACACGGTCGACGGGCGGTGGGGCGGGTTTTCGGGCCACTCCGGATGGTCATACCGGGTAGATTGACGCCTTGTATCTACAGATAGGATAGCGCAAGCGTTGCACCGATCAGACCAGTTGCCGAGTCAACATGGCTCAACCATACTTCGCCGTCAGACAAGCTGGATCAACCGATATCTCGCATGTTTAAATCGTAGAATTTATACATTGTCTGGAGTGCATGAAAGCGGTTGTTTAACAGGGTGCTTAAAAACTATTTTTAAGCTCCAAAAATGACCTTCAAGGCAACTAACTTCGCCCAAAAGCATCAGAATTGGTGTGCCAAGTTAGATATTTTAGGCCTCAAGCTGGCTATCTGGGCATGTTTACGGATGGCTCAAATTGTTTTTGGGTGTCCTGTTAATTTCTATTCTATGTATTTTAATTTTTTCTGATTTTATTTAATATTTATGACGGTTGCTCGTATTTTAAAGCGGTCACTGGCACCTGTATCTGCTGTTTTTATTTCAATTTTATCGGCCATATTTGCATGGCAGCAAGTTGATGTGAGCCGAGTTCATAATCGAAAATCGGTTATGCCAATTCTTCAGGTTACGCCATACATGGAAGGGAAAGAACGGCGCAATGGTATATATTTGTCCAATGATGGACTCGGGCCTGCGATTGTTAAAGGTTTTTCGGTAAGTTCTGGGAATGTGGTTGCAAGTGGATTTGGCTCAGATCGTTGGTCTGAAGTTCTATCTGCGACAACACTAAACTCTAGTTGCTTTGCAACAGGATGGCCAAAGGGAGAGACAGCGATAAGAGCAGGGTCGGATATGCCACTTCTCTCTATTACAAATGCTGATGGATATGATATGTGTATGGTGGAGTTGGTAAAGCTAATTGGAGGTAAGCCAATTGAAATCAATATTGAATATGAGTCGATCTATGGTGACGTAATGCATCTCTCTGCAACCTCAAAAATTAGCTCTCAAACTCTCGATTCGTTACACAAGAAATTAGTGGCTAGTGGCCTCTCCCATCATTAAATTTATATTGGTATAGTGTTGTTGGTTATTTTAGGTTATTTATTTTTATGGATAATGAACAAGTTAATCGTTTGGCCGAAGTGAAGGAGGCGGGGTTGTCAAGCCTAAGTCAAAATACATCGCATAAAGCGAAGGATTGGAGAGAGAGGTTTCTGGAGATGGACTTGTTGTCTCCATTGTATGTGTTTGCTTTTATTGTTTTATTTAAAGATGGAAGAGATGGTTTTGATTTGCACGATGCAATCATTAAGTTTATTTTGACTTATAATGGGCAGTAACTTGAAAGGTAGAGGTATTTAATCCATCTGTGGCGTCCTGCATCAACTCTGTAGAACCTGCTCAACTCATCCCGCGATCAAGCGGAAATAGCACTCAACGCAGTTGATCAGCTAGCGGGTTACTTCGGTCAGTTCTGCACACTTTGCTCGCCAGACGTTTCACGCTTGAATTTCCCGCACTGATCGCCATATTCACGGTCAACTGACCGGTTTCCGGTTTTTCACCGTTTCGGTGTTGAGGAGTTTCGATGTCCGACCGCTTTCTTTCCCGCCTGCTCTGGCTGACGCTGGCTTCGGCCTTGCTGATGATGTTGTGGCAGGGGCGGCTCGATCCGCTGGGCTGGCTGGGGCTGCGCCCGGAGGCGCAGCCGCGTACGGTGGCGGCGCGTGGCGAGTTGGCGGCGGATGAGCAATCGACGATCCGCTTGTTCGAGAATGCCCGCGATTCGGTGGTGTTCATTACCACCAAGGGTGAGGTGGTCGATTTCTGGACGCGCAATGTGCAGCGCGTGCCGCGCGGTACCGGCTCGGGTTTCATCTGGGACGATGCCGGGCATGTGGTGACCAATTTCCACGTTATTGACCAGGCCAGCGAAGCGACGGTCAAGCTGGCCGACGGGCGCAGCTTCCGCGCCGGGCTGGTCGGCGCGTCGCCGGCACATGATATTGCGGTGCTCAAGATCGGTGTCGGCTTCAAGCGGCCGCCGCCGGTGCCGGTCGGCAGCAGCGCCGAACTCAAGGTCGGGCAGAAGGTGTTTGCCATCGGCAATCCCTTCGGTCTCGACTGGACGCTGACCACCGGCATCGTTTCGGCGCTCGACCGCAGCCTGGGCGGCGAAAACGGGGGCAGCATCGAACACCTGATCCAGACCGACGCCGCGATCAACCCCGGCAATTCCGGCGGGCCGCTGCTCGACTCGGCCGGCCGGCTGATCGGGATCAACACCGCGATTTACAGCCCGAGCGGCGCCAGCGCCGGGATCGGCTTTGCCGTGCCGGTCGATACCGTGAACCGGGTGGTGCCGCAATTGATCAGCCACGGGCGTTACCTGCGGCCGGCGCTTGGGATCGGTGTCGACGAGGCGCTCAACGAGCGCATCCAGCGGGTTTTTGCGGTGGATGGCGTGGCGGTGCTCAGCGTGCCCAGGGATTCGGCGGCGGCACAGGCCGGTTTGCAGGCGGCACGGCGTACCCGCGACGGCGGGATCGAACTCGGCGACCTGATTGTCGCCGTCGAAGACCAGCCGGTCAGCAAGGTGCGCGATCTCTCGCGCCGCCTTGATGACTTCAAGATCGGCGACCGCGTCCGCCTCGGGGTGCTGCGGCGCGGTCAGCCGCTGACGGTCGAGATCAGCCTGCAGCCGGAATAGTTTCCCTGCTGGCCTCTGGATCGTCTGCTGTTGGCTGAAGTGTCGGCATCCAGCCTGCCTCGGCTTGCACGCAACTGCTGATTTCGTCGAGTACCGCCAGCAATTCCTCTTCCAGAGCTGGCAGCAACTGGTCGAGTTGTTGTGCATATCGGGTGTCGTCAGGCCCGCTGCTGGCCAGTTCAACCGAGCGGATTTGCTCGGCCAGGTGTTCGGCGCCGATGGTGCGAGCCAGCCCGCAGGCGGTGTGGCTCAGACGCTGCACCGCCTGGTCGCGGTCGGGGCTGTGGCCAAGCCGGCGCAGGCGGTCGCCCAGATCCTGATAGCTTTTGGCGAAGGCTTGCAGCATTTCGCGGTAGAGCCCGAAGTCGCCATCCATGCGGCGGATGGCTTCGCTGCTGTTGAGATGTGGTTCCTGAGCTTGTGCAAGTTGTTGGCTGATGGCAGGGCGCACTGGCTCGTCGAGCGGGCTGGCTGGCAGCGTCAGTGCCGGAATCAGATGGCTCAGGAAGCGGTGCAGGGTTGCTTCAAGCTGTCGGGGATCAACCGGCTTGCTGAGAAAGTCGTTCATCCCCGCTGCCAGGCAGGCGCGTTGATCCTGTGCTTGGGCATTGGCGGTCAATGCAACAACTGGCAGTTCGGCAAAGCGCGGGTCGGCGCGCAGTCGCCGGGTTGCCTCCAGTCCGTCGATGCCGGGCATCTGCATGTCCATCAGGACCAGGTCGAAGCCGTCGGGGTTGCTTTCGAGTTGCAGCAGGCATTCTTCGCCGTCGCTGGCAATGCAGACTTCGAGGCCCCGGCGCGAAAGCAGTTCGCTGATCAGAATCTGGTTCAGTTCGTTGTCTTCGGCAACCAGAATGCGGGCCTGGCCCCGGTAGTCGTTATGGGCTTCGCCGTCGCTTCTGCTTTCTTGCCGGCCGATCAGGAAGAAGGGGCTGACGGTTTCAAACAGGGCGGACGGGGTAAAGGGCTTGAGCAGAATGGCCGCAACCTGGACGCTTTCCCGCAGTTCTGCAATCAGGCGGGTTTCCGGCTGACTGGCCAACAGGATGATGCGTGGCTGCAGTTCTTGCGGGACTTCATCGCGCAGACGTCGGGCCAGTTCCCGGGCGGCTTCTTCCTGCTGTACTGCGAGCAGGCAGAGGTCAAAAGACTGTCCGCAGAACATGGCTTCTTCGAGGCGATCGATCGCCTCGTCGGCACCGGCGAGTGCGACGACATGCCAGTGCAGCGAGCGGGCAATTTCGAAAGTGACGCTGCGGCTGCGTTCGTTCGGGTCGACGATCAGCAGGCGCAGCTTTTGCAGATGTTCCGGGACGATCACCCAGGGGCGGTCTTCGTCGTGCTGACGGGGGAGTTGCAAGTGCAGTGAAAAGGTACTGCCGACGCCTGGCTGGCTGCGCAGTTCGAGGCGGCCGCCCATCATTTCGGCGAGGCGCCGGGAGATGACCAGTCCCAGCCCCGTTCCGCCGTAGCGCCGGGAGGTTGAGCTTTCAGCCTGGGCAAAGGGGCGGAACAAATGTTGTTGCTGCTGCTCGCTGATCCCGATGCCGCTATCTTCGACATCGAAACGCAGCGCCGCGTGGCTGGGGGTCAGTTCCTCAAGTTCGACATGCACCACCACATGCCCTTGCTGGGTGAATTTGATCGCATTGTTGGTCAGATTGATCAGAATCTGCTCCAGGCGCAGCGAGTCACCGATCAGTTCGTGCGGAACGTTGGGGGCGATCCGGAACAGGACATCGATGTCCTTGTTTTTGGCGGCGGCATTGGCGATTACGCCGAGGGTGTGGAAAACCTGGCTGAGATCGAAAGGCGCTGGGCTGATTTCAAGCCGGCCGGCTTCGATTTTCGAGTAATCGAGAATGTCGTTGATGACCCCCAGCAGGATGCCCGATGCCGATTCGATGTTGCGCAGGTATTGGCGTTGCTGTTCGTTGAGTGGTGTGTCGCGCAGCAGATGTACCATGCCGGTGACGGCGTTCAAGGGGGTACGGATTTCATGGCTCATGTTGGCCAGGAATTCCGATTTGGTCCGGTTCGCCATTTCGGCGGCGAGGCGGGCGGCAACCAGTTCGGACTCGAACTCCTTCTCTTCGCTGATATCGACGTAGGACCACAGGCTGGTGCCGTTCTCCGGGTCGAGCAGGGCGCCGGTGACGTCGAGCCAGCCCTGTGCGCCTTCCTTATGCACGTAAGGCAACTGGGCCTTGAATACTTCGCCGCGCTCGATGCTGGCGTAGGCAGCGGTTCCGATCTGTTCGAAACTGGTCTGGTCCGGGTAAAGGCAGCGGATTGACTGGCCGATCAGTTCTTCTGGCTGATAGCCCCAGAGACGAGCGATGCTTGGACTGACCCAGACGAATTGGCGCTCTTTGAGAATCGAAAAGCCGATCGCATCGTTGCGCAGGATCGCATCCTGGATCGATAGCAGGCGGCTGTTTTCATTTTCCTGGGCTTTGATCCGCGAAATATTCTGCATGATCCCGAGCGCGCTCTGGGCTTGCCGGTCGGGCGAAAACTGGATCTGGGCTGAGGCGTGTACCCAGCGGGTTTCGCCATTGACGACGATCCGGTAGTCGCAGTTGAAATGCCCGCCGTTGAGCGCACTCTCCCAGGCTTCGGCAAGCTTGCTGCGGTCTTCCGGATGGGTATAGTCGAAAATCTTTTCCAGAGTCAGCGGGACGCTCTTTTCGATCCGGAACAGGCGATAGATTTCGTCTGACCAGTAAATGCTGCGGCTTTGCAGGTCGAGATGCCAGATGCCGATACGGGCAATTTCGAGGGCTTGCCGCAAGCGTTTTTCGTTGACTGCGGTGAGTTGCAGCGCGTCGAGGAGGATGCGCCGGGTTTCCTGCAGTTGCCTGACATCGCCGGTCTGCCGGTGCTTTGGCTGGCGGCTGTGGTCGCTCTGTTGCTTGAGCAACTGCTTGAGCTGGGCATTCTCTTCGCGCAGCAGGGCCAGTTCGTGGTCCGCCTGAGGGTCTTCCGGGCTGACGCCAAGAGAAGCAGAGAAATCCGGCACCTGAGCGGTTGCCGCGGCTTTACGCAGATGCTCTGCCAAGGACTGGCTCCAGTCCCATTTCAGTTTGCCGTTCATGATCTACCCCGTCGTGAGTAGTTGTACTTCTTGTGATTTTTTTGTTGCAGTGCACTATGTGTAGTTATAGCACCGGGATGAAACTGCCGGTAGAGCAAAAAGTCATACTGGATTGACATTGCGATATGAATCAGCGCTGCAGCGCTGAATTTAGGTCATGCCGGCAGGCGTCAGTGGGGTTTTGCTTAAGGCTTGACGCGGAGTTGGTGGCGTGATGTCGCTGGCTGTCGCAGGCTCATGGGCGCGGCGGCAGGTAGGCCTTGCCGCCAGTCAGGTAGGCGAAATCGAGCGGCAGGTGGCCGGGGGCGGGCCAGCCGAGGAGGAGGTCTTCGGCGTCGGGCAGCGAGGCGCCGGAGCAAAGGATTTGCTCGGCGAGTGGCACGAACTGATCGAGTGCCGCCCAGAAGCGGCTTTCGTGAGTCAGCTGGAGGTCCATGCTTGCCTCCCTTGGCGGGGTGTTTGGTGTTCTGACTCGCCGCCTGCCGCTTTGTTCAACCCGGCCAGGGGTCAGCCGGCAATGCTCAGCCGCGAATGCCCGACACCGCCACCCTTGTCGACGCGGATTTGCGCCGGGATGCGTTCCTTGAGCGCCTCGACGTGGCTGATCACGCCGATGGTCTTGCCGCTGGCGTTGAGCGTGTCGAGCGCGGTCAGGGCGATGTCGAGGGTGTCGCCGTCAAGGGTGCCAAAGCCTTCGTCGAGGAACAGCGAGTCGATCGAGGTTTTGTGGCTGACCAGATCGGAGAGTGCCAGCGCCAGCGCCAGACTGACCAGGAAGCTTTCGCCGCCGGAAAGCGTGCGGGTATCGCGGGCGACGTCGCCTTGCCAGTTGTCGACCACCTCCAGTTCCAGTTCGCCGCTGCCTTTGCGCCGCAGGGTGTAGCGGGCATGCAGGCGGAGCAGATGGCGGTTGGCAAGTTGCAGCAGGTGGTCGAGGGTCAGGCCTTGGGCGAAACGGCGGAATTTGTCGCCCTTGGCCGAGCCGATCAGGCCGTCGAGCTGCTGCCACAGATCGCTGTCGCGGGTCTGCGCGGCGATTTCGGCAAACAGCGCTTGCTGGCCCTGGCGGAGTTCCCGGTCGCGGGCGAGCAGGGTGCGCAGACTGCCCAGGCGTTCGGCAAGCTGCTGGCGTTCCTGATCGAGCCTGGTCAGTTGCTGCTCCAGGGTGTCCAGATCAGGTAGCGGGGCTACCGCATTTACATTGCCCGATGGACTCCCGTCTGAATCGGCCCCGGATGCATCCGCCAGACCGTCGGCTGGCGCCGCTGCAACAGGCCATTCCGGCGGCCGTTCGGCCCGCAGCCGGGTGAGTTGTTCGCTGGCGGCGGCGTGCAGGGCTTCGGCTTGCTTGAGTGCTTGTTCGCGCGTTTCCTTGAGTTGCTGCAGGGCTTGCCGTTCCTCGGTAGTCAGCAGCGCGGCGCGGTAGGCCTCTTCGTCGGCAAAGGGGCTGGCGGCCAGTGCCTGCTGCCAGGATTCGCGGGCGGCGGCGAGCGCGGTGCGCAGGCCGGCCTCCTGTTCGGCGAGTTGCTGGCGGCGGCCGTCGCTGGCGGCCAGGGCCTGGCTGGCCGTGGCGTAGGCGCTTTCGGCGGCAGCCAGTCGGGCCGCGTGTGCTTCGGCGCCGGATTCGGCCAGCGGCTCCACAGGTGGTTCGGCGAATGGCTCGGCCGCTTCGGCAGGTCCCAGGCCGAGCGCCGGGCTGGCATCGGCGTTTTCGCTGTTGTCTACGGTCGACCGTGAAAAATCGGAAAAATCCTGGGTTGCCAGCGCGGCCAGGGTTTCCTGCCAGCGGGCGGCGGTTTCCCGGGCGGTTTGGGCAGCGACTTGCTCGCGGCCAAGTTGCTCGCTCAGACTGTGGCGGCGTTGCTGGCGCTGTTGCCAGTCGCGCCATTCGGCCTGGCGTTGACTCAGCCAGTTGGCCGTCGCTTCCAGGTGGGCTTCGTCCGGCAGGCTATGGCCGGCGGCAGCGAGATCGGCCTGCAATGCGGCGTCGAGATCGGCCAGCGCCCGGCGGTTGTCTGCGGCCGCCTTGTCCAGTGCTGCCCGGCGCTGGGCGAGGTTCTGGATTTCCTGGTCGAGCAGGGCCAGCGCATTGGTGGCCTTGAGTACGGCTTCGTTGCTTTGGGCCTGTTGCTGGCGGGCTTGCTGCAAGCTTTGTTCGCCGGCCTCGGCGGCGTGCAGGGTTTGCCGGCTGGTCTGGCTGGCCTGTTCGGCTGCGGCGCTTGCGGCCGCCAGTGCGGCCGGGTCCTGCCAGAGTTCTTTCCCTGGCACTCCGGCGCTGTCCCCACCGGGCGGTAGCGAGGCGGCTAGGGTCTGCCAGTATTCCTGCCAGCGGCGCAGGTGGCGTTCGAGTTCGGTTTGTTGCGCTTGCCAGCCTTGCAGGCTGGCCTGCTGGGCGGCGAGTTTTTCCTTGGCCCGGTTGCCGTCCTCGCGGGTTTGTTCGAGCGCGGTTTCGGCGGCTTGCAGCGCTTGTGCGGTGGCGTCCGGGTCGAGCGAGGCATAGGCGGCGACGGCGGGGTGCTCGGTTGCGCCGCACAGTGGGCAGGGGCTGTCGGCTTGCAGTTCGCGCCGCCAGGCTTCGAGGTCCTTGATCCGTTGTTCCTGCGCCAGCAGCTTTTTCTTGTCGGCCACCGCCTCGGCTTGCAGTTTGTAGCGCTGGCGCAGGCCGGCCAGTTCGGTTTCGAGGGCCTGCCGGGTTTGTTCGCCGGTTTGCCGCTGCGCTTGCAACTGGCGGGCGGTGGTGGCGAGTTCCTGGCGTTGCTGGCCGAGTTCGCCCAGTTGCTGCCAGATGCCGTGCGCTTGCCGGGCTTGTTCGGCCGCTTGTCGCCATTCGCTGAGGAGGCGGCCTCCCAGGCGGGTTTGTTGCTGCTGTTCGCACTGGGCCAGGTGGTGGCTGGCGGCGGTTTTTGCCTGTTCCGCCTGGTTGACCGTGGTTTGCTGCCGTTCTCTGGCCTGTTGTTGCTGCAGGCTTTGTCCGGCCAGTTGCCGGCTTTCGTCGGCCAGCTGCGCGGCCTGCGCCCGCAGTTTGTCGCGGCTGGCGAAGTCGCGCTGCCAGCCTTCGAGTTGTTCGCCGAGCCGGGCACGGCCGGCGTGCTCGCTCAGGAATTGCGTCAGCGTCCGGCATTCGTCTTCGAGGTGGCGGACCCGCTGCCCGGCCAGCTCGGCCAGTGTTCCGGCCGCGCTGGCGGCGGCGCTGGCCGCCGCGTTTTGCCTTTGCCTCAACCGGGCTTGCTGCCCGGCGATCTCACTGCTTTGCCGCTGGTTGTCGCTCAGGGCTTGTTCGGCAGCCAGCCTGGCGGCGTGCACCGCTTGCAGTCGGGCCGCCGGCTCGCCGGCGGCCAGCCGGGCTAGGCCCGGGGCAGCCTCGGCAAGCGCGGTCCGGGCTAGGCGCAGGCGTTCGCTGGCGGCTTGCTGTGCTTGTTCGGCCCGGGCTAGGTCAAGCCGCCACTGGCGTTGGGCGTGCAGGGTTTGCGTCTGCACGAGCAACTGCTGCTGGCGCTGTTCGAGGCCGACCTGTTCCTGTTCGGCTGCCGTGCGGGCTTCCTCGCCGAGCAGTTCGACGCCGTCGGCGCGGGCCTGCAGCTGGGCGACGCGGGCGCGGGCATCGCGGGCCTGCTCGAATACCCGTTGCGAAATCAGGCCGTAGATTTCGCTGCCGGTCAGTTCTTCCAGCAGTTCGGCGCGTTCGTTGGCGCTGGCGTTGAGGAAGGCGGCAAAGCCGCCTTGCGCCAGCAGCATCGACTTGGTGAAGCGGGGGAAGTCGAGGCCGGTGATCCGGGCGATCTGTTCCAGTTTTTCCTTGCTCTGGCTGGTGATGATTTCGCCCTTGCCGGTGCACAGTTCGACCCTGGGCGCCTGCAGCGCACCGTCGGCCTTGTCGCGGGAGCGCCGCTGGCTCCAGAAGGCGCGGTAATGCGCGCCTTTGACCTCGAATTCGACCTCGGCCAGGCAGTCGGCGGTGTGCCGCGTCATCAGGTCGTTGTCGCCGGCCGAAATGCTCTTCAGGCGCGGCGTCTGGTGGTAGAGCGCGAGGCAGATCGCGTCGAGCAGCGTCGACTTGCCGGCGCCGGTCGGGCCGACGATGGCGAACAGGCCGTTGTCGGCAAACGGCGGCCGGGTGAAGTCGATCTCCCATTCGCCTTTCAGCGAATTCAGGTTTTTCAGGCGCAGGCGGAGGATCTTCATGCTTCGAGGCGGTTCAGCAACAGGGACAGGGCATGGTCGAGCGCATCGCGCTCGGCCGCTGGCAGCGGTGCGAGCAGGCGTTCGAGGTTGGCGACGTGGGCGGCAAGCGCGGCGTCGATGCGTTCCAGCCCCAGCGGGCTGAGTTCGACCATCAGGCTGCGGGCATCGTCAGGATTCGGGCTGCGTTTGACCCAGCCACGGTGTTCAAGCCCGTGCAGGCGATGGGTCATGGTTCCCGAACTGACCATCAGCGCCGAGAACAGTGCGGTTGGCGCCAGCCGGTAGGGCGGGCCGCTGCGGCGCAGGGTGGCGAGCACGTCGAATTCCCAAGGGCTCAGATCGAAGCTGGAAAAAGTCGTGCGCAGTTCGCGGTCGAGCAGCGCCGCCACCCGCTTCAGGCGGCCGAGCGGCCCCATTGCGCGGGTGTCGAGGTCAGGCCGGTGTTCTTGCCATTGGGCAAGAATCTGATCGACAGCATCGGTGGGGCGGGGCGGGTTCATGGTGACCGGGAAAATGTCTCGATTTCGAGATTATATGCTAGGCTAAATTATCTTGAATTAGAGGTAATTTGGATGCGCAAGCTGGCGATCGGCGATCAACAAGCATTTTCTCCTGCCGTGTCTCCCGGTGTTGCGACCCGGTTGCGCGATACCTGCTTAACCGCTTTGGCGCCTTTGCTATGGGGGACGACGTATTTGCTCAGCAGCGAAATCCTGCCGCCGGAGCGACCCCTGACCACGGCTGCGCTGCGCGTGCTGCCGGCCGGTGCCTTGCTGCTGCTGTTCTGCCGGTATCGGCCACGGGCCGGTGAGTGGTGGCGGCTGGGGGTGCTGGCCTTGCTCAACATCGCCGTCTTTCAATCCTTGCTGTTCGTTGCTGCCGCTCGCTTGCCGGGCGGTGTGGCGGCGGTGCTCGGGGCGGTGCAGCCGCTACTGTTGCTGCTGCTGGGCTGGCTGGTCGATGATCGTCGCCCGGCGCTGCTGGCCTGGTTGGGCAGTGTTGGTGGCATTGCCGGTCTGGCCTTGCTGCTCCTGGGGCCGCAAGCCGCCTGGAATGGCGTGGGCGTTGCTGCCGCGCTGGTCGGTGCCGCCGGCATGGCGCTGGGCACCTGGCTGGTCCGGCGCTGGCACCTCGGCATGCCGGTACTGGCTGCCACGGGTTGGCAGTTGGTGCTGGGCGGACTGCTGCTGTTGCCGCTGGCGTTAAGCGGCGAAGCGGCGCTGCCGCCGTTGAGCGGCACTCAGCTTGCGGCCTATGTCTATTTGTCGCTGGCCGGTTCGGCGCTGGCCTACAGTTTGTGGTTTCGTGGTCTGGCCCGCTTGTCGCCGCTGGCAGCCTCGGCATTGGGGTTGCTCAGTCCGCTCTGTGCCAGCGTGCTCGGCTGGCTGGTGCTGGGGCAGACATTGGGGGTGGGCGCATGGTCGGGGATGGCGCTGGTACTCGCCAGTGTGGTGCTGATCCAGTGTGCCGGGCCGGGGGGGGCTTGACCAGACGGTGGCACGACGCCTGAAAATCGCCAATTTTTCCGGTCGACCGTAAAAGCGTGTAGCCAGGGAAAAAGAGAACGCCGCCCGGGGCTTGCCGGGCGGATGGGGGGAACGGTTTTCCTACGGCATCCAGAATTTGGATTTTTCCTGGGCGCCGATCTTGCTGTCGTTGCGGTCGCTGACCTGGAAATCGATCCGGTTCGGACCTTGCGGCAGGCTGCCGGGTTCGGCGCGGATGGTCAGGGTCAGGCTGCCGTATTCGCCGGCCGGGACAGTCAGCGCGGTTTCGCCGGCAATCTGGAGTCCCTTGTCTTCGGCCAACCCGACGCTGAGCTGGCGGGCGACGTGGCTGGCATTGAGGATGCGCAGGCGGAAAGTGTTTTCGATCAGGCCGTCGTCGGCCTCGCGGGCCAGCGCGGTGCGGTCGTCTTTCTGAATTTCGACGCGCAGCACCGGGCGGGTCGCCAGCGACCAGGCGGTGGCAATGGTCAGGCCGCAGAGCAGCAGCGCATAGACCAGAACGCGCGGCCGCAAGGCCCGGCGCAGCACGGTGCCGAGCGTGTAGCGCTGGCTGATCGCGTTCTCGGTCGAGTAGCGGATCAGGCCGCGCGGGTAGTTGAGCTTGTCCATCACCTGGTCGCAGGCATCGATGCAGGCGGCACAGCCGATGCACTCGTTCTGCAGGCCTTCGCGGATGTCGATCCCGGTCGGGCAGACCTGTACGCAGATACCGCAATCGACGCAGTCGCCCAGTCCGGCAGCCTTCGGGTCGGTGCCCTTGGGACGGGCGCCGCGCGGGTCGCCGCGCTGGTCGTCGTAGGCGATGATCAGCGTGTCCGGGTCGAGCATCACGAACTGGAAGCGGGCGTAGGGGCAGATTTGCCGGCACATCTGCTCGCGCAGGAAGCCGGCGTTGCCGTAGGTCATGAAGCCGTAGAACAGCGCCCAGAACAGCGACCAGGCGCCGGCGTTGAAGCTGATCAGTTCGCCGAGCAGTTCGCGGATCGGCACGAAGTAGCCGACGAAGGTGATTCCGGTCCACAGCGCGAACAGCGACCAGGCCAGGTGCTTGCCGCCCTTGACCGTGAGCTTGCGGGCGTTCCATGGCTGGGCGTCGAGCTTGATCCGTTGCGAACGATCGCCTTCGATCTTCTTCTCGATCCACAGGAAGATTTCGGTATAGACCGTTTGCGGGCAACTGTAGCCGCACCAGATGCGCCCGGCGACGGCGGTGAACAGGAATAGCGCCAGCGCGCCGATGATCATCAGGATCACCAGGTAAATGGTGTCCTGCGGCCACAGCACCAGGTCGAAGAGATAAAACTTGCGCGCGTCGATGTCGAACAGCACCGCCTGGCGGCCGTCCCAGGGAATCCAGCAGACGCCGTAGAAGACGATTTGCGTCAGCCAGACGAAAAACCAGCGCCAGCGGGTGAAGGGGCCGTCGACCGAGCGCGGGTAAACCTTGGCTTCGGGGTCGCCGGCAGGCTTGATCTCGATGACTTTTCTCGGGGGCGGGGTGGCTGACATGCGGACTCGCAGAAAATTGCATCCTCGCCGGGCGAGGATAAGCAAAGTCTTAAATATGAATTTAAAATTCCTCTTTATGGTAGCTTGCACCCCATGCCGAAGCAACTGGATTTGCCGCTTTTGCTAATCCAAAGAGGTAATCAATATCAATCTTTGGTGGTGCCTGCGTATATACTGGCCGGGTCATTACTTCGATTACCGGCATGCATATCACCCTGCACACCGACTATGCCTTGCGCGTCCTGATCTATCTCGGCGCCAATCAGCATCGTCTGGCGACGATCCAGGAAATCTCGGAGCGCTTCGAGGTTTCGCGCAGCCATATGATGAAAGTGGTCAACCAGCTGATCCGCAGCGGCTATGTCGAAGGCCAGCGTGGCAAGGGTGGCGGCCTGCGTCTGGCGCGGCCGGCAACGCAGATCGGAATCGGCCGGGTGGTGCGCGACATGGAAAACGATCTGGCCCTGGTCGAGTGCTTCGATACCGGCAGTCGCTGCCTGCTGACCGGCAGCTGCCGCTTGCGCTCGGTGCTTGGCAATGCGCTGGACGCCTTTCTCGCCAGCCTCGACCAGCAGACCCTGGCCGATCTGCTATCGCCCAAGCAGCACGAAATCCTGCATGTGCCGGTGGCGGCCATCGGCGGCCGGCGGCAAGCCGGCCAGACCGCTGCCGATTGAGTGCCGGCAGCAAAAATGCCGATGTTCACGGTCGACCGTGAACATCGGCAAAAACTCAATGCCGGGTGGTCCACCACACGCCGCTGCCGGCGATCACGATACCCAGCCACTGGCTGCCGCTCAGTCCGTGTCCGAAAAGCAGCCAGTCGAGTAGCGCGGCGGCAACCGGAAGCAGGTAGAACCAGCCGGCGACCTGGCTGATTTGCCCTTGGCGGATCAGCAGGACCAGCAGGCTGACTGCGCCGGCCGAAACGATCACGCTCATCCAACTCAGCGCCAGCACGAACTCGCTGTGCCAGCGCACCGGCTCGGGCTCATACCACCACCAGCCGATGGCGCACACCATCGTGCTGATCAGGCACTGCAGGCTGCCGCCGGAAAAGGGATGCATCGCTGCGCAGCGGGCTTTCTGATACAGATTCCCGGCGCACAGCGCGAACAGGCCGAAGAAGGATGCCGCCAGCGCACTGACCGGCAGGGGCTGTTCCCCCTGGCCGGGCGCGAGGACCAGGGCGACGCCGGCCAGACCGAGCAGCAGGCCGAGGCCTTGCCGGAGGCCAAGGCGTTCGCCGAGCAGCCAGGGGGCGAGTACTGCGATTAGCAGTGGTTGCAGCGCGATGATCAATGCCGAAACTGCCGCCGGCACGCCGCCGGCGATACTGTGAAAGACGCCCAGTGAAAACAGGCCGAC
Source organism: Dechloromonas sp. ZY10 (assembly GCF_041378895.1). Lineage (NCBI taxonomy): Bacteria > Pseudomonadati > Pseudomonadota > Betaproteobacteria > Rhodocyclales > Azonexaceae > Dechloromonas > Dechloromonas aquae. The sequence goes on from NZ_CP144212.1 coordinate 1,649,733, forward strand.
GCCGAGCAGGCCGGCCAGGGCATAGTCTCGTCCCGCCCGCCAACTTTGCGGCCACGGCGCGCCCACCAGGCGGGCGAGCCCGGCGAGCAGCAGGGCGGCCAGAGCAAAACGCAGGGCGAGAAAAGCAAAGGGGCCGGCATGCGGCAGTCCCAGCCGGGCGCCGACGAAGCCGCTGCCCGAGAGCAGCGCAAAACCGAGAGCGGTCAGGGGCATGCGTGTATTCCCCAGGCTTACAGGCGAGGCTGGGCAAGGCGGCGGGCGGCCTGGGTCTGGCCGGCGTAACCCCAGTTTTCGGCAGGAATTTCGCGGATCACCAGATAGCTGGCTTCTGCCAGCGGGCCGCATTCGCGTTCGAGCAAGGCGTTCAGGGCGGCGATGAAGGCGGCTTTTTCCTCCGCCCGGTTGCTGCCGGCGGTGATGCAGACTTCGCCGTGGCAGGCTTGCCAGGGTGCAGCGACCGGCTTGCCGGCGATGAACCAGGCGGCCTCGCGTTGTTCGATGCGGACCGCCGTCACTTCGCCGCGTTTTCCGAGCTGTTCGCTGAGCAGGCGGGTAGCCGCCGCTGCCAGGGTTTGTTGTTGGTCGGTGGCGAGCGGGCGGTTCAGGGTCAGTTGCAGATAGGGCATGGCGAGCTCCGGTGGTTTGAGGGTGGCCCACTGTAAATCTGCTAGTTATATTTAAAAAATTGATTAATACTGGTTATTAATTTGATTTTTAAATTTTGTGACCATGACCTGGCGTTCTCTCGATCTGGATGGCTTGCGCACGCTGATGGCGATTGTCGACCACGGGGGCTTTTCGCTGGCGGCCGAGCAATTGGGGCGCAGCCAGTCGGCAGTCAGCCTGCAACTGAAACGGCTCGAAAGCAGTCTCGGCCAGACCCTGGTGAAACGCGTCCAGGGCCGGGTCGATGGGCCGACCGCCGAGGGCTTGGCCTTGCTCGGCTACGCCCGGCAGTTGTTGCGTCTCAACGACGAGGCTTGCGCTGCCATCAGTTGCCGCAGCGTGGTTGGCAGCTTGCGCATCGGCTTGCCCGAAGAGTTGATGGAGTCGGCATTTGCTCCGGCGCTGCAGGCTTTTCGCACCCGTTACCCCTTGCTTCGGCTAAGCCTCCAGGCCGACCCGGCCGCCCGGGTGCGGGCCGCGCTGACAGAAGGTCGGCTCGATCTGGCGGTGTACAAGGATTGCGCCACGGCGCTGCCGCCGACGGCCCGGCTGCTGCGCGATGAACCCTTGTGCTGGGTGGCCGGGGAGGCTTACCGCGATAGCCTGGGGTTGGTTGATGATGCTTTGCCGCTGGCGCTGTTTGGTGAAAACTGCGTGTTCCGGCTGGCGGCAACGGCGGCGCTGGCACAAGCCGGCTACCGTTGGCAGGTGCATTACCACGGCAGCAGTCTGACCGGCTTGCGCCACGCGCTGCGCCATGGCCTCGGGCTGGGGCTGTTGCCGGCCAGCCAGCTGGGAGACGGCCTGGTCGCGGTGCAGCAGTGTGCCGGGAAGATTTTGCCGCCCTTGCCGCGCGCGCGTTTGCTGGCCGAGACCGGGAGCGGGGCGGGGGCGCCCGGCGAGGCCTGGATTGCCGCCCTGGCAGTCGCTCTGGCCCCGGCGGCCCAGCTGGCCTGAGCGAAAAGCCGCCTAGTCGACAGCATTGGCAGTCAATTGATCGACCACGATCCGGTAGCGCGCCTGCAATTCGGCAAGTTGTTCGGGCGCCAGTTCTTCCTGTGCCAGGCGGCGCTTGAGCACTTCGTCCGGGCTCAACTCCTCCAGCGTTTCCTGGGCCATTCGCTCAATCCCGCTGCTGGTTTCGCGCAGGCGGCGGATGCGCAGCACTTCGACCGGCCATTCGGCGCAGGCTGCTTGCACCCGAGCCGGCAGGTCAGCGAGACCGCTCTCGCCGCTGATCGCAATTTCCAGCCACAAGGGCGGTGGGCCGGGCAAGGCCAGGCGGCCTGTGGCATCGGCCTGGCCGACCGCAGTTGCCAGCGCCGTGGGCAATTCGGCAAGACTGCAGCGCAAGGCCTGCAAGGGCTGGAAACGCGGAACGGCCAGCGGCCAGACCTGCCGCAGTCCCCCGGCATCGAGGTCCACGCAGAGCATTTCCTTCTGTTGTCCGGCTTCGTCGAAGCTGAGCGGCAAGGGCGAGCCGCTGTAGCGGATGTGTTCGAGCCCGCCAACCCGTTGCGGCCGGTGGATGTGGCCGAGAGCGATGTAGGCCACCGGCGGAAAGGCGGCGGTCGGGAAGGCATCGAGGCTGCCGACGTAGATTTCGCGCACCGATTCGCTGCGGCTGGCGCCGACGGTGGTCAGGTGGCCGGTCGCCACCAGCGGCAGCGGGCGGCCGATTGCGGCGGCGAGCTGTTCGGCTTTTTGCCGGGCGGCGGCGTGGACCGTGGCATAGCGTGCGGCAATCGCCTGTTGCAGTGATTCCTGCTTGCTTTCGGCGCTTTGTCCGGCCTGGCTGCTCAGTACATCGCGCGGGCGGATGTAGGGAAGGGCGCAGACCACGCAGCCGGGCTGTCCGTCGCGTTGCCGCAAGACCTTGACCGCAACGTTCGGGTCTTCGCCGCTGGTCAGCGCGGGCAGGGTGATGACGCCGAGGCGTTCGAGCAGTTCCCGGCTTTCGCTCAAGACTGCCGGCGAGTCGTGGTTGCCACCCAGCAGCAGCAGGCCGACGCCGGCATCGGCCAGGCCCAGTGCCAGCCGGTGGTAAAGCTCGCGGGCGTAGGAGGGCGGGGTGCCAGTATCGAAAATGTCGCCGGCGATAATCACCGCGTCGATCTGTTCGGCGTCGACTTGTTGCAATAGCCAGTCGATCAGCGCGGCATGCTCGGCCTGCCGGCTCTTGCCCATGAAGTGCTGACCGAAGTGCCAGTCGGAAGTGTGAAGAAGACGCATGCGCGGTCCGTAAGCGAAGGAAACGGGATTCTAGTGGCCGCCCCGGTTCGGGGGAAGCTCAGCCGGCAATCCGGTAGGCCAGCATGATCGTCGGTGTGCGCGCCGATAGCGGAGGCGGCTGCGGGCATGAGTGCAGTGCATCCAGGGTCAGGCGATGCAGGGTTGCGGCCAGCGCCGGCGGCAGATTTCTGCCCTGATCCAGCACCGGCTTGGCATCCGGGCCCAGGCTCAGGATCAACGCTGCCTCGCCCTGCCACTCTCCGATTGCGCTGGCGAGCAGGGTGCGGTCTTCCGGCAGGGCTTGGTAGAGCGCCAGGCGGTAAGCGGCCAGTTGCAGATCGCTGAGTGGCATCGTTCCGTCCTCTGCCGGGGCGGCGCCAGTTGCCGGCTCGCTGCGAGTCTTGGCCGGACGGTGTGGCTGACGCGGCGCTGCTGACCGTTGCACCGGGCTGGCCGGGGTATTCCGGGAGGGCGGGCGAGAGGGATGCAGGGTCCCGGTCAGGCGCGTCCCCGGGGCGGGCGGAGTCTGCGCTGGGCGCAGGAAAAAAAGGTGCAGCAGCAAGGAAGCAGCCCCGGCCAGCAGCAGACGGCGACGGGGTGGCAACGGGGTCGGTTGGGGGGCGGAAACCGGCATGTTGCCGATGATTGGCAATGATTATGCTTTTGTCAATTTTTTGCGTAACCGAGGAGGTGAGGGTCGCCGGGAGTAGGAGCCTGCTGACGAGGCATCCTACTTTAGTAGTAGAATTAGCCAAGTTGAATGTTCAAATACCCGGAGTTAGCTTCGGGCGGGGAGGAAGCATGGCCGATGACGGGGGGCGTGAGTTGGGCGTTGCCCGGGCGCTGACCTGGCGCTACATCATTGCGCTGGTATTGGTGGCCTCCCTGTCGACTGCTGCCTGGTTCAGTCTGCATCTGGTGATTGAAAGCCAGCAGAGTACAGCCGCCGTGGTTAATGTCAGCGGTCGGCAGCGGATGCTCAGCCAGCGTACAGCCTTGTTCGCCAATCTGCTGGTGGCGGCTCCGCCGGAGCAGCGGCCTGCCTTGCGTACCCGATTACAGGAGGCAGCCGACCTGATGGCGCGCTCGCATCATGGCCTGACCCATGGGGATCGGGCGCTGGGTTTGCCGGCCGGCATGTCGGCGACGGTCCGACACCTCTATTTCGCGCCCGATCAGGGGCTGGACTCCCTGGTCCAGTCATATCTGGCCGCAGTTGACGAACTGCTGCGCTTGCCCGACAGCGCCCTGCAAGCAGATCATGTGCTCCTGCAGTTCATCACCGAACTGGCCCCTAACCAGTTGTTGCGCCAGCTTGACGGCGCGGTGCGCCAGTATCAGCGCGAGGGCGAGGCGGCAATTGCCGAACTGCAGCAGGCGGAAACCGCATTCTGGCTGCTCACCCTGTTCTTGTTGCTGCTTGAAGCCCTGCTGATTTTTCATCCATTTATTCGTCATGTGCGTTCGGTGATCGGTCGCCTGCAGGCGACCAGCCAGGAACTGGTACAGCACCAGACCCGCCTGCACCAGATGATTGAGGAGCGGACGCGAGAACTGGCCGAAAGCGAGGAGAAATTCCGCCTGATCACCACCTCGGCGCAAGATCCGATGCTGATGATCGATGCCAGCGGTCTGCTGACCTTCTGGAACCCGGCTGCGAGCGATGTTTTCGGCTATGCCGCAGAAGAGGTCCTGGGGCGCGAGATGCATCTGTTGCTGGCGCCCCAGGAACAACTGGCGGCGGCACGCCGGGGGCTGGCGCATTTTGCCGAGAGTGGTAACGGGCCGCTCCTTGGTCGCACTTTCGAAAGTCTTGCCCGACGCAAGAATGGCGAGGTGTTTCCGATCGAGCTGTCGGTTTCGACAGTCAGTCTTGGCGGTCGGCGGCAGGCGCTGGGGATTGTTCGTGACATCAGTGGGCGCAAGGAGGCCGAGGCGGAACTGGCGCGTTACCGCGAGCATCTGGAAACCCTGGTCGCGGCCCGTACTGCCGATCTGTCGGTGGCCAAGGAGCAGGCGGAGTCCGCCAGTCGGGCAAAAACCACCTTCCTGGCCAACATGAGCCATGAGCTGCGGACGCCGATGAATGCCATCATGGGGTTGACCGGGATTGCTCTACGACGTACTGAGGACCCGGCCCTGCGTGAGCAGTTGGGCAAGATCGACCGCGCTTCGCAGCATTTGCTCGGGGTCATCAACGACATTCTCGATCTGACCAAGATCGAGGCCGAACATTTGCGACTCGAGCAACGCCCGTTTGCTCTCGATGAGTTGTGCGACAGCGTTTGTGGCTTGGTTGCCGGGCGGGCTGCGGACAAACAGCTGCAACTCCGGCAGGAACTGGCGCCCGAGTTACGGGGATGCTGGTTGCTCGGCGATCCATTCCGGCTTGAGCAGATTCTGATCAATCTGCTCGGCAACGCGATCAAATTCACCGAACGCGGTGTTGTCAGCCTGCGCGTCGAGCCGCTCGGGCCGGCTCAAGGCCAACGCTGGCCACTTCGTTTCTCGGTCAGCGATACCGGGATCGGGATCACTCCCGAGGATGCCGGGCGGCTGTTCTCGGCTTTCGAGCAAGCCGATGGGTCGATGACCCGCAAATATGGTGGAACCGGCCTCGGGCTGGCGATCTGCAAACGCCTGGTTGGCCTGATGGGCGGCGAAATCGATTTTTCCAGCCAGCCGGGAGTCGGGAGTGTGTTCCATTTCACCGTCGATCTGCCGATAGAGGCGTCGCCTGCCGATTGTACGGGGATGCTTTCCGAGCCGGTCGCCGATGAGCACCGCTTGCGCGAACTGGCCGTCGGCCGGCGTCTGCTGCTGGTCGAGGATGAGCCGATCAACCGCGAAGTTGCCAGCTGCCTGCTGACCGATTACGGCTTTGCGGTTGATTGCGCCGGTGATGGCGAGGAGGCCGTGCGCATGGCCGGGCAGCAGTGTTATGACCTGATCCTGATGGATATGCAGATGCCCCGCCTCAACGGGCTCGACGCCACCCGCGCCATTCGTTGTCTGTCCGGACAGGCGGCCACGCCGATCATCGCACTGACTGCGAATGCTTTTGCCGAAGATCGTGAAACCTGCCTGGCGGCGGGGATGAACGACCATATCGGCAAACCGGTTCAGCCCCAGCAGATGACCCGCATCTTGCTCAAATGGTTGCCGGCAACGGCGGGAGTTGCGGGACTCCGGTAAAATCCGGGACATGCTGATTCTTGCTCTCGAAACCTCGACCGACTTCGGTACCTGCGCGCTGTGGCGCGACGGTGAAGTGACTGAACGCATCTGCCCGCCGGGGCGGCCGCACTCCGAAACCTTGCTGCCGCTGGTGCGGGATTTGCTGGCTGGCGCTGCGGTCGGTATCGCCGATCTCGATGCGATCGCTTTTGGCTGCGGCCCCGGTGCTTTCACCGGCTTGCGGGTTGCTTGCGGCGCCGCCCAGGGACTCGCGATGGTGGCTGGTACGCCTTTGCTGCCGGTGGTGAGCCTGGAGACAATGGTGGCCACCAGCCGTCCGGCGCCCGGGCAACAGGTTCTGGCCTTGCTCGATGCGCGCATGGGCGAGGTATATCTTGCGCCATACCGGCCAGGCTCGACCGGATGCCCGCAATTGCTTGCGGAAATTCGCGTGCAGCGTCCGGAAGCGATCGAACTCGCCAGCCTGGCCGGCTGGCATGCCTGCGGCAATGCGCTGACCGCTTATCCGGTCTTGCAGGAAAAACTGCTGGCGGCCGGGTTGACCGTGGAAGCCGGCTGTCTGCCGCGTGCAGCCGTGGTCGCCGCCCTGGCGGCCCCGCGCGTGGCGGCCGGAGAAGGGATCGATGCCGCACTGGCTGCGCCGCTGTACATCCGCGACAAGGTTGCCAAAACGGTGGCCGAGCGCCTTGCCGAAGGAGGGAAGGCGTGAGCCTGCTGTCTTTGCAAGCCGAGTTTCGGCCGATGGTCGAGCAGGATCTCGACCGGGTTGCGGCACTGGAGGCCGAACTACAGGCATTTCCCTGGTCACGTGGCAATTTTCTCGATTCCCTGAAAGTCGGACACAGCATCTGGGTGTGCCTGCTTGGCGGCGAACTGGTCGGTTTTTCGGTGGCAATGCTGGTGATCGACGAGGCGCACCTGCTCAATATTGGCGTTGCGCGCAGTCATCAGGGGCTGGGCTGCGGTGCCCAGCTGTTGCGCCGGGTGATGGAGCATGCCCGGCAGCACGGTGCCTCGCGCCTGTTTCTTGAAGTACGTCCGAGCAATGCACGGGCAGTCGAGTTGTATCGGCATTTCGGCTTTCGCCAGATCGGTCTGCGCAAGGGCTATTACCCGGCATCCGACGGCCGCGAGGATGCGTTGATCTTCGACAAGGACCTGGCATGAGCCTGAGCCGCGAGCAAATGCTGCAGGAGATGGGCATTGGTCCGATCTGGGTCCTGCGTCAGCCGCAGCGAGAGGAAGAACTGGCGGCGACGGCGGCGCCTGATGCTTTGGCCAGGCCCGAGCCGGAAAGCGTCGGAACTGGTGCTCGGGCTGTGGGGGATTTGCCAGGCGCAGGCTTGTCTGATCAGCCGCCGGCCGTACCAGCCAGCAAGCCGGCTGCCGCAACGCCAGTTGAGGCAGCCGTTTCCGCTGCGCTTGGCGGTGCCGGCTGGCCGGAGTTGCAGCAGCAGATTGCAGCCTGTCGGGCCTGCGTCCTGTGCCAGCAGCGTCAGCAGGCGGTGGCCGGGGTGGGCGACCTCAATCCGGATTGGCTGTTCATCGGCGAGGGGCCGGGGGCCGAAGAGGATGCGCGGGGTGAGCCTTTCGTTGGACAGGCGGGGAAACTGCTTGACAACATGCTGGCCGCGCTCGATCTCAAGCGCGGCGAGAAAGTCTATATTGCCAATGCGGTGAAGTGCCGGCCACCCGGAAATCGCACCCCGGACGCGACGGAAATGGCCACCTGCCGGCCATTTCTTGAGCGCCAGATCGCGCTGCTCAAACCCAAGATCATCGTCCTGCTGGGTAAGGCGGCGGTGCATAGCGTCCTGCACGAAGATAAATCGCTGGCCTCGCTGCGTGGCCAGGTGCGCGACTACCAGGGGATTCCGGTTGTCGTCACCTATCACCCAGCCTATTTGCTGCGTAACCTGCCAGACAAGGCCAAGGCCTGGGAAGACCTGCTCTTGGCCCGCCGTACGCTACGGCAACAATCGCAAAGCGAAGAGCTTACCCGTCTGATGTTTTGACCGGGGTGTGAAAAAAACATCCCGGCTTTGATCTTCAACCAATAGCTGGCAGCTAATAGCCAGCAGCTGACAATTAACCAGGAGACCTGCATGAACCTGCCCCAGACCACTGATGCCTTGCTCAGCGTCGATGGCCGTGTTGCCACCCTCAGCTTTAATCGCGATGATGTTCGCAATGCGCTTACCGGCACGGCGCTGATCGACGACATTGTCGGTGTTGCCGAATGGGTCAACGCTTGCGACGAAATCTCGGTCCTGGTCCTGACTGGCCTAGGGTCGGCCTTTTCGGCTGGCGGCAACATCAAGGACATGGCACAACGCGGTGGCGATTTTGCTGGCGATGTGGCCGAGGTCGCAACCCGTTATCGGCGCGGCATCCAGCGCATCCCGTTGGCACTGCAGCAGGTCGAGGTACCAATCATTGCTGCGGTTAACGGTCCGGCGATCGGTGCCGGTTTTGATCTGGCAAATATGGCGGACATCCGACTGGCTTCAAGCCGAGCCCGGTTCGGCGAAACCTTCCTCAATCTGGGGATCATTCCCGGCGACGGTGGTGCCTGGTTCATGCAGCGCCTGATCGGGTATCAGCGAGCCTTTGAGCTGACCTTGAGCGGACGTATCGTCGATGCGGCTGAAGCCAGAGAGCTTGGCCTGGTCCTTGAAGTGGTCGAGCCGGAGCAGTTGGCTCCGCGTGCTGCCGAGCTGGCGCAGCGCTTTGCGGCTCAGCCGCCAAAGGCGTTACGGCTGACCAAGCGCCTGATGAAGATGGCGCAGCGGATGGAGTTGAAGGATTTTCTCGACCTGTGTGCGGTATTCCAGGGGGTCAGCCACAACGAAGCAGAGCATCTGGAGGCCGTCCAGCGGATGCTGGCCGGGGGGCGCTGAGGCTGCTCACGGTGAGATTGGCCGGTGGTGGCGCATAGCCCATGAAAAATCCCCGGTTTGCCCGGGGATTTTTCATGGCTGGCTGTTTTCTGAGTCGCCGTTCAGTGGTGAGCGCTATCGTCGAGATGGCAAACGTCGTCCTGGGCTCGCTGGTTGGCCAGATGGCGTTCGCGGATCAGGTACATCAGGCCGCTGACAAACAGGCCGAACAAGGTGACGACGATGTAGATCGAAACCTCAAGTTTGATCAGCAGGTAGTAGATCCCGGTCATCATCAGGATCGACAGGTTTTCGTTGAAGTTCTGCACCGCAATTGAATGGCCGGCTCCCATCAGGATATGGCCGCGGTGTTGCAGCAGTGCATTCATCGGCACGACAAAGAAGCCGGAAAGGCCGCCAATCAGGATCAGCAGTGGCACCGCCAGCCACATCTGGTGCACGAAGTTCATCACCAGCACGATCAGGCCCATCGCAATCCCGAGCGGGATCACCCGTACCGATTTGCGCAAGGTGATCATCCGGGCGGCAACGATGGCACCGATGGCTACGCCGATCGCAACCACGCCCTGCAACATCGAGGATTTGGACAGGTCAAGCTGTAACGATACTTCAGCCCACTTGATCACGATGAATTGCAGGGTGGCGCCTGCGCCCCAGAACAGCGTGGTCACGGCCAGCGAAATCTGCCCGAGTTTATCGCGCCAGAGGAGGACCAGGCAGTGGTTGAATTCGTGCAGCAGGTAGAGCGGGTTCTTTTTCAGCGGCTTGTGATCGACCCCGGTGTCCGGGACGTACAAGTTGAAAATGGCAGCCAGCAGGTAGAGCAGGCCGATTACGGTCAGGGCCATTTCACCGATGCTGTCGATCGGAGTGTCGAAAAGCGGGAAATCAAAGCTCAGGATCGAACCGCCGATGTCGGGCCGGATCAGGAGTCCGCCGATGACCACCCCGAGAATGATCGCGCCGACGGTGAGACCCTCGATCCAGCCATTGGCGACAACCAGCAGGCGGTGCGGCAGGTATTCGGTGAGGATTCCGTACTTGGCCGGGGAGTAGGCTGCCGCGCCGAGGCCGACGACGGCGTAGGCCAGCAGCGGGTGAACGCCGAAGAACATCAGGCTGCAGCCAAAAATCTTGATCCCGTTGCTGATGAACATCACCCTGCCTTTCGGCATCGAGTCGGCAAAGGCTCCGACAAAGGCAGCGAGAGCGACGTAGGAGACAGTGAAGAAGGTCTTCAGCAGTGGCTCGTATTCGGGCGGCGCCTGCATTTCGCGCAGCGCCGCAATCGCGGCAATCAACAAGGCGTTGTCGGCCAGCGCGGAAAAGAACTGCGCAGCCATGATGATGTAAAAGCCAAAGGGCACTTGATAGATTCTCGCGGAAGTGTTGTGTCTTATAGAACTCCAGACTCCGGGCTGGGTTTATACCCGCGCTTGCAGTCGGGCGCAAGGCTTGCGGCAAAGGCTGAATTGTGCCCGGTTTGCCTGCGGATATGATTGAATAATGCCGGTTCCGGGAATCGGTGAGAAAAGTAATGGCGGATCGGCGTTTGCAGGTATTTCATGCGGTGGCAAGGCATCTCAGCTTTACCCGCGCGGCCGAAGCGTTGTTCATGACCCAGCCGGCAGTCACCTTCCAGATCCGGCAGCTTGAGGAGCAGTACCGGGCTCGCCTGTTCGAGCGTCGCCATGGCGGTATTTCTCTGACCCCGGCGGGGGAACTCGTGCTTTCGTACGCTGAAAGGATTCTAGCCCTTGGCGACGAACTGGAAGTTCGCCTGGCCGAAATGACTGACGAGATGCAGGGACCCTTGCTGCTCGGCGCCAGTGCAAGCATTGGCGAATACATGCTGCCGCGCCTGCTGGGTGAGTTCAATGCCCTTTATCCCCGGGTACGGGTGACCCTGATGGTCGCCAATTCCGAAAACCTCGAACAACGCGTGGCTGAGCGCAGCGTCGATCTTGCTCTGGTCGAGCTGGCTCCCCGGCTCCCCGGGGTGGCCGGGCGCAGTTGCCGTGCCGATGAACTGGCGATGGTTTGTGCGCCGGATCATCCGCTGGCCGGGCTGGCGACGGTCCGTGCCCGCGAACTGGTGGATTATGAGTATGTCGGGCGTGAAACCGGCTCGGCGACGCGGCAGCTGATCGAACATTATTTCAGTGAGCAAGGCATCGCTGCCCGGGGGCTCAAGACACTGATGGAGCTGGGCAGTCCCGAGGCACTGAAGGCGGCGGTTGCAGGAGGGCTGGGTTTTGCCATTCTTTCCCGCTTGGCGGTTGAACGGGAATGCCGGTTGGGAGAATTGCGGGCAATTGCACTGCAGCCGCCACTCCGCCGCGAACTCTACCTGATTCATCCGCAGGAGCGTTTCCAGTCGCGGGTGGTGAGTTCATTCATTGATTTTGTCGTTCGGCAATTGCACGAGGCGGGGTGATCGCGGAGAAAGCGAGCCGGTTTGCCAGGGAGGGCGATTTGCTGCTGCAATCTCGCGCCTGGGCCGATGGAGCGAATACAATCCGCACTCCGGGTTTTCTCCGTCGGTGCCCGGCATCGAGTTGCCCGACCTTTATTTTTTGCTGATTCATGAATACTTCCCGTCCGATCCGTGCCCGCATCCTACCCGCCGCCATTCTTCACAATTACCGTCTGGCCAAGGCGCGAGCGCCGCGCAGCAAGGCCTGGGCAGTAATCAAGGCGAATGCCTACGGACATGGCCAATGGCGAACGGTGGAGGCCCTGCGGGCTGAGGCCGATGGCTTTGCGCTGCTCGAATGCGAAAATGCGCTTGCCTTGCGCGAGGCCGGCATTGCCCAACCGCTGCTGTTGCTCGAAGGGGTTTTCAGTAGCCGCGATGCGCGGGCGGTGGTTGCGCATGACATCGTTTCCACGGTCCACTGCCGCGAACAGCTGGAAATGCTGCTGGCTTCCCTGCCAGCAGGGAAACCCCTGGCAATCTGTCTCAAATTGAATACCGGAATGAACCGGCTGGGCCTGGTGTCCACCGATTTGCCGGCGGTCTGGGCCAGCCTTGCTGCGCGGCCGGAGGTCAGGGTGACGCTGATGACCCACTTTGCCGAGGCCGACGGCGAGCGTGGGGTGGCCGGACAACTGCAACGTCTGCACGAGTTGGTGCCGAATTGGATGGGGCCGCTGACCCTGGCCAATTCGGCGGCGCTGCTCGACCATCCGCAGACGCATGGGGACTGGGTACGGCCGGGGATCATGCTTTACGGCGGTAGTCCGTTTGCCGGGCGCAGCGCCGAACAACTCGGGCTGCAGCCGGCAATGGCGCTGGAAAGCGCAATCATCGGCGTACAGCAGTTGCAGCCGGGCGACCGGGTCGGCTATGGCGGAACTTTCGTGGCCGAGCGGCCGATGCGGATCGGTATCGTCGCCTGTGGCTATGCCGACGGTTATCCCCGGCATGCGCCAAGCGGCACGCCGATTGCGGTGGCCGGACGGCGGACGCGTACAGTCGGGCGGGTATCGATGGACATGCTAGCCTGTGACCTGAGTGAAATTCCCGAGGCCGGTCTTGATGCCCCTGTGACCCTGTGGGGGCCGGGGCAGGGGGGGCTGGTGCCGGCCGACGAGGTGGCGGCGGCAGCCGGCACGATTTCCTATGAACTGTTTTGTGCCTTGGCTCCGCGCGTGCCACTGGCGCTCGGCTGAGCCGGCGCCGGTCGTTTCAGTCGCCGTAACGACCGACGACGAAAGCCTCATCCATCGTCCGCAGGCGGCGGCTCAAGGTACGGGCGATGTTGTGAAAGATTTTGGCGCTGGCGACCGGTTCGTTCCAGCAGGCCTTTTCGTTGATCCGGATCAGCACGCAGGGCGATAGCGCAATCACCGAGGCCGAGCGGCTGTCACGGTCGACCAGTGACATTTCGCCAAAACAGTCGCCGGCATTCAGGCGCGCCAGTTCTTTCGGAGGGTGCTTGCCGTCAGCCGGGCTGGGGGCCTTGAGCACGGCGACAGAGCCCTCGATCAGAACATAGAGGAAGGCGCCGGTGCTGCCTTGGCGAACGATCGCCTCGCCTGCTTCGAAGGTGCATTTTTCGGCGCTTTCGAGCAGTTTCTGGACTTCCTTGTGGGTCAGTCCTTGCAAAAAGCTGACCTTTTCAATCAGCCGCGACATCAGCCGCTGAATATCGTTGAAATCGAGTTTTTCCTTGGTCCAGTGATTCATTTTCAGTATGGCGACGTCGATGATGGCGGGGCCCCAAGGGCTCTGCGGATGTCCGGCGATGCTTGCCGGGAACGGCTGCTAGTGTATCCTCCCGCCGATCATGGCTAAAAGCAAAACCGTTTATTACTGCGGCGAATGTGGTGCCAGCAGTCCCAAGTGGCAGGGCCAGTGTCCGGCCTGCAGCGCCTGGAATACCCTGGTCGAAGGCGTGGCCGAAAAGGCTGCCGGCAACCATCGTTTCGATTCGCTGGCTCCTTCCGCGCGCCTGCAGAACCTGTCCGAAATTGAAGCCCGCGAGGCCGAGCGGATTCCTACCGGGATCGGCGAGTTCGACCGCGCCCTCGGCGGCGGTCTGGTGGCCGGCGGCGTGGTGCTGATCGGCGGCGACCCGGGGATCGGCAAAAGTACCTTGCTGTTGCAGGCGCTGGCCAGGCTGTCGCAGGCGCACCCGGTGCTTTACGTCAGCGGCGAGGAGTCGGGCGAGCAGGTTGCGCTGCGGGCGCGGCGGCTGACGCTGGATGCCGAGCGGGTGCGCTTGATGGCCGAGATCAACCTTGAACGCATCGTTTCCGCCTTGCAAAGCGAAAAGCCGCAGGTAGCGGTGATCGACTCGATCCAGACCCTGTGGTCGGATCAGTTGTCGAGTGCCCCCGGCTCGGTGGCGCAGGTGCGCGAATGCGCGGCGCAGTTGACGCGGCTGGCCAAACAGTCGGGGACGACGGTGATCCTGGTCGGGCACGTGACCAAGGAAGGTGCGCTGGCCGGCCCGCGCGTGCTTGAGCACATTGTCGATACCGTGCTCTATTTTGAGGGCGATACGCATTCGAGCTTTCGCCTGATCCGCGCTTTCAAGAACCGTTTTGGCGCGGTCAATGAGCTCGGTGTGTTTGCGATGACCGAAACCGGGCTCAAGGGGGTGAACAACCCGTCGGCGCTGTTTTTGTCGCAGCACGGCCAGGAAGTTGCAGGGTCCTGCGTGATGGTGACGCAGGAAGGGACGCGGCCGTTGCTGGTCGAAATCCAGGCGCTGGTCGATACCGCGCACGGCAATCCCCGCCGGCTGACCGTCGGCCTCGATGCGCAGCGGCTGGCGATGTTGCTGGCGGTGCTGCACCGCCATGCCGGGATCGGCTGCTTTGACCAGGATGTGTTCGTCAATGCGGTGGGCGGGGTCAAGATCAGCGAGCCGGCCGCCGACCTGGCGGTCTTGATGTCGATTGCCTCGTCGCTCAAGAACAAGCCCTTGCCGAGCAAGCTGGTGGTGTTCGGCGAGGTCGGTCTGGCCGGCGAGATTCGCCCGGCGCCGCGCGGTCAGGAGCGCCTTAAGGAGGCGGCCAAGCTGGGCTTTACCCGGGCGCTGGTCCCCGAGGCCAATCTGCCGCGCCAGCCGATTCCCGGGATCGAGGTGATTGCGGTACGGCGGATCGACGAGGCCGTGATGCGCATCCGCGAACTGGACTGAACGATGCTGCGGCTGGCCTGGCGGTTTTTTTGCCGCGAATTGCGCGGTCGCGAATTGCGTCTGCTGTTGCTGGCATTGGCGCTGGCCGTGGCTGCGACCACCGCAGTCGGTCTGCTCGATCAGCGGGTGCGTCACGCCTTGGCGACGGAAGGCAGCCGCCTGCTCGGCGCCGACCTGTTGCTGGTTGGCGACCAGGCCTGGTCGGCTGAGTACCATGCTGCCGTTGCCTCGCATGGTTTGCGCAGCGCAACGACCCAGATTTTTCCCAGCATGGTGCTGGCTGGCGACCGTAGCCAGTTGGCCGAGATCAAGGCGGTCAGTGCCGCTTATCCTCTGCGCGGCGAGTTGACAGTTGCCGGGCAGCCAGCAGGCGCGCCTCCGGCCGGCTCGGTCTGGCTTGACGAGCGACTGGCCGCTGCGTTGCAGGTGGTGGCCGGGAATCAGATTCAGGTGGGACGCTTGGCTTTGCGAGTGGGGGGGGTACTGACCGGCGAGCCGGACCGCGGTTTCGGTTTTTTCAGTCTCGCACCACGCCTGATGTTGGCGCAGGAAGATCTGGCTGCGACCGGTCTGACTGGTTTCGGTGCCCGGATTCGCCACCGTCTGCTGGTGGCTGGCGAGGCGTCCGCCGTTGCGGCCTTCGCTGCCTGGGCCAAACCGCGCCTGGGGCGCGGGCAGCGCCTGGAAAGTCTGGATAATGCCCGGCCCGAAATGCGTAGCGCACTCGATCGGATCGAGCGCTTTTTGGGGTTGGCAGCGATGTTGACCGTGGTTCTGGCGGCCGTCGCTGTGGCGCTGGCAGCGCGCCGCTACACCCAGCGTCACCTGGATGCCTGTGCCTTGTTGCGCTGCCTCGGTCTGACCCAGCAGCAACTGTTGTCCCTGCATGCCTTGCAGTTTCTGGTGGTGGTCGGGGCTGCGAGCGGCCTTGGGGTGTTGCTTGGCTATCTTGGCTATCGTCTCCTGCTCGACGGCGTCGGGCAGGCACTGGCGCTGGCCTTGCCGCCGCTGCCGGACTTGCTGTGGCAGTTGCCGTCGGTGCTGCTCAAGGGCGGGCTGCTCGCTGCGGTATTGCTGTTCGGATTTGCCTGGCCGCCGCTGGTCCAGTTGGCTCGGGTGCCCAGCTTGCGTGTACTGCGGCGCGAACTCGGCAGCCTTTCGCACGCGACCTGGTTCAGTGTCTTGGTCGGGGCACTCGCGCTGGCTGGCCTGGTGCTGTATTTTGCCGGTGACCTTAGGCTGGGGGGACTGGTTCTGGGTGGCTTCACTCTGGCCGTGGCGCTGTTCTGGCTGCTGGCGCAGGCAGGGATTGCCCTGGCCGCCGGTCTGCGCGGTGCTGCGGGCGTCCTGCTCGGTGCGGCTGGCTGGCGCCAGGGGCTGGCCAATCTGGTCCGCCACCGGCACAGCAACAGCGTGCAGATTGTTGCTTTGGCGCTGGGGATGATGGCCTTGCTATTGCTCAGCGTGACCAGCCTGCAGCTACTGCAGGCCTGGCAGCAAGCCACTCCGGCGGACGCACCCAACCATTTCCTGATCAACATCCAGCCCGAGCAGCGCGGTGCCGTGCAGGCGGCTCTGGCCAAGCAGGGGGTGGTTGCCGAACTGGCGCCGATGGTAAGGGCCAGGCTGCTGCAGATTGCCGGGCGACCGGTGAGTGCGGCAGCCTATCCTGACGACGAGCGGGCGCAACGGCTGGTCGAACGTGAGTTCAACCTCTCCTGGCGGGCCGAGCTGCCGACGGGCAACCGGATAACCGCCGGCCGCTGGTTTGCTCCGGCAGATGTTGGCCAGCCGGTAGCTTCAGTCGAAGCCGGATTGGCCCAAACCCTGGGAATCAAGCTGGGTGACGAGCTTTGTTTCAGCATTGACGGGCAGGACCGTTGTTTTCGGGTGGTCGCTCTGCGCCAATTGGCCTGGGATTCGTTACGGGTGAATTTCTTCGTGCTGACCCCGCCCGGGGTGCTCGAATCGGCGCCGGCCAGCGATATCACCAGCTTTCATCTGCAGCCGCAGCAGTTTGCTACGGTCAACGCGCTGCTGGCGGAATTTCCCAATCTGACCCTGATTGACGTCGAGGCCATGCTGGGCCAGTTCGAGCGGCTGATGACTCAGCTGGCGGTGACGATTCGGGTGGTGTTCATCTTTGCCCTGCTGGCCGGGGTGCTGGTCTTGCATGCGGCCCTGCTTGCAGCATTTGCCGAGCGTCAGCAGGAATTAGCCTTGTTGCGTGCCCTGGGGGCGACCCGGCGTCAGTTGCGTCTGGCGCTGCTGGTTGAACTGGCCGCAGTGGGTGGGCTGGCTGGCACGCTGGCCGGCGGTGCCGCCTCCTTGCTGGGGATGCTGGTGGCCGAGCAGGTGCTGCGGATTGCCGGCGGCGGATCCTGGTTCTTGGTCCCGCTGGCCGCACTGGCTGGGATGCTATTGACCTTGCTGAGTGCGGCCGGGAGCATTCGCCACCTGCTACGAACTCCACCGGGGCGGGTATTGCGCGAGATGGTCTGATTTTTTCGGGATGGGTCCCAGGAGTCCTGGAACCCGGTGCACGGTCCTGGTCATGCAGATCCATGCAGGTTGCTCAGGCGCCCGTGGCTTGCTTGATCACCTCTCGATGGGTATTTCCCGGTCAAACTGGCTGCAAGCGAAACCGCCACTTTCCGAGTGTCCGCCGAAGGACAGTCGCTTTCAGGGGGGGGGCGCGTGTCGGCAGGCTTGTCGTTGATGAGAATCCTCCACGGTTGCACTCTGTCGCCGGAAAAAATACTCCTGGCAGCCTTCCTTGCAAAGTGAGGGCAAAACGGCGGAGAAAAAACAATGGGCAGCCGAAGCTGCCCATTGGTTGTGGCATTTGCTGCCGAGGGCTTACTTGGTGCGGCCCTTGTACTCGTCGGTACGGGTGTCGATTTCGATCTTGTCACCGATTTCAACGAAAGCCGGCACCGGCAGTTCGAAACCGGTCGGCTTGATGCGGGCCGGCTTCATCACCTTGCCCGAGGTATCGCCCTTGACGGCCGGCTCGGTGTATTCGACTTCGCGGACCAGGGTGGTCGGCAGTTCAACCGAGATGGCCTTGCCGTTGTAGAACACCACTTCGCAAGCCATGCCGTCGTCGAGGTACTTGAGCGCATCGGTCATGTTCTCGGCTTCGACTTCGTACTGGTTGTACTCGGCGTCCATGAACACGTACATCGGATCGGCGAAGTAGGAGTAGGTCACTTCCTTCTTGTCGAGGATGACGACTTCGAATTTGTCGTCGGCCTTGTAGACCGCTTCCGACGGGTTGCCGGAGAGCAGGTTCTTCATCTTCATCTTGACGACGGCGGCGTTGCGGCCGGACTTGTTGTATTCAGTCTTCTGCACCACGAGCGGCTCGGTGCCGACCATGATCACGTTACCGGAGCGGAGTTCCTGTGCGGTCTTCATGAGGGAAATTCCAAAATGTCTTTAAAAGGAAAACGTTAGATTATACCTTGCCGGCCACGAATTTGACGAGGCGTGTCGCCAGATCGTCCTTTTGGCTGAGGTCGGCAGCCCACTTTCGGGCGTGTTCGCGCAATTCAGGCCAGTGCTGCAAATAGTCTGGCCAGATTTCGCACGGCAGTTGTTCGCCATTCCAGGCCAGATGCAGGGCGCGCGTTGCGGCAGCGGCGGCGGGCGACAGCCCGGCGGTATAGCGATCGAGAAAGGCGGTGAGCTTGTCGAGGTGGGCGTTCTCGGCCTGCGCGTAAATGTGCCAGAGCAGCGGCCGGGCGGCCCACTGGGCGCGGACAAAGGAGTCTTCGCCGCGAATGCAGTTGAGATCGCAGCGCCAGAGCAGCGCGTCGTAATCGGCCTGCGCCAGAAAAGGGAGAGGAATCAGTTCGAGCGGCCCCCACGACCAGGGGCCGGGATCGTCGGCAGCCTTGCCGAGCAGGGTGCGGAGGGCAGTTTGCGGCTTGCCGGCGGCAACGTGGATGCGGGTCGGTTGCCCGGCAGCGGCGAGGGCCTGCAGCCAGTCGGAGAGCGGTGCGTGTTCGTAGCAGAAAAGGCTGATTTCCAGCGGTCGACCGTGTGCGTCCTCGCTCAAGCCGGCTTGCATCGCGTCACGCCGCGCCAGCAGGTTGCCTTCGCGTAGCAGCCCGCCGCTGCGTTCGCCAAAGCCGGGGAAGAAAAAGTGCTTGGTCAGGGCCAGGCTGGGGTGTGGCGAAGCCAGGCCGTGGCAGTCTTCGGTCCAGCTTTCGGCGCTCAGGTATTCGAGGTTGATCCAGGCCGGTGGCCGTGAACGTTTGGCCATCGCGGCGACGAAGGCAGGTGGCAGTTCGCAGGCGAAGGCTTCGATCACCACGTCGCCAACCGCATCTGGCGCCGCTGCGTCCCAATGGGAGGTGAACTCGTCGGCCCACTGGCGAATTTCGACTCCATGCAGCAATTGCGCGCGGCTGGCGGGGTCGCTGGCCGGCAGCAGCGGCTGCAGGCTGCGCAGGTCGTCCACCCACAGGCGCACCGGAGTGCGATGTTCCTCGGCGAGCTGGCGGGCAAGGCGCCAGCAGACGCCAATGTCGCCGTAGTTGTCGATGACGCGGCAGAATAGGTCGAAACGCATGGAGGCTTGCTTGGAGTGGGGGAGGGCGGGCGCATGCTAACATTCCACTGATGTCTACGCTGCAAACTTCCCCCGCTTTTGCCGACCCCGCGCTGGCCGGGCCGGTCGGTTGTACCGATTGTCCGCGCCTCGCCGAACATCTGGCCATGATCCGCGCCCGCGACCCGCACTGGCACGCCCGGCCGGTGCCGGCTTTCGGTCCTCTCGACGCACGCCTGCTGGTGCTTGGCCTGGGGCCGGGCGAGCGCGGTGCCAACCGCACTGGGCGACCGTTTACCGGCGACGTCGCCGGCGAACTGCTCTACCCGGCGCTGCACCGTTTCGGCTTTGCCAGTGCTGCCGAGCCGCTCGGCCCGGATCAATGGGCCAACCCCGCAATGCAGCTGCACGATTGCCGGATCACCAACGCGGTGCGCTGCCTGCCGCCGGCCAACAAGCCGACCCCGGCCGAAATCCGTCAGTGCAACGGCCATCTCCGTGTCGAACTGGCCGCGATGCCGCAGTTGCGGGTGATCGTTGCCCTCGGTCTGGTTGCGCATCAAGCCCTGCTGCGGGCCTATGGCGAAAAGCCGACGCATTACACCTTTGGCCACCATGTTCGTCATGCCTTGCCGGACGGGCGCATTTTGCTCGATAGCTACCATTGCAGCGGCTACAACTGGCGCACCGGGCGGCTCAGCCGCGAGAGTTTCGAGGCGGTGTTTGCCGAGGTGCGGACGCTGCTCGACGCCCCCCTGGCTGGATAAAAACTCCTTTTTCCACGGTTGACCGTGACATTTGACGCAAAAGCCTTTCTCGCGACGCTGACCGAACTCCCTGGCGTCTATCGCATGCTCGCCGCCGATGGCGAAGTGCTTTACGTCGGTAAGGCCAAAAACCTGAAGCGCCGGGTTGCGTCTTACTTTCGCGACCATCTGCCGAGTCCGCGCATTGCGCACATGGTTACGCGCATTGCCAGCATCGAAACCACGGTGACCCGGACCGAGGCCGAGGCGCTGCTGCTTGAAAACAACCTGATCAAGTCGCTGGCGCCGCGCTACAACATCCTCTTTCGCGACGACAAGTCTTATCCCTACATTGTCCTGACCCGTGGAGACTATCCCAAGCTGGGTTTCTTTCGTGGCAACCCGGACCGCAAAGCCGATTATTTCGGCCCCTATCCGTCGGCCTGGGCGGTGCGCGACACGACGCACCTGCTGCAGAAAATGTTCCGCCTGCGCACTTGCGAGGACAGCGTCTTCGCCAATCGCTCGCGGCCCTGTTTGCTGGCGCAGATCAAGCGCTGCAGTGGTCCCTGCGTCGGCTTGATTTCGCCCGAGGATTACGCCGCCGATGTGCAGATGGCGTCGATGTTCCTGCTCGGCAAGCAGCAGGAGGTGATCCGCCGGCTCAGCGAGGCGATGGAAAAGGCGGCCGAAAATCTAGCCTTCGAGCAGGCGGCGGTCTATCGCGACCAGATCCAGTCGCTGCATCAGGTGCAGGAAAAGCAGTTCATCTCCAGCAGCAAGGGCGAGGACGTCGATATCGTCGTCGCCGTGCATGAGGCAGGACAACTCTGTGTCAATCTGGCGATGGTGCGCGGCGGTCGTCACCTCGGAGACCGGCCGCTGTTTCCCAATCACGGCGGTGGTTTTGCCGAAGGTGGCGCCAGCAGCGAGGCCGAGGCGCTGGCCGCCTTCATTCGCCAGCACTATGCCGCGCATCCGGCGCCGGCCAGATTGCTGCTGGCGCCGCTGCCGGCTGAGGTTGAACCCGTCGAGGCGGCTGAAGAGGGCGGTGGCGAGGCTGCGGGCGGCGAATCGGCAGTGCGCAATCCGCAGGCCGAACTGGCTGAGGAGCTGGCGGCGCTGGCCGGCCGGCCGGTGCCGATCTTTGCCGCGCGCACGTTGGCGCACAAGGCCTGGGTCGAAATGGCGCGGCAGAACGCGCAGCTGGCGATCCTCGCCCGCAACCAGGCGACGCAGCAGCAGGAAGTGCGGCAGCAGGCGCTGCAGGAGGTCTTGCAGCTGGCCGAACTGCCGCAGCGGATCGAGTGCTTCGACATCAGCCACACCCAGGGCGAGGCGACGGTGGCTTCCTGCGTCGTCTATGACGGCAATGGGATGAAAAAATCCGACTATCGCCGCTTCAATATCCGCGACATCCAGCCCGGCGATGACTACGCCGCGATGCGTCAGGCGGTGTTCCGCCGTTACGACGCGCTCGCCGGCGGCGAGGGCAAGGCGCCCGACCTGATCCTGATCGACGGCGGTAAAGGTCAGGTCGGGTCGGCGTTTGCCGCGTTGAGCGACCTCGGGCTGGCGCATCTGCCGATGATCGGCGTGGCCAAGGGCGAAGAACGCAAGCCCGGTCTGGAAACACTGATCTTTGCCGATGGCCGCGAACCGCTCAATCTGGCGACCACGCACCCGGCATTGCATCTGATCCAGGAGGTACGCGACGAGGCGCATCGCTTTGCGATCACCGGCCACCGTGCGCGGCGCGCCAAGCCGCGCAAGACGTCAACTTTGGAAAGCCTGCCTGGCGTTGGTCCGGCCCGGCGCAAGGCGCTGGTCGCGCGTTTTGGCGGCTTGCCCGGGGTCAAGGCGGCAAGCGTCGAACAACTGGCTTCGGTGTCCGGGATCGGCCCGGAGCTAGCCCAGAAAATCCACGATGCTTTACACTGACGCATGCCTTTCAATTTACCGATTTTCCTGACCTGGCTGCGCATCGTCGCGATTCCGCTGCTGATTACTGTCTATTTTCTGCCTGCGGCGTGGTTGACCGTGGAAGAGCGCAACCTGGCCGCGACGGTGATCTTCATTGCCGCCGCGATCACCGATTGGGCTGACGGCTACCTGGCGCGGCGCCTGAACCAGACCTCGGCCTTCGGGGCCTTCCTCGATCCGGTGGCTGACAAACTGATGGTGGCGGCGGCCTTGATTGTGCTGGTCCAGCTCGGGCGTACCGATGCAATCATTGCCAGCATCATCATTGGCCGCGAAATCACCATTTCGGCATTGCGCGAATGGATGGCCAAGATCGGTGCCTCCAAGAGCGTTGCCGTGTCGATGCTGGGCAAGATCAAGACCACGGCCCAGATGGTGGCAATCCCGATGCTGCTGTTCCAGTCGCCGCTGGCCGGGGTCGATATGCAGCAGGCTGGCAGTCTGCTGATGTGGGTTGCAGCACTGTTGACCTTGTGGTCGATGGGCTATTACCTGCGCATGGCCTGGCCCGAAATTGCCCGCAGGAGCAAGAAAATCGACGAAGGGTATTGACACGGCCATCTGGTCGTCTATAATGCGCGCTCAGTTCAGCGCGGCAGTAGCTCAGTTGGTAGAGCGATACCTTGCCAAGGTATAGGTCGAGAGTTCGAGACTCTTCTGCCGCTCCAGAATTTTTCCGAGAAGTCGCTGACTTCTTCTGTAGTAAAAGCAGGTTTGAGGCATGGCGCGATAGCAAAGCGGTTATGCACCGGATTGCAAATCCGTGTAGGTCGGTTCGACTCCGGCTCGCGCCTCCAAAAAACATGCGGCAGTAGCTCAGTTGGTAGAGCGATACCTTGCCAAGGTATAGGTCGAGAGTTCGAGACTCTTCTGCCGCTCCAGTTGGAAGAGGGAAAGTGCCTGGCGCTTTCCCTCTTTTGCTTTGGGCTGTATCTCGCCAGAGTTGCAACCCTGCCCGGGTGGTGAAATCGGTAGACACAAGAGACTTAAAATCTCTCGCTCTTTGAGTGTACGGGTTCAAGTCCCGTCCCGGGCACCACAACTACTTTGTCGCATGATCATCTACGACCTTTGCTGCGCTCAGGATCACCGCTTTGAGGGCTGGTTCCGCGATGCGGCCGACTTTGATCGGCAATTGCAGGAAGGTTTGCTGCTTTGTCCGCATTGTGCCGAGCGCAGTGTGCGGCGGGTTCCTTCGGCGGTTGCCATCGGTTCGTCACCGCGTGCCGTTGTTCCGCCGGCTGACCGTGCAGATCAGCGGACTACCACCCACTCCTCGATCCCGCCAAGTCTCAGTGAGTTGAAAGCAGCCTACCGTCAGGTCATGCAGCAAATGCTGGCTGGCAGCGAAGATCTGGGACGCGGTTTTGCCGCTGAAGCACGGCGGATTCATTATCACGAGGCTCCGGAACGTCCGATTCATGGGCAGGCGAGTGCCGATGAGTGTGCTGCTTTGCACGACGAAGGGATTGCGGTTCTGCCGTTGCCTGCGCTTGATCCGAACGAGCTGAACTGAACCGCGACTGGCGCCGGTAGGAAATTTTCCGGGTCGACGGCGATGCCGGCAGGTCGGGTGCTTGCCTTTGATGGGCGAGATATATTACTTTGGTGATAAATATCCTGCTGCAGCAGTAGCGGGCTCATCCCTTCCCATTTCTTGCTCCCTCGTTCGATGATCCGTCTTGCTGCTTTTCCCGTGTTGCCGAGCCTGTTTGCCTTCGTTCTTGGTGCGATGGCGAGCGTGGCGGTGGGGCAGTTGGATGCCGAGCGTCTGGCTTCTGAGGCACGCAACAAGGTGATTGTCGAGTTGGCGCTGGTACGAGCCCGGATTGAAGGGAGTCTCAAGGCAACCTTCAATTCTACCGACGGGCTGGTGCATCTGATCTCGCTGCAGGGGGGGATCGACGGGCCGCTGTTCAATGAGATGGCGCGTCTGGCAATAGGCAAGAATCCTCATGTGCGCAACATCACCGTGGCACCTGACGATGTCGTCCATCATGTCTATCCGCTGGCTGGCAATGAACGGGTTCTGGGCTTTGCTTTTGCCACGCGTCCGGAGCAAATGCGCACGGTGCAATTGGCCCGTGAGCGGCGCGAGCCGTTGCTGGCCGGGCCGGTCGAGTTGGTTCAGGGGGGGCGTGCCTTGATTCAGCGGACCCCGGTCTTTGTCCGCCGGCCCGCAGGCGAAGCCTACTGGGGCGCCGTGTCGATCGTGGCCTATATCGATGGCCTGCTGCAGCCCGAGGGCGAGGCTTTGCCAACCTCGTTGCAGGTTGCAATTCGCGGTCGCGACGGGCTCGGTGCGGCCGGTGCGATGGTCGATGGCGACCCGGAGGTTTTTGCCCGGCAGCCGGTCCTGATGGATGTGGCGGTCCCCGGCGGCAGCTGGCAGGTGGCGGCAGTGCCGGTAGGTGGCTGGGAGTCTCGTCGTTTTTACGCTTCGCCCTATTTCCAGGGGGGAATTCTGATCAGTTTGCTGCTAGCGCTGATCATTGGCTTGCGTTCCCGTCATCTGCGACTGTTTGCCGAGCGCAATGCCATTCTCGAACAGCAGGTACGTGAGCGAGAACGGGCTGAGGCCAGCCTGCGCGATGAGGAAGAGCGTTTCCGGGTGCTGTTCGAACTGTCGCCCGATCCTGCCTGGATCGTCGAGGGGAATGAGTGCGTGGCTTGGAATGAGGTGGCACGCCAGGTTTTCGGAATTTCCTCCGCCACCAAAACTCTGCATCCGGCGCAGATTTCGCCGGAATTTCAGCCCGACGGCGAATCTTCCCTGCTCAAGTCGGAGCGGATGATTGCCGAGGCCAGGCGATGCGGTGTTATGCGTTTCGAATGGATGCACTTGCGTGCCGACGGCCAGCCGTTTACTGCCGAGGTTACGCTGCTTGCCGTGAATATGCGCGAACAGCAGATCGTCTATGCCGAGGTGCGCGATATTTCCGAGCGCAAGCGTGCCGAGCAGGAACTGCAAGCCAGTCGCAATTTGTTGCAGGCGTTGGTTGAAAGTGCCGGCGCGGTGATTTATGTCTTCGATCCGCAGGCGCGTTTGTTGTTGTGCAACCAGCAGTTCGAGGAAGTGCTCGGGCAGCCGCGGCAGCAGATGCTGGGCAAAAGCCGGCACGAGTTCATGCCGGCGGAAGTCGCGGCACAGCATGAAGGCAACGATCTGGCGGTGATCGCCTCGCGCAAGCGGACCAGTTTTGAGGAAATCAACCTCGAAGCCGATGGTTTGCATCATTACCTGACCATCAAGTGTCCGGTTTTTGCCGATGGGGAGATTCGCGGTGTGGTCGGAATTTCGACTGACATCACCGAGCGCAAGCGGGACGAGGAGCAGTTGAAGCTGGCCGCAGCCATTCTGGCGTCAACCTCCGAAGGGGTGATCATTACCGACGTCAGCGGGGTCATTGTCGCGGTCAACCGGGCTTTTAGCGAAATTACCGGCTATAGCGAGGCCGAGGCTTTGGGCCAGAAGCCGAGCATGCTGCGTTCGGAGCGCCAGCCGCCGGATTTTTATCGGGCGATGTGGGCTGCGATCAACGAAAACGGAACCTGGCAGGGGGAAATCTGGAACCGCCGCAAATCCGGGGAGGCCTACCCCGAGTGGCTGTCGATCAGTACCATCCGCGACCGCCAGCAGCAAGTGACGCACTACGTCGGGGTGTTTTCCGATATATCCTCGTTGAAGCTTTCGCAGGAGCGTCTTGAGCATCTTGCCCACTTTGACCCGCTGACCGATCTTCCCAACCGGGTCTTGTTCCAGGATCGTCTGGCGCATGCGATCGATCGTGCTGCCCGCTACCAGCACGGGATTGCCGTTCTGCTGCTTGACCTGGATGGGTTCAAGCACATCAACGACAGCTTGGGCCACCCGGTCGGCGACCAGTTGCTGACGCAGGTGGCAGGCCGTCTCAGCCATTGTGTGCGGGTCGAGGATACCGTCGCACGTCTTGGGGGGGACGAGTTTGCGGTGATCCTGGCCAATATGCGGGATGCCAGCGATGCGATCGAGGTGGTGCGCAAGATTTTGCTCAGTATCGAGCGGCCGTTCGATCTCGATGGGACCGGTGCCATGGTCAGCGCCAGCATCGGCATTGCGGTTTATCCCGCCGATGGCAGCAGCGCGATCGAACTGGTGCGCAATGCCGATGCCGCGATGTACGGTGCCAAGGAGGCCGGGCGCAATACCTATTGTTTTTACCAGAGCGGGATGACGGAGAAGGCGCAGGAGCGTTTGCGCCTCGAAGCGGCATTGAAGCGAGCAATCGAACGCAATGAATTCGAAGTCTGGTTCCAGCCGCAAATCAGCCTGCACAGCGGCCGCTTGACCGGGGCCGAAGCCTTGTTGCGCTGGCGCGATCCGGAGCGCGGGCTGGTGCCTCCGGCCGAGTTCATTCCGCTGGCTGAACGCACGGGCCTGATCTTGCCGATTGGCGAACTGGTGGTTGCCGAGGTGGTCGAGCGAGCCCGGGCATGGCGTGATGGCGGCCTCGAGTTCGGTCGCCTGGCGATCAACGTGGCAACGCCGCAACTTGAGCGTAGCGATTTTCCGGGGCTTTTGCAGCGGACCCTTGCGGCCGTTGGTGTGCCACCCGAGGTGCTCGAAATCGAGATTACCGAAAGCTTCATCATGAGCAACGCGGCCACTGCTCGCGAGTCCTTGCTGGCCATCCAGGCGCTGGGCGTGACCACGGCCGTTGACGATTTCGGGACGGGTTACTCATCGCTCGCCTACCTCAAGGATCTGCCGATCGACAGCCTCAAGATCGACCGTGCTTTCGTGCGCGATCTGCCCGATAGCTGCCACGATGCGGCAATCAACCGGGCGATCATCGCGATGGCCCATAGCCTGGGGTTCAAGGTCATTGCGGAAGGCATCGAAAATCCGGAGCAGCAGGCCTGGCTGGCGGCAGAAGGCTGCGATGAGGCGCAGGGGTATGCGATTGCCCGGCCGATGCCGGCCACTGAGTTTGCTGCCTGGCTGCGCAGCCGCTGAGCCAGGCCAGGGCTCAGGTGCCCATGTAGCGCCCGGATTTGTGATTCACCGCCAGGACCAGATTCAGTGCCAGCGCGCCGACCACCGAGAGCAGCACGCTCCACGGGTCGCGCATCAGCAGGCCGCCGACCAGGATCAGCAGGTCGGCCGCCATCTGGACCTTGCCCGCCGGCCAGCCGCGGGTGTTTTGCCAGTACAGCGCCAGCACTCCGATGCCGCCAAGGCTGGCCTTGTGCCGGACAATCATCAGCAGGCCGACGCCGACCATGAAGCCGCCCATGATGGCGGCAAACAGGCGATCGACCCGGGTGAACTCGATCCACTGCGGTAGCCAGGCTGCATATAGTGAGAGCAGGGCGACGGTGCAGAAAGTCTTGATCGTGAAGGTCCAGCCCATCGCCCGCAGGGCAAAGAGGTAAAAAGGCAGGTTGACCGAGAACAGCAGCCAGGGCAGCGGCCAGTCAAGCAGGTAGTGCAACAGGAAGGCAAGGCCGACCGCGCCGCCGGAGAGCAGGCCGGCCTGCTGGAACAGGGCAACGCCAAGGGCAACGAACAATGGTGCCACCAGCAGGGCCTGGGCATCCTCGAACAGGGTGTGGGGTAGGTGTACGGATTTAGGCATGCCGTATTTTGCCGTTTTGCTGCGCTGATGTGCTCACAGGCAGGGTTTTCCCTGATCCGGGTGAGAGAAAATGGCTTTTTCACGGTCGACCGTGAGAAAGGCATTTTTTTTCATTTCTGGCATTTTCCGGATGATAAAAATCAACGATTGCAGTAGGCTGGCGGCCTTAAACTTGCGTTCACCATGACCATGGGGCGCGAACGGGCCATGAGTCCGGGTCAGGGTGTTTCTGAGGAGGGGGTTTTCGTGAAATTGCGTCACAAACTATTGCTGCTGGTGCTGATTCCGCTGATTTGCATGCTCGCTTTTGCGTTAACCGCAGCCAGCGCACGCCTCAAGCAGACCCGCGAAATGTCCGCGCTGGTCGAGTTGTCCCGGATTTCGGTCGGGATTGGCGCGGTGGTTCATGAAATGCAGAAGGAGCGGGGGATGAGTTCCGGCTTCATTGGCAGCAAAGGAGCCAAGTTTGCGGCGGAACTGACAGCGCAGCGGCAGGAGGTCGATAAGCGGCAGGCTGAACTGAACGCGCTGCTTGCCGGATTCGATACCACAGCCTATGGCGATGAATTCCGCAGCAAGCTCAACGACTTCACGCTGCGCAGCCAGCAACTGGCAAGCAAGCGCCAGGAGGTCAGCGGGCTGAAGATTACCGCCGGGGAGGCGGTAGCTTATTACACCGGCAGCATTACCAACCTGCTGGCCTTGGTTGGCCAGTCGGCAGTGCTTTCAAGCGATGCCGGGATCACCCGGCTGGCGACCGCCTACGGTGCCTTCCTGCAGAGCAAGGAATTCGCTGGTATCGAACGGGCAACCTTGTCCAATATCATCGGTGCCGACCGGTTCACGCCGGACACCCTGGGCCGCCTGCTGGCAATTTCCTCGGCGCAGGATACCTGGCAAAAGGTTTTCCTGACTTACGCCTTACCGGCACAGCGCGAGATGCTGCAGCAAAAGCTGACGGCTCCGGTGGTCGCCGAGGTGGCGGCAATCAAGCAGGCTGCCCTGGATAAAATGCAGGCGCCGTCGCTGGAGATGGATGCCGTCCAGTGGTTTGCCAAGTCTACCCAGCGTATTGAACTACTCAAGCAGGTTGAGGACCGCCTGGCCGGCGACCTGACCGAAGCAGCCGTCCAAGGCCGCGATGAGGCCCAGCGCTGGCTGCTGATCAATGGCGTACTCAGCCTGGCTGCCTTCGTGCTGACTTTCTTTGTTGCTCAGCGCTTGATTGCCAATATTCTCGGGCAGATCGGCGGCGAGCCGGAAGAGGCTGTCCGGATTGCCCAGGCGATTGCCGAAGGCAAACTGGATAATTCGATTCCGGTACAGGCCGGCGATGAGACCAGCCTGTTTGCCGACATGCAGAAAATGCAGCGGCAATTGAAGGAGCGGATCGAGGCCGATCGGGTGATCGCCGAAACCAATCAGCGCATCCGCATCGCACTCGATAACGTCAGTACCGGGGTGATGATCGCCAATAGCGAACGCGAAATCATCTACGTCAACAAGTCGGTACAGCGCATCCTCAAGGGGGCAGAAGCCGGAATTCGCAAACAGTTGCCAAATTTCAATGCCGATCAGTTGCTGGGGACCAATATCGACAGCTTCCACCGGGTTCCGGCACATCAGGCCGGCTTGCTGGCCAATCTGCAGGGGTCACATGTTGCCCAGCTGGTGGTTGGCGACAGCCATCTCACCGTCACCGCCAATCCGGTGATCAGCGACCGGGGTGAGCGTCTGGGAACGATTGCCGAGTGGATCGACCGTACCGGTGAAGTGATGGTCGAGCGCGAAATCGAGGGCATTGTCGGGGCGGCGGCGCAAGGAGATTTGCTGGCACGGATCGACACCGCGAACAAGCAGGGCTTCTTTGCAACCTTGGGCACGAGTACCAATCAGTTGCTGGAAACCACCAGCGACGCGCTCGAAGCGACGCTGGGCGTGCTCGACAAGCTGGCGCACGGAGATCTGACCACGACCATCGACCGGGACTATGCTGGGGTTTTCGGACAGTTGCGTCACGACACCAACCTGACGGTTGAAAACCTGCGCGAGGTGGTCGGCCGGATCAAGGAGGCCAGCGACGCGATCAATACCGCCGCGCACGAAATTGCCGCCGGCAACCAGGATCTCTCCGGACGTACCGAGGAGCAGGCCAGCAGCCTGGAGGAAACGGCCAGCTCAATGGAAGAGTTGAGCGCCACGGTCAAACAGAATGCCGACAATGCGCAGAAGGCGGCGCAACTGGCCGAGCGCTCCAACCAGATTGCCACTCGTGGCGGCGAACTGGTGCGTCAGGTGGTGGACCGGATGAGTTCGATCGAGGCCAGCTCGCACAAGATTTCCGACATCATCGGGGTGATCGACAGCATCGCCTTCCAGACCAATATCCTGGCGCTCAACGCCGCCGTTGAGGCAGCGCGGGCCGGCGAACAGGGTCGTGGCTTCGCCGTGGTCGCCACCGAAGTGCGCAACCTGGCGCAACGCAGTGCGACTGCGGCCAAGGAAATCAAGGCGCTGATCGTAGACTCGGTGACCGAAATCGAACAGGGGAACCACCTGGTGACCCAGGCCGGTTCGACCATGGACGAAATTGTTTCGAGTTTTGAACAGGTGACCCGCCTGGTCTCCGGAATCAGCAGCGCCAGCAGCGAACAGAGTCGCGGCCTGGAGCAGGTGGCGCAGGCAGTGGGTCAGATGGACGAAGTGACGCAGCAGAACGCGGCCCTGGTCGAGCAGGCCGCCGCCGCTGCCGAGAGCCTGGAAGAGCAGGCGCGGGCCTTGATGGATGCGGTCGACGGCTTCCGTTTGCCGGGGCAGGCTTCCCGTCCGGTACTGGCAGCACCACGGCATTACTGAGCCACAGCCAAAAAAAACGCCCCGTTCGGGGCGTTTTTTTTCGATTGTTTGCCGGGCGCTCTGGTCAGGTCGTTTCGCTCTTGGGTAGCATGAAATTGAGCAGGACCGCGAGTACGCCACACAGGCTGATGCCCTGCAGCGAGAAGCTGCCGATATGCACGCCCAGACCGCCGATGCCGGTCACCAGCGTGACCGAGACAATGCACAGATTGCGCGGGTTGGCGAGGTCGACCTTGGCGTCCATCAGCGTTTTCAGGCCGATGCCGGCAATCGAGCCGAAGAGCAGGACCATGATGCCGCCCATTACCGGCAGCGGGATGGTTTGCAGCAGCGCGC
This sequence comes from Dechloromonas sp. ZY10, assembly GCF_041378895.1. Classification (NCBI taxonomy): domain Bacteria; kingdom Pseudomonadati; phylum Pseudomonadota; class Betaproteobacteria; order Rhodocyclales; family Azonexaceae; genus Dechloromonas; species Dechloromonas aquae. The sequence goes on from NZ_CP144212.1 coordinate 1,680,480, forward strand.
CGAATTTGCCGACGAAGGCCATCAGGATGGCGAAGCCGGCGGCCCAGGTCATGATCGCCGGGTTGTAGTTTTTGGTTAGCATCACCGCGCCGGTAACTTCGCCGTAGGTGGTCACCGGCGGGCCGCCGAAGAGGCCGACGACGTTCACTGCCAGACCGTCGCCGAACAGCGTGCGGTGCAGGCCGGGGCTTTCGGTGTAGTCCTTGCCGGAGACCGAGCCGATGGCGAGAATGCCGCCGACGTGTTCGACAATCGGCGCAATCGCCACCGGGATCATGAACAGGATCGCGGCCAGGTTGAATTCCGGCTTGCCGAACTCGGGAACGGCAATCCAGGCTGCATCATGTACCTTGCTGAAATCGACGATGCCGGCAAACAGCGAGGCGATGTAACCCACCGCCACTCCGACCAGGATTGGCACCAGCTTGAGCAGGCCCTTGGCGCGAATCGCAGTGAGCATGGTTGCCAGTAGCGAGATTCCAGCAATCGCAATTGCGGTTTCGTAGGGTACGACCTGCGCCTCGCCCGCCTTGCCGGTGGCCATGCCGACTGCCACCTGGGCGAGGCCGAGGCCGATCACCATCACCACCGGGCCGATCACCACGGGCGGCAGCAGGCGGTGGATGAAGCCAACCCCGCGCCATTTCACCAGGCCGGCGGCGACGTAGTAAAAGAAACTGGCCGAGGCCAGCGCACCGAGCGTTGCCGGCATGCCCCAGGTCTGCACCGAGTAGATTACCGGGGCGATGAAGGCGAAGCTGGAGCCAAGGTAGATCGGCACCTGGCGCTTGGTGCACAGCTGGAAGAGCAGGGTGCCGACGCCGGCACCGAGCAGCGCCAGGCTGGGGTTGAGGCCGGTCAGCAACGGTACCAGTACGGTGGCGCCGAAGGCGACGAAGAGGATCTGGGCGCCGGACAGCGCGGTGCGCCAGGTCGGCTCGTGGGCGTAGGTACTCATTACGCCTCCTTGGTGCCGAAAATCTTGTCGCCGGCGTCGCCGAGGCCGGGAATGATGTAGCCGACTTCGTTGAGGTGGCTGTCGACGGCCGCAGTGTACAACTGCACGTCAGGGTGAGCGGCTTCCAGCGCCTTGATCCCTTCCGGCGCCGCGACCAGGACCAGCGCCTTGATTTGCTGGCAGCCGTTGCGCTTCAACATGTCGATGGTGGCAATCAGCGAGCCACCAGTCGCCAGCATCGGGTCGATGATCATCGCCAGGCGCTCTTCAAGCTGGCCGACGAAACGCTCGAAATAGGGTTCGGGCATCAGCGTGTCGTGGTTGCGGGCAATCCCGACGACGCTGACCTTGGCATTGGGGATCAGATCGAGCACGCCGTCGAGCATGCCGAGGCCGGCGCGCAGGATGGGCACGACGGTGACCTTCTTGCCCTTGATCTGGTCGATCTCGACCGGACCGGCCCAGCCGGCGATGGTGACTTTTTCCATTTCAAAGTCGGCGCAGGCTTCGTAAGTCAGCAGGCGGGCAACTTCGGCGGTCAGTTCGCGGAATTTCTTGGTGCTGATGTCGCCTTCGCGCATCAGTCCGATCTTGTGTTTGACGAGGGGGTGTTTGAGTTCGTGGACCGGCATAGCTGTTCCCGGGCAAAAAAATGACCGCCCGAGCTTAGCCGATCAGCCTCTTTCTTGCTATGCGGGAAATCCGCAATCCGTTGCGGGGCGCGGGTTTTTGCCCTGATTCACGGTCGACCGTGTATTTCGCCAAAAGGCTCCGGTGGCCGAGGCCCCGTCATTCGTCGGCCGGCAGTTGCTGCCAGCGCAACCAGTGGCCGCAAGCCGAGCGCGCCCGGCGCTCGCTGTTGTCCCACGGGCCGCCCCGGCACAGGCCGCAGCTCAATTCGGATTCGATTTCGACCTGGCGGCCATCGCTGCCGGCGCGGCGTTCCCCTTGCCAGCGGTCGCAACTGGCGCAACGTTTGCGGTCGACGGCCTGGCTCAGCACGTTTTGTCGGCGCGGCAGGCTGCCAGGGTGGGCTGCACCGGGATCACCGCACCGCCGTCGCGCTGCCAGCCCTTGATCCCGCTTTTAACGTTGTACACCTTGGCGTAACCCGCTTGTTGCGACAACATCTGGCCCACTATCCGGGTCCGGTTGCCGGTGCGGCAGATCAGGATCACCGCCTGGTCCGGACTGGCGGTCGTTTTAAGCTGCTGTAGCCAGTGCCGGGCATCGTAGCGGCCGCGTTCGTCAAAAAAAGTCAGCAAGCGGCTGCCGGCGACAATCCCGGTTTCTTCCCACTCCGGGGCGGTCCGGATATCGACCACCGGCACACCGGATTTCTGCAGGCGGGTCAGTTCCGCACTGTCGATGTCGATCATCTCGGCCTGAACCGAGCCGGCGAGCAAGATCGGCAGCAGAGAGAAAAGGCGGCGGAAGCGATAGGCAAGCATGGGAACAACCTCTGTATCAGCAAACCCTGATTGTACCTTGGCCTCAGCGGGTACCCTGCTGCCGCTTCATCATTTCCTTGACGCGCGGATCGTTCATCAGCTCCTGCAGATTGCCGCCGCCCTGGCCGGGCAGGACCATCTCGCCCGGCTTCTGGCCGCTCTGGCAGGGGCCGAGCCAGCGCGCCTCCTGGGTCATCCGCATCTCGCGCATTCCGCGTTGCGGCGGGTCGTAGCGCAGGTTCATCTCGTTACGATACTGTTTTTCAAGGTCGCCGCTGATCACCGAATCGCTGGTTACGGTCGTGCCCTCGTGCTGGCAGACGGCGTGGATCAACAGTTTTCCGCCGCTGCGGCTGACTTCCAGCTTGGGGCAGTTGCTTTGCCGCCGGCTGCGCTCCTGCAGCAGATTATCGCTGCCCTGATCGACGCAAATCTGCATCGGCATCGCTCCCGGCATGCCGGCCGGTGCATCCTGCATCCGGGTGGTGATTTCCCAGAGTCCTGACTTGCGTTTGGGCAGTTCGCTCGCGCCAGCGGGCAGCGAGGCCAGGACGAGCAGGGCACTGACGGTGAGGCTGGCAAGGCGGCAACGCATGGCATTTCTCCTTAGCGGCGGGAATTTCCTGATTGTAGTGGGATAATCGCCGCTTTTTGCGGAGTCGTGCGCATGGCGCTCAAATCCACCGTCTTCAAAGCTGAACTGCAGGTTGCGGACCTCGACCGCGGGCATTTTGCCGATTACGCGCTGACCCTGGCCCGCCATCCCTCCGAAACCGATCTGCGGATGATGGTACGGCTGCTGGCGTTTGCCCTTTATGCCAGCGAAGACCTGCGCTTTGGCAAGGGTTTGTCGACCGATGACGAACCGGCCCTGTGGGAGGTTGATCCGGCGGGCATCATCAAATGCTGGATCGAGGTCGGCCAGCCTGACGAGGACCGAGTGCGCAAGGCGGCAGCCAGATCCGAGCGGGTGGTGGTAATCGCCTACGGCGACAAGGCGGTCGATGTCTGGTGGCAGCAGAATCGCGATAAATTGGCCCGTTTTGGCAAGTTGACCGTGTTGCGGATCAGCAACGACGAGGGCGAGGCGCTGGCAGCGCTGGCCGAACGCTCGATGAAACTGGCTTGCACCGTGCAGGAAGGTACGGTCTATCTCGAAGGTTGCGAGTTGCGGCCGCAAGTCTTGCAGGCAGCAGCCTGAAGCCGCCGCAAGCGTTTTCCGGAGGAATGCGATGAAAGCTGAAGACCGCCTCGACGGCGAGCTGCGCCGCCTGTTTTTGCCAACGGCGGGCAAGCAGTTGTGTACGCCGGCCGGCGACTGCCGGCTGCTGACCCTGCGCCTGTTGCGCAGTGCCGACTGGGAGGCTTTGGCTGGTTTGCTCGCCGGGCTTGCCGATGAACTTGAATTGCCGCTGCCAGCGCTGTCGGTCGAGGCCCAGGGCGGCTACCGGTTGTGGTTCTCGCTGGCCGAGCCGGTTGCCCCGGCGGCTGGCCAGGCCTTCCTGCAAGGTTTGCTGCAACGTTACCTGCCGGCCTTGCCGGCTGGCCGGGTGGCCCTGGCGTTGCCCTCGGGTACCGAGGAATTGCCGGCGATACCGGCCGTCGATACTGCCGGCGAGCGCTGGAGCGCCTTCATCGACCCCGGGCTGGGCGCGATGTTTTGCGACGAAGCCGGGCTCGACATCGCCCCCGGACGCGACCGCCAGGCCGATTTGCTGGTGCCGGTCAGAAGCTGGAGCCGGGCCGACTTTACCCGTGCCTGCAGCGAACTGGCAGCCTTGGTCGGGACTGCGACAGCAAGCGTTGCCGGCACCCCGCCCCCGGTCGCCGGCGAAGCCGTGTCGCCCGTTGCGCTCGGTGGGGGCTGGCAGCAGGTCGGCACAGCCTACGATAATCCGCGCAGTTTCCTTCTGGCGGTGATGAATGACCCGGGCGCCAGCCCGGAGCAGCGCTTGCGCGCGGCCGAGGCCTTGCTGCCGCACTGGCCCGCCTAAGCGCACGCTCGGCGGCTTTTATCACCATTTGTTAATATGGTCGCTTCGCCTGTCTTTCAGTCTTTTCCGGAGCCTCGCATGCGTATTGCCGATCCCGCCCAGACCCGCCTGGTCAACGAAGTCAAACTGCTGCTCGAAAGCTTGCCGCTCGATGGGGCGCGGGTGCTTGAACTGGGCTGTGGCAAGGCGGAAAAAACCCGTCTGCTGGCCGAGAGCGGGCGGGTGCGCGAAATCGTCGCCCTCGAAGTCGATGCACGGCAGCATGCGAAAAATCTCGAAATTGGCGACCTGCCGCAGGTCCGTTTCGCGTCGGGCGGAGCCGAAGCCATCCCCCTGCCCGATGCCAGCGTCGATCTGGTGCTGATGTTCAAATCGCTGCACCATGTGCCGCTGGCGCTGATGGATCGGGCGCTTGGCGAAATTGCCCGGGTGCTCAAACCGGGCGGCCTGGCCTGGATTTCCGAGCCGGTTTACGCTGGCGACCTGAACGAAGTGTTCAAGCTCTTCCACGACGAAAAAATCGTCCGTGAAGCGGCTTTTGCCGCGCTTTGTCGCGCCGTCGAACAAGGCCCGCTGCAACTGCGCGAGCAACTCTTTTTCAACACCCGCAGCCATTTTGCCGACTTCGCGCAGTTCGACCAGCGGATGATCCAGGTCACCCACAGCGACCATCGGCTGTCGCCCGAACTGTATGCCCAGGTTAAGGCCAGGTTCGAGCAGCATCTCGGGCCGGAAGGGGCGACCTTTTTCAACCCGCAGCGGGTCGATCTGCTGTCCAAGCCGGCCTGAACGGTTTTTACGATCTTTGCCGGTCGACCGTGGAATTCCCGACCATGCCGCTGAGCGGTGTGCCTGAGCAGTTTGCGGCGGCTGCCGACCGGGCCGAATTCTGCGCCGGTCCGCGTCCGGGGGTTGAACTCTACCGGGCGCAGATCGTGCATCATGCTTTTGCGCCGCACAGCCACGAGGGCTATGGCTTCGGCGTGATCGAAGCAGGCGCCGAGCGCTTTCGTTATCGCGGCAGCGACTATCTTGCCGGCCCCGGCGCGCTGGTGACGATGAACCCGGATGTGTTGCATACCGGCGCTGCGGCGGGCGACGAGGGCTGGCGCTACCGGATGATTTATCTGACGCCGGCCGTGCTGGCGGAAATCAGCGGCGAACCTGGCTGGTGGTATGCCCAGCCATTGGCAACGGCGCCAAGCGCCCAGGTCCGCCAGATCGAATTATTGCTGCAGGCCCTTTGGCAATGTGCTGACGCCTTGACCGGCGACAGCCTGCTGGCCCTGTTGCTCGATGCGCTGCGCCCGGCGACACAAGGCCTGCGCCCGGTGGAGCCGCCGTTGCGGATGAGCCGGGTGCTCGACTACATGCATAGCCATCTGGCCTCGACCGTGCGGCTGGAGGATCTGGCCGCAGTGGCCGAGCTGAGTCCCTTTCATTTCCTCCGCCAGTTTCGTGCCTGCTACCACGTTACTCCGCAGCAGATGCTGATGGCGCTGCGCCTGCAGCAAGCCAAGCAACGGCTGGCGCTCGGGCAGCCGCTGGCAACGGTGGCGGCCGAGGTTGGCTTGAGCGACCAAGCGCACCTGACCCGTGCCTTTTACCAGCGCTACGGCACCACGCCGGCTGCCTACCGACGGCAGATTCAACGCGCCTGAGGTTTCGCCGGCCGACCTTGAGCGCCGCCGGCATGCCGCCAGCGGCAAGCGCAATCCGGTACAAGACAAGGGCGACGAGCGGCGGCACACTGCTGCGGTTCCGGCAGATTTGAGCGCCGGGTAAGGGTTGCGAGGAGTTTTATGTTTTTGGGCGTTTTGCTGGCCTTGGCCGCCGGGCTGATGTGGGGGCTGGTCTTTGTCGGGCCGGTCTGGCTGCCGGATTATCCGGCCGTGCTGCATACCGCCGGCCGTTATCTGGCATTTGGCGTGATCGCCTTGCCGCTGGCCTGGTTTGACCGGTGCGAACTGGCCGGTCTGCGGCGGGTGGACTGGTGGATGGCACTCAAACTGGCGGCGATCGGCAACCTGCTGTACTACTTTTGCCTGGCCAGCGCCATCCAGCTGGCCGGCGCGCCGCTGCCGACGATGATCATCGGCTGTCTGCCGCTGGTGATCGCGATTTGTGCCAACCTGCGCCAGCCGGCAACGGGCCGGCGCCTGCCCTGGGCGCGACTGGCTCCCCCATTGGTGCTGCTGGCCGCCGGGATCGCTTGCGTGCAGCAGGTCGAATGGCAGGCACTGCGCGCCGGGCCGGGAGGCTCCGGGCAGGTGGTCTACGGGATGTTGCTGGCGACGGCGGCATTGATTTGCTGGACCTGGTATCCATTACGCAACGCCGACTGGCTGCTCGCCCATCCCGAGCGCCGGGCGCGTGCCTGGGCTACGGCGCAAGGCCTGGCGACCTTGCCGCTGGCGATCCTCGCCTATCTGTTGATCCTGCTCTTTCCCGCTACCGTCGGGGCCGATTTTGCGCTGCCCTGGGGGCCGCGCCCGCTGGCTTTTTTCGGCTTGATGCTGGCCATCGGCCTGTTCGCCTCGTGGCTCGGAACCCTGTGCTGGAATGCCGCCAGCCGCCGCTTGCCGGCGGCGCTGGTCGGCCAGCTGATTGTCTTTGAAACCTTGGCTGCCTTGCTCTACGCTTATTTGCTGCGCGCCAGCTGGCCGCCGTTGCTGACCTGGATCGGGATCGCGCTGTTGTTGCTGGGGGTGAGCTGGGGCTTGCGGGTCAGTCGGGCGGCCGGAACGGTGGAGCCGGTTTAAGACTGGCTCAAGGCCGCCTCCCGCGCCCTAATCGAGCAGACGAAGCAGAAAGCCGGCACCGTCGACCAGCAGGTCGACCAGATCCACCCGTTCATTCCAGGCGCCCGCCTTTTCCCGGCGCAGCCGGCTGCGCTCGCGCTCGGTCGCGATGATCAGGTCGCCGAGAGCTTCCGGGCTGGGCGCCCGGGCTTGCCGTTGGTCGGCCTGATGGTAGCGGGCCAGCGCGGTTTCCACCGCCTGCGGGTCGAGCAGCGTGATCGGTGCGCGGCAGTGCGGGCAGGCCGGGTCGCGTTGCAGGTCGACCGGGGCGCCGCAGCCGTTGCAGCGGATTTGTTTGATCTCGACCGCCAGTCGGGCGATTTCACCCGGGGTGAGCTGGCGGATGAAACCCTTTTCGATCAGAAATTGCGAAAAGGCAACGAAACGGCCGTGTTGCTGCGGGCAGCGATGGTAGTTGAAGCGGCCGCCAGGCTGGGCCAGGTCCATCCCGTGCCGCAGTGCTTCGTCACAACGCGGGCAATGCAATGTGGCCGGTAGCGGCTGGCGCGGCGTATCCCGCCGTGCGTGGATTTCGCGGAACAGTTCGATGACACCGCCGGGCGTGAGCTGCAGGCTTTCGTACTGATCGAACCACAGTCCCTGGCAGCTGTAGCAGAGGTCGAGCGCCACTTCGCCGCCCTGCCTGCGCGGATAGCGCAGCTTGGCCATGGTCTGGCGGCAGGCCGGGCAGGCGAGGGGCAGCATCGGGCTGGAGAACTGCGCTCAGCCGCAGCCGTTGGGGCGGATGGTGCCGAGGTTGAGCGTGACGCCCTTTTTCATCTTGCCGATGACGTGCATTTCGCAGGCCTGGCAGTCGAATTTGAGCACCAGCTTTTCGTTGCCGTTGATCAGCGTCATCGGGTCCGGCTTGATGTACTTCACCTCCTTGGGGCAGAGGTTGAAGCTGTAGCGCAGGCAATGGCGGGTGATCATCAGCGAGACCATGCCCTTTTCGTTGCCCGCCTCGTAGGCCTCCTCGATCAGCTTGACCCCGTGCTTCTCGTAGAAGGCGCGGGCCTTGGCGTTGAAGACGTTGCCGAGGTAGGTCAGTTCATCTTGCGGGTAGGGCACCGGGTTGGCTGCCGGTTGGTCGCGTTGCGGGCGCGGATGGCTGGCGATGCGGGCGGCGAGCAGTTTTTCCGTTGCCTCGCGGCGCAGCGCATTGACCGCACCGACCGGCAGGAACCACGCTTGCTGCAAGGCCAATTCAACCTCGCGGCAAGTGAAGGGCGTATTGCCGAACTTGCCCAGGTTTTCCTTGAGCTTGGCCAATGCGGCCTCAGGGTTCTGCGCCAGTTCGCTGCCGATTTTTTCGCTTTTGGCCAGGTCGACCGTGACACTGAGCTGATCCTCATCGGTGAGCGTCAGCGCAAAGCCCTTTTCGTACTCGGCAAAGCGGGCGCTCAGGGCGATGCGGCGCTCGGCCGAGTCCTTTTCCAGCGCTCGCTCGAATTCCTGGTCGCGGTTGCGGAACAGGCTGACGCCTTCGGCCAGGTCGGCGGGCATCTCGGCCGGGTAGAGCTTGCCGCTCTCGACCTTGTTGATGCGCATCCCCTGCACGTCGCCGTGCGCGTCGTGGAAGCAGACGCCGTCGCCGTTGTGGAATTCCTGGTCGCTATTCACCGTGATCCAGCCGTCGCCGACCTCGCTCACCTCGCCGATCAGTTCGCCGACGAAGGCCGGCGAATCGAACGCACCGATGTCGTCCTGGCGGCCGCCGGCAAAGTAGTCGGTATAACCGCGATTGAAGGTCTTGTCCGGCTGCGGGGTGAAGGTGAAGGTCGAGCGGCCGCTGGACGCGCGCACGTACTGCGGGTTGGCGTCGATGATCTCGTCGAGCAGGCTGCGGTAATGCGCGGTGATGTTCTTGACGTAGGAGAGGTCCTTCAGCCGGCCCTCGATCTTGAAGGAGTTGACCCCGGCCTCGATCAGCGCCAGCAGGTTCTCGGACTGGTTGTTGTCCTTCATCGACAGCAGGTGCTGGTTTTCGGTGATCACCTTGCCCTTGTCGTCGACCAGCGTGTAGGGCAGGCGGCAGGCCTGAGAGCATTCGCCGCGATTGGCGCTGCGCCCGGTGTGCGCGTGGCTGATGTAGCACTGGCCGGAGTAGGCGACGCACAGCGCGCCATGCACGAAATATTCGAGCGACAGCGTGGTGGCGGCAGCGACCTTTTTGATTTCGTCGATGCTCATTTCGCGCGCCAGCACCAGCTGCGAGAAACCGGCGTCTTCGAGGAACCTGGCCTTGGCCGGGTTGCGGATGTCGGTCTGGGTCGAGGCGTGCAGCTGGATCGGCGGCAAGTCCATCTCCAGCAGGCCCATGTCCTGGATGATCAGCGCATCGACGCCGGCGTGGTAAAGGTCCCAGCACAGCTGGCGCCCGGCTTCGAGTTCCTCATCGTGGAGGATGGTATTGACCGCGACGAAGACCTTGGCCCGGTAGAGGTGGGCAAAGTCGCAGAGGCGGGCGATCTCGGCCAGCTCGTTGCCGGCGCCGTAGCGGGCGCCGAAGGCCGGGCCGCCGATATAGACGGCGTCGGCGCCGTGCTTGATCGCTTCGATGCCGAAATCGGCGTTCTTGGCCGGGGCGAGGAGTTCGATGGGGTGTTGGTAACGCATGTCTCGATTCAGGCGTGCCGGCCCCGGCGAGGGGCTGGCAACGCGAAGGGGGTCAGGGATGGCTGCTTAGTAGCAAAAACGCGGTGCGAGTTCGCACAAATTGAACTCGCGCAGGATGGCTTCAGCGCGTTCGCGGGCGTTTTTGCGCGGCTTGCCGCCGGGGCGCCTGGAGGCAATGATCAGCTCGTTCTTCATCGAATGCTCCCAGCCGACCAGTTCGGTCACGGTCACCTCGTAGCCGTGCGACTCCAGCAGCAGGCAGCGCAGCACGTTGGTCAGGTGGCTGCCGAGTTCGCGGGTGTGGATCGGGTGGCGCCACAGTTCGGACAGCGGGGTCTGTCCCAGCGCTTCATTCTTGCGGGCGCGCATCGCGGCCGCGACTTCGGCCTGACAGCAGGGCACCAGCACGAGGTGGCGGGCATTGCGGGTGAGGGCGAAGCGGATCGCGTCGTCGGTGGCGGTATTGCAGGCGTGCAGCGCGGTCACCACATCGACCGTCGCCGGTAGTTCTGCCGAAGTCAGTGAATCCTCGACCGTGCAGGCGAGAAAGCGCATGCGCGGGAAATTCAGGCGCTCCGCCAGTTCGCGCGACTTGTCGACCAGTTCCTTACGGGTTTCGATACCAACGATCTCGCCAGCGTCCAAAGCCTTGAAATACAGGTCGTAGAGGATGAAGCCGAGGTAGGACTTGCCGGCACCGTGGTCGACCAGGGTCTGCGCGTCGGCGAGCAGCGGCTCGATGAACTGGTACAGGTGATAGACCTGCTTGAGCTTTCGGCGGGTATCCTGGTTGAGCTTGCCGTCGCGCGTCAGGATATGCAATTCCTTCAGCAAATCAATGGATTGGCCGGGACGGATCTCGGGGATGTCGGCGGGGGTGTTCTGCTTTTTCATGGGGCGCGATTATCGCATTTCCACCGCCCCCGTTGCCCGTTTTCGCGACTTGAGAAATTACTTCAAGTTTTTGCATGATTTGTGTCAACCGGATGAAAAGAGCCGCGTTATTCGGCTCATGGTGATCCACACCGCTTGCTAAACCGGAGACAAAAATGGGCCGTCTGAGTAACGAATCCTTTGAACAATTTCTGGATTCCCTGAAGAAAGCTGGCATTACGATTTCCAACGAAGCCGAGTTGCGCGAACGTCTGGCCGAAGCCCAGCGCTGGCGCTTCGCCTTCCAGACCCTGGCTGCCAACGGCAAGTCGATCGGCATCAGCTTTGCCGAAACTGCCGAAGGCCGCAACGACGCCGAAATCGAGCGTGCGTTCAACGAATTCAGCCTGTCTGAACGGACCCGCGCGGTTTTCTCCGCCAGCCTCAAGCACTGATCCCGCTGCGTTCGCGCCAGTGCGCGATGCGATCAGCCAGGGCGCCCCAGCGGCGCCCTTTGTTTTATGAAAATCCTGCTCTACCTGCTGCTTTTGCTGGCCTGCGGCTGGCTCCTTGCCAGTTATCCCTTCCTCTTCGAAATCCCGCTGCTACTGGCCATTGGTGGCGCCTACTACCTGTTTTTCCGGGTGCCAACCCAGGGTGAATGAAGCCGCCGCCGCGCTTGGCCGGTGGTTTTTGTCCTTTTACGCGGTCGACCGTGGAAATCTGCCCGGTTGCGCCTGGCAGGCTCAGAGTCTGGGCAGCAACTCGATATCCGGCAGCTTGGCCAGTACCTGGTCGTAGGTCGGGTAGCGTGTCAGCGCCTCGACCACGACGGCCAGCGGCTCGGCCCAGATTTCCGGTAGGTCGCGCTCGGCGGCTTCGCGGATGGCAAAGGCCAGCGCTTCTTGCGGTGGCATGAACTGCGCCGCAACGCCCGGCTTGTTGCCGCGCGCATCGATCCGATACCAGCCGAAATCCTGCAAATACACCGCATTCAGTCCGTGCAGGCAATACGGCGCGCCGCTGTCGCCAACCGCCAGCCGCTGGTAGCACAAGCCGGCGGGAATCCCGTTGGCGCGCAACAGCGCCGCCAGCAGGTGACTCTTGGCGTAGCAATAGCCGGTCCGGTGCCGCAGCACGTCGGAGGCCTTGCAGGTCACCGGATTCAGCCGATAGTCTGAACTATGGCGGATTTGGTCGCGGACAAACTCGAAGCAGCGGCGGGCGCAGTCCAGTTTGCCCTCGCTCTCGCTGGCCAGACGGCGTGCGAGTTGCTGGATTTCGGGATGGTCGACGTCGATGTAGGAACTGGCGGCGAGATAGCGGTGCATGGGGCGGGTACTCGAAAAAATGGTGGGGAATGGCAGGCGAATCCGGCTTCAGGGGCTGTCAGTGGCAAGGCCCATGGTCGGCTGCGATGGCTCGGCGGCGGGTGGGTTTTCAGCCTCTTTTTTGCCATTTTTTGCGGTCGACCGTGACAGGGCCTTGGAGAGTGCGCTGCTGCTGCGGTAGCCGCTGCGCCGGGCGGCTTCCTTCAAGCCCCGGCCTTGCGCCACTGCCTGGCGGGCCAGCGCCAGGCGCAAGTCGGCAAGATACTGCCCCGGCGTTTGCTGCAGGCAGTCGCGAAAGCAATTGGCAAAGGCGGTGCGCGACATGCCGGCAGTGGCGGCCAGACTTTCCAGCGTCCAGGGGGCGGCCGGCGCTTCGTGCAGCGCGACCAGGACCCGCGCCAGGCGCGGCTCGGCCAGGCCGCGAAACAGCTGGCCGCTGCGGCCGGGGTGTTCGATCTGGTGGCGGAGCAGGGTGATGAAGAGGATTTCACAGGCCCGTTTGAGCAGGGCCGGCTGGCCGCAGCGCGGGGCCTGTGCCTCGTCGCAGATCAGGCCGACCACCTGGCGCAATGCCGGCGATTCGCTGCCGTCGCAGGCGATTACTTGCAATTCGGCAAACTGCGCCGCCAGCAAGGAGCCGGCCGGACCGTCGAAGCTGATCTGCAGGCGCAGCCAATCGGCACCGGCAGGGGCCGCCAGCAAGGTGGTTGGAACGTAGCCGCCAAGCCACAGGGCCGGTGCCTTCAGCTCGTGTTCGCTCGTTTCGGCCGAGAACCGGGCGTGGCCGCGCAGCAGCAGCCCAAGCCGCAAGCCGGCGCTGGCCGCCGGCCAGGGGCAGTCGCCGCCAAGCAGGTCGATCCTGGGTTGGGCGCCTTCAAGCAAGGCAGAGAGCCGGTCCAGGTGGCTGAGATTTGTACGAATAGACATGATTTCTGAACGATTTGTTTGTTCGGGTACAGGATACTGTATTCCATGGCACTCAGACCCGGTGCCTCAGCATCCCGTCTTTCTGGAGAAAATCATGTCCTTATCCCCATCCCCGCTCTTGCCCCGTCGTCCGGTTCCTGCCCTGCGTGTTCCTCTGGTTGGTGGCGGCGATTTCGTGCTCGGTGTCGCGCCGGGCCAGCATTTTGATCTGGTGGTCGTCTATCGCGGCCTGCATTGCCCGCTGTGCGCCAAGTATCTGCTCGAACTCTCGCGGCTGCAGGACGAGTTTGCCCAGCGCGGCGTGAGTATCATTGCCGTCAGCAGCGACGACGCCGAGCGCGCCGCCGCGATGGCGGAAAAGGTGCCCGGCCTGCGCTTCGGCTACGGCCTCAACCTGCACAGCGCCCGCCAATGGGGTCTGTACATCAGCGCCGGGCGCGGCAAGACCTCGATCAATATCGAAGAGCCGGCACTCTTTGCCGAGCCTGGCGTTTTTCTGGTCCGTCCCGACGGTACGCTCTACTACGGCGCGGTTCAGACCATGCCCTTCGCCCGCCCGAATTTCTCTGACCTGCTGCTCGCCGTCGATTTCGCGATCAGCAAGGACTACCCGGCGCGCGGGGAATATGCGGGGGCATTGCCGCTGTAAAACCGGGCCGGGCATCCGACCCGGCGGTCTTGGCCGGTTTTTGCCCATTGGCCACGGTCGACCGTGGAAAAGCCCGTTTTTTGTCGTCAATTTCCCTGGGGTTTGCGGCAGGACAAAGCGCTGCCAGTTGCCGGGGGTAGGATGGGGGTGTGGTTTCTGGGTCTCGGAGGTGCGAATGTCGGGGCGACGGTGGATGGCGGGGCTGGGGGTGTTGTGTGCCTTGTTGCTGGCCGATGGCGTGCTGGCGGCCGGGCCGTGGCGGGCGAACCGGGCGAATACGCCGGGCTGGCAGTGGCTGACGCCGGCCGAGCGGCTTGAGCATCAGGCGCGGATACGCACTTTCGGCGATTACGACGAGTGTGTGCGTTATCGTCTGGCGCATCGGCAGTTGGTCCGCGAGCGGGCGCGCGCCAGTGGCCAGCAGTTGGGGCGGGGGCGGGATGATTTTTGCGCCCATTTGCCCCGGCGGGAGGATGGCCGATGAGCGCTATTCCTGTTTCGCCCTGGGCCACGGGCGCCTGGCGCCTGCCTTTGCTCGTCGGTGTGTTGGCTGGCTTGCCGGCCGCATGGGCGTGGCCGTTAGAGGTGGGTGGCTGGCGGGCGGCCGGGATCATTGCCGGCTGGCTGGGGCTGGGCTTGTGGGCAGCATCCTTGCTGCTGGTGGTGCGCGGGGTCCGCTTGTCGGCCTGGCTGGGCGGCCTGGCGCGGATGTATCGCTGGCATCATGGCCTGGCGGGGCTGCTCTATCCGTTGCTGCTGTCGCATCCCTTGTTGCTGGCTGCCGACTTGCTGGACGAGGGAGCGCCGGTAGCCTGGTCCTTGTTGTCGCCGCTGGAACAGGGATGGGCGGTGTGGTCGGGCTGGCTGGCCTTGGCGACTTTGGCACTGGGACTGGCGCTGGCCTTGCAGCCGGGGCTGGCTTATCGTCGCTGGCGGGCTTGGCATGCTGGACTGGTCGTGCCGCTGTTGCTGGCGGTACTGCATTTGCAGGCGCTGGGTTTGCGCCAGTTGCTGCTGGGGCTGCCGGTATTGGCAGCGGGCCTGCTGCTGTGGCGCTATCTGGGCAGCGATTGCGGCTGGGGTGCCCATCCGGCCGAGGTGGTCGCGGTCGAGCATCCGCAAGCGGCGATGATCGAAGCGACGCTACGGCCGATGGTCGGGGCGGCACCGTTTCCAATGGCCCGTCCGGGGCAGTTTGTGTTGCTGGCCTTTGGCCACGGCGCCGGGTTTGCCGGCTGCGGGGAGTTTCATCCTTTTACCCTGAGCGAGGTTGCTGCAGGCGGTGACTGGCGAGTGGCGATCAAGGCTATGGGGCCGTGTTCAGCGCACTTGCAAGGGCTGCAAGCGGGTGTGCCGCTGCGAATTCAGGGGCCGTTTGGCGAGTTTCTCGGCCATGCCGGCACGGCGCCGGCATGGTGGTTTGCCGGTGGTGTCGGGATTACGCCGTTTCTGGCGCGCTTGCGGGCGCCGCAAGCGCTGGCGGCGACCCGTCTGGTGTATTTTTCCCGCTCTGCCGATGCGGTGGCCTATCGCGACGAATTGTCGGTCCTGGTCGAGGGACATCCCGGGTTTTCCTGGCAGTTGGTGGTCGCCCAGCCTGGCGATGATCTGGCGGAGCATTTGCCGACGGCCGATGCGCTGGCCGGCCAGGATTGCTATCTGTGCGGGCCGCCGGCCTGGATGGCGCAGGTGCGTGCAGAGTTGCGGGAGCGTGGTGTGCCAAAGCACCGGATTTTCTTTGAACGTTTCGAGTTTCGCTGATGCGACGCTGGTTCCATCTTTCCAATCTGCTGTTTGTTGCGGCACTGGCCGGCTTGTACGTGGCCGCCAAGCTGCAGTTGCCGGTCGAGCCGGTGGCGGCACCAGCCGAGGTATCGGTCAACGCGCTTGAGCTGGCCCGCCATGCCGAGGCAGGGGATTGCTGGATGGCAATCAACGGCGAGGTCTACGATGTCACCGATTATTTGCCGGAGCATCCATCGCGGCCGGCGGTGATTCTGGCCTGGTGTGGCCGTGAGGCGTCGGAGGCCTATCGGACCAAGGGCAAGGGCAAGCCGCATTCGGCCGCTGCCGGCCAGTTGCTGCCGGCTTACCGGATCGGCCGCTATCAGGCAGATTGACCGCGGGCGCCGGGGTCTGGGTAAAAATGTTCGGTGACCACGGTCGACCGTAAAAACCGCCCATTTTCCCATCACCAAACAAAAATCGCGGCCGGGGCCGCGATTTGCTGAGTGAGCAGCCGTTTAGCGGCTGATCGGCTTGTAGCGGATGCGCTTGGGCTTGGCGCCTTCTTCGCCCAGGCGGGCCTTCTTGTCGGCTTCGTATTCCTGGTAGTTACCGGGGAAGAAGGTCCATTGCGATTCGCCTTCGGCGGCCAGGATGTGGGTGCAGATGCGGTCGAGGAACCAGCGGTCGTGCGAGATGACCAGCGCGCAGCCGGGGAATTCGAGCAGGGCGTCTTCGAGCGCGCGCAGGGTTTCGACGTCGAGGTCGTTCGACGGTTCGTCGAGCAGCAGCACGTTGCCGCCGGTCATCAGGGTCTTGGCCAGGTGCAGGCGGCCGCGTTCGCCGCCGGAGAGGTTGCCGACCTGCTTGCCCTGATCGCCGCCCTTGAAGTTGAAGCGGCCGATGTAGGCGCGGCTGGGCATTTCGAACTTGCCGATCTGCAGGATGTCGCTGCCCTGAGCCAGTTCTTCGAACACCGTCTTGCTGCCGTCGAGGCAGTCGCGTGACTGGTCAACATAGGCCAGCTTGACCGTCTGGCCGATCTTGACTTCGCCGGCGTCGGGTTGCTGCTGGCCGGTGATCATCTTGAACAGGGTCGATTTACCGGCACCGTTGGGGCCGATGATGCCGACGATGGCGCCGGGCGGGATGGCGAAGCTGACGTTGTCCATCAGCAGCTTGTCGCCAAAGGACTTGGTGACGCCGTTGAACTCGATGACCTGGTCGCCCAGGCGCTCGCCGACCGGAATGAAGATTTCCTGGGTCTCGTTGCGCTTCTGGTATTCGTAGGAGGACATTTCCTCGAAGCGGGCCAGACGGGCCTTGGACTTGGCCTGACGCGCCTTGGGGTTGGAGCGGACCCATTCGAGTTCCTGCTTCATCGCCTTCATGCGCGCGGCTTCCTGCTTCTGTTCCTGCTCCAGGCGTTCTTCCTTCTGTTCCAGCCACGAAGAGTAGTTGCCCTTCCAGGGAATGCCCTCGCCACGGTCGAGTTCGAGAATCCACTCGGCGGCGTTGTCGAGGAAGTAGCGGTCGTGGGTGACGGCGACGACGGTGCCGGGGAAGCGGACGAGGAACTGCTCCAGCCATTCGACCGATTCGGCGTCGAGGTGGTTGGTCGGTTCGTCGAGCAGCAGCATGTCGGGCTTGGAGAGCAGCAGCTTGGCCAGGGCGACGCGGCGCTTTTCACCGCCGGAGAGAACGCCGATCTTGGCGTCCCAGGGCGGCAGGCGCAGCGCGTCGGCGGCGATTTCCATCTGGTGTTCAACATCGGCGCCGGAGGTGGCGATGATCGCCTCAAGGCGGGCCTGTTCTTCGGCCAGCTTGTCGAAATCGGCGTTTTCGTCGGCGTAGGCGGCGTACACCTCTTCCAGCTTGGCCTGGGCCGACATCACTTCGCCGAGCGCCGATTCAACTTCTTCGCGCACGGTCTTGTCGGCGTCGAGCTGCGGCTCCTGCGGCAGGTAGCCGATTGAAATCTTCGGCTGCCACTGCACTTCGCCGTCGTATTCCTTTTCAACGCCGGCCATGATCTTCAACACGGTCGACTTGCCGGCGCCGTTCAAACCCAGCAGGCCGATCTTGGCGCCGGGGAAGAAGGAGAGGGAAATATCCTTGATGATCTGCCGCTTGGGCGGCACCACCTTGCTCACGCGGAGCATCGACATTACGTATTGAGCCATTGAAAAATGCCTTTTTCGTCAGTTGACCGTAAATAAGAAAGCGAAGGCCCGGAAAACGGGCCGCAAAGGACGAAGTTTAGCCTGAAAGGGCGAGCCGGGCGAATGCCGGGCGTGCCTTGGTCGGGTTCGTTCCGGCCGCAGGCTACGTCATTCCCGGAAGCTGCCGGTTTCAGTCGCTTTCCAGCGTCAGCAGCGGGGCCCCTTCGGCAACCCGGTCCCCCGGTGTAATGTGCAGCGCGGTAATCCGCCCGGCGCGCGGTGAGGGAATGTCGAGTGCGACCTTGCCGGTTTCCAGCGTCAGGATGGTCTGGTCGAAGTCCAGCCAGTCACCCACCGCAACCGCAATATCGAGGATGAACACCTCGCCCTGGGCGCAGGCGCCACAACTCTCCCAGCATTCCGGAGTGCGCGGCATGGGGATGATGTGGGTGGGCATGGGAGGCAGAATGCAGAGATTTTGAAAAAGCCCTTGCATTCTACGCTGAACTGTCTATAATGCGCCGCTCTGACAGCGCGCCCGTAGCTCAGTTGGATAGAGTACTTGGCTACGAACCAAGGGGTCGGGCGTTCGAATCGCTCCGGGCGCGCCATTCAGAAACAGATCAGGCACTTCGCAAGAAGTGCCTTTTTTGTTTCTGTTTTACCTGTTTCCCTTGCGATTGCAGGTTTTGTGCCTGTCTATGCCCCGGATATAATCACATTTTCATTGACGGGCAGGCGCCTTGACCGGGCGGAAATGATGCGACGGCATTCCGGGTTTACGTTGATCGAACTGGTGACGGTGATTGTCATTCTCGGCATTCTGGCGGCGACGGCGTTGCCCAGGGCGGTCGATCTTTCTTCCGATGCGCGGCGGGCAACTTTGCAGAGTGGGGCCGGGGCGATCATGAGTACCGTATCGCTGGTCAGCGCCAAGGCCCGGGCTTCCGGGTTGTCGGCGGATGGCCTGGTGCATCTGGTCGATCTTGGCGGCGGCCGGATGGTCGAGGTGGTCGGGGTCAATCCGTCGTGCTCTCCTGACGGGATCTGGAAGGCGATGACTTTGTCGAGCACGCAATACACCTGGACCGAAGGGGGAAGCGGCAGCTTGTATTGCACCTTGTATGCGGCGAATAACGGCGCCAAGCATTCCGACAGTTGTGGCGTGGTATATAGCGCCGAATTTGGCAATTTGTGGGCGCCGCTGACTTCAGGTTGTTGAGCTTCTCTTGTTGCGATGCAGCAACTTTTTTTCTATCTGTCTCCGGGGACTTTCTTTTAAAGCTTGGAAATAAGGGTTTCACGTCGGTTAAATTTTTGTTGCGCTGCACAAAATCAGTTGACAGCTACGCCGCTGTGGCTACAATCGAGTTGTGCTGCAGTGCAACATAACGTGTTCGGCGATATGTGGCGAGTGGCTTCTTGAGTCCAACCCCCAGGAGAAAACATCATGATCAAGCCCGAAGAGTTTGCCAAGACCGGCGTCGATTTCACCTTCTTTTTTGCCAATACCGCTTTTGACGCTTTCGAAAGCCTGATCCTGTTGAACATGGCGACTGCCCGTTCCGCTTTCGAACTGTCCCTGTCCAACCTCAACGCCATCCTTGGTGCGAAGGATCTGAACGCGCTGGTCGCCGTGCAGAAGGAACTGGCTGGCCCGTCGCTGGAAAAGAGCATCGATTACTCGCGCAAAGTGATCGACATCGCTGCCGATACCAAGGGCAAGCTGGCCAAGGAAGTCGAAGCCAAGGTCGCTACCGCCAATGCTCAGGTGTCGCAGATCGTCGAGAAGGCCCTGGCTGCCGCTCCGGCCGGCTCTGAAGCTGCTGTTGCCGCCGTCAAGTCGGCGATCAAGACCGCTGGCGATACCCTCGAAGGTATCAACAAGGCTGCCAAGCAGGTTGCACAGGTTGCTGAGGCCAGCGTTTCTGCTGCCACCGAAGCCACCCTGAAGGCAGCCACCGCTGCGCAAAAAGCTGCCTGATCGGACTTTCCGTTCAGTCCATCGGCCGGGGCCTGACCCCGGCTTTTTTGCGTCGGTTGTCGGCGGCTGGCGGCTGGTTTTGGCCGGTTTCCACGGTCGACCGTGGCAATCGCCAAAAACTACGGGCAGTTGGCAGGGAGTGCGAGCAGAGGGAGTGGCATTTGCTGGCGTAGGGTTTCCGGTGGAGCCTGCAGGCAGTAGCGGCGACCGTCGGGTAGGGTGACGCGAACCAGTTCGCCATTCAGGCGTTCAACCTCGGGGCCGTTGTGGATTTGGCCAGAGGTGGCGAGCGGTTCGAGTGCGAGGCGCGGCTGGCGTTCGGCACGGGCGCGGGCCTGGCGGATTTCTTCGCGCCAGGCGGCGGTTCCGCGCTCGATCAGCATCGCTGCGTCGACTGCGGGGGGTGCTTGCGATGGTTTGCTTGCTGTCGTCCAGTGCGGGCCTGGTGCGCTTGCCGCTGCGGTGGAAGTGCGCGGCTCGCGTGTCCGGGGCGACGCCGGGGCGGTGCGTGCCGCCGCCGCTGGCGGCAGGTTGTTGGCGGGGGGCTTCAACGAGATTTCCGCGGGTAGCCGGATGCTGACCCGCAGCGGGAGCGTGGCTGGAGCCGGGTGAGGCTGGCTGAGGTCAGGCAGGCCATAGCCGGCGCCAAGATGGAGCAGGCCGGACAGCAGTAGCGGTCCGGCCAGTTTGCGCGCAGCCGGTTCAGGCATGCCGGCTGCGCAGCGCCGGCAGGCTTTCGCTGTGCGGGTCGGCCAGCGGCAGCAACTGCTGCAGGGCGTGAATGTACGCTGCCAACGCTGCCTGGCCGCTTTCGGTCAAGGCGTAGAACGATTGCGGGCGACTGCCGCCTTGCTCTTTGCGAACGCTGAGGTAGCCTGCGGCAAGCAGCTTTTTGAGGTGGGCGTCGAGGTTGCCGTCGGAAACCGCCAGCTGACGCTTCAACTCGCCAAAGGTCTGTTCGCCGGCAGCGGCGAGAAAAGCCACCAGTTGCGTACGCAGCGGCTGGTGCAGCAAGGGATCAAGTTCTTCCATGCGGGTTATTTCAGGTTGAATTCAGCCGACATTTCGCCGGGGCTGAGGGCATCCGGACGATTATCCTTGAAGCCGGGCAGGCTGATCACAAAACGCCCGCCGACCCGGTCGCTGTCGCGGCTCCAGGTTTTGCCGTCAAAGCTGAGCTGGCCGCGATAGAGATAGACATCCTGCTTCAGCTGTACCTGCAGTTCGCCCCGGTCGCTTTGCGCCAGCAGGCTGCCTTGTACGCTGACCTGAATCGGCAACTTGCTGGCGGCCGGGTAGCGGAGGACGAAGTTGCCGTCTTCCGGCCCTTTCTGGCCGTAGGTGACGACTGGCAGGCGCGCGATTTCTTCCGGGCTCGGGGTGTTGAGGCTGGCGCAGCCGGGCAGTAGCGCCGCACAGGCAAGGCTCAGGGGCAGAAGGTGGCGGGTCGGACGGGACATGATGAATTCCTGATTCAAGGAGGGAAGAAGGTGGCAGGGATATGCCGGGGAGAAATCGCAGGCAGGTGCGTACAGCGTCAGCGTTCTTCAGGGCGCAAGCGAACGATCAGCGAACTGCGGATGCGTGGGCCGTGTTCGGCGCTCAGTTCGGCGCGGATCCACGGAATCGTCAGCCAGCGGGTACGGTGGGCGTTCTGCCAGCTTTCGCCGGGAAAGCGCATGTCGCCGCTCAGCTTGCCGTTGAGCATGAGCAATTCGATCGGTTCTTGCAGGGTTAGCGGCATTTGGGTGTGGGTTTCGCGGCCGGCAAAGAGGTCGCCCACCAGCTCGACTTCGACCGGAATCGGCGTTCCGGCCGGCAACGTGATGATCGCGGTACCGTCGGCCGGCGGCCGGGTGCGGAATTCTTCCAGGCTCAGCAGGGGGCCGTCGGGCAGGGTGCGCAAACGGCTTTGCTGCTCGATCAGCAAGGGCAGCACGACCACCACCGCGAGCCAGCCGCAGATTTGCAGCAGGCGGACGTAGGCTGGGCGGTGGCGGCCCCGGTCGAGTTGCAGCGCAAATAGCGGCAGGCCGATGGCAAACACCGAGGCCGCCAGCCAGCGCAGGCTTTGGTAAGGCAGGCCGGCGATCAGGCTGACGATGCCGATGGCGATCATCAGGCCGCCGCCCCATTCGAGCAATTCTTCCGAAAACAGGCCGTGTACGTAGAGGCCGAGACCGGCAAAGATCAGCCAGAGCGAGCAGACCATGTAGCCACCGCCGTAGAAAAACATGGCGAAGGTAGTCAGGGTGGCGAGCGCCAGCAGCAGCCACATCACTTTGAGCACCTGGCGATGGATGAAGCCCCAGGTTTCGTCGCGGGTGGCCTTGATTTTTCGTGTCCAGTGCCAGTCGACCGTGACAATCGTACCGATCACCGCGACGAGCAGCGCCAGCCAGGAGAGGGCGCGTTGCTGCAGATCGGGAATCTGCTCCGGTGTGAAAATTGACTCGGACAGGGCAAACAGCAGCCCGGCGGGGAGGCCGAGCAGCAACAGGGTGTGCCGTTCCATGCGCAGATTGCGCTGGCCGGAGGCAAGCATGGCGTGAATTGCCTGAAGTTGTTTTTGCGGAGAGTTCATGCGGATCGGGTTTTACTCTGTTTTGCAGAGTTTATTACTCTGTAAAGCAGAGTGTCAACCGGAATGCATGCGTAAAACGGCTGGCGTGACGATGCGGTCCGGGTGCGTCCAGCCGTCCGGTGCCGCTGCAGCGTTCAGGTCGTGGCCGGCGTGCGCTGCGGCCAGGTCAGCAACAGGGCGGCACTGAGAATGCCGGCAGCGCCGAGCGCCTGCGCCAGGGTCAGGCGCTCGTCAAGAAAAAGGAGGCCGAGCAGCAGTGTGATCAGCGGTTCGACCGTCGAGAGCAGGGCGGCACGGGTTGGACCGATGCGGGCCAAGCCGGCAAGGAAGGCGGCAATTGCCAGCACGCCGCCAAATACGCCAATCGCGAGACAGGCCAGCCAGCCGGCCAGCCCCTGCGGCCAGGCAAAGCCTTCCAGCCCGGCGGCCAGGCCATTGCCGGTGGCGGCGGCGAGCAGCACCACACAGGTGGCCGCCAGCGGCGACGAGTGATCGGCCTGGCGCAAAAAGCCGCTGCCGACAACATAGGCGGCATAGATCAGGGCTGCGCTCAGGGCGTAGGCGGTGCCGCTCAGGCTGAAGTTGTCGTGCTCGCCGCCCAGCGCAAGAAGCAGGCCGCCGGCGGCAAGCAGCAGGGCGAGCAGTTCGCGGCGGCCGAAGCGGTCGATGCCCAGCGCACCGGCAAACAGCGCGACAAAAATCGGGTAGGTGTACAGCAGTAAGGCGGCAAGTCCGCTGCTGGTATGGCGCAGGGCGCTGAAAAAACACCAGGCGGTGAGCGCATAAAGTCCGCCCAGGTACAGATAGCCACGCCGCACCCGGCCAGCGGGCAGGGCAATCCGGCGCAGCCCGAGCCAGCCACCGAGCAGCAGCGTACCGATGGCAAAGCGGAGAAAAACCACGGTCGCCGGGCTGGCGCCGTCGGCGTAGGCCCAGTGGGCAAACAGCGCCATGCTGCCGAAGCCGGCAGTGGAAAGCAGAATCATCAGGGAGCCAAGACCGGGCATGAGGTGGTACGCGCAAAAAGGACTGAGCGAACGATAAGGTATTGATTGATCGTGGGCAAATTGATTGTTTTTCGCTGCAAGGCGCTAAAATTTTGCGTCTATGCGGCTTTCCACGGTCGACCCGGTGTTCGGGTGAAAAAGCCCGGGCCGCTGTTGAATGGAGCTCCCCGCATGCGTCTGCCGCCCTTATCCGCCTTGCACGTTTTTCGCGAAGCCGTTCGCTGCGGTGGCTTCGCACGCGCCGCCGAAGGGCTGGCGCTGACGCCGAACGCCGTCGCGCATCAGGTTCGCCAGCTGGAGGAGTGGCTGGGGTTGGCCTTGTTCGAGCGGCATCCACGCGGGGTGACGGTGACCCCGGCCGGGCGCGATTACGCGCAGGCGCTAGGCGAGGTATTCGACCGGTTGGCCGAGGCAACGCAGGAAGTGCTGGTGCGCGGCGACCGGCAAACCGTGACCTTGACGGCGATGCCGTCGCTGATCAGCCGCTGGCTGATGCCACGCCTGGAGCGGCTGGCGGTGCAGCACCCGGAAATCGAGTTGCGGGTGCAGGCGACGATCCGGCCGCTCGACCTGATTCGGGGCGAGGCCGATATTGCGCTGCGCCTGGGCGCCGGTCCCTATCCCGGCCTGACCGCCACGCCCTTGCTGGTTGAGGATTTTATCGCCGTCGCCAGCCCGGCCTTTGTCGCTGCCCACCCGGAATTGCAGACGCCGGCCGATCTGTTGCGATTGCCGCTGCTGCACGACGAAATCGTTGCCGGTATTCCCGAGCAGATCGACTGGTGGCGCTGGCTGCGGGCGCAAGGCGTTGCCGCGCCGCGGCGGCTGCCCGGACACCTGTTTTCCCACACTTACCTGACGCTGGAGGCCGCGCAGGCCAGCCAGGGCGTGGCGCTGGCGAGTGCTCCGATGCTTGGCGACGCCCTCGCCAGCGGTCGCCTGCAAGCCCTGTTTGCCGGTGGTGCGGTACGTGGGCCGTATGCCTACCATCTGCTGCATCTGCCCGATCTGGCCGCACGTCCGGCCGTGGCGACGGTATGTCAATGGATTCGTGTCGAGGCGAGCCTGCCCGCTTGAGCCAGCGGGGAAATAGCAGTTTTTCACGGTCGACCGTTGCCAAGGCAAAAAAAGCCCGCCGGGCATGTGCCGGGCGGGCAGTAACTCTGTCTTCCGCTACGCACGAAATACAGAACAGGGATTCAAGGCTGGGAAGCGCTCAGGCTTCACGTTGCGGCTGGTGGCCGGGTTGGATCGCGTGTGCCTGGCGCGAGATCGTCCCGGCCTGGCCGGAAATCAGGCGGGCATGACCGTGCATGCGTTCGGCGGCATGGCGCAATTCGTGGGTCGAGCGGGCGTAGCGTTCCAGGGCGCGGGAAAAGTTGAGCATTGCGGTATGCATGCTGGGCTTGCTTGGTTTCATCGAGACCTCCGTTAGCGGATGGGCACTATCTTGGTGCTCGAAGATGAAAGCCTGATGACCGGGAAATGGCAGTTTGGTGGTCGTTCGCCGTCTGGCCGGGTCGGTCCTGGCAGGGGGCTGCTTCCTTCAGTTCGGGGCCTTGCTTGCTCCAGCCTGGGAGCAGGCGTCCTGGCTGGCCGCCCGAGGGGCAGCTTTAGCAGGTTTCCAGGAGATGCGGGCCGCCGGTCGCGAAAGCCTCGCGGATTGCCGTGGTCAGGGCTTGTGGCGTCTCGATGCGGCGGTAGGCCAGGCCGAAGGTTGCCGCAGCGGCGGCGAAATCGATCTGCTGCGGAGTGCGCCAGCCGGCGACGAACTCGGGCAGGCTGGCTTGCGGCAGATAATCAAAAATTCCGCCGCCGCCGTTGTTGACCGTGACAATCACCAGATTGCGCCCCTGCGCCAGCGCCAGTCCGCCCAGGTCATGCTGGGTCGTGAGGTCACCCAGCAGGGCCAGCGCGCGGCCGCGTATTGCGGCGATTCCGGCGGCGCTCGAGATATTCCCGTCGATACCGCTGGCGCCGCGATTGCCGAAAAAATCGAGCGCGGCGGGGCCGCAGCCGGAGTGACTGTCGAGTTCGCGGATGGCCAGCGAGTTGCCGATGAAGCAGGCCGTATCGTCCGGCACGCCGGCGAGGATGGCGGCGATGCGCCGGGCTGCGCAGCGACCGGACCCCGGTCGGTTGTCCAGCGTGGCTGCGGCGGAGGCCGGGTGGAGGCTCGGGGGGACGGCAGTTGGCTCTGTTTCGACCTCGGCAGCTGCGGCTGCCTCCCAGGCAGCAAAAGCAGCGCTCCAGGCAGGCGTGGCCGGCTGCAGGTCTTGCTGTAGCAAGGCTTCGCAAGCCGCCAGCGGGCTGGCGTGCAGCAACAGGTCGAGCCGCTGCTGCGGGTCGCGCCAGGCCGGCGCCGGGTCGATCAAGGCCTGCCAGCGGGCGCTGGCGACGAAATTTTGCAAGGGCCGGGTGACCGGCCAGGGGCCGATACGCAGTACCCATTCCGGCGGCGTCGCGTCCAGCGCGGCTTGCACCTGTGGTTGTTTGAGCCAGTCGGCATAGCGGACGCAGGTTCGGGCACCGGCTGCTGCCGGCGTTTGCCAATGCCGGCCAAAGCGCAGGCCGGAGAGCGGTTCGAGCAGCAGCGGGCAGCCCAGGCGGGCGGCTAACACGGTCAACGCGGCAAACAGGGCATTTTTCTCGGCGGCGCTGCGGGCCGGCAATTCGCCGCAGACAATGGCGCCGGGGCGGCCGGAAATCTGCGTGGCCAGCCGGCGGATCGCTTCCGTTTGCGGCAGTGCCGGTGGCTGGCTGAGCGACAGCACGGGGGCGGGGAGCCATGCAGGCGTCGCTCCGGCGGGGATCAGCGGCTCGTGGAACGGGAGGTTGAGATGGACCGGCCCGGCTTGTGGCCAGCTGCTTTCTTCGACTGCCCGGGCGGCGACACGCCACAGCCCCTCGGGGGAAAAGGCCTGGTCCAGAGCCAGCCGGGGGGCCGGCAAGGCGTGGCGGGCGCGGACAAAATCGCTGAACAGCGCGCTTTGTGCAACCGTCTGATTGGCACCCCAGCCCTGGATTTCCGGCGGCCGGTCGGCCGAGAGCAGGAGCAGCGGGATGTCGGCCTGGCTGGCTTCGATCACGGCCGGTAGCCAGTTGGCCGGGGCGGTGCCCGAGGTGGCGACGAGCAGCGCTGGCCGGCGGCTGGCCTTGCCCAGGCCCAGGGCAAAAAAAGCGGCACTGCGCTCGTCGATTGCCAGCGTGCAGCGGATGCCGGGGGTGCGCAGCAGGGCAAGGGTCAGCGGGGTCGAGCGCGAACCGGGGGAAATCACCGCTTCGTCGATTCCGGCGGCGACAAAGCCGGCGATCAGGGCTTGCGCCGACAGGTAGTTCAGGGTGCCGATATCCATGGGCAGGTTTATTCGCTGGGTTTGGCGGCGGCGAAGGCCGGCAGGGTGATGTGGTAGCGCATTGCCAGCAGGCGCAGCCCCAGGGTTACCGCCATGCCGCCCCAGGCGGCGCTCATTGGCGTCAGTCCGAGCTGGCCGAGGCCAATCACGGTGAGCGCGCCGAGCCAGGCCGCCGAGGCGTACAACTCGCCCTTGCGGAAAATCAGCGGCACGTCGTTACAGAGAATGTCGCGCAGCACGCCGCCAACCACGCCGGTCGTCATGCCCATCAGGCTGGCAACCAGCCAGGGGGCGTGCCATTGCAGCGCGACCTGGGTGCCGAGCGCGGTAAACAGGGCCAGACCGACCGCGTCGGGAATCAGGAACAGCCGTTCCGGGAGGCTGAAGCGGCGGGCGATGAAGAAGGTCAGCGCGCCAGTCGCGAAGCTGGTCAGCAGGTAGGTCTGGTCGACTACCCAGAAGACGTTGCGGTCGAGCAGCAGGTCGCGCACGGTACCGCCGCCGAGTGCAGTGGCGGTGGCTACCAGCAGCGCGCCGACCAGATCCATCTCCTTGCGTTGCGCATCGAGCACGCCGGTTAGCGCATTGACTGCGACGGCGGCGATGCCCAGCCAGTACAGGAAGAGGTCGAGGCTGAGGTGGGGCGGCATCGACGGCGGGCCGCGCGGTTTAGCGCTGGCGTTCCTTCATCGCCCGTTGGGCTTCGCGCTTGGCGTCCTTTTCGGCGGCATCGTGGCGCTTGTCGTGCTGCTTCTTGCCCTTGGCCAGACCGACTTCGAGCTTGATCCGGCCGCGCGTGTAATGCAGGTCGATCGGCAGCAGAGCATAGCCGGAGCGTTCAACCTTGCCGATCAGCTTGTTGATTTCGGCCGCGTGCAGCAACAGTTTACGGGTCCTGGTCGGGTCCGGGTTGACGTGGGTCGAGGCGGTCGGCAGCGGCGTGATGTGCATGCCGATCAGGAAAATTTCGCCATTCTTGATGACGACGTACGATTCCTTGATGTTCATCCGGCCGGCGCGGATCGCCTTGACTTCCCACCCCTGCAAGGCAATGCCTGCCTCGTACTTCTCTTCGATGAAGTAGTCGTGAAAGGCTTTCTTGTTGACGGTGATGCTCATGCTGCCGGTCGTCCGATAAAACGCCCAATCTTACAGGATTCGCCTCGGCTGCGGGAGCAGCCTCAATCAAGTGTCGCGTCGAAGCTGCGGATCAACGCCTGCGAACAGTCGCGCAGTTTTTCGATTGCCGCAGCAACCTGCCCCGGATCGGCGTCGCCGAGGCAGCGACAGAGATGACGGGTCTGCTCGTGCAGTTGCTGCATCTGATTGGCGCAGACTGCCGGCGCCTGGGCCAGCAGCGGCGAATCGCTGATCCCGTCCGGGTCGCGCTGGCGGCCGAGGGCTTGCAGCCAGTCGTGATGCTGCCGGCGCAGGGTCAGGTGGCGCAGCAGGACCGGTTGCCACGGTCGCCCCGCCCATTCCTGCCATTCCGGGAAAACCCGGAAACGCTGGCGCCAGGCCATGACCTCGCCGGCCGGCATCGGGCGGCCGATACCGTAGCCTTGGGCCACTCCGCAACCGAGGCTGGCCAGCAGCATCCCGTGTTCCAGGGTTTCGACGCCTTCGGCGACTACCCGGCGTCCGAGGGCGTCGGCAATGCCGACGACTGCCTGCACAATGGCGGCATCGCCTTCGCGTTCGAACAGGTTGCGCACGAAGGTCTGGTCGATCTTGACCGTGGCCACCGGCAACTCGCGCAGATAGGCCAGCGACGAATAGCCAGTACCGAAATCGTCGAGCGAGAAACCGAAACCGGCCTGCTGGGCCGAGGCAACCAGCGAATTGACGTGATGCAGGTTGGCCATGGCCCCGGATTCGAGAATCTCGATGTCCAGGTGTTGTGGGCTGGCACCCGGGAGATCGGCAACGGCCGTATGCAGGCGATGCAGGAAATCCGGCTGCTGCAGGTGCAGAGCCGCGATATTGACCGAAATTTGCGTGCGCAGCCCGCCGGCCTGCCAGGCGAGCGCCTGGCGCAAGGCTTCGCGCATCACCCATTCGCCAATGTCGACAATGATCTCGTGTTGTTCGGCTTCCGGCAGAAAGTCGCCGGGCGGGATCAAGCCCAGCTCGGGGTCGATCCAGCGCAGCAGGGCTTCGAAACCTTCGAGCCGGCCGCTGGCAATCGCTACCTTGGGTTGGTAGTAGAGAACGAACTGATTTTGCCGCAAGGCCTTTTCGATGCGCGACAACAAGGTGCGCCGCTGCCGCGCAGCCTGGTTCTGGTTGGCATCGAAATAGCGGCAGCGACCGCGCGCTTCGTCCTTAGCTCGGTACATCGAGACTTGCGCATGGCGCAGCAGTTCGCCGGCATCGGCATCGTCATCGGGAAAAATAGTGACGCCGAAACTGGCGGCAACGCGAATCGGGCAATCCAGCCCATCGACCGTGAACGCTTCGGCAAACAGTTCGATCAGGCGGTTGACCTGGGTTTCGGCGGCTTGCCAGTCGCGCAGGTCGGAGAGCAGCAGTGCGAATTCATCGCCGCCGACCCGGGCCAGCAGCGCCCCGCCCGGAGCGCGTCGGGATAGACGCTGGGCGACGGCGAGGATCAGGTGGTCGCCATGATGTTCGCCGTGTGTTGCGTTGATCTCGCCGAAATTGTCGATGTCGATGTAAACCACGGCCAGCGCCGAGCCGAGGCGGCGGGCGCGATGAATCGCAGTTTCGAGCTGGCGGGTGAAGTAGGTGACATTGGGGAGGTCGGTCAGTGCATCGTAATGCGCCATGCGTTCCAGACGCTTCTGGAAACTCTTCAGCTCGTGGATGTCGGTATAGATCGCGAAATAATTGCTGATCAGGCCGTCTCCGTCGCGGACCGCGCCGATCCGTACCAGGTCCAGTTCGACTTCGCCGCTCTTGCGGCGATTCCAGATTTCGCCCTGCCATTCGCCGGTGCGGGAAATGTCTTCCCACATTGTTTCGTAGAAGCGCTGGTCGTGCAGTCCGGAGGGCGAGACCGGCACCTTGCGACCGACCACCTCGGCCCGGGTGAAGCCGGTGATGGTGGTGAAGGCATCGGTGCAGTCGAGTACCTGCAGGGCCGGATCGGTAATCAATACGCCATCGCGGGTGTTGGCCAGTACCTGGGCGTAGAGTTTCTGCCGGTTGAGCGAGTCCGAATAAGAGTCGACCACATGCTGGTAGGCTTGTTCGTAGTTACGGCAGAAAACGACGGCGCGGGCCAGGTTTTCCAGCACCGGAGCGAACAGTTCGGTATAGGGCAGCGGCGCCGGACCGGCCGGATTGCCGAACAGCAGGATCACCCCCTGGTCGCCAACCGGCAGGCGGATGGCCTGCCGGCGCGGGGTGCGCAGCTCAAGCGCGGCCCATCTCGCGGGCTGGTCGAGCAAGGCAGGGCCGCCGCAAAGCAGGTCAGCGGGCAGCGATAGCGTCGTTCCCTGGCGACGGCCGAGGGCAAAGTCGCCAATTGCCAGGCGCAGGTCGGCGAGGCAATGCTCCGGCTCACCTTCCGGGGGGCCAATCCGCTCGAAAAACAGTCCGACCGGATAGCCGGTGTGGTACAGCAGCCGTTGCAGAAAGTGCGTCAGCATCGGCGTCAGCGACATCTGGCCGCTGATCGTCAGTGCCAGGTCGTAAAGAATTGCCAGCGCCGGGGCGCCGGCACCGTGCGGGCTGCCAGGTTGGGTACTCAACGCCCCGGCCATGGCACGTCGACCAGAGTAGCGTTGTGGAACAGCGGGTAGCCACCGGAGCGGGAGCCCCCGATTTCTCCCAGCGACAAGGCACCGCAGAGGCTGCCTGTGCTGGCGGCAAAAGCCTGCAATTCTTCTTCGGCCAGGGGGCCGGCGTGCATGCGGCGACCTGCGCAGTAGAACAGCAGTTGTCCGCTGCCCGGCACGGGCGCGGCAGTCTGCAGCGCAGTGACGGCCCGGCCGATGCCGTCGCGGGCGTCGAGCAGGGTCAGGACCGAGTTTTCCGGAATCTCGCCGACGCAGACGATGGCGTCGGTCACATCGAGGGCTACCGGGATGCGAACCAGAATTTCGCCGTCGGCACGCAGAATGCCGAAGGGGAAATGCACCGCATATTGATAAAAATTCTCGCGGTTGACGACCACTCCGTAAGCTTCGGCAAGAATCCGCTGGTATACCTGCAGCGCCGGTTGCCAGTCGATCTGGACAATCCGGTTGCCGCGGGCCGAGGTTGCCGAAATGACCTGTTCGGGAACGCCATAGGCGTGTTCCAGGCGGCCGCCGGGATGCCCTGGCAGTAGTTGTACGAGCAGGGCATCGCCGACAAAGCGCTGATTGTCGAACAGGCACGGTGCCGGCTCGAAGCGTTCATTTCCGGCGTTGACGCCGAGGTAGCGAACCCGGTCGGCGAGTTTCAGGTACCACTGGTCGAGATGCGTGGCGATATTCGGCGTCAGGGCATCAAAAATGCAGAACAGGGTGGCGTCCTCGTCGTCGCTGAGGCGGCTGAGAACATGCTCGAGCAGTTCCTCAGCGACGGCGGCAGGCGCCGAGCCGGCACCAACGCCGGTCAGCAGCAAGGCTTGCGGTGCATCGACAACGCGCAGCAGCTGGACGCCTTGAGTAACGAACCGGTCTTTTTCGATCAGGGCTGGAAATACCCCGCCGGCCAGAGTAATCCCGCGTTCGTTGCAGGCAGTCTGCAGCAACGGCACCGCAGCACGCTCGGCATCCGGCAGCAAGGCCAGCAGGTGGAAGGGGTGGTCATCGCGCAGCCAATCGTCGAGCAAGGCAGAAAGTGCCGCGTGGCTGACTTCGGGCAGGTGGCGGCAGCAATTTCCGGGGCAGGACGGGGAACTGGTCATGGCAATTGGGAGGGTGGGGGAAAGAGTGTCCGGCAGGCCGAAACCCCTAATGGCAACAAGGA
Source organism: Dechloromonas sp. ZY10 (assembly GCF_041378895.1). NCBI lineage: Bacteria > Pseudomonadati > Pseudomonadota > Betaproteobacteria > Rhodocyclales > Azonexaceae > Dechloromonas > Dechloromonas aquae. The sequence continues at coordinate 1,711,824 of NZ_CP144212.1, forward strand.
TAGCTTTGGCCGTTGCGGTTGTGAACTGGCGGCCTGCTGCGTTGTGCCGATGGGTAGCCGGATCGGGCGCTTGCGCATAGAATGCGCCCCTGACTTTTGTTGCAGGAAATCGCTGACCCATGGCCCTCGTCGAAAAATCCGTATTGATCGAACGCTCGGCCGAGCAGATGTTCGAACTGGTGGATCGTTGCGAGGACTATCCGGCCTTTCTGCCCTGGTGCGGCAAGACCGAGCTGAAGTTTCGCGATCCGGCTAAAACGGTGGCCACGCTGCATATCAATTACCACGCGGTGAAGTCGAGTTTTACCACCGAAAATGACAAGCTGTTCCCGCAGTCGATGCATATCCGTCTGGTCGATGGACCTTTCCGTCGTCTGGAGGGCTCCTGGCAGTTCAGGGCGCTGACCGAGAACGCCTGCAAGATCGAGTTTCGCCTGCATTACGAATTTTCCAGCAAGCTGTTCGAGAAGGTGATCGGCCCGGTATTCAGCCATATTGCCAATACCTTCGTGGATGCTTTTGTGCGGCGGGCGGCGCAAATTTACGGAAACTGAAGAAAATGGCCGAAAGCGAAAAGATTTCTGTTGATGTCTGTTATGCGCTGGCGAGCAAGCAGGAGGTCGTGACCGTCTCCCTGCCGGCTGGCAGTACGCTGGGTGATGCACTGGAGGCCAGCGGCCTGCTGGAAAAATATCCCGAGATCGATCTCAAGAAAAACAAGTTCGGGATTTGGAACAAGCTGGCCAAGGTCGATGCTGCGCTGCGGCAGCGCGACCGCGTCGAAATCTATCGGCCGTTGATTGCCGATCCCAAGGAGGTCCGCAAGCAGCGGGCGGCCGAAGGCAAGGTCATGAAGAAGGGGGCTGGCGAAGGCGAGGGTGCCGAGGCCTGAGCCAGGCAGGCGCTATTTGCAGCTTTCGCCAACCATTTCGCGTAAGCGGATAATTTCCTGCTGCCGCTCGGTGTCGTTCATCAGCGCTCCCTCGCCGCGATCGTCAAGACTGCTGACTTCGCGCCCCGACTCCAGTGTTGCCAGAGCCTGGCGTGCCCGTTCGCAAGTTTCGCGGCGCTGCCGCCTCTGGGTGCTTTCGCGCTCGGCACGGGCTGTGCTGTCTTCGGCTTCACGGCGGCGCTTGCGGAACTCCATTTCACGTTCGGCGAGGTCGCCCGGAGGCGCGCTGGGGGCGGCGATGCTGCGACTGGCAGTGCCTTTCGGTGGCGGCGCATCTGAAATCACGGTCCGTCCGCCAGCATCTTTCCATTGGTAGGTCTGCGCTGTGAGCGGGGCTGACAGCGCGAGCAGGATGCAAAAAAGCGGCTTGACAGGCTTCATGGCTATCGGGAATTCGGCTTAATCTCTGTATAATACGATTTTGTGACCTTGGATTAAAGGCCATGCGACTGCTGCAAAAAGCCCTCACTTTCGACGACGTCCTGCTCGTCCCTGCACATTCCCAAGTCCTGCCGCGCGATGTCAGTCTTGCTACCAAGCTGACCCGCAACATCACCCTGAACATGCCGCTGCTGTCTGCCGCGATGGATACCGTCACGGAAGGCCGTCTCGCCATTGCGCTGGCTCAGGAAGGCGGTATCGGTATCATCCACAAGAACCTCTCCGCCAAGGCTCAAGCGGCCGAAGTGGCCAAGGTGAAGCGTTTCGAGTCCGGCATCCTGAAGGATCCGTACACGGTCCAGCCGAACATGACGGTTCGCGACGTGCTCGAAATCACCCGCCAGCACCGGATTTCCGGTCTGCCGGTGGTGGACAAGGCCGGCAAGGTGGTCGGTATCGTGACCAACCGTGATCTGCGTTTCGAGACCAATCTCGATCAGCCGGTCAAGGCCATCATGACCCCGAAGAAGCGCTTGGTCACCGTCAAGGAAGGCGCCAGTGTCGACGAAGCCAAAGAACTGATTCGCAAGCACCGTCTGGAGCGTGTGCTGGTCATCGACGATGAGTTCAGCCTGCGTGGCCTGATCACCGTCAAGGACATCCTGAAGTCCACCGAGCACCCGCTGGCCAACAAGGATGCGACCGGTCGCCTGCGTGCCGGCGCTGCCGTCGGTGTCGGTGCCGGGACCGAAGAGCGCGTTGAGCTGCTGGCCGAAGCCGGGATCGACGTGATCGTGGTCGATACGGCGCACGGTCATTCCCAGGGCGTGCTGGATCGCGTCAATTGGGTCAAGAAGAATTTCCCGCATATCGAAGTCATCGGCGGCAACATCGCCACGGCCGATGCAGCGCGTGCTCTCGTTGATATGGGTGCCGACGGCGTCAAGGTCGGTATCGGCCCGGGCTCCATCTGTACGACCCGCATCGTGGCCGGTGTCGGTGTGCCGCAGATCACCGCCATTCAGAATGTCTCCGAAGCCCTCAAGGGATCCGGCGTGCCGATGATCGCCGACGGTGGCATCCGTTACTCCGGCGACATTGCCAAGGCGATCGCTGCCGGCGCCAATGCCGTGATGCTGGGTGGCCTGTTCGCCGGTACCGAAGAGGCGCCGGGCGAAGTCGAGTTGTTCCAAGGCCGTTCCTACAAGTCCTACCGTGGCATGGGCTCGCTGGGTGCCATGCAGGCCGGTTCTTCCGACCGCTACTTCCAGGACAACACCGCCAACGTCGACAAGTTCGTGCCCGAGGGCATCGAAGGCCGCGTGCCGTACAAGGGCTCGGTCCTCGCTGTCATCCATCAGCTGATGGGCGGCCTGCGTTCCTCGATGGGCTACCTCGGTTGCGCCACCATCGCCGATGTGCATGATCGTGCCTGTTTCGTCGAGATTACCTCGGCCGGCATTCGCGAATCGCACGTGCACGATGTGCAGATCACCAAGGAAGCACCGAACTATCACCTCGATTGATCGCTTCGGCATTCTGCAGGGCGGCTCAAGGAGCCGCCCTTTTCATTCAAGGATTCACTTTTCCGGATTTTTTCAATGAGCCACCAGAAAATCCTCATTCTCGATTTCGGTTCCCAGGTCACCCAGCTGATCGCCCGTCGCGTGCGCGAAGCCAAGGTGTTCTGCGAGATTCACCCCTACGACGTCTCTGACGATTTCATCCGCAATTACGGCGCTCAGGGCATCATTCTCTCCGGCGGTCCGAATTCGGTCACTGAAGGCGACACCCCGCGTGCGCCGAATGTCGTGTTCGAACTGGGCGTCCCGGTCCTCGGCATCTGCTACGGCATGCAGACCATGGCCCAGCAACTGGGCGGCAAGGTGATGACCGCCGAAGCGGCCGGCAAGGCCCGCGAATTCGGTTATTCCGAAGTCCGAGCCCACGGCCATACCGCACTGCTCAAGGACATCGCCGACTTCACCACGGATGAAGGCCACGGCATGCTCAAGGTCTGGATGAGCCACGGTGACTCCGTCATGGAACTGCCGCCGGGTTTCATCAAGATGGCCTCGACGCTGTCCTGCCCGATCGCCGGCATGGCCGACGAGTCGCGCAAGTTCTACGCCGTTCAGTTCCACCCGGAAGTCACCCACACCAAGCAGGGCCGTGCGCTGCTCGAGCGCTTCGTGCATGGCATCTGCGGTTGTGGCACCGACTGGGTCATGGGCGACTACATCGCCGAAGCCGTTGAGGCCATCCGCAAGCAGGTCGGTGACGAAGAAGTTATCCTCGGCCTGTCCGGTGGCGTTGATTCCTCGGTGGCTGCTGCGCTGATTCATCGCGCGATCGGCGACCAGCTGACCTGCGTTTTCGTCGATCATGGCCTGCTGCGCCTGAACGAAGGCGACATGGTCATGGACATGTTCGCCCGCAACCTCGGCGTCAAGGTTATCCGCGTCGATGCCGTGGACGACTTCATGGGCAAGCTGGCCGGTGTTTCCGATCCGGAACAGAAGCGCAAGATCATCGGCAAGGAATTCGTCGAAGTTTTCCAGGCCGAGTCGAAGAAGCTCTCTGCCGCGAAGTGGCTGGCCCAAGGCACGATCTATCCGGATGTGATCGAATCCGCCGGCAAGGGCAAGAAGGGCGCCCACACGATCAAGAGCCACCACAACGTCGGCGGCCTGCCGGAAGACATGCACCTCAAGCTCCTGGAACCGCTGCGCGAACTGTTCAAGGACGAAGTGCGTGAACTGGGCGTGGCGCTCGGCCTGCCGCGCGAGATGGTCTATCGCCATCCCTTCCCGGGCCCGGGGCTGGGTGTGCGCATCCTTGGTGAAGTCACGCAGAAGGCGGCGCAGCTACTGCAGCGTGCTGACGCCATTTTCATCGATGAACTACGGTCGACCGTGGCCACGGCGCATGATGCCGTGGCCGGCCTGTGCAGCGAAGAGGACGTTGGCAAGAGTTGGTACGATCTGACCAGCCAGGCCTTTGCGGTCTTCCTGCCGGTCAAGAGCGTTGGCGTGATGGGTGATGGCCGTACCTACGAGAACGTTGTTGCGTTGCGCGCAGTTGTTACCAGCGACTTCATGACCGCGCATTGGGCGCATCTGCCGTATGAGTTGCTGGGGCGCGTTTCCAACCGCATCATCAACGAAGTCCGGGGCCTGAATCGTGTGGTGTACGACGTTTCCGGAAAACCGCCGGCAACCATTGAGTGGGAATGACCGCAAGGGTTTGCTACTCCCTTGCTGCCCATGACCGTAATGACCCCTGGTAGTGCCCAGGGGTTTTTTTGCCTGGCGGTTTGTGTGGTTATATTACCGGGGGGGTAGTAGGATTCCTGCCGGATATTGTGGCGGAGTAAGTGGCAGTTGGCTTTCCGGTTGTTGCATCCCTGTTGGCCCATCGACATTGCCAATATGCAGTTCAGGGCGCCGATGCGTTTGCGCCCAGAAACTCCCTGGCTGGCTACTTGAGGCGAGGCCGAGCCGAGGGACAAGGCGCCGCAAAGCCGGGGCGCAGGGACAGCGATCAACTCCGCCGGGATGCAGGCTGAGCCAGGGGGCAGGCGTTTCAGATTGTGGTGCGGCTCTCGCGCAGGCGGTCAAGTTCGGAGACAAGCTGGTGCGAGGCATCGGTTAACTCGGGGAGCAGCAAATCCGCATCGCAAGACAGGCCGTTGCTGCTCAAGTCGATGATCTCGTTGGCTAACTGGTGAAAGCGGCGATCTGCCCGCTGCAGTCTGGCCACGATCTCGAGGTCGGAGGCGGTGTCGGGCTGGATGCCGCCCAAGGTGCGCTCAAGCAAGCAACTGCGATGTTCCGAGAGCGGCATGTCGGCATAGGCGCCGCCTGCAAAGGCATTGAGGAACTGGCGTCGCCATTGGGTGTGCTGGCGTATGGCCGCATCAATGTCGATACGCTTCATGGTGCAAGGTCTCCGTGGACTCGGTAGCTGGCCGAAAAGGCGCAATTATGCCTCACAGCCCGGGGGGAGCAAGACGGTATTTTCCCTCCGGTGCATGCTTAACCTATCATACGCCCCTCTTTGTTTATCCCTGCTGGAGTTGTCACATGTTGCCCCCTGAGTTTTTGTCACGTTTGGAGATGACTTGCCCCCCCGATCTGTTGTCGGGGGCGCTGGCTTCTTTTGCGGGCAAGGAGGCGGTGGCCTTCAGGATCAATCGCCTGAGTGTTGCGGCGCCCGAACCGGTGCTTGCCGAGTTGGCCGGGATGGGTATTGCGTGTGCGCCGGTGGCCTGGGCGCAGGCTGCTGGCGTGTGGGCCTATACCTGTCCGCAGGAGCAACGTGAAATCCTGACCTATTCCTCGGCAGCTAGTCTTGGCTCGATTTACATCCAGAGTCTATCAAGCATGCTGGCTCCTATCCTGCTGGCTCCCCAGCCTGAAGAATGGGTCCTTGATCTGGCCGCTGCTCCGGGGGGTAAAACCATTCTCCTGGCGGAAATGATGGGAAATGAGGGGAAAATCAGTGCGGTCGAGCCAGTCAGTGCCCGTTATCATCGGCTGAAGGCCAATCTGGCGCGGATGGGCGTCAGTAATACCCAGACCTATCTGAAGGATGGGCGCGTGGTCGGTAGTTTGAAGCCAGACTGTTTCGACCGGGTCATGCTTGATGCCCCGTGTTCTTCTGAAAGTCGCTTCAAGACTTGGGATCCTGGCTCTTGGGAACATTGGTCTCCAGCCAAGGTCAGCGAATGCGCCAAAAAGCAAAAACGCTTGATTTTGAGCGCTTTTGACGCGTTGAAGCAAGGTGGCACCCTGATGTATTGCACCTGTTCCTTTGCGCCGGAAGAAAACGAGCTGATTGTCGATCACCTGTTGAAAAAACGCGAGGGTGTCCGTTTGCTGCCGCTTTCGCTGGACTTGCCGAATGTGCGCCCCGGTTTGGGTGAGTGGAAGGGTAAGCCGCTGGCTGCGGCTTGCCAGGAAACCCGACGGGTTTGGCCAACCGGTGAAATGGATGGCTTTTACCTGGCGTTGATTGCCAAGGCTTAGGTGCTGGTGGGGGCAGGGGAGCTACCTTCGCCGGCGTCTTCGTCCTCGTCTTTTTTCTCTTCCTCGATCGACAGTGAAAAGCCGCTGCTATTGGCTGGTTCGCCACGTTTGCTCTTGAGCTTGATCGCGAGGCGCAGTTCATTGGCCGAATCGGCGTTGCGGATGGCTTCGTCGTAGGCGATGTGACCTGCATCGTAGAGGTCGAACAGGGCTTGATCGAAGGTCTGCATGCCGAGTTCGCGGCTCTTGTCCATCACCGGCTTGATTGCCGCCGACTGTCCTTTGGATAGCAGTTCGGCCACGGTTGGCGTGTTGAGCAGAATTTCGATGGCTGGCTTACGTTTGCCGTCGATCGTCCGGATCAGTCGCTGTGAAACCACCGCCTTCAAATTCGAGGCTATATCCATCAGCACCTGGGCTTTTCGTTCGTCGGGGAAGAAATTGACGACCCGGTCCAGCGTCTGGTTTGCGTTGTTGGCATGCAGGGTTCCCATGCACAGGTGGCCGGTCTCGGCAAAGGCCAGTGCATGTTCCATGGTTTCGAGATCGCGGATTTCCCCGATCAGGATCACATCCGGCGCCTGTCGCAGCGTGTTTTTCAGGGCGTTGTGCCAGGAGTGGGTGTCGACCCCGACTTCGCGGTGAGTGACCAGGCATTGTTTCGAGGTATGCACGTATTCGACCGGATCTTCGACAGTAATGATGTGTCCCGGGGCGGTCGCGTTGCGGTGGTCAAGCATGGCCGCCATGGTCGTCGATTTGCCTGAGCCTGTGCCGCCAACGACCAGAATCAGCCCGCGTTTGGTGGTGATGATTTCTTTGAGGACTTCGGGTAGGCCAAGCTTTTCGAGATTGGGGATTTCGCTGGTAATCGTCCGGATGACCATGGCCACCGTTTGCTGTTGCAGGAAGACATTGACCCGGAAGCGAGAAATGCCCGGTAGTGAAATTGCAAAATTGCATTCGTGTTCTCGTTCAAACTCCTCGCGCTGGGTTGGGTTCATCAGGGCTTGCGCCAATTTGCGGGCAATGTCCGGGGTCAGCTTTTGCGATGACAGCGCCTTCATCGTCCCGTGGACTTTCATGGTCGGTGCAAAATCCTTGGCAATGAACAGATCCGAGCCGCCGTGCTGAACCATTGCTTTCAGCAGTGCGTGGATATAGTTCTTGAGTTCGTCGCCGGGGGTGTCTTCCGCGCTCATGAGGGCTCCGCTGCCTGGGTGGGGAAAATCCGGGCTGGCCGGATGGGATGGCGGAAATTATGACTCAGGCGGAGATAAACGGGTGGACGGCAAAAAATCATTTGCAGCGGCAAGAATTGCCGCTGGGTTTTGCCGTGGTTTGTTTGGCTGCATGGTGCTGCAGCCTGTGCGGCGGTAGCTAACCGAATAAACCGGTTGTAGGGGGCTGAGTCAGCTGTCTTTCAGGCTTCGGCGCCACTGATGCGAGAGCGGCGGCGCCAGCAAGCTGGCAGGCGCAGGGGGCGATCATCGAAATTTTCGCGAGAAAAAACTTGTTTGGCCTGGCGATAGCGTTCGTATTCAAGCGGATCGAAGCCGGCGATTCGCTCAAACCACCTTTGCAGGTTTTTCATGGTACAGCGCTCCGTTAAATGACAGGAATGAATCCGTGCTCTCTGGCGGTTGGGGCCGTGTGACAGTTCCGGATTATACACACTACTGTTTTTTTGTACAGTATTTGTCTGGCGGGTGCTTTGTTGTGCGTAGCCCGAATTTTGTTTTTTTGACAAAAGCAGTATTCATGCCTGTTTGTGGAGAGCGACAATTCAGCCTAGTTTTCTGCTCTCCTTTTGCGGTTCGGAGGGGCGCGAATCTGCGGTATGATGCAGACCTTTGGCCGCAGAGCCGGATGGGCCGTTGGCAGCTTGACTGTCGCGTCTTTCGTATCACGCTGTTCTTCCCGGATTATTTTTTTCCTATGTTCGACCTCGTTCGCGATAACAAGAAAATCGTCCAGATTTTCCTGGCGCTGATTGCGCTGCCATTTGCCTTCTTTGGTGTCGATTCCTATGTCCGCAATGCGGGCGGCGACGATGTCGCGAAAATCGGCGATGCCCGTGTCACCCAGCAGCAATTCCAGCAGGCGCTGCGCGAACAACAGGAACGCCTGCGGGCGCAACTGGGGCAGATGGATCCGAAAATGCTGGATAACCCGGAGGCACGTAAAGCCATTCTTGATGACCTTGTTGATCAGCGTCTGCTGATGCTTGAAGCGAGCAAGCGGCGGATGTTTGCCTCCGATGATGCGGTGCGGCGTGCGATCGCCGGGATCGAGGTATTCAAGGTTGACGGGAAGTTTTCCAGTGAGCGTTATGAGGCGGCTCTGCGCGCCCAGGGAATGACTCCGGCAATGTTCGAAGCGCAGTTGCGGCAGGATCTGACCTTACAGCAACTGGCGGGGGCTGTCGGTCAGTCCGGCTTCGTGTCGAAGACGGTCGGCGAGCGCCTGATTGCACTGCAGACCGAAAAGCGCGAAGTGGTTGAGCACCGCCTGGGGCTGGATGCCTATCTCGGCAAGGTCAAGTTGGCCGAGAATGCGGCGAAGAAGTTTTACGAAGAAAACGGCAAGCAGTTCGAGACGCCCGAGCAGGCGCGGGTCGAGTATGTGGTGTTGTCGATGGATGCCGTGGCAAGCCAGCTCAAGGTGAGCGAGGAGGAGGTCAAGGCCTGGTACGAACGCAGCAAGGACCGCTACCGTCAGCCGGAAGAGCGGCGCGCCAGCCATATCCTGCTAGCGAACGACAAGCACGGCCAGGAAAAAGCCAAAGCCAGGGCCGAGGAGTTGTTGCAGCAAGTCAAGGCCAATCCTGCAGCGTTCCCCGAGCTTGCCAAAAAGCATTCGGATGATCCGGGCTCTGCAAGCAAAGGCGGCGATCTCGGCTTCTTTGGTCGCGGCATGATGGTCAAGCCCTTTGAGGATAGTGTGTTTGCCCTCAAGGAAGGCGAGATTTCGACTGTAGTTGAGTCACCGTTTGGTTTTCATATCATTCGCCTGACCGGCATTCATGCTGCCAAGGAGCGTCCGCTGGCCGAGGTGCGCGGCGAGATCGAGGAGGAACTCAAGAAAACGGCTGCCGGTAGAAAGTTTGCCGAAGCTGCCGAGGCTTTCAGCAATACGGTATATGAGCAGCCTGACAGCCTTAAGCCGGTGGCTGAGAAGTTTCACCTGACGATCAAGCAGTCTGACTGGATTGGACGCGCGGCCAATCCGGCTGCTGGTCCGCTGGGGAATGAAAAGGTACTGGCTGCCGTATTTGCCGAAGATTCGGTCAAGAACCGACGCAATACCGAAGCTATCGAGATCGGACAAAACACTCTTCTGGCTGCCCGTGTTGCTGATTACCGTCCGGTTGCCCGGCAGCCGTTCGATAGCGTGGTTGCCAGTATCGAAACCCTGCTCAAGCGCCAAGAGGCGCAGGCGCTTGCCCGTCAGGAAGGCGAGGCGCTGCTCACCAAGCTTCGCCAGGGCGAAGACAAGCTTGCCTGGGGGGCACCGAAACTGGTGTCGCGCATGGATGCCCGTCTACTCCCGCCGCAGGCTGCGAGCGCCGTGCAGCGAATGGATACCGGCAAACTACCGGCGTACACCGGGGTCGAGTTGCCGGGGAACGCCTATGCGCTGATTCGCCTGAATCGTGTCGAAGCTGGTCAGAAGCTCGATGATGCCCAGCAGAAGGCGATGCTTGGCCAGTTGGGGCGGATTGCGATGCAGGAAGACGTGCAGGCCTATCTGGCTGCTCTGCGCGCCCGCTACAAGGTTGAAATCAATCAGGCCTTGCTCGAAGCCAAGTAATTCCGGCGGTCAGGCGCTGAAAACAAAAACGGACCTGCGGGTCCGTTTTTGTTTGTCCTTGGCCACCTGGCTGCCGCCATGGATGGCCGCTTGCAGCTTCGCAGGTGAGGGGGTGGTTGAAGATGTTGATATAAAAAAGCCGACGGCACGGCGTCGGCTTTTTTGATTTTTCCGGCGTCGACCGTGTGTGACCACGGTCGACGCCGGAAGTGGTCGTGCGGGTCAGGCTGGTAGCGGCTCCGGGTTGCCGAGGGCGACGGTGTTCATGCCGCCGTCGACGTACATGATTTCGCCGGTGATGCCGGATGCCAGGTCGGAGAGCATGAAGGCGGCGGCGTTGCCGACTTCCTCGATGGTCACGTTGCGGCGCAGCGGGGCGTGGTGCGAGTTGTACGACAGCAGCTTGCCAAAGTTGCCGATCCCGGATGCGGCCAGGGTCTTGATCGGGCCGGCGGAAATCGCATTGGCGCGAATTCCTTCGGGGCCGAGGCAGAAGGCCAGGTAACGGGTGGCGGCTTCAAGGCTGGCCTTGGCCAGACCCATGGTGTTGTAGTTCGGCATGGTCCGCTCGGCGCCCAGGTAGGACAGCGCCAGCAGGGCCGACTTGCGGCCTTGCATCAGCGGGCGGGCCGCCTTGGCCAGAGCCGGGTAGCTGTACGACGAAATATCGTGGGCAATACGGAAGGACTCACGCGAGATACCTTCAAGGAAATCGCCCTCGATGGCTTCAGTCGGCGCGTAGGCAATCGAATGCACCAGGCCGTCGAGACCGTCCCAGTGCTTGCCGAGGTCGGCAAAAAGCTGGTTGATCTGTTCGTCGTTGCTCACGTCGAGCGGGAAGATCAGTTCGCTGTCGAACTCGTTGGCAAACTTCTTGATGCGATCTTCAAAGCGCTCGTTCTGGTAGCTGAAGGCCAGTTGCGCACCTTCGCGGTGGCAGGCTTTGGCAATGCCGTAGGCGATGGAATGCTTGGACAGCAGACCGGTAATCAGAATTTTCTTGTCGGCGAGAAAGCCCATTTGTATGTACTCCCTTGGGGGTCAAGCCCGCGATTATACGCGATCACATGTTGGGATAGGTGGGTCCTTCGCCGCCTTGCGGGACTACCCAGTTGATGTTTTGCGTCGGATCCTTGATGTCGCAGGTCTTGCAGTGCACGCAGTTCTGCGCATTGATCTGCAAACGCGGCTGACCTTCGTCCTGGCCGAGGATTTCATAAACGCCGGCCGGGCAGAAGCGCTGCTCGGGCGCGTCGTATTGCGCCAGGTTGACGCTCACCGGCACCGCCGTATCCTTGAGTTGCAGGTGGCAGGGCTGGTCTTCCTCGTGGTTGGTCGAGGACAGGAAGACCGACGACAGGCGATCAAAAGTGAGCACGCCATCGGGTTTCGGATAGTCGATTTTGGGGCACTCGCCGGCCGGCTTGAGCTTGGCGTGGTCGGGCGTGGTGTTGTGCAGGGTCCACGGCGCCTTGCCGCCAAAAATGATCTGGTCGATGCCGAACATCAGTGAGCCGAGCTTCAGGCCCTTGTTCATCCACGGTTTGAAATTGCGCGCCTGGTGGAGTTCGTCGTAGAGCCAGCTGTTCCTGAAGGCTTCCGGGTAGGCGGTGAGTTCGTCGCGCTGGCGCTCGGCTGCAAGCGCCGCGAAGCAGGCTTCGGCAGCCAGCGCACCGGTCTTGATCGCGCAATGCGACCCCTTGATCCGGGCCGCGTTGAGGAAGCCGGCATCGTCGCCGATCAGCGCGCCGCCGGGGAAGGTGAGTTGGGGGAGCGATTGCAGGCCGCCAGCCGTTAGTGCGCGGGCGCCGTAGGAAATGCGCTTGCCGCCTTCGAGGAACTTGCGGATTTCCGGGTGCGTCTTGTAACGCTGGAATTCCTCGTAGGGCGACAGGTGCGGGTTGCTGTAGCCGAGGCCGACGACGAAGCCGACGGCGACCTGGTTGTTCTCCAGGTGGTAGAGGAAGCCGCCGCCGTAGGTGTCCGGCTGCATCGGCCAGCCACCGCTATGAACGACCAAGCCAAGCTGGTGCTTGTCGGGCTGGATTTCCCAGAGTTCCTTGATCCCGATGCCGTAGGTTTGCGGGTCGGCATCGCGATTGAGGTCGAATTTTTCGATCAACTGCTTGCCGAGGTGGCCGCGGCAACCTTCGGCAAAGAAAGTGTACTTGCCGTGCAACTCCATGCCTGGCTGGAAATTGGGGCCTTCGGAACCATCGCGCAGGCGACCCATGTCGCCGGTGGCCACGCCCTTGACCGCGCCGTTTTCGTCGAACAGGACTTCGGCGCCGGCAAAGCCCGGGTAGATCTCGACGCCCAGCGCTTCGGCCTGTTCGCCCAGCCAGCGGCAGACGTTGCCGAGCGAGATGACGTAATTGCCTTCGTTGTGGAAGCAGCCGGGGAGCAGGGCGTTTGGCACCTTGGTCGCGCCAGTTTCCGAGAGGATGTAGAAACGGTCTTCCGAAACCGGGGCGTTGAGCGGCGCGCCGTCGGCCTGCCAGTTGGGCAGGAGTTCGCTCAGGGCGCGCGGGTCCATCACCGCGCCGGAAAGGATGTGGGCACCGATTTCGGCACCTTTTTCGATCAGGCAGACGCCCAGTTCGCTGCCTTTTTCGTTGGCCAGTTGCTTGAGCCTGATCGCTGCTGCCAGCCCGGCCGGGCCACCACCAACGATCACGACGTCGAATTCCATGGCTTCGCGTTCCATTTTGCTGTCTCCTGTTGTGTTTTTCCCGGATGCATCCAGGTTGGGAATATTTCGTTTTATTGTCGCACAGATTTCAATACGGTACAGTATGGAAGGCGACCCTAAACACGGAAAAATAGCAAATATGGAACATCGGAGAAAGCTGGTTCATGTCACGTCCATCCCGATTCGCTGGGGCGACATGGATGCCTACGGCCACGTCAACAACACCGTCTACTTCCGCTTCATGGAGCAGGCGCGGGTCGAATGGATTGAGGCGATGCAGGTTCTGGTCCGCCCCGGCGGCGACGGGCCGGTGATCATCAATGCCAGCTGTACCTTCCTCAAGCCGATGACCTATCCGGGGACGGTCGAGGTGCGGACTTATGTCGGCCATGCCGGCCGCTCCAGCGTGCCGACCCATGTCGAGATGCTGATCGACGGCGAGCTGTACGCCGAAGGCGCGGCTAAGGTGGTGTGGATGAACACCCAGAGCGGCAAGTCGGTGCCGATTCCCGAGCATGTGCGGGCCAGTTTCGAAGAGGATACCGCTGCCCCGACCTGAGCCGGGCAGGGTATCCTTGGTATCTTTCAGCCTTGCGCACAGCGCACCGCCGCATGGATCACCGTCAGATTTGGCAACAACTGCTTTCCGCCGAGCGCCTCGGCGCCGGCAAGGCGCCGCGTAGCCGCGAACGCACCGCGTTTCAGCAGGATTACGACCGCATCGTATTTACTTCGGCCTTCCGCCGACTGAAGGACAAGACCCAGGTCTTTCCCTTGTCGAAGAGCGATTACGTCCGTACGCGCCTGACCCACAGCCTGGAAGCCAGTTGCGTCGGGCGCTCGCTCGGTGCGGTAGTTGGGCGCGAGATCATCGCACGGCACCAGTTGCCGGAGGTCGAGTCGGGCGATTTCGGAGCGATCGTCGCTGCCGCCTGCTTGGCCCACGACATCGGCAATCCACCTTTCGGCCATGCCGGCGAGGATGCGATCCGCGAATGGTTCCGCACTTCCGGCCTGCTCGATCGGCATCCGCTGACCCCGGCGCAGCGGGCCGACTTCGAGCGTTACGAAGGCAACGCCCAGGGCTTCCGCATCGTCAGCCGGCTGCAAAGCCCGGCCAACCCCGGTGGTCTGCAACTGACCAGCGCGGTGCTGGCGACGTTTACCAAATATCCCCGGCCTTCCGCGGTCGACCGTGAATTACCGGGGAAAAGCGGCAAGAAATTCGGCTTTTTCCAGCAGGATGCCGCGCATTTTGCCCGCGTCGCCGAGGCCACCGGGCTGATCGAACGGATTCCAGGCACCGCCTGGCGGCGCCACCCGCTGGCCTTTCTGGTCGAAGTCGCCGACGACACCTGTTACCTGATTGTCGACATGGAAGATGCCGCCCGGCTCGGCTTTCTTTCTTACAAGGATGCCGAGTGTCTGCTCGGCGACCTGGCCGGCACCTCGGTCAGCGGTGGCCGGCTGGAGCGCTTGCACGACCCCAAGGAGCGGCTCGAATACCTGCGCGCCAAGGCGATCGGGCGGCTGCTCGAAAGTGCGGCGGCGGTTTTCCTGGAAAACGAGGATGCGATCCTCGCCGGCGAGTTCGACAACGAATTGCTGGCGCAGTCGCCGGTAGCGATTCCTTTGCAGGCGGTGCTGCAGGTGGCCAAGGAGACCATCTACACCGCCCGCCCGGCGCTGGAAATCGAAACCGCCGGTTTTGAGGTCCTCGGCGCCTTGCTCGAATTATTTACCCAGGCGGTGGAAGCTCGTGCCGGCGTGCCCGGCCTGCGTTTTACCACCCGCGAACGGATGCTGCTGCAACTCCTGCCAGCGCAATTCCTCGGCCATGGCGGCGAGCCGGACCCCGACCCGTATATCCGCCTGCTGCAGGTCGCCGATTTTGTCGCCGGAATGACCGATTCCTACGCGGTGGATATGTACCGCAAGCTCAAGGGTTTCGACCTGCCAACCTGAAAACGCATGATTTCGCCTCGCCGGCCTTGCCAAAAACCGGTGGCTGTATAAAAATACAGTTATTGGTTCCGCCGGAGCATGGCCATGAAACTCACCCCCCGTCAGCAGGAAATCCTCGATTTCATCAAGAATACCGTCGAAGTGCTGGGCGCACCGCCGACCCGGGCGGAAATCGCCACCGCCTTCGGCTTTGCCTCGCCCAACGCGGCCGAGGATCACCTCAAGGCCCTGGCCAAAAAGGGCGCGATCAACCTCGAACCCGGTTCGGCACGTGGCATTCGCCTGGTCGAACAGCTTGGTCTGCCGCTGATCGGCAGCGTCGCCGCAGGTTCGCCGATCCTCGCGGTCGAGAACGTGCAGGGGCGCTATGCGCTGGACGCCGGCCTGTTCACTCCGCGCGCCGATTTCCTGCTCAAGGTGCGTGGCCTGTCGATGATCGACGCCGGCATTTTCGACGGCGACCTGCTGGCCGTGCACAAAACCAACCAGGCCCGTGAAGGCCAGGTGGTGGTTGCCCGCATCGACGACGACGTCACCGTCAAGCGCTTCGAGCGTAAAGGCCAGCAAATCCGTCTGATCGCCGAAAACCCCGATTTCGAGCCGATCGTGATCAATCCGGGCGAAGTCGAATTCGCCATTGAGGGGATTGCCGTGGGCTTGATCCGGGGCACTGCCGGACAACTGTAAGCGGGCCGGGCAGGCTTGGTGCGCTAGGGAAATGGCGGTTTTCCACGGTCGACCGTGGAAAGTCGGCAAAACCCCTCTGTCTTGGCGCATGTTCGGCCGGATCAGTTCTCCGGCCGAGTCAGTGAGTGCCCGATGGCTGGAACGAAGGCGACACCAAGCCTGCTTAAAGGCCGCTACCGGTGATTGCCGTTCCATCCGGCTTCGGGTTTCTTCGCACATCGGCCAAGGGGGTTTTTATACCCATCGGCTGCACCGAATGGTTGCTGGTGACGTTGTCCATTTCCTTTTATTTGACTTGAATTTGCGGTTTTTCGGTCATGTCTGGCGCACTTTCCCTGTCCGAGGTACTGGCCCGTGGTGACGTCTGGCGCGGTGATGCGCTGGCGGCGCCGCCACAGCAGGCAATCGCCACCGGGCATGCGGCGCTTGACGCCGAGTTGCCGGGTGGCGGCTGGCCATGCGGCGGGCTGACCGAATTGCTCGGCGGAACGGGAGGGATCGGCGAATTGAGCCTGTTTTTGCCGGCCTTGGCGCGACTCGCCGCACAGGGTGGGCGGATTGCCCTGGTCGCGCCGCCCTGGCAGCCGCATGCGCCGGCCTGGGCCGCCGCCGGGATCGCCCCTGAGCATTTGTTGTTGGTGCAACCCGGAGCAGAGCCGGGGCAGGGGGCCTGGTGTCTGGAGCAATTACTCGGCAGCGGTGGTTTTGCCGCAGTGCTCGGCTGGGCCGAAACCCCTGCGCGGCGGTTGCAAGCACCGCAGATCCGGCGTTTGCAGGTCGCCACTGAAGGGCGGCCGGTGCTGGCCGTGCTCTGGCGTTCAAGTGCAGAGGCCGCGCAAGCTTCGGCGGCTCCGCTGCGCCTGCAGCTGGAAACATCGCCGCCGCCGGGCGCTGGCCGTCGGCTGCAGGTACGCATTCTCAAGCGACGTGGTGCCGCCGCCTCGCCGGTGCTGACGCTTAACCTCGCACAACCGGGAAAGGTGGACCATGCTGTGGCTGGCCCTCGAATTTCCACGCCTGCCCCTGCAAGCGCTGGCCTCGCCCTCGTCGCCTAGCGCGGTGGTCGAGCGCGGCCGGGTGCGGGTGGCGGATGCGCAGGCCGCTGCAGCCGGTGTCCAGCCGGGGCTGCGACTGGCGACGGCACTCGCGCTGGCCCCCGGCCTGCAGGCACTGGCTGCCGATTCCGGCCGCGAAGCCGCCGCCTTGTTGCAACTGGCCTGCTGGGCCGGGCGCTTCTCGCCGACTGTCAGTCTGGTGCCCCCGCAAACCGTGTTGCTCGAAATTGCTGGCTGCCTGCGGTTGTTTGGCGGGCAGGCGGCATTGTTGCAGGCTGCTTTGGCCGAATTGCAGGCGCAAGGGTGGACGGTCGCAGCTGGAGTGGCGCCGACGCCGCTGGCGGCCCGCTGGCTGGCGGCGGCCGCATTTGCAGCAAACCCAGAGGCAGCGGCCGGGCCGCCGCCGCTGCGCAACACGAATACGGCCGAGCTGGTTTCCGAGCTGGCCGGCCTGCCGCTGACCTTGATTGCCAGGGTCAGCCACTGGCCGGCAGCAGCCAGTGCGCGTCTGGCTGCCTGCGGCTGCCGGCAACTCGGCGATCTGCTGGCCTTGCCCACGGCCGAGTTGCGTCTGCGCATCGGCGAGGCGCCGGTAACGGACCTGCTGCGCGCGCAAGGCAGCCTGCCCGACCCACAAACCCCGTTTGTTTTCCCTGAGGTTTTTTCCCAACGGCTGGAGTTGCCGGGGCGGGTTGAGGTGGCAGAAGGGCTGCTGTTTGGTGCCCAGCGCCTGCTGGCGGCGCTGGCCGGCTGGTTGCAGGCACGCCAGCTGCTGCTGCGGACAGCAGTCCTGTCGCTGGAACATGAACATCGCAGCGAGGCCTGCTCGCGCATTCCCTTGCAGTTCGGCGAGCCCGGCTGCGATCCGGAGCGCTGGCTGCGTCTGCTGCGCGAACATCTGGCGCGGCGGCCTTTGCCGGGATCGGTGTTGGCGCTACGGCTGGAGGCCGAACAGGTCGTTGCCGCAGGCGGCGAGACAGCTGCATTGTGGGGTGACAAAAGCGGTGGCGAGGGTGCCAGCGCCTGTATCGAGCGTTTGCGCGCCCGTCTCGGTACGGCCGCAGTGCACAGCCTGACGCTGACGGCGGATTACCGCCCCGAATGTGCCACCGCCCCTTGCGAGCCTCTGCTGCCGGCAACCGCCGGTAGGGAGGCGAGCGAGGCGGCGAGCATGGCGAGGGCTTCAGCTTCCGGGCCGGGGTTGGGACCAATGACCCGCCCCTTGTGCCTGTTTGCACCGCCGCAAGCGCTGGCCGAGCGCCATGGGGTGCCGCACTGGCGTGGTCCGTTGCGCCTGCAGGGGCGCGGCGAGCGGATTGAAAGCGGCTGGTGGGACAGCGGCGAAGGTGCGGGCGACGTGCGCCGCGATTACTTCGTCGCCTGTAATCCGGCCGGGCAGTGGCTGTGGATTTTTCGCGCCGCCGACGGCTGGTTCCTGCACGGCCTGTTTGCCTGAGGCCGCCGGATGGGAGCAACTTCTGCCGCCACTGATCCGATGCATGCCCCGGCGAGCGACGGCGGCTTGCCCGGCTATGCCGAGTTGCACTGCCTGTCCAATTTCAGCTTTCTACGCGGTGCCTCGCATCCGGAAGAACTGGTCGCCGAAGCCGTGGCCCAAGGCTACCGGGCGCTGGCGCTGACCGATGAATGTTCACTGGCCGGCGTCGTGCGCGCCTATCAGGCCTGGCGCGCGCAGGCTGAGGTCGCCGGCCCGGTCGCTGAGCCGGAAAAAATGCCATTTTCTACGGTCGACCGTGAACAAGACGAAAAACCACCGCTGCAACTGTTGATCGGCAGCGAAATGACCACCGTCGATGGGCTGAAGCTGGTCTTTCTCGCCCAGAACCGCGAAGGCTACGGCAATTTATCGGCTCTGATCACCCTGGCCCGGCGACGGGCCGACAAAGGCGATTACTGCTTGCTGCGCCACGACCTGAACGCGCTGTCGCCAGGCGGTGCCTTGCCTGATTGTCTGGTGCTGTGGGTCGCCAACCCGGCAGAGGCCAACGCGGTCGAGCAGGGGCGCTGGCTGGCCGAGCGTTTTCCCGGTCGCTGCTGGCTGGCGGTCGAACTGCACGCTGGCCCCGACGATGCCGGGCAGCTGGCAGCATTGCGCGCATTGGGCACAGCCTGCGGGCTGCCGCTGGTGGCCGCAGGCGACGTGCACATGCACCAGCGCGGGCGGCGCCCGGTGCAGGACGTGCTCACCGCCTTGCGCCTGAAAACCACGGTTTTTGCCGCTGGCCAGGCCTTGTTCCCGAATGGCGAACGGCATCTGCGCAGTCGCCTGCGCCTGGCCCGCCTCTATCCTCCGGAGTTGCTCGCCGAGAGCCTGAAAATCGCCGCGCGGTGCCGCTTTTCGCTGGCCGAGTTGCGTTACGATTACCCGGAAGAAATCGTTCCCACCGGCCACAGCCCGGCTTCGTGGCTGCGTCACGAAACCGAGGCCGGCCTCTGCCGCCGCTATCCGCAAGGCGTGCCGGTCTCGGTCCGGGAGCGGATCGAGCACGAATTGGCGCTGATCGGCGAACTGGCTTACGAGGCTTATTTCCTGACTGTCTACGACATCGTCTGCTATGCCCGCAGTGTCGGGATTCTTTGCCAGGGGCGCGGTTCAGCAGCGAATTCGACGGTCTGTTTCGCACTCGGCATCACCGAGGTCGACCCGGCGCGGGCCGGCATGCTCTTCGAGCGTTTCATTTCCAAGGAACGCGGCGAGCCGCCGGATATCGACGTCGATTTCGAACACGAGCGGCGGCCGGAGGTGATCGCTTATATCTACCGCAAATACGGCCGCGAACGGGCGGCGCTGACCGCCGCGCTGATCACCTACCGAACCAAGGGCGCGCTGCGCGATGCCGGCCGGGCGCTCGGCTTCGAGCCAGCGACCATCGACGCGCTGACGGCTTCGCTGGCCTGGTGGGACCAGCGCGAGCAGCTGCCGCAACGTTTTGCCGAACTCGGGCTCGATCCACAGGCGCCACGGGTCGAAAAATGGCTGTGGCTGGCCGGGCAGTTGCGCGGTTTTCCTCGCCATCTGACGCAGCACGTCGGCGGCTTCGTGATCTCGCGTGGGCCGCTGGCCCGGCTGGTGCCGGTCGAAAACACCGCGATGCCGGAGCGCACGGTGATCCAGTGGGACAAGGACGATATCGACGCGCTCGGGCTGATGAAGGTCGATGTGCTGGCGCTCGGCATGCTCAGCGCCTTGCGCCGGACCTTGGCGATTTTGCAGCAGCGCGACGGTCGACCGTGGACCTTGGCCACGATCCCGGCCGAAGACCCGGCTACCTACGCGATGCTTGGCCGGGCCGACAGCATCGGCGTTTTCCAGGTCGAGTCGCGGGCGCAAATGGCGATGCTGCCGCGCCTCAAGCCCAAGAATTACTACGACCTGGTGATCGAAGTCTCGCTGGTGCGGCCGGGGCCGATCCAGGGCGACATGGTGCATCCCTACCTCAAGCGGCGGCAGGGGCGTGAGGCCATTGAAAAAATCTCGCCGGCGGTCGATGCGGTGCTGGCGCGCACCTGCGGCGTGCCGATTTTTCAGGAACAGGTGATGCAACTGGCGATTGTTGCCGCCGGTTTCAGTCCCGGCGAGGCCGATCGCCTGCGCCGGGCGATGGCAGCCTGGAAGCGCAAGGGCGGGCTGGAACCGTTCCAGGACAAGCTGCGTGCCGGGATGGCCGAGCGCGGGGTGCCGCCGGCTTTCGTCGAACGCATCGTGCAGCAGATTCAGGGCTTTGGTGAATACGGCTTCCCCGAGTCGCACGCCGCCAGTTTCGCACTACTGGTGTATGCCTCGGCCTGGCTCAAATGCCACGAACCGGCGGCTTTTCTCTGCGGCCTGCTCAACAGCCAGCCGATGGGCTTTTACTCGCCGTCGCTGCTGCTTCAGGATGCGCGCCGCCACGGCGTCGCAGTTCTGCCGCCCGATGTCTGCGCCAGCGACTGGGACAGCCGTTGTCTGGCCGATGGCCGCGTGCGCCTCGGACTGCGCGAGATTCGCGGGCTGACGGCTGAAATTGCGCAAAAAATCACGGTCGACCGTGAGTCCGGGCCTTTTTCCAGTCTTGCCGATTTTTCCGCCCGCATTCGTCCTGCCCGGCGCGATCTCGACCTGCTGGCGGCAGCCGATGCCTTGCGCAGCCTCAGCGGCCATCGCCGGCAGGCAGCCTGGGCGGTCGCCGCCCAGTTTGTCGCACCGCGCACGGCGGTGCAGGGCGATCTGTTTGCCAGTCCGGCCGGTGCCGCCGCCTTGCCGGAGCAGGGTGGGGCGCAACGCTGCCTGTCGGCGCCCAGTCCGGGAGAAGAACTGGTCGCCGACTACGCCACGCTCGGTCTCAGCCTGCGGCCGCATCCGCTCCACCTGCTGCGGTCGCAACTGGCTGCCCGTCGCTTCGTTCCGGCGAGCCAGCTGGCCGCCCACGGCGACCGGGCGCTGCTGCGCGCCGCCGGAATCGTGGTCGGCCGTCAGCGGCCGGGCACCGCCACCGGGATTGTTTTCGTTACGCTCGAAGATGAAAGCGGCCTGGTCAATGTCGTGGTGCGTCCGGAACTGGTCGCCCGGCAGCGGCGCGAACTACTCGCCAGCCGCCTGCTCGGGGTTTTCGGCCAGTTGCAGCTTGCTGACGGTGTCGTCCACCTGGTCGCCGGGCGGCTGGTCGATTTATCGAGTTGGCTGGGTGCTTTGCCAACCCATAGCCGGGATTTTCATTGAGCCGGGATTGCCTTGCGGCATTGATCTGCCTCAAGCAAATCGTGGTTTATGCCTTTTGGCTCTTGTCTTGTTTTTGCTATCGCAGCCATAATGCCCCGATAAACATAATGGAATAAATTGGTCGGTCGGGAAGTGCTTTCCGGTCGACGCAACGGGAGGCAGCATGAGCAGGCTCACCGATATGCTCTGGACCCGCTTGACCGGGATGATGCCCGGCGAACTGGATCGCTCCGAATTCATCTGGCTGTTGTCGCCGCACACTCATTTCCAGTTGCTGACCAGGCGCCGGGCGACGATGATTGTCAATCGGGTGCGCATCCTCGCCTTGCTCTTCGGGGTGTTGACGCCGCTGTGGACACTGATCGATTACTTCGTCTTTCCCACGGCCTTGTGGTTGTCGCTGGCTGCCTTGCGCATCTCGGCCAGCATTGCCTTCTTCGTCATCGTCGTCTGCTACAAACCGGCTGGCCGGATGGGCGACGCCTATCGCGCCATCGGCCTGCTGTTCGCAGTGCCAACCGTGTTCTACGTGGCTTCGCACCAGATGCTGGCCGGGATGCAGTTGAGCGGACTTTCCTCTGCCATCGCCACCGGCTATGCCTTTCTTCCTTTCGTTCTGCTGGCCGGATTGTCAATCTTTCCGCTTACCGTCGCTGAGAGCCTGATGGTTTCCAGTCCGATCCTGCTCGCCCATCTGCTCTCCGGTTACCTCAACTGGCCGACCCTGGAGTGGCCGTCCTACGCCGGAGCCTTCTGGTTGATGACCCTGATTACCGGCGTTTCGGCGTTGGCCGGGATCAGCCAACTGGCTTTCATGATCGCCCTGGTCCGGCAAGCCATCCGCGATCCGCTGACCGGTGCCTTTTCCCGCCGCAGCGGCGAAGAGATTCTCGAATTGCAATTCGCACTGGCCGAACGCAACAATCGTCCGTTTTCCGTGGCCTTCATCGATCTTGATCATTTCAAGAGCGTCAATGACAGTTTTGGGCACGAATCCGGCGACCAATTGTTGCGTGCAGCGGCGCAGCAGTTGGCCGGTGCGTTGCGGCGCTCGGATACTTTGGTCCGCTGGGGAGGGGAGGAATTCATCCTGATCCTGCAGGATACCCGCAGCGAGTGCGCTCATCAGTTCCTTGAGCGAATCCGTTCACAAGGGCTGGGGATGCGCCCCGACGGCTCGCCGGTAACGGCATCGATTGGAGTTGCCGAGCGGACTCAGGATCAATGCCACCATTGGCAGCAATTGCTGGAACTCGCTGACCGCCGGATGTACCACGCCAAAGCCTGTGGCCGGGATCGGGTAGTCGGCTATCTGGAACAGCCAGAAGCCTTGCCCGAGCCATGCCCTCAGGCCTCATGAATCTCCACTCACGTCTATCCCGAAAGCTTCCATGTTCAGACTGACCCAAATCGGCCGGCCGCTCGTAATGCTCTGCTTTCTGTTCGGCGGCAGCCTGTCGGCCTTCGCCGGGCATGAATCACCGCCCAAGCCGAAGACTGCACCCGCCTGGGGTTATACGGTGAATGGCGGCTGTGAATGTGGTAACGGTCGCTATTGCACCGGCCCCAAAGGAGGCAAGTACTGCCTTAAAAACGGCAGAAAGCAGTACTTGTAGCCTGCTCATTCGCAGCTTGCGGCTTTATTTCAGAGAAAACGCCTGGTTATAGTCCGCAATCGGCCCAGGCTAGCGGGTTCCCTCGGCGCAACGCGAGACGTAGCAAGGCGTTTGCTTCACTGCCGGAAAGTTGGTCCAGCCAGTCGGGCAGGGCACCGAAACGGTTTTCGTAAACACGGGAGAGATTGTCGCTGGAACGAGGGATCGGTAATTCGAGCGTAAGCACCATGATTGGCTCCATTCTCCCCGGGTGGTCCGGCGCAGCCGGCCCCAGGGAGAGTCGGGCAAGCGACGCTTTAGCCGGTATTGTTCCGCCCCGGCAAGTTATCGGTTAAATCCGGCGGTGTGGGGGTATTCTCAGCTGCTTTCCACGGTCAACAAAGACGATTTCGCTATTTCGATATGCTCGCAAGCGTTGATCATTTCTGCCGATAAATCTGGTCAAAGCTGCCCCCGTCAGAAAAATGCACCTGCTGGGCTTTGCGCCAGCCACCAAAAACTTCGTCGATGGTGACCAGTTTGAGCCGGGGAAACTGCTTGCTGTACTGGCTGGCAATTTTCGGATGTGTCGGTCGGTAGTAGTGGCGCGCGGCGATCTGCTGTCCTTCTTCGGAATACAGATAGTCGAGATAGGCTTGCGCTGTCAGCCGCGTGCCGCGTTTTTCAACAACCTTGTCGACGACTGCAACCGGCGGCTCGGCAAGCATCGAAATGCTGGGGTACACCAGTTCAAAGCGGTCCTTGCCCAGTTCCTTGGCGGCAAGAATCCCTTCGTTTTCCCAGGTGACCAGGACATCGCCAAGCCCGCGTTCGACGAAGGTCGTGGTTGCGCCACGCGCTCCTGAATCAAGGACCGGAACGTTCCTGAAAATTCCGCTTACCAGTTCCTTGGCCCGTTGCTCATTGCCGCCCGGTTGCTTTAGCGCCCAGGCCCAGGCCGCAAGATAATTCCAGCGGGCACCGCCGGAAGTCTTCGGATTCGGCGTGATTACAGCCACTCCCGGACGGGCGAGGTCGTTCCAGTCACGAATGGCTTTGGGATTGCCTTGGCGAACCAGGAAAACAATGGTCGAGGTGTAGGGCGAAGAATTGTTCGGAAAGCGCTTCTGCCAATCGGCTGGGATCAGCTTGCGATCGGCCAGCGCATCGATGTCGTAAGCCAGGGCCAAAGTCACTACATCGGCTTCCAGGCCGTCAGCGACCGAGCGTGCCTGTTTTCCGGAGCCTCCATGCGATTGCCGGACCTGGATATTCTGGCCGGTGCGCTCTTGCCAGTGACGATTGAAGGCGGCATTGAATTCGCGATACAGCTCGCGCGTCGGATCATACGAAACATTGAGCAAGCTGGTTTGGGCCAGAGCCGCTCCTGTTCCCAGCCACACAGCGAAGCCGGCGGCAAAAAAAGGTTTGAGCGAGAGCAGGGGGGATGTACGGCGCATCGGGAACCTCAGTATTCAATGATGAAAAGGAGCCCAGTCTAGGTCGCCGGGTTTATGGCTGGAACGATGAGTTTTTCAGATGCTTATCTATTTTATTTATAAGAAAAAGTTTTGATGTCCGCGCTGTTTATATCATTGGGTGATTAGCTTGGAATGATTTTGTCTTTCCGCTACGACTGGTGGCTCAGTAGACTCGC
The DNA here is from genome assembly GCF_041378895.1 of Dechloromonas sp. ZY10. Taxonomy (NCBI): domain Bacteria; kingdom Pseudomonadati; phylum Pseudomonadota; class Betaproteobacteria; order Rhodocyclales; family Azonexaceae; genus Dechloromonas; species Dechloromonas aquae. The sequence continues at coordinate 1,736,371 of NZ_CP144212.1, forward strand.
CCTGGCTTTGCTACCTAAGGAACCCAACCCGTGAATTTCCAGCAGCTTAGAATCATCCGCGAGACCCTCCGTCAGGATTTCAACCTGACGGAGGTGGCCAACGCGCTACATACCTCGCAACCCGGCGTCAGCAAACATATCAAGGATCTTGAGGATGAACTTGGGGTCGAGATTTTCATTCGGCGGGGCAAACGCTTGCTGGGGTTGACCGAGCCAGGAAAGGAACTCGCCGATGTGGTTGAGCGGATCTTGGTCGATGCCCAGAACCTGCGACGAATCGCTGATCAGTTTGCAAGTCGGGAAACCGGGCATTTTGTGGTTGCCACTACCCACACCCAGGCACGCTATGCCTTGCCGCAGATTATTCGCTGGTTCAAGGCGGATTATCCCAAGGTGCACCTCACCTTGTTACAGGGTAGCCCCGGTGAAATTACCGAGCTGCTGAGTAGCGGCCGAGCAGATGTCGGGATTGCGACTGAAGGACTGGAACGCTCTCAGGAACTGGTTTCTTTTCCGGTTTATTCATGGCACCACGCCATCATCGTGCCGCAAGGCCACCCGTTACTCGAACAGCCAGATGTCACTCTTGAAAAACTGGCCGAACACCCACTGGTGACTTATCACGAAGGCTTTACCGGTCGGGCTCAGATTGATCAGGCCTTTGCCGCCGCTGGCATCGTTCCGGATATCGTTCTTTCCGCCATTGATGCCGATGTGATCAAAACCTATGTCGCTTTGGGACTGGGCGTCGGGATTGTTGCCTCGCTCGCTTACGACCGGGAGCAGGATCGCAACCTCGAACTATTGCCGGCTTCGCACCTGTTTCCTGCCAACACAACCCGCCTGGCAGTGCGTCGGGGAACTTATCTGCGCAGTTATGCCCATGCGTTCATTGAAAAGCTATGCCCGGAACTCAGTGAGGAACATTTGCGGCCATTGCTCAAAAGCAGTCTGTCACCATTTGCCGAAACCGAAAATCCACTCTGAGGCAGAGTACAAGGATTTCAGCGCATCAGCGCTTTGCTTGATTATTTTACATAATACAAATTATACGAATTAACCGTTGTGCTTTCATCTGGCTCACCCTTTAGGTAGATTGGTCAAATCCTTACGTTGTCGTTGGGCTGTGGATTTCGCGCATATTTGCCTGATGGCCGAATCGGCTCGGCAATTGCACCCCTTGGGCTTGTGGCACGACGTATCATCATCAATGATTGATTGTTCGGAGGTATTGAAAATGCTGCTAGGTGTTCCGAAGGAAATCAAGAACCACGAATACCGGGTTGGCCTGACTCCGGGGAGTGTTCGCGAACTGACGCAACGCGGGCATCGGGTTCTGGTCGAAACCTCGGCCGGTGCCGGAGTCGGCTTTGCCGATACCGATTATCTGGTAGCGGGTGCTGAATTGGTGGCAAACGCTGCCGAGGTATTTGCCCGGGCCGAATTGATCGTCAAGATCAAGGAACCACAGCCTGACGAATGTCGGCAACTGCGTGCCGGCCAGATCCTGTTTACCTATCTGCATCTGGCACCTGATCCGCAACAGCTGGCCTTGCTGCTTGCTTCCGGGGTGACTGCGATTGCCTATGAAACCGTGACCGCACCCGGTGGCGGTTTGCCGCTGCTTGCGCCAATGAGCGAAGTAGCTGGCCGGATGGCGATCCAGGCGGGCGCCAGTTGCCTGGAAAAGTCGCGGGGTGGCGCCGGCATTCTGCTCGGCGGTGTGCCGGGAGTGGCGCCAGGGCGTGTTGCCATTCTTGGTGGTGGCGTGGTTGGGTACAATGCAGCGCGGATGGCACTCGGACTGGGAGCCGATGTGACCCTGATCGAGCGCTCGGGAGAGCGTCTGCGCTGGCTGGATGCACAATTTTCCGGGCGGGTCCGGACGCTGTTCGCAACCCGGGATAATATTGAAGCGGCTTGCCTGACAGCCGATCTGATCGTCGGCGCCGTGCTGATACCAGGTGCCGCAGCCCCTCGTCTGCTCGACCGCGAACAAATCAGCCGGTTGCATCCGGGGACCGTGCTGGTCGATGTGGCAATTGATCAGGGAGGATGCTTTGCGACGAGCCGGCCCACCACGCATGCCGATCCAACCTATAGCGTTGATGGTGTCGTCCATTACTGCGTTGCCAACATGCCGGGAGCCGTAGCGCGCACCTCGACGCTGGCACTCAACAATGCCACCCTGCCCTTTGTGATGGCGCTTGCCGACCTGGGGTGGGTTCAGGCCTTGCGGGCCGACCCGCACCTGCGCAACGGCCTTAACCTGCACGCCGGCCAGCTGACTTGCGCTCCGGTCGGAGAGGCGCAAGGGATTCCCACGGTCGACGCGGAGCAAGTGCTGAAAATTATCTAAGCCGGGGCATTGAATCTGCTTGAAAAATATTTAATTTCAATTTCTTATAGCTGATAGTTGAAGTTATTTATTTTGTTTTTCAGGGGCTGTATTGGAGTACCCGTAGCCGTTGGCTTGCACCTGCCCGGGTAGCTTCTGCGATGATAGCCAGGACCTGTTTGGAGTCAGTGCCCTATTTAGAAAAGCGGTAGTTCCTGTTGTCCTACCGGAGCCGACTCCCCTGCTCCAGCCGCCTCCAGGCCGCCGACGCGGACCCCGAGCAGACGCAGCCGACGGTCGAGGGCAACGCGTTTCAGGCATTCACCGGCCGCTTTGCGGATTCGCCCGGGGTCATCGACGGCCAGCGGCATGGTCAGGTCGCGGGTTGCGGTGCGGAAGTCGGCATAGCGCAGCTTGATGCCAATCGTCCGGCCACGATAGCCTTTGCGTTGCAGGTCGGCGGCAACGCGCTGGCAGAGGTCGGTAAAGATTTCCGATAGTTGTGCCCGGTCGGCACGCACGTCGAGATCGCGCTCAAAGGTGGTTTCGCGGCTGATCGACTTGGGTTCGCTGGCCAGTTCCAGCGGCCTGTCGTCGATGCCATGCGCCGCACGGTGCAGCCAGCGCCCGGTTTGCAGGCCAAAATGGGCGATCAGGGCATCCGGCGGCTGGGCCGCCAGTTGGCCGATGGTCTCAATGCCCAGCGTGGCGAGGCGTTCGCCGGTTTTGGGGCCGATGCCGTTGATCCGACGAACCGGCAAGGGCCAGATCCGGGTCGGCAGATCGTCGATACTGAGCAAGGTGACCCCGTCTGGTTTGTCGAGGTCGGAGCAGATTTTGGCCAGCAGCTTGTTTGGCGCGATGCCAATCGAACAACTCAGCCCGGTGGCTTGGTGCGCGGCTGCCTTGATCGTTTCAGCCAGCGGCCGCGAGGCTTGCGGTAGCTGGCTGAGGTCGATGTAGATTTCGTCAATCCCGCGATCTTCGATCAGCGGTGCGATTTCTGCGACAGCAGCCTTGAAGCGCCGGGAATATTCGCGATACGCGGCGAAGTTGGCCGGTAGCAGGATCGCATCCGGCGCCAGTTGGGCCGCCTTCATCAGTCCGATCCCGGAATGTACCCCCAGCTTGCGGGCTTCGTAAGTCGCCGTGGTTGCTACGCCTCGGCCGCGATAGTCGCGCAAACGGGCAAAGCCATCGCTGCCGCCAGTCGGTACGTTCCGCCCGCCGACCACGACCGGCTGCCCGCGCAACCCAGGATAATGCAGCAACTCGACCGAAGCGAAGAAGGCATCCATGTCGAGGTGGGCAATACGACGATAGCTGTTCATAAATACAGTATATCGCTTTTGCGCTAGAATGTTGCCGGTTTTCCCTTCCCCTTTTTCTTGCCGCAGGATCGCTGGCCGCGTGTCTGACAAACCCTGGTTCCTCTATTTGATCGAATGCCGTGACGGTAGTATTTATACCGGTATCACGGTTGATGTGGCGGCCCGTTACGCTGCGCATTGTGCCGGGAAAGGGGCGCGCTACACTCGTTCGCATCCACCGCAACAACTCCTGGCCTGGGCTGTTCATGGCGACCGCGCGGCAGCTGCCCGCGAGGAGTTCCGGGTCAAGCAGTTGAGTCCAGGCGAAAAGCGGCGCTATGCAGCAGTACTCGGACTGCCGACAATGCCTCCCGGGCCTGTGGCGGGGAGTGACTGATGGTAACTCGCACGGTCCTGTTCCGGCGTCTCTGGCTGGCGGGAGCGCTGCTTTTGGCGGCCTGGCCGTTGCTCGCCGCCGACCCTTGCGGCGAATTGCCCAAGCCCAGTGTTGACTTGCAACGACTGGACGAAGCGGTCAAGCAGGACGATCGCTATAGCTACCGTACCCTGACCAGCCTGGCCGGAGAACGGACTCGTCCGAACCAGACCGTACTCGGCCTGACACGGGGCAAGGTAGTGGCGCGGATTGCGTTGCGGGCACCGCGCCTGGTCGACCCCAGCGGCCGCTGGGAATGCCTGAGCCCGCAATTGCAGGTGAGTTTTGGCTATGCGCCGCTGACAGTGCACGTTGCCAGTGAATTTCCACCCGGCAGTTGCGCCTATCAGGAAATTTTGGCGCATGAGCAGAAGCACGTCGAGGCTTATCGCCAGCATGCCGTTGCAATCGAGCAGGAGCTGGCGGCCACCTTTGCCGCCCGCTTTACTGCCGATCCGCAGCCGTGGCGCGGAGCGGCCGGACAAGTGGGCGAACGTCTGCAAAAGGAACTTGACGAACGCTGGCTGCCCTTCATTCAGCGTCGGCTGGCGGCGGTTGAGGTGGCGCAAGCGGCGGTTGATGCCCCCGAGGAATATGAGCGGGTCAGTCAGTCATGCGATGGCGAAATCAGGAAGCGGCTGCAGGCCCCGGCCGCTCGGGGCGGAGCCAGACCGGCGCGGCCCTAGGCTGCCGTGGCAGTCAGCCGGCTGCGGATTGCCGCAGCCAGTCGAGCCGGGTCTTCGGCACCGACCACGGCAAGTTGCCGGTCGAGAATGAAGGTTGGCACGCTATTGACTCCGGCCAGGCGGAATTCGCGCTCGCTGGCTCGCAACTCGGCAATCCCCACGGTCGACGCGAGAAAATCGCAAATTTCCTCGCGTGGGTAGCCCAGCTCGCCGGCAAGATCGAGCAAGACCTCGGGGTCGCCGACGTTCTTCCCTTCGACGAATTGCGCGGCAAACAGGCGCTCGACCAGCGGCCGGGCATCCTCCCCGGCGGCCTGAACCCGACCAATCAAGCGGTGGGCAGCCAGGGTGTTGGCGCGGACCGCGATTTTTTCGAATTCGTACACCAGGCCATACACCGCGCCAGCCATACGGACCTGGGCAAAAATCGCCTCGACGCGCTCGCGGCTGCCAAACTTGTCGATCAGGAAAGGCAAGTAGGGTTCGCCGGCCGGCGGCGTATCCGGATTGAGGAAAAACGGCCGCCACAAAATGCGGCAAGCAAAGTCGGGAAACTCCTGGCGAATTTCGGCCAGCGCGGCATCGAGCCGGCGTGTGCCGATATAACACCAGGGACAGACGATGTCGGAAACAATTTCCAGGGTCAGCATGGCAGGCTCGGTCGGCGGAAGTCCTTAGCGGACCTCCAGGTCGACTGAACGACTGAAGCGGCCGCCAGCCTGGCGCAACACGTCGACGATGTCGGTATTGCCGCCGCGCAAGGCCAGGTCGGCAGCGGTATCGCCGGCCTCGGTGGTCAGCGCCACGTCGGCGCCGTTGGCAAGCAGCAGCTTGACCACCGGCAAGTGCCCGTTGCGGGCGGCGACGATCAGCGGGGTCATGCCGTTTTCGGCGGCAGCGTTAATATTCGCCCCGGCCTTGAGCAGCAGGCGGGCGATCTCCAGGTGGCCGGCGAAAGCGGCGTAGGCCAGCGGCGTCCAGCCCGGATTGTTCGGTGTCGCGCCGGCAGCCAGCAGCAATTCGACCACCTTTTGATGGCCGCGGAAAGCCGCCAGGCGCAAGGCGCTGTCGCCATCCGAATTGCGGGCATTGAGCTTGGCGCGCTGCTGGATCAGGATGTCGACGACCCCGGCGTGGCCATCGCGGGCGGCGAGCATCAACAGCGTGTTGCCGTCGATGTCGGTGGTGTCGACCGAAGCGCCGCGTGCGGTCAGGTTGGCGATTTCCTGAGCATCGCCCATCTTGGCGGCAGTAATCAGGTCGTCGTAAGTCGCAGCCTGGACGAAAAGCGGCAGGCTCAGCGCGATAACTACGGTCAACAGGCGTTTGGGGCTCATATCAGGCTCATTCAGCAGGGCGACGGGCGTGGGAGAAAAGTGTGAAGAAATTGTCGGTACTGGCGGCGATCACCTCGGCGACCGGTAGTTCACGCAGGCGGGCGATTTCTTCGGCGACGTAGCGGACATAGGCCGGTTCGTTCGGCTTGCCGCGATAGGGAACCGGCGCCAGGTACGGCGCGTCGGTCTCGACCAGCAGCCGGTCGAGCGGGCAACGGCTGGCAACCTCCTTGACGATGGTCGCGTTCTTGAAAGTGACGATGCCCGAAAACGACAGGTAAAAGCCGAGATCGAGCGCGCTGCGTGCAATTTCCCAGTTTTCGGTAAAGCAGTGCATCACCCCGCCAACCGCCTCGGCACCCTCCTCGCGCAACACCCGCAAGGTATCGTCCGCCGATTCGCGGGTATGCACCACCAACGGCTTGCCGCAGGCGCGGGCGGCTCGGATATGGGTGCGAAAGCGCTCGCGCTGCCATTCCGGCTGGTCCTTCTGCCAGTAGTAATCGAGGCCGGTTTCACCGATGGCGATCACCTTGGGATGGTCGGCCAAGGCCAGCAGACGGGCAAGGTCGGGCTCTTCGACATCGGTGTATTCGGGATGCACGCCAACGGTGGCGTACAGACGCTGATCCTGCTCGGCCAGTGCCAGCACCCGGGGGAAATCTTCGAGATTGACACCAATGCAAACGGCGGCGCCGACACCGTTTTCCTGCATCCGCTGCAGAACCTCCGGCAGGCGTTGGGCAAGGTCGGGAAAATCAAGGTGGCAATGTGAATCGACAATCATCTTTCAATCCGTACCGGGTCTGTCACCAGGCTAAAGAAGCGGCCAAGCACTCGGCTTGGCAAGGTCGTGGCTGTCGTTGAATGTTGCCAAAGACCTGTTAACTTCGATTTTTACATTAAAAACACAGTTTAACTATTTGTTTTTGCTTATTTCTACGGTCGACCGTGGAAATTCGAGAAAAGCAGCTTCCTGCCCGACTACAGGGTATGGGTCGGGCGCGAGGAACCGAGTACGCCGCCAAGCAAACCCTCAATCTTGCGCCGTGCATCCTGACCGCTCTCATCCTTGTTGAAATGGATGCCGACGCCTTGCGCCCGGCCGTTCTGGGCACCGCCCGGCGTCAGCCAGACGACGGTACCGGCGATCGGCAGCTTGGTCGGATCATCCATCAGCGACAGCAGCATGAATACTTCGTCGCCCAATTTGTACGGGCGGGTGGTCGGGATGAAAATTCCGCCATGCTTGAGATGCGGCATGAAGGCGGCGTAGAGGGCCGAACGCGAGTTGATGTTCAGCGACAGCACGCTGGGGCGGGCGGCAGGTTTGGTTTCGCTCATGGCAATCGACAGGGGCTCGGAACGGGACTCGGCTAACGCGGGACGAACAGCGCACGATATTCGACGAACAGGCTTTCCAGGAACAGGCGTGCGTTCAGCGGTTGTTCGGCCTCCTGGCGCCGGCTATTCAGCGCGCGGTAGGCCTGGATCAGCCGCACATCGGGAATCATAGCAGCGAGGTTGCGGATTGCCGCCTGTTGCGGCAGAAAATAGCGAACCGGCAGGTCGTTGGCAGCCAGCGTCAGGTCGATCAGCCATTTTTGCAGCGCCTCGACGATCTGCTTGAGCAAGAGTTTGCCCTTGGCATCCTTGATCGCCTTGTCAAACTCGCCGGCGGCGGCCAGTGGATCGAGCTCCCGGGCATTGCTCAAACGCCGGCACAGCTGGTCCAGCCAGGCTCCCTGCCCTGATGCCGCCAGTTCGCTGGCCAACAGCGGCGCGCCGCCGGCCAAGGCCAGCCAGCGCTCGGCCTCGGCCAGCCCGGCTTCGCTCAGCAGGCGCTCAGCCAGGGCGCTCGAAGGCAGCGGCACCGGAATTGCCTGGCAGCGACTGCGGATCGTCGGCAAGAGCCGGTTTGGTTCGCTTGAAACCATTAAAAACAATGTACTTGGCGCCGGTTCTTCAAGTGTTTTAAGAAGCGCGTTCGCGGAGTTGCGATTCATCGCCTCGGTCGGATGGACGAGGACGACGCGCAGGCCGCCGCGATGGGTGCCAACATTCAGAAATTCGTCGAGGCCGCGAATCTGCTCGATGGTGATCTGCTGGCTCGGCTTCTTTTTGCTTTCCTTGTTGTCGTCAGCCTCGCCTTCTTCGGCCAGTGCTTCCGGTTGCAAGAGGCGGAAGTCGGGGTGATTGCCCTGTGCAAACCAATTGCAAGCCAGGCACTGCCCGCAAGCGCGCCCGTCGGCTTGCGGCTTTTCGCAAAGCAGGCTGGCGGCAAAATGGCGGGCCAGGGCAAATTTTCCAATGCCGCGCTGACCGACCAGTAGCAGCGCATGGGGTAGCTTTTCGCGCCGTCCCTGAAGGCCTTTCCAGACTTTTTGATGAAGCTCTATTTCATTCATTTTCAGATACTTGAAACAATTTGTTCAAGTTCTTTACGAATCGCTTCAATGACCCGATCCGAGTTGATGACATGCATCCGCTCAGGGTGCAGCCGAGCCCGTTCGAGATAGGCGAGGCGGACCCGCTGATGGAATTCGGCGCGTTCCTGCTCGAAGCGGTCGAGATGGCGGTTGGCCAGCGCAATGCGCTCGCGGGCAACCTCCAGCGGCAGATCGAAAACCAGCGTCAGGTCGGGCTGGCGATGCCCATGTACCCACTGCTCCAGAACCTGGAGTTTGTGCCGGTCGAGACCGCGCCCGCCACCCTGGTAAGCATAGGTGGCGTCGCTGAAACGGTCGCAGATGACCCATTCGCCAGCGGCCAGTGCAGGCTCGATCAGTTTCGCCAGGTGTTCGCGGCGGGCTGCAAACATCAGCAGGGTTTCGGTTTCCAGGTGCATTTCTTCGTTCAGCAGCAAGCCCCGCAGCTTTTCGCCCAGTTCGGTGCCCCCCGGTTCACGGGTAACGCGTACGCTCAGGCCACGGCTGCGCAGCCAGTCGGCCAGCCAGTCGACGTGGCTGCTCTTGCCGGCACCGTCGATGCCTTCAAAGGTGATGAACTTGCCTGGCAGCGTGGGATTCGGCGCCTCCGGGAATTTCATGGTCGTTTTCCTCTCTGGTAGCGGTTAACCGCGCGATTGTGTTCTTCCAGGGTCCGTGAGAACTCGCTGCTGCCATCGCCGCGGGCGACAAAATACAAGGCATCGCTGCTGGCCGGATGCAGTGCGGCACGCAGCGAAGCCAGGCCCGGCATCGCAATCGGCGTCGGCGGCAAGCCAGCGCGGGTGTAGGTGTTGTAAGGGGTATCGGTCAGCAAGTCGTCCTTGCGCAGGTTGCCGTCGAAACGCTCGCCCAGCCCGTAGATCACGCTTGGATCGGTCTGCAGCCGCATCCCCAGGCGCAGGCGATTGACGAAAACGGCGGCGACCAGGCTCCGGTCGGCTTCGCGGCCGGTTTCCTTTTCGACGATCGAGGCCATGACCAGTGCCTCCTGTGGCGAACGGTACGGCAGGTTGGTGGCCCGTACCGCCCATTCGGCATCGAGCCGCTGCTGCTGCGCACGCCGGGCGCGGGCCAGCAGCTCAAGGTCGGAGGAATGCTTGTCGAACAGATAGGTATCGGGGAACAGCCAGCCATCGAGGCGCTCGCCCGGCAAGCCGAGGCGACGGGCCAACTCGGCCTCGGGCAGACCAGCGCTGTCGTGGCTCAGGTCGGGGTGAGCATCGAGCCGCTGCCGCCACTGGCGGAAGGTCCAGCCTTCGATCAGCACCAATTCGCCCTGGGTGACCTTGCCGCGCACCAGCTTGTCGAGCAATTGCAGCGGCGTGGTACCGGCGTTCAGCGAATAGCTGCCGGCCTTGATTCCGGTTTCCGCGCCCTGCAGCCGGGCCAGCGCCAGCAACGGCCAGGTCGGAACAGCGACGCCGGCCGCCTGCATCTGGCCAATCGCAGCGCGCAGGCTGCTACCTGCCGGAATCCGGAAATCGACCGGGGTCTGCCGCAACTGCAAGGGTGTTTGCAGCCACCACCAGGCCGCACCGCCAGCCAGCGCGACCAGTAGCAGCAGGAATAAAAACAGGCGAACGAAGAATCGAAACAGGGAAAACACGGGAACTCGCGACGGGCGGACCGGTCTGCCTCAGCCCGGAGGGCAGCAACACCGGAAACGGACAAAGGGCTGAGCCCAAGGCCGGCCCCCAAGGGACGATATAATAAGCGATGAACCCGCCCGTGGTCCCGGCCGGCTGCACGCAGTAGCGGATTTCTGCCGCTGCGGCACCCTTCCACGGTCAACCTTTCCTGACAGGAGTTTTCATGAATCCGAACTGGCGCAGTTTTCTCGAATCGGCCGAGGGCGAATTTTCTGCCGATGCCGCCGAACTGATCAGCTTTGGCGACCCTGCCGGCGAACTGCAGGCCGCCGCCGGCCAGACCGTCCTGGTCCCGCTGACGCATCTGGCGCAACTGGAGGCCCACGGCGACGATGCCAAGAGTTTCCTGCACAACCAGTTCACCAGCGACATCAATCACCTGCCTGCGGCGCACGCCCAGCATGCCGGCTGGTGTTCGGCCAAGGGGCGGATGCAGGCCAGCTTCCTGGTCTGGCAAAACGCCGACGCTTATCGCCTGCTGCTATCGGCCGATCTGGTCGAATTCACCCTCAAGCGCTTGCCGATGTTCATCCTGCGCTCCAAGGTCAAGCTGACCGCCTGCGCCGAGCGCGTCATGCTCGGTCTGGCCGGTCCGCAAGCCGGTGAGGCATTGGCTGATGCCGGTCTGCCCTGCCCGGCCGAGGATCTTGGGCTGGCGCTGGCAGGCGAGCACGAAGTGGTGCGCCTTGAAGCCGGGCGCTACCTGATCGCAACCCCGGTCAGCGCCCTTCCCGACCTGTGGCAGAAGCTCAGCGTCAAGGCCCGCCCGGCCGGCGTGCCGGTGTGGCGCTGGCTCGACGTACGTGCGGCTTTCCCACTGGTGACGCTGGCGACCAAGGAAGAATTCGTGCCACAGATGGCCGATTTCGAAAAAATTGGCGGCGTCAGCTTCCACAAGGGCTGCTATCCGGGCCAGGAAATCGTCGCCCGTACCCAGTACCTGGGCAAGGTCAAGCGCCACCTGTTCCGGGTCAGTTGCGCGGCTGAGTTCAAGGCCGGCGATGTACTGCATTCACCCGGCAACCCGGATCAGTCGGTGGGCCTGATCATGACCGCCGCCGCAGCCCCGGAGGGCGGTTTTGCCGGGCTGGCGGTGATTCAGTCCAGTCATGCCGGCGATGTGCATCTGGGCGCGCTCGACGGTCCGCTGCTGCAGGCGGTTGCAGTCAATCCCTGATCAAGAGCGCGCAGGCGGCAAACGATGTGCCTGATCGTGATCGGCTGGCGGGTACACCCCGACTATCCGCTGGTTGTTGCCGCCAACCGCGACGAGTTTTACGCGCGCCCGACCGCCGCCGCTACGCACTGGCCGGAATCACCGCAGGTGATTGCCGGCCGCGACCTGGAGGCCGGCGGTACCTGGCTCGGGATCACCGAGCGCGGGCGCTTTGCCGCCGTCACCAATGTCCGCGAACCCGGCCAGCCGCCTGGTCGCTACAGCCGGGGGCAATTGACCCGCGACTTTCTCTGCGGCGAGCAGGCGGCCCTGCCCTATTTGCAGGCTCTGGCCGGCGCCGACTACGCCGGCTTCAACCTGCTGGTCGCCGACGGCGAGCAACTCGCCTATTTTTCCAATCGCGGTGGTTCGCCACAAACCCTGGACCCCGGCGTTTATGGCCTGTCCAACCGCCTGCTTGACAGTCCTTGGCCCAAGCTGCTCAAGGCCCGCGAGCGGTTTGCCGCTGCTCTGCCGCAATTGCCGGACGAGCAGGTATTTGTCTCTCTGCTGGCCGACGATGAAATCGTTCCCGACCATGAACTGCCGCAAACCGGCGTTTCGCTGGAATGGGAGCGCCGCCTGTCGGCGATTTTCGTGCGTTCGGAAAATTACGGCACGCGCGCGTCGACCGTAGTCTGGCAGCGGGCCGACGGCATCGTGCAACTACACGAACAAAGCTACGGCCCGCACGGGGCCGCGCTTCAGTCCTCGCTGATTTCGACCAGCGTGTAACAGGGGACCTGCGCGAACAGTTCGACCAAGTCGGCGTTGCGCATGCGAATGCAGCCGTGCGAGCCGGGGCGGCCCATCTCGGCGCTGTCCGGGCTGCCGTGGATGTAGATATAGCGGCGCATGGTGTCGCAATCGCCGCCCCGGTTGAATCCCGGTTCGCAGCCGGAAAGCCACAGGATGCGGGTCAGGATCCAGTCGCGACCGGGATGGGCAGCAGCCAGTTCGGGCGTCCAGATTTCGCCGGTCGGCCGGCGGCGGACAAACACCGTATTTTCTGGCTGGCCGTCGCCGATCTTGGCGCGGATCAGGTGCCGGCCGCGCGGCGTGCGATAACTGCCCGGCACCTCGCCGACGCCGGCCGTTGCGGTCGACACCGAATATTCGCGTAAAACCCGGCCATCATCGGCAAGCAGGGTCAGCATCTGCCGGGCAACCGAAACCATGATCCTCATGCGCCAGTCTCCAGACGGGTCCGTTTTTGTTCCTCCTTGGCGGCGCGGCGGCGAGCGGCAAAAAAATCGGACAGCAGCCGGCCGCACTCCTCGGCGAGCACGCCACCTTCGACCTGGGTGTGGTGATTCAGCCGTTCGACCCCGAACAGGTCGACCACGCTGCCATGCACCCCGGTCTTGGCGTCGCGCGCGCCATAGACGACGCGGGCGATACGCGCATGCATGATCGCACCGGCACACATCGCACAGGGCTCCAGGGTGACGAACAGCTCGCAGCCGGGCAGCCGGTAATTACCGAGATTGCGCGCCGCATCGCGCAAAGCCGCAATTTCGGCATGCGCGGTCGGATCGTGTTCGCCAATCGGCGAATTGAAACCGCGCCCGACAATCTGCCCGTCCTTGACCACCACCGCGCCGACCGGCACTTCGCCGAGGCAGCCGGCGGCTTCTGCCAGCGACATGGCCTCGCGCATGAAAAATGCGTCATCAAGAACAGTCAGGATCAGGTCGGTCATCGGTTGTGGCAATCGGGTGGTCGGCAAACAGATCGCCTGCGCGGCGCCTGATCAAGGAATGGATCGGGCCGGTGGCGGGGCGCTATCTTAACCGAACTCATCACCGGCATCGGAGCTTGCCACCCTTCGGTTTCCTCGAAGCTTGCCTGCGGAAAAAGCCAATCCGACCAAAGTTATACTCGGGGCATGCCACCGGCTGTGCCGGCCAATCCGAGCCTGACCTGCAATGAGCTTTCCTTTTTCCGACCTGCTGACGCTATGTACAGCCATCGCTTTTGCGGCTTTGGGCGGCGAAGCCTTTGTTCGCGCCGTCGTCGGCGCGGCGAGCGCCTGGCGGATTCCCTCGGCAATTGCGGCAACGACGCTGGCCGCCTTTGCCACCTCCAGTCCCGAATTCACCGTTTCAAGCATCGCGGCGCTTGAAGGGGCGCCGCAAATCGGCCTTGGCGATGCTTTGGGCAGCAATGTGCTCAATCTCGCCCTGATTTTTGCTCTGGCCCTGCTGTTCGGCCCGATCCAGGCCGAACGTCGAGCCTTTGCCGGCGATTTCGCACTGGCACTGGCAATTCCGGCGCTGACCGGGCTGTTGCTGCTTGATGGGCAACTCGGACGGGGCGACGCCTTGCTTCTGCTTGCGCTGTTTGCCGGCTGGATACTGCACAAGCTGCGCCAGGCCCGGCGCGAACGAGCGCGCAGTGAAGCCCGCAGCGACAACGAGGCTCACAGCCAGCCTGTGGCGGGCTGGACTTGGTACGGCCTTGGTGGCTTGGCGCTGCTGGTGGCGGCCGGCCATCTGTTCGTCGGCAGCGCCAGCAACCTGGCGGCCACCTGGGGAATCAACAGTTACATCATCGGTGCGCTGATTGTTGCCTTCGGCACCTCGCTGCCGGAACTGGCCACCGTGCTGCTGGCGCGCTGGCGGGGCCACGACGATATCGGCGTCGGCACCCTGCTCGGCAGCAATTTGTTCAACGGCCTGTGCATCGTCGGCGTGGCCGCCGGCCTGCATCCGATCACTATTGCCGCCGCCAGCGTGCTGCCGGCCCTGTTCCTCGGCATGCTCTCGGTCGCCCTGCTGTGGCCCGCCGCCAACGGTTGGCTGCAACGCTGGCGGGCATTGCCGCTGCTGGCGATCTATTGCCTGTTCATCCTCTTCACCCTTGCCGGATAAAGCCATGCCCTCCCCGACATCTCCTTCTTTTCCCCAACCCGCCTGGCACGCGCAGGACAGCACCGAGGTGCTGGCGCAACTGACGGTCAGCCCCGAATCCGGCTTGAGCCCGGCGGAGATCGCGCAAAGGCTGGCGCGGCATGGCGAAAACCGCCTCGCCGAACGGCCACCGCGCCCGGCCTGGCTGAAATTCCTCGACCAGTTCCGCAGCCTGCTGGTGCTGATCCTGCTTGGCGCCGGCCTGCTCGCCGGCGCGGTCGGCGAGGTCAAGGATGCGGTGGTGATCGTGCTGGTGGTACTGCTCAACGCCTCGCTCGGCTTTTTTCAGGAACACCGGGCGGAGAATGCGCTCGCCGCCTTGCGCAACATGCTCGCACCGGTAGCGCGGGTGCGCCGTGGCGGCGAGGTGCAGCAAGTTGAGGCCGCGCAACTGGTGCCCGGCGACATTCTGCTGCTGGAAGCCGGCGACCGGATTCCCGCTGATGCGCGGGTGCTCGGCGCGCACGCCGCCGAAGTCGCCGAAGCGGCACTGACCGGCGAATCGCATGCGGTCGCCAAAACTCCGGCGGCCGTGGCTGCCGACGCGGTGCTGGCCGAGCGCAGCAACCTGCTCTTCATGAATACCGTGGTGACCCGTGGCCGTCTTGAGGCGGTGGTGGTGGCGACCGGGATGCAGACCGAGATGGGGCGGCTGGCCGGCTTGCTGGCCGAAACCGCCGAATCGGCAACGCCGCTGCAGCAACAACTCGATGCCTTGGGCAAAAAGCTGGCCCTGATCGCCAGCGGCGTCGTCGGCCTGATGTTCGTCGCCGGCCTGTGGCGCGGCGACGATCTGGTGCACACCGCGATGACCGCGATTGCGCTGGCGGTGGCGGCGATTCCGGAAGGCCTGCCGGCGGTGGTCACGGTCACCCTGGCGCTGGGCATGCACCGGATGGCCAAGCGCAACGCGATTGTCAAAAAGCTCGCCGCCGTCGAAACCCTGGGCTGCACCACGGTGATCTGCTCCGACAAGACCGGCACCCTGACCCTCAACCAGATGACCGCCAAGACGCTCTACTGTGCCGGTCAGCGCTATCAGGTCAGTGGCGACGGCTATACCGGCAGCGGCGACATTCGTTGCAGCGAAGGCACTGCCCTGCCCGCCAGCCAATTGGCGCAAGCCCTGCTGTCCGCCGCCCTGTGCGCCGATGCGCGGATTCGCGATGGCGAACTGATCGGCGACCCGACCGAAGGCGCCCTGCTGGCGCTGGCGGCCAAAGCCGGGCTCGACCCCTTGCGGCTCAACGAAGCAACGCCACGCATTGCCGAGATTCCCTTCGATTCGGCGCACAAGTTCATGGCCACCTTCCACCACGATGGCGACCAGGTCCGGGTCTGGCTCAAGGGTGCGCCCGACGTGGTCCTCGCCCGCTGCAGCCAGGTGCTCGGCCCGCACGGCAAGGTTCCGCTCGATGCCGCCGCTGCAGCCCTACTCCGCGACGAAAACGAACGCCTGGCCGGGGCGGCGATGCGGGTGCTGGCGCTGGCCGGGCGCAGCATCCCGGCGGCCGAGTTCGACCCGGCAGCACCGCCCGAAACCATGCTGCGCTGGGCCGAGGGGTTGACGCTGAGCGCTCTGGTCGGAATCATCGACCCGCCGCGCAGCGAGGCGCGCGAGGCCATCGCCGTCTGTGCCGCCGCCGGCGTCCGGGTCAAGATGATTACCGGCGATCATCCGGTCACCGCCGCCGCGATTGCCCGCGAACTCGGGCTGGTTGGCGAAACCCACGCCGGCCGCGAACTCGACGGCCTGAGCCCGGCCGCAGTCGCGGCGCTGGTCGAGCGCAGCGCGGTCTTTGCCCGCGTCGCGCCGGAACACAAGATGCGCATTGTCGAGGCATTGCAGGCGCAGGGGCAGGTCGTGGCGATGACCGGCGACGGGGTCAACGACGCGCCGGCGCTGAAAACCGCCGACATCGGCGTGGCGATGGGAATCACCGGCACCGAAGTGACCAAGGAAGCGGCGACCCTGGTGCTGACTGACGACAATTTCGCCTCCATCGTCCGCGCCGTCGAGGAAGGCCGCACCATCTACGAAAACATCGTCAAATTCGTCCGCTTCCAGCTATCGACCAACATCGGCGCCATCCTCACCGTACTCGGCGCGCCCTTCCTCGGGCTGGCCACGCCGTTCACCGCGATCCAGATCTTGTGGGTGAATATCATCATGGACGGCCCGCCGGCCATGACCCTCGGCGTCGAACCGGCGCGGCCCGGCATCATGCACGAAGCCCCGCGCGCCGGCGGCAGCGCCATCCTGTCCACCGGCCGCCTGGCGCGGGTCGCGCTGTACGGGCTGACCATGGCCGTCGGCACCCTCGGCCTCTACACCTGGGGCCTGCAACACGCCGGCGCCGCCACGGCCACCACGCTGGCCTTCACCGTCTTCGTGCTGTTCCAGTTCTTCAACATCTTCAACGCCCGCGCCGAACACGGCAGCGCCTTCAACCGCCAGTTCTTCAGCAACGGCAAGCTGTGGCTGGCGCTGTTCGCGGTCGTCGCGCTGCAAGTCGTTGCCGTGCATTGGGGGCCGGCACAAGCCATCTTCGACACCGTCGACCTCGACGCCGCCGAATGGGGGCTGTGCATCGCGGTGGCCTCAACCACCCTGCTGTTCGAAGAAGCCCGCAAGCTGGCGCTGCGCTTGCTGGGGCGCTGAGAGGGCGCTCAGAAAAGCGGCTTGCCACGGTCGACGCTGAAAATCAGCGTTTTTGCGGGTCGACCGTGGCGGGTGGCCAATGCGGTTGCCAAGGCGCACGCCGGACTACGGTATCCGCTAGCAGCACTCCTGTGATTGCCTCCAGCCCTGCTGCCGCTCAGGCCGGCGTTTTCTCCGCGCCATCGGTCACCGCTTCGTCGCGGGTGTAGCGGTCGAGGTAGAGGTAGATCACTGGCGTCAGGTAGAGGGTCAGCACTTGCGACAGCAGCAGCCCGCCGACGACGGCGAGGCCGAGCGGTTGGCGGACTTCCGCACCGGCGCCGATGCCCAGGGCAATTGGCAGGGTGCCGACCAGCGCTGCCATGGTGGTCATCATGATCGGGCGGAAGCGGATCACGCTGGCCTGGTAGATCGCGGTATAGGCGTCGGCGCCGTCCTTGCGGCGTTTTTCCAGCGCGAAGTCGATCATCATGATCGCGTTCTTCTTGACGATGCCGATCAGCAGGATCACCCCGACGAAGGCGTAGAGACTGAGGTCGACCTTGAACACCAGCAGCGTGATCAGCGCCCCGAGGCCGGCCGAAGGCAGGCCGGAGAGGATGGTCAGCGGGTGGATGAAGCTCTCGTAGAGAATCCCGAGCACCAGATAGACGACCAGCACAGCGACCAGCAGCAGCACGCCAAGGCCTTGCAGCGAGGACTGGAAGGCCTGCGCCGTGCCTTGCAGGCTGGTGGCGAGCGAGGCCGGGACGCTGATTTCGGACTCCAGGGCCTTGATCCGGTCGACCGCGTCGCCGAGCGAAACGCCGGGCAGCAGGTTGAACGAGATGGTGACCGAAGGCAGCTGGCCCTGGTGGTTGACCGTCAACGCCTGTGTTTTTTTGGTGAAGCGAGCCACCGTGTCGAGCGGGATCAGCTTGCCGCCGCGTACGTAAAGCCGCGACAGGGCTTGCGGGTCGGCCTGGTATTCCGGCGCGACTTCGAGGATTACCTGGTATTGCGCCGTACTGCCGTAGATGGTCGATACCTGGCGGGCGCTGAAGGCGCTCTGCAAGGCATCCTCAACCTGGCCGAAACTGAGGCCGAGCGCTGCCAGCTTGTCGCGGTCGACCTCGACGCCGACCACCGGACTGAGGTTATTGAGGTTGTTGGCGACATCGACAAAACCGGGCAGCTGGCGGATTTTCTGGGTCAGCGTTCCGGTCCATTGGTAGAGCTCGTCGAGGTCGGTGCTTTGTAGCGTGTATTGGTATTGCGCGGCGGTGACCTGGCCGCCGATGCGGATCACCGGCGGGTTCTGCATGTAGACCTTGATTCCCGGCACCTGCGCCAGCTTGGGGCGCAGCCGCTGGATGATCTGGTCCGGCGTCGAACTGCGTTCGCTGCGCGGCTTGAGAATCATGAACACGGTGCCGGTATTGGCCGTCGGGCGGATACCGCCGGCACCGACCGCCGACATGAAGGAGGCAATATCCGGGTCCTGCGCGACGATTTCGGCAACCATTCGCTGGTGCTGCACCATCGAGGCGAATGAGGCATCCTGCGCCCCTTCGGTAAAGGCGATGATCTGGCCGGAGTCACCGCTGGGCAGGAAGTCCTTGGGTACCAGGGTGAACAACCAGATGCTCAGGCCGATGGTGGCGAAAAAGCTGGCCAGCACGCTGCGCTTGTGCGCCAGCGACCAGCGCAGGGTTTTTTCGTAAGCCGCCAGCAGCGTGGCAAAAAAACGCTCGAAGAGCATGAAGACGCGGCCGTGTGCGTCCGGCTCGGCGTGCCGCACATAGCGGCTGCACAGCATCGGCGTCAGGGTCAGCGAAACGAAGCCGGAGACCAGAATTGCAACGCAGATGGTGACCGCAAATTCGTTCAACAGCCGGCCGACGATGCCCTGCATGAATAGCACCGGGATGAACACCGCGATCAGCGACAGGGTCATCGAGATGATCGTGAAGCCGATCTCCCCTGCCCCCTTGATCGCGGCCTGGAATGGCGTTTCGCCAGCTTCGACGTGGCGGATGATGTTTTCCAGCATCACGATGGCGTCGTCGACAACGAAGCCGACCGAGAGCGTCAGCGCCAGCAGCGACAGGTTGTCTAGGCTGTAGCCGAGCAGATGCATCACGGCGAAGGTGCCGACCACCGACAGCGGCAGCGCCAGGCTGGGGATTACCGTCGCCGACAGGTTGCGCAGGAAGAGCAGGATCACCATGATCACCAGGAAACCCGAGAGCACCAGGGTGAATTGCACGTCCTCGATGGCATCGCGGATCGAGTGGCTGCGGTCGAACAGGATTTTCATCGTCAGCGCCGCCGGCAGCTTGGCCTGGAAGGCGGGCAGCACGTTCTTGATCGCGTCGACGGTTTCGATGGTGTTGGCGCCGGGTTGGCGCTGGATGGCGAGCACGATGGCGCGCTTATCGACGTTCCAGCTGGCGATGCGGATGTTTTCAACGCTGTCGATCGGCGTTGCGACGTCTTCCAGGCGCACCGGTGCGCCGTTCCGCCAGCTGACGATCAGCGGCCGGTAGGCGGCGGCGTTGCTGAGCTGGCCGTTATCCTTGAGGGCGAAAGTCTGGCGGCTGCCGTCGAGCTGGCCGACCGGCTGGTTGACGTTGCCCTGGGCGATTGCCTGCTGCAATTCGTCGAGACCGATACCGCGCGCCGCCAGCTGGTCGGGGTTGGCCTGGACGCGGACCGCGTACTTCTGCGAGCCGTAAATCTGCACCTGGGCGACCCCGGGGATGGTCGACAGGCGTTGTGCCAGCTGGGTCTCGGCGTATTCATGCACCAGCGACAGCGGCAAGGTCTCGGACGACATCGCGATGTAGAAAATCGGCGAGTCAGCCGGGTTGACCTTGCGGAACGACGGTGGCGTCGGCATGTTCGGCGGCAACTTGCGCAAGGCCGCCGAAATCGCCGACTGCACATCCTGCGCCGCCGCGTCGATGTCGCGGCTCAAGGCGAATTGCAGCGTGATCGTGGTCGAACCCTGGGCACTGGTCGAGTTCATCGACTCCAGCCCGGCAATCGTCGAAAACTGGCCTTCCAGAGGTGTCGCCACAGCGGCGGCCATGGTTTCCGGCGAAGCCCCGGGCAGGCTGGCCGAAACCGAAATGGTGGGAAAGTCGACCGCCGGCAGTTCGGAAACCGGCAAGGCTCGGTAGCCAAGAATGCCGAAGACCAGGATCGCGGCCATCAGCAGCGTCGTCATCACCGGACGACGTATGCACAACTCGGGCAGATTCATCGCGATTCCTTAGCGGGCGGCAGCGTTGGTTGGCGCAGCCGCGCCCTTCCCGGCCGCCGGGTCAGCCTCCCTGGCTGGCGCGACAGCATGATCCGCCGGCTTGTCTGCTGCTTTTTCGGCCGCCTTCTCGGCGGTTTTGTCGCCGCCTTTTTCCTTGATCCGGATCGCAGCCCCCGGCGTCAGACGCAGCTGGCCGTCAGTGACCACCGTCTCGCCGGCGGCCAGCCCCTGGCCAATCGCCGATTTGCCCTGATGGCTGGCCAGCACCTCGATCTTGCGCATCTCGGCGGTGTCGTCGGCTTTGGCGACGTAGAGGAAGTTGCCATTCGGCCCTTGCTGTACCGCTTCGTTGGGCACCAGCACGGCATCGGTCAGCCGCTCCAGCGTCGCGCTGACATTGAGGAATTGCCCCGGCGTCAATTGGCCGCGCGGATTATCCACGACCGCCTTGAGCACAATGGTGCCGGTGGCCTGGTCGACCGCGTTGTCGATAAAGCGCAGCTTGCCGCTGAGGCCCTCGCCCTTGCTGCCCGGCAGATTCAGCTGTACGGTCAACGGCCCCTGGCCGAGACTTTGACGCAAGCGGCCAAGATGCCGCTCGGGTACCGAGAAGCTCACTTGCAGCGGATCGACCCGGTTGACCACGGCCAGCGCGGTATCGTTGGTTTTGACCGCCGAACCGGGAAATACCAGGCGGGCGCCGACTACGCCGGAAAACGGCGCACGGATGGTTGTGTAGGAAAGCTGCAGGCGGGCCAGATCGAGGGCGGCCCGGTCGGCCTTGAGGGTGGCGGCAACCGCCATTTCATTGGTCCGCATCTCATTCAGCTTTTCGTCCGAGACAAAACCCCGGGCCTTGAGCCCGGCGTAGCGTTCGACATCAGCCCGCGCCTTTGCCAATTGCGCCTCGTCCCGAGCAACCACCGCCTCGGCCTGCGCCACCTTGGCGGCAAAATCATTGGGGTCCAGCTGCAGCAGGACTTCGCCCTTCTTCACCGCCTGACCATCGGCGTAGGCCACCGCTACCACCTGACCATCGACCCGTGATTTGAGGGTCACTCCCTCCCAGGCCTCGGCCCGCCCGACGGTGTTCAGCAACAAGGGCATCTCGCCGCTTTCGGCACGTGCTACCGTGACCGGTACCGGCCCCGGTTTTGCCGTCGTCTTCTTGGCGTCACCGCCCTGGCGGCTGTACCAGACACCGCCTCCGGCAGCGAGAGCGGTGACAACCAGGGCAAGCAAAAGGCGGCGTGAGGGTGGCATGAGGTGTCCGGATTCAGGCAAAACCGTAATTAGACACAGAAAACCGATGGCCGAACAGCCGGTTTTTACAATTTGCAAAAGTCCGGTCGCCAACTGGTCTGCGGCGCAAGTGCATGGCTGCCGGAAAAGAGGTTGCGGCCACCATGGGTGGCAAGCAAACCAATGGGAGAATTCCTCCCTGAAAAGCAAAAAAGCCAATCAAAGGATTGGCCTGAATGCTTATATCGACTGGCGCGCCCGGAGCGATTCGAACGCCCGACCCCTTGGTTCGTAGTTCTTCATTCGATTGCAATACACTGTTTTTATTGATATTTACTAGCTGCCCGTTCCCCTAACAGTAGCTGTTCTGCACTCTATATCCCTATCAACTCCCCATAAAGCCCCCTTCTCTGTAGAAACAAAGAGCGAAGGGATGGGCGAGCAACATACCATTGGGTTATGATTTCCGCTTCCGGCCACAAGCGGTCCATCAGGAAAGTGCCATGTAGCTGACGTTGGCCGTATTTGTATGATTGATGATTGATTACGAGAGCCGGGCGAGGTAATCTCTATGTCATTGAAAATTCAGTCGTGTCCATATTAATGGCGGTAACGCTGACGTTTCTGCATCTGAATACTATTAGGCCTTCCGCTGAAATGTCAGCGCCACCAAACCTACATGAATGCAAAAAAGACAACCATGAATTTCCTTGAAGAAATCAGAGATAACTGGAAACTTGATGCAAAGTCAGAAAATACAGAACGATATTTTTATCACGTCAAGGAAGTAGAAAAAATTCTTTCCGGGAAAAGATCTTATGTTATCGGCCGCAAAGGCACTGGAAAGACCTCAATAACTCAATACATTGAGGGAATATCTGATCCAAATATATTCTCCGAGCAACTATCTTTCAAGAACTTCCCGTTCAATGAACTTTACAGCCTAAAAAATTCCGGATACACGCATCCGAATCAATATATCACTTTCTGGAAATACATAATATACAGCCACATTTGCAAAATGATGGCAAGAAACGAAGCAATTGATGGAGAGGTTTCTACCGCACTAAAGAAACTATACGCTCCAGAACCGATAAACACGTTGCAGCGTTGGATCAAGAAATGGACTGCAAATGATTTCTCGTTCCAGATATTAGGAACTGGTGGAAAAGTTGGATTCAAGGAAAACAACACTAGTGATACATGGATTGAGCGGGTCGATGCACTTGAATCAATTATTGCTGAATACATTGATACTTCAATATATTATGTATTATTCGATGAGCTTGATGAAGACTACAAAAATATTATCGAAAAAAGTCAATATGAAAACTATACACACCTGCTGACAGGGCTATTTAAGGCAGTTCAGGACATCAAGAGTACGTTTAAGTCGGAAAGATTTAAAATATTTCCGGTTGTATTCCTGCGAGATGACATATACAGCATTCTGACCGATGCAGACAAAACAAAATGGGATGACTTCAAGATTGAACTTGATTGGGATAAAAACAAAATAAAGGATCTGATCGCATTTAGGATATCACGGGCACTAAACGCCGATGGGCCAATTTTGAAATTTCAAGATGCTTGGAGCTCATTATTTAATCAAGCCGCGATTGGTGTTGGACACCGTCAGGGAAAGGAAATGTCAGCCTTCGAATTTATGTGTCGAAGCACTCATCTAAGACCTCGAGATTTTACAAAATACATCCAGGCTTGCGCCGAGGCTACGCGAGATAACGCGATAATTATTCCCGCCGAAACGATCAAGAGGGTTGATAAAACATTCTCCAACTACCTCAAAAGGGAGTTGATTGATGAAATTCATAGCGTAATACCAGACATATCTAACATCTTCGACGTTATATCTCAGATAAGGAAGCAGACTTTCTCGCACGAGGAGTTCAAAAGAGCACTTGACCAAAAAAACAAGGAAGGCACAGTCAAGGAAACGGACTCCGCTTTTGTCTTGCGAATTTTGTTCTTATTTAGCGTTATTGGGAATCAGCCCAAGCAAGTCAACCAGACTGTCTTCAGATACATTAACAAAGAGGCATCACCAAATTTCACAGAGAATTTCGTTGTGCACCGGGGGCTTCTAAAAGCACTACAGATTCTGTGATTTTGGTCCAGTCACTATATTTGCATCGATTCTGGCGGAAGAAGTAACTGGCAGATAAATCAATATCTGCATTTGAACCTACGACACCTGACCAATCGGTCGAAAAGCCCCCAGCATCAAACGTTCCTGAGAGGCTGCTTCGCCAAGTTCACTACTT
Organism: Dechloromonas sp. ZY10; assembly: GCF_041378895.1. Lineage (NCBI taxonomy): Bacteria > Pseudomonadati > Pseudomonadota > Betaproteobacteria > Rhodocyclales > Azonexaceae > Dechloromonas > Dechloromonas aquae. The sequence goes on from NZ_CP144212.1 coordinate 1,760,138, forward strand.
CCGCTTTGGGTCGTAAGCAGATGACACAAAATCACCCATGCTAAAACTCCCGAAAGATTTAGCCCTGAATTTTGCAAAACATTGGACGCCAATCTACGCAGAAATCTTTCAAGAACTGAAGGCTGAAGGTGGGCGAATCCAAGCAGGGAAACGTTTTGCAGAGATTCGCCAAAAATTCGGTGTCTCTTATGTTTTGCTATATGACCATGAAAGAAAGCCAGGGATCGCAATTATGCTGGCTTTACTTGGGGAAGATGGGTTCAAACAATTTAACCAAGACTCTGCTACATGGTCAGAGCAAGAAATAAACAATTTTTTCAAAGAGATTGAAAGCCAGGAATTCCAGAAGGAATTACTCGATCATTTAAATCTTACAGAGACCGAAGCAGAATGGGCTGAACAGAAGACCCTGTTTGAATCGCTGCCAGAAGATCAGAAAACTGCCTCACAGAAAACAGCCGTTTTTTTATTTTCAGGTTTCTTTGCCCATTTTTTCAACACCATGGCGCTAATGACACATGGTGCAACGATGACCTCACTGATTGCGCAAGCGATGCAAGGCGATGACGAGGCATTTGGGAAAGCAGTTCAGGTAGATCGCTTCCTCCTGACGCATCACCCCGATTTTATGGCCCGCAAACAACGCGCCCAGGACGAAGGAGACAGGAGGTTCTTGAGCGCCCTTGCCTACCGTGAAAGCAATCCCAATCTAAAGGGAAAAATTCGCTATCCGGCGCTATTCATGCTCTTCGGTCTGTTGGAGTCATTCCAATGGCTCGACAGCCTCCGACACGAGGAAATTCTCGACCTCTGCGACGAAATTGGACTGGATCGTTTCCAAAATCGGATTGAGGATGTGAATTATCTGACGAAGCGCCTAATTGAGTACCGCAAGTTTCAGAAAACTGGCGGTCTGTCAATGCAGTGAATTTCAGTTTCACGGCATTAATCTACCTACCTCTGGTTCATAACATTCGTATCCACTTCAAGGCAGATCGGCTGCTTTGAGTCTTTCTCAAAGGAATGTGGATATGAAAAAGCAAGATCATGTCGCCCCTACCTCCCTCGGGCTGGCTGGCGGGGTGGCCGCGCGAGCGGCCAGACGCCAGCCAAACGAGGGAGGCCATGCGGCGATGGATGCCGCGCCATCGATTGATGGTGGCCCCAAGGGTGCGCCCCCTAGTAACACAGCACCCTATAACAGCAATTCAGGGCATGGTGTTTTCTTCAAGGCACTGCGTTGGGGGGTTGATAGTCTTTATCTCTCCTACCCCGGCGAACTCTTCCAGGATGCAGACAATCGCCTGAAGGCGTTAAAAGCCCTCGCCCAATCCCCTGACCCCAGCGAGGTCGCAAAAGCCCAGCTAGCGCTCGGGAAACACGTTTTTGAGGTGAAGGAGAAAGGCAGCTCCCTCTTTCCTTACATCATCGAAGATGGGGCGTTCCGCATCCAACTCTCCAGGGCTGGTAGAAAGGCCCCGATGGCTTACGTCAAGGTCTCGGCCAAGTTCCTCGCCCATGTCGGGCCAGTGGAGGCAGAGAAGCAGCTTTACGAATTGCTCTCGCAGCTGGGCGAGGTTAAAGAGGCGGCCAATGTGAGCCGGATCGACCTGTTTGTCGATTTCCAATCGTCGGCGGACATGGAAAGCTGGGATCGTCACGCCTGGGTGACTCGCGCCACTTCAATCAATGCCTATGCGGTGTCAGGGAAATTCTCTGGCTGGTCGATTGGTCTGGGCGGCGTGCTGTCTGCCCGCCTCTACAACAAGCTCCTGGAAATTGTGGTCAGCGGCAAGGATTGGATTCTCCCGTTGTGGCAGCAGGCCAGCTGGGACGGTCAGGGGGTAGTCTGGCGACTGGAGTTTGAATTCAAGCGCGAAGTGCTGACGCAAAAGGGCTTGTCAAAGCTCTACGAGGTGATGAATGCCCTCAACGGCCTGTGGAGCTATGCGACTACCGAATGGCTGCGTTTGACCTTGCCGAATCCTGCCGATCAAACGCGCTGCCGCTGGCCGATTCATCCGCTGTGGTGCTTGCTGGCAGCGGTTGATTGGGATGGGAACGGCGGCCCCCTTGCCAAGCGTTTTACGCCAACACGCAGCCCGCACAACAAACGCCTGTTTCAGATGGCCTGCAGCACGATTATGGCGTTCATGGCCAAGCATGGTTACAACGCCAAGCAGCTTTACGAGGCACACCAGGATTTGTTGGCACAGTTGATTGAGCACCTCGATGCGGAAGCCTACAAGCTGGGGCTGCCATTTGACGATTACATCGCTGAAAAGCTGGCGCTGAAGCGCCGCCAGTACAACACGGGGGTTAATGACCCCGATCAGGAGCGCCGGGCGCAAGAAAGCGAAGTCGCGGCCGAAGCACGGGCCTACCGGAAGGAAAGCAATGGATAAACGCGGATTCAATTGTCAGGAGGCCTTGCATTACCTGGGAATCAAGCGGCGGGCCTTCAATCAGTATTTCCGTCCCCTGCTCTCGCCCATTCGCATGGGAACCTCGGTCGTTTTTGATCGAATTGACCTTGATCGAGTATTGGAAGAACATAAATCCCGGAACGGGCGGCCCGTGGAGAAAGGAGTAAGCACATGGGCCGATCACAATCCGGCATCTACCAAGACCAGCGCGGTTTCTGGTGCATTGACAAGGTCTTCAAAGGAACCCGACTTCGCCAGCGTTTCGAACGCTTTGAAGAGGCGGAATCCTGGTTGATCTTGCAACTTGAGCAGCTACGGCAACGGCACCTGTTCGGCGTCCGCCCCAAATGGACCTTCGATCAGGCTGCCGCCAAGTATCTGCTCGACCACCAGGACAAGGTATCGCTACAAACCGATATCTACCTGCTGGAAAAGTTGATGCCGTTTATAGGCAAGCTCACGCTCGATCAGATTCACGATCAGACGTTGGCGGTCTATGTTGAGCAACGCAAAGCGGCGGGACGGTCAAACAAGACGATCAATCTCGGTTTGGGAATTGTTCGCCGGATACTGAATTTGGCAGCCCGCAAATGGCGTGATGAAGAAGGCCGCACATGGCTGGAAACGCCACCGCTGATTTCGATGTTGCCCCTCATAGGTTTTCAGCGTGAGCCTCGCCCGATTACCTGGGCTGAACAGCGGCAGTTGTTGCCGCATTTGGCCGACCATCTCGCCAAGATGGTGCTGTTCGATCTGAACACGGGTGCACGGGATGAGGTCGTTTGTGGTTTGAGGTGGGAATGGGAAATCTACATTCCCGAACTGGAACGGTCAGTCTTCGACGTCCCCAGGGAGAGCGTCAAAGGTAGGAAGCGTAGTCGTGTCCTGGTTTGTAATTCGGTTGCACAGAGCATCATCGAAGGGCAGCGCGGTTTGCATTCTGCGTATGTCTTCCCCTTCCGGGGCGACCGAATCGAAACCGTGAGTAACAGCGGCTGGCAACGAGCGAGGGAAGCAGCAGGTCTGCCCGATCTGCGGTTTCACGACTTGAGGCACACCGTCGGGATGCGGCTACGTGAAGCAGGGGTAAGGGAAGAAACGATTTCGGATATTCTTTGGCACACTCGCCGGGGCATGACGGCACATTACTCGGTCGCTCAGATTGAGGAACTGGTGGAAGCCCTGGAGCGGATTACCGACGAGCGGAGCCGAACGAATCGAAGCCTGGAGATGATTCGCAGGGAAATGATGGGGAAACGCACTCCCCCGTTTGTCCCCGCAGAAAGCAAAAAGGCCAATCAAAAGATTGGCCTAACTGCTTGATTCGACTGGCGCGCCCGGAGCGATTCGAACGCCCGACCCCTTGGTTCGTAGCCAAGTACTCTATCCAACTGAGCTACGGGCGCGCTGCGATACATCTACTACTGTTTATTGCTGATTTTCTGAATGGCGCGCCCGGAGCGATTCGAACGCCCGACCCCTTGGTTCGTAGCCAAGTACTCTATCCAACTGAGCTACGGGCGCGCTGTCAGAGCCGCGCATTATACGGGGCTTTGCCAAAAAAGCCAGTCCTTTTTCTGTTTTTTTCGAATTGCCTATCCTTTATGTCATTTGACTTGGTTTGGCCCTTTATATAGTGAAGGCCGGGTAAGCGGCTTTTATCCGGCCGCCGCTGATAAAATCCGCCCTCGACTTTTTTCGCGGCTTTTCCGCATGAGCGCTACGCAAACCCCTGACCTTGCCAAACATACGCCGATGATGCGCCAGTATCTGGCGCTGAAAGCGAATCACCCCAACACCCTGCTCTTCTATCGCATGGGCGACTTCTACGAGTTGTTCTTCGAGGATGCCGAGAAGGCGGCGCGGCTACTCGACATTACCTTGACCACCCGCGGGCAGACCGCCGGGGTGCCGATCAAGATGGCCGGGGTGCCTTTCCATTCGCTGGAGCCTTACCTGGCGCGGCTGGTGAAGCTGGGCGAGTCGGCGGTGATCTGCGAGCAGATCGGCGATCCGGCGACCAGCAAGGGGCCGGTCGAGCGGGCAGTGGCGCGGATCGTGACGCCGGGAACGCTGACCGATGCGGCGCTGGTCGACGACAAACAGGACCTGTGGCTGCTGGCGGTGACCACCCTGCGCAACACCGCCGGGATTGCCCGGCTCAATCTGGCGAGCGGCGAGTTCATTCTGATCGAGGTGCCGGCCGAACAGATTCCGGCGACGCTGGAGCGCATCCGTCCGGCGGAAATCCTTTATCCCGAAAGCTGGACGCCGACCTTTGGTTTTGACGGTGCCCGCACCCGCCAGCCCGACTGGTATTTCGATTTCGATTCGGCCCGCCGCCTGCTGTGCGAGCAATTCGAGGTTGCCTCGCTCGCCGGCTTTGGCGCCGAGGGCCTGAAGCCGGCGATTGCTGCCGCCGGTGCCCTGCTCCAGTACGCGCAGGCGACGCAGTCGGGCAAATTGCCGCATTTGCGCGGGTTGACCGTGGAAATCGAGGGCGCCTACCTGGGCCTTGATCTCGCCACCCGGCGCAACCTGGAATTGACCGAAACCCTGCGCGGCCAGCCGTCGCCGACGCTGTTTTCCTTGCTCGACAACTGCGTGACCAGCATGGGTTCGCGGCTGTTGCGCCACACCTTGCACCACCCGTTGCGCGAATGGATGATTCCCGCCGCCCGCCACGGCGCGGTCGAGGCACTGCTCGACGACTACGGTCGACTCGCCGGCGAGGCAAGAAAAGCCCTGCGCGGGATTGCCGACATCGAACGCATTGCCGGCCGCATCGCGCTACGCAACGCCCGCCCGCGCGACCTCGCCAGCCTGCGCGAATCGCTGACGCGGCTGCCGGAACTGCGAGCGCCACTGGTCGGCACCGCTTCGGCCCTGCTCGATCAGGCGCACGCCGAACTGGCGACGCCGGAGGCGGCGCTCGAATTGCTGGTCCGCGCCATCGCTGCCGAACCCGGCGCGCAGGTGCGTGACGGCGGCGTGATCGCGCCGGGCTTCGACCCGGACCTCGACGAACTGCGTTCGCTCAACGACAACTGCGGCGCCTTCCTGGTCGATATGGAGGTGCGCGAACGCGAGCGCACCGGCATCAGCAGCCTCAAGGTCGAGTACAACAAGGTGCATGGCTTCTACATCGAGGTCACGCACGCCAACGTCGACAAGATTCCCGACGACTATCGCCGCCGCCAGACGCTGAAAAACGCTGAGCGTTACATCACGCCGGAGTTGAAGGCCTTCGAGGACAAGGCGCTGTCGGCGCAGGAACGTTCGCTGGCGCGCGAAAAGCTGCTCTACGAACAGATTCTCGACGCACTGCTGCCGGTGGTGCCGACCTTGCAGACCATCGCCCGCGCCGTCGCCCAGCTCGACCTGCTCGCCGGTTTCGCCGAGGCCGCCTTGAAGCGCAACTGGTGCAAGCCGGAATTTGCCGCTGGCGACGAGTTGACCGCGCAATTGTTGATCGAAGGCGGCCGCCACCCGGTAGTCGAGAACGAACTGGCGCAAAACGCCGAAACCTTCATCGCCAACGACTGCCTGCTCGCCGACAACCGCCGCCTGCTGCTGATTACCGGCCCGAACATGGGCGGTAAATCGACCTACATGCGCCAAGTGGCGCTGATCGCCCTGCTCGCCCACATCGGCAGCTACGTGCCGGCCGACCGCTGCGTGCTCGGCCCGCTCGACCGCATTTTCACCCGCATCGGCGCCTCCGACGACCTCGCGTCCGGGCGTTCGACCTTCATGGTCGAGATGACCGAAGCCGCCGCCATCCTGCACCACGCCACCGCCAACAGCCTGGTCCTGATGGACGAAATCGGGCGCGGTACCTCGACCTTCGACGGGATGTCGCTGGCCTTTGCCATCCTCCGCCACCTGATCGACAAGAACCGCAGCCTGACGCTGTTTGCCACGCATTATTTCGAGCTAACCCGTCTTTCGCACGAATACCCGGAACTGGCCAACGTGCACCTCGGTGCGGTCGAACACAACGACCGCATCGTCTTCATGCACGCGGTCGAAGAAGGCCCGGCCAACCAGAGTTACGGGATCCAGGTCGCGGCGCTGGCCGGCATCCCGACCAGCGTGGTGCGCGCGGCGCGCAAGCAGTTGCGCGAGTTCGAGCAGCGGGCGGCGGTCGATCCGCTCCAGCCCGACCTGTTCGCGCAGGACTTTGCCGCACCCGAGATCGAGGCCAGCGAACCTGAGCCACACCCCGCGCTGGAGCAACTGGCCGGGCTCGACCCGGACAGCCTGACCCCGCGCGAAGCGCTGGACGCCTTGTACGCACTAAAAGGTTTGCTGCGCTGATGTTCACGGTCAACCTGCGTTTTGGCCGTTTTTTGCGGTCGACCGTAATCGGTGCCCTGCTCGCGCTGCCCGTGCTGGCGCCGGCTGAAACCTGGCGAGTCGCGCTGATTGGCGATACGCCCTACTCGGCCTTCGAGCGCGCCGAACTGCCAAAGATGCTGGAGGCAATTGCCGACAGCGGCAGCGAACTGATGATCCACGTCGGCGACATCAAGCACGGCAAGGACCGCTGCGACGACACCTTGTTCGCCGACCGCCGCGCGCTGTTCGACGCCAGCCGGATTCCCTTTGTTTTCGTCCCCGGCGACAACGAGTGGAGCGACTGTGAGCGCCTGTCGAACGGCGGCTACGCGCCGCTGGAGCGCCTCGGCGCCTTGCGCCGGCTGTTCTGGGCGCAGCCCGAGTCGCTCGGTCGCCAACGCCTGCCCTTGCAGCGGCAAAGCGCTGCTTATCCGGAACATGCGCGCTTTCGCGTCGGCCCGGTGCTGTTCGCGACCCTGAATATCCCCGGCGGCAACAACAACTGGGGCCTGCTGGAAACGCCCAGCCGGGAGTTCAGCGAGCGCAATCCGCAAGTGCTGGCCTGGGTGCGCGCGACTTTCCAGGTCGCCCGCCAGGAAAAACTCGCCGGCGTGGCCTTCGCAATGCAGGCCAACCCCGGCTTCAAGCATTTCGCGCAAGGCTTCCCGCACAGCGGCTACCGCGAGCTGCTCGAACTGCTGCGCATGGAGACCCAGAATTTCTCGGGCCAGGTTCTGGTAATCCATGGCGACACCCACCAAAGCCGCGTCGACCATCCGCTGCGTGATGCCGCCGGCAAGCCGCTGGCCAACTTCACCCGGATCGAAACCCATGGCTATCCGTTCATGGGCTGGACACAGTTACTGATCCGCCTGGATGGCCCCTCGCTGTTCCACAGCGAAGCCCACCCCTGGCCACCGCGCGAGCGCCCCTGAGCCACCGGAAGGTATTCGGCCGCCTGCAACTCACTCCTGTCGGTCTTGCCGGCACCTCTTCAGCCTCTACCCGAGCCCCCGGGTGCCACGACCTACCCGGTACATCGCCCCTCCCGGCAGAGATGGCTGAAAACCATCCCCAACTGCCGTTCCAGGCGCAAAAAAGCCCGCAACTTGCGGGCCTTGCGCGGGCGCAACCCGCTCGCTCAATCCGCGCACCGGATGGGCACGGCAGCGTTATCAGGTCATGTACAAGCCGCCGTTGCAGGCGAAGTTGGCGCCGGTGGTAAAACCGGCTTGGTCAGAGGCCAGCCAGCCGACAATCGAGGCGATTTCTTCCGGCGTCCCCAGGCGCTTGACCGGAATCGTGGCCACGATCTTTTCCAGTACATCCTCGCGGATGGCACGGACCATGTCGGTGCCGATGTAGCCGGGCGAAACGGTATTCACTGTCACCCCCTTGCTCGCCACTTCCTGTGCCAAGGCCATGCTGAAGCCGTGCATCCCGGCTTTAGCGGTGGAGTAATTGGTCTGGCCAAATTGGCCTTTCTGGCCGTTGACCGAAGAAATATTGACGATCCGGCCCCAACCCTGCTCAAGCATGCCGTCGATCACTTGGCGGGTGACATAGAACAACGAGTTGAGATTGGTGTCGATCACGGCTTTCCAGTCGTCCGCGCTCATCTTCCGGAAGACGCCATCCTTGGTGATTCCGGCGTTGTTGACCAGCACGGCAATCTCCCCAACTTCGGCCTTGACCTTGTCAAAGGCCGCTTTTGTGCTGTCCCAATCGGACACATTGCCTTCGGAGGCAATGAAATCAAAACCCAGCACCTTCTGTTCGGCCAGCCATTTGTCCTTACGCGGCGAGTTGGGGCCGCAGCCGGCGACGACCTGGAAACCATCCTTGGCCAGTTGCTGGCAAATCGCGGTTCCAATCCCGCCCATGCCGCCGGTAACGTAAGCTACTTTTTTGCTCATGAAACGCTCCTTCTAATAATTATTAATTACGATCTGGCACTCCCATGCCCTTGGAACAGTGCGGCAAATCCGGGAAGGCCAGCGGCGAATATACCCAAACTTCCGAATAAATAAAACCATTCACCTAAACGAAATGATAAATAAAAAACGGCCCATGCAGAGCCGTTCGTGAGCGCGTAGGCGGCTCAAGGCCGCCCTACTTGGCGGGATCAGGCTTCGCAATCCTCATCCGGACCGTGCACATGGCCGTGCTCTACTTCTTCGGCGCTGGCGGCGCGAACATTGGTGACCGTGCAGGTAAAGATCAACGCCATGCCGGCCAGCGGATGGTTGCCGTCGAGCACCACCTTGTCATCGGCAATTTCAGTCACACGGTAGATCACGAAATCCTCATCGCTGCCATCTTCAGGGCCGCCTTCGAACTGCATGCCGACCTGCAACTCTTTCGGAAAGTCCTTGCGCGGTTCGATCTGTACCAGTTCGGCGTCGTAGTCTCCGAAGGCTTCATCCGGCTGCAGCTTGATCTGCACCGATTCGCCAACAGCCTTGCCCTGCAGCGCTTCCTCGATCTTCGGGAAAATGTCGTCGTAACCGCCGTGCAGATAGACGATCGGCTCGCGACCTTCATCGACCACTTCGTTGTCGGTATCGGTGACGTGATAGTCGATGGTGACGACGGTGTTCTTGGCGACTTGCATGTTCATGAGTTGAGTTCCTTGACCAGGCGCAGCACGTCGAGTGCATGCCCCTTGTAATTGACGTTGTAGAGCGCGTGGCGGATGACGCCATCGCGATCAATGATGAAGGTCGAGCGGCTGACCCCGAATTTGCGATGCCCATCGACTTCGCGTGCCTGCCATACGCCGTAGCGCTTGCAGACTGCTCCGTCAGCATCCGACAGCAATTCGATCCCGATGCCCTCCTTGTCGCGGAATTCCGCATGTTTTAGGCAATCGTCGCGACTGATTCCGAGCAGAACGCAGTTCTGTGCTTCGAAATCGGCTTCGTGATCGGAAAAATCGGTGGCTTCGCGGGTGCAACAAGGCGTGCCATCCTTGGGATAAAAGAAGAGAACCACGTGGTTGCGACCACGAAATTCGGCCAGATCGACTTGCTTCATGTCGGCATCGGGCAATGCAAAACCCGGTGCCTGTTCGCCTATCCTGAGCTGCATGTTCGTCTCCTTGCCCTCTCGTAAAACGAAGGCATGCGGACGATTCTAGCGGAGGTCGGCGGCCACGGTCGACCAAATTTTTTGCTTATTTTCCGGCAGGCTTGTCGGGGATTTGCACAAAGCTTTCGTCTTGCCGGATCATCCCCAGTTCGAAACGGGCCCGCTCCTCGATCGCGTCATAACCCTGCTTGAGGTCGCGGACTTCGGCATCCAGGCCGGCATTGCGGATTTCCAGCTGGCGGGTGACTTCCTTCTGTTGCTGGAGTTGCCGGTCATAGTCCCAGACCTTGAGCCACCCCCCCTTGCCCACCCACAAGGGGTATTGCAGGAGGCCGATCAGGCATAGCAGGCCGAGGGTCAGCCAGCGCATCAGACCACAAAAAACGAGAGGAAGGCGGCGAGTTGCCTCGCCGCTTCCGGTTGAGCAAAGGTGATCATCGATCTCACCCGGCGCTTCCTCTCATCCTCCCGGCGCTTAGCGCAGGTTGTAGAAGGTCTCGCGACCCGGGTAGGAGGCGGTATCGCCCAGATCTTCCTCGATCCGGATCAGCTGGTTGTACTTGGCGATACGGTCGGAACGCGACAGCGAACCAGTCTTGATCTGGCCGGCATTGAGGCCGACGGCGATGTCGGCGATGGTGCTGTCTTCGGTTTCACCGGAGCGATGCGAGATCACGGCGGTGTAGCCGGCACGCTTGGCCATTTCGATGGCAGCGAAGGTTTCGGACAGGGTGCCGATCTGGTTGATCTTGATCAGGATCGAGTTGGCGATGCCCTTCTGGATGCCTTCCTTGAGGATCTTGGTGTTGGTCACGAAAAGGTCGTCGCCAACGATCTGGACCTTGGAACCCAGGCGCTCGGTCAGCAGCTTCCAGCCGTCCCAATCGCCTTCGGCCATGCCATCTTCGATGGAAACGATCGGGAACTGCTCGGCCAGGTTGGCCAGATAGTCGGTGAACTGGGCGGAGGTCAGTTCCAGGCCTTCGCCGGCCAGCTTGTACTTGCCGTCCTTGTAGAACTCGGAAGCGGCGCAGTCGAGGGCGAGCAGAACGTCCTGGCCCGGCACGTAGCCGGCATTTTCGATCGCTTGCATGATCAGCTGCAGGGCTTCGGCATGGCTGCCCAGGTTCGGGGCAAAGCCACCTTCGTCACCAACGGCAGTCGAGTGGCCCTTCTTGTCGAGCAGCTTCTTCAGCGCGTGGAAGATTTCGGCGCCGCAGCGGACGGCTTCGCGGAAGGTGTTGGCCGACACCGGCATGACCATGAACTCCTGGATGTCCAGGCTGTTGTTGGCGTGCTCGCCGCCGTTGATGATGTTCATCATCGGCACCGGCATCTGCATCGGGGCCATGCCGCCAAAGTAGCGGTAGAGCGGCAGGCCGGACTCTTCGGCGGCGGCCTTGGCGACAGCCATCGACACGGCGAGGATGGCGTTGGCGCCGAGACGGGACTTGTTGTCGGTACCGTCGAGCTCGATCATGGTCTGGTCAATGAAGGCTTGTTCTTGCGCATCAAGGCCAATGATCGCTTCGGCGATTTCGGTGTTGATGTTCTCAACCGCCTGCATCACGCCCTTGCCCAGGTAACGGGAGGCATCGCCGTCGCGCAGTTCGATAGCTTCGCGGGAACCGGTCGAAGCGCCAGACGGAACCGCTGCACGGCCCATCACGCCGGATTCGAGCAGCACGTCGGCTTCAACAGTCGGGTTGCCGCGGGAGTCGAGAATCTCACGCGCAATCACATCAACGATGGAACTCATATTTCTTCCTTGAAATCAAAAGGTTGAAAAAACTACTTAAAGTTAAAACTCAACACCGGAAATGACCAGCATGTTCATTTCGGCAATCTCTTTGCGCGCCTCGCGCGCCAAACCGTACTCGGGTGAATCATAAAAACGTCTGGCTTGTTCGACCGAGTCGAACTCGACGATTACCATCCGCTGCGGCGGTGTCCATTTGCCCTCGAGGATTTCAGAAGCGCCGCCACGGACGATGAACCGGCCACCATACTGCTGCACTGCTGCGGTCGATAGCTCGCGGTAGCGCGCCATCGCCTCGGGATTGGCGGTTTTTACCTCGGCAATGACGTAGCCTTTGGCGCTCACCGAAGTTCCTCGAAACCGGCCGCCTTGGCGGCGCGATCAAGCGCTACCAGAGTGCCCAGCAGGCTTTCCATGCGCGCCAGCGGCCACGAGTTGGGTCCGTCGGAAAAGGCCTTTTCCGGGCACGGATGGGTTTCCATGAACAGACCGGAAATCCCGACCGCCACCGCCGCCCGCGCCAGCACCGGCACGAACTCGCGCTGCCCGCCGGAGGAAGTCCCTTGCCCGCCCGGCAACTGCACCGAGTGCGTGGCATCGAAGACTACCGGGCAGCCAGTTTCGCGCATGATCGCCAGTGAGCGCATGTCGGAAACCAGATTATTGTAGCCAAAGGAAGCGCCTCGCTCGCAGACCATGATGTTGTCGGCGCCGCCATTCACCTCACGTGCCTTGTCGACCACGTTCTTCATGTCGCCCGGCGCGAGGAACTGCCCCTTCTTGATATTCACCGGCTTGCCGCAAGACGCCACGGCGTGGATGAAATCGGTCTGGCGACAGAGAAAGGCCGGCGTCTGCAGCACATCGACAACGCTGGCTACCTGGGGCACGTCCGCTGCATCGTGCACGTCGGTCAGTACCGGCACGCCGACTTGCGCGCGCACTGCTTCGAGAATCTTCAGGCCACCATTGATGCCGGGGCCGCGCACCGATCTGCCGGAACTGCGGTTGGCCTTGTCGTAGGAGGCCTTGAAAATGTACGAAACGCCGAGTCGACCGCAGATTTCCTTCATCTGTGCCGCCACGTCAACGCACAAGGCCTCGGATTCGGCCGTGCAAGGGCCGGCAATCAGGAAAAAAGGCTGGTCAAGACCAGCCTCGAAACCACAAAGTTTCATTACAGGGTACCCAGCTTGTGACCCAGAGCCGCTTTCACATAGGACGAAAACAGCGGATGGCCCTGACGCGGATTGGAGGTGAATTCCGGATGGAACTGGCAAGCCACGAACCAGGGGTGGACCTCGGCCGGCAGCTCGACCATTTCACACAGGTCGGTGCCCGGGGCGCGCCCGGAAACCACCAGGCCGCTGGCTTCGAGTTGGCTCAGCAGGGTGTTGTTCACTTCGTAGCGATGACGATGGCGCTCGGTGATCTCGGCTGCGCCGTAAATCTCGCGGGCCTTGCTGCCTTCCTTGAGCTGGCAGACCTGGGCGCCGAGGCGCATGGTGCCACCCAGATCGGAGTCCTCGTCGCGCTTCTCGACCTTGCCGGAGGCGTCGTGCCATTCGGTGATCAGGCCGATCACCGGGTACGGCGTATCCTGCACGAACTCGGTTGAGTGGGCGTCCTTGAGACCGGCAACGTTGCGGGCGAACTCGACCACCGCCATCTGCATGCCGAGACAGATGCCCAGGTAAGGCAACTTCTTCTCGCGGGCAAAGCGGATCGCTTCGATCTTGCCTTCGGTGCCGCGACGGCCGAAACCGCCTGGGACCAGGATGGCGTCCATGCGCTCTAGCACACCGGTGCCGTCCTTCTCGATGTTCTCGGAGTCGATGTACTCGATTTCGACCTTGCAGCGGGTATGGATGCCGGCGTGCTTGATCGCTTCGATCAGCGACTTGTAGGACTCGGTCAGGTCGACGTACTTGCCCACGAAGGCGATGCGCACTTCGTTGAGCGGGTTTTCCATCGATTCGATCAGCTTTTCCCAGACCGTCAGATCGGCGGCCTTGGCCAGGATGCCGAGCTTGTGGCAGACGATCTCATCGAGCATCTGCTCGTGCAGCATGCCGGGGATTTTGTAGATCGAATCGGCGTCGAGACACTCGATCACCGCTTCCGGCATCACGTTGCAGAACAACGCGATCTTGCGGCGTTCCTCGACCGGAATCGAGCGGTCGGCACGGCACAGCAGGATATCCGGCTGGATGCCGATTTCGCGCAGTTCCTTGACCGAGTGCTGGGTCGGCTTGGTCTTCAGTTCGCCGGCGGTCGGGATGTAGGGCAGCAGTGTCAGGTGGATGAAGCAGGTGTTGTTGCGCCCTTCTTCGATCCCCATCTGGCGGATGGCTTCCAGGAAAGGCAGCGACTCGATGTCACCGACCGTACCGCCGACCTCGACGATGGCCACATCGGCGCCTTCGGCACCGGCCATGAGCTTGGTCTTGATCTCGTCGGTAATGTGCGGGATGACCTGCACGGTCTTGCCCAGATATTCGCCGCGACGCTCCTTCTTCAGCACCGAGTCGTACACCTGGCCGGTGGTGAAGTTGTTGCGCTTGGACATCTTGGCGCTGGTAAAGCGCTCGTAGTGGCCCAGATCGAGGTCGGTTTCGGCACCATCGTCGGTGACGAACACTTCGCCGTGCTGGAACGGGCTCATCGTGCCCGGGTCGACGTTGATGTAAGGGTCGAGCTTGAGGTGGGTTACCTTGATGCCGCGGGACTCCAGAATGGCCCCCAGCGACGCTGCAGCGATGCCTTTGCCCAGGGAGGACACGACACCGCCCGTAACGAAAACGTATTTGGTCATGAATACACAGGCAGCGGGAAATTTGAATGATACCCGAAAAGTGACAATGCTCCAATCCCGTTACCGCCAACCCGAGCACTGCCGAGCCTGCGCCAGGTCTGGCCGACGGGGTTACAATCGCCGCCATCAACGCCTTCAATCATCGTAGCCACAAGGATTCCCATGTCTGAATTTGCCTTTGACGTCACCAAAGAAAATTTCCAGGAAAAGGTCGGCGAAGCCTGCATGCAGGTGCCGGTCGTCGTCGATTTCTGGGCGCCCTGGTGCGCCCCGTGCCAGACGCTGAAGCCGATGCTCGAAAAGCTGGCCGAGGAATTCAAAGGCCGCTTCCTGCTGGCCAAGATCAATTCCGACGAAAACCCGGAAATCGCCCAGTACTTCGGCGTGCGCAGCATTCCCTCGGTCAAGGTGCTGTTCCAGGGGCAACTGGTCGACGAATTCAACGGCGCGCTGCCGGAAAGCGAAGTCCGCGCCTTCCTCGAGCGCATCGCCCTCCCCGGTGCTGAAGCCAGCCTGCGCGAACAGGCTGCCGAACTGGTGGCCGCAGGCAATCTTGACGGTGCCCTGACGGTGCTGATCGAAGCCACCCGCCAACAACCGGAAGACGAAGCCACCCGCCTCGACGCCATCGACGTACTGATCCAGCTTGGCCGCAACGACGAAGCGCAGCAACTGCTCGCCGGCGAATACACCGCCGAAGCCGACCGCGCCAACACGCTGCGCGCCCGCCTTGCGCTGGCCGCCGGCGCTGCCGACGTCGCACCGCTGGAAGCCAGACTGGCAGCCAACGCCGACGACCATGCCACCCGTCTCGAACTGTCCGCCGCCTACGCTGCCCAGAGCCGTTTCCGCGAAGCGCTGGAAGCTGCGCTCGAAGTCGTGATCCGCGACCGTTTCTTTGACCAGGGTGCAGGCCGCAAAGCCATGCTCAATCTGTTCGAAGCGCTTTCCGGCGAGCAACACGACGATCTGGTCCGCGAATTCCGGCGCAAGCTGTCGGCAACGCTCAACTAGACCAGCCGGGCCACGCCCGTGCAGTTGTTCTATACCGACACCTTCGTGCTGCCGCTGCCGGCCGGGCATCGTTTCCCGATGGAAAAATACGCCCGGTTGCGGCAGGCGCTGCTGACCTGCGGCGATTTTTCCGAGGCCGATTTCAGATTGCCGCAGGCCGCCAGCGACGAAGAACTCGCCCTGGCTCACGACCGTGGCTACATTGAGCGCGTCAGCCACGGTCAACTCAGCGAAAAGGAACAAAAAGCCATCGGCTTTCCCTGGTCGCCTGCGACGGTCGAACGCTCGCGCCGTTCCGCCGGCGCCACCATCGGCGCCTGCCGCGCCGCACTGGCCGAAGGGGTGGCCGGAAACCTCGCCGGCGGCACCCACCATGCTTTCAGTGACCGGGGCGAAGGCTTCTGCGTTTTCAACGATGCCGCCGTCGCCGCCCGGCTGATGCTGGCCGAAAGCCGGGTCGAACGGATGCTGATCGTCGATTGCGACGTCCACCAGGGCAATGGCACCGCCAGCATCCTGGCCAACGACGAACGGGTATTCACGCTGTCGCTACACGGTGCCCGCAACTACCCATTCGCCAAGGAAAAGAGTGACCTCGACGTCGAACTGCCCGATGCCTGCGACGATGCGACTTACCTGGAACGACTCGACCATGCATTGACTCTGGCCTGGGACCTGGCCCGACCGCAACTGGTGATCTACCTGGCCGGCGCCGATCCGTTCCACGACGACCGTTTCGGCCGCCTGCAGTTAAGTCACGCCGGCCTGGCCGAACGCGACCGCCGCGTGCTGCAACTAGCTCGCGCCACGGCAACGCCGATTGCCTTGGCGATGGCCGGCGGCTACGCCCGCAATATCGCCGACACGGTAGCAATTCACTGCACCACACTGCGCCTCGCACAAGCCATCTGCCAACCGGGGCGGCACTCCTGAACCGTTCGCACGCAACCATTCACCTAGCCCCCGGATCATGCCCGCCCACTCATCGCCGCTCCACTTTGCCGCCAGCCTGCGCCAGATCGAGGCGCGTTTTGCCGATCAGCCGCTGATGGAGCGTGCCGGCGCCGCCGCCGCCGGGCTCTGCCGCGAATTGTTGGGCAACTGCCCCGGCCCGGTGTTGCTGCTGGCTGGCCCCGGTAACAACGGCGGCGACGCGCTGGTTGCCGCCCGGCTGTTGAGCGAACAAGGGATCGACTGTTGCGTGGTTTTTGCCGGCGATGCCGCCCGCCTGCCGGCCGATGCCGCCGCTGCGCATGCCCGCTTTGCCGCCGCAGGCGGCACGCTGCACGGCCACTTCCCCGCGCAAGCCTCCGGACATCGCTGGGCACTGATTGTCGACGGCTTGCTCGGCATTGGCCTGACCCGGGCACCGGAAGGCCGGATAAGCGAACTGATCGTCGCCGCCAACCGGCTGGCACAAACCGACGGCTGCCCACTGCTGGCGCTCGACTGCCCCAGCGGCTTGCTGGCCGATACCGGCGGCACGCCCGGCCACGTCATCCGCGCCAGTCATACGCTCAGCTTCATTGCCGGCAAACCCGGCCTATGGACCGCTAACGGGCCGGACTGCTGCGGTGAAATCCGCATCGCCGACCTTGATCTGCCTGGACTGCCGGAGTTGCCTGCCGACGGCCATTTGATCGACCTGTCCGACTTCGCCCAACGCTTGCAGCCGCGCCGTGCCAATACCCACAAAGGCAGCTTCGGCAGCGCCGGCGTACTCGGCGGCGGCAAGGCCATGGTCGGCGCCGCCCTGCTCACCGCCCGCGCCGCCCTGCACTTGGGGGCCGGCCGCGTCTATGTCGGACTGCTCGACCCGGAAGCCCCCAGCGTCGACCTGCAGCAGCCCGAACTGATGCTGCGCCGCCCCGAACACCTACTGCAGGCGGACCTGCAGGCCCTTGCCTGCGGCCCCGGCCTCGGCACCTCGGGCGATGCGGCACGGATGCTGGAGCAAGCACTGAAATGTCCGCTGCCGCTGGTGCTCGATGCCGACGCGCTCAACCTGCTGGCCAGCGACAGCCGGCTGGCCGGCCATCTCTGCAACCGCGTCGCCCCGGCCATCCTTACCCCACACCCGGCCGAAGCCGCACGTCTGCTCGAATGCAGCACCCGCGAAATTCAGGAGAACCGGATCGCCGCCGCCAACGAACTGGTCCGTCGCTACGGCTGTCAGGTGGTGCTCAAGGGCTGCGGCAGCGTCGTGGCCACGGTCGATGGTCGCTGGTGGATCAATTCCACCGGCAACCCCGGGCTGGCTACGGCTGGCTCGGGCGACGTACTCAGCGGCCTGATCCTCGCCCTGCTGGCGCAAGGCTGGCGCGTCCACGAAGCTCTGCTTGCCGGCGTACATTTGCACGGCGCCGCTGCCGACTGGTTGGTGGGCGAAGGCTGCGGCCCGGTCGGGCTGACTGCCGGCGAGTTAATCCCGGCGGCTCGCCGTTTGCTGAATTGCTGGCTGCAAGCGCCTTGGCGAACCGGGAAGGTTTAGCATTTCTGTCAGATTCCGCCTAAAATCCCGACCTAACCAAGAATGACAGAATCACCATGAGCCATCTGCCCAAGCCCGACGCCTCGCTATTCCTCGCCTCCTCCGTGCACGACATGAAAAATTCCATCAGCGTGCTGCAGGACACCATCCGTCGCCTGTTGGCCAAGGCCTCGCCCGACGAAAGCGGTGAATATCGCGAAATGTCGCAGATGCTCTACGAAACCCAGCGCATCAACGGCAATCTGATCCAGTTGCTGACGCTCTACAAGTTCGGCAACGACCTTTACCCGTTCAATCCGGAGACCCAGGAAATTGCCGAATTCGCCCGCTCGGCGGTGTCGCATGTCACGCCCTTGCTGACCTCGCGCCAGATCAGCCTGGAGGTCGAACTGGAGAACGATTGTTATTGGGAGTTTGATAGCGATCTGGTCAACGGCATTGTCGTGCACGCAATGAACAATGCCGTGCAATACACCCGCGATGCCTTGCACCTGCGGATTGCCTGCGTTGATGACGCTCTGGAAATCCGCATCGAAGACAATGGACGCGGCTTCCCGCAACATATGGTGGATGATGGCATTGCGGCGATGCGCGGGGTCAATTTCAGCACCGGCAGCACCGGCCTGGGTCTCTATTTCGCAGCGGTGGTTGCACAGATGCATGGCAACCGCAAGGAACGCGGCAGTATCCGCCTGGAAAACGGCGGCAAGCTCGGGGGTGGTTGCTTCATCCTGAGGTTGCCATGATTAGCGCGACCACTTTCGGCGGAGCAGACGTCGACACCCAGTTGATTGCCAAAAGCACCTTTTTGGTGATTGATGACTTTCTCGGCATGCGCGGCATGTTGAGTAGCGTGCTGCGCAATTGCGGCGCCAACCCCAAATCCATCGATACCGCGTCGAATGGTCCCGAGGCAATCCAGCAACTGGCAAAACGGCGCTACGACATCGTCCTCTGCGATTTCAACCTCGGTGCCGGCCAGAACGGCATGCAGGTTCTGGAGGAGGCCAAACACAAGAGCCTGATCGGTCCAAGTTGTTGCTGGGTCATGGTTACCGCCGAAAAAACCGTCGACACGGTGATGGGTACGGCCGAGGTCCAGCCGGATGCCTACCTGATCAAACCGGTGACCGAGGCCGTGCTGACCGCGCGGATTGCCAAGATCAAAGTCAAGAAGGAAGCCTTTGTCGATATCGACCGGGCAATCTCTGCGCGCGACTTCCTCAAGGCGATCCGCCTCTGCGAGGAGCGAGCCGCAGTCGACAAGGCCAATGCCATCGAATTGCTGCGCATCAAGTGTGACCTGCAGGTACAGTCTGGCCAATCGGACAAGGCCCGCCAGACCTACGAGAAAATTCTCGCCACCCGAGACGTGCCATGGGCGCAACTCGGTTTGGCCAAGGTCCACCAGCAGGCCGGGCGTCACGATGCCGCCAGCCAGCTGCTCGAGCAGTTGATTGAGCAAAACCGCAGCTATCTCGACGCTTACGACAGCCTGGCCGAAAGTTACCAGGCACTCGGTGAAAACGAAAAGGCCGAAAGCATCCTTGACCGCGCTGCTGCCCTGTCGCCCAATTCACATCACCGGCAGCGCATCATCGGCGAATTGGCGCTCAAGACCGGCAAGCTTGACCGCGCCGAAAAAGCCTTCCGCAAGACGCTCAAACTGGCCGAACACTCGGTGCGCAAGACCCCGGATGCCTACCTCGGCCTGGCCCGTACGGTCGGTGCCAAGGCCGACCCGCAGGAAGCACTGAATGTGCTAAGCCAGATGGGCAAGCTGTTCGACAACGACGAGGTTCGCCTGCGCAGCAAGTCGGTCGAAGGCTATGTCTATCACCAGAACGGCCTGACCCGGCAGGCTGCAGAAGCCGCCAAGGAACTATCCAGCATGCTCGACCGCAGTTCGGTCCGCCCCGATCCGCAAGCCACCCGCGAAATGGCCGAACTGCTGCTGGTGGCCGGTGATCGCGACAAAGGCGTGGCCCTGCTGCGGACCGAGGTGATGAACAACCCCGAGGACACGCAAACCGCCGATGCCGTCCAGGCGATTTTCCGCAAGGCCGGACTAGCCGACGAAGGCAGCAATCTGATCGAGACCTCGCGCAAGGAGGCCGGCGAACTGATGAACGCCGGCATCCTGCTGGCTCGTGCGGGCAACTTCCCGGACGCGCTGGAACGGATGCGCGCCGCACTCGAACGGATGCCGCGCAATGTTCGTCTGCTGCTCAACTCGGCGCACATCATGCTCAGCTACATGGAGCGCGACGGAACCCAGGCGGCTCTGCTGCGCGAAGCCAAGCGCAACCTGCAGCTGGCCAACCAGCTGGCCCCCAGCGAACCCCGTTTTGTTGAGCTGATGCAGCGCCTGGACGCGCTGCAAGGACGCTGATCTCGCCTTTTTTGCCACCGCCGGACCGATACGCAACATGCTGCAAATCACCTCGCTGCTCTCTCAGGAAGATGAAAACCGTTTCATCGCCAGCAGCAGCTTCCTGATCATTGACGACTTCTCGGGCATGCGCACCATGCTCAGCGGCATCCTGCGCAATTGCGGCGCCAATCCCAAGGCCATCGACTTTGCCGGCGATGGCCGCGAAGCCCTGCACCAGCTGGGTAGCAAGCGCTACGACATAGTCCTCTGCGACTACAACCTGGGCACCGGCCAGAACGGCATGCAAGTGCTCGAAGAAGCCCGCCATCGGCACCTGGTCGGCCCCAGCTGTTGCTGGCTGATGGTTACCGCCGACAAAACCGTCGAATCGGTGATGGGGGCCGCCGAAGCCATGCCCGACGCCTACCTGATCAAACCGGTGACCGAAGCCGCCCTGGTCACGCGGATCAACAAGATCAAGGTGCGCAAGGAGGCCTTCAAGGACATTGACCAGGCCATTCTCGGCCAGGAATATTCGCGGGCGATCCAACTCTGCGATGAACGCGCAGCCATCGACAAGGCCAACGCCATCGAATTGCTGCGGCTCAAGTGTGAATTGCTGATCCGCACCGGCCAGGCCGAAAAGGCCCGCAGCTTTTACGAGAAGCTGCTGGCGGCCCGCGAAATCCCTTGGGCCCAACTGGGTCTGGCTCGCACCTTCTTGCAAACTGGCGACCCCGATACCGCTTGCGAACTGCTCGAACAGCTGGTCAACCGCAGCCGCAGCTACCTCGAAGCCTACGATTGCCTGGCCGAAACCTACCGCCAGCTGGCGCTCGACGAAAAAGCCGAACACATCATCGAACGGGCGCTGACCCTGTCGCCGCGCTCGCATACCCGGCAACGAACGATGGGTGAAATGGCCTTGGCCAGCGGCAAGCTGGAGCGGGCCGAAAAGGCTTTCCGCCAGGCGATCCAGCTCGCCGAATTCTCGGTACACAAATCTCCGGACAGTTATCTCGGCCTGGCACGGGTGGTCAATAGCCGGGGCAATCCGCAGGAAGCCCTGAACATTCTCGACCAGATGAGCAAGGTCTTCACCGACGAACAGACCCACCTGCAGGCCAAGAGCGTCGAATGCCGGATTTTTGCCGACAGCGGCCAGGAAACGCAGGTCAAAAAATCGGCCAGCGAAATGCAGCAACTGCTGGAGCGCGCCGAATCCAGCCTGCTTGACCAAAGAACCGCCTTTGACATTGCCGAAACCCTGCTGATTCTGGGGGAAAGCGAAAAGGCCCTGCAGCTCCTGCGCACCGAGGTGATGAACAACCCGGAAGACCACGCTACCCTCGAAGCGGTGCGCCAGATCCTGCGCAAGCAGGGCTTGACCGAAGAGGGCAACGAGCTGGTCGAAAACTCCCGCCGCGAAGCCATCGAGATGATGAACAGCAGCGTGATGCTATTGCGTTCCGGAGATTTTCCGACCGCCATCAAAAAGGTCCGGCAGGCGCTGGAGATGATGCCGCGCAATATCCGTCTGCTGTTCAATGCGGTGCACATCATGCTTTCGCAGATGGAAAAAAACGGCCCCGAACCGCAACTCCTGCGCGAGAGCCGTCGCCATTTGAGCACCGCCAACCTGCACGCCCCCGGCGAGGCGCGCTACAACGAGCTGATGATCCGGCTTGAAGCCCTGAGCTCCGCCGAATAAAACCGGCGCCCCGGCCGGGGCGCCGCTGCGGCGCTCCCGGCGGAACCGCCGGCGCAAGTTTGAGCGGCCTCTTTTACCCCTGCTCAGCCCCCCATCGTCCGCGACTCCCGGTAAAATCCGCAGCCTTTCCATTCATCCGCAGCCCGCCCTCGCCATGAGCATCGAATTCGACTACCCGCTTGCCGAAGAAATCGCCCGTAACGTTGCCGCCGCGCTGACCGAAGATGTCGGCGCCGGCGACCTCACCGCCAGCCTGGTGCCCGGCGAGCGCCGCGTGCGCGCCACGGTGATCTCGCGCGAAGCCGGCGTGCTCTGCGGCCGCGCCTGGTTCGATGCCTGCGTTGCCGCCTGCGACCCGAGCGCGCAAGTGCGCTGGCAGGTCGCCGACGGCGAGCGCATCGCTGCCGACCAGCTGCTCTGCGAAATCGAAGGCAACGGCCGCGCCCTCCTCACCGCCGAGCGCAGCGCGCTCAACTTCCTGCAACTGCTGTCGGCAGTCGCCAGCAAGGTGCGCATCTACGCCGATGCGATTGCCGGCACCCGCGCGCAGGTGGTCGACACCCGCAAAACCCTGCCCGGCCTGCGTATCGCGCAAAAATACGCAGTCCGCGCCGGCGGTGGCGGCAACCACCGGCTGGCGCTGTGGGACGCGATCCTGATCAAGGAAAACCATATCCACGCCGCCGGCGGCATTGCCGCCGCGATGGCCGCCGCGCAGCAAGTTGCAGCGGCCGCCGCCGACCGCTGCAAGTTCATCCAGGTCGAAGTCGAAAACCTCGACGAACTCGACCAGGCGCTGGCCGCCGGCGCGACCATGATCCTGCTCGACAACTTCAGCCCCGAGCTGCTGCGTCAGGCGGTGGCCCGCAACGCCGGCCGGGCGATCCTCGAATCCTCGGGCAACGTCACGCTGGAAACCATTCGCGCCGTCGCCGAAACCGGCGTCGACCGCATCTCGGTCGGCGCGCTGACCAAGGACGTGAAGGCGCTCGACCTGTCGATGCGCTTTGTCGGCTGAGCGGGAACGACGATGACTACCATTTACCACAACCCGCGCTGCTCCAAATCGCGTGCGACGCTGGCCCTGCTCGAAGAACGTGGCCTGGCGCCGCAGGTCGTGCTCTACCTCGACACCCCGCCGGATGCCGCCACCCTCGCCGACCTGGTTGCCCGCCTCGGCCTGAGCAGCGCCCGTCAGTTGCTGCGCCAGGGCGAAGACGAGTACCAGACGCTCGGCCTGGTCAACCCGGCACTTTCCGAAGCCGAGATCATCGCCGCGATGGTTGCGCATCCGCGCCTGATCGAGCGGCCGATTGTCGTGCACGGCCCCCGCGCCGCGCTTGGCCGGCCGCCAGAAAACGTGCTGGCGATTCTCTGAGGCGATCGCGGCCTTCCGTGCCGCATTGCAACCAATTTTGCCCATTTTCACGGTCGACCGTGGCAATGGGCAAAATTGTCTGGTCCTGGCGAAAGGCGCTGCTTGCGGTGAATAACCTGGCCAATCGCCGCAAAAGCTGCGGTGATTAGCAGATTCGAGCGGCTGACTTCAGCATCCAAGCTCGCCGCCGCAGCGCCGGCCCTTTCGGCTCAAGCGCCGCTTTTGGCCGGCGCCCCTGCCCCGTGCATCACCACCCGCCCGACAAACCAGATCGCCAGCAGGTTGGCGGTCAGCGCGACGTAGCCGACGGCGGGATAGCCGACGATGCGGCCGTCGCTGCCGGTGCTGATCAGGAAGCCGGCCAGGGTCGTCGCCAGCGCCATCGCCAGCGACTGCACGGTGCCGTTGAGCGACATGAAGGTGCCGCGCAGGCGCGGCTGGGCGGCCGAGGCGATCACCGCCATCGCCGGAATCATCCGCCCCGAAATCAGCACGAAGAAGGCCGTGGTCACCACCAGCCAGGCGGCCAGCGGCCACTGCCCGGCGTGCGTCAGGACCAGCAGCGGCACGCTGGCAAGCAGTGCAATCCGCCGGTACACCTCGATCTTGCCGGCGCGGTCGGCCCAGCGGCCGATCAGGCGGGCACTGACGAAGGTCGCCGCGCCGCCGATCAGATACACCCAAGGAATATCGACCTGCGCAATGCCGACGTTATTGACCGCGAAAACGGTGATGTAGGGAATCACCGTGAATCCGGAAAAAATGATCAGCGCCGAGAACAGCAAGGCGCGGCGGTGGTTGGCCTCGCCGAGCACGGCAAAGCTCGCCGCCAGCGGATGCGCCGGCCGCTCGCCGGCCAGGTGGGCGCGCAAATCGGGCAACCAGCGCAGGCCGGCGGCGATGAACAGCAGGCTCAGCCCGGCGATCAGCAAAAACGGCGAACGCCAGCCGAAATGATTGGCCAGCCACAGCGACAAGGGCACGCCGGCAATCGTCGATAGCGAAAAGGCGCTCGACACCACCCCGCTCGCCCGCGCCCGCCGCGCAAACGGAATCGCGTCGCCGATCATGGTGTGGATCAGCGCCCCGAGAATGCCGCCAAACACCCCGGCCAACCCGCGCGCCACCAGCAGCGCCGAATAATTCGGCGCCAGCCCGCAAGCCAGCGTCGCCAGCGCAAACAGTAGCAGGCAGGCGAGCAGCAGCCGCTTGCGCTCGAAACGGTCGACAAAGGTCGCCGCCAGCAAGCCCGAAGCCGCCGCGCTGAAACTGTAGGACGCGACCAGCAAGCCGAATTCGTGCGTACCGATGCCCAAGGTCGCCATCAGGATCGGCCCCAGCGGCATCATGATCATGAAATCCAGCACATGCCCGAACTGGATACCGGCCAGGGTCAACAAAAAAAAGCGCTCGGCGCGCTGCGGGAGTTCGATGGACATGGAATGCGACCAACAAGGGGGGCGGACAGGATAAAGGGAATCGCGCGCCGAAGCACGCGAAAGCGGTGGTTGGATGCGCGGGCAAGAGATTGGTTCGCGGGGATGCGGGCGGGTAGCAGCCTTGGCTAAGTCGCAAGCGGTTTTTACCCATTTTCACGGTCGACCGTAAAAACGGGCAAAAATCGCCCGCCTCTCACCCCGCAACCCTCTCACCCCGCAACCCCCATCCGCCGCTCCCGCCCTATCTGCCGCAGCAACAGCAGCGCCAGCCAGAGGATCACCGGCAGCGCGGCGGTGTTGAGCCAGGCCCAGCCGTGGCGGTCGACCAGCGGGGCGGCGGCGAAGGTGGCGAGGGCGACGCTGGCGAAGACCAGCATGTCGTTGGTGGCCTGCAGGCTGGCACGGTGGCTGGCCGGGCAGCGTTCGACCAGGTAGCCGGTGGCGCCGATGTAGAGGAAGTTCCAGCCGATGCCGAGCAGGATCAGCGCGCCTTCAAAGTCGGCCAGGGTGCTGCCGCCGAGGGCGACGCCGATGCTGGCGACGGTGGCGGCGCAGCCGGCAAGCATCACCGTCGGCGCGCCCCAGCGGCGGATCAGCTGGCCGGTGAAGAAGGACGGCAGGAACATCGCGACCACGTGCCACTGGATCACCGTCGAACTGGCAGCGAAGTCGAGGCGGCTGCACAGCATGGCCAACGGGGTGGCGGTCATCAGCAGGTTCATCAGCGCGTAGCCGATTACCGCCGCCAGCACCGCCAGACGCAGGTCGCTGCGTTGGGCAAGCAAGGCGCGCAGCGGTTGCGGCGCGGCGGTGCCGGCGGCCGAGGGTTGGGCCTGTGCCGCTTTGGCCGGCAGACGCAGCCCACGCGCGAGCAAAGCGGCGAGCAGTGCCAGCCCGGCGAGCAGACCGAGGCTGGCGGCAAACTCCGGCGCCAGCAGGTGGCGGCTCCAGCGGGCCAGCGCAGGCCCGGCCAGCGCGGCGATCAGGCCGCCGCTCAGGGTCAGCGAGATCGCGGTGCTACGCAGTTCCGGCGCCACCGCGTCGGCGGCAACAAAGCGGTAATACTGGCCGACCGCACCAAAGGCGCCGATGGCGAGGCCGGCGAGCGCGAACAGCGCAAAGCTGCCGCTGGCGATGCCGAGCGCGGCCAGCGCAAAGCCGACGGCGCCGCACAGCGCGCCGCCGGCAAATACCGTGGCCGGGTTGCGCCGGACCAACAAGCGCGCCACCGGGTAGAGCGCGAACAGCGTGCCGAGGTATTGCACCGCCAGCGGCAGGCTGGCCAGCGCCGGGGTCGCCAGGCTTTTGCCGATCAGCGCCGAGGTCGCCAGCATCAGGCTGATGCAGGTCATCAACGCGGCTTGCGAGGCGGCGAGCAAGGCCAGGTTGCGCCAGGGTGAAGCCGGCAAGGCAGAGGAAGTGGCGGCAGCGCCCGCTGTTGCGCCGGGCGAGTTATCGGGCGTGGGGCCGGACTGAGGACCACGCCGGACGCCGGATTGAGGGGCAGATTGGCAGGCAGACGCCGGGGCGAGTGTCTGGCTGATTTCCTGGCCGCCGGTTTGGCTGACTGGCAATTGGGTTGAGGTAGCCGGGGCCGAGGCTACTGAGGACGAGGCAACGGGAAACGACATGGCTTGCTCCTGCGGAGATTGGACCTTGACGATGATCGCGAAAAGCCGCAATGTCGCAAATGACGTTAATCCCACCTTTTCTGCCACATCGCTACCACATCGGCAGATCAAGCCATTTCTCCCCTCGCCGCCCGCCCCGCCATGACCGCCCCTGCCCGCCTGCCGCTGCTCTTCGTCCTATACCCGCGCTTTCAATTGCTCGACGTGGCCGGGCCGGTAGCGGCTTTCGAGGCGGCCAACGACCTCTGCCCCGGCAGTTACGGCATCGAACTGGTCAGCGAAGCTGGCGGGCCGCTCGCCAGTTCCTCCGGCTTGACGCTGGCGACCCGCGCCTGGGCGGAATTGCCGCCGCAGCCGGTGGGCGAAACCCTGCTCACCGTCGGCGGCCACGGCATCAATGCCGCCAGCGAAGCGGCGCCGCTGCTGGCTTTTCTGCGTGCCCGCGCGGCCGGCGCCGAACGGCTGGCCAGCGTCTGTTCCGGCACATTTCTGCTGGCCGCCGCCGGCCTGCTGGAAGGCCGCACGGTCACCACCCACTGGCGGCGCAGCCAGGATTTCCGCCGCCGCTTTCCCGGCATTACGCTGGAGGCCGACCGGATTTACCTCCGCGACGGCCGCGTCTGGTCGTCGGCCGGGATCAGCGCCGGCATCGACCTGGCGCTGGCGCTGATCGGCCACGACCTGGGCGAGCAGATCGCCCGCCAGGTAGCGCGGCAACTGGTGGTCTATTACCGCCGGCCCGGCGGCCAGTCGCAGTATTCGGCGCTGCTGGAAATGAGCAACGCGCAGGGCCGTTTTGCCGACCTGCTCGACGCAATCCGCCAGCAGCCGCGCGCCGACTGGTCGGTCGAGGCGCTGGCCGCGCAGGCCTGCATGAGCCCGCGCCACTTCGCCCGCGCCTTCGCCAGCGAAACCGGCACCACCCCGGCCCGCGCGGTCGAACGCCTGCGCCTGGAAGCCGCAGCGGCACTGCTCGAAACCGGCACCCCGGTCCAGGTCGCCGCCGACCGCTGCGGCTTCGGCAGCGCCGAAACCCTGCGCCGCGCCTTCCGCCGCCAACACGGCCTGCCGCCCTCGGCCCTGCGCGGCAGCCTGGTCAGCGAAGCGGCATCCGGCGAACCGGCACCTGTTTGAGGAAAAACCGGGCAAATCGCGGGTTGACCGTGAAAATTGTGAAGTTTTGGGGGTAACCCAGCTACCCCCCTCGCTGGAAGGAAATTGTGGTCCGCAGCAGAGACGCGAGCAGGCAAAAATCGACCAGAAGTGGCTACGGCTCAAGGGAACCGAAAGCAACCGTATAATTCCATTGGCACGTTTGCGTGCTTGCAGGGTTTAACCGGATATTTAGCACTGTTTATGGATACAGTGCCACCACGAAGAACGAGACGGCAAGGGGGATTACAGGCATGAACCGCAGCAATATAGATCTCACGCAGGCGACAAACCCTGCAAAATTGATGTTCATTTCACGTTATGCCCCAAGGACACCAAGGAGAGCAGCTTGACGCCCGTTACCCAGAAAGTA
This sequence comes from Dechloromonas sp. ZY10, assembly GCF_041378895.1. Lineage (NCBI taxonomy): Bacteria > Pseudomonadati > Pseudomonadota > Betaproteobacteria > Rhodocyclales > Azonexaceae > Dechloromonas > Dechloromonas aquae. The sequence continues at coordinate 1,788,132 of NZ_CP144212.1, forward strand.
AATGTCGCATGTGAGCTTCTCGAATGTGCTCTACGTCTGTACTACGAGGAGGGTTCAGACTTTGCGGCACTCCACTTAGCAGGTGCTGCCGAAGAGCTTCTGGGAATGCAGGTCGAAAGGATCGGCGGGAAATCCGAGTTCTCCGCGCTAAAAGATGGTGCTTTACGCATTTCGCCAGCTATTCGAGATGCGTACTTCAACGGGAAAGGTAATACGCCAACTAAGAAGACCATGGCAAAGGCAATCAACCACGCGAAGAACGCAACGAAGCACATGGATCCGTCCGATGTTGACTACGTAGCGTTTAATGCTCGCGCTGAAGCTCGCAAAATTCTCGAACGGGCAGTACATAACTTCCAAGAGGTCTACTCTGAAATGATTGAAGTTGAAATTAAGGAAACGGAGTTGATCCGCCGCTTCTTGCTTAGTCATGGGGCATAACCCTGCGGTCCACCGGACGCTGCGCGATAAAGCCGCGCAGCGCCGGTGACCTCCACGTTGAGCCTCATCGTGACGTCACACAAGACCCCTCAAGAATTTGTCGGCCCAAGCAAAGATGGATTCGAGCGTGACCCGTTTGGGTACGGTGCACTCGCATGGCACAAGTGGGCTATGGCACAAAACCTCGCCGGCTACTTTGTCGATTTAGAAGCTGGGCCAATCGAGGAGGATTTGAAGTCCCCTGTACTTTGGCTGTCTCATGCGCACGCAATGTCTGAAGCTGCTCGCGTATTGCTACAAGGGGCACCCAATCTTGAGGTAATGCCTGAAAGCATCCGTGGAGCTTGCCACTGTCAATATCACGCCGTCGCGCTAATGCTTGTTGGCTACAGCCTCGAAATCTGTCTCAAGGCCATGCTCATTATTAAGAATGGCATTACTGCTTACCAAGCAGAAGAGAAGAGGCATCGCCACCATAACCTCGGCAAGTTGGCTAGCTTTGTTCCTGGCTTGACCGATAAAGATCAGGCAACGTTGCAAGTACTCTCTCATTTCGTGCGTTGGGCAGGTCGCTATCCTGATCCCGGGTTTGGAAATCTTAGCCAAGCGGAGGAGATATTCACTCTCTCTGAAGGAAACCAAGTCAGCGCGAAGGAACTTTTTACGCTGGCCGCCAAAATCATGGCCTATTCCAATAACGTAGTTGCGGAGGCCTTGCCATGAGGCCGAACCTATCGCTCCGCCGGACCTTGCGCGAAAAGCCGCGCAAGGTCCGTGTTAGAAGTCTTAATCGGCAGCCGCAAAAAATTCCCCACCCGTTCTACAAACCCCCCGTTTTTCACGGTCGACCGTAACCAAAGACCTTTTCCCCCTTCAAAACCAAATCTCCGGATACCGCCGCGAGCGGGCCAGGTTGTTGAACAGCAGTGCGACCAGCAGCATTACCAGCGGGCCGACGGTGGCCGGGAGCAGGACGTACCAGAAGCCGAGGCGGTGGATTTCGGCCGAGCCGGTGACGGCGATCAGGGCGGTGGCGCCGCCGGGCGGGTGCAGGGTACGCGTCAGGTGCATCAGCGCGATGGCGGTGGCGACCGCCAGGGCTGCCGCCAGCCACGGTAGCGCCGCCAGCAGTTGCCAGCAGAGCACGCCGACCAGGGCCGACAGCATGTGGCCGCCAACCAGGTTGCGCGGCTGCGCCAACGGGCTGCGCACGGCGCCGAACAAGAGCACCGCCGAAGCGCCGAAGGAGCCGAGCAGCAGCACCCGGTCGGCCTCGGCAAAAAAGCTGTCGATCAGCCAGGCGAGCAGGCCGACGCCGACCAGGGCGCCGAGCCAGGAGAGGAAAACCTCCTCGTTGCTGACCCGTGGCGGGCTGCCGCGCGTGGTGCCGCGCATTTTTTTCCAGTAGTCCGACCAGCGGCGTTCCAGCATCAGGCTACCTCGTCGGCTTCGCCACGCTGTTCGGCGCGCAACCGGGCCACGGCATGGCGCCAGGCCAGGTGGTAGATGGTGCGGAAATCCTCGGTCGAAATGTCGATATAGCCGGGAATCTGGGTCAGCGCGTCGAGGATGTCCTCGTCGGTCAGTTCCAGTTCGGCCGGCTCGGCACAGCCGGCGCCAACGGCATCGGCAGCGGATGAGGTGGAGTGCGGGTTCATCGGTTCTCCTGCGTGGACCGCACAGCCTAAAGAAGGCGGTGGCCGGTCGCCATCGGCCTTTGGCCGGAGGCGCATCGGTCATCGGCACTATTGGCAAAATCATGCGCGTCCGTTCCCCGGCGGGACAATCGAGCGGCTGGCCGGCCCGACAAGCTGGCGGCGGCATGGCAGAATTCCGCCTCCTGCCTTGCTCCGAGTCTGCCGATGCCCCGCCCGCCCGTTTTACCTTCGGTTTGCCCGCACGATTGCCCGAGCACCTGCGCCCTGCAGGTCGAACTGTTGTCGCCCGAGCTCATCGGCCGGGTCCGGGGCGGCGCCCTGCCCTATACCGACGGCGTGATCTGCGCCAAGGTCGCGCGTTACGCCGAGCGCGTGCATCACCCGCAACGCCTGCTGCAGCCGTTGCGCCGGGTTGGCGCCAAAGGTTCGGGCGAGTTTGCGCCGATCAGCTGGGACGCCGCCCTCGACCTTGCGGCCGAAGCCTTCAGCACCTGCATGCAGCGGCATGGCGCGGAAGGCGTCTGGCCCTATCACTACGCCGGCACCATGGGGCTGGTCCAGCGCGCGGCGATCCGCCGCCTCGGCCACCTGGCCGGCTGGTCGCGCCAGCGCGAGAGTTTTTGCGTCGCACTGTCTGACGCCGGCTGGCTGGCCGGGATCGGCGCCAAGCGCGGCATCGCCGCCGAGGAAGTGCTCGATGCCGACCTGATCGTGATCTGGGGCGGCAACCCGGTGCATACCCAGGTCAATTTCATGAACTGGGTGCAAAAGGCACGCAAGGCACGGGGCAGCCAGCTGGTGGTGGTCGATCCCTACCGCACGCCGACGGCGGCCAAGGCCGACCTGCATCTGGCGCTGCGCCCCGGCAGCGACGGTGCGCTGGCCTGCGCAGTGATGCAGGTGCTGCTCGCCGAGGGCTATGCTGACCGCGATTATCTCGCCCGCCACAGCGATTTCTCACCGGCAGTCGAGGCGCATCTGCGCAGCCGCATGCCAGCCTGGGCGGCGGAGATCACCGGGCTGTCGGTCGAGCAGATCGTCGCCTTTGCCCGCCTTTACGGACGCCAGAAAAACAGTTTTCTCCGCCTCGGTTACGGCTTCACTCGCCAGCGCAACGGCGCGGCGGCGATGCACGCGGTGTCGTGCCTGCCGGCGCTGACCGGTGCCTGGCAAGTGCCCGGCGGCGGCGCGCTGTACAGCCAGTCCGGGCTGTACGGGCTGAACCTGCGCTTGGCGCACGGCCTCGATACGGTCACCCCGAACACCCGCCAACTCGACATGGGCCGCATCGGCGCGGCGCTCGCTGGCGAGGCCGCCGATCTGCACGGCGGGCCGCCGGTCGGTGCGCTGCTGATCCAGAACACCAACCCGGCCGTGGTCGCGCCCGACAGCGCGGCGGTGCGCCGGGGCCTGCTGCGGCCCGACCTGTTCGTGTGCGTGCACGAGCAGTTCATGACCGATACCGCCCACCTTGCCGACCTGGTGCTACCGGCCACCACCTTTCTTGAACATGCCGACCTTTATCAGGCCTCGGCGCATACCAGCCTGCAGGTCGCCAAGCCGCTCTTGCCACCACCCGGCGAATGCCGCTCGAACCACGTTTTCATCGGCCAGCTGGCCGCGCGGCTGGGAATCGCCGACCCGGCGTCGACGCTCAGTGACTGGGCATTGCTCGAACACATCCTCGCGGCATCCGGCCGCCCCAGTGGCGAGGAAATTTACGCCAGCGGCGGCCACGATTGCGCACCGGATTTTGCCGAGGCACATTTTCTTGACGGCTTTGGCCATGCCGATGGCCGTTTCCGCTTTGCCCCGGACTGGTCGGCGCATGGCGAGCGGCACGCAGCGATGCCGCGTTTTCCCGACCACCTGGCGGTGATCGAGGAGCGCAACGCGGAGCACCCGTTCCGGCTGGTCGCCGCGCCGGCCCGGCATTTTCTCAACACCAGTTTCAGCGAAACGCCGAGCTCGCAGGCCGCCGAGGCGCGGCCAACGCTGTTGCTGCACCCGACGGTCGCGGCCGAACACGGCATCGCCGATGGCGACCGGGTGCGCATTGGCAACCGGCGCGGCAGCCTCCTGCTGCACGCCCGTACCGCCGCCGGCATGCTGCCGGAAACGCTGGTGGTCGAAAGCCAGTGGCCAGCGAGTGCCTTCATCGAGGGCCAGGGGATCAACACCCTGGTCGGCGCGGAACCGGGCTTTCCCGGCGCTGGCTCGGCCTACCACGATACCGCCGTGTGGCTGCGTGGTGAGCGCGAAAAGTGAACAAACCCGGGATTTTTTGCGATTTCCACGGTCGACCGTCGCTATTTGGCAAAAACTCTGGTGTTTGATCTTGCTTAAATCCAGTACATTTCCAGCGTGTCAGGCTTATCCTGTTGCCTGTCCGGACCTTGCCCGAGCCTGCGCTGTCATGAAAAAACACAACAAAAAAACCAATGGCATGAACATTCGTCATGTTCTGGCCTGGCTTTTCGGACTGCCCCTGCTGTGGCTGCCGTTTGCATTAGCGGCAGGCGAACTTCCGGACGCCCACGTCCTGCTGATCAATTCCTACCACCCCGGCTATGCCTGGAGCGACCAGATTGAGGACGGCTTGCGCCAGGGACTGGAGCTCCCCGGCAAACGGATCGAATTGTCGATCGAATATCTTGATGCCAAGCGCTTTCCGCTCAGCCGGCAACAGCCCCTGCTCCGCAGCCTGCTGGCCAGCAAGTACGAAGGCTACCGGCCGGACCTGATTGTGGTATCGGACAATGCGGCCTACGAATTCATCCTGCAGGAACGGGAAAGCCTGTTTCCCGGCATCCCGGTGGTGTTTTGCGGCTATAACTACTACCGTCCGGAATTGCGCACGGCTTTCAAGCAACTGACCGGAGTCAACGAAGCTGCCGACATCAATGCCACCGTCGATACCGCGCTTGCGATTCATCCGCAGGTCCGCAATCTGGCTTTCATCATTTCAAGTAACGACAGCACCAACCAGGGGATTGCCGAGGAGGTTGAACAGAGCGTTCTGCCGCGCCTGAAAGCGGCTTACCAGCTGGAAGTCCTGCGCGATCCGACGCTGGCCGAAGTGCGCACCCGCCTGACGGCGATGCCGCCCAACAGCCTGTTGTTCGTCGCCGGGCAAGTTCGCGAGGAGGCCAACGGCCGGATGCTGACGCCATTGGAAAACGGGCGCTTGATTGCTACCGCCAGCCCCTGGCCAGCCTATAGTTTCTGGGATTTTTACATCGGCACCGGCATTGTCGGCGGGCGCATGCTCAATGGTCTGGATCAAGGGTTGGCCGCCGCTGCCCAAGCCCGGCGCATCATCGACGGCATCCCCGCCGATGAGATTCCGCTGCAAATGCAGTCGCCAACCTCGGCCTTGTTCGATTACCAGGCGCTGCAGCGCTTCGGAATCAGCCGGAGCAGCTTGCCGGTCGATGCCAAGATTATCGGCCAGCCGCGCACGCTGTGGCATGAGCACCGCGAAGAGGTCCTCTTCGGGCTGAGCCTGATCGCGCTGGAAACCCTGCTCATTTTCTGGCTGGTCCGGAGCATGCGCGAACGCCGCCAGGCGCTGCGCGAGCTGGCCCGGGAAAGACTGCAGCTGGAACAGACCGTGGCGCTGCGCACTGCCGACCTGCAACGCAACGAACGGCGGATGCGGGCGCTGCTCGATACCGCCCGGGTCGGCATTTTCGTGGTCAATAGCGACGGAGTGATCACCCATGCCAATCGCTACATGGCGGAATTGTTCGGCCGCAGCCAGGAGCAATTGCTGGGGAGCGAGTACGTTAGCCTGATTGCGCCGGAAGAGCGCGAAATCGGCCGGGAAAAAATGCTGCAGCTGATGCGTAGCCAGATCAGCGCGGTCGACCTCGACCGCCGTTACTGGCGACCGGATGGCAGCCAGTTCTGGGGCCATCTCAACGGCATCCGCCTGGCCGAGCAACCGGGCGGCACCAGTGACCTGATCGGGGTGATTGCCGACATCGACGAGCGCAAGCGGGCGCAGGAAGAACTGGAGGGTTACCGCGAGCACCTGGAGGCATTGGTGGCCGAGCGTACCGAAGCCCTGTTGCTGGCCAAGGAGGCCGCCGAAACCGCCAGCCGCGCCAAGAGCGCCTTCCTGGCCAACATGAGCCATGAACTGCGGACTCCGATGAACGGCATCCTCGGCATGCTCGCCCTGGCCCGCCGGCGGATCGGCGAGCACCCCGTCGGCGAACAGCTGGACAAGGCGCAGCTTGCAGCCCATCGCCTGCTGGTCGTGCTCAACGACATTCTCGATCTTTCCAAGATCGAGGCTGAACGCCTTGATCTCGATCTGCAACCGCTGCAACTGGGGGCGCTGCTCGATGGCGTGATTCACCTGCAAGCCCCGCTGGCCCGCGACAAGGGCTTACGCTTTGCCGTCGACATTTCTCCCGAGCTGGCGGCCCGGCCATTGCTTGGCGACAGCCTGAGATTGAGCCAGATTCTGCTCAACCTGACCGGCAACGCGATCAAGTTTACCCGCGAGGGCTCGGTCACCGTGCGCGTGCGCGCCACCGGGGAACAAGCCGAGACACTGACCCTGCGTTTCGACATTTGCGATACCGGCATCGGGATCCCGCCGGAGATACAGGCCCGGCTGTTCACCAGCTTCGAGCAAGGTGACAATTCAACTACCCGGCAGTATGGCGGTACCGGCCTTGGCCTCGCCATCTGCAAACGGCTGGTCGGCCTGATGCAGGGTGAAATCGGGGTACAGAGCGAAGAGCAGCACGGCGCCTGCTTCTGGTTTACGCTACCGCTCGGTAAAGGCCACCCCTTGCCGGCGACCGGCCTGGCAACCATGCCGAGCGGGGCCGAGGCCAGCCTGCGGCGCCAGCACGCCGGGCAACGGGTGCTGCTGGTCGAAGACGACCCCCTGAATGCCGAAATCACCTCCACCCTGCTGCGCGTTTTCGGCTTGCAGGCCAGCCTCGCCGAGAACGGCGCAGAGGCCGTGGCCTGCGCTGCCAGCGAGGATTTCGACCTGATCCTGATGGATGTCCAGATGCCGGTGATGAATGGACTGGCAGCGACCCAGGCGATTCGCCAGGGCAGCCGTAACCGGCAAACCCCGATCCTGGCACTGACCGCCAATGCGTTCGACGAAGATCGCCAGCGCTGCCTCGACGCCGGAATGAACGCGCATCTTGCCAAACCGGTCAGCCCGGAAACCCTTGCCCAATTGCTGCTGGCCTGGTTGCCGGAACGAACCGGCGATTTTTCCGGGGATCACCACGGTCGACCGTGAAAACGGCGAAAAACCGCGCTCAGCCGCCCGTTTGGCGCCAGCCCCGGCCCCAGGGCACCAGAGTCGGGACGATACGCGGGGCGTCGTGCCGCGAGGTCGGCGTCGACGGACGCCGGCTGGCGACGAACTCGACGCAGCCTTCGACAGTTTTCAGTGCCTGCGTCCGGCCGCCACTGCCGGCGGTCAGCACACAGGGCTCATCCTGCGCCTTGCGGTAGAGGCCATGCACCAGGCGTAGCGTTGAACTGCGCTGGCTGGCTTTGGCGGTATCGAGCAGGATGCGTTCGCCACGGGCCAGCACGTCAGCCCCGTGCTCGGCGAGGATGCGCACCATCTCGTCCTGGCCGTTGGTGATCGCCGAAAACAGCAACTCGCTGTCGTTCTCGCAAGGGTCGGCACCGGCCAGCAGCGCCCCGAGGGCTACCCGCACCTTGCCTTTGCGCACCGACCAGGGCAGCGCCGCTCGCGGCGTTGGCGCCTGGGTGTGCAAGGCGCAGATGTCGAGGACCAGTTCGCGCCAGCCACGGCGATAGGCGCTGCGCAGGGCATGCTCGTTGTGCAGCAGGTCAACACCGGCCAACTGCAGGTAGAACGAGGTCACCGGGTGGTTGTGGTTGAGTGCGAGGTAATAGGGAAAATCCTCGTCGCAATGCAGGTCGGCACCGAAGGCAACCAGGTCGACGACGCCCTGGACCTTGCCGGCAGCGGCAGCGGCTTCAAGCGAGGCGGCGGTATCGAGAAATTCGTAGACGCCGTTCTGCTTGAGATTGAAGAAGTAGCCGAGCAAGCGGCGATGACCGCAAAAAGCTGCCAGGTTCATCGCCTGTTGCAGCACGCCGGGGGCAAAGCGCCCGCTTTCGGCATGGCTGCGTACCGCCGCGAGATTATTGCCGCGGATCGCGGCAATAAAGCTCCGGCTATCGACAACGGGACTGCCTGCCTGCATCTGCATCGCCCTGCCCTCTCTCGGTCAGCCGGCACTGCCCAAGGCAGCGCCTTTTTCAGCCGATTATCTGCGGCAGGGGTGTGACTGGCAAGGGCGGCCAAAGTTTCGCCGGCGCGGCTCGCCCGCTGCAGGCTTGCGGCTTGCAAAAGCAATCGCTGGCGCTGTGCGCGGATTAGGCCTCGGGCTCGTCGAGGGGGGCTACCTCGTCGCTCTGTCCGGCGGCCTTTGCCTTGGCCTTCGCTGCGTTGTCGGCGGCCAGTTGCGCCATCCGCTCGGCGCGCAGCGCCGGGGTTTCCAGGCTGATCCTGCCAAGCGTGCCGGTACGGTAGTCGGTGAGCAGGATCGCCGAGGCCTTTTCCAGGTCGAACTCGCCGCCGCGCCCTTTCAGCAGGCAGCCGCGCTTCTTGGCGATGGTTTCGATCACCCCGACCGCATCCAGCGCGTCGGCCTGCAGCTTGTAACGTGCTTCGAGCAGCGCCGGATAGTGTTCAAGCAGGTAGCCGGCGAGCCAGGTCGCGACTTCCTCGTCGATGTAGGCATTGACCCCGACCGCGTGGCTGGCGGCGAGCATCAGGCCGTCGAGCGGGTGTTCGATCTTGGGCCACAGCATGCCGGGGGTGTCGTAGATGGTCAGCCGCGAACTGATGTCGATCCGCTGCTGGCTCTTGGTCACCGCCGGCTGGTCGCCGACTGCCGCCACCTTTTTCTTGACCAGCGCGTTCATCAGCGTCGATTTGCCGACGTTGGGAATGCCCATGATCATCAAGCGCAAGGGTTTGACTGCGTCGCAACGATGCGGCGCCAGCTTTTGCGCCAGCGAAGGAATCCTGGCTACGTCGCTGGCTTTCTTGCACGAGATCGCGACCGCGCTGACGCCGGGCTGCTGAGCAAAGTAATCGAGCCAGGCCTGGGTCATTTTCGGATCGGCGGCATCGGCCTTGTTCAGCAACTTGAGGCAGGGCCGCTGGCGGAAATTGCGCAGCTCGTGAATCATCGGATTGCTCGAAGCCATCGGCAGGCGTGCGTCGAGCACCTCGACGACGACATCGGCCATCGCCAGGGTTTCGGCGGCCTTCTTGCGCGCCGACGTCATGTGACCGGGGAACCACTGTATGGACATATTCAGGAATCGAGTAAGGGTTACAGCAAAAAATCAAAACGGGCGGCAGCCGCCGCCCACCAACAAACAGCCATCGTGCAATGCCGGCCTCAGCCGCCAGTCACCGGCGGGAAGAAGGCGACTTCGTCGCCATCCTTGAGTGGCGTCGCAGCCGGCACCATCTCCTGATTGACCGCGCAGCGCAGGTTGCGGGTGGTCGCCAGTACCGGCGCACCATTGGCGACCAGCCAGTCGCGCAACTCGCCGACGGTTTTGACCCCCTCCGGCAAGTCGACCGTGTCAACGCCACGCCCGAGGCTTTCCTTGAGGCTGGCAAAGTAAAGAATCTGAATGCTCACGACAGCAACTCCGCAAAGGGGATGAATTCGACCAGTTCGCCGCGCTGTACGGCCTGCCCCGGCACATTGGCGACCAGGCCGTCGCCCCAGACCAGTGAGGTGACGACCCCGGAGCCCTGGTGCGGATAGAGTTCGACCCCCCCCTGCTCGTTGAGGCGGGCACGCAGGAAATCGCGGCGGGCATCCGGGCGCGGCCAGTCGTAGTCGGCACGCAAGCGGTAGGTCTTGGGTTTGACCTCGACGACGCCCTGCAGGCGCAGGATGAAGGGGCGCACCAGCATCAGGAAGGTGACCATCGCCGAAACCGGGTTGCCGGGCAGGCCGACGAACCAGGCTTTGTCGGCGGCGTTGCCAGCGCGGTGGATTTCGCCGAAAGCCAGCGGCTTGCCCGGCTTGATCGCGATCTTCCACAGGTCGAGGCGGCCTTCGGCCTCGACCGCCGGCTTGACGTGATCTTCCTCGCCGACCGAGACGCCGCCGCTGGTGATCACCAGGTCGTTGTCGTCGGCGGCGCGGCGTAAAGCTTCGCGGGTCGCATCGAGACGGTCGGGCACGGCGCCGAGGTCGCGCACTTCGCAGCCGAGCCCTTCGAGCAGGGTACGCAGCGCGTAGCGGTTGGAGTTGTAGATTGCGCCCGGCGGTAGCGGCTCGCCCGGTGCCACCAGTTCGTCGCCGGTGAAGAAAATGCCGACCCGCACGCGGCGGAACACCGGCAGTTCCGGCAAGCCAGCGGTAGCGGCCAAGGCAATGTCTTGCGGCCGCAGTTTGCGCCCGGCGGCGAGGATTTCATTGCCGACGGCGATGTCCTCGCCGGCACGGCGAATGTTTTCGCCGCTGCGCGGCAGTTGCTTGATCAGCACGTCACCGGAGCCGTCGGCGGCGGCTTCGCAACGCTCCTGCATCACCACCGCGTCGGCCCCCGCCGGAATCGGCGCGCCAGTGAAGATGCGTGCGGCGCTACCCGGCTGCAGCGGCGTGCCGACCGTGCCGGCGGGAATCCGCTGGCTGACCGGCAAACGTACCGGCGTTCCCTCCCCGGCGGCAGCGAGGTCGGCGACGCGCACGGCGTAGCCGTCCATCGCCGAATTATCGAGCGGTGGCGCGTTGACCGTGGACGTCTGGGCCCGGGCCAGAACCCGGCCAAGGCAGCCGGTGAGCGGCAACGAACGCATTTCGCTGACCGGCTGGGCGGCAGCGAGCAGGGTTTCCAGGGCGTGTTCGAAGGAAAGCATGGTGCCTCCGGCGGATCAGTTCAGGGACAAATAGGAAACGATGAAGGCGGCGACCGCCTCGGCATCGTCGAGCGGCAGCAGCGGCCGATCGCAGACCAGCGGCGCGTTGCTGGCGACGGCGACAATGTCGGCGCGCTCCGGGTAGAGCACCGGCTTGCCGTGCTCGGGACGGTGAATTTCGAGTTTGGGCACCGGCTCCTGCTTGAAGCCCTCGATCAGCACCAGGTCGCAGGGCGACAGATGGCCGAGCAGCTCGTCCAGGGTCGGCTCCGGCTCGTCGCGGCGTTCGTGCATCAGCGCCCAGCGGTCGCCGCAGGAGAGCAGCACCTCGGTCGCGCCGGCCTCGCGGTGGCGGTAGGAATCCTTGCCCGGACGGTCAATATCGAAACCATGGTGCGCGTGCTTGACCACCGAGACCTTGAGGCCGCGCGCGCTCAGGCAGGGGATGACTTTTTCCAGCAAGGTGGTCTTGCCGGAGCCGGACCAGCCGGCGATACCGAAAACTTTCATGGCCGGCATTCTACCCGTTCACCCACCAAAGACCGGCGCAAAACCGCCGCCCGGGGTGCGGAAATTGGTGGTCTGACCCTGATACAGGCGGGCGGCAACCAGCTGGATTTGGCCGGCATAGACGTAGCAGCGGAAATCGGCCTTCATCGTCACCATCTCCTCGCCGACCGGCACCGGATGCTCGGAAGGCGGCGCGATTTCCTGCGCGATGTAGTCGCCGGCCAGGATTTCCTCGAACACCCGCTTGGTCAGCTTGTCGCCGCGATAGGCGGCGCGGCTGCCGAAACCGGCGGGTGGCTTGAAGAACCAGCGCTTCCTTTCGCTCCAGAATTTTTCGCCATTTTCCCGGTTGACCGTGATCGTCTGCGGCACGCCGCGCTGCAGGCAGTCCACAGTTGCCGCATCGACCCCAAGCGCGGCCAACGCCAGCGGATCGGAGAGCAGCATCAGGTTGCGCTTGTCGGCGTAAAGCGCGTGCCCCTGCGGATGCGGGGTGACAACCACGCCACCGGCCGCGAAGACCTGGCGCAAGGCAGCGCAGGCCGGGGTTTCGAGATAAAAATCGGTCAGCCGGGCATAGACCAGATCGACCTCTTCGCCGGCCTGCAGCAGGCGTTCGCCATCGGCCGCAAGCACCCGCTGCAATTCGGCCGGATCGGCGATCGCTGCGTCAATGCCGTGTTCGGCAAAAAGCTCGACGAAAAGCGCGAATTCGGGCGCCAGGAACTGCCCTTGCGGCGCCTCGTCGACAATCGCGATCCGCCGCAAGGGCGCATCACCGCGCGCCAGCCGCCATTCCTCGCGGAACATTTCGACAATCGCCAGGCGGGCAGCGCGGGCGGCAGTATCGTGGCCGTGCGCGGCAAGCAAGTAGGCGTTGAGCAGACCGCCGCCGGCGTTGGTGTTGATCTCGATCAGCCGGGGGCCGTCTGGTGTCAGGTGGAAGTCGTAGCCATAAAACACGCCTTGCGCCGCGCACGGCAGCTGCGCGATCGCCGGCGCCTGTGCCAGCACCTGCGCCCGGTAGGCGGGCAAGGCGAAGACCCGCTCAATCGCCGCGATCAGTTCGGCCATCGCTGTCAGCTGGGCGGGTGGCACGACGATGTCGGCAGCTGAAAAGAGTTGCGGCTGTTCGCGCAGCAGGCGCTCGAAAACGGATTTCATGGGCAGCTTCGAAATGAGATTGAGACAGAAAGTTGCATGCTCAAGGTTCCACGCGAAAATGAATCAGCTGCGCGACGCAGCAAAAAAATCGAGCACCACCTGCAGTTCGCGCGTTCGCTTCATCGGCGGCAGGCTCTGCCAGACCAGGCGGCCGTAGGGTTTGCCGGTCAGCCGGGGGTCGCAGATCATCAGTACGCCGCGGTCGCTTTCGTCGCGGATCAGGCGGCCGGCGCCCTGCTTGACGTTGATTACCGCGCGTGGCAGCTGGTAGTCGATGAAGGCGTTACGGCCTTCGCGCTTCATCTGCTCGATCCGCGCCGAGAGCACCGGGTCGTCGGGCGGCGCGAACGGAATCTTGTCGATCACCACCAGCGATAGCGCTTCGCCACGGACATCGACGCCTTCCCAGAAGCTCTGGCTGCCGACCAGCACCGCGTTGCCCAGGCGCCGGAAGCGTTCCAGCAACTCGGTCTTGCTCCCCTCGCCCTGGACCAGCAGCGGCAATTCGAGCCCCTCGTCTTCCAGCCGGGCCTTGAGCAGTTCATGCGTGCGGCGCATCGCGCGCAGGCTGGTACACAAAAAGAAGGCGCCGCCGCCGGCCGCCTTCAGCGCCGGAAATGCCGCGTCGACGACGGCGTCGGTGTAGTTCCAGGCATTCGGGTCGGGCATCCCGAGCGGTGCGTAGAGCACCGCCTGCTGGCCGTAATCGAAAGGACTCTGCCAGCAGGCGCTGTCCGGCTTGCCGAGTCCGAGTTCGGCGCAGTAGTGGACGAAACCGCCGCGTACCGCCAGCGTCGCCGAGGTGAAAATCCAGGCACGTGGGTGGCCGCCCATCTGCTTGCGGAAAATACTGGCGACGTCGAGCGGCGTCGAATTGAGTTGCAGCGACTGGGTGTAGGCTTCGGCCCAACGCACGTAGCCGGTATCGGTCAGGCTCTGCCAGGCGGCGAACATCTGCTGCAGTTCGAGCGCCCGCTGCCAGCATTTTTCCAGACCTTCGGAACGTTGCGCCTGGCCTTCGAGAATCTTGGCGAAGACCGCCAGTTCTTCGTCCAGCGTCTGCATCGCCGGCTCGAATTCGGCATGTTCGAGCAGTTGACCGTGGGAGAAGCGGCCGGTGTCGGCGCCAATCGCCAGGCGCAGGTCGCGCGCCACTTTTTCGACGCGCTTGCTGCCGTCCTGCAGGTCGAGGCAGTCGCGGGCGCTGAGCAGGCCCTCGGCACGGGTATCGCGGGCCAGGTCGACAACTTGCGAAGTGGACACGCTGTCGCCGAAGAACAGCGTCGCCACCTCGGGCAACTGGTGGGCTTCGTCGAAGATCACCGTGTTGCACATCGGCAGCAGTTCGGCCATACCCTCGTCGCGCAACATCACGTCGGCGAAGAAGAGGTGGTGATTGACCACCACCAGATCGGCTTCCATCGCCTCGCGCCGCGCCTTGAGCACGAAGCAGTCCTTGTTGTTCGGGCAGTCCTGGCCGAGACAGTTGTCGCGGGTCGAGGTTACTTGCGACCACACCGGCGAGTTTTCGTTGACCTCGATGCACTCGGCCTTGTCGCCGCTTTGCGTGGCCTTGGCGAAGGTCGAGATGCGGCGCGCGTCGGCGGCGTCCTCGCGGTTGAAGAAACGGCCATCGAGCAGCGCCCGCTCAAGGTGATAGGGGCAAACGTAGTTGGCCCGCCCCTTGAGCAGCGCGATCCGCACCGGTGCTTTCAAGGCCTGGCGCACCAGCGGCAAGTCCTTGTTGAACAACTGGTCCTGCAGCGTCTTGGTTCCGGTCGAGACGATCACCTTGCCGCCCGAGAGCAGCGCCGGCACCAGATAGGCAAAGGTCTTGCCAGTGCCGGTGCCGGCCTCGGCGATAAATACTTCATGACCCTTGATCGCGGCGGCGATGCGCTCGGCCATTTCCAGCTGCTGCGGGCGGATGCGGTAACCGCCAATCGACTGGGCGAGCGGGCCGGCGGGCGAAAAAATGTCGGACAGGGAAGCCAAGATGGTGAGCGCGTAAAAACGGAGGGTGACTGGGCGGCGGGATTCCCGGCGCCCCGCAAGCCGGGCAGCCAGAACGGGAAGCGCTACGGCCGCTTGGCGTAACGCCGGAGGAGCAGCACGCCGATGCGCTGGACGGCAGCCGGCGAAGGGAAAGCGAGGGCAAATTTTAACAGAAGCCCGGCCCCGACTGAGGCCAAATCTGGCCTACCCCGACGATTCATGCCACAATTACAGATTACCCGAAACGCCCGCCCGGCCCGTGCGCCCAGTGCTCTCCAGCCCCGCCCGATGCCGCCGCTGCCCGCGCTTTCCCCGAATTCATTCATTCCATCCTTGAAGCCGACGACCATGACCGACACCACTCCGGCCACTGCCCCGCAAGACGAGAACCAACTGATCGCCGAACGCCGCGCCAAGCTCGCTGAATGGCGCCAGGGCGGCCAGGCCTTCCCGAACGATTTCCTGCGCGAGAACGTCGCCGGCAAGCTGCACGAACTGTACGGCGAAAAATCCGGCGAAGAACTCGAAGGGCTGCCGGTTGAGGTCAAGGTCGCCGGCCGCATGATGCTCAAGCGGGTTATGGGCAAGGCTTCGTTCGCAACGCTGCAGGACGTTTCCGGCCGCATCCAGGTCTACGTTGCCCGCGACAAGGTCAATGAGGACGTCTACGCCAGCTTCAAGGGCTGGGACCTCGGCGACATTCTCGGCGTGGTCGGTACGCTGATGAAGACCAAGACCGGCGAACTGACCATCCAGGCCAGCGAAATCCGCCTGCTGACCAAGTCGCTGCGCCCGTTGCCGGACAAGTTCCACGGCCTCGCCGATCAGGAAATGAAGTATCGCCAGCGTTACGTCGACCTGATCATGAACGAGGAAACCCGCTTCACCTTCCGCGCCCGTTCGGCCATCGTCCAGTCGATTCGCAACTACATGTGCGGCCACGGCTTCATGGAAGTCGAAACCCCGATGATGCACCCGATCCCCGGCGGTGCCTCGGCCAAGCCCTTCATCACCCATCACAACGCGCTCGACATGCAGCAGTTCCTGCGCATCGCACCCGAGCTCTACCTCAAGCGACTGGTGGTTGGCGGTTTCGAGAAGGTTTTCGAAATCAACCGCAACTTCCGCAACGAAGGCCTCTCGCCGCGCCACAACCCCGAATTCACGATGATGGAGTTCTACGAGGCGTACGCGAACTACCACACGCTGATGGACTTCACCGAAGGCCTGCTGCGCCACGCCGCACGCGAAGCGCTGGGCAAGGAAGTCTTTGTTTACCAGGGCCGCGAACTCGACCTCTCCAAGCCTTTCCACCGCCTGACCATCTGCCAGGCGATCCAGCGCCAGCACCCGGAGTTTTCCGACGCCGAACTGGCTGATGCCGAGTTCCTCAAGGCCAAGATCAAGCACTTCGGTGAGCCGGTCAAGGCCGGCGGCCTGGGCAGCCTGCAGCTGCAACTGTTCGAAGCCTGTGCCGAAGCCCATTGCTGGGAGCCGACCTTCATCATCGACTACCCGGTCGAAGTCAGCCCGCTGGCCCGCGCCTCGGACAGCAACCCGGAAATCACCGAGCGTTTCGAACTGTTCATCGTCGGCCGCGAAATCGCCAACGGCTTCTCCGAGTTGAACGACGCCGAAGACCAGGCAGCCCGCTTCATGGAACAGGCCAAGGCCAAGGATGCTGGCGACGAAGAGGCGATGTATTACGACGCCGACTTCATCCGGGCGCTCGAATATGGCCTGCCCCCGACTGGCGGCTGCGGCATCGGGATTGACCGTCTGATCATGTTGCTGACGGATAGCCCGGCGATTCGTGACGTCATCCTCTTCCCCTCAATGCGCCCCGAGTGATACCCGGCTGCGCTTGCCAACTCGGCGTTGCCGGCGACCTTGCATAGCGCTGCTATGCGGCGGCCACCGGCGCCTTGATTTGGCTGCGCTCGCTCGGATATCGAATGATTGACTCGTGTTTAATCCCCCTGACAACAGTTCGTTGATTGCCGCCGCGCGCACTGCGCTGGCGGGTGGCAAGGCGCGGGCTCGGTTGTTCGAGCACGACGGGCGGCGCTATGTGGTCAAGCGGCTGGCCGAGCAGCCGCGCAGCTGGTTGCAGATCGTGTTCATGCGCTGGCTGGTACGGCGGGTGACCGGACAGGCCCTGCCCCTGCGCACGCTGGCGCTGTCGGAAGCGGCCGGCAGCATGGGTTACGAAGCCGGACGCTTGAAGCGGCTGGCAGCCGCCGGCGTGCGGGTGCCACCGGTGGTCGCCGAAGCCGATGACTTCTTTGTGCTCGATTACTGCGGCACGGTCGCGGCAAGCTTGCTGGAAAAATGGACGCCGGCCGAATGGCGGGCCGAGCTGCCGCGCCTGGCGCGCGAACTCGGCGAATTCCACGCCGCCGGCCACTGGCACGGCGGCGCCCAGATCAAGAACATCACGCTGCAGGCCGGGCAAAGCTGGCGGATCGATTTCGAAGAGAACTTCGGTGAATTCCTGCCGCTAGCGGCGGCGCAAACCACGGACCTGCTGCTGTTCCTGAATTCGATCTCGCTGGCCGGACCGATTGACGAGCCCGAAGCGCGGCAGTTACTGCCGCAGCTGCTGGCGGCCTATTTCCAGGCCCATCCCGAGCCGGAAATCCGCCGCATCATCGCCCGCGCCCATCCCCTGCTCCGCCGCCTGGCCAGCCTTGCCCGCCCCTTCCGGCGCTGGTCGAAAAAAGGCATCCGCCGCGTCGAAATTCTCGTCGATCTACTCGCCCGGGTTTGAATCATGCAATTGCGCCAACTCCAAGTTGCCAGCGACAGTATCCAGGACCGCCTGCTGCTGCGCTTTTCGACCTCGCAGAACGAAGAGGTCCGGGTCTGGCTGACCCGTCGCTTCCTGCGCCAGATCTGGCCTGCCCTGCTGCAGATGGCGGAACAGGTCGGCGAGCCGGCCAGCCTTGCCGGTGAAGAGGCCGACTCTGGCGATGCCGGCAGCAAGCGCGACGATGCCTCGTTCGAGCAGGCCTTTGTCGAAGACGATCCAAGCTACCCGTTGGGCAAGAAGCCGCTGCTCGCCAGTGAGGCCAAGCTCGACCTGCTCGAAGACCGCAGTCTGCGCCTGAGCCTGAGCGAAGGCCGCGAGCGCAGTTGTTCTCTGCACATGGACGGCGAACTGCTGCAGTTTTTCTGCGCCATGCTGCGCGCCGCCGAGCGTCAGGCCGAGTGGAATCTCGGCCTCGACTACGGCGAACAACCAGCCAAGGCTGCGCCGCAAAGCGTGCACACCGAAAGCAGCAGCGGCGGCAGCAAGTTGCTGCACTGATTCCCCGCCGATGAACGACGCTTCGCAGTTCGCCCCGGCCCGGCTCGAATTCGCTGCCGACGGCACCCCCTGGTCGGCGGCCTACGGCGACGTATACCACTCGACCCACGGCGGCCCGGAACAGGCCCGCCATGTCTTTCTAGCCGGCAATGACCTGCCTGAACGCTGGCACGGCCGCCACCGCTTCGTCGTACTCGAAACCGGCTTCGGCCTCGGGCTCAATTTTCTCGCCACCTGGGAAGCCTGGCGCAACGATGCGCAGGGTTGCCGACGGCTGCACTTCGTTTCCTTCGAAAAACACCCCTTTCCGGCCGCCGACCTGGCCCGGGCTCAAGCCGCCTGGCCCGAGTTCGGCACCCTGGCGGCCAGGCTGCAGGCAGCCTGGCCGCCGCTGACGGCGGGTATCCACCGGCTGCACTTCAGCGAGGCCGATGGCCGGCAACTGATCCTGACCCTGGTCTTCGGCGATGCCACACGCAGCTTGCGCACGGTCGACGCCAGCGTCGATGCCTTTTTCCTAGATGGTTTTTCGCCGGCAAAAAATCCCGAACTGTGGACGCCGGACCTCTGTCAGGCACTGGCTCGCCTCGCGGCACCCGCTGCGACGCTGGCCACCTGGTCGGTCGCCGGCCATGTTCGGCAAGCCTTGGCCGACGCCGAATTCGCCCTGGAAAAGCGCCCCGGCTTTGCCGGCAAGCGACAGATGCTGGTCGGCCGCTTTCGCTCGCGCCGCCCGGATCGCCATGCCCCGCCGCAGGACCGCCGGGCGATCGTGCTCGGCGCCGGCATTGCCGGCAGCACCAGCGCCCACGCGCTAGCCCGCGCCGGCTGGCAGGTTACGGTCATCGACGCCGCTGCGGCGCCCGGCTGCGGTGCCTCCAGCAACCTGGCTGGCGTCCTGCGCCCCTTGCCGAGTGCCGACGACAACCGCCTGTCGCGCCTGACCCGTGCCGGCTACCTGGCCACCCGCGCCTTGCTGCAGGAACTGCCGGAGGCCCGCTGGGACGCCTGCGGCGTGCTCCACCTGGGCCGCGAGGCGATCCACGAAGCCCAGCAGAAACGCACCGTCGAGCAACTCGGCTGGCCGCCGGAAATACTGCAATACCTCGACGCCGTCGCCGCTTCAGAACGTCTCGGCCACCCGGTCAGCACTGGCGGCTGGTGGTTCCCGCAAGGCGGCTGGGTACAACCGCCGTCGCTCTGCCGCGCCGCCTTGCAAGCCGGTGGCGAACACATCGCTTTTTTGCCGAATACCACGGTCGACCGTGTCGAACAGCAAAAAAGCGCCGACGGCACGCCCTTGTGGCAGGCGCTGGCAGCCGACGGCAGCCTGCTTGCCGAAGCCCCGGTCCTGATCGTCGCCAACGGTGCCGCCGCCACCCAACTGGCACCGCTGGCCTGGCTGCCACAAAAGGCCGCGCGCGGTCAGGTCAGCCATTTGCCGGCTGCCAAACTGGCCGGCGGCGGCCTGCCGCACGTCGTCTGCAAGCTAGGCTACGTGGCGCCGGCGGTCGATGGGCTGGTCCTGGCGGGCGCCACGCTGCAGCCAGGTGATCCGGATAGCGCCGAGCGCGTCGCCGATCACCG
This sequence comes from Dechloromonas sp. ZY10, assembly GCF_041378895.1. NCBI lineage: Bacteria > Pseudomonadati > Pseudomonadota > Betaproteobacteria > Rhodocyclales > Azonexaceae > Dechloromonas > Dechloromonas aquae. The sequence continues at coordinate 1,807,711 of NZ_CP144212.1, forward strand.
CGAAAACCTCGCCCGGCTGGAATTGATGCTGCCCGGCTTTGCCGCTGGCGAGGCTGGCCCGCTGGCGGCGGAAACGCTGCACGGCCGGGTCGGCTTCCGCCCGATGTCGCCCGACCGCCTGCCGATGGTCGGCCCGGTTCCCGATGTCGCCGCCGTGCGCCCCAACCAGCGCCTGCCGGCACAACCGAAACTGCCCGGCCTGTGGTGCGTGCTCGGCTTCGGCGCCCGCGGCATCGTCTGGTCGGCGCTGATGGCCGACCTGCTGCTTTCCCGTCTCGAAGGCGAACCGCTACCCCTTGAAAGCGACCTGGTCGACGCCTGCGACCCCGGCCGCTTCCTGCTCCCCCGGCGACCGGGCAAAAACGCTGCCGACGCCCGCGAGCCAGTTCACGGTGAGTAAGCAAACGTAAGGCTTTGTTTCCGCCGTCGCCGCCGGGCGCCGATGGCGCGTTATCCGCAGCATGATCGACACCGACCTGCCCAGGATAAATGCCATGAACACCCCGCTGCGCCCCATCCTTCGTAAAACCCACCCGATGCTGCTGGTCGCCGCCGGCGCGGTGACGCTCGCCAGCCTGACCGCAACCGCCACTTTGCTTGGCTGGTTACCGGCCAGCCATGCAACCACCGCTCAGAGCCTGGCGGCCGCTGCGCCGCCGGCCTCGTTGGCGAATGCCCTGCCAATCACCGCCGGCAGCCCGCCGGCCACCTCGCCCACGCTGGCGCTTCCGGCAGCAACGACTGCTGCGCCAGCGGCGAGCGCCCCCCCGCCGGCCAAACCGCACAAGCCGGCCAGCACAGCCAAGGTGAGCGCCAAATCGGCGGCCACAAGCCCGCCGCCGGCCTCCGAAAACACGCTGGCTCCGGCTGCTGCCTCGACCCTCCCGCCCGACGTGCTGCGCAGCACCGCCCCACCCGCACCGCCGCCCTGCGCCAATTGCGGCGAGGTCGAGTCGATGCGCGAACTGGCCCGCCCCGGCGAAGGCAGCGGCCTCGGCGCGGTTGGCGGCGCGGTTGCCGGCGGCCTGCTCGGCAACCAGATCGGCCGAGGTAAGGGCAACCAGCTGGCGACCCTGCTCGGCGTCGTCGGTGGCGCCTTCGCCGGCCACCAGGTTGAAAAGAATGCCCGTGCCGAACGCGATACCGAGGTGACCGTCCGCCTTGACGATGGCAGCACCCGCAGCATCGTCCATGACGGCGCCCCGGTCTGGCGCCGTGGCGACCGGGTCCGGGTGGTCAACGGCCAGCTGCAGTCGCTCTGATCTCCCCAAGCACCGCCCCGGTCCCGGCCGGGGCGGCTTCCTGCTAGACTCTCGGCTTCCACCACTACAAGAACAGCGAGACTCAAGCATGAAGATCGAAACCTTGGCCGTGCATGGCGGCTACAGCCCGGACCCGACCACCAAGGCAGTCGCCGTCCCGGTTTACCAGACCGCTTCCTACGCTTTCGACAGCACCCAGCACGGTGCCGACCTGTTCGACCTCAAGGTCGCCGGCAACATCTACACCCGGATCATGAACCCGACCCAGGACGTGCTGGAAAAGCGCGTCGCCGCCATGGAAGGCGGCATTGCCGCGCTGGCCGTGGCCTCGGGCATGGCTGCGATCACCTACGCGATCCAGACGATCTGCGAAGCCGGTGACAACTTCGTCTCCGCCTCGACCCTCTACGGCGGCACCTACAACCTGTTCGCCCACACCTTCCCGCAGTACGGCATCGAAGTCCGCTTTGCCGACTACCGCGATCCGGAAGCCTTCGAAAAGCTGATCGACAGCCGCACCAAGGCCATCTACTGCGAATCGGTCGGCAACCCGCTGGGCAACATCACCGACTTCGAAAAGCTCGCTGAACTCGCGCACAAGCACGGTCTGCCGCTGATCGTCGACAACACCGTGCCCTCGCCCTACCTGTGCCGTCCCTTCGAGCACGGCGCCGACATCGTGGTGCACTCGCTGACCAAGTACCTCGGCGGCCACGGCAATTCCATCGGTGGCATCATCGTCGATAGCGGCAAGTTCCCGTGGGCCGAGCACAAGGCCCGCTTCAAGCGCTTGAACGAGCCGGATGTCTCCTACCACGGCGTGGTGTACACCGAAGCCCTCGGCCCCGCTGCCTTCATCGGCCGCGCCCGCGTCGTGCCGCTGCGCAACATGGGCGCCGCGATCAGCCCGATGAACGCCTTCCTGATCCTGCAAGGCATCGAGACCCTGGCCCTGCGCATGGACCGCACCTGCGATAACACCACCGCGATTGCCAAGTTCCTGAAGAACCATCCCAAGGTCAGCTGGGTCAATTACGCCGGCCTCGAGGATCACAAGGATTTCCCGCTGGTGCAGAAGTACATGGGCGGCCGCGCTTCCGGCATCCTGAACTTCGGCGTCAAGGGCGGCCGCGACGGCGGCGCCCGCTTCCAGGACGCCTTGCAACTGGTCACCCGCCTGGTCAATATCGGTGACTGCAAGTCGCTGGCCTGCCACCCGGCCTCGACCACGCACCGTCAGCTGTCGCCGGAAGAACTGGTCAAGGCCGGCGTCTCCGAAGACATGATCCGCCTGTCGGTCGGTATCGAGCACATCGACGACTTGATCGCCGATCTCGACCAGGCGCTCAACGCTGCCTGATCCGGTAGGCGCAAGCAACAACGGGCAGCCTCGGCTGCCCGTTTTTCGTTCACTGCGGCAGCGCCGCCTGGGGTCTGGCGCCCTACTCCGAACCTTCGGCCTGACGGCCGAGCAGCGGCAGCAGGTTGTCGGCGAGCAGCAGGCCAACCGCGAGCAAGGCGCCGGTCAGCAGCATGTCGGTGAGCAGGCCGATACCGGCCAGGCTGTCGTGCCCGATCAGCGCGTGCAGGCCGCGAAAGCCCATGCTCCCGGGAACCAGCGTGATCAGGCCGGGAATCTGCACCAGCACCGCCGGCCGACCACTGAGCCGGGCATAGACGTGGCCGGCAGCAGCCACACAAAAGGACGCGGCAAAGGCGGCGAAGATCTCGCCCAGCGCGGCGCCAAAAAAGCTGTAGGCGGCCCAGGCGAGCAGGCAACCGCCGACCGAAACTGGCAGCGCCGACCACGGCGCCTGCACCACCGCCAGCAAGGACACGCCGAGCACCGCGACTGCCGGCCAGATCGCCCAGCCGGGCAAAACCTCGACCGGCAGGCTGGCCGCCGCCGGCCACAGCGCGACGGTCAAGGTGCTGCCGATCGCCAGTCCGGCGCCCATCAGGAACAGCAGGATCAGCGCCCCGACCAGCCGCCCGGTGCCGGCCAGATAGTTCTGCGTCGCCAGTTCCGACATCGCGACCGTTAGCGTGAACCCAGGCAGCAGCAGCGCCACGCCGGCCACCGCAGCGATCAGTGGCGAAGCCAGCGGCAATCCATGCGCCAGCCCCTGGGCCAGGATTGCCGCCAGCGCGCAGAGCAGCACCGGCACCGCCGGCGCCAGCCGCGGCACTCGCCCGCACAGCCGATGGAGACTGACGAAAACAGCGCCGATCAGGCCGCCGCAAAGGATTTCGCCAAGGCCGCCCCGCAGCAGGGCCGCCAGCGAAGCCGACAGCAGAAAGCCGAGGGCGGCGAAGCGCCAGCCACACCAGGGTGGCGGCGCCGCCATGATCGAGGCAAGGCGCTGGCGATAGCGCAGCAAATCCGTGGTCCCGCTAACTTCCCGACACAAGGCCTGCAGTTCGATCAGGCGCGCCATGTTGTAGTCATAGGCTGGCAGCCGCAGCATTTCGGTTTTCTGTGCTCCGGCCTGATCGTGTACGGTGAGCGCCAGGAAGGTCAGGACGGCATAGGCCTCGGCTTGCAGACCAAGCTGCCGCCCAACCTGTTGCAGCCACTGCTCCAGTTCATGGGCTGCGGCCCCGCTCTGATGCAGGGCCAGCCCGAGTTCGCGCAGAAAACTGGCCGGTTCGGCCAGCGCCGCCCCGGATGTGGTGGTCGGCCAGTGCCGCTCAGGCACGTTGCGGCCCCGCACCGGCAGCCCCCAGCCACTCCCCCGGAAAGTTCACCGGCTGCAGATTTTCAGCCACTTCGCGGGCAGCCGGTGAGGCCGCCAGCAAGTCTGCGAAAGGCGCAGGAGAAAAGAGGGTAAACAGTTTCTGCAACAGTGTTGCGCAGGCCTGGTAATACTCGGGGTCGAGACGGACATTGACGGCTCCTGCATCGCAGGCATCGAGATAAGCAGCGGCTATGGTCGCACTCTCTTCAAAAGACTTGCTGCAGGTGGCGGTCAGGGTTTTCATGCGGGCTTCTTTCGTGGTGGGTATGGGCCAAAAACGGCCACTACGGCCGGCCCCGACGGGACGGCAAGCGTCAACTCGATGACACCAAAGCAAAGCTCGTGCCTTGCTTCATGGTGTCACGCCAGCCTGTTACCCGTGGCTCGGGCTTGCCTCTGTCCCGACTTCGGGTTAGCTTGCGCCGCCTGACTCTTGGAGAAACCAATGCCATTCCTTCGCCCCAGCCTGCTTGCCACCCTGCTCTTTGCCGCTGCCGGTAGCCTTTTTGCCGCCCCGGCGGAAAAAACTGCCTCCGGCCTGATCTACGAATCGCTCAAGGACGGCCAGGGCGCGCAGCCCACGCCGCAATCGACCGTCGAGGTGCACTATCGCGGCACGCTGGCCAACGGCAGCGAATTCGACAGCTCTTACAAGCGCGGCCAGTCGACCAGTTTTCCGCTCAACCGGGTGATTCCCTGCTGGACCGAAGGAGTTGCCAAAATGCGCGAAGGTGGCAAGGCCAAACTTACCTGCCCGCCGGAAATCGCCTACGGCAGCCGTGGTGCCGGCAACGTGATTCCCCCCAATGCGACACTGACCTTTGAGGTTGAACTGCTTAAAGTAGTCCGCTGAACCCGGCAGCAAAAATGCCGATTTTTACGGTCGACCGTAAAAATCGGCATTTTTTTCCAAATCAACACTTTTGCAACTTGCTGCGGTTGCCGGAACCTACGCGAAATCGCATTTTTCCATGCCGGAACCCCATCGCCAGTGAAGCCGTCGTCACGCCCCGTATAATTAAAAATTAAAAACCACGAGTCGCCCTTCACCGCGACGGCGTAGCGATGAAGCAAATCCGTATCCACTGGCTGATCGACAGCAACTGCCAAAGCTCGCACATCCAAAATGCCCCGGAGCTGGCAACGGTCCGGGTTGTCCCAAGCAGCCAGGGGGCGCTGCTCGATTCGTTCAACGAATCAGCCTGCCTGGAGCCCGGGGTATTCATCTTTCACGCCAGAGTGATTTTTCGCCAGCCTGAACCCGGCGTCTGGACGCAAATAGGCGAATTTGCTTCCGAACTGGAAGAAGAGGCCTTGATGATCCGCTCGATTGAACGTGGGCGGTGTCTGCAAAGGGAGCGTTTTCCCGAAATCACTGTCGCTTGCGAGCCGGGGACCGATCTTTTTCGCTACGCCGACCGCTTTTCCTTCGTTGCCTCCTGCGACGCCGGCGGCGATGTCGACAGCACCAGCCTCTGCCTGTATCGCAGCCGCCTGCACGAATTGCTGGGCAGCGATCACAGCCAGGCCTTGTTGCAGGCGCTACAGCTGCAACAAACCCCGGCACTGCACGCCCATCCAATGCCGCGCCATGTCTCGTTGCCACTGCGCCAGGCAATGCACAACCCTTATCGCGGGCGGATGCGCCAATTGGCGGCCCAAGCCAAGGTCCTCGAATATTTGTGCGCCTTGAGCACCCATCTGCTCGACAACCGCAAGCCGCTGCCGGAGAAATGCCTGAGCCGCTCCGTTGTGCGCGACCTCCATCACAAACTGCTCGGCCTCGACGGTAAAGTGCCGCCACTCGCGGAAATTGCTCGCGAATACGATATTTCGGCACGAACCCTCAACGAGCAATTCAAGAAGGAGTTCGGTCTTTCGATTATTGCCTTTGTCACCGATTACCGCCTGCGAGCCGCCCACGCGGCGCTCAGCCATAGCCGGGTTGCAATCAAGACTCTGGCCGCCCGCCTCGGCTACGCGCATGCCAACCACTTTACTGCCGCATTTACCCGTAAATTCGGCTATCCTCCAGGCAAGTTGCGCCGAATTTCACACTAAAAAGCAAACACGCCAAACCGGGCAGGAAGCACCTTCCCGCCGCCACTCAGGCAGCCCGAAAACAAACCGCTGCCGTTGCCAAAAAAGGGAGAATTCATCATGCACCGACTCAAGCTGCAACATAAATTGATCCTGATTGTCGTCGCCGCGATGATCGGCATGTTGCTGATCGCCTTCCTCGGCGCCGTCAATGCCCGCAGCACGCTGCAGGCCAGCAACCGGGAACAGATTCGCCATGGGGTCCAGGGGATTTACCACATCGTCGCGCACTACCATGCCCTGGAAACCAGCGGCGAGCTCAGCCGGGCCGAAGCCCAGAAGCTGGCCGCCGCCGCAATCCGCAATGCGCGTTACGGCGGAGCCGACGGCAAGACCGAGTATTACTATGCCTGGACCGGCGAAGGCGTCGGAGTGGCCCACATCAAGCGCGAGTTCGAAGGCCAGAACATGATGGACAAGCTGAAGAACGCTCAGGGCCAGGCCACCCTGCCGCCCATCATCGGTGCGGTTGCCAATCAGCCGGAAGCCTTCCTTGAAACCACCTTCACCCGCCCGGGCGGCAACGAACAGGTGCCTAAACTGCTGTTCCTGATGAAGTTTGCCCCGTGGAACTGGGTGATCGGCAGCGGCATCTACCTCGACAACGAAGCCCAGGTCTTCCGCGAAAAACTGGTCAGTCAGGGCAGCATTTCGCTGATTCCGATCCTGCTGATCGGGATACTTTCCTTTGCCGTATCGCGCAGCGTGATGCAGCAGATCGGAGGCGAGCCGGCCGATGCCGTCGCGGTGATGCAGCGGGTTGCCGCCGGCGATCTCAGCCCGCAGGCCCGTAGCGCCCCGGCCGGCAGCCTGCTGGCGGCACTGGCGCAGATGACCGGCGCGCTGGCCGGGATGCTCGACGACATCCGCGAGAATGCGCGCACCCTCAACCGCAACGCGACCATCATCAGCCAGACGGCAGCCAATGTCAGCGATGCCGCTCTGCAACAATCGGAGGCCACCTCATCGATGGCCGCCGCAATCGAAGAACTGACCGCCAGTTCAGCCCACATTTCCGATAACGCGACCGATACCGAACAGTTCTCGCAGGAAGCCGTCCGCCTGGCCGGCGAAGGCACCCAACGGGCCCGCGATGCAACCGGCGCCATCCAGCAGGTGGCGCAGACAGTGACTCAGGCCTCCAGCAACATCCGCACGCTGGACGAGCGGGCCAACCAGATTTCCAGCATCGCCGGGGTGATCAAGGACATCGCCGGCCAGACCAACCTGCTCGCGCTCAACGCTGCGATTGAGGCCGCCCGTGCCGGCGAACAAGGGCGCGGTTTTGCGGTAGTTGCCGACGAAGTGCGCAAACTGGCCGAGCGGACCTCAACCGCTACCACCGAAATTGAACAGATGATCGCCAGCATCCAGCAGGAAACCGTCGATGCCGTACGCTCGATGGAAACCGCGTTGCCGGAAGTCGAGCACAGCGCCCGCCAGGCGACTTCGGCTGCCGATTCCCTGAGCGGCATCGAAAGCGGGGCCCATCAAACCCTGGAGCGCATCCGTGCGGTAGCCACCGCGACCCGCGAGCAGAGCCAGGCCTCGACCTCGATTTCGCAGCGCGTCGAGCAGATCGCCAACATGGTCGAAGGAACCAGCCACAACATGCAGGAAATGCGCGACTCGGCACGCCGTCTCGAAGCCGTTGCCAGCGAACTGGAAGGCATCGTCAACCGCTTCCGCACCTGATCTCGGCGGCCTATAAACGTCAAAGCCACGGACCCTTGCCGTGGCTTTGACGTTTTCTCTCCGCGATCAAGCCGCCGGAAGCGGGATCAGCGTGGCGCGACCAGATGCGGCTGTGCCATCACTTCGTTGCCGATCTCCTGCAGCATGGCCTGCGCTTCGTGAGCCGCTTCGCGCATTTCTTCTTCGGAGAGCGGGCGGGACAAGGCTTCAAGCTCGATCCGCTCGATATTCGGGCATTTATCGACCAGGCTGCCGAGCAGGCTGTCGACCTTCTTCGGCCCCAGCCCGAAGAGCACTTTTTCCTGCACGAACAGACGGACCAGGATGATGTCCGATTCGCCCTGCGCGGAAGCCTGCACGGCGTCGAGTTCGCGGCGCAGGTAACCGCGCAGCTTGAGCGGGGTAACCTCCGGCGGAACCTGCAGGATGGAATAGCGAAACTGGCCCTGGATCATGATGCAGCAACAAGGATGAAAGGCGGCGATTGTCGCAGAATCGCCGGTAGCAACCAAGCCGGCCGGCAATCTCGGGCTTTTTCACCGTTGCGCCGGTCGACCGTGGCGGAGGCCGACTGCAACAGAACGGTAACCTGCGGCGAACAGAATGGCGGTGGTGGTGGCTAACGGCCACCCGGCATATTCATTCCTGGAGAAAATCATGCGTCCCATCCTGACCGCCCTCCCCTTTGCCCTGGCCCTGAGTCTCGCCGCCTGCAGCAGCCAACCTCCCGCCACCCAAACCAGTAACGCGCCGGCGACCACCGCAAGCGCGGCCCCGGCAGCGACCAAAGCACCGCAGTGCTGGAACGGCGACCGGGGCCTGTTCATGGAAGTCGGCAGCACGGCGGTAATTTCAGGAGTTGAAGTCAGCTGCGAGAAGACTTCCGACGGCAAGAATGCCCAGTGGATGGGCAAGAAGCACTAAACGGACGCCACAGGCTCAACGCGCAGCGCCTGCCCGGCGCTGCCGCCACCAGCCATAACCGCTGACCACCGCCACCCCGGCCAGGACCAGCACGGTCCCGGCGACAAAGCTGGCCTCCAGCGGCTCATCCAGCAGCCAGACGCCGAAGAGCATGCCGAACAGCGGCGTCAGGAAGGAAAACACGCCTAGCCGGGACGCCAGATAACGCTTGAGCAGCCAGAACCAGGTCAGGTAGCTGAAAAAAGACACCACCACTGCCTGGAATAGCAGACTCAGCCAGGCTACCGGCGTCGAGTTGAAATGCCACTGCCCGAGCAGGCCGGCGGCGCCGATCAGCACCGCAAAGCCGCCCACCAGCTGATAAAGCAGCGTCAGCGTGGCCGGCGCCTGCGCCAGCCGCGACAGCCGTACCGCCACCGTCGTCGCCCCCCAAGCCGCACCGGCCAGCAAGGCCAGCAGATCGCCCCACAACACCCGGCTCCAGTCGGCGGGCGCCGCCTCGCCGCCACGCCCGGCAAAGGTGACCACGATGCCGACAAAGGCCAGCCCGATGCCCCCCCACTGCACCCGGCTCAGGCGCTCGGCCGGGAGTTTCCAGTGTAGGCCGAGGGCGACGAAAATCGGCGCGGTGTACAGCAACACCACCATATGCGCCGCCGAGGTAAAGCGCAGCCCCTCGCCGACCAGAACGAATTCGATCCCGAACAGGGTGCCGACCACCAGCCCCGGCCGCCACAGCGCCAGGTCGATTCGCTCGCCGCGCCAGCGCATCAGCGCCCACACCAGCAGCGCCGCCGCGCCAGAGCGCAGCGCGATCAGCATCAGCGGCGTCACATCGGGCGCTGCCATTTTCAACACCACCTGCTGCAAGCCCCAGATCAGGCAGAGCACGGTCATGATCGCGGCAGCCTTGCCGTCCAGCGCTTGTCGTGGGTCCATTGCTTGCATCCTTGTCGTCGCGGCAGGCCGGGCGCCCGCCAGGTTTTTTGCCTGTTGCCACGGTCGACCGTGAAAACCGGGATTTTCGTTGGCTCGTATTATCCGACTGACAGTTTCGCCTGATATAGTGAAAATCCGCCAAGTCATTGAGCAAAACCGCCATGTCCGCATCGACCGCCGACGCTGCTGCCATACCGCATCTCGCCGCCGGAGTGCTGGCCCGCCACCACCTGCCGGTGCCCTTTACCGACCAGCTGCCAGCGCCGATCTGGTTCCGCAGCGAGAGCATGCCGGCCGAAGCCAGCTATCCGCAACACCGCCACCCCTGGGGCGAATTCGTTTATTCGTTCAGCGGAGTTATGGAAATCAAGCTGGCCGACATGCACTACCTGGCACCGCCGCCCTACGGCATCTGGCTGCCGCCCGAGGTCGAGCATCGCGGGCTGAACCGCCACGAAGCCTGCCACTGCTCGCTCTACATCGCCGCCGAACACTGCCGGCAACTCCCGACCAGCCCCTGCGCCCTGACCGTCAGCCCGCTGCTGCGCGCCCTGCTCGAACATCTGCGCCAGCATCCGCCCGGCCTGCCGCGCAGCGAGGCTGAAAGCCGCCTGCTGCAAGTGTTGGTCGACCAGCTGGCCAGCGCCGACTGCGCCGGCAGCTACCTGCCGACCTCACGCGACCCCTTACTCGCCCCGGTCCTTTCCGCGCTCGAAGCCAACCCGGCTGACGAACGCTCGCTGCCGGAACTGGCACGCAGCGCCCATACCAGCGAACGCACCCTGCTCCGCCGCGCCCAGCGCGAACTCGGCATGTCGCTTGCCGAATGGCGGCAGCGCCTGTGCGTGGTCCGCGCCATGCCCCTGCTCGATGCCGGCAAAACCGTCGAAAGCATCGCCCTCGACCTTGGCTACGCCAGCGCCTCGGCCTTCATCGCCATGTTCCGCAAACTCACCGGCAAGACGCCGGACGAATTCAGGCGGCAGGCGGAAAACAGCTAGCCTCGAAGCCAGCGTGCCAGGCCAGCCCACACCACGATCCTGAGCCAGCCGGCGGGCAGATGGCAGGTGCCGTAAGCAAGATCGGCAATCGCGTCCCACTGCCTGATGATAAAAGACTGAACTCCCAGCCTTGCTCCTTTATCCCCAGGCTCATCGCGATCATGCGCCCTTCCACGACCTGGCTTCCCCCGCGCCCTTGAGCGGGACGCCCGCTGCCGGTGCCGCCGCAAACTCCGAGCTGGCAGACACTACGGAAACCGCCCAATAAGCCAGGAACGCCGCGAAAACCGGAAGCGCCCCCAAGCTTGTTGATTTTGACCAATACTCACGGTCGACCGTGAATATCGACTGATTTCCCGGCCTCTCTTACCACAGCCGGCTCAGATTCCGCAGGGGCGAAAGGCATATCGCAGCGGGTGACGATATCAATAGACGACACCGCTCACGTGCTTGCGGGTCAACTCGCGGTGAATGGGGCCGAAGATATTTTTGTTGACGACCCACCGCCCATTCAGCAAGGCTGAATTTGGTCTAAAATCAAACCGATTGATTCGCGGAGTACACCATGAAGCTCTCAACCCAAGTCAAACCGATCACCTACCTCAAGAGCCACGCTGCAGAAATCGCCAAAACCCTGCCAGAAAGCCGCGAACCCCTGCTGATCACGCAAAACGGCGAAGCCAGGCTGGTGGTGATGGATGTCAAAACCTATGAAGAGCAGGCAGAAACCCTGGCCATGCTCAAACTGCTCGCCCTCGGCAACAAGGAAATTGAAAGCGGGGAATTCCGCCCGGCCGCAGACGTTTTTGCCGATCTGGAGCGCGAGGACGTGGCGTGAGTTACAGCGTCGTTTTCCTCAAGGCAGCCGAACAAGACCTCAAGGAACTCAAGCAATACATCGTTCGCCACTTTGGCAACGCAACCTGGCAAGCCACCCTCGCTCAGCTCAAAACCAGCGTCCAGACCCTGCAAACCCACCCGCAGGCTGGCGGCATCCCCGACGAACTGCGCACGCTGAACCCCGGCCAGTACCGCCAAGTCCTCACCGGGATGAATCGGATAATTTACGAAATCCGCCAGGAAACCATCTACATCCACATCGTGTGCGACAGCCGGCGGGATATGCAGGGGTTATTGATGCGGCGAATGCTGCGGGGTGATTGAGCCGCGATCAAAAGCAAGCATTTTCCGATCTTTTATTGGATGATTAACGACAAGCCCGCCGAATCAAATTGACCAATTTATCAATCATTTCGCGTAGATCTAAAACATCCAGGTCAGCATCTTTGGCACAAACTGCACGCGCAACCTTGACCTTATCGACATCTTTGATCAGCTTTCCATTCGCATCGCGAAAAGGTAGCACATGGTCAAACTGCTTCTTTTTGTGTCTTTTATCAAAAGAGCGACAACATTCGCGCAACGCCTCCGTCATCAAGCACTCGCTAACGTAGTTCTCAATTTCCCGACCAGCAGTTATCCAACAGAGACCTGTGTCACTGTCAGTACGTAATTCATCAAAAATTCGCTGCTTGGTCTGATTAATCGGCTTCCCTGCCTCATCTCGGTCACTGTCAATTACAACGGCCAAATGGCGATTTAATTGACGCACGGCGATCAAGGACTGCACGTCAGTATCGCTATCCTCTTGGTCATCCGCACTCAGGTGGCTGAGTAATCGACCTCCGTAGAACATGATCGAATAATCAATCCCTTCCCGGAGTTCTGGCGCCAAGGCTTTAATCCAATGCTGGATGTAAATTCGATCCGAAGGGCCTTCGACCCAAACAACAGCATTGGCTTGAAGAATATCCGATGCTTTGTAACCAAGGTCGCGGCAAATATCGAACCTTGACGAATTATCCGTCGCCGCCGCTACCGTCGTCTGCCCATCTTTGTTGGCAACACGAAATACCGCCGCACCGGGCATATCAATAAAGCTGGCCGAGTGGGTGGCAATGAAATACTGATTATCGGTGCTTTCGTCGAGATACTGAATCAAGCGCCGCTGAAGCAACGGATGCAAATGAATTTCGGGTTCTTCAATACAAACGATCTGGCGCTCTTTCAGCGTACAAAACGTTGCCAGCATAACCACTTCATGAATCCCTGTTCCAAGTGAACTCAAGGGCAAAACTTTGTTGTCCATGTGCACCAGAATTGCATCCCGGTCATGGGGTATTTCGATGCGAGCCGAGGGATGGTCGGTAACCTTCTGCAAGAATTGATTGATACGCTCAAATTTCTCTAGCTCTTTGCGTTGCATCACGCCTGGATTCTGGAGACGAGCCAACTCGTCAATTAAGCCCCTTCCACTTAAGTCATCAAAAACTTCTCCCTTAGCAGAAATTTTACGAAAAGCTGGAACCACCGAGATTTCAATGGCATCCAATGGAGTATCATTAACAATATGATAACAAACATCTGGAAACCAATTTTCTTTGAAGCTCCCTCCTGTTTTATTGAAAAATCTTTCCCATATAATACGCCAGGCCATCAATTGCTCCTGACTTTTCTTTTGCAAATCTATATTAATCTGATTACAGTCGACTAGAGAAATTTTACAACCAATATTGCTCCGCCCAACCCATAATAAACCAGCAAAATCCAAATCACAAAAAACACTGTCAAAGCAATTGCCTAAATTAAAAACATCAAACATCTCATCATAATAAAGACGAAATCTTTCTTTGTATATCTCGACAGGCACAGCCACACCCGTTACCATTTGACTCTCATGTGCACCTAGGTAAATATCTAGTGGATCAATATTTCTATCAGCATTTACATTTTTTTTATTTAATACCAGTAAATTTAGATGACGAGCAATAAAATGTAGTAAACAGGACTTCCCCGCATTATTCGGTCCAACAAAAAAATTGAATCGCCGGAATGGTCCAATCCGCTGCAGTTTTTCACCAATACCACGATAGTTGGCCAGTGCCACACCATGCAGGAATACCAAGTCGTCCATTGTTCTGTGCCAAAAATATGCCAAGGACGAGATCATAAACAAAAAGGCCGGGATCGCTCCCGGCCTTGTTCATTTTTGACCGCTTTTCACGGTCGACCGTAAAAATCAGGCCTTTTTGTGCGTCGCCAGACGGGTCCAGGTGTCGACCACGGTGTCCGGGTTCAGGGAGATCGACGAGATGCCCTGGTCCATCAGCCATTCGGCCAGATCGGGGTGGTCGGACGGGCCTTGGCCGCAGATGCCGATGTACTTGCCGGCCTTGTTGGCGGCGGCGATGGCCATGCCGAGCAGCATTTTGACCGCCGGGTCGCGCTCGTCGAACAGGTTGGCAACCAGACCGGAGTCGCGGTCCAGGCCGAGGGTCAGCTGGGTCAGGTCGTTGGAGCCGATCGAGAAGCCGTCGAAGATCTTCAGGAAATCGTCGGCCAACAGGGCGTTGGACGGGATTTCGCACATCATGATCAGCTTCAGCTCGTTTTCGCCCTGCTTCAGGCCGTGTTCGGCCAGCAGATCGACCACCGCCTGGCCTTCGCCGACGGTGCGGACGAACGGAACCATCAACTGAACGTTGGTCAGGCCCATTTCTTCACGCACACGCTTCATGGCGCGGCATTCCATCTCGAAACAGTCGCGGAAGCTGTCGGCGATGTAACGCGAAGCGCCACGGAAGCCGAGCATCGGGTTTTCTTCTTCCGGCTCGTAGAGGTCGCCGCCGAGCAGCTTGCGGTACTCGTTGGACTTGAAGTCGGAGAGGCGAACGATCACCGGGTTCGGCCAGAAGGCGGCAGCGATGGTCGACACACCTTCCACCAGCTTTTCGACGAAGAAGTCCTTCGGCGTGGCGTAGCCGCGCGCACGGCGCTTGATTTCCTCGCGCTTGGAAGCCGGCAGGCGCTCGACGTCGAGGATGGCCTTGGGGTGGATGCCGATCACGTTGTTGATGATGAACTCGACACGGGCCAGACCCACGCCGGCGTTCGGCAGCTGGGCGAATTCGAAGGCCAGTTCCGGGTTGCCGACGTTCATCATCACCTTGACCGGCACGTCCGGCATCGCCGAGATGTCGCGGGTGGTGACTTCGTAGTCGAGGCGGCCGCGATAGACGTGGCCGGTATCGCCTTCGGTACAGCTGACGGTCACCACTTCGCCCTCGGTCAGGGTTTCGGTCGCGTCACCGCAGCCGACGATGGCCGGAATGCCCAATTCACGCGCGATGATCGCGGCGTGGCAGGTACGGCCACCCCGGTTGGTGACGATGGCGGAAGCGCGCTTCATCACCGGTTCCCAGTTCGGGTCAGTCATGTCGGCGACCAGCACGTCGCCCGGCTTGACCTGGTCCATTTCGCGCGGGTCCTTGACCACGCGCACCGGGCCGACGCCGATCTTCTGGCCGATGGCGCGGCCGGAAGCCAGCACCTTGGAGTAGGACTTGAGCTTGAACTTTTCCTGCTTGCCGGCGTGCGCCTGCGACTGCACGGTTTCCGGGCGGGCCTGCAGGATGTACAGCTTGCCGTCGACACCGTCCTTGCCCCACTCGATGTCCATCGGACGCTGGTAGTGCTTTTCGATGATCTGGGCGTAGCGGGCCAGTTCCATGACTTCTTCGTCGTTGATCGAGAACTGGTGACGCAGGGATTCTTCGACATCTTCGGTGATCGTGGACTTGCCGGCGACCTTCTCGGCGGCAAAGGTCATCTTGATCATCTTGGAGCCGAGGTTGCGGCGGACCACGGCCTTCTTGCCGGCGTCGAGCATCGGCTTGTGCACGTAGAACTCGTCCGGATTGACCGCGCCCTGAACGACGGTCTCACCCAGGCCGTAGCTGGAGGTGACGAACACGGCATCGCGGAAACCGGATTCGGTGTCGAGGGTGAACATCACGCCGGCCGCGCCCTTGTCGGAGCGGACCATGCGCTGGATACCGGCGGACAGGGCCACGTCGGCGTGCAGGAAGCCCTTGTGCACGCGGTAGGAAATGGCGCGGTCGTTGTACAGCGACGCGAACACTTCCTTGATCGCGTGCATGATGTTTTCCAGGCCGACGATGTTGAGGAAGGTTTCCTGCTGACCGGCGAAGGAAGCATCCGGCAGATCTTCGGCGGTAGCCGAGGAGCGCACGGCGAAGGACATGTCGGCGTTCGATTCGGCCACCAGGCGCTGGTACTGCTCGGTGATGGCGATGGTCAATTCCATCGGGAACGGGGTATCAAGCACCCACTGACGGATCTCGGCACCGGTCTTGACCAGGGCATTGACGTCTTCGACATCCAGCGCGTCGAGCGCGGCGTTGATCTTGGCGTCCAGGCCGGACTGGGCCAGGAAGATGCGGTAGGCGTGGGCAGTGGTGGCAAAGCCGCCCGGCACGCGTACACCGGTATCGGCCAGCTGGGAGATCATTTCGCCCAGCGAAGCATTCTTGCCGCCGACTTGCTCGACGTCCGTCATGCGCAGTTTTTCAAAGGGGATGACCAGGGCTTCCATCACGGGGTCCTTTCAGGGGTGAAATTAAAAGTCAGGAAGAGTGAAAATCGCTGCCGAGCCGACGTTCTGCCGTCTCGCGGCGAGCCACCGAACGCAGGGTTTGCGCCAGGGTCTCGCGGACAAAATCGATATGGGTTTCGGCGGCGCTGCGCGCGGCCTGCGGTTTCTTGTCACGCACCGCCTCGTAAATTGCCGTGTGCTGCGCAATCAGCAGCCGGCTGGCGGCCGGCACGCTTTTCAGTTCGCCGAGGTTGAGGCGGATGTTGTCGTTCATCAGGCGCAGCAAGGCGCCGGACAAATGGCCGATCAGTACATTGTGCGCGGCGTCGCCGATGGCTTGGTGAAAGGCAATATCAGCTTCGGAACGTTGATCGGTATCGTCGGATTCGAAGGTCGCCTGCAAGGCGGCAAAACTCTGTCCCAGGCGTTGCAGGTCGGCATCGGTGGCACGCTCGGCCGCCCATTCGGCGGCCTGCCCTTCGAGCATGCGGCGGAATTCGAGCATGTCTTCGCGCAAATTCGGATGGCCCACCATCATGTCGGCCCAAGGGTCGGAAAAGCTGGTTTCCAGCGCATCGGTGACGAAAGTGCCACCGCCCTGGCGGCTTTGCAACATGCCCTTCGACGCCAGTTTCTGGATTGCCTCGCGCAAACTGGGCCGCGACACCCCCAGTTCGACCGCCAATTCGCGCTCGGCGGGCAGGCGATCTCCCGGCCGCAACGAGCCTTCAAGAATGCGCCGCTCCAGTGTCGAAGCGATGGCATCGGAGATACGGGGAACCTGCAGTTTGCCGGGCATAATTAAATTGGTAAGACCACATTGATTGGTAAGACCAGGCCATTCTAGCCAGCGTTTTGCGAAAGTGCAAGCGTGGGGTTTTCCCTGATCTAAGCCTTGAATTCATTGACGAAGCCGTTACATTCCCGTACATTTCATCCTCAGAGAACAAGTGGTCTGACCATTTTACCTAAAGCAAACCAGACCCTTTTTTCAGTGAGCTTGCTCCCGATCACGCCACTGCCATACTGATCAGGACGGCCGCCCACCGCCGCCACACCATCGGAGACAACATGACCACTCCTTCTTCGCCTGCGACTGCACCGCGTCCGCGCGACGTCTATTTCTTCGCGACCTGCGTCGTCGACCAGTTCTTCCCGGGAGCCGGGATGGATGCCATCACCCTGCTTGAACGCGAAGGCATCCGCGTGCATTTCCCCGCTGACCAGACCTGCTGCGGCCAACCCGCCTATACCAGCGGTTTTGCCGACGAAGCACGCAAGGTTGCCGCGCACCAGCTGACGCTGTTCCCCGAAGACTGGCCGGTCGTCGTACCCTCTGGCTCCTGCGCCGGGATGATGAAGCACCACTATCCGACGCTGTTTGCCGCCGACCCGGCACGCAAAGCCGAGGCCGAAAAGCTGTCGGCGCGCGTTTATGAACTGACCCAGTTCCTGGTCGAAATCCTTGATTTCAAGCCGCAGGACTGCGGCAGCGACTGCACGGTGGTCTTGCATACCTCGTGCTCGGCCCGCCGCGAAATGGGGGTACACCTGACCGGCAAACAACTGCTCGCCGGCCTGAAAAACGTCCACATCGCCCAACAGGACCACGAATCCGAGTGCTGCGGCTTTGGCGGCACCTTCTCCGTGAAGCAACCGGAAATCTCCAGCGCAATGGTCGAAGACAAGGTCAAATCGCTCAAGGCAACCGGCGCCGAGCGCGTGGTCAGCGCCGACTGCGGCTGCCTGATGAACATCCTCGGCCATGCTGCCTGGAAAGACCTGCAGGAAGGCCGCAAGGAACCTTCGCTGCCCGGCGAACATATCGCCAGCTTCCTGCTGCGCCGCAGCGGCGGTCAGCCGGCTGAACTGGAGAGCCAACAATGAGCGCCCGTGACCGAATCCTCGCCAAATTACGTGCTGCGGCACCGTCGACCGTGAATGCGACACCGCAGGTTGGCGACTGGTACGCCCAGCATCGCCCCGTTGAAGATGCGGCCACCAAGGCGCAGCGTTTCCGCCATTTCATCGAACTGGCGCATGCCGAAGTACACACCGTCAATCGCGGCAACTGGATCCAGAAACTGTGGGAAGTATTGGCCACCAAGGAACTGCGCCGCCTGTTACTGGCACCTGAAAGCGAGCACGGCGCCCGCGCTTTCGAAGCGCTGACCGAACTGGGCGTTGAGTGCACCGCTTACCACCAGCCGATTGAGCAAGGCAAGGACGTGATGTTCCGCCATATTCCGGCCAGCCTGACCGGTGCCCGCGCCGCGATTGCCGAAACCGGCACCTTGATCCTGTGGCCGGACGCGCACGAACCGCGCTTGATGTCGCTGGTGCCGCCGGTGCATATCGTGCTGCTCGACGCGAGCAAGATTTACAACACCTTCTTTGAGGCAATGACCAGCGAAGGCTGGAACAACGGTTTGCCGACCAACGCCCTGCTGATTTCCGGCCCGTCCAAAACCGCCGACATCCAGCAGACGCTGGCCTACGGCGCGCACGGCCCGAAGGAGTTGGTCGTCCTGTTGCTGGAGGAGTCCGCACCATGAGCCAGAGCCACGAACACACCCTGCACTTCCGCCCGGCCGACGGTTTTCGCGAGCGGGCCGGCGAAGTGGTCGCCAATCCGTTCCTGCGCCAGAGTTTCCGTGGCGCGATGGATTTCCTGATGCAGAAGCGCGCGGCGCAGTTCCCCAATCCGGAGGAACTGGAAAGCCTGCGCAGCCTCGGCGAGCAGATCCGCCAGTACAACCTGAGCAAACTGCCCGACCTGCTCGAACAGCTGGAAGCCAACCTGACCCGTAACGGCATCCAGGTACACTGGGCGGAAACGCCGGAGGAAGCCAACGCGATCATCCTCGGCATCTGCCACCAGCACTCGGCCAAGCTGATGGTCAAAGGCAAGTCGATGGTCAGCGAGGAAATCGAGCTCAACCACGCTGCCGAAGCGGCCGGGATCGAAGCGCTGGAATCCGACATGGGCGAATACATCGTCCAGCTGGCGCATGAAAAGCCGTCGCACATCATCATGCCGGCGATCCACAAGACCAAGGAACAGATCGCCCAACTCTTTGCCGAGAACGTCCCCGGCGTCGAGTACACCGACAACGTCGATGCGCTGATCCAGATCGGCCGCCAGGTCCTGCGCGAAAAATTCGAAATCGCCGACATCGGCCTCTCCGGCGTCAATTTCGCCGTCGCCGAAACCGGCACCCTGTGCCTGGTCGAAAACGAAGGCAACGGCCGGATGTGCACCACCGCGCCGCCGGTGCATATTGCGATTACCGGCATCGAGAAGATCGTCGAAAAGCTGGAGCATGTGCCGCCGCTGTACTCGCTGCTGACCCGCTCGGCGACCGGCCAGAACATCTCGACCTACTTCAACATGATCTCCGGGCCGCGCCAGCCGGGCGAGAAGGACGGGCCGCAAGAGGTGCATTTGGTCCTGCTCGACAACGGCCGCAGCCAGGCCTACGCCGACGAACAGCTGCGCAAGACGCTGCAATGCATCCGCTGTGGCGCCTGCATGAACCACTGCCCGGTCTATGCGCGGATCGGCGGCCACGCCTACGGCACGACCTACCCCGGCCCGATCGGCAAGATCATCTCGCCGCACCTGCTCGGGCTCGAAGCCACTGCCGGCCTGACCACCGCTTCGTCGCTGTGCGGCGCTTGCGGCGAGGTCTGCCCGGTCAAGATTCCGATCCCGGAATTGCTGATCCGCCTGCGCGAAGAATCGTTCTCCGAACCGCAAGCGAACTTGGGTAAAACGCCGGCCATGCGCGGCCAGGGCGCCGGCTATTCACCGCTGATCTCGGCAATCTGGCGCGCCTGGGCCACGGTCTACGCTTCGCCGGCCTTGTATCGCGGCGTCTCCTGGCTGGGTAGCCGTCTGCGCTGGCTGGTACCGCGCCGGCAAGGCGGCTGGACCCGCGTCCGTACCCCGTTGCAACCGGCGCCCAAGCGCCTGCGCGACCTGTTGCAGGACCGTAACTAAATCCCTCTTCCCCGGAAGCCCGAACCACGGTTCGGCTTTCCGGGATTTTTTTGAGTGTTGTATTTGTCCGCTGCTCCGACTAACGCATTGCGCAGTCCTCTATAAGACAGAAGAGATCATGAGCCCACTGATTAGCGCCCTCGCCGCCCGCCTGCCTGAAACTCAGGTCATCACCGATGAACTGCGCCGCCTGGCCTATGGCACCGACGCCAGTTTCTACCGCCTGATTCCGCAAGTGATCGCGGTGATCGACAACGAAAGCCAGGCGCGCAGCGTGCTGGAAGTTGCCCGACAGCAGTGCACACCGGTCACCTTCCGCGCCGCCGGCACCAGCCTTTCCGGGCAGGCGATCTCGGGCGGGGTGCTGGCACTGATCGGCGAAGGCTTCGCCACCTACGAACTGGCCGACGACGCGAGCCAGGTCCGGGTCGGCCCAGGCATGGTCGGCGGCGAGGTCAATCGCCGGCTGGCGCCGCACGGACGCAAGATCGGGCCGGATCCAGCCTCGATCGGTGCGGCCAAGATCGGCGGCATCGCCGCCAACAACTCCTCGGGGATGTGCTGCGGCACTGCCCAGAACAGCTACAAGACGCTCGCCGGCCTGCGCGTGCTGCTTGCCGACGGCACCCTGCTCGACAGCGAGGACCCGGCCAGCGTCGCCGCCTTCAAGCAATCGCACGCCGCCCTGCTCGGCGAACTCGACCGCCTCGGCCGCGAAACCCGCGCCAACCCGGCGCTCGCCAACCGCATCCGGCACAAGTTCAAGATCAAGAACACCACCGGCTACAGCCTCAACGCGTTGGTCGATTTCGAAGATCCGATCGACGTCCTGGCGCACCTGATGATCGGCTCCGAAGGTACGCTTGGCTTCATCTCACGGATCACCTACCAGACTGTGGTCGAAGACCCGTGCAAAGCCTCGGCACTGGTCTTTTTCCCCGACATCCGCAGCGCCTGCGAGGCGGTGATCCGGCTCAAGCCGCAGCCGGTCGCTGCCGTCGAACTGCTCGACCGCCCGGCCCTGCATTCGGTCGAGAACAAGCCCGGCCTGCCGCCGGTGATTCGCGAACTCGGCGAGGAAGCCGCCGCATTGCTGATCGAAGTCCGCGCAGCCACGGTCGACGGCCTGCAAGACAAAATTTCGGCGGTGCATCAGGCGCTGGCCGGGATTGCGACGGTCGAGCCGGTGGCTTTTTCGACCGACCCGGCGACCTGCGAGATGTACTGGAAAGTCCGCAAGGGCACCTTCCCCGCCGTTGGCGCGATGCGCCGCACCGGGACCACGGTGCTGATCGAGGACGTTGCCTTCCCGGTCGAATCCCTGGCCGACGCGACGCTTGACCTGCAGGCGCTGCTACGCCATCACGGCTATCACGAAGGCATCATTTTCGGCCACGCGCTGGAAGGCAACCTGCACTTCGTGATCACCCAGGATTTCGGCGATGCCAGCGAAATCGACCGCTACGCCCGTTTCATGGACGATCTCTGCCACCTGGTGGTCGACAAGTACGACGGTTCGCTCAAGGCCGAACACGGCACCGGCCGCAACATGGCGCCCTTCGTCGAACTGGAATGGGGCCGCGAAGCCACCGACCTGATGCGCCGGATCAAGACCTTGTTCGACCCGGAAAACCTGCTCAACCCCGGCGTGATCATCAACGACAACCCGCACGCCCACCTTGAAAACCTGAAGCCGATGCCGGCCGCCGAAGACATCGTCGACCGCTGCATCGAGTGCGGCTTCTGCGAACCGCTGTGTCCGTCGCACCGGCTGACCCTGTCGCCGCGCCAGCGCATTGCCAGCGTCCGCGAACTGGCCCGGCGCAGTGCCGCCGGCGAGCTGCCGGGTGCGGTCGGCGAGGACTACGCCTACATGGGCCTCGACACCTGCGCCGGCTGCGGCCTGTGTTCGACCGCCTGCCCGGTCGGGATCGATACCGGCGACCTGACCCGCCGCCTGCGCGGCCGCCGCCTCGGCGACACGACGCGCACGGTCAACCACTGGATCGGCAACAATTTCGCCACCTTCTCCAACGCCGCCCGCCTCGGGTTGAAAGCCGGCCACGCCGCAGCCGGCATCTTCGGCCAGGGTTTCGTCGAACGCGTTTCCGGCGGCGCCTGGCGCAAGGCCATGCCGCAAGCCGGCCAGGCGCCGGCTGCGGTGCGCAGCCAGGGCGATCCAGTCGTCTATTTCCCGACCTGCGGCGGCCGCATTTTCGGGCCCAACAGCGCCGGCGAGGCGCAACTCGGCGACGTGGTGCAAACCCTGCTGGTGCGCGCCGGCTATGCGCCGATCCTGCCGGAAGGGTTTGCGCAACTCTGCTGCGGCCAGATGTTGGCCAGCAAGGGCATGCTCGACGAGGCCAACGAATTGTCGCAGCGGCTTGAGGCCGCTCTGCTCAAGGCGTCGGACAACGGCCGCCTGCCGATCATCATGGATGCCAGCGCCTGCTCGGCGCGGATGCAAAAACAGCTCGACGGCCGCCTCAAGGTGTACGACTTCCACGAATTCGC
Source organism: Dechloromonas sp. ZY10 (assembly GCF_041378895.1). Taxonomy (NCBI): domain Bacteria; kingdom Pseudomonadati; phylum Pseudomonadota; class Betaproteobacteria; order Rhodocyclales; family Azonexaceae; genus Dechloromonas; species Dechloromonas aquae. The sequence goes on from NZ_CP144212.1 coordinate 1,830,342, forward strand.
CCACGACGCGCTGCTGCCGCGCCTGACTATCGTCAAGCAGGCGGGACCGGTCGCGCTGCACATCAATTGCAGCGTCAAGCGCACCGGTGCCGATGGCAAGCTGCGCGCCCTGCTCAAGGCTTGCGCCACGGAAGTGATCGAACCGGCCGGCGTCACCTGCTGTGGTTTCGGCGGCGACCGCGGTTTCGTCGTGCCTGAACTCAACCAGCACGCGCTGCGCCACATTCATTCCGAGCTACCCAGCCAGTGCGCTTGCGGCGTATCGACCAACCGCACCTGCGAAATCGGCCTGACAGCAGAAACCGGCATCGCCTACCGTTCGGTGGCCTATCTGCTCGAAGCCTGTTCACGCCAGGAGGACCTGATGAACTGCTAAAGGAGGAGACAAAAAAAATCCGGCCGCGAGGTGCGAACTCGCGGCCGGAGAAGGAACAAGCATTCACACGGTAAACGCCGGGGATCGGCAAATCAGCTGACGTTTACCTGACCATTTTTGTTATGAGGCGTATTGTATGTCGTGGCAAATGAATGTCGACCCGTTCGACAACATCGGCCTGTCCGCGCTGGTTGCGGCCATTCCGATTTTCTTCCTGTTCTGGGCGCTGGCGATCAAGCGCATGAAGGGGCACTTCGCTGCCCTGGGAGGCACCTCCCTGGCAGTTCTGATCGCTGTTTTCGTTTATGGCATGCCGGTTGACCTGGCGGCGCTGTCCACGCTGTACGGCGGTGCATTCGGCCTGTTCCCGGTGTGCTGGATCGTGATCACCGCACTGTTCATCTACAACATGTCGGTCAAGACCGGCCAGTTCGAGGTGATCAAGAATTCCCTCGCTTCGATTTCCGACGACCGCCGCCTGCAGGCGCTGCTGATTGCCTTCTCCTTCGGCGCCTTCATCGAAGGTGCGGCCGGCTTCGGCACGCCGGTGGCGATCACCTCGGCGATGCTCGCCGGACTCGGCTTCAACCCGCTCTACGCCGCATCGATCTGCCTGCTGGCCAACACCGCGCCAGTCGCCTGGGGCGCCATCGGCATTCCCATCGTGGTCGGCGGCCAGGTTGCCGGGATTCCTGACCTGGCGCTGTCGCAGATGGTCGGCCGCACCCTGCCGATCCTCTCGGTCTTCGTCCCGCTCTACCTGGTCGTGCTGATGGCCGGCTGGAAAAAGGGTCTTGAAGTCTGGCCAGCCTGCCTGGTCTCCGGCGGCTCCTTTGCCATCGCCCAGTATTTTTCGGCCAACTCGCCGCTCACCGCCCCATTGCTGCCCGACCTGGTAGCCTCGATCGCTTCGATCATCTGCACGGTGGCCTTCCTCAAGATCTGGCATCCGAAGGAAAGCTGGCACTTCGACCACGAGCCGAAGCGCGAAGGCAAGGAAAAGCTGCGCTACACCGGCGGCCAGGTCTTCCGCGCCTGGGCACCGTTCATCATCCTGTCGCTGTTCGTCTGCGCCTGGGGGATCAAGCCGGTCAATCAGGCGCTCGACCAGATCACCAAGACCCTGTTCGACTTCTCCTTCCCGATTTCCGGGCTGGACAAGATGGTGATCGACCAGGCCGGCAAGGCCAAACCCGCCGTCTATAAGTTCAATTTCCTGTCGGCTGCCGGTACCGCCATTCTCTTTGCCTGGTTCTTCTCGATCATCGTCATGGGCGCATCGCTGAAGACCGCCGGCGGCGTTGCCCGCGACACGCTGAAGACGCTGCAATGGCCGATCGTGACCATTGCCACCATCCTTGGCTTCGCCTACATCATGAACTTCTCGGGCATGGCGATCACCCTGGGTTATGCCGTCGCCACCACCGGCGTCGCCTTCCCCTTCTTCGCCGCGCTGCTCGGCTGGCTGGGCGTATTCATGACCGGTTCCGACACCTCGACCAATGCGTTGTTCGGCAAGCTGCAAGCCGTCACCGCCGAAAAGCTCGGCATCGACCCGGTGATCGCGATGTCGGCCAATACCTGCGGCGGCGTCTGCGGCAAGATGATCTCGCCGCAGTCGATCTCGGTCGCCACCGGCTCGACCGGCATGGTCGGCCGTGAATCGGAAATTTTCCGCTTCACCTTCAAGCACTCGATCATCATGGCCTGTATCGTCGGCGTCCTGCACCTGCTGTGGGCCTATGTCTTCCCCGGCATCGTTCCGGCCTACGTGAAGCCGGTAGCGGCCGCAGCTGTTGCCGTCGCGGCCGGCGCCAAGGCGGCCATCAACCCCGACGGCCTGATGTGGCTTGGCATTTTTGTCGCGATCATCACCGCCATCACCTTCATCTCGCGGCGCATCGGTGCCGACCTCGAAGCACCGGTCGAAGGTCACGACGAAGTGCATTTCCACTGAAACGGCAAGGCGCCTGTTACCCTTCGACAGGCGCCCGCCGGACCGGCGGGAGTGAGGTTTTCCCTAACTGCACCGGTCCGGCCAAACTGCTAATTTCATCCTATTTGATCAAGTCTGAAGGAATATGCCCATGTACAAGAATGTTCTGGTCGCCATCGACGACAGTGAAACTTCGCGTTGCGCGCTCAAGGAAGCCCAGCACATTGCCCGTACCAGCAATGCCAAGCTGTACATCGCCCATGTCGCCGACGAAACCCTGCTCAACATCCACGGTCATGCGCTGACGGCCGTTGCCAATATCGAGCAAGCCGCCGCCAACATCGTCAAGGCCGGCCAGAAGCTGGTCGATGAAGCCGTCGCCGCCAGCACGGGGATTCAGGTCGAAGGCCTGATCATCGAAGCCAAACAGCGCCGCGTCTCGGAAACCATCGCCGACCAGGCCAAGGAACTCAACGTCGACCTGATCGTCATCGGTCGCCACGGTCAACGCGGCCTGGCCACGCTGATTCTTGGCTCGGTTGCCGAACAACTGGCTAAAATCTCCGACGCCTCCGTCCTTCTCGTCCGAAAGCACTAAATGTCACTCAACACGCTCGATACCCGCAAAGACGAACCGCTACGCAACGACATCCGCCTGCTCGGCCGCATTCTCGGCGACACCGTCCGCGAACAGGAAGGCGACGCCGTTTTTGAAATTATCGAGCGTGTCCGCCAGACTGCCGTACGCTTCGCCCGCGACGGCGATCTGGCAGCCCGCGCCGAACTCGCTACCCTGCTCGACCCGCTGCCGCGCGACACCACCCAGGCCGTCGTCCGCGCCTTCAGTTATTTCCTGCAACTGGCCAACATCGCCGAGGACGAGCACCACATCCGCCGTCGCCGTGCCCACGACCTGGCCGGTTCGCCGCCGCGCGAAGGCAGCCTGGTTTTTGCCCTCGACGCGCTGTCGACCGCAAAAGTCTCGCCGGACGCCATCGCCGACTTTTTCGCGCATGCGCTGGTCGCTCCGGTACTCACCGCACACCCGACCGAGGTGCAGCGCCAGAGCCTGATCAAGAACCATCGCGAAATCGAGCGCTTGCTTGACCGTCGCGAGCGGATGCAGCTGACGCCGGAAGAAGAGGCCGAGAACGACCTGGCGCTGGCCAATTCGATCCTGACCCTGTGGCAGTCGCGAATGCTGCGCCCGGTACGGCTGAAGGTGATCGACGAGGTCAAGAACGGGATTTCCTATTTCAAGGAAACCTTCTTTACCGAGTTGCCCCGTCTCTACATTCAGGCCACGCAGCAACTGCAAAAGCGTTACCCGGAAAAAATCTGGGCGCTCCCCCCGTTTTTCCGGGTCGGCTCCTGGATCGGCGGCGACCGTGACGGCAACCCCTTCGTCACCGCCGAAATCCTCACCGAGGCCCTGCGCCTGCAATCGGCGGCCGCGTTGCAGCACTACCTCAACGAAATCCACGAACTGGGCGGCGAACTGCCGCTCTCCGACCTGCTGATCAAAGTCACCCCCGACCTGCTGGCACTGGCCGAACATTCGACCGACCATTCGCCGCAGCGTGCCGACGAGCCTTACCGCCGGGCGCTGTCCGGCATCTACGCCCGCCTTGCCGAAACTGCCCGCCGCCTCGACGGCGTCGAGCCGCTGCGTCATGAAATCGGCCATGCCGAAGCCTACCCGACACCGGAAGCGCTGCGTGCCGACCTCAAGGTGCTGGCCAATTCGCTCAAGCTCAACGGTGCCGCGTCGCTGGCCGGCGGCCGCCTGCGCCGGTTGCTGCGTGCAGTACAGATTTTCGGCTTCCACCTGGCGCCGATCGACCTGCGCCAGAACTCCGACGTGCATGCGCGCTGTGTCGGCGAACTGCTGGCCCAGGCCGGCCGGTGCGCCGATTATGAAGCGTTGCCGGAAAATGAGCGGATTGCGCTGTTGACCGTGGAAATCGCCACGCCGCGGCCGCTTTACTCGCCCTACCTCGACTACAGCGAGGAAACCCGTGGCGAACTGGCGATTTTCTTTGCCGCACAGGCACTGCGCGCCAAGTACGGCGCCGCCGCCCTGCCCAACTGCATCATTTCCAAGACCGACGGCGTTTCCGACCTGCTTGAAGTGGCGCTGCTGCTCAAGGAATCCGGCTTGTTGCGGCCAGCGGTCGGCGAGCGGCCGGCCAGCCTCGACGTGAACATCATTCCACTGTTCGAAACCATCGAGGATTTGCAGCAGAGTGCCCGCACCATGGATGCGCTGTTCGCGCTGCCGGCCTACCGCGCGCTGATCGCCGGGCGCGGCAACGAGCACGAGGTCATGCTCGGCTATTCCGACTCGAACAAGGATGGCGGTTTCCTGACCTCCGGCTGGGAGTTGTACAAGGCCGAGATCGCGCTGACCCGCGTCTTTCGTGAGCACGGCGTCCGCCTGCGCCTGTTCCACGGCCGCGGCGGCTCGGTCGGCCGCGGCGGCGGCCCCTCCTACCACGCGATCCTGGCACAGCCGGCGGGCGCGGTTTCCGGCCAGATCCGCCTGACCGAACAGGGCGAAGTGATCTCGACCAAGTACGGCAACCCCGACAACGGCCGCCGCAACCTCGAAGTGCTGCTGGCGGCAACGCTCGAAGCGAGCCTGACCGACCACGAAAACCAGGTCGAACCGGCCGAACAGTTCCATACGGTACTCGACGACCTGTCGCTGCGGGCATTCAACGCCTATCGCGGGCTGGTCTATGAAACCCCGGGGTTCACCACCTATTTCCGCCAATCGACGGTGGTTTCCGAAATCGCCTCGCTCAACATCGGCAGCCGCCCGGCCTCGCGCAAAGCCTCGGACCGGATCGAAGACCTGCGGGCGATTCCCTGGGTTTTCAGCTGGGCCCAGTGCCGCCTGATGCTGCCCGGCTGGTACGGCTTCGGCTCGGCCGTCGACGGCTGGCTGGCGGACAACCCCGACGGTCTGGCGACCTTGCAGCGGATGCTCAAGTCCTGGCCCTTCTTCCGCACCCTGCTCTCGAACATGGACATGGTCCTGGCCAAGACCGATCTGGCAATTGCCTCGCGCTACGCCGAGCTGGTTGCCGATGCCGATTTGCGTGAACGCATCTTCAGCCGCATCCAGGCCGAATGGGAACTGACCCGCCGCCACCTGCTGGCGATCCAGGAGCGCAACGAACTGCTTGCCGACAACCCGATGCTGTTGCAATCGCTGAAATTGCGCGCGCCCTACATGGACCCGCTCAACCATCTGCAGGTCGAACTGCTCAAGCGGCATCGCGCCGGTGACACCGACGAGCGTGTTGCCCGTGGCATCCACCTGACGATCAACGGTATCGCCTCGGGGCTGCGCAACAGCGGTTAAAGGCCCAGCGGCCGGGGCGGAAGCAGGTCATCCGGCCAACCTGCAATACGGGCAAGCCAGCGGCTTGCCCGTATGCTTTCCGGTGCTGCTGTTTACGGTCGCCCCGCAAAAGCCGCAGTTTTCCACTGTCCTTGGAACGCCCCGGTCAGCTGCGCTTGCTCAACCACTTGAGCAGAGTTTCGTAGAGCAGCTCGGGAGTGACCGGTTTGGAAATGAAGTCGTCCATCCCCGCCGCCAAACACTTCGAGCGGTCGTCGCTGAAGGCATTCGCGGTCATCGCAATGATCGGCAGTTGCCGGATGTCGGCAAAACCCCGAATCCGGTGCGTCGCCTCCAGCCCGTCCATGGTCGGCATCTGCATATCCATCAGGATCAGCGCGTAATCCTGTTTCCGGATCTGCTCCAAGGCTTGTTCGCCATCCTCGGCAAGATCGGCAAGCAGGCCGACGTCGTCGAGCAGCGAAAGCGTGACTTCCTGGTTGATCGGCTCGTCCTCGACCAGCAGAACCCGAGTGCCGGCGTATTCCGTCTTGAGCCTTTGCTCGGCATCGCCGGCCAGCGGTTCGTCGGTGAGCGGCGAGCAGGGGGCGCTTTTCAGCAGGCGGACCTGCAGCCAGAAGGTACTGCCCTCCCCTAGCGTGCTGCTTACTCCGGCCTCCCCACCCATCAATTCGGCAATCCGCCGGGTAATCGCCAGCCCCAGGCCGGTTCCGCCGTACTTGCGGGTAATCGAGTTATCCGCCTGTTCGAATGCGCCAAACAGTCGTGGCAGGACTTCCGGCGCGACCCCCGGCCCGCTGTCGGCGACCTCGAAGCGGATCGTCAGACAATCGGCATCTTCGCCGACCACGCTGGCCCGCAGGCTGACGCTGCCGCGTTCGGTGAACTTGACCGCATTTGACGCATAGTTAAGCAAGGCCTGCTGCAGGCGTGTCCGGTCGCCAAGTAATCCGCAGGTAATCGGGGACACCGCCAGAGTCAGCGCCAGGCCCTTGGCCCAGGCCTTGTCGGCAATCATGCTGGCAACGTTTTCCATGATTTCGCCGATATGGACCGGTCCTTCTTCAAGGGTGAACTTGCCGGCCTCGATTTTTGACAAATCGAGAATGGCATTGATGATTTCCAGCAGATGCTGGCCTGCGCCATCGATTTTGTCGAGTTTTTCGCCCTGCTCCGGCGAGACGCCGCTACGCCGCAGAATGTGGGTCATTCCGGAAATCGCATTGAGCGGCGTACGGATTTCGTGGCTCATGTTGGCCAGAAAGGCGCTCTTGGCGACATTCGCCGCCTCGGCCATGTGCTTTGCCTGGACCAGCTCGCGTGTCCGCTCATCAACCAGGCGCTCCAGATGCAGGCGGTAATCCGCAAGCTCGCTCTGAATGGCCTTCATCTCGGTGATGTCCATCGCCAGGCCCTCGATCAGATGCTCGTCGCCGCTCGCCTGAATGCCGATCGAACGATCGAGGAACCAGTGCCACTCGCCGGCATGGTCACGGATCCGGTATTCCAGACGATAGGCTTCATTGTGTTCGATCAGCCGCGAAAGCGCGGCAAGGACCAAAGGCCGGTCCTCCGGATGCAGCGCATCGAACCAGTGCTGCGGATGCAGCAGCAGGTCTTCGGGCGAACAGGCAAAGATCGTCGCCGCACCCGGCGAAAGATAAAGCGTACCGCGCCGGGACGAGTAGGTATAGGCAATGTCGGGCAGGTTCTCGACCAGGCGACGGTAACGCGCCTCGCTCTCGCGCAGCACTTCTTCCGCCTGTTTTCCCGGCGTGATGTCGGTATGCGTGCCGCACATGCGCAAAGGCTTGCCCGAACTGTCGCGCTGCATCACGCTGGCCTGGTCGAGAATCCAGCGGACCCCGCCGGACTTGTGCAGCATCCGGTATTCCAAGCGGTGGATGTTCGAATGCCCCTGCAACACGTCGTTGATCGAATTCCAGGCTCGCTCGCGGTCGTCGGGATGGATGAAGTCGGTCCACTGGCGGGTCGTTTGCTGGATTTCAGTCAGGGTGTACCCCAGCATTTCTGCCCAGCGCGCGTTCCGGTCGACCTTGCCGGCGGCGATATCCCAGTCCCAGAACCCCAGTTCCGAACCCTGCAGGACGAAGCGCAATTGCTTCTCGCTGTTTTCCAGTGCCTGTTGCGCCCGCTTATGGCCGGTGATGTCGTGGCCGATCCCGAGTACCCCGATCAAGCGGCCATCGTCGGCCCGCATCGGGACCTTGGTCGTTTCAAGAATTTCCCGGTGGCCATCGCCGGCAAACACGACCTCTTCCTCGTTGCTGCTCTGGCAATCCTGCTCCATGGCAATCCGGTCGTGATGGCGGAAGTGGTCAGCCAGTGCCGGGCTGACAAAATCGTAATCGGTCTTACCGACGATCTCGCCAAAGCTGGCGCCGAAAAAGGTTTCGAATCGCTTGTTGCAACTCAGGTAGCGGCCATCCACATCCTTCAGCCAGATCAGGTCGGGCAAGGCATTGATCAGCGTCCGCAGCATTGCTCTTTCCTGAGTCAGCGCGCTCAGCATCTGCTCGCGCTGAGTAATGTCCTCGGACATGATGACGATGCCCCCGATCTTGTTGGCACTGGCGTACCAGGGAAAAATTCCCCACTTGATCTGCTGGACCGTACCATCCTCGCGCACCAGGGAGTCGTGTTCCGAACTCGCGTGTTCGCCGTTCAGGCAGCGCTGGTGCAATGCTTTCCATGCCTCGGGCAAGCCGGGGAAAACCTCGTAATGCGAACGCCCGATCAGACTCCGCGCCCCCAGGCGGTAATCTTCCGACCAGCGACGGCTGGCCGCCACGTAGCGCATGTTCCGGTCGAGCATCGCAATCGCCGAAGGCGCCTGCTCGATAAAGACCTGCAGCAATTCCAGCTGCGGCGACAGGAGTTGGGTATGGTGTCGCCAGATTCGCTGGATCAGGAGGTAAAGCAACAGGGAGGTGGCGACCACGAAGACCAGCCCCTTGACCTTGCTTGCCTCCTCGACCCTGGCTGCATCGCCCAGCATGGCGAAAAGAACCGTATCGGAAACCATGATCCAGAGCGCGGCAAATGCCGCGTAGGCCAAGACGACGGTCAGCGTGCTTCGGTGTTGTGTGGCGATCAGGTAGCGCGGAAGCATCGGACCCATACCGGACAATTCAGGAGAGTGCAGATTATTCTCTCGGCCCGCCTTTGCCAAGCTGGCTGAATGACTAGCGCGACATCGCCGTGGCCGCAATGACAACGGGGGCCGCCTGGCCCCCGTCGATTGACCTCTCTCCCGGCCAAACCGGCGAACCGGACGTTGGCCGAGGCGGGTCTTACACCCGGTCGACGATGAACTGCTTGATCGCGTTCACGTCCGGGTCCATCACCACCACTTGCTGTTCAAGCGCTTCGATGCCCTTCAGTTCAGCCGGGCGGACCGGCTCGGTGCCGAGGGCTTCGCGGATGGTTTCCTCGAACTTGGCCGGCTGGGCGGTTTCGAGAACCACCATGTTCACGCCGGGGATGCGGTTTTCCAGCGCCACCTTGAGGCCATCGGCGGTGTGGGTGTCGAGCATCACGTTGTAGCGCCCCTGGGCGAAGCGGATGGTATTGATGCGGTCAATGTGGCTGCTCTTGCCCGAGACAAAGCCGAATTTTTCGCGGTTTTGCCAGTGGACCGTAGCCGACAGGTCGAAGGCCTCGCCCTTGTCGACCTTGGCCCACAGTTCGCGGACGATGGCCGGATCGCGGCCGACCAGGTCAAAGACGAAACGCTCGAAGTTGGACGCTTTGGAAATATCCATCGACGGGCTAGAGGTGACGCTGGTTTCAGCCGAGGTACGCGGGCGATAGACGCCGGTCTTGAAGAACTCGTCGAGAACGTCGTTCTCGTTGGTGGCCAGCACCAGCTTGGCGATCGGCAGCCCCATCTGGCGGGCGATGTGGCCGGCGCAGATGTTGCCGAAGTTGCCCGAGGGCACGCAGAAGGCAACCTGCTCATCGTTGGACTGGGTGGCCAGGAAATAGCCCTGGAAGTAATAGACAATCTGCGCCGCGACGCGCGCCCAGTTGATCGAATTGACCGCGCCGATCTTGTACTTGGCCTTGAACTCGGCGTCGTTGGAGACGGCCTTGACGATGTCCTGGGCGTCGTCGAACATGCCGCGCACGGCGATATTGAAGATGTTGGCGTCCTTCAGGGAATACATCTGGGCGCGCTGGAAGGCGCTCATCTTGCCGTCCGGCGAAAGCATGAAGACGCGCACATTGTGCTTGCCGCGCATCGCGTATTCGGCGGCCGAGCCGGTATCGCCGGAAGTGGCGCCGAGGATGTTGATCGCCTGACCGCGCTGGTCGAGGACGTACTCGAACAGGTTGCCGAGCAACTGCATCGCCATGTCCTTGAAGGCCAGCGTCGGGCCGTTCGACAATTCCTGGGTGTACAAGCCATCTTCGAGCTTGGTCAGCGGGGTGATTTCAGCCGCGTTGCCGCCGTTGCGGGTGAAACGATAGACATCGGCGGTGTAGGTCTTGGTGACGATGGCCTTGAGGTCGGCAGCCGGAATGTCGTCGATGAACTTGGACAGGATTTCAAAGGCCAGATCGGCGTAGGACAGTTGGCGCCAGGCATCGAGTTCGGCCCGGGTAATCTGCGGGTAGCTTTCCGGCAGGTACAAACCGCCGTCCGGCGCGAGGCCACCGAGGAGGATGTCGCAGAAAGCTTGAGGCGCGGACTGGCCGCGGGTCGAGAGATAGCGCATGGCAGAACCTGAAGTGAAAGCCGTGAAAAACGCGATTTTACTGCGTTGACCGTGGAATGCGCAGGGCTTTTGCGAGATTGAGCACCCACGAGGCCAGTCCGACCAGCAACAACAGGCTGCCAGTCAACACCTCCTCGGCCGCGAACAACGCCCCGGCGGTCAGCCACAACACGGCCCGGATCTGCCCTAGCCAGGCCAACGTCGCCCGCATCTGGCGACGGCACGGCAAGGCCGGCCCGGGCCAGCGCCAGACCGGCAGCAACTGGCTGAGCGCGCCGCTGACCAGCGGCAACAGGAACGCCGGCAACCACAGCAGCAAGGTCGCCTGCCCCGGCATCAGCCCAAAGCCGTGGGCCACCCCGAGCAGCAGGCTGCAGACAAATCCGAACAAGGCGGCAAACAGCGGCAGCGCAACGCCGTCGCCGGCCAGCAGTGGCATCCCGAAACGGCGCAGCCACTGCGCCGCGAGCAGGATGCAGACAATCATCAGCGCCGCCGCACCGCTGGCGGCAAAAATCCGCCCGAGACCGCCGAGCGGACTGAGCATTGTCCCACCGGCGACCAGCGCAACCCCGGCGAACATCGGCCAGCGCATCCGCTGCAGCCAGCGGGCGGCCTCCGGGTCAGGCTGCCCGAGGGCAGTCGGCAACAGCACCGGCAAGGTGCCCAGGGCTGCCAACCCAACCAGTCCCAGGGTGTTCAGGTGCAAATGGGCCAGCCGCAGCGGACGCGTACTTTCCGGAGCCAGGACCAGTCCGATCACCGCCAGCATCGCCAGCATCAGGCAGACCAGCGCGCCTGCGTACCAGCGCCAGCCTGGATGCGGAGTTCCCAGGGATCGGTGGGCGCGCAGCCAGACCCAGCGCAGCAAAATTGCCGCGAGCACGGCGTCGACCGTGGCTATCAGTGCCAGCAGGCTGTGCGGCAGCATGCCCAGCAACGCAGGCAGGACCAGCAGGCCAACGGCCTGAGCAAGAAAGGGAAGACGCCGGATGACTGCGGCCGGGTCGCCGCTGCGCGTCAGCACCGGTACAAAATGGATCATTGCCGCCAGGATCAAGGGCACGACACCGGCAGCAAAGGCCAGATGCGCGGCCAGCCAGGGCGGCAAGCGGCCGCTCAGCGCAAGAACCAGGCTGGTGGCAAAAAAGAAAAGGGTGAAACCGGCAACGGAAAGCATGAGGTGATCCGTAAAACCCCGGACGGACCGGGGAGGAGGAGACGAAGTGTCCGGACGGCGATTTTACGGATCGGGGAAGCGATTGGCGAACTGCCGAATGGATCAGGCGACGACGACGAAGTCGATCACGATCGCACCGGGCTCGCGCTGCAGGTAGGTGATTTCAAGATGCTGGCCATAACGTTGCTGCAATTGAGCCAGCAGCGGCAGCGGATCATGGTCGTTACAGAAGCGCATCGTCTCGCCCGGCTGCAGCGCATCGAGCGCACCAAAGATGGCCGCATGACGGAAACGCTTGGCAATGCCGCGGGCGTCGAACGGGTAGATGGCTTCCGGGGTGGTGTGATTGCAGACGTGGATGTGTTGCATGAAGTGCTCCAGAGGGGAAGAAGGAAGGCCTGATGGCTCGACCGGGAGCTACTTTAATTGATGAATATTATCCGACTCTTTGATGCATCTCGCCTTTTCAAAAACACCAGCTATAACAAAAGTAATATCCCAGCAGGAGGCTGCGATGCGCGATAAACGCCTGCACCAACTGGGCTGGCAAGACCCAGCCGAAATCATTGAATTCGTCCTCTGCGGCATTTGCACCCTGCCATTGCTGCTGTTGCTGGGGGGCTTTGCGGTTGAGGCGGCAGTCACCTTGCTGCTGCTGATCCTGGCTCTGGCGCTGCTCGGCACCCTGATTGAACCGGCAGGCGGTGACCAGCCCGGAGCGCCGCCCGATCAACATCAACACGACCGGGAAAATCCGCGCAGAAGACAATAAAAAAAGGGCCCGCAGGCCCTTTTTTTTCACGGTCGACGCCGGTTTTACTGCAATTCTTCCAAGCGCACGCGCTTGACCTTGCCTTTCAGCACCGACAGGCTTTCAAGCTTGCCAATTGCGGCATCGGCAGCGCTCTCGCGGCAAACGTGGGTGAGGATGATGATGTCGGTTTCGCCCTCGCCCTCTTCCGGCTCGCGCTGCAGCATGGCGTCGATCGAGATGCCCTGATCGGCCAGGATGCGGGTGATGTCGGCAAGCACGCCCGGCTTGTCTTCGACGCGCAGGCGCAGGTAGTAACCGGTTTCGACCTCGCTCATCGGCAGGATCGGCAGATTGGACAGCGCATTCGGCTGGAAAGCCAGATGCGGCACGCGGTGCTCGGCGTCGGCATCGGCCAGACGGGCGACATCGACCAGGTCGGCAACCACAGCGGAAGCAGTCGGCTCGGCGCCGGCGCCCTTGCCGTAGTAGAGGGTGGTGCCGACGGCATCGCCCTTGACCATCACCGCGTTCATCGCGCCTTCGACGTTGGCGATCAGGCGCTTGGCCGGGATCAGGGTCGGATGCACGCGCAGTTCAATCCCCTGCTCGCGACGCTTGGCGATGCCCAGCAGCTTGATCCGGTAGCCGAGCTGTTCGGCGTACTTGATATCGGAAGCTTCGAGCTTGGTGATGCCCTCGACGTAGGCCTTGTCGAACTGCACGGGAATACCGAAAGCAATGGCGGAAATCAGGGTGGCCTTGTGCGCGGCATCAACGCCTTCGATGTCGAAGGTCGGATCGGCTTCGGCATAACCCAGGCGCTGAGCTTCGGCCAGCACGTCGGCAAAGGACAGGCCCTTGTCGCGCATTTCGGACAGGATGAAGTTGGTCGTGCCGTTGATGATCCCGGCCGCCCATTCGATGCGGTTGGCCGAGAGACCTTCGCGCAGCGCCTTGATGATCGGGATGCCACCGGCGACGGCGGCTTCGAAGGCGACCATCACGCCCTTTTGCTGGGCGGCGGCGAAAATCTCGGTGCCATGCACGGCGAGCAGCGCCTTGTTGGCGGTGACCACGTGCTTGCCGTTGGCGATGGCCTGCATCACCACTTCCTTGGCCACGCCGTAGCCGCCGATCAGTTCGACGATGACGTCGATCTCGGGATCATTCACCAGCGCAAAGGCGTCGTCGGTCACGCGGGCGGCGCCGCCGGTCACCTGCTTCGCCAGCTCGACGTTCTTGTCGGCCACGGCGGTGATCTGGATCGGGCGACCGGCACGACGGGTAATTTCTTCCGCGTTGCGCTTGAGAACAGTCCAGGTGCCACCGCCGACGGTGCCGATGCCGATCAGGCCAACATTGATAGGTTTCATTTTTTAGGATCGAGTTGCTTGGAAGTTGAGAGGATCGAGTGGCCTAGGCGTTCTGGAGGATCCAGTTGCCCAGGAATTAGGATCGAGTGGTCAAAAGCCCGGGAGTTTCGCCTTTTACTAACAGCTCAAGCTCCCTAGCAGCTAATAGCTAATTCGTGCCGTGCCGCTTGCGGTAGTTCTCGAGGAAACGGGCAACCCGGCCGATCGCGACGCGGAGATCGTCCTCGTGCGGCAGGAAGACCAGGCGGAAATGATCGGGATGCGGCCAGTTGAAGCCGGTACCCTGAACCAGCAGCACCTTTTCTTCCTGCAGCAGTTCCTGGATGAAGGCCTGATCGTTCTTGATCGGATAGACCTCGGGGTCCAGGCGCGGGAACATGTACAACGTTGCTTTCGGCTTGACGCAGGACACACCGGGAATGGCAGTAATCAATTCGTGCGCCAGATCGCGCTGCCGACGCATGCGCCCACCCTCAGCGACCAGATCGTCAATGCTCTGGTAACCGCCCAGCGCGGTCTGGATGCCGTGCTGCCCCGGCGCGTTGGCACACAGGCGCATCGAGGCCAGCATGTCGAGGCCCTCGATGTAATCCTTGGCCCGCCGCTTGTCGCCGGAAACCACCATCCAGCCGGCGCGATAACCGCAGGAGCGGTAGTTCTTCGACAAGCCGTTGAAGGAAATGAACAGCACGTCCTCGGCCAGCGAGGCAATCGAGGTGTGCTCGACGTCCTCGTACAGAACCTTGTCGTACACCTCGTCGGCGTACACGATCAGATGATGCTCGCGGGCGATCTGGATGATCTCCTTGAGCACGTGATCGGGGTACAGCGCACCGGTCGGGTTGTTCGGATTGATGATCACAATCGCTTTGGTGTGCTTGCTGATCTTCCGCCGCATGTCGTCGAGATCAGGCATCCAGTCCTTGCTCTCGTCGCACAGGTAATGCACTGGCGTACCGCCGGAGAGGCTGATCGCCGCCGTCCACAACGGGTAGTCGGGCGCCGGCACCAGTACTTCGTCGCCAGCGTCGAGCAAGGCGTTCATCGCCATCACGATCAGTTCGGAAACCCCGTTGCCGACGTAGATATCCTCCAGCGTCACGCCCTTGATCCCCTTTTCCTGGGTGTAGTGCATGATCGCCTTGCGCGCCGCGAAGATCCCCTTGGAGTCGGTATAGCCAGCGGCATTCGGCAGATTGCGAATGATGTCCTGCTGGATTTCCTCAGGGGCATCGAAGCCGAACGCGGCAAGGTTGCCGATGTTCAGCTTGATGATCTTGTGGCCTTCTTCTTCCATCTGCTTGGCCTTCTGCAGCACGGGGCCGCGGATGTCGTAGCAGACGTTGGCCAGTTTGGCGGATTTCTTGATCGTCTTCATGGTTTGACCGTTGGGGAAGGGGGCGGCGCAGCCGGCGGCAGCGTGCCCACCAAAAGGCATAATCCTACTTGAGCGGGCGGGATTGCGCCAGAATCCGGGCGCTGACGCCCGGGTTG
This sequence comes from Dechloromonas sp. ZY10, assembly GCF_041378895.1. NCBI lineage: Bacteria > Pseudomonadati > Pseudomonadota > Betaproteobacteria > Rhodocyclales > Azonexaceae > Dechloromonas > Dechloromonas aquae. The sequence continues at coordinate 1,845,567 of NZ_CP144212.1, forward strand.
CGACTTAATTTGGGCGGACCAGCGTGTACTGGTGGCGGAAGCCAGCGTTTTTCAACTCGGCGACCGAGAAGGAATCGCGGGCGCCAACCAGCTTGACCCGACCGCTGCCGTTCGGGGCATCATGCCCGGCGGTGGTTTCGCGGATATCGACAATGATCGGCTCGGGGGCAATCAGGCGGACTTCCAGCGCGGTATCGAGATCGTTCTTGACCCAGAACTGGTAATGCGCATTGGCCCCGGCCAGCTTGACCTGCTCCTGCAACTTGCCGTCGATATAGACATCGATCAGCACCGGCTCGACGGCCTGGGCGGCAAAAGAAAGGGAGAGAGCAGCAAGCAGGACAGACAATGATTTCATGGCAGTAGCGGCGAGCCTGCGCAGCACGCTGGCTGCACACCTCGAAAAAGGCAAAAAACAATCTCTTATTCTAACGCGCGACCGGCAATTCCTTGCCACTGTTTTTCAGCCCTGCGGCAGCCGCCTTGACCCACTGCTTTCCCGAATAGGCGCGGGCCGCCGAGGAATGCAATAATCCGCGCTGCGGCGTTGCTGCTCAGCCCCCAGACAGACCGAGGTTTACACCGTGAAACTGCACCAGACCCATCTTGCCGGACTCAACATCTTCACCGCCCACGGCGAAGGCTTTGTCACGGTCAACCACGAAAAATACGAAAAAAGCCTGATCGTCACCCCGGAAAACATCGTCCCGGCGTGGACCGAGGCCAAGCCGGACGCCCTCAGCGAAGCCGACATGCAGCAACTGATGCAACTCGGAGTCGAGGTCGTGCTGCTCGGCACCGGCAAGCAGCTGCGCTTTCCGCCCGGCCCGCTGCTGCGCCCTTTCGCCCCGGCCGGGATTGGCATTGAAGTCATGGATCTGCCGGCGGCCTGCCGGACTTACAACATCCTTGCCGCCGAGGGGCGCAAGGTGGCGGCGGCGCTGATCTTCGACTAAAGGGCAAATATTTTGGCAAAGCGAGGGAACCTGGCTGCTTTTTTGATTTCTGTACTGGTAGACCGCCCTGTCGGTCACCAATAATCCCGGCTATTGTCACCGTCCGCGCAGCCCCCCCGATGCAAAACGAAACCCTGAGACCGGAACACACCCCCGACGGCCTGCAAGATTTCCGTCCGAACCTCGATCCGGCCCGCCTGATGCACGCCGAAGGCGCTCTGGTCGACAAGTACGGCAGGCGAATCACTTATTTGCGCCTGTCGATCACCGACCGCTGCGACTTCCGCTGCACTTATTGCATGGCCGAGGAAATGAGCTTCCTGCCCCGCGACAAGGTGATGAGTCTGGAAGAATGCCTGCGGGTTTCGGCTGCCTTCGTCAGCCTTGGCGTAACCAAGCTGCGAATTACCGGCGGCGAGCCGCTGGTGCGCAAGGAAGCGATGTGGCTGATCGAACGCCTGGGCGCCCTGCCCGGCCTCGAACAACTGGTGCTCACCACCAACGGCTCGCAACTCGAACGCTTTGCCGGACCGCTCAAGGCTGCCGGCGTCAAGCGCATCAACATCAGCCTGGATACCCTGAAACCGGATCGTTTCAAGGCAATTACCCGCATCGGCGACCTCGGCAAGGTCCTGCAGGGCATCGCCGCTGCGCGCGCCGCCGGCTTTACCCGCACCAAGCTCAACGCGGTGATGATGCGCGGCACCAACGACGACGAATTCGTCGACCTGGTGCAGTTTGCAGTCGAAAACGAACTCGACATCTCCTTCATTGAAGAAATGCCGCTCGGCGAAATTCACGGCCGCGACAATACCTTCATTTCCTCGGAAGAAGCCCGCCAGATCATCGGCCAACGCTATCCGCTGGTGGCCAGCGAGGAATCCTCCGGCGGCCCGGCCCGCTACTGGCGGACTCCCGGCAGTGAAAGCCGGATCGGCTTCATCTCCCCGCACAGCCACAATTTCTGCGACAGCTGTAACCGGGTCCGGATCACCGCGCAAGGCGAGCTTTACCCCTGCCTCGGCCAGAACGACGCGACCAACCTGCTCAGTGTTCTGCGCGGCGGCGCCGACGACGCCCAGCTGCGCCAGGCAATCGTCGACAGCATGGGGATCAAGCCCTGGGGGCACGACTTCACCCAGCAGATGAACGCGCCGCAAGTCGTACGCTTCATGTCCATGACCGGCGGCTGACCACCGCTCAGTCGATGCCCACCAGCGCCAGCCAGCCACTCCCCCGGCCGACAACTGCGGCTCCGCGCTGGCTCCTGCTGACCGCCGCCTTGGCCGGACTGTTGCTGGCCTGGCTGGGGCGCAGCGATCAGCACTGGATCGCCGAAGCCCTCTTTTTGGGCAGCCTGGGCGCCCTGTGCTGGCTGGCCTTCAGCGAATGGCGGAGCCTGCATCGCAACGCCCAGGCCTATGCCCTGGCCATGCAGGCGGCCCACGACGGTTTCTGGGAATGGGACCCGCGCAGCAAGAAACTGCAGGTCGGAGCCCGACTGCTTGAAATTCTCGGCTACCGCGAGGATTTTCTCCCCGACACCCACGCCTGGCTGGAGATCGTTCACCCTGACGACCGTGCCCATTACAACCGGGCGGTGGCCGACCACCTCAAAGGCCGGAGCGAGCATTTCTATTGCGAATACCGGGTCCGCGCCAGCGACGGCAGTTTTCGCTGGATCGGCTCGCGCGGGATCGCCGTGCGCGACCCGCAAGGCCGTGCCTACCAGATGGTCGGCTCGGTCAGCGACATCACCGAGCGCCGCCGCTATCAGGACAACCTCGAATTCCTCGCCCATCACGACAGCCTGACCGGCCTGCCCAACCGCCTTGAACTGGCACGCACGCTGCCGCCACAGATCGTCGCCGCCAACGCGGGCAACACGCTGCTGGCACTGTTTTTCATCGACCTCGACCGGTTCAAGGACATCAACGACACCCTCGGCCACCGTGCCGGCGACCTGCTGCTGCAAGGCGTTGCCCAACGGCTGGGACAATTGTTCGGCAACCAGTGCCAGCTATTCCGCCAGGGGGGCGACGAGTTCATCGCCCTGCTCCCCGGCTGCCCCGACATTGCCGCTGCGCTGAGCTTTGGCGAAGCGCTGCGCGAGGCGATTGCCCGCCCCTTTGCCGGACACGATGCCGATTTCTTCACCGGAGCCAGCATCGGCCTCAGCCTCTGCCCGCTCGATGCGGCCGACGGCGAAACCCTGCTGCGCAACGCCGACACCGCGATGTACACGGCCAAGGCCGCCGGCGGCAACGCGCTACGGCAATACCAGCCAGAGATGAACCAGCGCCTGCGCCAGCGCATGGAACTCGAAAGCGCCTTGCGCCAGGCGATCCAGCACAACGAACTGGAATTGCATTTCCAGCCCAAGATCGAGCTTGCCGGCGACCGGCTCTGCGGCGCCGAAGCCCTGCTGCGCTGGCGCCACGCCGGCCGCCTGATCCCGCCCGACCAGTTCATCCCGGTCGCTGAAGACAGCGGGCTGATCCTCGAAATCGGCGACTGGGTCACCGCCCGCTGCCTGGAACACGCCCGCGACTGGCAACAGCGAGGCGCCAGCCCGCTGCCCCTGGCGATCAACCTTTCGCCGCGCCAGTTCTGGCGCCGCCGGCCAGCCCAGGAAATCCTCGCCCGCCTGGCCACCAGCGGCCTCCCGCCCTCGGTGCTGGAGGTCGAAGTCACCGAATCGCTGCTGCTCAATGCCGACAGCGGGGCCACCGAAGAACTGGAAGCCTTGCGCCGGGCCGGCATTCGCGTCGCCCTTGACGACTTTGGCACCGGCTACTCGTCGCTCTCCTATTTGCAGCGCCTGCCGATCGGGGTGCTGAAAATCGACAAATCCTTCATCCGCGCACTCGATACTGCCGATCAGGGAGAAAACCGGCGAGCCGGCGAACTGGTCCGGGCGATCATCGCGATGGCGCACAGCCTGTCGCTCAGCGTGGTTGCCGAAGGCGTCGAAACGCCAGTGCAGCTGGCCGAACTCAGGGACCTCGGCTGCGACATCGTGCAGGGCTATTTCTACAGCCGACCGCTACCCGCCGAAGAGTTCTTCCAGCGCTATCTGGCCCCGGGCAAAACCTGCTGATTGCCGGAAAAACCGGCTCCGCACACGGTCGACCGTGAAAAATCGCATTTTTCACCGCCCGGTGGCGGTCGTCCCGGCTAGGGATAGACGCTGCACATGCCCGGCGGCATCGCAACCGGATCGGTCAGCCAGCCGAGCAAGCTGAAAAACAGCGCCAGCAACAATAAAAAGGCGACCCGCCGGGTCGCCTTGGGATGCTGCTGCCGCCAGTGCCGGAAATGACTCCGGCAAGGCGCGCAGAACATGGCTTATGCGCCTTCGCGCAGAGCGCGCTTGCGCTCGTTTTCGGTCAGGTGACGCTTGCGCAGACGGATCGACTTCGGCGTCAGTTCAACCAGTTCGTCGTCGGCGATGAATTCGACGGCGGATTCCAGGCTCAACTGGACCGGCGGCACCAGGCGGACGGCTTCGTCAGTACCAGAAGCGCGAACGTTGGTCAGCTGCTTGCCCTTGATCGGGTTCACGACCAGATCGTTTTCACGGCTGTGGATACCGATGATCATGCCTTCGTACAGCTTTTCGCCCGGGCTGACGAACATCCGGCCGCGATCCTGCAGCTTCCACAGCGCGTAGGCCACGGCTTCGCCGTTATCCTGCGACACCAGCACGCCATTGCGACGCTCGGCAACGTTGCCTTCCTTGACCGGGGCGTACTCGTCGAAAACGTGACTCATCAGGCCGTTACCACGGGTCAGGTTCATGAACTCGCCCTGGAAACCGATCAGGCCACGCGCCGGGATGCGGTACTCGATACGGACGCGACCGCGACCGTCCGGCACCATGTCCTGCAGCTCGCCCTTACGCAGGCCGAGGCTTTCCATCACGCCGCCCTGGGTGTCTTCCTCGACGTCGACGGTCAGCATTTCGTACGGCTCGCACTCGACGCCGTTGATCACCTTCTTGACCACGCGCGGGCGGCCAACCGCCAGTTCGTAGCCTTCGCGGCGCATGTTTTCCAGCAGGATGCCGAGGTGCAGTTCGCCACGGCCGGCCACGTCGAAGACGTCGCCGTTCGGGGTGTCATGCACGCGCAGCGCCATGTTGGTCAGCAGTTCTTTGTGCAGGCGGTCGCGGATCTGGCGGCTGGTCACGAACTTGCCTTCGGTACCGGCCAGCGGGCTGGTGTTAACCATGAACTGCATCGACAGGGTCGGCTCGTCGATCTTGAGCAGCGGCAGCGCTTCCGGCTGGTCCGGGTCGGTCACGGTGCAGCCCAGCACCAGATCTTCGATACCGGTGATCTGGACGATGTCGCCGGCCAGACCTTCGGCCATCTCAACCTTGTTCAGGCCCTTGTAGCCGAACACCTGACCAATCTTGGCCTTGATCGGGTTGCGATCGTGCTCGGCAGCCTCTTCGTCGGTCCCGAACATGACCATCACGTTCTGGCCGGTCTTGACGCGGCCGCGAATGATCTTGCCGACGCCGATACGGCCGACGTAGGAAGAATAATCCAGCGCAGTGATCTGCAGCTGCAGCGGCGCATCGACATCGGCATCCGGTGCCGGCACGTGGCGCAGGATGGTGTCGAACAGCGGCTTCATGTTCTCGCGCGGCTGGTCGAGTTCCATCGCCGCCCAGCCGTTGAGGCCGGAAGCGTAGACGATCGGGAAATCCAGCTGTTCGTCGGTGGCACCCAGCTTGTCGAACAGGTCGAAAGTCAGGTTGACGGCGTTGTCCGGATCGGCGCCGTCACGGTCCACCTTGTTCACCAGCACGATCGGACGCAGGCCTTGCGCCAGCGCCTTCTTGGTCACAAAGCGGGTCTGCGGCATCGGGCCTTCGGCCGCATCCACCAGCAGCACCACGCCATCGACCATGCCCAGCACGCGCTCGACTTCACCGCCGAAGTCCGCGTGGCCCGGGGTATCGACGATGTTGATGTGAATACCTTCGTATTCGACGGCGGTGTTCTTGGAAAGAATGGTGATGCCGCGCTCTTTTTCCAGATCGTTCGAGTCCATCACACAATCGACCACCTGCTGGTGGGCGGCGAAGGTACCGGATTGGCGGAGCAGTTGGTCAACCAGCGTGGTTTTGCCGTGGTCAACGTGGGCAATGATGGCGATGTTGCGGATCGGGCGAACGGACATGGGAGTGGATTTGGCCAGAAAAATCAAAGGCGCGATTCTAACACCCTGTGCTGCGGCGCAGCATCCCGCAGCAAAAAAAAGCCGACCAAAACGGTCGGACCGGGGTCTGCTTACCACACCCGGCGCCCGCCGGGCAGCGCCGGACCGGTGTCGGCGCCGCTACCGCCGCCTCAGGAAAAACCATCCTCCAGCGCCGCATCCCGCCGCTGGCGCAGCCCTTCCGGCATGTGCAAGGTAGCGCGATCCCAGCCCTCCAGCGTCAGCACCTGGTCGAGACATTGCTCCATCCGCGCATGCGCCTCGCGTGCCGCCTCGGCAATGCAGCGGTGCACCTCGGACGCATTTTCCGGGCCATTCAAACAGGCCTCCTGATAAGCGATCAACTCGCGCAACAGGCGAATTTCCTTGGCCACCTGCGCCGGACAGGCGCACATATAGACCATTCCCTCTTCGACAATCCGCTCCAGATCATCAGACGAAAAGCGTTGCAGATAGCTCACGATCAACTCCATCCAAATAAACACTCCGGAACTCCCCGCATCGCCGCAGCAACCGGGGGAGCGCCAGTATACCCACCACCCCGCGCCGCCGGCCGGGCAAAAACCGGGCAAATTCACGGTCGACCGTAGTCATGGCCCTATTTGCCAAGACCGCGACTGTAAGAAAGCGGGCATCGAAGCGACTAACCGGTACATCACCTGCCAAATGTCTCATCATGCCCGACCCCATCGCTTTTTCCTCCCTCGCCCTCAGCCTGCTCGCCGGCAGCCTGACCACCCTGTCGCCCTGTGTTTTCCCGCTCTTGCCGCTGGTGCTGGGCGGTGCCGTCCAGGCCAACCGGCGGGCGCCGCTGGCAATGGGGCTGGGCATGGTACTGTCGTTTGCCAGCATCGGCATGCTGGTCGGCGCCCTCGGTCCGGCGCTCGGCATCGACCCCGACCAGGTCCGCCTGGCCGGCGGCTGGCTGCTCCTGGCCTTTGGCCTGGTCATGCTGATCCCCGCGCTGAATGAACGTTTCAACACCTGGCTGCTGCCGCTGGCCAGCCAGGCCAACGCCGCCGGCAGCAAGTTCGATCAGGGCTCGCTCGGCGGTGCGCTCTTGCTCGGCGCCCTGCTCGGCCTGATCTGGAGCCCCTGCTCCGGCCCCTTGCTGGCCTCGGCCCTGCCCCTGGTCGCCAGCGAAGGCGGCGTACTGCGCGGCGGCCTGATCCTCGGCCTGTTTGGAATCGGCGCCGCGATCCCGCTGGTCGCCGTCGCCTACGCCTCGCGCAGCGGCTTCAACCGCGCGCGGCTGGGTGCTGGGCCACATCGGCGCGATCAAAACCGGCTTTGGCCTGCTCATCCTGCTGCTCGGCCTCGCCATCCTCAGCGGCGCCGACAAATGGCTGGAAGCCCGCCTCCTCGCCCTGCTCCCCGACGCCTGGATCAATCTCAGTATCCGCTACTAAACCCGATGGAGAACACCATGCAACGCCACCTGCCCGCCGCCTTCACCCTGCTTGCCCTCTTTGCCCAGACCAACCCCGCCCAAGCCCTCGAAATCGAAGCCTACCGGCCCGAACGCTTTGCCCAGCTGCAACAAAGCCAAGCCAGCGTCGCCCTGCACTTCCACGCCGACTGGTGCCCCACCTGCCGCGCCCAGCAAAAGGTGTTCAACGGCTGGCAAGGCGACCCCAGCGTCCCCGGCACCCTGCTCGTCGTCGACTACGACAAAGCCCGCGACCTGCGCCGGCAAATGAGCGTGCGCAGCCAGTCGACCGTGATCAGCTTCAAAGGCAAGGAAGAAAAAGCCCGGCTGGCGGGGGAAACGGAGGCTGGGGCGTTGCGAAGGGTGTTGGGGGAGTGAGGGGCGGCCGGTCGGTTTCTCTAGCCGTCCGCAGACCAAGATGGCATCGCTTAATCATCAAATGCTCGGTGAAAATTCAGCGATTGCCACACGAAGGAGCTCTCCTACTGCCACTATTCGCATCTGCCTTGACAGCGGCGGTAGTTCTCTTGCGTACATTCATCCCATCAATCTGGAAAGTTGCGGGTCATTGCGCATCAACAAGCACCAACGGGCTACCGCCGAGAGTTCGGCTGCAGGGTTGGTCATCTCGCGCACGCGGGCGCAAACTTCGATCAGTTTCGCCTTGGCCGCTGGGTTATTACCTGCGCGACAACGGGCTTTGGCGTTTGTATAGTCATCGATCAAGTCGCCCACTTTCTGCCACACCTTGCGACGGGCTTCTGCCAGCGGTACATGCTCATTGAGCTTGAGCCGTTTTACCGTCTCGCTGACGCGCTCCCGCTCCCATTCCGAAGAACCGGGCGTAGGAATAACCTTGCCTTCTTCATCGAAGGCAATCAGCGACACATCGTCGTCATCAATCGGGTCAAGCAGGTAACGCGTTTCAGATTCTTCGCATTGCAGGGTATGCGTGGAGCACAGTGAGCCATTCTTGAGCGGAAACCAACCGCCTTTCTTGCGGTTACCGACATTGCCGCAGATGCGGAAATTCATATAATCGAAAGCCAGCCACCAATAGCCATCGCGCAGGCTGGCATCCAAGGCCTTGGCCTCCTTCTTGGGGCGAAAATGCTCCACGTCATAGTGCGAGTAAAGCTCGCGCACTTCTGAAAACCAGCATTTGCCAGCCGACAACGCCAACAACCATTCCTTCAAGGCACCCCAGTGAGTGCTATTGGCGTCAATCAGCGCGTTGCGTTCAGCACGCTTGCCGGCTGCATCCAGGATGGCCAGATCGGCCACCAATTGGACAGACTTTGCCTGCCAGGCATCCCACTGCTCTGGCGTCCATGGCTTCCAATTCGGGATATCGGTATCGGTAGGACGCTTGCGCCCCAGGTCAATCCAGATCACTAGCGACCCTCCTCACGCAATATTTCGTCGATGATAGAGTCGGCGATACGGTCCTGCTCAGCTCGCTCCTCGGGCGTCAGCACGGGTTTTCGGAAGCGCCGGTGTTGCGCCATCTTGCGCACAAACAGTGCGTAATCCGGGTCGCGGAAATCGGCGTTCGAAAAACCCAGATCTGCCAACCCAGCAGACAGGCGGCTCAGCTCGGCATCTTCCTCGGGTGTGCGCGGCGATTTCACGAACAACTCGTTGCGGCGGAACAAACGCCGCTCGGTTTCGCTATCCAGAGTGGATGAGAGCCCGAACAGCTCGCTCTTGAGCAGCCCGGTCACCCCCATACCCTGCGGGTGCTCATCAGGCACATCGACCACTGTGCGCTCGCCATCACGGCGCAGGATATGAACCTGCTCACGCTTGAGGCTGCCCAGCATCATCGGATCGTGGGTCGTAATCAGGATTTGCGACCCACCTTGCGCCAGCGTGGCAGCATCCGAGGCCAGCACGCCTTCAATGTCGTCGAAATAGCGCAGTTTCCAGATTGGGTTCAGGTGGGTATCCGGCTCGTCGAGCAGGAACAGACAATGATCGTCTCGGGTGATACGCATCAGGCCCAGCACGGTGAGCATTTGCAGTTCTCCCTCGGAGAGCTGGGTGAAACTTACCTTACCGCCGTGCTCATCGCGTTTCTTGACGGTGATACGCACTTCGTCGATCAGGTCGCCGACATAAGCGCCCTCGGCGTAGCGGAAGAAACTGTGAATGCCGCCGACCAGCTCACCCAGTTGCTTGAGCTTGTCCTGGCTGGGAACAAACAGGTAGAGCTGCTTCTGTTTCTCGCTGCGACCACGGAAATCGATCTGCTTGGTTGCCTCCTGCTCAATCGGTGCCCAGGCCACTTGCCAGAGTTTGTCGAGGAACTCACTGACCACATTGCCACGTGCATACCAGAAGCGCGGATCTCCTTCGTTCAGCTCCAGCTCGTCGAACTTGCCGCCACGGCGCTTTTCGCGCAGGCGGTGTGGCTCCTTCAGCACAAACAAGGCCGACTCCAGCGATTCAATGTGCAGATTCTTGAGCACCTTCTGAAATACCGGATCGTCGGAGAGCAAACAAGCCAGCAGTACCAACTGGCTATGGCCACCCCGGCAATAGAACAGGCGGCGCAGGCGGTCGTCGCCAAACTGGTTGCGCGTCTTGTGTTCTTCACGCCGTCTAATTGCCTCGACAGTACGAATATCTGCTTCACTGGCAGAAAACTGGGCCAAAAAACGCTCCGGTAGCGTTTCCTCAGTAGTAATTTCCTGGCGTCGATTAAAGCGCCGCTGATGCTCCTGAAACAGCGCCTCAATACGCTCATTGCGCCCCGAGTAGTAGGCAAAAATGTGCGATGGCAGCAGCTCCTTGTTCTTCAGCAAATAGCCTTGCGATTGCGCACGGCCATCGACCCAGACATAGGGGCGCCGCTGCTCTGCGGTCTTCGCCTGTAATTGAACCAGATGGCCACGGATTCGGTAGCTCAGCGTGTAGTCAAAAGCCGCATCCCGATCCAGATCAACATCACGAAAAATGGTGATGATGGCTTCGATCAAATTGGATTTCCCGGTGCCGTTCTGGCCAATCACCGCATGGCTAGAGATACGCTTGGGGGCATCCCCATCGAAGGCTGGTGAGCCATAGGCAGAAAACTGAATATCCAGATCACGCAAATTCTTGAACTGCGGAAGCTGCAAGTGCTGCAAATGCAGGCCTTGCAGCGGCAAATGCGCAGCTACCCGGTCTACCAGATCGTCGAGCCCCAAGACCCACTGCGAATTGATCGCAAATTTGCGTTGCCCCTGCTTGGCCACCGTCTCCCACAGCCAATTGGCAATGCGGTGTGCGGGGGCTTCAGGGGCGAATGACACGCCCCAATCCAGATTTTGCGTCCCCCCCGCGAACCCCAGGCGACGTTTGCTCAGGCGCTGTAGCGCGCAGCCATCGCCCATCAGCACATCCTGCGCCGCCCACGCTGCCAGTGCTTCATCCCGATCAGCATCATCGGCAAAGCGCAAATTAACGATAAACGGGGAGGATCCCGTATGCATTCCTTTAGCCATCTCTTTCCTGCCATTCGTTTTGCAGTTGTGCCGCCCATGCCCAGGCATCATTTGGCGGCGGCCCGAGCGCCCGCTCCGTTTGCTCATAAAGCTTGCCCAGACGCACCAGCGGTGGCGGATGGTGCTTGCAAGGGGTTATCGCCCCCACGGCTTCCAAACGTGCCATCAGGCGAAAGAAGGCAGCAATGAACAACAGGTTGTTCCACATCACTTCAGGGCCTTCGGTATGGGCCAGCAAACATGAGAGTGCGAAGGCGTCAGCATCCAGTTCCATCGTTTGTTCGGCACTCACGTCCGAATATTGAGGAGACTCATAAACGACCCGTCCCTGTCCGGGCAAAAAACGCATCCGCCAGTGGCCCACGTGTCCTAGTACAACATGCCCCAATTCGTGCAAAGCAACAAAGCGAAGGAGCACGCTACCGACCGCTCCTCCCTGCACCGCATAGGCGTCATTTGCATGGTGTTTGCGCCCATTCCAGGCTGCGTGCAATTGGCGCTGACTTTGGGCCAGATAGACTTCCTCTGCCGACTGATAAGTGGCCAAGCTGCCAATCTCATCACCATCGGCGGCCCGAAGAAATGCCTCTGCCAGTAAACAACTTACCCAAAACAATCCCAGATTAATGCCGATAATTTTTTCATGAGGGGCATGGGCAACTGCCTCGGCAAAAGCATTGCTGGTCATATAGGGAATGAACCCCAGTGCCAGGCGGTTCAATGTCTCAGATTGCTGCTCTCCCACATATCTAGCCAAATCTTCAAATAGGTTGCTCTCAGTCCGCTTCAGCCAGTGGTAAATGTCGTCACCGTGTTGCGCCATTTCATCACGATGATCCACGCCATAACGCTCATCAACCATCTGGGCGAGTGCTTGTTTTTTAGCATTATCGAGTAGTTTTACACCGGACTCGGCCAGGCTGCGGTACACCACCGAGCCCGGCTCACCTAGTGTAGCGGCTTGTAAAAAGGCCAAATAGTCTTGAGCATTCCTGTTCGACATCAGGTCAATCTCCTGCTCGTGCCAGCCAGACTGGTGGCACATATTGGCGAAATACCTTGCGCAAATTGAGGAGCGTCGGCCAGGTATGTGTCTCCAATCGCTCAAAATCGGCCTTGATTTCCTCTTCGCTACCGAAGGGACGGTAGTGCTTGGCACAAAATGCTGCGCCAGTTTCCATGCCTGCCACGAACATCTTTAGATCTCGCACCTCCCAGACACTGGCCAGCCCCTCCAGGAAACATTCAGTGCGTATTTGGGGCAAATGGTAGCCAGCACGATAATCGGCAGACTGAACCTGTTCCTCGAAAACATTGAAGGTAAGCAGAGCTAAAAATGCCATCAACTCACACCAGTAAGGCAGATTGTCTTCGTTGACCTCACCCAGCATGCCGATGCTCAAGGCTTTTGCCATGAAAACCCCGGCATAAATATCGGCATCTACCTCCACGGCACGGCGATGATGATCAGCACCCGTACCTTTTTCTCCCTTCCCGGTGTGCAGGGGACGCAAACTCCGATTTTCGCGCAGGCTGCCAACCCCCAGCGTCTCCGCCGCCCAGGCATTGTGGCCACGAATGATGTGTGCAAACTCGTGATAGAACACCACCAGCGCGGACAGCATGGCCAGATTCATTGCCAACTGGAAACGCTCCGGGTCACGAGGCTGATTGGCCAGCGGCACCTCCGACCAGGCTGACTGACAGGTCGTCAAATCCCCCAGTTCCGGCCACACCTCGGCACAGGTAAATGCGCGCAACACGCGATCAGCCAGCCTTACGAAAACGCCAGGGCGGAGCACCATCAAATGCGGCGCCTGGGTCTCATCCACCTCCCCCAGCGTGGTGACGAAAGCGTCAAACTCGCCGATCCCACCCCGCAACAACACCAGCAGGCTCAAGGGCTCAAGCGCCGCTATAGCCTGCGGCGATTCCAGATGGTTGCACAGCATCTGGAACATGCCGCGCACGATGGCATCGGTATCGATAGCGGCGGCAGTTGCCAGATCGTTTGCCTGAGCCGACCACGCCGGCTCGAAAGCTTCCGCCACCTGCCGGTTAACAGGCAGGCTGTTCAGCAAGCGCCACAAGTTCTGGCGATCACCAATGGCCACCCCGTGCAGCAAGCTATCGTCCGGTGCGTTCATGAGCGGCTGGGTATCAGTCTTTCAGCTCGACCCGGGCCGGTTCGGGCTCAACAATCCAGCCATGCGCGACTTCGGTTTTCAACTGCTGATAAAAAGCGTCGATCTCGCCGCCGAAGCGCTGCCACAAATCCTTGGCCTCCATTTCCCCGTGATGCCGGGCCAGGATCGTGGCCAGCGGCGCCTGAGCCTTAATGTCGGGTGCCGTACCCAAGCGTAGCGGGGCGACCAGTTCGGTTTGCGGGGCTTTCATGGGTTCCTCTTCTGGTTCGGTGGTGATGCCGGTAAAGCTTGCCAGAGTTGCATCAGCCAGTAGTTCAGCCAGGTGCTGTTTCTTTTCCAACTGTTGATGCCAAAACTTGGCTTTTACGGTCAACGCATTCAGCTTGGCCAAAATCGCACGCTGCTCATCAAGCGGCGGAATTGGCATTGGAAAACTACGAAGCTGCGTCATGTTGATCGACGCCAAATTGGTTGTCTGCTTTGACGCCCCAGCAAAGTAGTCGCGGCCAAGGCCAGAATTGAATACAAGTTCGACCCACTCGTTGAGTAAGGATAAAGAAGGTACCCGCGCCTTGAAGACATGATTTTGGTGAAGGCAGTTATCGATACCACCTCTCCAAATGGCCGTGCGACCTACCTTGTCCCAATCACCGCCTTCCGTGATGAGCAAGTCGCCTTCTTGGACAAGGTACTTGTCCAGCTCCTCTTTTCCGATCTGGATCGTCTTCAGATTGGTCAGCTTGAAGAATCCACGCTGGACGTTGGCAACCGCCAGATACGGGCAAGTAACGACATCGCGCCCTCGTAAATCACGGCCTTTAGTGACACCACCGATCACCACAGCAACCTTATCGAATGGTGCAACTGCCCAATGCTCGGGATACACAACGTCCGAATCTGCAATGGAGATAAGCTTCTGGCGTCGCATCAAACCTGACGTGATGTATTGGTCGCGCAAATTATCGCAATCCGCCACGACTGCATCCACAGGCGAAACCGATGTCGATGGCAAGGAAAGCAAACCTCGGACCGCCATGTTCTTCAGTTCGGCGACCAACTCATCCACATCCTCCGGCGCATGAAAAAGCCGCCCGAAGTTGTCGGCCAGGCATGTCCAGGTGGTTTGCAGTTCGTGCGGGCTGGTGGCGCTGGCGACGGCTTGCAGGATGGACTGGCGCAGGCTGTTTTGCAGTTTGCGGCGAGCTTGCTGCTGTGTTTCCAGCTTGTCGCACAAGGCCATCAGTTCATCGACTTTGGCGACGATGCGGGATTGTTCTTCGGGCGAAGGAAAGAAGAGTTCGTAATTTTCAATATGCCCCTTAGTCAGATTATTGATTCCTATGCCTTTGCCTTGATCCGAGACGTAATCCCGGTATTGAGGTGATTGCATTACCACTCGAATGAATTCACACCGTAACGATGGCATGGGGCGAAATGCACCACAAAATGCCCCAAACCCGAACTCAGTATCTTCAAGGACCATTGCGGCCTTTCCAACTAAGCCTTTGCTTCCACTTGACATGGAAATAAGAACGTCACCAGCGCAAAGAATCTGCTCCTTATCAACAAGGTCAGATGGAACATAAACCAAGTCGTCAAACGAAATATTCGCCCCGATGTTATTGGCGCGAAGCAAGCCGGTCATCCCTTGCCCACCTGAGGCACGAGCGACAGCTTTGTTGTAAGTGACGCCCCGAATTAGCACACCAATTTGACCTAACCTAGCTTTAACCCAACCAGATGGCGCAGGGACTAGAAGTGTGCTCGCCGCGTCACGCCCCCCCGATGTACGGCGGTATCCGTTTGCCGCTTTATAGTCGGCGAGCTCCTGCTCAAGTTTTTTTAGGGAATCCGCAGCAAGGCTTTCGTTGACTTCAGATTGCTCGATCAAGCGCCCTGATACAGCCAGAGCTAACACCATCTCCCGCAACCGCGCCACGCCCCCCGGCGCATTCGCAATATGCCCAAACTCGGCCAAAAACTTCTGCGCGTCCATCAGGCGTCCTCCCCACGGTTTTCCAGGCGGGCGCGGGAACGGGTGATGGCTTCGTGCAGTTTGGCTTGCAGCACTTCCCGGGGGGGCAGGCTGGTGAGGTATTCGGCAATGTGGATGCCGCTGGCGTCCAGCTCCAGCAGTTCAACCTGCTCCTGCTTTTTGCCGCTGCACAGGATGATGCCTAGCGGTGGCGCCTCGCCCGGCTCCTGTTCGTGTTTGGCCAGCCAGCGCAGGTACAGCTCCATCTGGCCTTTGTCGGCGGCCTTGAAATCGCCCAGTTTGAGTTCAATGGCGACCAGCCGTTTCAGGCGGCGGTTGTAGAGCAGCAGGTCGATGTAAAAGTCGTCGTTGTCGATCTGGAGGCGCTTTTGCCGGGCAACAAAGGTAAAGCCGGCACCCAGCTCCAGCAGGAAGTTTTCCAGCTCGCGCAGGATGGCGTCTTCCAGGTCTTTTTCCAGATAGCGGTCTTGCAGGCCGAGGAAATCGAGTATGTAGGGGTCTTTCAGCACCAGTGCCGGGGTGAGGGTTCCGGTTTGGCGCAGGGTGGCCAGCTCTTGCTCCAGCAACTGCTCGGGCTGCCGGGAGAGGGCGGTGCGCTCGAAAAGCTGGGAGTCCAGCCGGTCTTGCAGGGTGCGGGTGCTCCAGCCTTCCTGCTGGCACATTTGCAGGTAGAAGTCGCGTTTGAGCGGGTTGTCGATGTAGATCAGGGTCTTGATGTGGGTCCAGCTCAATTGTCTCCGCACTGCGGAGACAATCTCTTGCGAGGGGATGGCTTCGGCAAAACGCAGCATGTGCCGCAGGTTTTTGGCGGAGAAGCCGCGCCCGTAGTCGGCTTCCAGTTGTTTCGCCAGTGCCTGGACAATCTGTTCGCCGTAGGTGGCGCGTTCGCTACCCAGTATTTCGGTGCGAATGCGGTGGCCGATGTGCCAGTACAGCATGGTCAGCGCACTGTTGACCGCCGCCGCCAGTTGCCCACGGCTTTGCTCGATCAGTTGGCGGATGTCGCCCAGCAGTTGCGGTGCGGCAGTCTCCGCTGCCGTGGGCTTCATGCTTCGGCCTCCGGGCTGAAATGGTGCGCCAGGGCGGCGGCCAGCTCGCTTTTGAGCTGATTTTCGGTCTCTTCGATTTCGCCCAGCAGCTTTTTGTATTTCTCCAGTAGCAGGTCGGGGTCGTGGGTTTCTTCTTCCGGGGCGTTGGGGTTTTTGAGGTCGAGGTTGAAGATCGGCCAGTAGAGGCGATCGCCGGCGGCTTGGGCGTCGCGGGCTTGCAGGCGCAGCGGTTCGGCCTTGGCGCGCAGTTCGGCAATCTGGGCGTCGATCTTTTCGCGGTAAGCGGTATCCGTGGTGCCGACCAGGCTCTTGCGCAAATCCCCCGCTTCGCCTTCCAGCGCAGCGGCCTGATTGTTCAGCTCGTCGGCGCGTTGCCAATGCGGCTGTGCAGCGGCCTCGGCCTGTTCGCGCTTGCTCTTGAAATCGACCTTCCAGGCCTTTTTGTCAGCGATATCTGGATCGTCGTTGTATTGCTCACGCTTGGCAAAGTTATCAGCTTCGTCTCCCCACCACTCTTTGATGGGATCGAACTCTTCAATCCGAATGGGCTTTGTTTTTGAGTAACTTTTGTATCCCGTAGGGTAAGGGTGCTCGTAGAACCAGATGGTGTCGGTGTGGAAGTGCTCGGTCCCGTCATCCACCGTGGCGCCCTTGGTGAAAAAGAGCAGGTTGGTCTTGATGGTGGTGTAGGGGGCAAAGACGCCTTTGGGCAGGCGGATGATGGTGTGCAGCTTGCAGTCACGCAGCAGCAGCTTTTTCAGCGCCCCCTTGATGCCCTCACCAAAGAGGAAGCCATCGGGCAGCACCACGGCGGCACGTCCGTTTTCCTTGAGCAGCTTCTTGATGATCAGCGCCATGAACATGTCGGCGGTTTCGCGGGTGCGCAGATCAGCCGGATAGTCGCTGCCAACGCCATCGTCTTCGTAACCACCAAAAGGCGGGTTGGTGATGATGCAGTCGACCTTGTCGTTGGCGTTCCACTCGTTCCAGCCAATGCCCAGGGTGTTGCGGTGCTTGATCTGGCTAGGCACGTCGATGCCATGCAACAGCATGTTGGTGGTGCATAGCAGGTGGGGGAGCTGCTTTTTTTCGATGCCGTGGATCAGGGTTTCAATGGCGCGTTTATCGTCGGCACTGGATTTGGTGGTGATCTGCTTGCGGAAGTGGTCGATGGCGGCGGTGAGGAAGCCGCCGGTGCCGCAGGCCGGGTCCATCACGGTTTCGCGCTTGTCCAGGCGCGGGTTGACGCGATCAGCCATGAAGGTGGTGATGGCGCGGGGGGTATAGAACTCGCCAGCATTGCCGGCGCCGCGCAGGTCGTTGAGCAGTTGCTCGTACACGTCGCCGAGCTGGGCGCGCTCCTTGAAGTCATCGAAATGAATGGCTTCTTCCAGTTTTTCGATGACGGCGAGCAACTGGGTGCCGGATTTCATGTAGTTGTTGGCGTCTTCAAAGACGCTGCGGATCACCGCCTGCTGCTCGCCGTGGGTGGCGTCCAGCTCTTTGAGCTGAGGGAAGAGCTGGTTATTGACGAAGCTGATGATCTCGCTGGGCGCAATCTGCGGCTGCTTTTTGCCGTCTTGATCCGGTACATACGCCGCCCAGTTTCGCCAGCGGAATTCGTCGGGTAGCGGGGAGGTGTACGACTTGCCCTGATCCTTGGCGTCGTCTTCCCATTCCCGCTCGCGCTGGTCGAATACTTTGAGGAAGAGCATCCAGGTGAGCTGGCCGAGGCGCTGGGCATCGCCGTCGACGCCGTCGTCTTTGCGCATGATGTCCTGGATGGATTTGATGGTGCTGCTGAGGTTCATTGTTTGGTACTCTGGTCGTTCAGCCTGGCAGGGAATCAGGCCTGCTTTTGTTCGGGGGAGTCGTAGAGGGCTTGTTCGAGCTCGTGCACGGCCTGGGTGTATTGCTCAACGCTGCCGAAGATGCCACGGCGGATCTGGGTTTTGCTGCCGAATTGGTCAAAGGGCGGCAATTCCAGCACCTTGGCGTCTTCAATGTCTTGCACACCGTGGTCGGCGAACTTGTCTAGCAGGGCTTCAAGGACCGCGCGGGCCTGCTCGCCGTATTTACCGAAGACGTCGCGCTTCTTGACGTTGTTGGCCCGCTCGCGGCGGGTAAGGGGTTTCTGGTCGAAAGCAACATGAGCCACCAGGTCAAAAACATCCAGCTCGTTACCGTTTGCTACCGCCTGCTGCAATATTTCCAGCGGCACACCACGCTCGGTCAACTCTGTCAGCACGGCCTGCTTGCGTTCGGCGCTGTTCCAGCGGCGCAGGAAGTCGGTCAGGGAGCCGAATTCTGCTTGCAGCGCCTTTTTGATGTCGTCCTTGAGCAGAACGCGGTAGTCCTCGGTGATGAGCTTGCCGTCGGTATCGAGGTATTGCGAACGCTCCACGGCCAGGCGGACGTTGACGTCGTCGACCACATATTTGACACGACCGGGGCCACCACCGCCTCCACCCATGTCGCTGCCTTCATCATCATCTCCCGGTGCGCCGGGGTCATACGGTGGCGCTTCGGGCTCGGCAACCCCCGGCGGGTTCGGGTCTTCTGGTGGATCAGTGTCAGGGGGGACGACAGGTTCGCCAGGCTTGGGGTCGTAAATCACGACAGGCTCACCGTCAAAGTCCGGGTCGGCGAACAGGCGTGTGGCCCCTTTGAAGTCCATGATGGTGAAGTAAAGCTTGTGGTAGTCCTCACGCAGGCGCGTGCCACGGCCAATGATCTGCTTGAACTCGGTCATCGAGTTGATGTTCTGGTCGAGCACGATGAGCTTGCAGGTCTTGGCATCGACCCCGGTGGTCAGCAGTTTGGAAGTGGTGGCGATGACGGGATAAGACTCGTCGTTGTCGATGAAGTAGGAGAGCTGGTTCTTGCCTTCGTTGTCGTCGCCGGTGATGCGCATCACGTAGCGGCGGTTGCTGGCGGCGGCGGGAATCAGCTTGACCAGCTCTTGTCGCATGCGTTCGGCGTGATCCTGGTCATCGCAAAACACAATGGTCTTGGCCATCGGGTCAGTGGCCTTGAGGTATTCCCAGACCTTGCTGGCGACAAGCCGGGTGCGTTTTTCCAGCACCAGCGTGCGGTCGAAATCCTTGGTGTTGTACTGGCGTTGCTCCACCACTTGGCCATGTTTGTCGAGCTTGCCTTTTTCGGGGGTGTAACCCACGGCATCGACATCGGTGGCGATACGGATGACCTTGTAGGGGGCAAGGAAGCCGTCTTCGATGCCCTGCTTGAGCGAGTAGGTATAGACCGGGTCACCAAAGTAGGTGCTGTTGCTGATTTCTTTGGTTTCCTTGGGCGTGGCGGTCAGGCCCAGGTGGGTTGCACGGTGGAAGTAGTCGAGCACTTCGCGCCAGGCTGAATCGTCTGCGGCACTGCCCCGATGGCATTCATCGACCACAACCAGGTCAAAGAAGTCTGCCGGGAATTGCTTGTAGATCTGCTTCCATTCTTCCTTGCCGGTAACCGCCTGATACAGGGCAAGGTAAATTTCGAAATTCTTTTTGACCTGGCGATTGGTGACTTTGTGCATGACCTCGCCAAAGGGAGCGAAGTCTTGCTGCATGGTTTGATCGACAAGGATGTTGCGGTCAGCCAGAAACAGGATGCGTTTTTTGGCCTTGGCCTTCCACATGCGCCAGATGATCTGGAAGGCGGTGTAGGTTTTGCCGGTGCCGGTGGCCATGACCAGCAGCACGCGCGGCTGAGCTTTGGCAATGGCTTCCACCGCACGGTTGATAGCTACGCGCTGGTAGTAGCGCGGCTCGCGACCGCTGCCGTCGGTGTAGAACGGCTGCTCGATCAGTTTGACCGCTTCAGGTGCCTCCAGCCCTTTCCACTGCTGGTAGATCGGCCAGAGATCATCCAGTGCAGGAAACTCGCTGAGCGGGAGTTCGCGTTCGGCAGGTTGTGTGATGCCAGTACGGTCATGGAGCAGGAAACCATCGCCGTTGCTACTGATGGCAAAGGGGGCATCCAGCATTTCGGCATAGGCCAAGGCCTGCTGCATGCCATGGCCGACCGAAAAGCGCGCCTGTTTGGCCTCGACAACTGCAATCGGGACATTGGGCCGGGCGTACAAAACGAAGTCGGCACGCTTCGGGCCGCCTTTGGCATCGGGATTCTTGATACGTGCGGCAAGCTTGCCCCGCACCATGACGCGACCATCGGTGAGATTCACTTCTTCCCGGAACTGATGCTGCTGCCAGCCGGCCTGCATCATGGCGGGCGTGATGAACTTGGTGCAGATGTCGCGCTCACTGAGCTGGTATTTGTCCATGCAGCCCCCTACTTATGCTCTTTTTTCCTTGTAACCATCTACGAGTTCCCAGTCATCAACCTCAGACTCCCAGAATTTCCATGGCCGCACAATCCGGCATGCACACAAGCTTTTGCACTTCCCCTCCGGCAGATCGCGTCACGGGTAACTCCTAGGTGCCTGGCAACCTGATCTGCAGATACTCAAGAATCAGCAGCCAAAACAGCACTTCGACACAACGCACCAAAATCGCACAAAAACTTATTGCAGAAAGCATGGAATTTATCAGCTTGCATGATTGCAAGCGAGCGACAGATGCCGAAGACATTGAAAATCCCATGCTCTGAGCCAAGCCACAAAAAATCGGATAGCCGCCCTCGCCTTTTTGTCTCCATCGGGATAGGGGCGGCCAGATAACCTGACCGGCCCCTCCCACACCACCCGGCATGCGGGTCCGCACCGGGCGGTTGAAATGGTTGAGGTAGTACGCAGGCAAACCCTCCTGCACACTCCTGGTTTCGCTAATTCGAGTTCGGCAAGATTGGTTGTCTCGCTGCCAGACCATTGAGGGCTTCACCCTCACCGGATGTATGGCGAGCTTCAGGTTAGTGAACATCTGAGACTCCCCGCTCTCGATAACTCGGTAGCTACACCTCCCATTCCTTCGGCCCTTCACCCCAAGATGGCAGCTACTATGGCCTCTGCTGACTTCTCGCTCCGTGTCACCACGTCGCCCTTTCAGGCACAAGGCGAGATCTCCCCAGGTAAGAACGCACTCCTTCTCTGCACAACCGCCGGATTTACGCCACTTCGCCTTGATCACAAGAGCTTCGCGGTCATTGGCCCGCTCGCCCTGCTCAGCAACGCCTTCTATCCGGTTCTTGTTCATCAGCTCGCAGTTTATGCTCCACGCTTCCTTCCCACACTCGGTCGCCCTCATGCAGTTGCGCTTCACTTCGTTCGTCGTGATCAACTTACGGCGGGACTTGCACCCGCAGGAGTGCGCCCATGCTGAGCGCACCAACAAAAAACAGCGCCCAAAAGCGCCGTTTTTGATTACTACCAGCCAACCTGCCCGGCTTAGCCCACCCAGCGCCGCGCGTTGCGGAACATGCGTAGCCACGGGGAGTCGCCTTCGCCGGCTTGCCATTCCTGCGGTGCCCAGGACATCTGGACGGTGCGGAAGACGCGCTCGGGGTGCGGCATCATGATCGTGAACCGGCCGTCGGCGGTGGTTACGCCGGTGAGGCCGCCCTTGGAGCCGTTGGGGTTGTAGGGGTAAGACTCGGTGACTTCGCCCTTGTTGTCGACATAGCGCAGCGAACGCAGGACCTTGGCTTCGTCGTCGGCGTTGTCGAACACCGCGCGGCCTTCGCCGTGCGAGACGACGATGGGCAGCAGCGAGCCTTCCATGCCGTTGAAGAACAGCGACGGCGAATCGGTGACTTCGGTCATCACAAAGCGGGCTTCAAACTGCTCGACCTTGTTGCGGCGGAAGGCCGGCCAGTGTTCGGCGCCGGGAATGATGGACTTGAGCGCGCTCATCATCTGGCAGCCGTTGCACACGCCCAGCGCAAAGGTGTCCTGGCGGTTGAAGAAGGCAGCGAACTCGTCGCGGCAGCCTTCGTGCATCAGGATGGTCTTGGCCCAACCCTGACCGGCGCCGAGCACGTCGCCGTAGGAGAAGCCGCCGCAGGCGACAAGGCCCTTGAAGTCCTTGAGGCTGACGCGGCCGGCCAGAATGTCGCTCATATGCACGTCGACCGTGGCAAAGCCGGCGCGGTCGAAGGCGGCAGCCATTTCGTAATGGCTATTGACGCCCTGCTCGCGCAGGATGGCCATGCGCGGCTTGGCACCGAGCTGCAGGTAGACCTTGGTGAAGTCGTCCTGCGGGTCGAAGGTAACCTTGGGCGACAGGCCGGGGTCGCTGGTGTCGAGAATGCGGTCGTATTCCTGGCGGGCGCAGCTCGGGTTGTCGCGCAGGGTCTGCATCTGGTAGCTGGTCTCGGACCAGGCGCGTTGCAGGTCGACGCGGCTTTCGCGCAGCAGCTTCTTGGCGTTGCGGATGACGCGGATTTCGTCGCTCTGGTTGGGGTAGCCGACGAAGTGGTACGGCAGCCCGGCGTCGCGCAGTTGCTGGGTGACGCTGGTACGGTCTTCGCGCTTGACCTGGATCAGCGCGCCGACTTCTTCGTTGAACAGCGCACGGACGACGTTTTCGAAGTCACGGCCAGCCATCAGGTCGGGGCGCTTTTCGGCGCCATCGACGTCGAGCGCCTGGGCGTCGAAGCAGATACCGTCGAGGTCCAGCGTCACACCGCAGCGGCTGGCAAAGGCCATTTCGGCGGCAGCAGCAAACAGGCCGCCGTCGGAACGGTCGTGATAAGCCTGGATCAGGCCGGCGCGGTTGAGGTTCTGGACGGTGTTGAAGAGCGCCTTGAGTTGCTGCGGTTCATCGACATCCGGGGCGTCGCTGCCGGTGGCGTTATACACCTGCGCCAGGCAGGAACCACCGAGGCGCTTTTTACCGAGGTCGATCAGGATCAGGTCGCTGTCGCCGCAATCGCGGTTGAGCACCGGGGTCAGCGTCTTGCGCACGTCGTCGACGGCGGAGAAGGCGGTGATGATCAGCGACAGTGGCGAAACCACCTGCTTCTTCTCGACGCCGCTTTCTGTTACCTCATCCCAGGCGGTACGCATCGACAGCGAATCCTTGCCGACCGGGATCGACACGCCAACCTGCTTGCACAGCTGCGAAATGCCTTCGACGGTGGCGTACAGGCGGGCATCTTCGCCCGGCACGCCGCACGGGGCCATCCAGTTGGCGGAGAGCTTGACCTTGGAGAGGTCGCCGACATCGGCAGCGGCCAGGTTGGTCAGCGATTCAGCAATTGCCATGCGGCCGGAAGCCGGGGCGTCGAGCACGGCGACCGGAGTACGCTCGCCCATCGCGAAGGCTTCGCCGAGGTAGCCCTGGTAACCCATGGTGGTCACCGCCACGTCGGCCACCGGCACCTGCCACGGACCGACCATCTGGTCGCGCGCGGTCATGCCGCCGACCGAGCGGTCGCCGATGGAGATCAGGAAAGTCTTGTCGGCAATCGCCGGCAGCTTCATCAGGCGGTAGGCGGCGTCCTTCAGTTCCAGCGATACCGCATCGAACGGGACAAAGCTCGACGGCTGGCTGCTCACGTCGCGGGTCATGCGCGGCGGCTTGCCAAGCAGCGCTTCCATTTCCATATCGACCGGGTTGACGCCGAAATGCGCGTCGGTCACGGTCAGGTGACCGTCGCCGGTGGCTTCGCCAACCACGGCAAACGGGCAGCGCTCACGCTCGCACATGGCCTGGAATTCGGCGATGCGGGCCGGCGGGATCGCCAGCACGTAACGTTCCTGCGATTCGTTGGACCAGATTTCGGCCGGCGACATGCCCGGTTCCAGAATCGGCACCTTGCGCAGATCGAACTTGGCGCCGACGCCGCCCGAGTGGGCGAGTTCCGGCAGGGCGTTGGAGACGCCACCGGCGCCGACGTCATGCACGGAGAGAATCGGGTTGTCCTTGCCCATCTGCCAGCAGCGGTCGATCACCTCTTGGGCGCGGCGCTGGATTTCCGGGTTGCCGCGCTGGACGGAGGCGAAGTCGAGGTCTTCGGCATTGACGCCGGCCGTCATCGACGAAGCGGCACCGCCGCCCAGACCGATCAGCATGCCGGGGCCGCCCAGCTGCACGAACAGCGTGCCGACCGGGAAGGTTTCTTCCTTGAACGACTGCTCGGCCTGGATCGAGCCCAGACCACCGGCGATCATGATCGGCTTGTGGTAGCCACGGACCATGCCAGCCACGTCCTGCTCATAGGTGCGGAAATAGCCGGTCAGGTTGGGGCGGCCGAATTCGTTGTTGAACGCAGCGGCGCCAATCGGGCCTTCGATCATGATGTCGAGCGCCGAGGCGATGCGCGACGGGCGGCCGTAGGCCTTTTCCCACGGTTGCGGCGCATCCGGGATGTTCAGGTTGGAGACCGAGAAGCCGCACAGGCCGGCCTTGGGCTTGGAGCCCTTGCCGGTCGCGCCTTCGTCGCGAATCTCGCCGCCGGAGCCGGTCGAGGCGCCGGGGAACGGGGAAATCGCGGTCGGGTGGTTGTGGGTCTCGACCTTGGTCAGGATGTGGGTCAGCTCTTCCTTGTAGGAATAGCCACGGTCGGCATCCGGGTAGAAACGGTTGATCGTCGCGCCCTCGATGATCGACGCGTTGTCGGCATAGGCCATCACCGTGCCCTGCGGGTGGGCGGCATGGGTTTCGCGGATCATCCCGAACAGGGTCTTGTCCTTCTGCTCGCCGTCGATCACCCACGAGGCGTTGAAAATCTTGTGGCGGCAGTGTTCAGAGTTGGCCTGCGCGAACATCATCAGTTCAACGTCGGTCGGGTTGCGGCCGGCCTTGCTGAAGATGTCAAGCAGGTAGTCGATTTCGTCGTCGGACAGCGCCAGGCCCAGCGTGCCGTTGGCCTCAACCAGCGCCGGTTTGCCGCCGCCCAGCACATCCACGGTCGACAGCGGCTTGGGGGCAAAATGGCGGAACAGTTCGCCGGCTTCGGCGAAACCGGCGAGTACCGATTCGGTCATCCGGTCGTGCAGCAGGCCGGCCACGATCTTCTGCTCGTCGGCGCTCAGCGCACGGCCGCCCTTGACCACGACGTGGTAGGCAACGACGCGCTCGATGCGCTCGATGGCCGGCTCCAGATCGCAGTTGAAAGCAATGTCGGTGGCCTTGGACGACCACGGCGAAATGGTGCCGATGCGCGGCGCGACCAGGAACAACTGGCCCTTGTCCTCGCCGGCCGGCTGCTCTTCCAGCAGTTGCGCCAGCTTGGCGCGCTCGTCGGCGGTCAGCGGGCGCTTTTGCGCAACGACGTGCCAGTAATCGGCGGCGACCGACTCGATGTCGGAGACGGCAGCGGTCAGGCGGGCTTGCAGGCGTTGCAGACGGAAAGCGGAAAGAGCGGTATCGCCCTTGAGGCAAAGGATGTCGGCCATGAGGAGAAATCAGGGGGTTTTCGCGAAAGGCGGGATTATAACCGAGCCCCGCCCCGCCCGCCGCGCAAACTGGCCGGAAAACCACGGCACGGCGACCACGCGCGCCCTGTTGCGACGCCACGGCACGCTGACCGCGCGGCCAAGTTGTAGTAGCCTTGCCCCCTTTCCTGAATTCGACATCGGTCTCGCGCATGACGCGTGGATTACAGCGCGCCACTTTCAATCGCGCCGACCTCGTTCGCATCCTTTCTGAAACCGTAAGCAATCCCATTGATTTCAAATACGATTTCGGCGAACGACTCGGGCAATGGCTGGATTTCACTGACGCTCTCAACCTTTCCTCGGTGCTCAACGGCAGAACCGGGGCGACGACTTGCGCCCTCGCCCACCCGGCCGCCACCGAGTTGCAAGCGCAACTGGCGCGAGCGCGCAAGCAATTGAGCAAGGCGATTACCCACGACGGCGTTTTCGGCAACGACAGCGGCCGCCACCGCTTTCCAACGCCCCTGCCCGAAGCCAGCGCCGAGAGCGCCGCCGACTTTTCGCCCTACCACCGCTATTACCTGGCACAGCAGCGGGAACTGGCGGCCACCCTCGGCGCCCTGCGCAACCAGGCACGCAAAGCACTGGCCAGCGGCAACGCCGGGCAGCAGCAACTGGCCGAACTCGACGCTGCCTTTGAAAAATCGCTGCAGGCCCGCGAACGCAACCTGCTCGCCAATATCCCGATCCTGCTCGCCAAGCGTTTCGCGCAGCGCTACCAGGAACACCGCGCCCGCCTCGTCGATGGCAGCGACAACCCCGCCACCTGGAGCGCCGCCGGCAGCTGGCTGCACGCCTTCTGCCAGGACACCCGGGCGGTGCTATTGGCCGAACTCGACCTGCGCCTCAAACCCATCACCGGACTGATCGCCGCGCTCGGCCCCGGCGAAGCCAACCCGAACCCCGCACCATGAACCGCAACTACGCCCTTTCCGCTTTTGTTCTCGGCCTGCTGGCCGCACTCTGGGTCGCAGCCGGCTATCTCGGCGGCAGCCTGCTGGCGCTGGCGGTCACGCTGGTGATTCTCGCCGTCTATCTGGCCGGCGCCCTCGAAATGCGCCGCTTCCAGCGCCAGACCGAGGGTCTGGCGACGGCGCTGGAAAACATTCCGGACGATCTCGGCCACCTCGGCGAATGGCTGCAGCAGGTGCCGGCGGCACTGCGCAATACGGTCCGCCTGCGCATCGAGGGCGAGCGGGTGGCGCTACCTGGCCCGCACCTGGCGCCCTATCTGGTCGGCCTGCTGGTCCTGCTCGGCATGCTCGGCACCTTTCTCGGCATGGTGGTCACGCTCAATGGCGCGGTCCTGGCGCTGGAAAGCACCACCGACCTGCAGACCATCCGCGCCGCGCTGGCGGCGCCGGTCAAGGGCCTGGGCGTCGCCTTCGGCACCTCGGTCGCCGGGGTCGCCACCTCGGCCATGCTCGGCCTGATTTCGGCGCTGTGCCGGCGCGACCGGCAGAAAGTCGGGCAACTGCTCGACAGCCGCATTGCCGGCGTCCTGCGCGACTTTTCGCTGACTCATCAGCGCCAGGAAACCTTCAAGGCGCTGCAGGCTCAGTCGCAATCGCTGCCGGAACT
Source organism: Dechloromonas sp. ZY10 (assembly GCF_041378895.1). Taxonomy (NCBI): domain Bacteria; kingdom Pseudomonadati; phylum Pseudomonadota; class Betaproteobacteria; order Rhodocyclales; family Azonexaceae; genus Dechloromonas; species Dechloromonas aquae. Next base: position 1,872,794 of record NZ_CP144212.1, read on the forward strand.
GGTCGGCAAGCTCGACACCCTGCTGGTGCAGATGAGCGAACAGCAGCGCCAGCTGGGCGAACGCCTGCTGAGCGGCCAGGAGCGCTTCCACGCCGAAGCAAAAACGCTGTACACCGAGCTCGCGCACTCGGTCGACCAATCGCTGAAAACCAGCCTCCGCGACAGCGCCAGCGTTGCCGCCGAAACCATCCAGCCGGTGGTCGCCGCGACCATGGGCCGGATTGCCGACGAAAACCAGCGCCTGCACGAGCGCCTGTTCGGCAGCGTGCACGGCCAGCTGGGCGAAGCCGCCGAGCGGTTTGCGCAAACCGCCGGCGAACTCGGGCAGCAGTGGCAAGCCGCGCTGGCCCGGCAAGAGGCCGGCGCTGCCAGCCAGCAAGCCGCCAACCAGGCCAGCCTCGACGCCTATAGCGAAAATCTGGAGCGGCGCGCCGGCACGCTGCTGGCCAGCCTGGCCGAACAGCAACAGCAATGGCAGCGCGATTCGGCGCAGGCGCAAGCCGAACTCCTGGCCGCCAGCCGCGAACAGCAGCAGGCGCTGGCCGAGCGCCTGGGCGAGCGGTTTGCGGCGCTGAGCGACGGCCTGGAACGGAGCGTCGAGCAGATCGTTGCCAGCTTCGCCGGGCGTAGCGCGGCATTGCTCGACTCAGTAGGCAGCGCCCACGCGGCGCTCGCCAGTACCGCCGCCGAACGCCAGCAGCAGCTGGCTGCCAGCCTCGACCGGCACCTCAGCGCACTGAGCAGCCACCTCGACACCACCGTCAGCCAGCTGGCAAACCACTGGCAAACGGCGCTGGCCGCGCAAAGCGAAGACCACACGCACAACCGCGAACAACTCGCGACCACGCTACTGGCTTTCAGCAGCCGCTTCGGCCAGCAGGCGGAAGCCCTGCTCGCAGCCGTCGCCAGCAGCCAGCGCGCGCTCAAGGATGAACTGCTCGCCCGCCACGGCGCGCTGATCGACAGCGGCCAGGCGCAGCAACTGGCACTCGGCGAACAGATCGCCGGCCAGTTAGCCGGCATCGGAGAGCACTTTGCCGCCACCGCCGCGCAGGTCAGCAACACCTGGAACAGCGCGCTGGAGCGGCACGTGGCGGCCAGCGACCGCCTCTGCGCCAGCCTTGACCAGACCCAGAGCGCGCTGGCGGCGAGTTTTGCCGAACGCTGCGCGGCGCTGCTCGGGGAACTGCAGAACCAGCAAGCCACCTGGCAGCAGGACTGGGCAGCCGGCGAAGCCAGCCGCCAACAGCAGATCAGCGCAGCCATCGGCCAGTTGGCGGGGCAACTCGCCGGCCAATGGGAAAGCCATGGCGAAACCGCGCGGCAACAGCAACTGCAGCTGACGCAGACCCTGGACGCAACAGCGCAGCGACTGATCGCTGCGACGCAGGCGCAAAGCGAAACCACCATCGGCGAAGTCACCCGACTGATGCAGACCGCCGCCGAAGCACCCAAGGCTGCCGCCGAGGTGATCGGCCAACTACGCCAGGAGTTGTCGGCGAGCATCGCCCGCGACAACAGCCTGCTCGCCGAGCGGACGCGGATCATGGAAACCCTGAGCAGCCTGCTCGACGCGATCAACCATGCCTCGACCGAACAACGCACCGCCATCGACGGGCTGGTCAGCGCCGCCGCCGGGCTGCTCGAACGCAGCGGCCAGCAATTCGCCGCACAGGTCGGCAGCGAAGCCGGCAAGCTGGTCGAGATCGGCGCTGGCATCGCCGGCGGCGCGCTCGAAGTGGCCAGCCTGGGCGCTGCCTTCGACAGCGCGGTGAACCGCTTTGCCGAATCGAACGACAAGATGATGAGCACGCTACAGCGGATCGAAGGCGCGCTGGCCAAGTCGCTGACCCGCAGCGACGAGCAACTTGCCTACTACGTCGCGCAGGCCCGCGAAATCATCGACCTCAGCATCCTCTCGCAGAAGAAGATGGTCGATGACCTGCAACGCGTGGCCAGCGGCACCGCTGCGCTCAACGCCGAGGCCTGAGCATGCAGGGCATCGATAGCGGCCACGAATCCGACGCACTGGAGGCGACGCCGGTCTGGGCGGTCTTCGGCGACCTGATGTCCGGCCTGCTCGGCGCCTTCGTGCTGATCCTGGTCGGCGTGCTCGGCGTGCAGCTGGAGCTGGTGAGCAGCCTGGAAGCCGAAATCGCCAAGCGCCAGCAGGAAGAACAACGTCGCCTGGCGCTGGAAAAGGCGCTGGCCGGGCCACTGGCCTCGGGCCGGGTGACCCTCGCCAACGGCAAGATCGGGATCAGCGGCAACGTGCTTTTCGCGCTCAATTCCGACCACCTGCAGCCGGAAGGCCGGCAGGTGCTGAAAGGCCTGGCTGCGCCAATTTCCGCCTACCTGGGCGCCAGCGGCCAGATGCTGATGGTCAGCGGCTTCACCGACGACATGCCGGTGCGCGGCAGCAACAGCAAATTTGCCGACAACTGGGAGCTCTCGGCCCAGCGCGCGCTGACCGTAACCCGCACGCTGATCGAGGAAGGCGTGCCGGCCGACGCGATCTTTGCCGCCGCCTTCGGTGCACAGCAGCCGGTCGCCGCCAACAGCGACGCCGAGGGGCGGGCCAAAAACCGCCGGGTCGAAATGGCGCCGGTACCCAAATCGAGCCCGAGCGAGAAGCCGAACCATGGCTGAACCCCAGGCAGAATCACCGCCAGCACGGCCGGCCGGCTTGCCAGCCGAGTTAGCGACAAACTCGGTTGCAAGCTCAGCGACCGATTCAGCAGCCAACTCAGCAGACCATTCACCGGCTGCCCCGACCACTGAATCAGCCACCCAAGCCCTAGCCACAGCCTCGTTCGCCGCGCCCTCTCCGGCCCCCGGCGACAGCCCTGCCGAGGTCTTCGCCCAGGCCCCGACGGCAGCACCAGACAACCCGGCGGCCCGGCTGGCCCCGCTGCCTTATGCCCGCCGCCAGGCGCTGAGCCGTCTTGCCGAAGCCCAGCCAGGCATCGTTCAGGAACGACTGCAGGCCCGCCTGCAAGCGCTGACGGCGCAAATCGAGCAAATGCAAGCGGCCGCGACGGCGCCCCCTCCGGCCGCCAGCGCAACGGCCGTGGCCGAACCCGCCAGCCCGCTCGCCGAACTGCTGGCTTACATCGGCGAGCAGGCCTTGCCTGACCTCCCCTTTGCCGAGCAAAAATCCCGTATTTCCACGGTCGACCGTGGAAATAGCGAAAAAAGCAGCGCGCCGCTGCCCATCGGCCAAAGCACCGCCGCACCGGAACTCAAGGCGGTGGCCTATTTCCGCGACGCCTGGTCACGCCTCAGCACCGAACAGCAACTGACGCAAACCCTGGCCCAGGCCCCGGAAAACGCCGGCCCGATGAACTCGCAGCATCTGGTGCTGCGCAGCCTGCAAGTGATGCGCGAGGTCGCCCCGGACTATCTGCAGGGCTTCATGTCCTACATCGACACCCTGATCTGGCTGGAGCAGGTCGACCCGACCCGCATCCCGGCCAAGGCCGCCGGCGAAAGCGACAAGAAACCGCGCAGCAGCAAGCGCCCGGCGAGCAAACGCCAGGCCTGAGCAGCCACCCGGAATTATGACAAACGACTGTTTTCCCCATCCGGTCAGTAAGTTATGGTCAAGACACACTGTCTTTCCCCGGGGGAGCTATAGTTCCCCAACGGCCAACGCTAATGTAGTAGCGTCAACCTGCCGGCCGGCTCGACCACGCTGACAGGCGGGGATGGCGGCAGCAACGGCAGTGCCAGCGACACCCTGCCCGCCGATCTCGGCTTCATCCTGCACGGCGACAACAGCGTCGAATACCCGACCAGCGCAATCGATTCCGCCTATGACTACAACACGCTGATGCTGCTTGGCGTATCCGGCACTCCGCTCAGAACCGCCAACCGGAACACCGGAAAACAGAAAATGCCCGTTGTCACGGTCGACCGTGACAACGGGCATTTTTCCCTCTGATCCCCTCCCGGGAAAGGCCGGGCGACTCCGGATCGGCTGTGCTCAGTCGCTTCGCCAGCGGGGGATGCTTGCCGCGTGCCCCTGGGAGGAGTAGGCACGCGGGGGAAGCCCGCAGCACAGCAGATACCGAAAGTCGCCCTCCTTTGGACGACCAAGGGGGATCGGTCGTTCTTTACCGTGCGCCGCTCAGCGAGTGAGCGGCCCGGCGCCGGAATTCCTGGCGGCGTCTTCCTTCATGTGCTTGAGCGCATAACCGCCGATGTACCACGCCATCCCGAGGATGAAGACGATGGTAAACAAGCTCAGCAAGCCGATATCCGAGGTCAGCAACAACTCCCATGCCATGATGCGTTCTCCCTGTTTCTGTCGTTGAGTGATGGATCAAACACAAACCACCCCCAGCCTTTTGCACAAGCCATGCCAGAATCAAGAACACAATCACAACCCATTGATTAAATTTAACAAAACAAAAAACAAAGCTTTCTTTCCCGCCCCTGGCCGCCGGCTTTTACCCGCCCCCGGTCAAAACTGACCGCCAGCAATGGCAGTAAGCACCAATTCTGACAAATCGACCTTGCGCCCTTCCCCGCTTGACGCGGCTCGCCGCGTTTGCCGATAATCGCCGCCTCTGCGGGAGAGCGGGCTGCAACAGCCCCGCCGAAGGCGCAAACTCCCATAATCGCTCAGGCTCAGGAACCGCAGGACCGTTACGCTAACTGGAGAGAAGCCGGCCGCCGCTGCGGTGCGGGACTCACCGAAGGGGCAGGCACCTGGTGCCGAAACTCTCAGGTAAAAGGACAGGGGGAGAAGCACCACCCTGCTGCCGGCACCGCGATTGCGGCCGGCCCTGACCTGTGAGCCCTGCCATGCCCGTCCTTGCCTTTCCCTGGTCGCCCTCCGGCGCCGTCGTCACCGCCCTCGCCCCCCTGACCACGGTCGACATCCTGCCCGGCATCTACCTGATTGCGATTGCCGCCGAGGCGATCTCCGGCGCCCTGGCCGCCGGGCGCCGGCAAATGGATATTTTCGGGGTCGCCGTCATTGCCTTTGTCACCGCGCTTGGCGGCGGCACCTTGCGCGACGTGATTCTCGGCAATTTTCCGGTGGGCTGGACGCAGCACCCGGAATACGTCGCGCTGGTGCTAGGTGCCGGCCTGCTGACGCCGCTGGTCGCCCGCCACCTGCATCACCTCAAGCATCTCTTCCTCAGCCTTGATGCGCTCGGCTTGGTCGCCTTTTCGCTGATCGGCTGCAGCATCGCGCAAAAACTCGGCTACTCGCCGCTGATCGCGGTCATGGCCGGCATGCTCACCGGCATCAGCGGCGGCGTGATCCGCGACGTGCTGTGCAACCAGGTGCCGGTCGTCTTCCGCCGCGAACTCTACGCCAGCGTCTCGCTGGCTGTCTGCCTGCTTTTTCTGGCGCTGCAAGCCCTCGGACTGGAGCGCAACGGCAATGTCCTGCTCTGCTTTGCCGCCGGCTTCAGCTTCCGCATGCTGGCGCTACACCGCGCCTGGCGGCTGCCGACCTTCAGCTACGCGCAACGCTGGGAGTAAAACCGGCTCAAGCCGGCGCCGGGCAGGCCAACCCGGCAAACACCCCGGCCAGGCACGCCACCTTGGCCGCCGCTGCCGTTCGGCAAGGCGCAGCCCCGGCATCGTTCCGGCAAACAAAAAAGCGATGCCGGAACGCACCGCCACCCTTGCCCCACTACCCAAGCCGCGCCACGCAATAGCGGCCCGCCTGAGCCGGCAGCGGGCTACGGGTACATCGGCTTGCCGTCGTTGAGGTAGAGCCAGCCCTTGACGACCCGGTAGATCAGCCAGATGCCGTTGGCCGCCAGCACCAGCCAGCCGACCAGCAGGATGAAAGTCAGCCAGCCGACAGCCATCCACAGCAGCCCGAACCAGAAGGTGCGAATCTGCCAGCGAAAATGGCTTTCGAGATAAGTCCCGAGCACATCGTCGCGCTTGACGTAATTGACGATGATCGCCACCACCGCCGTCACCCCGAACAGGCAGGAAGCCGCGTACAAGGCATACAACACCGTGGTCAGGGTTTTTGCCGACTGCAGCCGCTGCTCGTCACTCAAGACATCCATCGCGCTCTCCTCCCGCCACCGACCGCGCAGTCGGCAGAAAAAAACGTCAAATCCACGGTCGACCGTGGCAGAAGCAAAAAACCGCCGCCACGACTCAGCAAGGGCTGCAGGGTACCGCATTCCGCCGGCTTGCAGCACCCTGCCTGGGGAGGCTTCCAGCGGCCATCCAGCCAATCAGGCCAGGGGAAAGCTTTAACAAAGCATTCCTTATTAAAACTTTTGCAAGTTAGGTTTAACAAACAGCTGATCATCCAGTCTTTGATGAGAAAAACCGACCCTCACCCGCGCCTGCAACAAAGCTGCCGCCCAATACTGGGCTGGACTCAGTACTCGACGAAGCTGAAGCAGTAACGGGCTTGTGGGAGTGTTGGCGGGGGCGATACCGGATGTACGAATTTACTAAAAGGGCGCCGAACTCTGCAGGCTGGCGGAGATGAACCGAAAAGCCCACACTGCCCGGAATGATGCTTGACCCGATCGCTGCCATTGAGGAAGCTGCTTAGCCCAGAAAGCGGCCGTAGAGGCTATTCAAAGAGCTCGGCCTTTGCTGACATTGAGCCAGCAGCTAGGCTATGGCGGCAGCACACCGTTTAACTGCCGTTCAGTCATAGTCGCTGGCCCACGTGCCCTCGTATAGCCCCTTCGCACTGCTTGCTTCCTTGATAGCTTGGCGCACATCAGGGCGCTTCAAGTCCAGCACACGCAACTTGCCACACGCTTCTGCAACGGACTCAATACGCCGGTAAGCACCGCCATAGAGTTCAGCATAGGTTGCCAGCCCCTTCAGCTTTGGAAGGGCATCAGCCAAGTGCAAGCCATGAGGATCGACTAAATCCACCACTACCTTGCCGTCCTGCTCGGCGAAGAAGATAAAGTCGGGGCGAACGATTTGGTATTGCTCATCCTCCACGTAGGCGATACCTAGCGATGACTGCCCCGGCTGTTGTGGATTCCGATACCAGAATTGGAAGCCGGTGCGCCTCATCTCTGCCTCAATAACAGCGGGCTCCCAACTGCTCTTAAACTCAGTGGGGTATTTCCCATCCTTGTCGCAAAGCAGATGGTTCTTCCAGATTGGGAAGGCAATTTCCTTGTCGTTTTCGCGTGCTTTGGTTGCCTCGTAGCGGGATTCGGGTTTTGCCAAATTGACACTCTGTGGCTCGGTGCTCATCTCGATGATTTGCCGATAAGATTCTTTCCTGTCGTCGCTGAGCACCTTGATCTGTGATGCATAAGCCGTCAGCCACGCCTTTGCCAGCTTGTCAGCCTCTGCATCAAAGTAAGCCTGCACCTCTGTAACCAGCCCGAGGCCAGCTACGGTGACACGAGCCTCCACGATGGCCTCCAAGAATTCCTCGGGGTCGTCGTCAACGCTTGCAACTTTCTTCGCCAGATGCTCGACGTAGGTACGGGCAATGTCCGGGCTGAAAATGCGTGCCGCGCGCCTAAAGGCATCGTCAATCACCGCTACATCGGCGTCTTCCCAGAAATCGTCAAAGCTCTTTGCCTTGCCCTTCATGTCGGCGATTACCGTCTTGCCATCCACGGTCATCACCGATTTGCGCTTTGCCTCAATCTTCTCTTTCTGACTTTCCTGAAAAGTGTCCAGCGCCTTATGCATCTCGGCATGAGCCTGTCTGCCTGCGCGAGGAAGGATGTCATCGGACGCCAATTCATGTGCCAGCGCAGTCAATCGTTTCGCCGGTTTCGCACCGCGTTGCGGGCGGGTCTGTGATGGCAGAGACTCGAAGGCATCCCAAACTGCTACCGATGCTTCTGGGTTGGGTTTCAACTCAACATAGTCGATGAGAATGCGCCCCGAAGGCGGTGCCGAATCGTCGCCCGTCATCAAGGCATCGACAACTTCTTCCACTGTCTTCTTGCTGAACTTCGGTAGCAGACAGTCCACGGCATTCAATCGATCGTTGCCAGGGATACGGCGTGCCAACGGAGATCGCACCATGCGCCCCAGCAACTGAGTAATGTGGGTGCGGTCGCTGGCAGCTCGGAATGACACCATCACTTCAGCGCGAGGGCAATCCCAGCCGGTGCTAATTGCGTCCTTTGCAATCAGAATTCGAATCCAGGTCGATTCCTGCACACGTTGGGGTTCGATGTACGGCACGTCGCGGTTGCCGAAGCGCTGTGTCGTATGTTCGCCAAAAACATGGGCCACACTGGTAGCTGGCAACTCGGGGGAACGCTCGAAGATGGTATCCAGCGCGCGCCCTATTTCATTCGGGTCGGGCGTGTTGGGAACCTGCAACACCATCAGTGGAACAACAACGTGCGCCTCTTCTTGCTGTTTGGCGTACTCCGCCCAAGCGGTGCTCGACTCCTTGAGTTTGTCGGTCGCGCGCCGTACCAGCACGGTATCGAAATCCCCGACTTCATCTGGAATATCCAGCAAGATCGTATCCTTGATGAGGCCGGACTCTTGAACCTTGGACGCATCTACCACGACGTTCGGCAATTTGATGTGCTTGCCAGCGAACTCAATGGCTTTGTTGAAACGCTCCACCGTCGCAGAGATGCCCCAAACTGCGGGAATGCCAGGCACGCCGCCAGCTCCATTTATGAGGCGCTGAACGATGGTCCCCTTTTCCTTCGGCGTAGCGTTGCCCATGCCGCGATGTGCTTCATCTAATACCAGATAAAGCGTCAGCTCTGGGTCTTCGATGGTGTTTTTGATCGTGTCCCAAATTGTGTAGGCCCGCAGATCGGGACGGGTTTCCGGTAGCAGGTTGCCTGCTTTGGCTTCCAGTTCTTCTTGGTCGAAGCCTCGTACCAGCAGACTGTTCTTGCCTAGCTTCTGCGTGTTGAGGAAGTAGATTTTCCCAGCCTCGAATCTGGGACGATTGAAGGTGTTTTCCACCACAACCATATCGGTATGATTGATGCGGTCGCTGGCTTCCATCAGGCGAAAGCGGGTCTGTTCATTCAAAGATGGGTCGTCGCTGAACCAGATCACCACGGCACCGGGATCGGCATCAAAGTTGAATTCATCATCGCCATGGAACAAGGCTTCAAACGCGGCAGCCGCCATAACGGTTTTACCCGCACCCGTAACGGCGGTCAGAGAAAATGCAGTCTTGTCGGACTCCCCCTGCCAGAGACGACGGGCCTTTCTTAGATTGGACAAGGCATCGCGCACTGCGTCGCGTTGATAGTCCTTGAGGGTGAACTTCATGCCTTACTCCCCATTTGTGAAGCTGAAATTGGTCAGATAGGACTCGTATAAACGCACGGGCTCGACGCCATCAGGCAAGCGCTTGGCAATGGCCTGGAAACGGCGGTCGTCGTCGGTAACGATATAAGCAACGCGCAGGCTTTCTTTACTCACAGCGTGGATAAATGGCGTGGCCTGATCCACTTCCGTCAGTAAGCCGTAGTTGTCAGCCACTTCCCAGCCCTCGGCAGGCAGTTTGTCGATGCGCCGACCTTGGGCTCCAGCCCGCAGCCACAACAAAGGTGCAATGCGGGCATAGGCCAGGTTGTGATTGACTGCGCTCTTGGCCTCGTAGGTCAGCGTGAAGAATTCGGCGTTTTCCTCGAACCCGTCGGCCATTGGGAATTCATCGGTAAATTTGTAGTCGCCTTTGATTGGCTCGCCATCTGGCGTCTTGCCCGTGATCGCGGCGGCAACGCGGGGCTTGGTGATGTAGTCACAGATGCCATGCTTTTCCCATTCGGCATCACCAGGGCGCAAGCCCTGCTCACGCAGTGCTCTCTGCTCATCGGCAGCCACTTCATTGTTTGTCACCGAAATGCACTGGCGGTGACCGCTATCCTGACGGTTCAGACGCATTACGGCGTGGGCTGTGGTGCCGGAACCGGAGAAGAAGTCGAGGATGATGGCATTGGATTTCCCCCCTACAAAAAAACGAAGGGAGTCTTCAACAGCATACAAAGATTTCGGGAATGGAAACCTTCGCTCAGGGATAACAGATTTCAGTATTCCCGTTCCTCCGTGCTCAGCACTGTGCGATGTGAAATCCCATTGCGTTGTCACGTGTTTCAAAGTTGCGTCAACATACTTCGCAACCACAGAACCGTCTTCACGTCTTCTCTCTATAACAGCCGTACCAGCGGCAATTTCTTTTCTGGCTTTATTGGGTAGATGCTGAATGATGTAAGGCTGCGGCTCATCTTTTCTGCCGTTTGCGCGGATAAAACCCTTTGGCCACCAATTGTCAAAAGCGGAATCTGTGTATTCCCAATTCATTTCTGTGCCATCGGGACGAACGGGAAATACAGCTACAGCCCCCTCGGGGGGGGCAATGGTTTCACGCAAGGTATCAGGCGGCAATGGGTTACCGCGCCCGACTATTGCGCCCGTCTTGGCATCTACAAAGATTGGGAAAAACTGATTAGGCCCACAAGCGCCTTTCCCCTTTCTGCCGCGGACAGAAGCGAGATTACGTCGACGCATAGTCTCCCAGCCAACCTCGGCCCCTACATCTGCATCATCAGGCATGCCGCCTACTTTCGCAGATCCAAATCGCACGAAAAAAAGGAACTCGTTGGTCCGCGCAAAATCACCGGACCTGCCTGTTCCTTTTGGATTGATGACAGAAGACACCATTTCAATTTTGGCGCCCTCGTATATTTGTTCGAGTAGCAGTCCAAGACGCAGGTATTCTTTCTCATCGATGGTCGCGATCAGCACCGAGTCCGCCGGATTCAGCAACTCCTTTGCCACCAGCAAACGCCGCTCCATCATCGCCAGCCACTTGCTGTGACGATAGAGATCATCACCCTCAACGTAGTCGTTGTTGTATTTCCAATCCTTCGCGCCGGTGTTGTAAGGCGGGTCAATGTAAATGGCATCTATTTTGCCACGGTGTGTGTAGGTCAACGCCCTGAGCACATGGTAGTTCTCACCATTGATGACCGTATGAAATGGCTTGTCGCCACCTCGTTCTACCTTGCCGGTACTGACTAGGCCCGGGTAAATCGTGTCGCGGAATTCGGCTACGACTACCAGATCATCTAGCGCGACGGATTGCATTTCAACTTCAGCCGAGCCCAGTAGCTCTAGATCGGCGATGTTCTTGGCCTTGTGAATAGCCTTGACTTGCCATAGGCGCTGATCGCCCTTCTTGGTCGCCCCTCGCTCGGGAAGGACGCGAACCTTGTCACCCTTTCGAATTGGGCGTAGCGGTAATTCAACGGCTTCGGGGCTGTGGCGCTCAAAGTTCAGGCCGAAAGGTAGTCGTGAAGACAGAGCTTTAAACTCCCGTTCCAGGTCGGCACCTAGTTGTGCATCCTTGGCCTTGGTACGAGCCAGCAGGTCAGTAAGTCGAGACACGGCGGTTCCCTGCGTATTGCATGAAATGATTAAAGGTATGGAAATGACGCATCAGCACTCCCCTTGCTTTGTTTTATTTTCGATACTGGCGGCAATCCAGCGATCCAGTTCGTCACGGCGAAAACGCCATGTCCCGCCGAGCTTGAAGGCGGGTATATCGCCTTGCTGGGCGAGCCGGTAAACAGTTCGCTTGCCTGCTTTCAGGTAGGCAGCAACTTCTTCAAGGGTCAGTATTTCGTCTTTATGGTCTGCCATTTCACGGTCCTTGCCGATGTTGCTCTTGGATTGCCAAGTTTGGCAAATTCTCTCACATTATATCTACGCACAAAAATTGAATTTGCATACATCTTGTGGGCTGATTGGCAAAAGCAGATAAATGCCCCGGGGATGTTTCCAATTTGAACGGCAACAAAGCGACGTAAAGCCATCAGATATTGGACGATAGATTATCGACTGCTTTGGCCAACGAACAGCCATAGATCAACCGCAACAAACAGCCAGCCTCCCCAACCACCAGCCGTCCCCCTTCCACCTCGACACAGAACCGCCGAAGAACGACTCGAACCAGTCAAGAACACGGGCTCCTGTGATCTGCCACCAGCGATTTCACAACAGGAATCTGCCCCCCCTCACCCGCACCACTGCTGCTCACACGGCACGCCATCACCATCGCCGTCCATCTTGGTATTCGGGCAGTTTTTGAGGAAGTAGGTGGCTTCGGCGCAGGAGGTCATTTGCGAGCAGTGGGTGCGTCCGTCGCAGCGGAAGTTTTGACTCGGTGATTCGCTGCGCCAGGCCGGCGGCGTGGCGGCTGGTGGGGCAAGCGGCTCGGGTGCGGCCGGTAGCTCGGCGGCGCGGCTGGGGGCGGCCGGTGCGCTGTGGCTGACGGCGGCGGGCTCGTCGGGTTCGGCCGGGGGCGGTGGTGGTGCGGCGTTGAGGAATTTGAGCGACAACTTCCAGCCCACCAGCAGCAACAGGGCGTAGAGCAACAGTTTTTTCATTCGGCGTTCCAGGCAAAAAACCGCCGCCCGGCGGGGCGGCGAGGCGTAAGGGGGAAGGCGGCCAGGTCGCGCAATACATCTCGCATAAGCATCCTGAATTATGACATAAGGCGATCCGGCACTCTGCCGCCCCCGCTGTGCGATTTTCCGCACAGCGCCCGGCCCGGCCGTCGCCAATTCCACACAGACCGGTTTCTGCCCTGTTCCACGGTCGACCGTGGAATTCATCAAAAATCAGTCACTTGCATCGAAAGCACCGAGGTGGCACGGCTCCTGCAATGGGAGGAGACCTGTTTTCCACTGGAGGAGTCGATCATGAAAAAAGCACAAACCCTGAACTGCAGCTTGCTGGCCGCGCTGGCACTGGCCTTTGCCGCGCCGGCGGCGGCGCAGGCGCCGGATGTGGTGCGCCTGGGCAACCTCAAGTTCGCGCATTACGGCGCGGTGTCGTACATGAAGGAAGCTTGCGGCAAGTACAACCTCAAGGTCGAGGAGCGGATGTTCCCCAAGGGGCCGGACATCATGCCGGCCATCGTCGCCGGTGAAATCGACATCGCCGCGCTGGCTTCGGACGGCGCCATCGCCGGCCGTGCCAACGGCGTGTCCATCGTCACCGTCGCCGGCTTTGCCAAGGGCGGCGCCCGCCTGGTCGCCGGTAGCGAGACCGGGATCAAGGACATCCAGGGCCTCAAGGGCAAGAAGGTCGGCGTCACGCGCGGCGGCGCCCACGAGCTGCTGCTCTACGCCGAGCTGGAAAGGGCCGGCCTGAGCTGGTCGGACAAGCCGGGCAAGGACGTGCAGATCGTCTTCCTCGCCTTTGCCGACTTGAACCAGGCGCTGGCGGCCAAGCAGATCGACGCGATGTGCCAGTCCGAGCCGCAGTCGTCGCAGGCGCTGAACAAGAAGTTCGGGGTTGAGATCATGAAGCCCTACGGCACCAAGATGGGCGAGCCGGTGCGCCTGCTGGTGATGACCGAGAAGATGTATGCCGAGAAAAAGGATGTGGCGCAGCGGCTGATGAAGTGTTTTGTCGAAACCACCGCGCTGTTCAACAAGGACCCGGCGCTGGCCGAAAAATACGTGCGCGAGCAGATGTTCAAGGGCCAGATCAGCGCCCAGGACTTCCAGGACGCGATGGACAACGCCGATTACACCTACGACGTGTCGCTCGAACATATCGACATCACCACCGAGTTCATGAACAAATATGGCGTCGGCCGCATGCAGAAGCCGCCCAAGGCTGCCGAGTGGGTCAAACTCGACCTGCTGCAAAAGGCCAAGGCCGAACTGAAGGTGAAGTGAGCGCGCGATGCAAAAGCTGAAATCCTTCTTCGAGGGCGCGCTGGTGCCGGTGCTGCTCCTGCTGCTGTGGGAAGCCGGTTCGCGTGCCGGGCTGTTTTCCGAGGTGATCATGCCGGCGCCGACAGCGGTGGCCGCCAAATGGTGGGCTTACCTGCTGCCGACGCAAGCCCAGGAGCCGGGCCAGTCCTGGCTGGCCTGGGCGCTGTCGGGCGAACTGCTGCACGACGCTTATTCCAGCCTCTACCGGGTGGTCGCCGGCTTCGTCATCGGTGCCGGCCTGGCCCTGCCGCTGGGCTTGCTGATGGGCGCCAACACCCGCATCTACGCGCTGTTCAACCCGCTGGTGCAGATCCTGCGGCCGATTCCGCCGATTGCCTACATTCCGCTGGCAATCCTCTGGTTCGGCCTGGGCAATCCGCCGTCCTTCTTCCTGATCGCCATCGGTGCCTTCTTCCCGGTGCTGATGAACACCATCGCCGGGGTGCGCCAGGTCGACGGCATCTACATCCGCGCCGCGCGCAACCTCGGGGTCGGGCAATGGACGATGTTCACCCGTGTCATCCTCCCCGCCGCCACGCCCTACATCCTGGCCGGCGTGCGCATCGGCATCGGCACCGCCTTCATCGTGGTGATCGTTTCCGAGATGATCGCGGTCAATGACGGTCTCGGCTTCCGCATTCTCGAAGCCCGCGAGTTCATGTGGTCGGACAAGATCATCGCCGGCATGATCACCATCGGCCTGCTCGGCCTGGCCATCGATACCGCCGTCAGCCGCCTCAACAACCATTTGCTGCGCTGGCATCGCGGCCTGGAGCACTGAACATGAGCCCCATCCTGATCAACAACGTGCACAAGGTGTTCAAGACGCCTGGCGGCGACGTGACTGCGCTCAAGGACATCAACCTGACGATCAAGCCGGGCGAATTCGTCTGCCTGCTCGGGCCTTCGGGCTGCGGCAAGTCGACGCTGCTCAACGCGGTGGCCGGCTTCCAGCCGCCGTCGTCCGGCGAGATCATCATCGACCGCCAGACCATCCTCGCTCCCGGCCCGGATCGCGGCATGGTCTTCCAGGAATACGCGCTGTTCCCGTGGATGACGGTGGCCCAGAACATCGCCTTCGGCCTCGAAGTGCAGAAGAAGGAAAAGGCCGAGATCGACCTCACCGTCAAGCAACTGCTTGACCTGCTGCACTTGAGCGACTTCCGCGACCGCTACCCCAAGGACCTCTCCGGCGGCATGCGCCAGCGGGTGGCGATTGCCCGCGTGCTGGCGCTCGACTCGCCGATCATGCTGATGGACGAGCCCTTCGGCGCCCTCGACGCGCTGACCCGGCGCAACCTGCAGGACGAGCTGCTGCGCATCTGGGAAAAGCTGGGCAAGACCATCCTCTTCGTCACCCACTCGATTGAAGAGTCGATCTACCTGGCCGACCGCATCGTGGTCATGACCTACCGCCCCGGCACGGTCAAGCGCGACCACTATGTCGACCTCCCACGTCCGCGCGACCCGGCCTCGCCAGCCTTCAACGAACTCAAGCGCGAACTCGGCCGGCTGGTGATGGAGGAGCAGCAACGCCATGCTGCCGCCGAAATGAAGCTGGCTGCGGTCGACTGAGAAAAATGGCAAAAATCGGTAGGATGCGCGGGTGACCCCACCCGCCTTCCCTCCCCCGGCGCTGCGCCGCCCCGCCTTTCTTGCCGGAGCGGCGCTGGCGCTATGCCTGCTGCTTGCGCTGCTCACCTATCGCAGCCTCTTTGCCTACCTGCTTGACCAGGAACGCCAGCATGCCGCGCAGCGCCTCGACGCGCTGGCGCTGTCGCTTGATGCGGCGCTGGCCCGCCACGAATCGCTGCCCGGCCTGCTCGCCCTCGACCCGACCCTGAGCGCGCTGCTCGACGCACCGCGCGACCCGGCCCGGCTGGCCGCCGCCAACGCCTATCTCGAAGCCGCACAGCAGAATGCACAGGTTGCCGCAGCCTTCCTGATCGACGCCGAGGGGCTGACCCTGGCCGCCAGCAACTGGCGCCAGCCGCTCAGTTTTGTCGGCCACAACTACGCCTTCCGCCCCTATTTCCGCGATGCAGTCGAGCACGGCCTCGGCCGCTTTTACGGCGTCGGCGTCACCACCGGCGAGCCGGGCTACTTCCTGGCCGCACCGATCCGCCGGAGCCAGCAGCTGCGCGGGGTGATCGTGCTCAAGATCGGTCTGGAAAGCCTGGAACAGGCGCTGGCCAACGGCGGCGACCCCTTGTTGCTGGCCGACGCCGACGGCATCGTCTTCCTCGCCTCGGCCCGCCGCCTGCGCTACCGCAGCCTGACGCCACTGCCCGAGCAGGTGCTGGCCCGGCTGCGCGACAGCAAGCAATATGGCGAACAAGCACCGCCGCTGCTCGCCGACCGCCCGCTGCCGGCAGCGGGCCTGAGCCGCCTGGCGCTGCCCGAAGAGCGGCCACGCGAACGCCTGGTGCATAGCCGGCCGGTCGGCAAGCACGGCTGGCGCCTGGTCCAGCTCGGCGACCCGGGCGAGGCGCGCACTGCCGCCTTGGCCGCCGCTACGGCGACGGCCTTTGCCTGCGCCTTTGCCCTCGGGCTGGCCGCGCACTTGCGCCAGCGCGCCCGCCGCCGCGAGGAGTTGCGGCGCATCCACGCCAGCCTGGAAACGCGGATCGCCGAACGCACCGCCGACCTCACCGCGCAAATCGCCGCCCTCGAACGGACCAAGGCGATCCTGCGCGAAACCCGCGATGCGGCGGTGCAAACCGGCAAACTCGCCACCCTCGGCCAGATGGCGGCGGGGATCAGCCACGAACTCAACCAGCCGCTGGCCGCGCTGCAAACCCTGGCCGACAACGCGCAGGCGCTGCTCAAGCGCAACCGCCTCGACGAAGCGGCGGAAAACCTGCAACTGATCTCCGACCTGGTCGGGCGCACCGGCCGCATCGTCCGCCAGTTGAAGAGCTTTGCCCGCAAGGAGGCGCCGACGCCGCAGCCGGTCAGCGTCGATAGCGCCATCGAGCACGCCTTGCTGATCGTCGAACCGCGCCGGCGCGAACTCGGCGCCAGCATCCACGTCCCCGACGCCGATCCGGCACGACAGGTGATCGCCGAAGCCGGGCGGGTCGAGCAGATCCTGATCAACCTGCTGCGCAACGCGCTCGACGCCGTTGCCGACCACGCCGCGCCCCGCGTCGAAGTCAGCTGCCGGCGCAACCCCGACGACGGCAGCCGGCTCGATCTGTGCGTCCGCGACGACGGCCCCGGCCTCAGCGACGAGGCGCGCCACCACCTGTTCGAACCCTTTTTCACCACCAAGCCGGCCGGCGCCGGTCTCGGCCTCGGCCTGGCGATTTCGCAGACCATTGCCGAGAGCTACGGCGGTACACTGAGTGCCCGCAATGCGCCGGGCGGCGGTGCCGAATTCGTGCTGACCCTGCCCGCCGTTTCGCCCGAAGGAGATTCCGATGCCGCACCTGACGCTTGAATACAGCGCCAATCTCGCCACCCTGGCCCCCGCCTTCAACCCCGCCGCCGCGCTTGCCGCAATCAACCGTGCCGCCTTCGCCAGCGGTCTCTTCGGCGAAGCCGACATCAAGAGCCGGGCGCTGGCCTGCGAGCAATTCTGCATCGGCGTCGAGGTCGCCCCGCGTGCCTTCGCCCATCTCCGCATCGCGCTACTCTCCGGGCGCAGCGGTGACGAACGGCGACAACTGGCGGCGCAATTGCTGGCGGCGTTGAAATCCACGGTCAACGGCGAAAATGGGCAAAATTCCGTCCCCGCTTCAGCGCCCGCCGCAATCCCCATCCCCGGCGGCGAAATCCAGTTGAGCGTCGAAACCTGCGACCTCGACCGCCCGAGCTACGCCAAGGACGTGCTGCATGGCTGACGATGCGGTCTTTCTGGTCGAGGACGACCCGGCGGTACGCAAGGGCTGCGCCCAGGCGCTGAGCCTGGCCGACCTGCCGGTACGCGCCTTTGCCGACGCCGAAAGCCTGCTCCAGGCGCTGGCGCAGGAGCGCCCGGCGCTGGTGGTCAGCGACGTGCGCCTGCCCGGGCGCGACGGGCTCTCGCTGCTGCGCGAGCTGCGCCAGTTCGACCGTGAACTGCCGGTACTGCTGATCACCGGCCACGGCGACGTAGCGATGGCGGTGGAAGCGATGCGCGAAGGCGCGCACGACTTCATCGAAAAACCCTTCCCCTCCGAACGCCTGATCGCGGCGGTCAGGAGCGGCCTGGAAAAACGCCGGCTGCAGCAGGAAAACCAGCGCCTGCGCGCCTTGCTCGGCGAAGCCGGCAGCCAGCGCCTGGTCGGCCAGTCGGCGGCGATCCAGCAAATTCGCCAACTGATCGACTCGCTGGCGCCGACTGGCGTGGACCTGCTGATCAACGGCGAAACCGGCGCCGGCAAGGAGGTGGTCGCCCGCGCCGTGCATGAAGCCAGCGGCCGCCGGGGCGCCTTTGTCGCGATCAACTGCGGCGCGCTGCCGGAAAGCGTTTTCGAGAGCGAGCTGTTCGGCCATGAGGCGGGCGCCTTTACCGGCGCCGGCAAGCGCCGTATCGGCCGCATCGAGCACGCCAGCGGCGGCACGCTCTTTCTCGACGAAATCGAGACCATGCCGCTCAACCTGCAGGTCAAGCTGCTGCGCGTGCTGCAGGAGCGCAGCGTCGAACGCCTGGGCAGCAATACCGGCGTCGCAGTCGACCTGCGTCTGGTCGCGGCAAGCAAGGCCGACCTGAAAAGCGAAGCCGACGCCGGCCGCTTCCGCGCCGACCTTTATTACCGGCTCAACGTCGTCAGCCTCGACCTGCCACCGCTGCGCCAGCGGCGCGAAGACATCCCGCTCCTGCTCGGCCACTTTCTCGCCGAGGCCGCACAACGCTACCAACGCCCGCTCGCCGCCTGGACGCCGGCCGACCTCGCCCGCTGGCAGCAACACCCCTGGCCGGGCAATGTGCGCGAACTGAAAAACGTTGCCGACCGCTGGGCGCTCGGCCTGCCCGATGGCCTGGCGCCACTGCCGGCCGCCGCTGGCGCGATCTTCCCGGGCGCCGGCTCCTTGGCCGAGCAGGTCGACGCCGCCGAAAAGGCGATCCTGATCGCCGCGCTGCAACGCAGCCACGGCCATGTCGTCGCCGCCGCCGAAGCCCTGCACACACCGCGCAAGACCTTTTACGACAAGCTCGCCCGCCACGGCATCGTGCCCGAGCAGTTCCGCCAGCCGGGCGGCAAATAGCCGATGGACCCGCTCGCCCTGGCACTGGTGATCGCCGGCGCGCTCTGCCACGCCAGCTGGAACCTGATTTCGAAGAAAGTCGGCGGCGGCCTGTATTTCGTCGCCCTCTACGGGCTGGTCAGCAGCCTGCTCTGCCTGCCGCTGGCGCTGCAGGCCTGGTATGCCCACCCGGCACCGCTCGGCCTTACCGCCTGGGCGGCGATTGGCGCCAGCGCGCTGATCCACGCGGTGTATTCGCTGATCCTGCAACGCGGCTACCGTGCCGCCGATTTCTCGCTGGTCTATCCGCTGGCGCGCGGCAGCGGCCCGCTGTTCTCGGTCGTCGGCGCGGTGCTGCTGCTCGGCGAAGCGCCGGGCGCGACCGGGCTGGCCGGAATCGCCGCGATCCTGCTCGGGATATTGCTGCTTTCCGGTCTGGCCGAAGTCCGCCGCTCGCCCAGGCTGCGCGCCGGAATTTTCTGGGGCGGCCTGACCGGGCTCAGCATCGCCGCCTACACCGTGCTCGACGGCTGGGCGATCAAGGTGCTCGGGCTGGCGCCGCTGCTGTATTACGGCCTCAGCCTGCTGGTCCGCAACCTGCTGTTGCTGCCGCAGGCCTTGCGCCGCCGCGACCTGCTGCTCGCCGAATGGCGCGGCAAGTGGCGGGCCATCGTCGCCGTCGGCATCCTTTCGCCGCTGGCTTACAGCCTGGTGCTGATCGCGCTGACCCGGGCGCCGCTCAGCTACGTCGCGCCGCTGCGCGAATTGTCGATGCTCGGGGGCGTTCTGCTCGGCAGCCGGCTGCTGCAGGAAAAAATCTCGCCGCTGCGCGGCCTCGGCATCGCCGGGATGCTGCTCGGCGCCGGGCTGCTGGCGCTGGCCAAGCCAGGTTGAATCACCTAGTTGGCAACCTGCAAGCGGAAGAAGGCAACCGGCCGGTCATGCCGCCTTGCCGTCGCCGACGCAACGACCGGCGGCATGCCTCAGGAAGCGCTGCCGGCGTTGATCACCGGTTGCGAACCGCGTTCGCTGCACAGCACCACCAGCAGGTTGCTGACCATCTGCGCCTTGCGCGCCTCGTCGAGCTTGACCTGGCCGTTCTTGTCGAGTTCGGCGAGCGCCATTTCGACCATTCCCACTGCGCCAGCAACGATCCGCGAACGCGCTGCGATCACCGCGTTGGCCTGCTGCCGCTGCAGCATCGCCTGGGCGATTTCCGGCGCGTAGGCGAGGTGGCTGATACGCGCTTCGATCACCTGCACGCCGGCCTTGCCCAGGCGCTCGGCCAGTTGCTCCTGCAAGTGGTGCGAGATTTCCTGCGGGTGGCTGCGCAGCGCGACCTGGCCGCTTTCGCTGGCGTCGTAAGGATAGCTGGTGGCCATCGCACGCAAGGCCGATTCCGACTGGATATGGACGAAGCTCTCGTAGTCGTCGACGTTGTACACCGCCTCGGCCGAATCGGCGACCTGCCAGACGATCACGGCGGCAATCTCGATCGGGCTGCCTTCGAGGTCGTTGACCTTGAGCTTGCTGCTCTCGAAATTTCTCACCCGCAGGCTCAGCTTGCGCTTGTGGTAGAGCGGATTGTTCCAGCGCAGCCCGTCCTCGCGCACGGTGCCGACATAGCGGCCGAACAGGCTGAGCACCGCCGACTGGTTGGGTTCGAGCATGTACAGGCCAGGCAGCACGAACAAGCCGGCAAAGAGCAGCAGCAGGCCGAGCAAGGCTTGCAAGGGCGACGACGAGAGCAGGACGCCGCCGCTGACCAGCGCAGCCAGCGCCGTCAGCAGCATGGGAATCCCGGCTTGGGAATGGACGCGATTTTCTTTCATGAGCGGATCACCGACGATAGGCTGGTCAAAGGAAGCCAGATGATAGACAAGAATTGCGCTCGGCATGCAAGCTGCAACGCGGCCGGCCGATCCGGAACCTCGGAGCGGCATTCCGGTCGAACCGCGCCGGCCTGCCACGGTCGACTCTCCAGATCACGAAAAAACCGCCATGCCCCCGACTCCGCCGCTCTTCGCCTTCGACAACACCTACGCCCGCGACCTCAAGGGTTTCTATGTCCGCTGGCCGGCCGAGCCGGCGAGCAAGCCGGTCTGGGCGCTGGTCAATGATGCGCTGGCCGAAGAACTCGGCGTCGATCCCGCCCGCCTGCGCGGCGCCGAAGGGCTGGCGGCGCTATCGGGCAATGCCGAGCCGGCCGGTTCGGCGCCGCTGGCCCAGGCTTACGCCGGGCACCAGTTCGGCGGCTTTTCGCCGCGCCTGGGCGATGGCCGGGCGCTCTTGCTCGGCGAAGTGATCGACCGCCACGGCCGGCGCCGGGACATTGCCCTCAAGGGCTCGGGGCGGACGCCGTTCTCGCGCAACGGCGATGGCAAATGCGCGCTTGGCCCGGCATTGCGCGAATACCTGATCGGCGAGGCCATGCACGCGCTTGGCATTCCGAGCACGCGAGCGCTGGCGGTGGTCGCCAGCGGCGACATGGTGCGCCGCGAACGGGCGCTGCCGGGGGCGGTGCTGACCCGCGTCGCCGCCAGCCACCTGCGCGTTGGCACCTTCGAATTCTTTGCCGCGCACCAGGGGCCGCAGGCGGTCGAGCAACTCGCCAACTACACCCTGCTCCGCCACGACCCGGCGCTGGCCGAGCACCCGCAGCCCTACCTGGCGCTGCTGCAGGCGGTCTGCGCCCGCCAGGCGGCGCTGGTCGCGCGCTGGCTCGGCGTCGGCTTCATCCACGGGGTGATGAATACCGACAACATGACCCTCTCCGGCGAAACCATCGACTACGGCCCCTGCGCCTTCCTCGAAGCCTACGACCCGGATACTGTGTTCAGCTCGATTGATACCCATGGCCGCTACGCCTACGGCAACCAGGGCGAGATCGCGCAATGGAACCTTGCCCGTTTTGCCGAAACCCTGCTGCCGCTGATCGACCCGGAGCAAGCGCGGGCGGTCGAACTGGCGACGGCAGTCATCACCGCCTTCCCGCAGCAACTGGCGGCGGAATGGCTGACGGTAATGCGCGCCAAGCTCGGGCTGGCGAGTGAGCAAAATCCGGCCAAAACCACGGTCGACCGTGAAAACGGGCAAAAATCCGCCGCGCTCGACCGGGCGCTGGCCGAGGACTTCCTGGCGCTGCTGCACGCCCGCCGGCTCGACTTCACCCTCGCCTTCCGCGCCCTTTACGACCACGCCACCGGTCAGCCGGCACCCCTGGCCCGGCTGTTCGCGGCCGACGACGGCGAATTCGCCGCCTGGCAGCAGCGCTGGCAGGCGCGCCAGCCGCAACGCGACGCCGCCCTGCTTGAGACGATGCGCCGCGCCAACCCCTGGCTGATCGCGCGCAACCACCGCGTCGAGGAAGCCCTTGCTGCCGCCAGCGAGCATTTCGACCTCGAACCTTGCCGGCAACTCCTCGCCGCACTGCGCGCCCCATGTACTGAGAACCCCGAGCACGCTGCCTACGCTGAACCGGCCCC
Organism: Dechloromonas sp. ZY10; assembly: GCF_041378895.1. Taxonomy (NCBI): domain Bacteria; kingdom Pseudomonadati; phylum Pseudomonadota; class Betaproteobacteria; order Rhodocyclales; family Azonexaceae; genus Dechloromonas; species Dechloromonas aquae. Next base: position 1,895,148 of record NZ_CP144212.1, read on the forward strand.
GGCAGCGGTCACCGCTAACTACCGCACCTTCTGCGGCACTTGAGCCGCCGCTCAGGAGACGACCATGAACGCACGCCCCGCCGGCATCGTCGGCCAACTTGCCCCGGAACTCGGCATCCGCGACTGGCGCGATGCCAGCGGCCAGCCGCTCGCCGGCCTCGAACTCACCGCCCTGCCCGGCCGCTACAAGCTGCTGTTCTGCTTTCAGGACAACTGCCCCGGCTGCCACCAGCGCGGTTTTCCCACCTTGCAGACCATCGTCGACGCTTTTCGCGGCTCCGACCTGCTTGCCTGTGCCGCGATCCAGACGGTTTTTGAGGAACACGCGGAAAATACCCGCGAGCGCGGCTTTGCCAACCAGCTGCGCTACGCGCTGGGCATCCCCTTTGCCCACGATGCCGGCGCCGACGGCCGGCTATCGACGCTGATGCAGCACTACCGCAGCGCGGGAACCCCGTGGTTCATCCTGATCGACCCGCAGGGCGTGGTCCTCTTCAACGACTTTGCGGTCGATGCCGCCGGCCTGATCGACTATCTGCGCCGCCAGCCGGTGCCGGCCGCCGCGCCCGCCGGCGTGCTGACCTGGGCCGGCATCCTGCGCCAGCTGCGCGACGGCAACCCGCTGCCGCCGCGCCGGGTCGAGCTGAGCGCCGACGAATGGCGGCAGCGGCTGAGTCCGGAACAGTTTTACGTCTTGCGCCAGAAAGGCACCGAGCGCGCCTTCAGTTCGGGGATGTGCACGGTTTTCAGCCCCGGCCGCTACGCCTGTGCCGGCTGCGGCAGCGAACTGTTCGATGCCGGCGAAAAATTCGACAGCGGCAGCGGCTGGCCCAGCTTCACCCAGGCCGTGACGCCCAATGCCGTCGCTTACCATGCCGACGCCAGCCACGGCATGCAGCGAGTCGAAACCACCTGCGCCGTCTGCGACGGCCACCTCGGTCACGTCTTTCCCGACGGGCCGGGGCCGAGCGGCCTGCGTTACTGCATCAACGCGCTGGCGCTGTGTAAACTGGGAGAGCGCTGAATGCGGGGCGCGTCGACGCTTTCGAGCCAGACGGTGAACCAGAAACGCGAGCCGACACCGGGCTGGCTTTCCAGTCCGACGGCGCCGCCCATCAGTTCGGCCAGGCTGCGCACGATTGCCAGACCGATGCCGCAACTTTCGTTCTTGCGCGGGCTGCTCAGCGAATGCGGCGAAAAGGCCTGGAACAACCATTCCTGATCGCTTGCCTCGATTCCGATCCCGGTATCGCTGACCGAAAATTCGAGCAAGGCCCGCCCGGCATCCTGACGGATTTCCTGCACCGCCAGTTCAACCCGGCCGTGAGCGGTGAATTTGATCGCGTTGTCGAGCAAATTACCCAGCATTTCGAGCAGTTTCCGGCTGTCGCCGGCATAGCGTCCGGTTCCCGGTGCGACCCGCAATTCGCACGGCAACTGCTTTTGTTCGAGTAAATCGAGGTATTGCGCATGGCAGGCATGGAGCAGGGAAGCGGCATCAAAGACCCGCCGCTCCAGATTCATCCGCACCACATCGACTTCGGAAAGGCCGATCAAATGATCGACCAGCGCCAGCAACTCCTGGCCAGAGTCCATAATCACCCGCGTGAAATCCTGCCGCTCGGCGGCTGAACAATTCGGATCGGCGAGCAACTGCCCCATCCCCATGATCGCATTCAGCGGCGTGCGGAAGGCATGGCTGATGTTGTCGAGAAACCTGCTGCGGGCGAAATTGGCCGACTCAGCGCGGATTCTGGCCTGCACCAGTTCGCCTTCGCGCTGCTTGCGCTCGGCGATTTCGCGCATCAACCGCAAGGTATTGGCCGAAAGGTTGCCGTAAATCGACAGGATGATGTCGATCAGGATTCGACCGTCGCCACTCATTTTTTCATTGGCCCGCTGCTTGGCAATGGTCAGCGACAGCCCCTGGCCGATGCCCTGGACCACCTGCGCCATGTAGCGGTCATTTTCGAGAATGTGCGAGGCCAGCCAGCGCGCCAGGTAGCCCAATGCCTCTTCGGCAACGCCATCGATCCGGCCGCCATCGAGCACCTCGCGCAAGCCGGCGATTTTTTCGACAAAGCCGCGATGAGTGTCGGAATGCGCCTGCTCCAGATCCTCTCCGGCCAGATATTCGGCCCAGATCGCCTCCTCGGTCGAAAAATGGTAGCTGGCATACTCCAGCAAACCATCGAAAATCTCCCCGACCTCGATATCCTCGGAACGAAACGCCACCCGCCCGGCAAGCAGATTGATCAGTTCAACCAGGCGCCGGTGCTGCGTATCGATGATCTCGATTCCTGTGCAAAAACTGTCTTCCCACGGGAAGATATCTACCGTTTCAATCATCGGGCCGCACCCTTTCATTTATGCCATTTGTTTTTTTGCGGCAACGATGTTAACAACAAATTCAACAAAAATGACCTGTCAAAAGTGATAGCTAACAAAATCGTCAGCTAGCCGGCAATTCGTCTTGGCACCTTGCAATTGACATTGAATTCCAAAAAATGCGCTGTTCGGCGGTTGACCGTGTGCTCGCTACGGAGGCCGCCCTGCACCTGCCATCGGCCGACTACAACCGGGTTTTCCCTCGCTCCGGGGCGGATCGGCGGCGGCCGGGGTAAAATCGCGATATCGTCGGCGGCTCTTGCCCTTGCAGCCGCCTCCCGCCTCCTTGCCCGAGTTTTCCGCCATGCCCAATCCGATCAAACGTACCGTCTTCTTCGTCTCCGACGGCACCGGCCTCACCGCCGAAGCCCTTGGCCACAGCCTGATGACCCAGTTCGAGGACGTCGAATTCAAGCAGATCCGCATCCCCTTCCTCGATAACGTCGACAAGGCGCAGGAAGCCGTCGCCCGCATCAACGCCCAGGGCGAAGCCGACGGCATGCGCTCCATCGTCTTCACCACGCTGGTCAACCCGGAACTCTCGAGCATCGTGCACCAGGCCGATGCCTTCTGCCTGTCCTACTTCGACACCTTCCTGTCGCCGCTCGAAGCCGAACTCGGCGTCAAATCCAACCACACCGTCGGCCGCTCGCACGGCTCGGCCGAAAGCTCGGAATACAAGAAGCGGATCGAATCGATCAACTACACCCTCGCCCACGACGACGGCATCACCGACCGCGACCTCGAAGAAGCCGACGTGATCCTGGTTGCCGTCTCGCGCTGCGGCAAGACGCCGACCTCGCTCTACCTGGCGATGCAGTTCGGCCTCAAGGCCGCCAACTTCCCGCTGATCCCGGAAGACTTCGACCGCGGCCGCCTGCCCGGCACCCTCGAACGCCACCGCAGCAAGCTCTTCGGCCTCACCATCCAGGCCGAGCGCCTCGCCCAGATCCGCGAAGAGCGCCGCGCCGGCAGCAAATACGCATCGCTCACCAACTGCCGCTACGAAATCGCCGAAGCCGAAAAAATGATGCGCCGCGAAGGCATCCGCTGGCTCGACTCCTCGACCAAGTCGATCGAGGAAATCTCGACCACCATCCTGCAGGAACTGAAACTGCGCTGAGATTCAGGTTTTCACGGTCGACCGGAGCGATGGGCAAAAACCCTCGCCGGTCGCCCCGCAAACAAAGCGTTTTCCTTATTTTCCCGAGGAGAGTTGCATGCCTTATTTGTTGCAAGTCGATTTCCCGTTTCCCGGCCCTTGGGGTGACGAGTTGAGTTCGGCGCTGCGCGGCCTGGCCGAGTCGATCGCCAACGAACCGGAGCTGATCTGGAAAATCTGGACCGAGAACCAGGCTGACGGCGAAGCAGGCGGCATCTACCTGTTCAGCACCCAGGCTGCCGCCGAAGCCTACCTGGCCATGCACAGGCAACGCTTGCGGGAATTCGGCATCGCGACGGTCAATGGCAAGATTTTCCAGGTCAATCAAACGCTATCGCTGATCGACCGGGCTCCGCTTGGCGTCTGAGCCACGGAGCCCCCACTGTCGCCACCGCTCCCGATGAACACTGGGGGGTTTAACTGCTCTGCGCTCTGCGCCCGGCGCCCCTGTTCAGTCCTCGATGGGCGATGATCGACGCCACCGGACAGATCGACATGAAGATCTCGATTGGGATTTGCAACAAGCTACAGTTGAGAATCATTCTTATTGCCAGACCAGAAAAATCCCACTATAGTTGCACCTGACCGCCTTCATTCAGGCCCCCACCCGAACGGCGGTCACGCTGATTGTTCATTCCCGCCTTGAGGCCCAGCCAGCCGTCGCCAGCCAGCCTGTTTTTCTGCGCACGCACGTCATGGCCCATCCCGTTTCTGCCCTGCCCGTTTCCCCCGTCGTCGCTTGCGAGCGGGAGTTGCCCTGCCTGTTGCGGCATCTGGCTTCGGCGCAGTTGCGCACTTCGCAGCAGTTGCAGGTACAGGCGCGGGAAATCGAACAACTGGAGGCTCAGCAGCTGCGCCTTTATGGCGAGTTATTGCGGCGGACGACCGAAGTGCACTGGCTACGGGCGGCACTCGATGCGGCCTGGGCCGAGGCCGATGCGGTGATTTGCCAGACCGGCTGCCTCAGCCATGGCGGCCATTGGCGCACGGCTGACCAGCACTGCCGGCGTAAGGGCAGCCGCTGCGACTACCGGGAAGCCGCCAGTCCGGCTGAACCGATCCCGAATTTGAGCAACGAAACGGCCTGAAAAACGGCAAAAAACACGGTCGACCGTGGTTTTTACTGAAAACCATGCCTTCACGGCAAGACCGGCGCGCTCCGCCGGCCTACTCGCCAACCCCCTTACTCACCGACCACGTCGGTGCCGGCCGGCGGAGTGAAGCGGAAGGCGCTGGCCGGTAGCGCCGGGTTGCGTTCGATGCGGCTGAAATTGACCAGCGTCGTCTGACCGAAGCTGTCGAACAATTCCATCGCCTTGAGTTCGCCGCCGGCAAAACCGATGCGGATTTTCTCGAAGCCGCTGTCGGTCGCCTTGGGTGTTGCTTCGACCCAGTTCAGGCCATCGCCCTGCCCGGCTTCGCGCAGGCTGAAATTCTTTTCCAGTTCGTTGTTGCCGGCGAGCAGCGCCGCCGGCGTGCTGCCCAGCGCCTGCCCGGCCTTGCGCACGGTTACCTGTTGCAACTCGGGATCGTGAATCCAGATTTTCTGACCGTCGCCAACGATCAGTTGCGGGTAAGGCTTGAGAATTTCCCAACGCAGCTTGCCCGGCCGCGAGATCGCAACGGTGCCGGACGACAACTGCGGCTTGCGTCCGCCCTTGGCCAGCACGTTCTGGGTAAAGTCGGCGCGCAGGGTGCGGGTGGCCTGCAAAAAGTCGTGCAACTGCTCCACGGCGGTCGCCGCCAGGCTGGCCGGCGCCAGCCCCAGGCCGAAACACAAGGCTGCCACGGTCGACAACGATTTAAGGGCTTTTTTCATCCTCGGCCTTATTCTTCAGATTCGCGCCGGGCGAGCACTTCGCGCCCACCCCGGCCATCCATGCCGGACACCAGCCCGGCCTTTTCCATCGCTTCGACCAGTCGCGCCGAACGGTTGTAGCCGATGCGCAAGTGCCGCTGCACCAGCGAGATCGAGGCCCGCTTGTTCTTCAACACCACCTCGACCGCCTGATCGTACAGCGGGTCCTGCTCGGCATCGCCACCACCCTCGCCATCGCCGCCACCGCCCTCGTCATCGCCGCCGGCACCGCTGAGAATGTCCTCGACGTATTCCGGCGCCCCCAGCGACTTGAGGTGCTCGACCACGCGATGCACTTCGTCATCGGACACAAAAGCGCCATGGACCCGCGTCGGGTAGCCAGTGCCGGGCGCCAGATAGAGCATGTCGCCCATCCCGAGCAGGGCCTCGGCACCCATCTGATCGAGGATGGTGCGCGAGTCGATCTTGCTCGAGACCTGGAAGGCGATCCGGGTCGGGATATTGGCCTTGATCAGGCCGGTGATCACATCGACCGATGGCCGCTGGGTTGCCAGCACCAAGTGAATGCCGGCGGCCCGCGCCTTCTGCGCCAGGCGGGCGATCAGTTCCTCGACCTTCTTGCCGACCACCATCATCAGGTCGGCCAGTTCGTCGATCACCACGACGATGAAAGGCATGTTCTGCAAGGGTTCCGGTGCTTCCGGCGTCAGGCTGAGCGGGTTGGGAATGTGCTCGCCGCGTTTTTCCGCTTCCTTGATCTTGCTGTTGAGGCCGGCAATGTTGCGCACGCCCATCGCCGACATCAGCTTGTAGCGTTTTTCCATCTCGCCGACGCACCAGTTGAGCGCGTTAGCGGCCTGCTTCATGTCGGTGACGACCGGCGCCAGCAGGTGCGGAATGCCTTCGTAGATCGACAGTTCGAGCATCTTGGGATCGACCATGATCAGGCGCACCTGCTCCGGCTCGGATTTGTAGAGCATCGACAGGATCATCGCATTGACCCCGACCGACTTGCCCGAACCGGTTGTCCCGGCGACCAGCAGGTGCGGCATCTTGGCCAGATCGGCGACCACCGGCAGACCGCCGATGTCCTTGCCCAGGCTGACGGTCAGCGGGCTGGCAAGGTTGTTGTAAGGACCGCTGGAAATGATCTCGCAGAGCTTGACCGTCTGGCGCTTGGGATTGGGCAGTTCGAGCGCCATGCACGACTTGCCGGGCACGGTTTCGACCACGCGGATCGAGACCATCGCCAGCGCCCGCGCCAGGTCGCGCGCCAGATTGACGATCTGCGAGCCCTTGACGCCAACCGCCGGCTCGATTTCGTAGCGGGTGATCACCGGCCCGGGCAAGGCCGCGAGGACCTTGACCTGGACACCGAAGTCGGCCAGCTTGCGCTCGATCAGCCGCGAGGTGAACTCCAGGGTTTCCGGGCTCACCGTTTCGGTGGTCGACGGGGGCGGGTCGAGCAAGGCCAGCGGCGGCAGGCGCCCGCCGACCACCGCCTCGGGAAACAAGACCGCCTGTTTTTCGCGCTCGGCGCGCTTCTCCGCCTTCTTCGAGACCGGCACCTCCACCGGCGCCGGAGTCTCGATAATGATCGGCTCGTGCAGCTCGACCCGGCGCTTTTCCTCCTCGACGATGGTCTCCCGCTGTAACGCCACTTCACGCCCGATTCGCCGGTCGCGCCAGGTATCGACCCGACCGTAAGCCAGCCCGCTCAGGGTTTCGAGAATCAAACCGAGCTTTTCAAAGGCCCACAGCCACGACATCCCGGAAAACAGGCTCCAGCCGCAGGCAATCAGTGCCAGCAGCAGCATCGTCGCACCGGTGTATCCGATCTGCCCGGAAAGCGCCCGCCCCAACTCGCCGCCGAGCATGCCACCGGGTCCGAGCGGCAACTCGGCCCGCAGCGAATAAAAGCGCAGCGCTTCCAAGGCGGCGCTGCCAATCAGCAGCAACACGAAACCGCCAAGCGCCAGATAAAGCGGCCGCTGCTCGGCCGGCTCCAGCGCGTTGAGACGGCGGAAGCCGCGCCAGACGAACATCAGCAGCAGTACGATCCACCACCAGGCGGACAAACCAAAAATGAAGAGCAGCAGATCGGCGATCCAGGCACCGGCCCGCCCGGTCGGGTTCTGCAAGGACTGGGTTGCCACTGCGTGCGACCAGCCCGGGTCACCCTTGTCGAAGCCCCACAAGGCCAGGGTCAGGAACAAAGCTACCGCGCCCACGGCAAACCAGCGCGATTCCTGCAGCAGATTGCCAATCCGGTCAGGCAACTGGCTGGCGGCAGCGGCCGCCGGCTTGCGTTCCTGGCTCAATTGCCGCCCCGCACGCCAGCCGTCTTGAGCGAGACTGGCAAAAGTAAGAATTCAGACATAAAACATTATTCCGTTCATGGGCTTACGTGTGAATTATAAACCTGTTTGCAAGGAGTTGCCGAGCGTACAGCCGAACCGGGGGAAGCGCTATAATCGTGACTTCCCCGCAAACACAGAGTCAGAGGATCACGATGTCCCAAGCCCCCCGCCATACCCCGCTGATCATTCTCGGTTCCGGCCCCGCCGGCTACACCGCCGCCGTCTATGCCGCCCGCGCCAACCTCAAGCCGGTGCTGATCACCGGCATGGCCCAGGGCGGCCAGCTGATGACCACCACCGAAGTCGATAACTGGCCGGCAGCGGCTGATGGCATTCAGGGCCCGGAACTGATGGCCAATTTCGAAGCCCACGCCCGTCGCTTCGACACCGAGATCCTCTTTGACCACATCCATACGACCCAGCTGACGCAAAAGCCGTTCACCCTGATCGGCGACGCCGGCACCTACACCTGCGACGCACTGATCATCGCCACCGGCGCCTCGGCCATGTACCTCGGCCTGCCCTCCGAAGAAGCCTTCATGGGCAAGGGTGTTTCCGCCTGCGCCACCTGCGATGGGTTCTTTTACCGCAACAAGCCGGTCGCCGTGGTCGGTGGCGGCAACACCGCCGTTGAAGAAGCCCTCTACCTCGCCAACATCGCCAGCCACGTCACCCTGATCCACCGCCGCGACAAGTTCAAGGCCGAGAAGATCATGCAGGACAAGCTGTTCAAGAAGGTCGAGGAAGGCAAGGTCACCATCCTGTGGAACAACACCCTCGACGAAGTCCTCGGCGACGACTCCGGCGTCACCGGCCTGCGCGTCAAGAATACCCAGGACGGCAGCACGCAGGAGGTTGCGGTGCACGGCGTCTTCATCGCCATCGGCCACAAGCCGAACACCGACATCTTCGCGGGCCAACTGGAAATGGACAACGGCTATCTGGTCACCGAATCCGGCCGCCACGGCAACGCTACCCAGACCAGCATTCCCGGCGTCTTTGCCGCCGGCGACGTGCAAGACCAGATTTACAAGCAGGCCTGCACCTCGGCCGGCTCCGGCTGCATGGCCGCGCTCGACGCCGAGCGTTACCTCGACAACCTCGGTCTGGCCTGATTGGCGCAGCAAGCATCTTGATCGACCCGGACGACCTGGCCGCCTTTCGTGCGGCCGTTGCCGGCGCCCAAGCCCTGGCGCCGGTCAACCGCATCGAAACCCGGCGCCCGCGCCCGGCGCCGCTACCGCGCACCCCGCGCGCCGGCGAAAGCGGGCCGGCAGAAAAACCGGCCAAGCGCGGCGAAGCCCCGCTCCCTGCCTTCTGGAACAGCGAAGACCCGGAAGTGCTGCGCAAGCGCGCGCTCAACCCCGAGCTCGCCGCCTTCCACGTAGCAATGAACGGGGTCAAGCCGCTGCCCAACCCCAACCGGGTCGAACTCGGCAGCGTCCGCCCGGCACCGCAAGCCCGGCAATTCATCGCTGACGAACAAGCGGCACTGCACGAAAGCCTGTTCGGACTGATCGCGCTGCAGGACCGGCTGGAAGGCGGCGACGAGCCGCAATATCTGCGCCACGGCGTCGCGCAAAACGTCTTGCGCGACCTGCGCCGAGGCCGCTGGGTGATCCAGGGCGAAGTCGACCTGCACGGCTGCAACCGCGACCAGGCTCGCGAACAGCTGGCGCATTTTCTTGCCGAGTGCCTGCACCAGGGCAAGCGCTGTATCCGTGTCATCCACGGCAAAGGCCACGGCTCGCCGCAAAAACTGTCGGTCCTGCGCCAACTGGTGCGCGGCTGGCTGATGCAGCGCCAGGAAATCCTCGCCTTTTGCCAGGCCAAACCACAGGACGGCGGCGAAGGCGCCCTGCTGGTCCTGCTACGCGCTGCCCGCAAAAAAACCGGCTAAACCACCGCCCACCAGCGACAACCACGGTCAACCGGCGCAAACGGCAAAAAAACGCCCAAAAGCACCGATGCTTTCAGCCCAGCCCTCGCCGCTGACAGCGCTCGCCTTCCTCACCAGGCTTGCTCAGAACCGCGTCAATGACGCAAGGCGCTCAAGCGCTCACCGACAGGGCGGCCCACCACAAAAAACAAAAGCCACCGCAGCGGGTGGCTTTTTGGCTTGGATTTACGGTCGACCGTAAATTTTGGCTTAAATCGCGGCTTCGTCGGTTTCGCCGGTACGGATGCGCACGACTTGTTCGACCGAGGTGACAAAAATCTTGCCATCGCCGATCTTGCCGGTGCGGGCCGCCTTGACGATGGCTTCGATGGCGCCATCGACCTGGTCGCCGGCGACGACGATCTCGATCTTGACCTTGGGCAGGAAATCAACGACGTATTCGGCGCCGCGATACAGTTCGGTATGGCCCTTCTGGCGGCCAAAACCCTTGACTTCGGTCACGGTCAGGCCGGTGATCCCGACTTCGGACAGGGCTTCACGCACTTCGTCGAGCTTGAAGGGCTTGATGACGGCTTCGATCTTTTTCATGGTCTGCTTCCTCTCAGCGAACTGCTGCAATCAATATTCGTCAGCATAACGGTTGGTGATGGGGTAACGCCAGTCCTTGCCGAAACCACGCGGGGTAATGCGGATTCCGACCGGCGCCTGGCGGCGCTTGTATTCGGCGATGCGCAGCAGACGCACGACCTTGCGTACGTCGGCCTCAGGCAGGCCGGCAGCGATGATTTCGCGCGGGCTGCGGTCTTCTTCCATGTAGGCCCGGACGATGGCATCGAGGATTTCGTAATCGGGCAGCGAATCCTGATCCTTCTGGTCCGGCTTGAGCTCGGCGGACGGCGGACGGACGATGATGTTTTCCGGGATCACCGGGGCGCCGCTGCACAGGGTGTTGCGGTAGCGCGAAAGGCGGTAGACCAGAGTCTTGTACACATCCTTGATCACCGCAAAGCCGCCGGCCATGTCGCCGTACAGCGTACAGTAGCCAACCGCCATTTCCGACTTGTTGCCGGTGGTCAGCACCAGCTTGCCGGTCTTGTTCGAGAGGGCCATCAGCAGGTTGCCGCGAATCCGCGCCTGGATGTTCTCTTCGGTGGTGTCAGCAGCCATGCCAGCAAACAACGGGTCGAGCATTTCGCCATAGACGCGCATCGCCGGTTCGATGGCGATTTCGTTGTAGGTACAACCGAGCTGGCGGATCATTTCGCGCGAGTCGTCGAGACTCATCTGCGCGGTGTAGGGCGAAGGCATCATCACCGCATGGACTTTTTCGGCCCCCAGCGCGTCGACCGCGACACACAGGGTCAGCGCCGAGTCGATGCCGCCGGAGAGGCCGATCAGCGCGCCCTTGAAGCCGCTCTTGCCGATGTAGTCGCGCACCCCGACCACCAGCGCGCGGTAGGCTTCGGCCTCGGCCGACAATTCGGCGGCGTAGTCGTGCGAAGTCATCAGGCCATCGAGATAATCGACGATTCCCAGCGTTTCATCGAATTGCGCCAGACGCATCCGGCACTCGCCCCGGGCATCGAGCGCGAAAGAAGCACCGTCAAAGACCAGTTCGTCCTGACCGCCGACCAGATTGCAATACACTGCCGCCATGCCGGTGGCGGCCACCCGCTCGCGCAGCACATGCACGCGCTGGCGATGCTTCTCCAGGTGCAGCGGCGAAGCGTTAAGGACCAGCAGCAGTTCGGCACCGGCAGCAGCTGCGCGTTCGGCGGCACCGGGCTCCCAGATGTCGGCGCAGATGTTGATGCCGCAGCGGACGCCGCCGACATCGAGTACCAATGGCTGCTCACCGGCGGTGAAGTAGCGTTTTTCGTCGAAAACGTCGTAGTTCGGCAGCCGGTTCTTGCGGTAAGTGGCGCGTAGGCTGCCGTTTTCGATCACGGTCGCGGCGTTGTAGCAGCAACCTTCATGTTCTTCCGGATGGCCGACCACCAGCGTCAGGCCGGGCGCCTGCTCGGCGGCACGCACGGCAAGGGCCTCCAGGGCGTGACGACTGGCCCGGTAGAAATCGGGGCGCAGCAGCAGGTCTTCCGGGGGATAACCGCAGAGCGCCAGTTCTGGCGTCAGCAGCAGATGGGCGCCACGGGCTTTCGCCTCGATGGCGCGAACCAGGATGCGTTCGACGTTGCCCGTCAGATCACCGACGGTGGCGTTGAACTGGGCAACGGCGATACGCAGCATACAGCTCAACCCTGGAAATTACTTGGCTTCAGCCTGATAACGGGCAACGCCGTCCATGATTTCCTTCTTGGCGGAATCAACGCCTTCCCAGCCGAGCACCTTGACCCACTTGCCCTTTTCCAGGTCCTTGTAGTGCTCGAAGAAGTGGGAAATCTGGTTACGCAGGATTTCCGGTACGTCTTCGAAGGTCTTGGCATCCTTGTACAGCGGGGTCAGCTTGTCGACCGGCACGGCCAGCAGCTTGGCATCCTGACCGCCTTCGTCTTCCATCGCCAGCATGCCCAGCGGGCGGCAACGGACGACCACGCCCGGCGGCAGCGCGAACGGGGTGACGACCAGCACGTCGACCGGGTCGCCGTCGCCGGCGATGGTGTTGTTGATGTAGCCGTAGTTGCACGGATAGTGCATCGCGGTGCCCATGAAACGGTCGACGAAGATCGCGCCGGACTCTTTGTCCACTTCGTACTTCACCGGGTCGGAATGAGCGGAGATTTCGATGATGACGTTGAAGTCATCGGGAAGGGACTTGCCGGACGGAACGTTGTTCAGAGCCATCTTTTTTCTCTCTCTGCGTAGCGGTTTGGAAAAGGGTTCGATAAACCGTAATTATAGCGTCGTGCGGCCGCAGCTTCAGCCCCAGGCGGCAAGAAACTCCTGCCAGTGCGGCGCTTCGATGCGGGTCAGCTGGGCTTTGACGAAGTCGATCTCGGCGCTTTCCTCGGCCGCCGACAACTCGCCGCGCAAACGGCGGAAGCGGTTGAAGACCAGGTAGGTATTGACCACGTCGGTCTCGCAATAATCGCGGATCTCGGCGATCTGCCCGGCTTGCCAGGCCTCCCAGACCTTGCTCCCGTCCATCCCGAGCTTGCCGGGAAAGCCGAGCAGCTTGGCCAGTTCGTCGAGCGGCGCGTTGGCGCGGCCGTTGTAGAGCGCCAGCAGGTCCATTAGGTCAAGGTGGCGGGTGTGGTAACGGCTGATGTAGTTGTTCCACTTGAAATCGCGCGAGTCGGCATAGTCGCCATCGCCGAGATCCCAATAGCGCGGTGCGGTAACGCCGTGCAGCATGGCGCGGTAATGCAGGACCGGCAGGTCGAAACCGCCGCCGTTCCACGACACCAGCTGCGGCGTGAATTTCTCGATGCCGTCGAAGAAGCGCTGGATGATCTCGCCCTCGCCCAGTTCCGGCTCGGACAGCGACCAGACTTTAAAGCTGTCACCGGCACGCAAAACGCACGAAATGCTGACCACCCGCTGCAGGTGCAGCGACAGGAAATCGTTGCCAGTCCGCGCCCGCTTTTGCTGGAAGGCCAGTTCGGCGACTTCAGCATCCGACAACTCGCCCGGCAGATCGTTGATCCGCCGGAAGCCGGCAACATCGGGAATGGTCTCGATGTCGAAGACGAGGACGGGCTTCATGCCGGGAAGACTCCGGTCGACAGGTAGCGATCGCCACGGTCGCAGACGATGCTGACGATGGTCGCGTTCTCGACCTGTTCGGCAAGCCGCAAGGCCACGGCAAGGGCACCGCCGGACGAAATCCCGGCGAAGATACCCTCCTCCACTGCCAGCCGCCGCGTCATCGCTTCGGCATCAGCCTGCGACACATATTCGATACGGTCGACCCGCGCTTTATCGTAAATCCTGGGCAGATAGGCTTCCGGCCATTTGCGGATGCCGGGAATCTGGCTGCCGTCGTCAGGCTGGCAACCGACGATCTCGATCGCCGGGTTCTGCGCCTTGAGATAGGCGGAAGTCCCCATGATCGTGCCGGTGGTGCCCATGCTGGAGACGAAATGGGTGATCGTGCCGGCGGTGTCGCGCCAGATTTCCGGCCCGGTGCCCTCGATATGGGCCAGCGGATTGTCCGGATTGGCGAACTGGTCGAGGATGCTGCCCTTGCCTTCGTTGCGCATTTTTTCGGCGACATCGCGCGCCAATTCCATGCCGCCATCCTTGGGCGTCAGCACCAGTTCGGCACCGTAGGCGCGCATGCTCTGGCGGCGTTCGACGCTCTGGTTCTCGGGCATCACCAGGATCATTTTGTAACCCTTGATCGCGGCGGCCATCGCCAAGGCAATGCCGGTATTGCCGGAAGTCGCCTCGATCAGCGTATCGCCCGGCTTGATCTCGCCGCGCGCCTCGGCGCGGACGATCATCGACAGCGCCGGGCGATCCTTGACCGAACCGGCCGGGTTGTTGCCTTCGAGCTTGACCAGAATGGTATTGCCCCGGCGATCGTTGGCGGCACCGGGAATCCGCACCAGGCGGACCAGCGGCGTGTTGCCGACGAAATCGGCAAGCGTTTTATACGCGGGCATGCAGCCACTCCATGTATTCGGCGACGCCTTCTTCGACGCTGGCCATCGGCGCTTCGTAGCCGGCAGCACGCAGGCGAGTCAGATCGGCCTGGGTGAAGGCCTGGTACTTACCTTTGAGCGCCTCGGGGAAGGCGGTGTATTCGAGCAGGCCCTGGCTGCGCAGCTCGGCCAGAGTCAGCGGCGCCTCGCCTTTTGCCTTGCGACAACCGTTGACCGCAGCAACGGCAACATCGTTGAAGCTCTGCGCCCGGCCGGAACCGAGATTGAAGATACCGGACTTTTCCGGATGATCAAGGAAGAACAGGTTGACCTTGGCCACGTCGCCAACGAACACGAAGTCGCGCATCTGGCCACCGTTCTCGTAACCGTGCGAGCCCTCGAACAGCTTGACCTTGCCTTCGGCGCGAAACTGGTTGAAGTTGTGGAAGGCGACCGAGGCCATCCGCCCCTTGTGGTACTCGCGCGGGCCATAGACGTTGAAATAACGGAAACCGACGATCTGCGACGACGGGTCCTTGGCCAGCCGCTGGCGGACGATCTGGTCGAAGAGGAACTTCGAGTAGCCGTAGACGTTGAGCGGGCCTTCGTACTGGCGCTCTTCCTTGAACACGTTGCTGCCGCCGTAAGTGGCGGCGCTGGAAGCGTAGAGGAACTGAACGTCCTGATCCTGACACCAGTCGAGCAGGATGGTCGAATAACGGAAATTGTTTTCCATCATGTAGCGACCGTCGGTTTCCATGGTGTCGGAGCAGGCGCCTTCGTGCAGGATGGCATCGACCTCGCCGTCGAAGTGCCCGGCCTGGATGCGGGCGATGAAATCGTTCTTGTCGAGGTAATCGGCGATTTCGCAGTCGATCAGGTTCTTGAACTTGTCGGCCTTGGTCAAATTATCGACGGCAATGATGTTGGTCACGCCGCGCTGGTTGAGCGCCTTGACGATGTTCGACCCGATGAATCCGGCGGCGCCGGTAACGATGGTGTACATGCTTTCTCCTTAAAGCGCAGCGGCCAATTCTTCGCGGCTGACCACGGCGGTGCCGAGTTTGCCGACAACGATGCCGGCGGCCAGGGTCGCCATCCGTACCGCCTCGGCCCAGTCGGCACCGGCGCCGTGCATCACCGCCAAGGTGGCGATGACGGTATCGCCTGCCCCCGACACGTCATAAACTTCGCGGGCCACAGTCGGCTGATGGTGGGTTTCAGCAGCTGCGAACAGGGTCATCCCCTCCTCGCTGCGCGTCACCAGCAAGGCTTCCAGGCCAAGCTGCTCGCGCAGGGCGCGGGCCTTGCTCGCCAGTTCTTCGTCGCTGTGCCAGCTACCGACCACCTGCTTCAACTCCGAACGGTTCGGGGTAATCACCGTGGCACCGGCATACTTGGCCCAATCGTCGCCCTTGGGGTCGACCAGCACCGGCTTGCCGGCGGCTCGGGCGATGCGGATCATTTCCGAAATATGGGTCAGGCCACCCTTGCCGTAGTCCGAGAGCAGCACCACGTCAGCATCGGCCACCCGGCGCTCGTACTCGGCCAGCTTGGCCTGCAGGATTTCGTGCGAAGGCGGTGTTTCGAAGTCGATGCGCAGTAATTGCTGCTGACGTCCGATCACCCGCAGCTTGACGATGGTGTCGATGTCACGGTCGACGTGCAAACCGGCCGAAATCTGACCTTCATCGAGCAGGCGTTGCAAGGTGCGCCCGGCATCGTCGTCGCCAACCACCGAGAGCAAGGCGGTACGCGCACCAAGCGCCGCCGCGTTGCGGGCGACGTTGGCTGCGCCGCCAAGGCGGTTTTCCTCGCGCTCGACCTTGACCACCGGCACCGGCGCTTCCGGCGAGATGCGGCTGACATCGCCAAACCAGTAGCGGTCCAGCATTACGTCGCCCACCACCAGCAGGCGCACCTGCGAGAGTTTGTCCAGCATCACGCCCTCTCAGCGGCCGATGGCGAAATACTCGATGCCGAGGCTGCGCACCAGCTTCGGATCGTAGATGTTGCGGCCGTCGAAAATCACCGGCGCCTTGAGCTTCTTCTTGATTGCCTCAAAGTCCGGGCTGCGGAATTCCTTCCACTCGGTCACGATGACCAGTGCATCGGCACCGTCGAGCGCGGCCATCGGGTTCTCGGCATAGGCCAAACGTGGTTCATCCCCGAAAATCCGCTGCGTTTCGTGCATCGCCACCGGGTCGTAGGCGGTGACGGTGGCACCAGCGGCGAACAGATCGGCGATCAGCTCGCGGCTCGGTGCTTCGCGCATGTCGTCGGTATTGGGCTTGAAGGCCAGGCCCCAGACCGCGAAATGCCGGCCCTTGAGGTCGCCGAAACGTTTGCTGATCTTGCTGCTGAGCACATGCTTCTGCGCGTCGTTGGCTTCTTCGACGGCGGTCAATACCTTGAGCGTGATCCCGGCATCGTCCTGCGCGGTCTTGACCAGCGCCTTGACGTCCTTGGGGAAGCAGGAGCCGCCGTAACCGCAACCGGGGTAGAGGAAGTGATAGCCAATGCGCGGATCGGAGCCGATTCCCTGGCGCACCATCTCGATGTCGGCGCCAAGCACTTCGGCCAGGTTGGCGAGTTCGTTCATGAAGCTGATCCGGGTCGCCAGCATCGCGTTGGCGGCATACTTGATCAGTTCGGCGCTCTTCACGTCGGTCACGATCAGACGCTCGTGATTGCGCTGGAACGGCGCATAGAGGGCTCGCATCAGGTGAATCGCCTGCTCGTCCTCGGCACCGACGACAATCCGGTCGGGGCGCATGAAGTCCTCGACCGCCGCGCCTTCCTTGAGAAATTCGGGATTGGAAACGACGCTGAAGGGAATCTCGACACCACGCTTCTGCAACTCATCGACCAGCGCGGCCTTGACCTTGGCCCCGGTACCCACCGGCACCGTACTCTTGTCGATCACCACCTTGTAATCGGTCATCAACCGACCGATGTTGCGGGCGGCAGCCAGCACGTACTGCAGATCGGCGGAGCCATCCTCGTCCGGCGGCGTGCCGACGGCGATGAACTGGATGGTGCCGTGCTGCACGGCTTTTTCAATGTCGGTGGTAAACCGTAGACGACCGGCAGCCACATTGCGCCGCACCATATCCTGCAGGCCCGGCTCGTAGATGGGAATGCCGCCCTCTTCGAGAATGCGGATTTTTTCCGGATCGACATCCAGACACAGGACATCGTTGCCGACTTCTGCCAGACAAGTGCCACTGACCAGACCGACATAGCCGGTCCCGACCACGGTAATCTTCATGAATGCTTCCTACAGGGATTGATCGAATTCTTCACTGCGGCGCGGCGGGTAGGTTTCCCAACCGCCGCAAGCCGGGCAGCGCCAGTAGAACTGGCGGGCCTTGAACCCGCAATTATCGCACCGATAACGCGACAAGCGACGGGTGTAACCGGCGACGATGCTCTTGGCAAGCTCGACGTCGGGCTGGATTTCAGGGGCAGCCAGTGGCAGGCGGGCACTCATCAGCTTTTCCAGACCCAACAGGGTCGGATTCCGCTGCAATTCGTCGCGCACCATGCGATATGCCGCTTCGTTGCCTTCGCTTTCGAGCACCAACTGATAGACCACATCGAGCAGGTCGAGCGAGGCGTAGCGCTCCAAATAGCCGCGCAACAGGGCCATCCCCTCGTCGCGCCGCTCCAGTCGGCGATAGGCCTCAAGCAGGCGTTGTGCCACCAGCGCCAGGTAGGCCGGATCCTGCTGCTCGATCCGTTGCCAGGCCTCGATCGCCTCTTCCGCCTGCCCAGCCTGCAGGAGCAGATCGCCCTGCAGCAGGCTGGCACGAACGCACTTGCGGTTGTGCTGCATCGCCTGTTCAAGATAGGCCTGCGCCTCTTCGCTGCGCGACCGCATGATTTCAGCTGCCGCCAATTCGCAGTAGTACTCGGCGATTTCGCGATGTGAGGCAACATCCGGGAGTTCGCGGGCAATTTCGATGGCCTTCAACCACTCCTTCTCGACCTGGTAGATTTCCAGCAGGTTGCGCTTGGCCTCCTCGGCATGACTGCTGGCCACCAGCTTGTTGAACATCTCCTCGGCCCGGTCGAGCAGACCGGCCTTGAGATAATCCTGCCCCAGTTCGAGCAGCGCATGCAGGCGCACGTGCTCGTCCAGATCATCGCGCTCGATCAGGCTCTGGTGCATACGGATCGCTCGCTCAGTTTCACCGCGCCGGCGAAACAGGTTGCCCAGCGCAAAATGCAACTCCACAGTTTGCGAATCAACCTTGGCAACCTCTAGAAAGGAATCGATGGCCTTGTCCGGCTGCTCGTTGAGCAGGAAATTCAGTCCCTGAAAATAGGAACGCGGCAAGGCACTGGACTCTTGCACCACCTGCCGGATATCGACCCGGGCTGCAATCCAGCCGAGGCCGAAAAAGAGCGGCAGCAACAACAGCTGCCAATACTCGAAAAGATCGTTCATAAAAAAAGCCGAACGGCTTCCAGAAATAAATAGGGGCAGTGAATCGCTTCACTGCCCCTGAATCTACCACATGACTGAGCGTTGTCAGATCGACTGATCGACCCGTTCGCGCAATTCCTTGCCCGCCTTGAAGTGGGGAACCCACTTGGCGGGAACACTGACCTTCTCCCCGGATTTGGGGTTACGACCGACTCGCGGCGGCCGGTAGTTGAGCGCAAAGCTGCCGAACCCGCGGATCTCGATGCGATCCCCGCGCACCAGCGCTTCGGACATCGCATCGAGAATCATCTTGACCGCAAAATCGGCATCCTTCGCCACCAACTGCGGAAAGCGTTCCGCCAGCCGGGCGATGAGCTCGGACTTGGTCATGCTTGCGCCTTATCAGCCCTGCTGGTTCAGCTTGGCCTTCAGCAGCGCGCCCAGGTTGGTCGTACCGGCAGAAGCGGAAGACTCGGCAGAGAACTTCTGCATCGCTTCGTGCTGTTCGGCTTGATCCTTGGCCTTGATCGACAGGTTGATCGTGCGGGACTTGCGATCCACGTTAACGATCATCGCCTCGACTTCGTCACCAACCTTGAGGTGCTGCGACAGGTCGTCGATGCGCTCACGGGAGAACTCGGAAGCACGCAGGTAGCCTTCGTTGTCACCGTCCAGGGTCATCACGGCACCACGGGCATCCACCGACTTGACGGTAGCGCGAACAATGCTGTTCTTCTCGTGGGTAGCGATGAAGTTGGTGTACGGATCACCTTCGAGCTGCTTGATCCCCAGGGAGATACGCTCCTTCTCGACGTCGATGCCGAGCACGACGGCTTCGACTTCGTCACCCTTCTTGAAGTTGCGGATCGCTTCTTCGCCAGAGGTGGACCAGGACAGGTCGGACAGGTGCACCAGACCGTCGATGCCGCCAGGCAGGCCGATGAAGATACCGAAGTCGGTGATCGACTTGATCGCGCCGCGGACCTTGTCGCCCTTCTTGTGGTTCATCGCGAAATCATCCCACGGGTTCGGCATGCACTGCTTCATACCCAGGGAGATACGGCGACGCTCTTCGTCGATCTCGAGGATCATGACTTCGACTTCGTCACCCAGCTGAACGACCTTGGACGGATGAACGTTCTTGTTGGTCCAGTCCATTTCGGAGACGTGCACCAGGCCTTCGATGCCCTGTTCGATTTCGACGAAGCCGCCGTAATCGGTCAGGTTGGTGACCTTGCCGAACAGGCGGGTGCCGGCCGGGTAGCGGCGGGCGATACCAACCCACGGATCGTCGCCCAGCTGCTTCATGCCCAGGGAGACGCGGTTCTTCTCGGCGTCGAACTTGAGGATCTTGGCGGTGACTTCGTCGCCCACGGCCAGGACTTCGGACGGGTGACGGACACGGCGCCAGGCCAGGTCGGTGATGTGCAGCAGGCCGTCGATACCGCCGAGGTCGACAAACGCGCCGTAGTCGGTGATGTTCTTGACGATACCCTTGACGATGGCACCTTCCTTGAGGTTTTCCATCAGCTTTTCGCGGTCGGCGTCAGCGGTGGCTTCGAGCACGGCGCGGCGGGACAACACGACGTTGTTGCGCTTGCGATCCAGCTTGATAACCTTGAATTCGAGGGTCTTGCCTTCGTACGGGGTGGTGTCCTTGACCGGACGCATGTCGACCAGGGAACCCGGCAGGAACGCACGGACGCCGTTGGACATGACGGTCAGACCGCCCTTGACCTTACCGGTGATGGTTCCGGTAACCAGGGTATTCTCGTTCAGGGCGACTTCCAGGAAGTTCCAGGCGGCGATGCGCTTGGCGCGGTCGCGGGAGAGGCGGGTGGCACCGTAGCCATCTTCCAGCATCTCGATGGCGACTTGCACGAAATCGCCTTCCTTGACTTCAACTTCGCCCTGATCGTTCAGGAATTCTTCAACAGGAACGTAGGACTCGGATTTCAGGCCGGCATTGACGACGACGAAGTTGTGGTCGATAGCGACGACTTCGGCGGTAATGACTTCACCTTGACGCATTTCCTGGCGGGCCAGGGACTCTTCAAAAAGCTGAGCAAAAGATTCCATTACGGAGTGACTTTCTTGCCACGAACGGACGTCCGCAGCGGGTTAAGGTTAAACAACAGGCAACCGGCCGTTGCAGCCGGCTGCCCAAAGGGCACTACAAAACTACTGCGCTACCGCAGAAAACCAGGTCAGGACCTGATTCACGGCTTCGTCAATGGTCAACGTCGTCGTATCGAGCAATTGCGCATCGGCTTCCTGCCGCAGCGGAGCGACGCTGCGTTGCGCATCGCGTTCGTCCCGTTGCCGGAGGTCGGCCAGAAGGTCCGGGAGATTAGCAGAGAAGCCCTTGCCGATCAACTGTTTATAGCGCCGGCTGGCGCGTTCCTCGGCACTGGCGGTGAGAAACACCTTCAATTGCGCCTGCGGAAAGATCACCGAGCCCATGTCGCGCCCATCGCCAACCAGCCCGGGCAAGCGGTTGAATGCCCGCTGGCGGAAGAGCAAGGCCTCGCGCACTGCCCCCAAGGCCGCGACGCGCGACGCGCCGGCAGAAATATCTTCGCTGCGGATTGCATCGCCGACCACGACGCCGCCGAGCAGAATTTCCTCACCATTGAATTCAACATCCAGTTGCGCCGCCAGGGCAGCAACTGCGGCTTCATTGTCCCAGGCAACCCCGGCACGCTGCGCTGCCAGCGCGGTCAAGCGGTAGAGTGCGCCGGAATCGAGATAGGCAAAACCCAGCGCCGCTGCCACCCGAGCCGCCACCGTGCCCTTGCCGGAGGCCGAGGGGCCGTCGATGGCAATCACCGGCGCCGCGCGAGTCACTTCGGCGAAACGCTGGAAGTATTCCGGGAAGGTCTTGCCGACACACTTCGGGTCGTTGATCCGCAGCGGTGTCGCGAAGGCGGCCAGCGAAAAGCACATTGCCATCCGGTGATCGTCGTAAGTGTCAATGGCCGCCGGTTTCACGGCCGACGGCGTGACCCGGATAAAATCCTCGCCCTCTTCCACTTCAGCGCCAAGCTTCTTCAACTCGGTCGCCATCGCCGCGATGCGGTCGGTTTCCTTGACCCGCCAGCTGGCGATGTTGCGCAGCGTGGTCGTGCCTTTGGCGAAGAGTGCGGCAGTGGCCAGCGTCATCGCCGCATCGGGAATGTGGTTGCAATCGAGGTCGACCGCAACCAATCCGCCTTCCGGCGCCCGCGCTTCCATCCAGTTCGGTCCCATTTCGATCTGTGCGCCCATCTGCGCCAGCGCCTCGGCAAACCTGACGTCGCCCTGGATCGAATCGCGGCCAACGCCCTCGACCCGCAGCGGACCGCCGCCGATGGCGCCGAGCGCCAGGAAGTAGGAAGCCGACGAAGCATCGCCTTCGACATAGATCGTGCCCGGCGAACGATAGACGCTGCCAGCCGGGACCACGAAGCGCTGCCAGCCCTCGCGCTTCACCTCGACGCCGAAGCGGGCCATGATCGCCAGCGTGATCTCGATGTAGGGTTTGGAAATCAGCTCGCCGACGACGTCGACCGTGGTTTCGACGCCGGTCAGCGGCAAGGCCATCAGCAGGCCGGTCAGGAACTGGCTGGAGACGTCGCCACGAACGCTGACCGTGCCGCCTGGGCGGATCGTCGCCGGCTTGAGGTGCAGCGGCGGATAACCGTCGTTGCCAAGATAGGTGACATCGGCGCCGAGTTGGCGCAGGCCGTCGATCAGGTCGCCGATCGGCCGCTCGTGCATCCGCGCCACGCCCTTCAGCACGTAATCGCCGCCGGCCAGCGCCAGCGCTGCAGTCAATGGCCGGAAGGCAGTGCCGGCGTTGCCGAGGAACAGTTCAGCCTGTTTGACCGGGAAACGACCGCCGCAACCCTTGATCCGCCAGTTTTCGCCGCCCAGCGCGGTGACGCCGACGCCCAGCGCCTGCAGCGCTTCGAGCATGCGCTCAGTATCGTCCGAAGCGAGCAGATCGCGCACCTCGGTTTCGCCGTCGGCCAGCGCGGCCAGCAGCAACACTCGGTTGGAAATGCTCTTCGAGCCGGGCAGACGCACATTGCCGGCGGCCGAGGCCAATTGGGGGAGATCGAGAAATTCCATGATTCAGTCGTCAGAAGGAGGCGCAGCGGCAGGCTGCCCTGCCCTTGGCCTCAAGGTCCATCGGTAACATCAAGCGGTAAATACGTCGGCGCAGGCCAGCGTCACGCCCTGCAAATCCTTTTCCGACAGGCTTGGACTGGCGCCAGTTTGCGGCCAGTCGATGCCGATCTGCGGATCGCTCCACAGGATGCAGCGCTCGGCCGCCGGGGTGTAGAAATCAGTGGTTTTGTAGAGGAATTCGGCAGTCTCGCTGAGGGTCAGAAACCCATGCGCGAAACCGGGCGGAATCCACAATTGCTGCTGGTTTTCGCTACTAAGCACGGCGCCGACCCAGCGGCCGAAGGTCGGCGAAGCGCGGCGAATATCGACCGCGACATCGAAGACTTCGCCCTGCACCACCCGCACCAGCTTACCCTGAGCCTGCGGCGGCAACTGGTAATGCAAGCCACGCAGCACACCGCGCCGGCTTCTGGAGTGGTTGTCCTGGACGAAGTCAGGGGAGAGGCCGGTGGCGGCGGCAAAAGTCCGGGCGTTGTAACTCTCGAAAAAGAAACCACGCGCATCGCCGAACACTTTCGGTTCGAGCAGCAGCACCTCGGGAATGGCCAGCGGAGTGACTTTCATCAATACACCTGCCCTTGCAGCAAGCCGAGCAGATAGCGGCCGTAGCCGGTCTTGGCATAGCCCTGGGCGAGTTTTTCCAGCGCCGCGTCGTCGATCCAGCCTTGGCGCCAGGCAAGTTCCTCGGGACAGGCCACCTTCAGGCCCTGGCGCTTTTCGATGGTGGCGATGAATT
The DNA here is from genome assembly GCF_041378895.1 of Dechloromonas sp. ZY10. Taxonomy (NCBI): domain Bacteria; kingdom Pseudomonadati; phylum Pseudomonadota; class Betaproteobacteria; order Rhodocyclales; family Azonexaceae; genus Dechloromonas; species Dechloromonas aquae. Next base: position 1,918,662 of record NZ_CP144212.1, read on the forward strand.
GCCCGGCTTCGAGCAAGGAATCGTGGGTGCCGGTATCGAGCCAGGCGTAACCGCGCCCCATGATCTCGACCTGAAGGTCGCCGCGCTCCAGGTAAGCGCGATTGACATCGGTGATTTCGAGTTCACCCCGGGCGCTGGGCCGGATCTGGCGGGCGATGTCGACCACATCGGCATCGTAGAAATAGAGCCCGGTGACGGCGTAACGCGACTTCGGTTCGGCCGGCTTTTCTTCAATCGACACTGCGCGCCGCGCCGCGTCGAACTCGACCACGCCGTAACGCTCGGGGTCGGTCACCGCATAGGCAAAGACCGTCGCCCCGGTGCTGCGCTGGTTGGCGCCGGCCAGCAGGTCGGTCAGATCGTGGCCGTGGAAAATGTTGTCGCCGAGAATCAGCGCCGATGGGCTCTGGCCGACAAAGTCGGCACCGATGACGAAAGCCTGGGCCAAGCCGTCCGGACTGGGCTGCACCGCGTAGGAAATCTGCATTCCCCACTGGCTGCCGTCGCCGAGCAACTGGGCGAAACGCGGCGTATCCTGCGGCGTCGAGATCACCAGCACCTCGCGGATACCAGCCAGCATCAGCGTGGTCAGCGGGTAATAGATCATCGGCTTGTCGTAGATCGGCAGCAATTGCTTGGACACCGACAAGGTCGCCGGATACAGCCGGGTACCCGAGCCGCCGGCGAGAATGATGCCTTTGCGTGTCTGCATGCCTGAACTCATCGCGAACGATCTCCCGCTGCTTGACCATACTGTTGGCCGACCCACTCACGGTAAGCGCCGCTGGTGACGCGGGCAACCCAATCCGGGTGGTCGAGATACCAGCGCACCGTTTTGCGCAGCCCGCTGGCGAAGGTTTCGGCCGGACGCCAGCCAAGTTCGCGCTCGATTTTGCTCGCGTCGATGGCATAGCGCCGGTCGTGACCGGGGCGGTCGGCGACGAAGACGATCTGACTGGTGTAGGAAACGGCATCGGCGCGCGGCTGCAATTCGTCGAGCAGCGCGCACAGCTCGCGGACCACGTCGAGGTTGGCTTTTTCGTTCCAGCCGCCGATGTTGTAGGTCTCGCCCGGCGTACCGGCAGCCAGGACCCGGCGGATCGCCGCGCAATGATCGCCGACGTAGAGCCAGTCGCGGACCTGCTGACCGTCGCCGTAGATCGGCAGCGGCTTGCCGGCGAGCGCATTGTGGATCACCAGCGGAATCAGCTTTTCCGGGAAATGGTAAGGCCCGTAGTTGTTCGAGCAATTGGTGGTCAGTACCGGCAGGCCGTAAGTATGGTGGTAGGCGCGGACCAGGTGGTCGGACGCAGCCTTGCTCGCCGAATACGGGCTGTTCGGCTGGTAGCGATGCGTTTCGGCGAACGGCACCTCGGCTGGAGCGAGCGAGCCGTACACCTCGTCGGTCGACACGTGCAGGAAACGGAAGGCGTTTTTCTCGTTTTCCGGCAGTTGACCGTGGTAGGCACGGACCGCTTCGAGCAGGCGGAAGCTGCCGACGATATTGGTCTGGATAAAGTCCTCGGGACCGTGAATGCTACGGTCGACATGCGATTCGGCGGCAAAATGCACCACGGCCTGCGGCCGATGTTCGGCCAGCAGGCGGGCCAGCAGTTCGCCGTCACAGATATTGCCGTGCACGAAACGGTGGCGGGAATCGCCGTCCAGCGCAGCCAGATTCTCGCGATTGCCAGCGTAAGTCAGCGCGTCGAGATTGAGCACCGGCTCGTCGCTCTGCGCCAGCCAGTCGAGGACAAAATTACTGCCGATAAAGCCGGCACCGCCCGTCACCAGAATCATTCCCTGCCCCCTCAATCGCTGCGCAAACGCCAGAAACTGGCAAAGCGCGGCAAGCCCTTCGCGGTTAGTTCGCGAAAGCGATAGCTGACGATGCTACCGAGCGGCGGCGGTTCGCGCCGCTGAGCGTCGGAGAGTCCGCTCCCCAAGCTGAACTCGCGGCCGTCGGCGGTACGCACCCGCAGCGCGCCGAGTTGCCCGGCGTATTTACCCTTGCCCGGCAGATGCGCAATCACCTCGGCCTCGCCATCCTGCCAGGGTTTCAACTTGAGCAAGGCATCGCTGCGCCCGGTCTGATACGGCGCATCGGTGCGATGCAGCATCAAGCCCTCACCACCGCCAGCCAGCACCTCGGCCAGACGTTTCTCGAGATCGACACGGTCGACCGTGGAAAACTGCGGAATTGCCGCCACCCACGGCCGGTCGATCTGCTGCGCCAGTGCTTGCAAGGCGGCGCTGCGCTCGGCAAAGTTACCGCCCGCCGCCGGCAACTCGAAAAGCATGTAACGGACCGACTGCCATTCGGGCGCCTCCCGCCCGCGCTGGACAGTCGCCGTCAATGGCTCGAAACGCCCGCGCCCCAGCCACAGCTCGCCGTCGAGCGGCGTGGCCGGCAAGGCGGCGACGAACCAATCCGGTGCGTCGATGACGCGACCGCTGCGACTGAGCAATTGTCGCCCATCCCAATAAGCCCGGATACCGTCGAGTTTCTCGCTGACCAGATAGGCCGCCGGATCGATGCCCGGCCGGAATTCGGCTGCCAGCAACACTGCCGGTGCCTGCCCGCCCGGGGTTGCCGCAACGACCGGCCCCGCCGGCAGACTAAAGGCCAGGCCGCAGAGCAGGATGCGCAGCAGCGACGACATCAGCCCGCCCCACCCTCGCGTCGGGCCGAACCGTCCCACTCGCGGCGAGCGCGACGGGCAATCCCGAAGACCTCTTCAAGGCGACTGCCGTCGGCTGCCGCCAGCGCGTCGCGCAAGTCGTCGAGCTGGCGCCGATAGCTGTCAAGCTCACCGAGCAGAGCCTCACGATTAGCCAGCGAAATATCCCGCCACATTTCTGGATGACTGGCGGCAATCCGCGTGAAATCGCGGAAACCCGATGCGGCAAAGGTGAAGAACAGATCGGCATCGTCGCGCACCGCCAGGTCATGCACCAAGGCGAACGACAGCAGGTGCGGCAAATGGCTGACCGCCGCGAAAACCCGGTCGTGCATCTCCGGCGACAGTTCGTAGATATCGGCGCCGCACAAGGCCCAGGCCCGCTTGACCCGGTCGAGCACTTCGTCGCTGTTTTCGGGCAAGGGGGTGACCACCACCTTCTTGCCGCGATAGAGATTGCCGTGCGCAGCTGCCGGGCCGCTGTTCTCGGCGCCGGCAATCGGGTGCGCCGGGACGAACTGGCCGATCCTGTCGCCAAATGCGGCGCGCGCGGCAGCCACCACATCCCCTTTGGTCGAACCGCCGTCGGTGACAATCGTGTCCGGGCCAAGGTAAGGCGCGATACGGGCGAAAATTTCCGGCATCTGCGCCACCGGCGTCGCCACCAGCACGATGTCGGCGTCGCCGATCTCGTGCGCCGGATTAATCCCGGCGCGGTCGATCACCAGCAGTTCCTGCGCCGCCTTCAGCGTCGCCGGGGTGCGGCCGAAGCCGACCACTTCCTCGACCGCGTCGGCTTCCTTCAAGGCCAGAGCGAAGGAGCCGCCGATCAGGCCGGTACCGAAGACAACGATCTTGCCAAACTCGGGCTGACTCGCCATGGCCGCACCTTCCATCAGAGAGAAGTTTCCAGCGCCTCCAGGAAGCGCGCATTTTCGGCTTCGCTGCCGATCGTTACGCGCAGCCAGTCGGGCAGGCCGTAACCGGCAATCGGACGCACGATGACGCCCTGACGCAGCAGCTTCTGGTTGGTCTCGGCGGCGTTGGCGCAACGGAAGGTGATGAAATTGCCGAACGGTTGAATGAACTCCAGTCCCAGACGCTGCAGACCGGCAATCAACTGAGCCATGCCGGCGCGGTTGATCTCGTAGCTACGTGCCAGGAACTCGTCATCGTCGAGTGCGGCAACGGCGGCGGCAAGGGCCAGGTTATTGACGTTGAACGGCTGGCGGACGCGATTCATCAGGTCGGCGACTTCCGCTGCAGCCAGGGCATAACCGACGCGCAGACCGGCGAGGCCGAAAATCTTCGAGAAGGTGCGGCACACCACCAGATTCGGGAATTCCTTGATCCAGGCGGCGGTATCGACGCGGTCGGCCGGTTCCAGATATTCGTTGTACGCCTCGTCGAGCACCACCACCACGTCCTTGGGCACGCTTTCGAGGAAGGCGCGGATTTCCGGATAGGGCAGGAAGTTGCCGGTCGGGTTGTTCGGGTTGGCGATCCAGACAATGCGCGTATCCGGACGGATCGCAGCGCGCATCGCGGCCAGGTCGTGGCCGTAGTTCTTGGCCGGGGTGGCGATCAATTCAGCGCCGGTGGACAGCGTTGCCAGCGGATAAACCGCAAAAGCGTGCTGGGCGAACACTGCCGAGCGACCGGGCGCCAGGAAAACGCGGGCGATCAGATCGAGCACGTCGTTGGAACCGTTGCCGAGCACCACCTGGTTCTGGCCGACACCGGCACGCGCCGCGACCTTGGCGATCAGTTCGAACTGGTCGGGATAACGCTCGATCCCGTCAATCGCCGCCTGCACCGCCGCCTTGGCCTTCGGACTCATGCCCAGCGGGTTTTCGTTGGAGGCCAGCTTGACGATACGCTCGACCGGAATCCCCATTTCGCGGGCCAGTTCGGTGATCGGCTTGCCCGGCTGATACGGGGAAATCGCGCGGACGTAGGCAAGGGCTTGTTCGGCAAGGCTCATGGAAATTATCTCAAACGGTTCAGTTCAATCAGTTCGGAAAACGAAAAAGACTCAGTAGACGGCTTGCGGATACGAGCCGAGGACCTTGAGGTAGGCCGCATGCTGGCTCAGCCCTGTCAGCGCCTGCTGGATAGCAGGTTCCTGATGATGCCCTTCGACGTCCACATAAAACACGTATTCCCACAAGGCATTGCGCGCCGGCCGCGACTCCAGGCGGGTCATCGAAACCCCGGCCAGCGAAAACGGCAGCAGCAATTCATGCAGGGCGCCGGTACGATTCGGGGCTGACATGATCAGCGAGGTCCGGTCACGCCCGGACGGGCCGGATTCATGCCGGCCAAGGACCAGGAAACGGGTGGTGTTGTTCGGCTCGTCCTCGATGTTTTCGACCCGCTTGGGCAGGCTGTAGCGGGCCGCCGCCGCTTCGCCGGCAATCGCCGCCGTACCCGGCTCCTCAGCTGCCTTTTGTGCAGCCTGGGCATTGCTGCCGACCGAAATCCGCTGCGCATCGGGCAGCATCCGGTTCAGCCATTCGTGGCACTGGGCCAGCGACTGGGCGTGCGAATAAACGCGGGTGATCTTGCTCAGGTCGCTTTCATTGGTCAACAGGTTCTGGTGGATGCGCAACACCACTTCGCCGCAAATCTTCAGCGAGGTTCCGAGCAGCAGATCCATCGTCCGGCCGACCGCACCTTCGGTCGAGTTTTCGACCGGCACCACGCCGTAATGGGCATGCCCGGCCTCGACTTCGCGGAAAACGTCGTCAATCGAAATCTGCGGCAGCAGGCGGGCAGCGTGGCCGAAATGCTTGGTCGCCGCCGATTCGGAAAAAGTGCCGAGTGGCCCGAGGAAAGCGATACCGAGCGGTTGCTCAAGCGAGAGGCAGGCCGACATCACTTCGCGGAAGAAAAAGGTGATGTTCTCACCCGGCAGTGGTCCCGGGTTGAGGTCCTGCAAGCGGCGCAAGACCTGTGCCTCGCGCTCCGGCCGGTAGATGAAACCGGCGTCACCGAATTCGGCCTTGATTTCGCCGACCTTCTGCGCGCAGCGGGCGCGCTGGTTAAGCAGGCGCAGCAATTCGCTGTCGATATGGTCGATCTCGGCCCTTACCCCGGCCAGTGCGGTCTGGATATCGCGGGCCGGCGCGTTGTTGTTGGCTCCTTCGCTCATGACTCCCCTCGCCTCGTACTCAGCCCTTGCGCCGGGCAAAATCATTCATGAAATCGACCAGCGCCTGCACCGCCGCCAGCGGCACGGCGTTGTAGATCGACGCGCGCATGCCGCCGACCGACTTGTGCCCCTTGAGCGCCAGCAGCCCGGCGGCCTTGGCCTCGGCCAGAAAATCGGCATCGAGCGCGGCATCGCGCAGCACGAAGGGCACATTCATCCGCGAACGGCAGTCGGGATCGACCGGGTTGGTGTAGAAACCATTGGAGCCGTCGATCGCTGCGTAGAGAATTTGCGCTTTTTCGCCGTTGACCGCGTCAATCGCTGCCAGGCCGCCCTGCCGCTTCAGCCACTGGAAGACCAGCCCGGCCATGTAGATGCCGAAGGTCGGCGGCGTATTCAGCATCGAGCCGTTTTCGGCCATCACCGCGTAATCGAGCACGGTCGGGATATTCAGCGGCGCCATCCCGAGCAGGTCGCGGTGGATGATCACCAGGGTCAGGCCGGAAGGCCCGATATTCTTCTGCGCGCCGGCGTAGATCAGGCCGAATTTCTCGACATTGACCGGTCCGGAAAGGATGTGCGACGACATGTCGGCAACCAGCGGCACGCCGGTGTCGGCAATCCGCTGCGCCGGAATTTCGACGCCGTGGATGGTTTCGTTGGTGCAGACATGCAGGTAGGCGGCAAACGGATCGAGCTTGATTTCCTCGGCCGTCGGCAGGCGGGTGAAGCCGCTCGCTTCGGTGGTCGCCGCACAACGCACGTTGCCGACCCGCTGCGCTTCCTTGAACGCCTTTTTCGACCACGAGCCGGTCACCACGTAATCGGCCGAGCGCCCGGCCAGCAGGTTGAGCGGAATCTGCGCGAACTGCTGCGTCGCCCCGCCTTGCAGGAAGAGCACCGCATACTGTTCGGGAATGCCCATCAGTTCGCGCAGGTCGGCTTCGGCCTGCTCGATGATGCTGGTGAATTCCTTGCCGCGATGGCTCATTTCCATCACGCTGCAACCGGCACCGTGCCAGTCGAGCAATTCGTCGCGGGCTTGCGCCAGCACTTCTTCCGGCAAGGCGGCCGGGCCAGCGCTGAAATTCCAGATACGGCTCATCAGGCTTCTCCTTCCTCGCTGCTTGCGGCGTCGGCTGCGGGCGCCGGATTTTGCTCATTTTCGCCGTCGACCGTAGTTTCGGTCGCTGCCTCGCCACCCTCGGCCTCACTGACCGATTCGACCACTTTCTCCAGCCCGGCCAGCTTCTCGCCGTCGTCGAGCGCAATCAGGGTCACGCCCTGCGCCGCGCGGCCCATGCCGCGAATTTCGGCAACCCGGGTACGGATCAACACGCCGCCGGTGGTGATCAGCATGATTTCGTCTTCGTCGCTGACCAGTTTGGCACCGACCACGGTACCGTTGCGCTCGCTTTCGGCAATCGCCTTGACGCCCTGGGTACCGCGCCCGGAATGCCGGAAATCGGCGAGCACGGTGCGCTTGCCAAAGCCGTTTTCGGTCGCCACCAGCACCGATTGCTGATCGCTCTCTGCGACCAGCAGCGAAATCACGCTCTGCCCGTCCTGCAGCTTCATGCCACGCACACCGCGCGCGCCACGGCCCATCGGGCGAACGTCGCCTTCGTCGAACCAGACCGCCTTGCCGGCATCCGAGACGAGCACGATGTCGCTCTGGCCGGTGGTCAGCTCGACGCCGACCAGGTAATCGCCCTCATCCAGCGCGACAGCGATGATGCCGGCTTTGCGCGGGTTGGAGAAGTCGGACAGCGGGGTTTTCTTGACTGTGCCCTGGATGGTGGCCATGAACACATACTTGTCGTCGACAAATTCCTTGACCGGCAGCACGGCATTGATTTTCTCGCCCTCCTCCAGCGGGAAGAGATTGACGATCGGTTTGCCCCGGCTGTTGCGGCTACCCTGCGGCGCCTCGAAGACCTTGAGCCAGTAGCAACGGCCGCGATTCGAGAAACACAGGATGTAATCGTGGGTATTGGCAACGAACAGATGATCGACGAAATCCTCGTCCTTGATCGCCGCTGCCTGCTTGCCACGACCGCCACGGCGCTGGGCACGATAGTCGGCGAGCGGCTGGGCCTTGATGTAGCCGCCATGCGACAGGGTCACCACCATGTCCTGCGGGGTGATGAAATCCTCAATTCCGAGTTCCTGCGTATGCAGCACGATTTCGGACTTGCGCTCGTCGCCGTACTGCTCGCTGATCTGGTTGAGCTCCTCAACGATGATCGCGGTGATCCGCTCGGGCTTGGCCAGGATGTCGAGCAGGTCGACGATCTTGTCCATGATTTCCTTGTATTCGCCAACGATCTTGTCCTGCTCCAGGCCGGTCAGGCGCTGCAGGCGCAGTTCCAGGATCGCCTGGGCCTGGGCGTCGGACAAGCGATACCCCTGTTCCGACAAGCCGAACTCGGGCAGCAGACCTTCCGGCCGCGAAGCATCGGAAGAGGCCCGAAGCAGCATTTCCTCAACCACCGGGCTGCGCCAGTTGCGCGCCATCAGGCTGCGCTTGGCATCCGGCGGCGTCGGCGCGGCCTTGATCAGGGCGATGATTTCATCGACGTTGGACAGCGCAACGGCCAGACCCTCGAGAATGTGACCACGCTCGCGCGCCTTGCGCAGTTCGAACACGGTACGCCGGGTGACGACTTCGCGGCGGTGCGACAGGAAGCATTCGAGCGCCTGTTTCAGGTTCAGCAAACGCGGCTGGCCGTCGACCAGCGCGACCATGTTCATGCCGAAGGTGTCCTGCAGCTGGGTCTGCTTGTACAGGTTGTTGAGGATCACCTCGCCGACTTCGCCGCGCTTCAGCTCGATGACAATACGCATGCCCGACTTGTCGGACTCGTCGCGGATATCGGAAATGCCTTCGATCTTCTTTTCGTTAACCAGCTCGGCAATCTTCTCGATCAGCGACTTCTTGTTCACCTGATAGGGAATCTCGTCGACGATCAAAGCTTGGCGATCCCCCTTGCCAATATCCTCAAAATGGGTGCGAGCACGCATCACGACCCGGCCACGGCCAGTTTTGTAGCCTTCGCGCACGCCCATCACGCCATAGATCAGGCCGGCGGTCGGGAAGTCCGGCGCCGGGATCAGTTCGATCAGGTCATCAATCGAAATTGCCGGGTTTTCGAGCAGAGCCAGACAGCCACGCACGACTTCACGCAGGTTGTGCGGCGGGATGTTGGTCGCCATACCAACCGCGATGCCGGCCGAGCCATTGATCAGCAGATTGGGAATCCGCGTCGGCAATACCGAAGGCTCCAGCTCCTTGCCGTCGTAGTTCGGTTCGAAATCGACCGTTTCCTTGTCGATATCGGCCGTCAGATCCGAGGAAATCCGCTCCAGGCGGCACTCGGTATAACGCATTGCGGCCGCATTGTCGCCGTCGATCGAACCGAAGTTACCCTGGCCGTCGACCAGCGTGTAGCGCAGCGAAAAATCCTGCGCCATTCGTACCAGGGTGTCGTAGATCGCCGAGTCGCCATGCGGATGGTACTTACCCATGACCTCGCCGACCACGCGGGCACATTTGACAAAGGGCCGATTCCAGACGTTGTTGGTCTCGTGCATCGCATACAGCACGCGCCGATGGACCGGCTTCAGGCCGTCGCGCGCATCCGGCAGCGCACGGCCGACGATCACGCTCATCGCGTAATCGAGATAGGATCGCCGCATCTCGTCTTCAAGACTGATCGGCAGGGTTTCTTTCGCGAATTGATTGCTCACGGAATCCGTCATGGGTCCTAGTTCCACATATCCACCGCGACAGAGCCACGGCGTCCTTGGTTACAGCAGGCGTAATTTGCTAGTTTATCATGCACCAGGCAGCACACACGGCCCCGGCTCCATTTTTAAGGCACCGCCATGACAGACAACACCACTCCCATCGACCTGCTGATCGAAGCCCGCTGGATTGCTCCGGTGGATACCGACACCCTGCTCGAGCACCACGCTGTCGCCGTCGACCAAGGCCGCATCGTCGCCCTCCTCCCCGCCAGCGAGGCTCGCCGGCGCTTTCAGGCAACGGAGCACCGGATTCTCGGCCAACACCTGCTCATTCCCGGCCTGATCAACCTCCACACCCATGCCGCGATGAGCCTGCTGCGCGGCATCGCCGACGACCTGCCGCTGATGGAATGGCTGCAAAAACACATCTGGCCGGCAGAAGCAGCCCACATGTCGGCCCAGTTCGTCTTCGACGGCACCCGGCTGGCGTGCGCCGAAATGCTGCGCGGCGGCATCACCTGCTTCAACGACATGTATTTCTACCCCGATGCCAGCGCCCGAGCCGCGAGCGAATTCGGCATGCGCGCCACGATCGGGATCACCACACTGGAATTCCCAACCCCTTACGCCAGCGATGCCGACGATTACCTGCACAAGGGATTGACCGTACGGGAACGCTGGCTGGACCAACCCCTGATCAATTTCAGCCTGGCCCCGCACGCCCCCTACACTGTCAGCGACAACAGCTTTGCCCGTATCGTCACCCTGGCCGAACAGCTCAACCTGCCGATCCACTGCCACCTCCACGAAACCCACCAGGAAATTGCCGACAGCCTGAGTATCTATGGCCAGCGCCCCCTCGCCCGGCTGCACCAACTCGGGCTGACCGGCCCCGGATTGAATGCCGTACATGCAGTTCATCTCACCCCTGAAGAAATCGCCCTGCTCGCTGCAAGCGGCAGCCATGTTGCCCACTGCCCCAGTTCCAATCTCAAACTAGCCAGCGGCATTGCTCCGCTCAAAGCCCTGCTTGACGCTGGAGTCAATGTCGGACTGGGCACCGATGGGGCAGCGAGCAACAACCGCCTCGACCTGTTCAGCGAAATGCGCCTTGCCTCGCTACTTGCCAAGGGCAGTAGCGGCGATGCCAGCGCCGTACCGGCAAGCTGCGCGTTGCGCATGGCCACCCTCAATGCGGCCCAGGCACTGGGCTTGAGCGAACGGATCGGATCAATCACCCCCGGCAAGGATGCCGACCTATGCGCAATCGATTTATCACCCAGCGAATATCAGCCCTGCTTTGACCCGATCGCCCACTTGATTCACGTTGCAGGCCGGGAGGCCGTCAGCGACGTCTGGATCGCCGGAAAATGTTGCGTAGAGAACAAAACGCTGCGGACAAATAGCCCAAACAACTTGGAAGCCGCGCTGACCCTGTGGCAAAATAGGCTGGAAGTCTGTCGGTAGCATGCGCTCCATGCATCCAGCATCGCAGACTGACAGGTCAAGCAATTCCAAACTTTCTTCAACGAGGGAAAACAATGATCAACAACATCGCCAAGAAGTCTCTGGTTGTCGCTCTGCTGGCTGGCATCGGTTTCGGCGCCACCGTCGCTCAGGCTCAGGAACGCGTTTACGTCATCGATCAGCGTGACGTGGTCGCCAAGTCCGGTTTCGGCCTGTGCTGGCGTACCGGCTACTGGACCCCGGCTGCCGCCGCCAAGGACGCTGCAGGCTGCGAGTGCGACAAGGACCTGCTGCCGAAGGAAGCCTGTGCTCCGAAGGACGCCATGAAGCCGGCAGCTGCCGGTGCAGGCGCCGGCGCCAAGCCGAGCAACGAGAAGATCACCGTTGCCGCTGATGCGCTGTTCGACTTCAACAAGGCTGTCCTGCGTCCGGAAGGCAAGGCCAAGCTCGACGAGCTGGTCTCCAAGGCCAAGGCCATCAAGCTGGAAGTGATCCTGGCCGTCGGCCACACCGACCGCATCGGTGGCGATGCCTACAACCAGAAGCTGTCCGAGAAGCGCGCTGCCGCCGTCAAGGAATATCTGGTTTCCAAGGGTATCGAAGCCAACCGCGTTTACACCGAAGGCAAGGGCAAGAAGCAGCCCGTGACCGGCGACAAGTGCGGCAAGAGCACCAAGAAGACCAAGGCCCTGATCGACTGCCTGCAGCCGGATCGTCGCGTCGACATCGAAGTCATCGGCACCAAGTAATCCGCCGCAACTTCAGTCTGCGCAAAGCCCCGCCCAGCGGGGCTTTTTCTTTGCCCGCTTTTTCTCCATCCCCCTCCCCGGATGACGGCTCTGGCCGTACAATTGCGACCTTCATTTTTCGTACCCCCCAGAACATCATGCTCAACGCCGACCGCGCAGAACTCGATAAATTTGGCGAACTCGCCCATCGCTGGTGGGACCCGAATAGCGAATTCAAGCCCCTGCATGACATCAATCCGCTGCGACTTGACTGGATTGACGAGCACGTCGGCCTTGCCGGAAAACGCGTCCTCGACGTTGGCTGCGGCGGCGGTCTGCTTTCCGAGGGCATGGCCGCGCGCGGCGCCCAGGTCACCGGCATTGACCTGTCGGAAAAACCGCTCGGCGTCGCCCGCCTGCATCTGCTGGAAAGCGGACAACAAGTCGACTATCGACTAACCTCGGCCGAACAGCTGGCCGACGAAATGCCCGGCAGCTTTGATGCGGTAACCTGCATGGAAATGCTCGAACACGTCCCTGATCCGGCCAGCGTGGTCGCAGCTTGCGCACGCCTGGTCAAGCCCGGCGGCCAGGTTTTCTTTTCAACCCTCAACCGCAACCCCAAAGCCTATTTGTTGGCGGTCATCAGCGCCGAATACCTGCTCAAACTGCTCCCCAAAGGCACCCACGATTACGCCAAATTCATCCGCCCCGCCGAACTGGCACGCTGGGCGAAATTTGCCGGACTTGAGCCAGCCGAAATCATCGGCATGAGCTACAACCCGCTATCACGCCGCTACAGCCTCGGTCGTGATACCGCCGTCAATTACCTGATGCGCAGCCGGCGCAGCACCTGATCCCGAGCCGAGACGGCATGCGCCAACTGCAAGCGATCCTCTTCGACCTTGACGGAACTCTGGCGGATACCGCCCCCGATCTGGCCAATGCTGCCAATCGCCTGCTCCAGGAAGAGGGGCGCCCGCCCAAGCCGCTTGACGAACTGCGCCCATATACCTCGCAAGGAGTACGGGGACTGCTCTTTGCCAGTTTCGGGCTCACCCCCGCTGCATCCGCTTACGAACGCCTGGCCAACCGCTTCCTTGAGTTTTATGCAGCGCAACTCTGCGTTGAAAGTCGCTTGTTTGACGGCATTGATCGCCTTCTGGATGCCATTGAAGGCGCCGGGCTCGCCTGGGGAATCGTGACCAACAAGCGGATGCGCTACACCGACCCGCTAGTCCGTCAATTAGGCCTCAGCCCACGCACTAACTGCGTTGTCAGCGGCGACACCACGGCGGCCGCCAAGCCCTCGCCACTCCCCATCCTGCATGCCTGCGAGTTACTGGCCTGCGAACCCGGCAACAGCATCTACATCGGCGACGACCGGCGCGATATCGAAGCCGGGCGAGCAGCCGGCTGCCGAACCATCGCCGCAACCTACGGCTATCTCGGCGATAGCGGCCCTCCAGCCGATTGGCGAGCCGACCATCTCGTCAGTTCACCTGAGCAACTGCGCCTTCTGCTTGAACAACACCTGATCTGCCGTTGAAATAAAAAGGCCGATTTCCACGGTCGACCGTGAAAATCAGCCTTTTGCCATATGCCAAGAAGCGAGGCCGCATCAAACCGGCCTCTGCTTCCGATCACAATGCCGTCGCATGCTCTCCACGTTCATACACCACGTTGGCACGACCAACGATCAAGGGATCGAGTTTCCCGATGCGTTCGTGATCCTTGTTGGTGTACGGCATCTTGTGCAGGATATAACGCATGGCATTGAGCCGCGCCCGTTTCTTGCAGTCCGACTTGATCACCGTCCACGGTGCATCTGCCGTATCGGTATGGAAGAACATCGCTTCCTTGGCCTTGGTGTAATCGTCCCATTTATCGAGTGAAGCCATATCGATCGGCGACAACTTCCACTGCTTGAGCGGATGCAGTTTGCGCTCGCCAAAACGCCGACGCTGCTCCTCCTGGCTGACCGAAAACCAGAACTTGATCAGGTGGATGCCATTACGCGCCAGCATCCGCTCGAATTCCGGCGCCTGGCGGACAAATTCCGAATACTCCTGATCCGAACAGAAACCCATCACCCGCTCGACGCCGGCACGGTTGTACCAGGAGCGATCAAACAGCACGATCTCTCCATTGGTCGGCAAATGCTGCACGTAGCGCTGGAAATACCACTGCCCGCGCTCGGTTTCGGTTGGTTTTTCGAGCGCCACGACACGCGCGCCGCGCGGGTTGAGGTGCTCCATGAAGCGCTTGATCGTCCCACCCTTGCCGGCCGCATCGCGCCCTTCGAACAGGATCACCACTTTCTGACCGGTTTCCTTGACCCAGGCCTGGAGCTTTAACAACTCAACCTGCAGGCGATACTTCTGCCGCTCGTAGTTCTTGCGCTGCATCAGGTTTTTGTACGGGTAGCCGCCGTCGCGCCAATCCTTGATCAGTTCATCATCAGGATTGGGAACCGGACCGCCAATCTCCATCCGGCGCTCCTTGAGCAAGCCCTTGAGCAAGGCAATCGACTCATCCTCCGGCATGCCGTGCAAGACATCGCGCAATGCGCTCAGCTTGGTTTCCTGGGCGCCACCCACTGCCGCCTCAACCGTGAATCCCTCGATTCCGGCCGCCGTCAGGGACGGCGGAACATCCCCCTGAACCACGCGACGGGCGGCAGCCGGGCGCGGGGAGGTAGTCACAGTGGTCGGGCTGTTTTTCTTGGTCACCATTGGTGTTCTCCATTCTTATTGGCAGCAAAAAGTCCATTTCACGCCAAAGTCATGCTTTTGTCCACCTTCTGTACCCGTTTCACAGCAAACCCGATGTGCGAATGAAAAGCATCTGAAAATTTCGGCAAAATCGGCATAAACGTTGCAGTGGCACGGCATAAAGCAAAAGGGAGCCGCCTGCGACAGAGTACAATGTGTACTCGATTCGCTTTGATACTCCCCCATGGACTCCCTGACCGGCACCGGCCGTTTTCGCCTGCGACCGATCCAGTGGCTGCTGGCACTGGTCGTGCTGCTGCTGGCAGCGCTGTGGAGCGGCATCCTGTTCGATCTTGAGCGGGCCCGGCAGGTGGCTCACGAACGGGCCACCGACAACCTTGGGAACCTGACCCTGGCCTTCGCCAAGGAAATCGAATCCTCGATCAAAACCATCGATGTCACCCTGGTCGACCTCCGCGAACACTGGCAAGGCGACGCCGCGCTGTTCCGGCAAGCACTCAACCTGCGGCAATCGTATCTGAAGGATGAACTGATCCTGCAGATCGCGATTATCGACGCCCGGGGAACCCTGGTGTTCTCCAGCCTGGAATCGCCGACTCGGCCGCTCGACTTGAGCGACCGCGAACATTTCCGGGTCCATGCTGAACGGCGCTACGATGCCTTGTTCATCAGCCAGCCGGTGCGGGGCAGGGTTTCCGGGCGCTGGCTGATCCAGTTCACCCGCCCGATCTATGACAGGCAAGGTGAATTCCGGGGCGTCATCGCCCTGTCGGTTCCGCCCGAATACTTCTACCGTTTCTACCGCGCCATCAAGATGCCCGGTGACGGGGTCATCTCGCTGCAACGCGATGGCGGCGAAATCCTGGCTCGCTACCCGGCCCCGGAACAAGCTATCGGCAAAGTGATTCACTCCGCCCCCTTCCGCGACCCCGAGGCTGCAGAAGCGGGAGTATTCAGCAAGACCGCCGAAATCGATGGGATCGACCGCCTTTACGCCTGGCGCAAGATGCCCCGCTACCAACTGGTAGTGATCCTCGGCTACTCCCTCGACAGCATCGAGGCCGGCTTTGCCGCCCAGCACTCGCGCCCCCTGCTCGCAGGCTGCGCGCTCAGCCTGCTGATCCTGCTGCTGGCCTGGTTACGCCTGCGCGCCCTGCAACTGCGCGAACAGGCAGAACGCCAACTGAGCGAAAACGAACAACGCTGGCGCTACGCGCTGGAAGCTGCCGGCGATGGTGTCTGGGACTGGCAAATTGGCAGCCAGCGGGTGATTTTCTCCGAGCGCTGGAAAACCATGCTCGGATACGCACCGGACGAAATCGCCAACCTGCTCGACGAATGGGAGCACCGCGTGCACCCCGACGACATCCCGCGAGTGCGCAAGGATCTGGCTGCGCACATTGGCGGACAAACACCGATTTACCACGCCGCATACCGGATGCTGCACAAGGATGGTCACTGGCTGTGGGTCCTGGACCGCGGCATGGTGCTCGAACGCAGCCCTGACGGACAAGCCCGGCGGATGGTTGGCACCCACACCGACATCAGCCAGCAGAAGATGCTGGAAGACCAGTTGAAAGCCCTGGCCACTACCGACCCGCTGACCGGGGTAGCCAATCGCCGCCACTTTCTCGAACGCCTGCGCGAAGAGTACCTCCGCATCCAGCGCTACCCTGAAGCCCGCTGCTGCGTACTGATGGCCGATCTCGATCATTTCAAACGGATCAACGACCAATACGGCCACGCCGTCGGCGACCGGGCCTTGCAGCATTTTTCGTCGCTGCTGACTCAGGAATCCAGGGAAACCGACCTGTGCGGCCGCCTGGGTGGCGAGGAGTTTGCGCTGTTGCTGCCGGAAACCGACAGCCAGGATGCCTTGCTGTTTGCCCGCCGTCTTTGCCGCCGACTGCGGGAAACCCCCCTGCTGGCCGATGACCACCAGATCACCATCACCGTCAGCATCGGCATCAGCCGGATCAGGCCTGATGACCGCCAACCCGAGGAGGCCCTGCAACATGCCGACCGAGCCCTTTACCGCGCCAAACACACCGGCCGCGACCGTGCCGAAATCAGCGAATGAGCCGGCAGCCGCCGCTACAGACGGCCCGGCCTATGTCGTGGGCCATTTGACCGTCAAGGACTGCGAGCGCTGGGCTGAATACCGTCGCCAGGTCCCCGCGACCCTTGCCCCCTGGCAGGGAGAACTGGTGTTTCGCGGCCACCATCCCGAAATTCTCGCCGGGCAACATCCGCACCGGGATACCGTCACCATCCGCTTCCCGAGTCGAGAAGCGGCACGGTGCTGGTATCAGTCAGCAGCCTACCAGGCCCTGATCCCGCTGCGCAGCCTGGCCGCCGACCTTGACCTGATCCTCTTCGATGCCGTTTGAACGCCTTGATCCGGCAGCGGAAACACCCTGCAACAACTTGCCCGGTAAAAGACATACTTGAATTACATGCTTGCGCTTTAATGAAGGTGACGGCAGAGATCACTGCCAGAACATCGCCAAACCCTCAGGAGAAAATCATGAACAAGCGCAACACTCTCGTTTCCGCACTGGCCCTGGCCCTTGGCAGCGCCTTCTTCAGCACCGCCAGCATTGCCCAGCCGGCCGATTGCACGGGCATGGGGCCGATGGGCGGGCAACGCGCCGAAATGCGCGGGCAGCGCATGCAGCAACGGCAACAGCAATTGCACGACGCACTCAAGCTCAACCCGGACCAGGAAAAGGCCTGGAGCAAGTTCCAGGAAAGCCACCCGGCGGCGATGATGCAGGACCGCCGCGCCGAACGGGCCGACCTGAGCAAGCTGAGCGCCCCCGAACGGGCCGAAAAGATGCTTGAACTGCAGAAGAAACATCATGACGCGATGAGCCAGCACGTGACTGCGCTGAAGGATTTCTACAACCAGCTGACGCCGGAACAGAAGAAAACCTTCGACGCGCACCAGATGCAAGGCCCGGCTCGTACCGGCGGCGCACGCGGTCCTGGTGGTCAGGGACGCGGCCAGGCGCCGGAAGCGGCTGCACTGGCCCGCTGAGCAAGGATTCCCTGAACGGTTCGAAGGCGCCTGCGGGCGCCTTTTTTGTTGCGCCCCTCAGAGCGAGCGGCCTGAGGGGCAAGGATTTCGGCAATTGCCGGGAAACTGCGACAATCCGCTCTTGTTCACCGATTGCCGCAACCCATGTCCGTAGCCCCCCGCCCCCGCCTGCTCAGCCTGATTCCGCCGATGACGCAGTTGAACGTGCCTTATCCGTCAACCGCCTACCTGACCGGCTTCCTGCGCAGCCGGGGCTTTGCCGCCAGCCAGTGCGATCTGGCGCTGCAACTGGTGCTCGACTTGTTCTCGCCGGCCGGGCTCGATGCGGTCAAATCCACGGTCGACGCGCATAAAGGCAAAAAATCGCGGACGCTGCGCCACTTCGTCAACGAGTTTCCCCGCTACCGCGCCACCGTCGGCCCGGCCATCGCCTTCCTCCAGGGCCGCGATCCGTCGCTGGCGCAGCGCATCGTCGGCCGCGCCTTCCTGCCTGAGGGGCCGCGCTTTGCCCAGGCCTTTGCCAACTACTTTGCCGAAGACGGCGAAGATCCGCTGGGCTGGGCCTTCGGCGCGCTCGGCTTGCACGACCGGGCGCGGCACTTCGCGACCCTCTACCTCAATGACCTCGCCGACGTGCTGCGCGAAGCGGTCGATCCGCGCTTCGAGTTCGTCCGCTACGCCGAATCGCTGGCCCTCTCGGAACCCAGCTTCGAACCGCTGGCGCAGGCGCTGGCGGCGCCACACACCCTGGTCGATAGCACGCTGGAAAAACTGGCCCTGGCCGCCGTCGACCGTGAAAACCCCGATCTGGTGCTGCTCTCGACGCCCTTCCCCGGCTCGGTCTATGCCGCCTTCCGCATCGCCCAGGCGATCAAGGCCAAATACCCGCAAATCGTCACCATTCTCGGCGGCGGCTGGGTCAATACCGAACTGCGCGAACTGACCGAGCCGCGTGTCTTCGATTATTTCGACTACGTCACTCTCGACGACGGCGAGCGCCCGCTGCTGGCGCTGATCGAACACTGGCAGCAGGTCGACGGCAAACCGCTGCGCCCGCGCCTCAATCTGGTCCGCACCTATGCCCGCGTCGACGGCCAGGTCCGCTACTTCAACCACGGCCGCCCCGACGAAGCCGCCGACGTGGCCTTTGCCGAAGTCGGCACACCAACCTGGGACGGCCTGCCGCTCGAGCGCTACCTGTCGCTGCTCGACATGCTCAACCCGATGCACCGGCTGTGGTCGGACGGACGCTGGAACAAGCTCACGGTAGCGCACGGCTGCTACTGGAAAAAATGCAGCTTCTGCGACGTCAACCTTGACTACATCGGCCGCTACGACGGCATTGCCGCCGGCCAACTGGTCGACCGGATCGAAACGGTGATCGCCGAAACCGGGCAAAGCGGCTTCCACTTCGTCGACGAAGCGGCGCCGCCCAAGGCGCTCAAGGCGATGGCCGAGGAAATCGCCCGCCGCAACCTGGCGATTTCGTGGTGGGGCAATATCCGTTTCGAAAAATCCTTCACCCCCGAGGTCTGCCTGCAACTCGCCGACAGCGGCTGCATCGCCGTTTCCGGCGGACTCGAAGTCGCCTCCGACCGGCTGCTCAAGCTGATGCAGAAAGGCGTCTCGGTCGACCAGGTGGCACGCGTCACCCGCGCCTTCACCGACGCCGGCATCTTGGTCCATGCCTACCTGATGTACGGTTTCCCGACCCAGACGCTGCAGGACACCGTCGATGCCCTCGAATACGTCCGCCAGCTGTTTGCCGCCGGCTGTATTCAGTCAGGTTATTTCCACCGTTTTTCCTGCACCGTGCATTCGCCGGTCGGCAAGGCCCCGGCCGACTACGGCATCCGCCTGCAGCCCAAACCCTTCGCCGGCTTCGCCAAGAACGACGTGGCCTTCTACGACCCCACCGGCACCGACCACGCGACGCTGGGCCAGGGGCTGAACAAGGCGCTTTACAACTACATGCACGGCATCGGCCTCGACGAAGATGTCCGCGCCTGGTTCGATCTGCGCGTGCCACGGCCGACGGTGAAGCGGAATTTCATCGAACGTGCGCTCAGCGAAAATATTCCCCGCAAATGATCGACAACCTTTTTGCGCAATTGCCACGGTCGACCGTGGAAAACGGCAAAAACCCCGAACAATTTGCCGATCTGCTGCAGCGTCCCGGTCTGCGCATCGAGCGCATCGTTTCGACCGGCCAGTGCAGCCCGCCGGATTTCTGGTACGACCAGGCCGAGGGCGAATGGGTGGCAGTGCTCTGCGGCGAGGCGAAATTGCGCTTTGCCGACGAAACCGAACCTCGCCACTTGCGCGCCGGCGACTTTGTTGACATCGCACCGCACCGACGGCACCGGGTCGATTGGACGCCGCCGGAAACCGTAACGGTGTGGCTGGCAGTGTTCTATTCGGCATCTCTGGCTACACGCTGAACCAGGCTTGGCGTCAGCGGGAAAACTGCTGCCGGGCAACTCAAAGCGTGCAAGAATGGGCAGTCCTATCCCCAATCTGCGCAGGCAGCAAAAATGAATCTCGAAAAAGTTATTTTTGGCTTTTTTATTCTTTTGGCAGCAACCCTCAACTTCGGTTTTTTCATCGGTGACATCAGCCGGCCGGAATTGCACAACGTCTACGAACTCGCCGCAGCGCTGGTCGTCAGCCTGATCGCCACCGCCCTCAAGTTCGGGGACCGGACGCAGATCGGCGCGATTCACCTGTCGACCAGCCTGGTTGCCGACCTGCAGTTGATCGCGGCGGCGATCACCTGGGCGGTTGCCGAGCACATTACCGGCACCGGCATGACCGCCCACATCACTTCCAGCGTCGTCTCGCTATCCGGCGGCGCGCTGTTCGCCAACGTGGTTTCGGTGGTGCTGCTGATTGCCGAAACCGTGATGCTGCGCCGCTAGGCGCCGCCGGCATGATCAACAACAGCTTCTTCCTGATCCTGCGCCGGATGCGGGCGCCGATCATCGTGCTGATCGTAATCTACGCGATCTCGGTCTGCGGGCTGACACTGGTTCCCGGCGTCGATGCCGCAGGTCAGCCGAGCCCGCCGCTGTCGTTCTTTCACGCTTTCTATTTCATCAGCTACACCGCAACCACCATCGGCTTTGGCGAAATCCCGAATGCCTTTTCCGAAGCCCAACGGCTGTGGGTCACCATCTGCATCTACCTGACCGTGATCGGCTGGTCATACTCGGTAGTGACCTTGATCGCCCTGCTGCAGGACAAGGGCTTCCAGAACACCCTGACCCAGAACCGCTTTGCCCGCCGCGTCGCCCGACTGCACGAGCCCTTCTACCTGATCTGCGGCTGCGGCGAAACCGGGAATCTGGTCGCACACGCCTTTGACCGGCGCAACCAGGCGTTCGTCGTGCTGGAAAAAGACGAAATGCGGGTCGAGGAACTCGACCTGCAGGATTTCAAGACCGACATTCCGGCCCTGGCTGGCGATGCCCGCGCTCCGGACACCCTGCTCCTCGCCGGCCTGCGCCATCCCAAGTGCCGCGGCGTACTGGCAATCAGCAACGACGAGGATGCCAACCTCGCTACCGCGATTGCCGTACGCCTGCTCAACCCCGGGATTCCGGTGATTGCCCGTGCCCGCTCGCCGCTGGTGATGGCCAACCTGGCCTCGTTCGGTACCGACCATATAGTCAATCCCTACGACCGTTTTGCCGAATATCTGGCAATGGCAGTGGCTGCACCGGAACGCTACCGCCTGCTGGAGATTCTGACCGGACTGCCCGATGCCCCCTTGCCGGAAGCCCACCACCCGCCTGCCGGCCACTGGATTCTCTGTGGCTACGGCCGCTTTGGTCATGCGCTAGCCGAACATCTGCGCCCCGCAGGAATCACGCTGACCATCATCGACCCGGCCGCAACCAATGGCGCCGACGGCATTGCCGGCTACGGCACCGAGGCCGACACCCTGCGTGCTGCAGGCATCATGGATGCGCAGGGAATCATTGCCGGCAGCGACGACGACATCAACAATTTGTCGATCGCCATGACTGCCAGCGAACTCAAGCCCGAGCTATTCGTCGTTGCCCGCCAGAACCATCACGCCAACGCCCCGCTGTTTGCCGCCTACAACGCGGACTTCACCATGGTCGCGACGCGCATCGTTGCACAGGAGGCGATTGCCCTGCTGATGACCCCTTTGCTCGCCCATTTCCTGAGTGTCTTGCGACAACAGCAAAGCACCTCATGCAGTTCTCTGGTCGAGCAAATGGAAACCCTCAACCACGGGCGTACCCCGTTGCTGCGCGAGCTTTGCCTCAATGCCGGCGACAGCCCGGCGGTGTGGCAGGCCCTGCTGCACGGACGGGAAATCCGCTCTGCCGAATTGCTGATCGACGCGACCGACCGCTCGCGCCGGTTATCCACCCTGATCCTGCTGCTGGTTCGCGATGGCAAGCCGCTCTTCCTGCCGCCCCCCGAACTGCCACTGCAGCCGGGAGATCAACTGCTGCTGGCCACCCGCAGCAGCGAATGGCACCAGATCGAGCTCTGCCTGAAAAATGCCAACGAACTGGAGTATGTCCTGAGCGGCCGCGAGCAGCCCGGCTGGCTATGGCAAAAGCTGTTTCCCGTCCCCCCTGCGTCAAGGAGCAAAGCATGACCCCATTGCAGCAGATTGGTTGCGCCTTACCGATTGTCCAGGCTCCAATGGCCGGCGTTCAGGACAGCGGCTTGGCGATTGCCGTCGGGCTGGCCGGCGGCCTCGGCTCATTGCCGGCCGCGATGCTTGAACTGGCAGCCCTGGAGCACGAACTGCAAACACTCGACCGCCACCTCGGACGCCGCTACAACCTCAATTTCTTCGCGCATGCACCCAATCCCCCAACCCCGGAGCGCGAAACCGCCTGGCAGCAATTGCTTTCCTCGTATTACGCAGAGTACGGGTGCGCCCCCCCGAGCGGCAGCCCATCTGGCCAGCGTCAGCCGTTTTCAGACCCGCACGCAGTGCTGGTCGAAAGATATCGTCCGGCCGTGGTCAGTTTCCATTTCGGCCTGCCGGCTGGCGACCTGCTGCGCCGGGTCAAGGACTGCGGCGCCCAGGTCTGGTCATCCGCAACCACGGTCGAAGAAGCACGCTGGCTTGAGCAGCGCGGCGTCGATGCGATTATTGCCCAAGGGCTGGAGGCCGGGGGCCATCGCGGCATGTTCCTCAGCGAACGGCTCGATGACCAGCTGGGAAGCTTTGCCTTGTTGCCGCAAATCGTAGACGCGGTGCGCATTCCAGTGATTGCCGCCGGCGGCATCGTCGGCCCGGCCGAAGTGCGAGCCGCCATGGCCCTTGGTGCCTGCGCCATCCAGGCCGGGACAGTCTATCTGTGCAGTGACGAAGCCGGCACCTCGGCCCTGCACCGCGCCGCGCTACAGAGCCCGGTAGCCCGGCACACGGCCCTGACCAACCTGTTCTCGGGGCGCCCGGCACGGGGCATCATCAATCGCCTGATGCGCGAGCACGGGCCGCTACAGCCTGCGGCTCCCGCTTTTCCGCATGCTTCCGCCGCACTGGCGCCGCTGCGTGCTGCCGCAGAAGCTGCCGGGAAAGATGATTTCACCCCGCTCTGGTGTGGTCAACATGCCCGCTGCCCAGCCCGGCCGGCGACGGAAATCACCCGCTGGCTCGCCGGTCTTGAAGAGGAAACCGAAGTTTGATCGAACACCAAGCCATCTTTCTCACCGGCAGCCTGCTGATGCTCGCCAATGGAGGAATCCTCTGGCTGGTCCACCGTGAAATCCTGCCGCAACTGCAGGGCAGCGCCCGGACCTGGCGCCACGGAACCTTCCTGTTTGCCGGTGCCTGCCTGATTTTTGCCACACTGGAACATTTCCCCCCGCGGTTCGGCCTGCTGCTGGCCGATGCCTGGCTCCTGATTGGTGCCAGTTGCTACTGGTACTCGCTGGGCCAGTTCTTCCATCGCTCCCCGGGCTGGCCTATCGGCCTGCCCGCCATTCTTGGCATTCTCGGGGTGAGCATTTTCCTGTTTGCCGTCCCTTCATACCAATGGCGGCAGATCGCCATCACGCTGGCGCTGCTTGCCATCCTTGCCGGCTCGGTCGGGATGATCCCGACCCACAGGAACGAACAGACGCAGAGTAGCCAGGTCATTCGGGGAACCTTTGCCCTGGCTACGCTGCTGATCCTGATCCGGCTGATCCGGCTGCTGCTGCTCGAACTTCCCGACCGCCAGGCCTTGTTTCCACCGCCGCAGCCAGGGAGTCTGCTGACACCGCTGATCATTGTCCTGCTTCCCTGCATCTGTACCACCGCCTTTCTGCTGATGTGCTCGGAGCGACTCAAGCAACGCCTGGAAAAGGCCGCATCGACCGACTATCTGACCGCACTCCCCAACCGCCGAACCCTGGCCGAGCAAGGCCGCCGTGCCTTCACCGAGGCGTGCGCAGCCGGACGCGGCTATGCAGTCGCAATCATCGATATCGACCATTTCAAGGCGGTGAACGACACTTACGGTCATGAAACCGGGGATGAAGCGCTCAAGCACGTCGCCAGCCTGCTCCGCCGTCACTGCCGTAGCAACGAACTACCGACCCGACAGGGGGGCGAGGAATTCGTGATCCTGCTTGACGGCATCAGCGCCGAGCACGCCCTGCTCGCCGGCGAACGCCTCCGGGCCAGTGTCGAAGCCCATCCCTGCCGGCTTGGCGAGCGAGAACTGCAACTCACGGTATCGATCGGCATGGCAGTTCGTGAAAGCGGCGACGAACGCTTCGATCATCTGCTCAGCCGAGCCGATGCGGCGCTGTACCGGGCCAAGGCCAGCGGACGGAACCGGGTCATTCTAGCCAGTCACCCCGGCGCAGCAGCCTAGGCCGGCGCCATGGCATATCGCTGCCTTGGCTGACTCCGGGTTATCACGAAGATCGCGAGCGGCAAACCCCTGCCAGATTCGACACCCGGAGGTCACAGTTCGGTCCCGCCGGGGAACCCACGGCATAGCGAAGACCACGGCGCCCCTTGAATTTTCCGGCTTTCCGGCAGGTAATCGCCGAAACCGGCAGCGGCCATGATAAATTCGCGCCCGATCTGAAACCCATAGGTTGTTATGAGCGATCAACCCGACCTCTTCTCTCCCGCCGCGGCAGAATCTGCAGCCGCTCCCGTCTCCAACTCTGGCGCCGAGCAGCCGCCCCTGCCCCCGGCAGCACTGGGCCCCGCCGATGACATCCCGGCCCCGGCCGACTACGCCGCCCGCCGCTATCTCGAATACGCGATGAGCGTGGTCACCGGCCGCGCCCTGCCCTCGGTTGCCGATGGCCAGAAGCCGGTGCAGCGGCGCATCCTCTACGCGATGCACCGGATGGGCCTGTACAAGAGCCCCAAGCACGTCAAATCGGCGCGCGTGGTCGGCGATGTGATCGGTAAATACCACCCGCACGGCGATTCATCGGTCTACGACGCGATGGTACGCATGGCGCAGAACTGGAGCCTGCGTTACCCGGTAGTCGATGGTCAGGGCAATTTCGGCTCGCGCGACGGCGACAACGCCGCCGCGATGCGCTACACCGAAGCCCGACTGACGCCGATTGCCGAATTGCTGCTCGCCGAACTCGATGAAGGCACGGTCGACTGGAAACCGAACTACGACGGGGTCAACGACGAGCCGGTGCTGCTGCCGGCACGCCTGCCCTTCTGTCTGCTCAACGGCGCCTCCGGGATCGCTGTCGGGATGGCCACCGAAATCCCGGCGCACAACCTGCGCGAGGTTGCCGCTGCCGCCGTCGCGCTGATCCGCGACCCGCAACTCGGCGAAGACGAAGTCCTGCGCCTGATCCCCGGCCCCGACTATCCGGGTGGCGCCCAGATCATCTCGGCGCCCGAGGAAATTGCGGCCATTTACAAAGGTGGACGCGGCAGCCTGCGTGTGCGCGCCAAGTGGAAGATCGAGAATCTGGCGCGTGGCCAATGGCGGCTGGCGATCACGCAACTGCCGCCGGGGGTGTCGACGGCAACGGTGATGGCCGAGATCGAAGCCTGCTCCAACCCGGTGCCCAAGGAAAAAGCCGGGAAAAAGGTGTACACGCCGGAACAGCAGAACCTCAAGGCGGCCTTCCTCTCGGCAATCTCAGAAAACGGCGTGCGCGACGAATCGGGCAAGGAACATGCGGTGCGCCTGGTGATCGAGCCGGCCAGCTCGCGCCAGGATCAGGACGACCTGATCCGCCTGCTGCTCGCTCACACCAGCCTAGAAACCAACGCCTCGATCAACCTGACGGTACTCGGCACTACCGGCGCCCCGCGCCAGGCCTCGCTGTATTCGATCATCGAGGAATGGTGCCGTTTCCGGCTGTCGACCGTGGAACGCCGCACCCGCCACCGCCTGACGGCCGCCGAAAAGCGCATCCACATCCTTGAAGGCCGGCAGGCGATCCTGCTCGACATCGACCGGGTGATCAAGGTGATCCGCGAGTCGGACGACCCCAAGGCCGACCTGATCGCTGCCTTCAAGCTCTCCGAGATCCAGGCCGAGGACATTCTCGAAATCCGCCTGCGCCAGCTGGCCCGTCTCGAAGGTCTCAAGATCGGCGAGGAGTTGGCCAAGCTGCGCGAAGAAGCCGCCGGCCTGCGTACCCTGCTTGATTCCGAGGCCGCGCTGCGTGCCTGTGTCGCCGAGGAAATCGAGGCCGACGCCAAGAAATACGGCGACGAGCGCCGCACCACCATCGAAGTCGCCGAACGGGTGACCATGGCCGACGCCAAGAACGTCTCGGTGCCCGACGAGCCGACCACCCTGATCGTTTCGCGGCATGGCTGGCTGCGCGCCCGCAGCGGCCACAACGTCGATCCGGCAACGCTGACTTTCCGCTCCGGCGACAGTCTGCTCGCCTGCCTGCCCTGCCGCACCGTCGATCAGTTGATCCTGCTCGACAGCAAGGGCCGCGCCTACTCGATCCCGGCTGCCGATCTACCCGGCGGCAAGGGCGACGGCGTCCCGGCGACCTCGCTGGTCGACTTCCAGGACGGCGGCAAGACGGTGCTGGCGCTGGCGATCAAGCCCGAGCAGCAATACCTGGTCGCCGCTGACGGCGGCTACGGTTTCCGCGTCAAGGGAGAGGACCTGCTCTCGCGCGGCAAGGCCGGCAAGGCCTTCCTGACGCTGGGCGACGGCGAAGCCCCGGCGATCTTCCAGCCGGCCCCGGCCGACGGCGAGATCGCGGTGTTCACCAAGGATGGCCGGGCGCTAGTCTTTGCCCTCGACGAGATCCGCCAGTTGCCGAAAGGCCGTGGCCTGAAGCTGATTGATGCAGCGCCGGGCAAGACGGCGCTGGAGGCGATTGAGCCGGTGATTGACGGCATTGCCGGCAAGCTCAGGGGCGAGAAGCTGGAAAACTGCCGTGGCTCACGCGGCGGAAAAGGCAAGCCGACCCGCGCTATTCGCAAATAAGCGCACAATCAAACGCACAATCGGCAAAAAAGGCCCTGGTTCACGGTCAACCGTAAACCAGGGCCTTTTTCACCACAGCAGTGCCTGCTGTGCCCCGGCCCAAGCTGGCGCGGGCCTCGAACGCAAGGCAGCAGACTATCCATAAGCCATAGATACAACCGGAAGTCGAATCCATAGAATGACGGCGCATTGAGAGTTGTCGAGGCAAGCCTCTGCTCTCAGATGTACTCCCGTATGGCAAGCGGCCGGATTCCTCCCCGGTTCCGGCCCATTTACACCCGCCGGGGTCTTCCCGGCGGGATTTTTTTGCAGCCCGGGGGGCTCAGCCTTCCTTGTTGCGCATGAAATCGGCGGTATGGAAGAAATTGCCGAGCAAGGCGGTTTTCAGGTCGCCATCGATACCTACCGACTCCATCGCCAGGACCATGCAGGCCACCCACTGGTCACGCTCCTGCACGCCAATCGAGAAAGGCATGTGCCGGCCGCGCAAGCGCGGATGCCCGAATTTTTCGACAAACAGATCGGGGCCGCCCATCCAGCCGGAAAGGAACATGTAGAGCTTGTCGCGCGATTCCTTGAGGTCGGCCGGATGCATCGCGCGCAGTTCCTTGAATTGCGGCACCGTATCCATGAAGCCATAAAACCGGTCGCACAGCAATGCGACACCGGCATCGCCGCCGATCAGTTCGTAGGTAGTTTTCTTGTCTGAGGCGGGGACAGCATTGTCCTGCATGGTTATTCTCCCTGAAAGATTTTGGTGGATCGGCGACTCAGCCGCGTCCCTTATTGTTGCGTCCGCTCCCATTATTGCGCGCTGGCACCGGACCGCGTGTCGTGGAGCCACGGCTACCGCCGTTCCCGGCCGAGGTGTTGACGCCCGTCCGGGCTTTTGCGCCGCCCTGAGTCTTGCTGCGTGGCTGATTTTTGCCCGCTGGCGTAGGTTGACCGTGGCTGGCGCGCGCCTGCGCACGAGCGGCACACGACGTACTGCGCCCACCTGCGGCCGCATGCAAGCCGGTACCGGCCGGCTGCCAGGCCGGGATCAGTTGTTTCTTGCCATTGCCGATCAGATCCGCCCGACCCATCGCCTTCAGTGCTTCGCGCAACAGCGGCCAGTTTTCCGGGTCGTGGTAACGCAGGAAGGCCTTGTGCAGCTTGCGCTGCCGCGAATTGCGCACCGCCCCGACGACTTCACCACCCTGCCGCTGCAGCTTCTTGAGCGGATTCTTCTCGGTGTGGTACATCGTTGTCGCCAGCGCCATCGGCGTCGGCAGGAAAGTCTGCACCTGATCGAGACGGAAGTTGTTCTTCTTCAGCCACAGCGCCAGGTTGAGCATATCCTCGTCGGTCGTCCCCGGATGCGCGGCGATGAAGTAAGGAATCAGGTACTGCTCCTTGCCAGCTTCGCGCGAGAAACGCTCGAACAGTTGCTTGAAGCGGTCGTAGGTGCCGATTCCCGGCTTCATCATCTTCGAGAGCACGCCTTCCTCGGTGTGCTCCGGCGCGATCTTGAGGTAGCCGCCAACGTGGTGGGTAACCAGTTCCTTGATGTATTCGGGCGAACGCACTGCGAGGTCGTAGCGCAGGCCGGAGCCGATCTGGATCTTCTTCACGCCCTTCAGCGCCCGCGCCCGGCGGTAGAGCGAGATCAGCTGCGAATGGTCGGTGTTCATGTTCTCGCAGATGTCCGGGTAGACACAGGAGAGGCGCCGGCACGAGGACTCGATCTTGGGGTCCTTGCAGGTCAGATGGTACATGTTCGCGGTCGGCCCGCCGAGGTCGGAAACGATCCCGGTGAAGCCCGGCGTCTTGTCGCGCATTTCCTCGATTTCGCGGATCACCGAATCCTCGGAACGGCTCTGGATGATGCGCCCCTCATGCTCGGTGATCGAGCAGAAGGTACAGCCGCCGAAGCAACCGCGCATGATGTTGACCGAGAAGCGGATCATCTCCCAGGCCGGGATCTTGGCCTCGCCGTAGCTCGGATGCGGACGCCGGGCATACGGCGCCTCATAGACCGCGTCGAGTTCCTCGGTCGCCAGCGGGAAGGGCGGCGGATTGAGCCAGACATCGCGTTCGCCATGACGCTGCACCAGGGCGCGTGCGTTCCCCGGGTTGGATTCGAGGTGAAAGGTGCGCGAAGCATGGGCGTACAGCACCGGGTCGTCCTTGACCTGCTCGTAAGATGGCAGGCGAACCACGGTATGGGCGCGGCGCTCGCGGCGGGCAGCCAGGCGCTCGGCACGCGAGACGATGCGCACTACCTGTTCGCCCTTACCGGCAACAGCATCCTGAGCCTTCGTTCCCGTACCATCCATCGCGTAGGGATCGGCATGCTTGACCAGCGGCCCCGGGGTATCGACCTCGGTCGAATCCATTTCGTCCCAATCCTCACCCGGCAACCAGCCCGGTGGCACCATGAAGGCGGTGCCACGCAGGTCGCGGATTTCGCTGACCTTCTCACCCTTGGCCAGGCGGTGAGCCAGCTCGACGATCGCCCGCTCGGCGTTGCCGAAGAGCAGCAGATCGGCCTTGGAATCGGTCAGCACCGAACGGCGGACCTTGTCCGACCAGTAATCGTAGTGCGCAATCCGGCGCAGGCTGGCCTCGATTGAGCCGATGATCACCGGAACCCCGGAGAAAGCCTCGCGGCAACGCTGGGCATAGACGGTGACGGCGCGGTCCGGGCGCTTGTTCGGCTCGGCATTCGGCGTATAGGCATCGTCGGAGCGAATCTTGCGGTCCGAGGTGTAGCGGTTGACCATCGAGTCCATGTTGCCGGCGGTGACGCCGTAGAACAGGTTGGGTTTTCCCAGCTTGCGGAAGTCGACCGCAGAATTCCAGTCCGGCTGGCTGATAATGCCGACCCGGAAGCCCTGGGACTCCAGCAGGCGGCCGATCAGCGCCATCCCGAAACTGGGATGGTCGATGTAGGCATCGCCGGTGACCAGGATGATGTCGCAGGAATCCCAGCCCAATTGCTCCATTTCCTCGCGGGACATGGGCAGGAAGGGGGCCGGGCCGAAACGGTGCGCCCAGAACTTGCGGTAACCGAAGAGCGGTTTGGCGTGGGCGGAGAGAGGCTGAGTCGAATCCATGCACTATTTTACCGCGTTTTTGCCGGATACCCGAGTGAAGCAGTCGGGTATCCCCCGTGAATGAGCGCCAGGCAAACGCCGTGTTTTCGCCAAAGTGTCATCCTTTTCTGCGAGAATTCCTCTTTTGTCACCCCTTACTTCGGATTCACCATGACCTACAAAGTCTTTGTCGACGGCCAGGAAGGCACGACCGGCCTGCAGATCAACGAATACCTCGCGCAACGCGGCGATATTGAACTGCTCAAGATCGATTCCGACAAGCGCAAGGACCTGGCCGAACGCAAGCGCCTGATCAACGAATCCGACATCACTTTCCTTTGCCTGCCGGATGCCGCCGCCAAGGAGTCGGTGAGCCTGGTCGACAACCCGAATACCTGCGTCATCGACGCCTCGACCGCGCACCGCGTCGATCCGGCCTGGACCTTCGGCCTGCCCGAACTGGCCAAGGACCAGCGCACAAAAATCAAGGCCAGCAAGCGCATTGCCAACCCCGGCTGCCACGCCACTGCCTTCATCCTGGCCCTGCGTCCGCTGGTCGAGGCCGGCCTGCTGCCGGCGGCCACCCAGATCGCAGCCAACTCGATCACCGGCTACTCCGGCGGCGGCAAGTCGATGATTGCCGAGTACCAGAACGCCGCTGCCAGCACGACTGCCCTCAAGGCCCCGCGCCCCTATGCGCTGGCGCTGGCGCACAAGCACCTGCCGGAAATGCAGGCCTACACCGGGTTGACCGTGGCACCGATCTTCCAGCCCATCGTCGGCCCCTTCTACAAGGGCCTGGCGGTCACCGCCTATCTGCAGCCGCAGCAATTCAGCCGTGCCGCCGGCCCGGAAGAAGTACGCCAGATCATCGCCGACTATTACGCCGGCGAACGCTTCATCAATGTCCTGCCCTTTGACCTCGAAGCCACCACCGACGGCGGTTTTTACGATGTCGAAGCCAACAATGGCAGCAACCGCGTCGATATCGCCGTCTTTGGCAATGCCGAACGGATGCTGTTGATTGCCCGCCTCGACAACCTTGGCAAAGGCGCATCGGGCGCAGCGGTGCAGGCGATGAACGTACACCTCGGGGTCGAGGAAAGCCTCGGCCTGGTCTAATCCCCTGAGCAGTGCCCGCCCAAGCCGGGCGGGCAATCGAAGACGGTGCCTCACACTCCTCCGCCTGCGGCCGCCGAGCCCAACTGCATGCGCTGCCGGCATCACCTGATCACCCACGAGCAAGGTAGGCCTTACCAGTGCAATGCACTCGGGTTCAAAAGCGCGCGACTCCCCTGCAAGGTCGTGCTGGAAAGCTCCGGCTTGCCCTGCCTCGCCTACGCCCCGCGCCCGGCCAGGGACTAGGCGGCAAAGACGGGAAACCGCTTAAGCGCCGGGCGCCAAAGCGACTGCCGGCAGGGTAAACCGCAGTTCGCAGCCGCCACCAGCACGATTCAGCGCCTGGATACGACCGCCATGCCCCCGAATGATGTGGCGGCAGATGGCCAGCCCCATGCCCTTGCCACCTGCCGAAGAGCGCGTACGGCTGCTCTGGACAAAGGCGTCGAACACGCTCTCCAGTTCGCCTTCGGGAATACCGAGGCCGCGGTCGGCAACCGTAACCTCAACCGCCTTGCCCCCCTCGCACAAGGTAGCGGCGATACTGACCACGCTGCCAGGCGGCGAAAATTGCAGAGAATTATCGAGCAGGCGACGCAAAACCTCACCAATCCGGGCGCTGTCGCAATGAGCAGCCAGTTCCGGCGAAACGCCACTGGTATCGATCTGCAACTGCCGGACTTTCGCTTCGCCGTGCATCGCAGTCACCGCAGCCTTGACAATCGGGGCCAATTGCCCCGGCTTGAGGACAAAAACCGCAGATCCCGCATCCAGACCGGACAGATCGAGCAGGGAGTGAATCAACTCTTCGAGCCGTGTCGCCGACTCCGAAATGCGCGAAAAATACTGGGCAATCCGGGGAGGAATCGCTGAATTATCCTGGCACCGTTCCTCGCCCAGATGGGCAAATGAAACGACCGCATGCAGCGGCGTTTTCAATTCATGGGAGACATTGGCCAATAGCCTCGACTTGGCTTCACTGGCCTGTTCGGCCAGCCGGCGGGCTGTTTCGGCCTCAGCCGTGCGTTCGTCCACCATCCGCTCCAGACTGCAGCGATAACGCTCAAGTTCATCTTCGTTATGCGCCCGGCGGGTAATATCGATCACCGTGACCAGTGTTTTCTGCTCGTCGTCGATTGAAATCGGGGTCAAGCCAATTTCTGCGATGAATTCACTGCCGTCCTTGCGTAACGCCCAAATCCTCCGGCCGCTCCCCATCTGGCGGGCCATCGGTGCTGCATGGTAACCGGCGACATGGGCAGCATGTCCGGCCCGCGCCGCCAGCGGCACCAGAACCTCGACCGGCTGGCCGGACAGTTCGCTAGCAGAGTAGCCCAGGGTTGCCTCCGCCGATTCATTGCACAACTCGATGATCCCGGCTCGACTGACAATCAGGATGGCAAAAGGCGCCGCTCCGAGGACCGATGCCAGGCGCTGGCGCGAATGCTCAAGTGCCTGGTTGGACAGGCGCAACTCCTCGGCCTGGGTCCGCAGACGCTGCTCGCGGGCAATCGCCGCAGTCATGTCGGTAATCTGCAACATGCAGGCGGCACCGGTCAGCCCGGACAGCGGAACCACATGGATCATGTGGCGCATGCGCAGTCCCTGGCGGCGGTCTTCCGGATTCCGGTACAACGCCAGCAGGGTTCCGTGCAGCGCCGGCGAAAGCAGGGATGGCATCTGCCGCTGGATGGCAAAATTGACGGCCTCGATCAGACGACTACGCTCAATCGCTGGAAATACCTCGGGCAAGGTTTTACCCAAAGCCTCTTCCGGCGCAATGCCAGCCGCCGTGACCAGCCAGCGGTTCCAGATCACCACCCGGGCTTCGGCATCAAGTACCACGACGCCGTTGGCCAGCGCGTCGGAAAACTGCCGGATATCGGCCAACGACCCGCTAAAGCTCATTGCAGGCCGCTCTTGACCAGATAGACATCCAGACACTGCAACAAAGCTTCCAGCGAAGTGACGCTGAGCAGGAAAACGATATGCCCCTGGATGCGGTGCTGACTGATGCGCATCTCCACCTGCAGGAACAACACCATTGAATCCTTGCTTTCCTCGCCCAGCGCGTCGAGGAAGGCGTTGCAGGTATCACCGAAGCTATGTACCGGCAAGGTGCCATCGAAGGCAATTTCCAGCAGGTCGGCAACCGCGCTCATGCAGGCATTGAGGATGATGTTGCCGACCTCGCACATCGCCTCCTGCTCAAGCTCGGACAGTTCCTCGACACTCAGTTCGACTGCCCCGGCCATCAGCCGGACGATTTCCAGCGCATTGGTTTCGGGAAAAATCAGGATCGCCTGCGAATCGAAATCGCCGGTAAATCGCTGGCTGACCATGCTGAATTGACGGAACTCCAGCCCTTGCAGGCTCTCCTGAATGCGATCCAGCGGGCACAGTGAAATCGACGGCGCGGTCAGTTCGATCTGGTTGCCAACCACCAAGCTCAGGCTGGAGGCGGCACGCCCGACGCCGATATTGAAAATTTCGGCCAAGGCATCCTGCTGCAATTCGCTGAGTTCAGCCACCGCTCACTCCTCGAAACAGGCGACCATCTGAGTGATGCTGGCCTCGGTCACCGGTTTCTTGATGAAATACAGATTGAGCTTGCGGCTTTCCTGTTCGGTACTGGCCTGGATGTTGGCAGTACAAATCGCAATCCTGATTTCAGGATGGCGAATCCGGATTCGCCCGGCGGCTTCGAGCCCGCTCATCCCCGGCATATTCACATCCATGCTGACAAAGTCGGGCTGATGCGCTTCAACCTGCGTCAGCGCCTCTTCGCCGGATGCTGCCTCGACGATCGCCCAGCCGGGACGCAACTGGGTCACGATGGCGCGGATCAGCATGCGGGACATCCGGCTATCGTCAACAATCAGCAAGGTAGGGGTAGTTGTCATTTTTGGAGGAATGAGAGGAGATCGGCAGATTTCGAATCTTCCTTTGCCGCTGCGGATTTGTCCAGAGTCTATGACTAAAGTTTCAATAAACTTGCAGACGCCCTCAACGACAGGCTCCGGCAAGCTTTTCCAGTCTGCCGCCACAAGCCGGCAAGCGGCCGGTGGCGAGCGCTTGCCGCTATAATCCAGCCCCCGGCTTTTTATTGGCTGCTGCTCCCGGCGATTACTGTGCCCACCTCCCCCCTGCTTCCTCTGCCGCCCCTTCCCGCCCCCGGCTTGCGTCACGATTTGCCGCTCCCGGCTGGCTCGGCCGACGCCCTGCAACTGGCTGAAATAGCCCGCCGCCCGTCAGGCCGGCAATTGCTGGTGGCGATTGTCGAAAACGCCGCCGACGCGCAAAGGCTGCTCGATGAAATCCCCTGGTTTGCACCGCAATTGCGCGTACGTCTGCTACCCGACTGGGAAACCCTGCCCTACGACAGTTTTTCACCGCACCAGGACCTGGTTTCCGAACGCCTGGCGACCCTGTGGGCGACCTTGCAGGGCGAACTCGACATCCTGCTGGTTCCGGCCTCGACTGCTGTCTATCGACTGGCACCACCGGAATTCCTGGCCGCTTATACCTTTGCCTTCAAGAAAGGCGAAGCGATCGATGCCGAAAAGTTCCGCGCCCAAGTCACGCTGGCTGGCTACGCCCACGTCACGCAGGTGGTTTCGCCCGGTGAATATTCGATCCGAGGCGGCCTGATCGACCTGTTCCCGATGGGTTCGCCGGTGCCCTACCGGCTCGACCTGTTCGACGACGAAATCGAGAGCATCAAGACTTTTGACGTCGACACTCAGCGCACGATTTACCCGGTGCCGGAAGTTCGTCTGTTGCCAGCCCGCGAATTTCCGATGGATGACAAGGGGCGCACCCGCTTCCGCCAGAAGTTCCGCGAAGCCTTCGAGGGCGATCCCGCCAAATCAGGAATTTACAAGGATGTCTCGCAAGGCATCGCCAGCGCCGGGATCGAGTATTACCTGCCGCTGTTCTTTGAAGAAACCGCAACGCTGTTTGATTACCTGCCGCCGGATGCGCTGCTGCTGACTCACGGCGATGCCACGGCCGCCATCGGTGCTTTCTGGAAAGACACCCGTTCGCGCCACACCCTGCTGCAGGGCGACAAGGCCCGGCCGCTGCTGCCGCCGGAAATGCTGTTCCTCAGCGATGAAGAATTCTTCATCGCGGCTAAGCGCCACGGTCGACTGGCGCTAACCGGCAAAAATGCCGATCCTGCGGCGTCGACCGTGAAACTCCCCGACATCGCCGTCGACCGCCGCGCCGAGGACCCGCTGGGCAAGCTCCGGCAGTGGCTGGCCAGCCAACCGGGCCGCGTCTTGCTGCTCGCCGAATCGGCCGGCCGCCGCGAAACCCTGGCCGCGATGCTCGCCGAGCACGGCCTGAAGCCGGCCACCAGCAACGATTTTGCCGGCTTCCTCGGCGGCGATGCCGCGCTGGCGCTGGGCGTCGCCCCCTTGCACGCCGGCTTCATGCTCGCCGGCAGCACCACTGGCGCAGCGCTGAGTTTCGTCACCGAAGCCGAACTCTACGCCGGGGCTCCGCGCCGTACCCGCCGCGAGGCGGCAAGAAAAGCCAGTTTCGACAACTGGCTGAAGGACCTCACCGAACTCAAGGTCGGCGATCCGGTCGTGCATGAAAGCCACGGCATCGGCCGCTACCAGGGCTTGATCCGCATGGACCTCGGCAGCGGCGAGCAGGAATTTCTCGAACTGCACTACGCCAACGCGGCCAAGCTCTTCGTG
The DNA here is from genome assembly GCF_041378895.1 of Dechloromonas sp. ZY10. NCBI lineage: Bacteria > Pseudomonadati > Pseudomonadota > Betaproteobacteria > Rhodocyclales > Azonexaceae > Dechloromonas > Dechloromonas aquae. The sequence goes on from NZ_CP144212.1 coordinate 1,954,553, forward strand.
CCGGTGGCGCAGCTGCACGTAATTTCCCGTTACTCCGGTGCCGAGCCGGAAGCTGCGCCGCTGCACACGCTCGGCTCGGGCCAATGGGAGAAGGCCAAACGCAAGGCCGCCGAGCAGGCCCGTGACACCGCTGCCGAACTGCTGGCGCTCTACGCCGCCCGCGCCGCACGCCAGGGTCACGCCTTCGCTTTCCAGGAAAACGACTACGAATTGTTTGCCGACGGTTTCGGTTTCGAGGAAACCGCCGATCAGGCCGCCGCCATCGCCGCCGTGATCGAGGACATGAAATCCGGCAAGCCGATGGACCGTCTGGTCTGCGGCGATGTCGGCTTCGGCAAGACCGAAGTCGCGCTGCGCGCCGCCTTCTGCGCCGTCGCCGGCGGCAAGCAGGTGGCCGTGCTCTGCCCGACCACCCTGCTCTGCGAACAGCACTACCAGACCTTCGCCGACCGCTTTGCCGACTGGCCGGTCAAGGTCGCCGAGATTTCCCGCTTCAAGACCGCCAAGGAATCGGCGCAGGCCCTGCAGGAACTGGCCGAAGGCAAGATCGACATCATCATCGGCACCCACAAGCTGATCGGCAAGGACGTCAAGTTCGACCGCCTGGGCCTCGTGATCATCGACGAGGAACACCGTTTCGGCGTCCGCCAGAAGGAAACGCTGAAAGCCATGCGCGCCGAAGTCGATGTACTGACCCTGACCGCAACGCCGATCCCGCGCACGCTGGCGATGTCGATGGAAGGTCTGCGCGACTTCTCGGTGATTGCCACCGCGCCGCAAAAGCGGCTGGCGATCAAGACCTTCGTCTCCAAGTTCTCCGACGGCATCATCCGCGAAGCCGTGCTGCGCGAACTGAAGCGCGGCGGCCAGGTGTACTTCCTGCACAACGAGGTCAACACCATCGAGAACATGCGCGAGAAGCTGGAAAAGCTGGTGCCGGAAGCACGCATCGTGATCGGCCACGGCCAGATGAACGAGCGCGAACTCGAACGGGTGATGCGCGACTTCACCAGCCAGCGCGCCAACCTCTTGCTGTGCACGACCATCATCGAGACCGGGATCGACAACCCGCACGCCAACACCATCCTGATCAACCGCTCGGAAAAATTCGGCCTCGCCCAACTGCACCAGTTGCGCGGCCGGGTCGGCCGTTCGCATCACCAGGCCTACGCCTACCTGCTGGTCCAGGATGAAAAAGCACTGACCAAGCAGGCCAAGCAGCGGCTGGAAGCGATCCAGATGTCCGAAGAACTCGGCTCCGGTTTCTTCCTGGCGATGCACGACCTGGAAATCCGTGGTGCTGGAGAAGTGCTCGGCGACAACCAGTCGGGCGAGATGCAGGAAGTCGGCTTCAACGTCTTCACCGAGATGCTCAACCGCGCCGTGTCGCAGCTGCGCCAGGGCAAGACGGTCGATACGCTGGACCTGACCCAGCCGCTCGGGATCAGCACCGAGATCAACCTGCGCACTCCGGCGCTGCTGCCCGACGCCTACTGCCCGGATGTGCACGAACGCCTGACGCTGTACAAGCGCCTGGCCAACTGCGAAAGTGCCGAACAACTCGACGCGATGCAGGAAGAACTGGTTGATCGCTTCGGCGAACTGCCGCTACAGGGCCAGTCCTTGCTGGCGACCCATCGCCTGCGTTTGCTGGTCAAACCGCTGCTGATCCAGAAACTGGATGCGGCGGCGGACCAGATCACCCTCCAGTTCAGCCCGGAATTCACGAAGAATCCGCCGATCGAGCCGATCAGGATCATCAATTTGATCCAGAAGAACCGGAACTACAAACTGGCCGGACAGGATAAAATTTCTCTTTTGCGCCACTGCCCAGGCCTTAATGACAAGGTGGCGGCGATCAAGGACATGATACGCGAGCTGAGCAAATGACCCCCAATACCGAAAACCTCAACGTGGCTGCCTTCGATGCCATGCCGACCCCGGCCGAGATTCATGCCCGGCTGCCGATTTCCGAGTCGGCGACGCAAGTCGTCACCGCTGGCCGCGAAGCGCTGCGCAACATCCTCGACCGCAAGGATCACCGCCTCTTCGTCGTGGTTGGCCCCTGCTCGATCCACGACCCGGTCGCCGGCCTCGACTACGCCCGCCGCCTCAAGGCGCTTGCCGACGAAGTCTCCGACACCCTGGTACTGGTGATGCGCGTCTATTTCGAAAAGCCGCGCACCACCGTCGGCTGGAAGGGCTACATCAACGATCCGTTCATGGACGACTCCTTCCAGGTCAATGTCGGCATGGAAAAGGCCCGCGAATTCCTGCTCGCAGTCAACGAACTCGGCCTGCCCGCCGGTACCGAAGCGCTCGACCCGATTTCACCGCAGTACTACGGCGACCTGATCGCGTGGACCGCGATCGGCGCCCGCACCACCGAATCGCAGACCCACCGCGAAATGTCGTCCGGCCTGTCCACCCCGGTCGGTTTCAAGAACGCGACTAACGGCGACCTCACCGTCGCGGTCAATGCGATTCTGTCCGCCTCGCGTCCGCACTCTTTCCTCGGCATCAACAGCGACGGCCGCGTCGCCATCGTCCGCACCACCGGCAACGCCTACGGCCATGTCGTGCTGCGCGGCGGTGACGGCAAGCCCAACTACGACACGGTCTCGGTCACCGTCGCCGAGCAGGCGATTGCCAAGGGCAAGCTGCCGGCCAACATCGTCGTCGATTGCTCGCACGCCAACAGCTCCAAGAAGCCGGAACTGCAGCCGCTGGTGATGAACGACGTGGTCAATCAGATCCGCAACGGCAACAAATCGCTGGTCGGGGTGATGATCGAATCCAACATTGAAGCCGGCAACCAGCCGATCCCGGCCGACCTCAGCCAGCTCAAGTACGGCTGCTCGGTCACCGACGGCTGCGTCGACTGGGACGCCACCGAAAAAATGATCCGCGACGCCGCCGTAATGCTGCGCGACGTGCTGCCGGGCCGGCTGGATTGAGTCACATGCCCATCGCTCCTTACCTGGATACCGCGCCCAGCCTGGATACCGGCGTTTATCTGCACGCCAGCGCCCAGGTCATCGGCGACGTGCAGATCGGTGCCGACAGTTCGGTCTGGTGCAACGCGGTGATCCGCGGCGACGTCAATCGGATCCGGATCGGTCTTGGCAGCAATATCCAGGACTTGAGCATGGTCCATGTGACACACCGCAGCCCCGGCAAACCGGAAGGCTCGCCGACCGTGATCGGCGATCACGTGACCGTCGGTCACGGCGTCATCCTGCACGGTTGCGAGATCGGTGACGAATGCCTGATCGGCATGGGCAGCATCGTGATGGACGACGCGGTGATCGAACCCCGGGTCATCGTCGGGGCCGGCAGTCTGGTGCCGGCCGGCAAGCGGCTGAGCAGCGGCTACCTGTATGTCGGTCGTCCCGCAGTCCAGGTCCGCCCCTTGACGGCGGAAGAAACCGCCTTCCTGCGCTACTCGGCGGAACACTACATCCGGGTCAAGAACAACCACGTCGAAACGGCTCAGGCAGCCACTTCGAGCGATCGCTGAACACCATGAATCTGATCATCCAGGGCGGCGCCCTGCCCACCTTTCTCCTTGACCGCATTTTTGCCGCTACCGGCGCGTCGACCGTGGAGCCACGTCCGCCGCAGGTCGTCCGCCTGCTCGGCGCGACGCGCACGCCGGCCTTTGATGAGCTGATCCCGCTGATCGAGGCCGAAAAGCTCGACTGGGCCTTCGTCCCGGCCGGCAGGAAGCTGTCCGATTTCGGGCTGATCTGCTTCGACATGGATTCGACGCTGATCACCATCGAGTGCATCGACGAGCTGGCCGATTTTGCCGGCAAGAAGGCCGAGGTTTCGGAAGTCACCGAAGCCGCGATGCGCGGCGAGATCGACTACCGCGAAAGCCTGCGCCGCCGCCTGGCACTGATGGCCGGACTCGATGCCCGCGTGCTCGCCCGTGTCTATGGCGAACGCCTGCTGCTCTCCGACGGTGCCCGCGAGCTGCTCGAAGCCTGCCAGAATGCCGGCCTGCGCACCGCGATCCTGTCCGGCGGCTTCACCTACTTCACCGAGCGCCTGCGCATCGAGCTCGGTCTCGATTTCGCCACCTCAAACGAACTCGAAATCGTCGGCGGCAAGCTCAGTGGCCGCGTCGTCGGCGACATCGTCGACGCCAGCGCCAAGGCCCACCACCTGCTGCGTCTGCGCGACGAACTCGGTCTTTCCAAAGATCAGGTGATTGCCTGCGGCGACGGTGCCAACGACCTGCTGATGATGGCCGAAGCCGGCCTTTCCGTCGCCTTCCACGCCAAGCCGGCAACCCGCGCCAAGGCCGACGTGGCGCTCAACTTTGGCGGCCTCGACGGGCTGCTCAATCTGTTCGACTAAAACCAGGGTGGCTGCGCCACGGGCCCGCTGAACTGCCGCTGAACCGCCACCCATGGCGGCAGATCCGCCCCAGCCAGCGCCGCTGGTTTAGCGATCAGCCAGAATCCGGGCAATCCGTTCGGCAGTTTCCGGATGCGAAGCCAGCCCGCCCCAGCCTGTCTGGCGATCACTGGCCGCTTCCTCTGCAGCCTCCCCGGCGGCGGCCGCATGCGCCGCCTCCAAGCGCTGGAGCATCCCGGCCAGCAGTTGCGGCGGCTGGCCGAGAGCGCGCAGCCGGGCCACCGCATAGGCATCGGCCTCGCGTTCAAAATCGCGTGAATAGCCGGCTTCGAGTAGCGCGGCAGCAAGCCCGGAAACCAGCGAGGACAAGTCGCCCAGGTAAGCTCCGGCAATAAAACCGACCAGCGAAGACTGGATCAACTGGCGCAGCCCGTGCCGTGCCGCGACATGGCCTAGTTCGTGCGCGACCACCGCCAGCACCTGCTCGTCACCCTCGGCCAGTTCGACCAGCGCATCGAACAGCACAATTTCGCCATTGGGCAGCGCCAGTGCATTCGGCCCCAGCGCCGAAGCCCGGAACTGCAGCTGCCAGGCCGGCCCTCCGGCCGCCGGTGGGAACCACTGCTGCGCCTTGGCACGCAAGGCCGCCTGCCGTGCCTCCGGCAAACGGCTGGGTCGCGTCATGCCCCGATCCAGGAAAGCCAGCGTCTGCTGCGCCAGATGCTCGCTGACCGCTGCCGGCGCGGCCGCCGCCAGCCCCCGGCTGAGTGCCGGCAAGCCCCATTGATAGGCGACCAGCACCAGCAGCACGGTCGCCGCCAGCGCCGCGCCGACGCCCCGCCAACTCTGCTGCCAGCGCGTTACCGCCGCCTCGCGCCGGCCCAGCAAGCGCAGCCCGCGTGCCAGGGCCGCGACGTCGCTGACCTCGAAGCTCTGGCCGTCGGCCAGCGTCAGGCTGCGCGGCGTGGCGCCGAGCACCTCGGAGACACTGAATTCGCCGGCCGGCAAACGCCATTCGCCGGCTTCGCTCTCGACCACCACCCCGGTCGCCGAAAAGCGCAGACAGACACGGTGCGCCCGCGCGCTCCGGCCGTCGAAATGACGGGCACTGACGGTAACCGTGGAGGCCTCAGAGGCTGACATCGAGATCAAACAGTTCTGCCGCCTCGTCGCCCAAGGCGGCGACCCGGGCCTGTTCGCCGGCGACAAAGTCGTCCAGCGAACCGTTCACGGCGAGCGCGAAATGCTCGGCACGGAACCGCGCCATGCGCACCCGCGCCCAGGGAATCGCCAGCCCCAGGGTGGCGACGATCAGCAGCCAGTTGCCGACCACGACCGCAAGATAGCCAGCGACCGGCAGGTCGCATTGCAGGCGATGTTCGCCCAGGCGGCTGGCGCTCCACACTGCATTGGCGGTTCGCGCTGGCACATAAGCCAGGACAAACAGATAAAGCGCCAGCGGCAACAGGGCGAACAAGCTGCTGAACGCCACCTTGCCCGCCACGCCGGCAGCCAGCAGCGGCGCGGCAAAGAGCAGCAGCGCAAACAGCGCAGCTACGGTCAACAGGCCCGGCGTGACAAAAATCCGGTAGATCACCCCGATCCCGACCGCGCAGGAAAATGGCGTCGTGCCGTAACGTAGATGATCGATGACAAAAGTACGCAGACGACGGTAGAAGAGCGGGAAAGCCAGCCCGAGGGTGACCAGGGAGAGCAGGCCATAGCCGAGAAAAACCCGGCAAGCCTCACCGTAGGAGGCGGCAAAACCGAAGCGCAGGCCACGGTAGCTGGTATTGAAGGCGCGGAAGCGGAAGGCACGGATCGCCAGCCAGGGCAGCGCCAGAGCGAAGCCGCAGATCGCCACGCCGTAGGCCAGCGGCCCCATCGACTGAGCCAGCGACAAGCCCATCAGTGCTGCCAGTGCAATGCCACGCCCCTTGAGGATGGCCCAGGGTTGGCCGTGATAGGCAAAGGCGGCACCGGCCAGTTGCAGGTTACGGTGGAAATACTGCTCGCGGCGGACCTTGGCCCAGGCCGAGTAAAACCCGAGGGTGATGATGCTGAGCAGCAGATTGACGATCCAGATGCGGAAATACTCGCTGCCCCTGCCGCTGAAATGCAGGCGTTCCCAACCTGCCGGAACTCCCGGAATGGCGGCCGGCTGCTCGGGTTCCGGCGCCAAGCGGGAGGCGGCCGGGAACAGCCAGGCATCGTAGGCCGCCCGCCGTCCGCCGTCGGACAGGGTGGCAAAGGCCTGCCGCAATTGCACCAGGCGTTCGCCGTCATCCGGATGCGGCGCAGTCAGCCGTTTGCGGAAGACTTCAAGCCGGGAAAAATAGGCAACCCGGATCGCCTCGGCATCGGCCTCAGGGGAAATTCCGAGTATTTCGTAGTGATTGAGTGCGGCAGCCGACATCGGCACAAATCCGGTTAATGACAGCCGCGTATTCTAAAGCCGAATCGGCAACCGCCCAAGCGGCAGCGAGAAAAAACAGGGGTTTTGCGGCAATCAAGCGACCAGCCCCTGCGCCAGCCAGCGCCGGATACTAGCCGTGTCCATCGCCCCGGCCTGACGCCGCACTTCGCGCCCATCGACGAAGAGGATCAGGGTGGGAATGCTGCGGATCCCGAAACGCTGACCCAGCGTGGTTTCGTTCTGGGTGTTGATCTTGGCGAAGCGCACCGCCGGTTCGGCGGCCGCCGCCTGGGCAAAGGCCGGCCCCATCATCTGGCAGGGACCGCACCAGGGCGCCCAGAAATCGACCAGGACCGGAATCTGGTTGCGCGAAATATGCCGTTCTGCATTGTCGACCGTGAGATTGAGCACCTGGCCGTCAAGTAGCGGCCGATGACACTGACCGCAGTTCGGGGAATCGGCCAGCCGTTCGGCCGGAAGGCGGTTGATGGCGTTGCAGTGCGGGCAGACCAGATGCAATGAGGAAGGGGCGGCGGACATGGCGACTCCAGAGAATCAGAAAACGCTCATATTGCGTCGATTCCCGCCTTTTCAAGCCCTGCCGAGGCAGGCGGGACATACTGCGCTCAACTCGACCTCCGGGCTATCCAGCCGGTAGCCGGCCTGCGCCAGGGTTTGCAGCAAGGACTGCAGGGCGGCCTCGGCGGCCAGTTCGCTGATGCCGCCGCAACGCGGGCACAGCAGGAACAAGCCGGGCAAGCGGTGCGAATCGTGGCGACAAACGACAAAGGTATTGCTGCGTCCGATCTTGTGCGCCAGCCCCTGTTCGATCAGGAAATCGAGCGCCCGATACACGGTTGGCGGCGTAGCGTTCGGCCGCTGCTGTCGAACCAGAGCCAGCAGATCGTAAGCCTTGAGGCCGGCCGGATGGCGATATAGCCACTCCAGCACCTCACGGCGGATGGGCGTCAGGCTCGCCTGCTGCTCGCGACAACGTTGCTCAATCCCGGCCAGATAGGCGGGCCAGTCTGCCTCGGCGGTCGTTGCTGCAGGCATGGCGGAGGATAAATCCATAGCGGTACGCTTCCCTGTCAAAATGCAATGTTATAACATTGCATTTTTTAATCTCTCAAGAGCGCCGATGGTACTGCAATTCAGCCGACCGTCGTCCGTTCGAACTCAGCCCCGATACTGATGCCAGACGCCGATCGCCGTATTCCCGTCACCCTGCTCACCGGTTTTCTCGGTGCCGGCAAGACGACCCTGCTCAACCACCTGCTGACGCAACCCGAGATGGCCCGTACCGCCGTTCTGATCAACGAATTCGGCAGTGTTGCGGTCGACCACCACCTGGTGCAGAAAATCGACGAGGACCTGGTCTTGCTCGACTCCGGCTGCATTTGCTGCACGGTACGCAGCGACCTGACCCGCAGCCTTGGCGAACTGTTCATGAAGAGCCTGCGCCGCGAGTTGCCGCCGATCAACCGGGTGATCATCGAAACCACCGGCCTGGCCGACCCGGCACCGGTGATCTACACCTTGATGGAAGATTTTTTCATTGCCGAGCGCTTCCGTACTGATGGCGTCGTCACCGTGGTCGACAGCACCCACGCCCTGAGCCAGCTGGCCAGTCAGCCAGAGCCGGTCAAGCAGGTGGCAATGGCCGACCGCCTGCTGCTCAGCAAATGCGACCTCGCCAGCCCGGAGCAGATCGCCGAAGTCAGCCGCACCCTTGCCCGCCTCAACCCGGCAGCAGCACAGATTTACCTCCGGCGCGGCGAAGTGGCGCTGGCTTCGCTCAGCGATTGCGGGCTCTACGATCCGGGTAGCAAGACGCCCGACGTCGCCAGCTGGCTGGCCGAAGAGAAGGTGCGCGAAGAACGGCGCAAAGCCCATGCCCACCACCATCATCACGATGTCGACCGTCACGATGCGCATGTTTATAGCTTTGCCCTGACCTTCTCCGAACCGCTGCAGTGGGTGTTCTTTGCCGATACGGTGGCGACACTGCTGGAAACCCTGGGTGACCGCATCCTGCGCATCAAGGGGCTGCTGAACGTCGCCGGTGACCACAAGCCGCGTGTCATCCAGTGTGTGCAGCATGTGATGTATCCCTACAGCCGGCTCGACGACTGGCCGACCGAGGCCCCGTACAACGACCGCCGGAGCCGCCTCGTCTTCATCGTCCGCGATGTGCCGCAAGCCATGATCGAACAGGCCTTCGCGATGTTCTGCGGGGTCCGCGACCAGGGGCACCAGTCCGACAGCGCAGCGGCGGCATGCTGATCCGCAAGCTGTTCAAGTTCGAGAATGCACACATCGTGCGCGGCTGCAGCACCCGGCGCTGTTCGCACTCGCTCCACGGCCATTCGTACAAGGTCGAACTGCTGCTTGAGGCAGACGCCTTCGATCACGGTCAGATGGTCTACGACTTCGGCCTGCTCAAGCCGGGGCCGGGTCGGCTGATTGATGCCTTCGACCACGCCATCACCCTCTGGTCGGGCGATGACCCGGAGTACATCGCCGCCGGCCAGCGCTTTTCCGAGCGCTGGATCCGCATCCCGGTCTCACCCAGCGCCGAACAGTTCGCGCGGATCTTCTTCGTCCTGATCGACCGCCTGCTGCAAACGACTGCCATGGACAACGGCGAGGCCGACGTGCGCCTGCATTCGGTAATTGTCCATGAAACCGAAACCGGCTACGCGCAGTGCTTCCGCGCAGACGCCGACAATCCCCGCATGGGCCGGATCGCGCTCGCCGACATCGTATTTTCCGACGCCATCCGCAACGACTGGCCCGATCCTGAGCTGTTCGACAAGCTCAAACGAGGCGAGCGAATCACCCATACGCTCTGGCAATGAACCATGATTCACCACAATCCACACGCCAGCAGGCAATTCACTGCAGCCGACCAAAGCGCAATCAGCGAAACGCCTACGGAACAAGTTTTGAGTCAGGTCGCATGAATCTAGCCACACACCGCCTTGGTAGCATCGACCGGCTGCGCGGCGCAGTCATGGTGCTGATGCTGGTCGATCACGTGCGCGAGTTTTTCTATCTCCATCAGCAGGTCGCTGATCCGATGAGCATCGCATCAACGCCACCCGAACTGTTTTTCACGCGCCTGAGCAGCCACATCTGCGCGCCGGTTTTCGTCCTGCTGACCGGTCTGGGGGCCTGGCTTTACGGTAGTAAGCGCAGCATGCAGGCAACGGCAACCTATCTCGCCAAGCGCGGACTGTTACTGATCGCACTGGAATTAACTGTGGTCGGGTTTGCCTGGTCGTTCAGCTTTGCACCGAAGATGATTTATCTGCAGGTGATCTGGGCGATCGGCCTGGCAATGCTGGCGCTTTCAGCCTTGCTCTGGCTGCCGCGCACCGCACAGCTTCTGCTCGCGGTTTTGCTCGTTTTCGGCCACAACGCGCTCGATGGCGTGCATTTTGCCAGCGGCGAGGCGGGATTCATTCCCTGGGCCATCCTGCATCAGCGCAGCGTCATCGAACTGGGCAGCAGTATCGCGGTACGTACCTCTTACCCCGTCCTGCCGTGGATCGGCATCATTCTGTTCGGTTACCTGCTCGGGCCGCTGTATGCGCACGAGGCATCGGCGACAACCCGGCAGCGCCGGCTGCGGGGGATGGGCTTGGCGGCCCTGGGGGCCTTCATGGTGCTCCGCCTGCTCAACGTTTATGGCGACCAGGCCTGGCAGGTCGGGAGCACGACATTGGCGAGCCTGATGTCCTTTCTCAATATCACCAAGTATCCGCCATCACTGCATTTCATCCTCCTCACCCTGGGCATCGGCCTGCTCGCTCTGGCCGGCCTGGAGCGCACCCAGCACGGACGCTTGCTGGCTGGAATCGGACGTGTGCCGATGTTTTTCTACATTGCCCACCTTTACCTGCTGCACCTCATCTATCTGCTGTTCGCCGCATGCTACGCCCCCAACCAGGGAGAGCGCTTCGGCTTTTCCCAGGTCTGGATGATCTGGGCTCTGGCCTTGCCTGTCCTCGCCAGCCTTTATCGGCCCTGCCTCTGGTTTGGCCAGCTCAAGCAAGCAGGGCGGCAGCGCTGGCTGACTTATTTCTGACTTTTTATTGGCATTAGACGTTTCGGACGCAACATGAAAATCAAAGCACTGACGCTCGCGGTCTCCGCCGCATTCGCCACCGCCGCACAAGGCGCGCCATCGGGAGAATCGACCATCACGCTGGGTGAAGTCACAGTACGCACTGAGCAGGGCGGCCCGCTGTTAACCCCCAATATCCTGACCTCGGTCGATGTCATTGCGGGGGATAAAGTCGCAGACAAGCAGGTGATGAACAGTTGGGAATTGCTCGGCCAGATGCCAGGCATCCAGCTTACCGAAACCCGCATGGGCGCGGAGTCCGGCAAGGCGACATTCCGCGCCTTCAACGGCGAGGGGTACATCAACGGGATCAAGGTGCTGATTGATGGCATCCCGAGCAATGTGAATAGCGGCAACCAGCGCTTCATCGATATGATTTTCCCGCTGGAAATCGACTACATCGAGGTAGTACGCGGCACCAACGACCCACGCTACGGCCTGCACAATATCGGCGGCAACTTCAATGTCGGAACCCGTCAGGGTGGCAACTACGCCGACGGACGCCTGACCTTCGGCAGCTTCAACACCCGTGAAATCCAGACGGCACTCGGCCGGGAATCTGGCGGTTTTGCCCAGAATTACTTCTTCGCCAAACAGGATTCAGACGGTCATCGCGATCATTCGAAATCGGAAAAATACTCATTGGGCGGAAAGTGGTTCTACACCACCGACGACCAGCGCCTGAAAATGGGCCTGACGACCCGCATCTATGAGCACGATGCCGAGGAACCCGGCTACCTGACGGCCACGGAGATGGCGGCCAGCCGGACCCAGTCTCCAGCCAAGAATGCCAATGACGCCAGCGCACGCAACATGAAGCAGGTCGCTGCCCACGCTGACTGGCAGATTAGCAACGACCTGCTGTTCAGCAACAAGCTGTATTTCAATCAATACAACGACGACCGCAGGATGACCTTTACCAGCTACACCATTGGCAATGCACCACGCCAGCGGCGCCAATGGGATGAAAAGCAGACCGGGCTGATCAGTACCTTGACCTGGCAGGCCAACGCGATGCTGACCCTGGATGGCGGCATCAACTATGAACATCAGGAAAACGAATATCGCCGCTACCGCTACAACTACAGCGTCCCGACTGATTTTTCCGCGACGCCGGCCCGCGTGCAGAACAATGACAACTACACATTCAACAATTTTGGTGCCTACGTCCAGGCCATCATCAAGCCGATCGAATCCCTGAAAATCATTCCCGCCTACCGTATGGACCGCTTTACCGGACATACGCGGTTGAACACGACGGGCTTATCTGCCCCCTTGCAAGATTACGGCTGGATCAGTCAGCCAAAACTGAGCATGGTCTATAGCGCAGACGCGAACACGCACGTCTACGCCAACTGGGGGAAGACCTTCCAGGTGTTGACCGGTTCTCGCGAGCCCGCCTATCTGACCAGCGGCCAGACTTCCTATAACCCTTCGGTCAATACCGGCAAGGAGATTGGCGTCAAATTCAAGCCACTGGCCGGCACCGAAGCCCGAATTGCCCTCTGGCAGCAGGACGCGACCGACGAGGTGGCGAACATGCCGAGCACGGGAACGACCGTCGGCCTCGGCCAGACCCGGCGCAAAGGCATCGATTTCCAGCTATCCAGTCGAGTGACCGACAAGCTGACCCTGTGGTTCTCGCATGCCCAGCAGGAAGCCAAGGTCGTTAGCGCCTACACGGCCAGCGGTATTTCTTTGGCTGGCAAAGAAGTATTTTCGACGCCGCGCCATATCACCAATCTGGGCGCCGAATACCAGGCTGATGCCAAGTGGCGTTTCGGGTTGCAAGGTCGCGCCCAGGGCAATTACTACATCGACGACCAAAATGCCAAAGGCAAGTATGGCGGCTTTGCCGTACTCGATGCCAGCGTCCGTTACACCCTTTCGGCCACGACCAGCATCGACATTCAGGTCAAGAACCTGACCGACCGCAAGTACGAGTATGTCTGGTATGACAACTTCTTCTGGGGCGGGGCCGACCAGCCGATGTTCTCCCCGGCACCTGGGCGTTCGGGCTACCTGTCACTCAACGTGAAGATGTAAGGACGAATGTTAGCCATGCCCAGCCTGCTCATCCGCAACGCCCGCTTGGTGAACGAAGGGCAAATTTTTGAATCCGACCTGCTGGTCCGCGCTGGCCGCATCGACAAAATCGCGACCAGCATCACCGCCAGCGCCGACCAGGAAATCGACGCCGCCGGCCATTGGCTGCTACCCGGCATGATCGACGACCAAGTGCATTTCCGCGAGCCGGGGCTGACCCACAAGGGCTGCATCGCGAGCGAATCGGCGGCGGCGGTGGCCGGCGGCATCACCAGTTTCATGGACATGCCGAACACCAAGCCGCCAACGCTGTCGATGGCGGCGCTGGCCGAGAAAAAGGCGATTGCGGCGCGTGACTCGCGGGCCAACTACGCCTTTCACTTCGGCGTTTCCTGCGACAATCTCGACGCCGTGGCCGCCCTTGACCCACGCGAAGTGGCCGGCATCAAGGTCTTCATGGGGGCTTCCACCGGCAACATGCTGGTCGATGACCCGGCCGTGCTGGAGCGCCTGTTTGCCTGCGCACCGACCCTTCTGATCACCCATTGCGAAGACACGCCGTCAATTACGGTCAACGAGGAAAAATGGCGAAAAACCCATGGCGACGCCGTGCCGTTTGCCGCCCACCCGCTGATCCGCGATGCCGAGGCCTGTTACAAATCCTCATCCCTGGCGGTAGCGCTGGCAAAAAAACACGCTACCCGGCTGCATGTGCTGCATATTTCCACGGCGCGCGAACTGGAACTGTTCGAGGACAAACCGCTGGCCGCCAAGCACATCACCGCCGAAGTCTGCGTCCACCACCTGCTCTTCGACGACCGCGACTACGCCCGCCTGGGCAGCCACCTCAAGTGCAATCCGGCGATCAAGACGCAGGCCGACCGCGATGCCCTGCGCGCCGCGCTGAACAGCCACCGGCTGGACGTGATCGGCACTGACCACGCGCCGCACACCCTTGAGGAAAAAGCCGGCAGTTACTTCCAGTCGCCGTCCGGCCTGCCGCTCGTCCAGCACGCGCTGCCCGGCCTGATGGGACTGGTGCACGACGGCATCATCGACCTGCCGACACTGGTCGCCAAAACCAGCCACCGGGTCGCCGACCTGTTCGCGATTGCCGAGCGCGGCTACCTGCGCGAAGGCTATTGGGCCGACCTGGTGCTGCTCGGCGACCGTGAGTTCGACGCAGCGGAGGACCCCATCCTCAGCCGCTGCGGCTGGTCGCCGTTTGCCGGCCGCCGTTTCCGCAGCCAGGTCACGACCACCATCGTCTCCGGCCAGCTGGCCTGGCATCGCGGACAACTGCGTCCGAACTGCCGTGGCCGATCACTGGCTTTTTTACGCTAAAGCCCGGTTGACCGTGAAACAGGAGATGCGCCGATGAATGCCCCATTGCCCGCCACCCATCCGGCGCTATCAGCGCCCGCCATGCACATCGACGCAGCAGCTGCCGATGATCCGCTGGTACTGACCGAAATTTTTGCCGACGCAGTGCAATTGGTCGAGTGGCGGCGCCCGCCGCAGGCAGCAATCAGCGCGTGGCTGGCAAGCCATGCCGGTCACCTCGGCAGCGGCCTGCGCCAAATCTTGCGCCCCGGCGACCCGGTCGATCTCTCGCGGTTCCCCGCCGGGCCGGGGCGTGACGCGCTGGCTGCCGATCTGGGCTTGCTCGCGGAAATGCTCGGCGAACTGGTTGCCGCCGAAAGCATCGGCCTGCGTCTCGAGGTGATGCGCCAGGCGATGTGCCCGCGCCTGCACGTCGACCGGGTTGGCATCCGGATGCTGTGCACCTATCGCGGCGCAGGCACCGAATGGGTTGCCGAGCGCGACGTCGACCGGCGTTTTCTCGGTGCCGGGGCCGCCGGCCAGCCCGATACCGACTCCGGCCTGCTGCGCCCCGGTTACCGGATCGAGCGGATTCCGCCCTTTGCGGTGGCCCTGCTCAAGGGCAGCCTGTGGCAGGGCAATGCCGGACGCGGGGCCGTCCACCGCTCGCCGGCGGTCACCGAGGCGCCGCGCATTCTGGTTGCGCTGGACGCCGGCTGGTAAGCCCTCATGCGCCCGCCGCTACGCCTGCCCCCGATGCTTCTGCTGGCAACCCTGCCCTGGCTCGCCGCCAGCTGGCCGGAGCAAGCCGGGGCCCATGTGCACGGCGAGGCGCGGCTGGAAATCGTACTGGCCGGCCAGTCCCTCGAACTGCGCCTCGACGTACCGCAGGAATCCCTGCTCGGCTTCGAGCGAGCACCGCGCAGCGCCAGCGAGCAGCAAGCCTGGACCTCCCTGCAGACGACCCTCGGCGCAGTGGAACGGCTCTTTATCCTGCCCCCGGAAGCCGATTGCCGGGCTGTTCCCGGCGCCGATGGCGCACGGCAACAGCCCGCACCGGCAAGCAGCGAGCATCCCGACCTGGTCCGCCACTATCGCTGGGTCTGTCAGCAGCCCGCGCGACTGCGCGAACTCGGTACCCGCCTGTTCAGCGAATTTCCCAGGCTGCAGCGAATTCGCGTCGAGTACGCCGGGCCTGACGGGCAAAAATCCGGGCGTCTGAGCGCCCGCCACAACCGCTTTGCCTGGTGATGGTCCCTGCCGCCAACCCGACCCTTGCGGTCCGCGCACTGCGTTACCAATGGCCCGGCCACCCCGACTTCGTGCTGAATGTGCCCGATTTCACGGTCGACCGTGGTCAGAGCCTGTTTTTGCACGGCCCCAGCGGCAGCGGCAAATCCACCCTGCTCAACCTGCTCGGCGGCGTACTGCAACCGCAGGCCGGCCATATCGAACTGCTCGGCCAGGTCATTTCCGACTGGCCGGCTCGTCGCCGCGATGCGTTCCGGGCCGATCACATCGGCTTCATCTTCCAGCAGTTCAACCTGATCCCCTATCTCTCGCTGCTCGACAACGTCCTCCTGCCCTGCCGCTTTTCCCGCCGCCGTGCCGACCGTGCCGGTCAGCCGGTGGAAGCGGCGGCGGCGCTGCTGCACGCCCTCGAAATCGCCACCGAACTCCATGCCCGCCCGGCGCACACGCTGTCGGTCGGGCAACAGCAGCGGGTCGCGGCAGCCCGGGCCTTGATCGGCGGACCGGAAATCCTGATTGCCGACGAACCGACCTCGGCGCTCGACGCCGGTCGCCAAAGCGCCTTTGTCGACCTGCTGCTGGCGCAGGCGAGCGCGCACCACAGCAGCGTTGTCTTGGTCAGCCACGACCTCCACCTGGCGCGCCATTTCAGCGCCGTACGCGCGTTGAACGGATGAAGGCAAGCCCGATCAGCTTGTCGTATTGTCCCCGATGGCCGCCCGAAGGCTGCCGGCGGCCCAGCGCACCCATGCAACGGCATGTGCTTTCAGCAATGCCCGCACCGCCCCCTTTTTGCAGCACCGACCGGCGGCGGTCTGCCCCCTCCCTATCCGAGATCGGCTGCGCCGCATGAACGCCCCCTCATTTCTGCTGCCGCTGGCCGCCGCCAGTGCCTGGAACCGGCGCGCTACGCTGGGCCTGACCCTGTGTGCGGTACTGCTCGCCAGTACCCTGCTGCTGGCCACCGAACGCCTGCGCCACGATGCCCGCCACAGTTTTTCCCAGGCCGTTGCCGGCAGCGACCTGATCGTCGGTGCCCGGGGCAGCGCCTTGCAATTGGTCCTGCATGCCTTGTTCCGCATTGGCGAAGCGAATGTGCCGGTGAGTTGGGCCAGCTACCGGAAAATTGCTGCCGATCCGGCAGTGGCCTGGAGCATTCCGCTGGTACTGGGCGACTCGCATCGCGGCTATCCGGTGATCGGCACCAGCGGCGACTACTTCCGGCATTTCCGGCATGGCCTGGGCACCCCATTGCACTTTGCCGCAGGCCGGGCTTTTGCCGACGACGACAGCGGCCTGTTCGAAACCGTGATCGGTGCCGAAGTCGCTCGGCAACTCGCTTACCGACCCGGTGAGCGAATCATCCTCAGCCACGGCGATGCCGCATTCGCGCCGGCTGAACACCAGGACAAGCCGTTTATCGTGGTCGGGATACTGGCGGCGACCGGAACCCCGGCGGACCGCAGCATCCACATCCCGCTGGCGGCCAGCACCGCACTCCACCTCGACTGGCAAGGCGGCCTGCCCCTGCCTGGTCTCCGAATTCCAGCGGAATACGTCGGCAAATTCGATCTGACGCCGCATGAAATCGACGCTTTTCTGCTTGGTCTGCGCCAGCGAACCTCGGTGTTTTCCCTGCAGCGGCAAATCGCCGCCTTCGACGGCGAGCCATTGCAAGCGGCGCTGCCCGGGATAGTTCTCGATCAGCTATGGAGCCGCCTGACCTTCGGTGAACAACTGCTGCGCGGCCTCTCCTGGCTGATTCTCAGCCTCAGTCTATGCAGCCTGCTGGCAGTCATGCTGGCCGGACTGGGCGAGCGCCGCCGCGAACTCGCGATCCTGCGCGCGGTCGGTGCCAGCGCTGGGCATATCATCGGCTTGCTGCTGCTCGAAAGCCTGCTGATCGGCCTGCTCGGCAGCCTCGGCAGCGTCTTGCTGCTGGCGCTGCTAAGCAGCCAGTGCGCGCCCTGGCTGGCCGCGCACTGGGGC
Source organism: Dechloromonas sp. ZY10 (assembly GCF_041378895.1). Lineage (NCBI taxonomy): Bacteria > Pseudomonadati > Pseudomonadota > Betaproteobacteria > Rhodocyclales > Azonexaceae > Dechloromonas > Dechloromonas aquae. Next base: position 1,972,075 of record NZ_CP144212.1, read on the forward strand.
ATTGTCGTTTCGTCGCCCTGGCCGCAGAGCGATGAACTGCCCCGCCTTGCCGCGATTCTCGCCACCTGCCTGCTGGCCGGCCTGCTCCCCGGTTGGCGCGCCAGCCGACTGGCCCTCGCCGACGGCCTGACACCGCGCCTGTAACCTGCTCTGCATCTGCCCTCGCCCATGCCTTTGCCCGCTCCCATCCTGCCAGCACCATGCCTCATGGCCTTGCCGCATCCGGTCAGGCAATACGTCAGGCGGGTCCCGATCCTTGCCCTGCTGCTCGCCAGCACCGTGCTGCCGACCACCGCCGGCAGCGAACCGGCCAAGCCGCAACTCAGCGCCCAGGCCGCTTCGCTACGTCTGCAGCCCGTCCCAGCGGCCAGGCCAGGGGCGCGCGGCACCTACCGGGAATTGCGCTGGGAGGAACTACAGCCCAAAGACTGGGACCCGGCCGCCGGGTTCAGGCAACTCGATCTGAGCAAGCTCAAGGACAGCGATCCTCGCGCCATCGCCGCGCTGCGGGAATTACGCGCAGCCTGGAATCAGGCGCCGGTGCGCAAAGACCTGGCGGGCTGGCAGGTACGTATCGCCGGCTACGTGATTCCGCTTGACCGCCAGGGTGACCGGGTCAGCGAACTGCTGCTGGTGCCGTATTTCGGCGCCTGCATCCACAGCCCTCCGCCACCGGCCAACCAGACCATCCATATCGTGCTGAACCAGCCCCGCAACGGCATTCAAACCATGGACACCTTCTGGGTCAATGGCCAACTCAGCGTGGACCGGGGCGATAGCGGACTCGGCATCTACGGCTACCGGATCCGCGCCGAACGCCTCGATCCCTTTGCCATTCCCCGCGCTCAAGGCGCCGGCCAGGCACCGAGCGGACGATAGATGGCGCCCGAGGCAGTGCGTGTCGACTGCAGCAACTCAAACCTGGTCGCCCCCCAGGCCGGCAGCTGCAGCGGCGGCAAGAACTCGGGCAAGCGCGTCAATTTGCGCACCAGCGTCAGATGGGGAACAAATGGCCGGCCGGCTTCCGGCACGGAAAAACCGGCCCTTTCCACGGTCGACCGTAGCATGGCCGAAAATTCCGCCAGTTTCGGCACCGCCGGCTGGAGGCCGGCCCATAGCAATCGCTGGTGCGGCCAGACCGCCAGCGGCCCGAATTGCAAATCCAGGCGCGGCCAGGCCTGCGCCGCCTGGCTGGCTGCGGCAAGCAGCGCGGGCAAGTCGGTAGCAGCTAGATCACCGAGAAACAACAGGGTCAGGTGCAGATTGACGGCGGGCACCGGGCGGCCACCGTATTCGCCGGCCAAGCTGGCGGCGTGCGCGGCCAGAGCAGTCGCCAGAGCCGGCGGTAAAGGCAGGGCGAAAAAAAGGCGCAACCGTTCGCCGGCTGCGCCTTGGTTCAAATGCTCAGTCTCAGGCGACTTCGTCGATCCAGGCCTGCTGGATGGCTTCAAGAATTTTTTCACCACAGTGTTTGGGGTCATCATTAAAGCCGGGCAGCGCCATCACCCAGTCACGCAGGTCGACGAAATTGACGCGCAGCGGATCCTTGTCGGGATGCGCCTCGGACAATTCAATGGCAATGTCGTTGATGTCGGTCCACTTCATTTGCGGTGTCCTTCCTTGGCCATGTTGATGCTGTACTTGGGAATTTCGACCACCAGCGGGGTGCTGCCGACAATGGCCTGGCAGCCCAGACGCGAATTCGGTTCCAGCCCCCAGGCCTTGTCGAGCAGGTCTTCCTCGATTTCCTCGGCGGCTTCGAGCGAATTGAAACCTTCACGCACGATCACGTGACAAGTGGTGCAGGCGCAGGACATTTCGCAGGCGTGATCGAGCGGAATGTCGTTGAGCAGCAGGTTTTCGCAGATCGACTTGCCGGCCTCGGCCTCGATCATCGCCCCATCCGGGCACAGTTCCACATGCGGCAATACGATCATCTGGGTCATTTTTCTTCTCCGTGCGGCGTCAGCGCCTGCAATTCATCGACCGAACGCCCGGCCAGTGCGCGCTTGATGCTCTGGTCCATCCGGCGATGGGCGAACTCCTGGGTTTCGTAGCCGAGGTCATCCATTGCGATATTGATCAGGCGGCGGTTGTCACCGACCACCGTTTCGCGGAGCTTGGCAATGGTCGCCTTGATTTTCTCGGTTTCGGCCGCCGACAGCAAATGCGGGTCTTCGGCCAGTGCCGCTTCGGTCGCCTCGATCATCCGCTCGGCTTCGACCTGCGCCTCGCGCAACGCCCGTGCCATCGCGTCGTCCTTGGCATGGGTCATCGAGGATTTGAGCATCTCGGCGATTTCGTCATCGGACAGGCCATACGAGGGCTTGACCGTGATGCTCGCCTCGGTCCCCGAGGTCTGTTCGCGCGCGGTGACCGACAACAAGCCGTCGGCGTCGACCTGGAAGGTGACGCGGATGCGCGGCGCACCGGCCACCATCGGCGGAATGCCGCGCAACTCGAAACGTGCCAGCGAACGGCAATCGGCAACCATTTCGCGCTCACCCTGGACGACATGGATCGCCATCGCGGTCTGCCCGTCCTTGTAGGTGGTGAATTCCTGGGCGCGGGCGGTGGGAATCGTCGAATTGCGTGGAATCACCTTCTCGACCAGGCCGCCCATGGTTTCCAGGCCGAGCGACAACGGGATCACGTCGAGCAGCAGCCAGTCGTCCTTGCCGGTCTTGTTGCCGGCCAGCAGGTTGGCCTGGGTCGCAGCGCCGAGCGCCACCACCTTGTCCGGATCGAGATTGGTCAGCGGCTCCTGGCGGAAGAAGTCGCCGACTGCCTTTTGCACCTGCGGCATCCGCGTTGCTCCACCGACCATCACCACGCCCTTGACGTCGTCCACGCGCAGGCCGGCATCGCGCAGCGCCTTCTTGACCGGCTGCAGGGTCTTGGAAATCAGCGTCTGGGTGATTGCGGCAAAGGTTGCGACATCGAGCTTGACGTCGACCAGTTCGCCCGAATTGAGCCGCGCAGTGATCGGCGCCTCGGGATTCAGGGTCAGGAATTCCTTGGCTTCGCGGCAGCGCATCATCAACAAGCGCGCATCTTCCGGTGACAAGGGCTGCAAGCGCGCCTGCTCGATCACCCAGCAGAAGATGCGGTGGTCGAAATCGTCGCCGCCGAGTGCCGAATCGCCGCCGGTGGCCATGACTTCGAAGACGCCCTTGGTCAGCTTGAGGATCGAGATGTCGAAAGTCCCGCCGCCCAGGTCGTAGACCGCGTACACGCCCTCGGCCGCGTTATCGAGGCCATAGGCGATCGCCGCTGCCGTCGGCTCGTTGAGCAGGCGCAGCACGTTCAGACCGGCGAGACGCGCCGCATCCTTGGTCGCCTGACGCTGGGCGTCGTCGAAATACGCCGGCACGGTAATCACCGCCCCGACCAGTTCGCCGCCGAGCGCACCTTCGGCACGGTGCTTCAGATTTTTCAAAATATCGGCGGAGACTTCGACCGGGCTCTTGATTCCGGCTGAGGTCTTGAGCTTGACCATGCCCGGTGCTTCGATGAAGTCGTAAGGCATCGCCTCAAGGTGGGCGATGTCCTTGAGCCCGCGCCCCATGAAGCGCTTGACCGAAACAATGGTGTTCTTGGGGTCGACCGCCTGCTGCTTCTGTGCATCGTAGCCGGCTTCGTAGCTACCATCGGCATGGTAGCGAACAACCGAAGGCAAGAGCGGACGGCCTTGCTCGTCGTTGAGGCAAACGGCAAGGCCGCTGCGAACGGTAGCCACCAGAGAGTTGGTGGTGCCAAGGTCAATACCGACCGCCAGTTTGTGTTCGTGCGGAGCAGCGGATTCGCCGGGTTCGGCGATCTGGAACAAGGCCATAGACGCTTTCTTTCTCAGTCGTCGAGCGACGCCAGCGCGTCGTCGATCTCATGCAACAATTTTTCGAGGAACATCAGCCGGCGCACCCGGTCGGTCGCCAGCGGATAATTGCGTAGCACGTCGAGCAATTCGCCAAGTTCGTCGTAACGCCCGCGCAGGTCGCCATCGAGACGCTGGTAGAGGTGCTCCAGTTCGTGATGATCGCCGCCGCTCCGGGCTTCGGCCACGGCCTCCCGCCATTCCATCTGCTCGATCAGGAAATCGGCGGGCATCGCCGTATTACTCTCGGCCTGCAGGTCGTGGCCGGCGAGTTCGAGCAGGTATTTGGCACGCTCCAGCGGCTTCTTCAGCGTCTGGTAAGCTTCGTTGGCCCGCGTCGCCCACTGCATCGACAAACGCCGTTCAGCCTCGGAACCATGGGCGAAGCGGTCGGGATGCACCCGCGCCTGCACGTCGCGGTAACGCGAATCCAGCTCCGACAGATTGATGCGGAAGGATTTCGGTAGTTCGAACAACGAGAAAAAATCAGCAGTCAGGTCCAACTCAGGCCTCTCAAAAGCAGCGGATCAGGATGCGCTCCACCTCAAAGCGAAGGCGGGGCCAGGCGCCCCGCACGCAGACAGTACGAATGTACGGCAAGTGCGGGGCAATACCGCCCCGCCGAGCCGTTGACTAGACGTTGAAGGACTCGCCGCAGCCGCACTGATCCTTGACGTTCGGGTTGTTGAACTTGAAGCCCTCGTTGAGGCCCTCACGGGTGTAGTCGAGCTCCATCCCGTCGAGGTAGGGGAGGCTTTTGGCATCGACAAACACTTTCACGCCGTTGCTTTCGAAAACCTGATCGTCCTCGCTGGAATCGTCAACAAACTCCAGTTTGTAGGCCATGCCGGAGCAGCCGCTGGTACGTACCCCGAGGCGCAGGCCGATGCCCTTGCCCCGCTTGGCAAGAAAGTTCGCGACGTGCTGAGCAGCCTTTTCGCTCAAGGTGACTGCCATGCTTATTCTCCGTGCTTCTTCTTGTAGTCGGCGACGGCTGCCTTGATGGCATCCTCAGCCAGAATCGAACAGTGGATTTTAACCGGTGGCAGGGCCAGCTCCTCGGCGATTTCGGTGTTTTTGATTTCCAGGGCCTGCTCGACGGTCTTGCCCTTGACCCACTCGGTCACCAGCGACGAAGAGGCAATCGCCGAACCGCAGCCGTAAGTCTTGAACTTGGCATCCTCAATCACGCCGGCCTTGTTCACCTTGATCTGCAGCTTCATCACGTCGCCACAGGCCGGGGCACCGACCATGCCGGTACCGACGCCATCGTCTTCCTTGCCGAAGGAACCGACGTTGCGGGGATTTTCATAGTGATCGATGACTTTGACGCTATAGCTCATGTTGTTTCTCCTAAATTCAGTAGTCGTTGTTAGCTATCAGGACCAAGCAATCCGTAGAAGACTCCAACTCAATCCTTGATCCGAATAACCAGCAGTCAATCATCAATGCGCAGCCCACTGCACGGTGCTGAGGTCGACACCGTCCTGCACCATTTCCCACAGCGGTGACAGTTCACGCAGCTTGCCGACCTTTGATTTCAGCAAGGCCACGGCATAGTCGACTTCTTCTTCAGTGGTAAAGCGGCCAATCGAGAAACGGATCGAGCTGTGCGCCAGTTCATCGTCGCGACCAAGGGCGCGCAGCACATAGGACGGCTCAAGGCTGGCCGAGGTACAGGCCGAACCGGAAGACACCGCCAGGTCCTTGATCGCCATGATCATCGACTCGCCTTCAATGTAGGCAAAGCTCATGTTCAGGTTGTGCGGTACACGCTGTTCGAGGTCACCGTTCACGTAGGTGCACTCGATCTCTTTGAGGCCGTTCAGCAGCTTGTCACGCAAACGACCGACACGGGCATTTTCCTCAACCATTTCTTCCTTGGCCAGACGGAAAGCCTCGCCCATGCCGACGATTTGATGAGTTGCCAGGGTGCCGGAACGGAAGCCGCGCTCGTGGCCACCACCGTGCATCTGCGCTTCCAGGCGGATGCGCGGCTTGCGGCGGACATAAAGGGCGCCGATGCCCTTGGGACCGTAGGTCTTGTGCGCCGAAAAGCTCATCAGGTCGACCTTGAGTTTGGCCAGATCGATGTCGACCTTGCCGGTCGCCTGCGCGGCATCGACGTGGAAAATCACGCCTTTTTCACGGCAGATTTCACCCATCTGCTCGATCGGCTGGATCACGCCGACTTCGTTGTTGACGAACATCACCGAAGCCAGCACGGTATCCGGGCGAATCGCCGCCTTGAACACTTCAAGATCGACCAAGCCGTTTTCCTGCACATCAAGGTAGGTCGCCTCGAAACCCTGGCGTTCGAGCTCGCGAACGGTATCAAGCACCGCCTTGTGTTCAGTTTTGACCGTGATCAGGTGCTTGCCCTTGGTGCCGGCATAGAAATTGGCCGCGCCCTTGATCGCGAGGTTGTTGGACTCGGTCGCACCGGAGGTCCAGACGATTTCCTTCGGATCAGCATTGACCAGCGCCGCAACCTGCGCCCGCGCCGCCTCGACCGCTTCATCAGCTTCCCAGCCGAAAGCATGGGAGCGCGAAGCCGGGTTGCCAAACTTCTCGACCAGGTAGGGGATCATTTTTTCGGCGACACGCGGGTCGACCGGGGTGGTTGCCGAGTAATCCAGATAGATGGGGAGTTTCATCGTCATTCTCGCTCAGGTCGGTTTCGATATTTTCAGGCAGCGTTGAACGCTGCCAGTCCTTGCAGGCTTCCGACGGTGGCCTGCAGGGCGTTGATGAATTGTTCGATATCGGTCGCAGCAGTGCTGCTACCCAGGCTGACCCGCACTGCGCCACGCGCAATTTCGGGTGCCACACCCATCGCCTGCAACACATGCGAAGGCTCGGGATTGGCACTGGAGCAGGCGGCACCGCTGGCCACGGCAAAACCGGCACGATCCAGCTTCCCGACCAGCGTTTCGCCGTCGATTTCGGCGAAGGCGAAATAGCTGGTATTAGGCAAACGCTCGCTGTCGACCGCGAAAATACGGGCGCCCAACGCTGTCAGGCCGAATTCGAGATTGTCGCGCAATTTCCGCAAACGTGCCGACGTTTCGGCAAGATTAACCGCTGCAAGTTCCGCTGCCTGGCCAAAACCGACAATTGCTGCGACATTTTCCGTGCCGGAGCGCAAACCACGCTCATGGCCGCCACCGGCGATCAACGGCTGCAATTCGACCCGCTTGTCGAGAATCAGTGCCGCCGCACCTTTGGGACCACCGGCCTTGTGCGCCGACACGGTCAGCGCATGCACACCGGCTGCATTCAGTTCGCGAAACGACAGCGGCAGCTTGCCCAAAGCCTGCACCGCATCGCTGTGAAACCAGGCGCCGCAGCCCTTGGCCTGCGCTGCCAGCGCCGGAACAGCCTGCAATGCCCCGGTTTCGTTGTTGGCCAGCATGACCGAGAGCAACTTTGGCCGCTGCGCCAGCACATCACCGAAGGCAGCGGCTTCGACTCGCCCGCCGGTATCGACCGGAAGTTGTCGGACATCCCATCCCTGCCGAGCCAACTGCCCTGCCGGTTTGAGCACACAAGGATGCTCAATCGCCGAGATACCGAGCACACCGGGCCGCAGACAAGCGGCAGCGCCCTTGAGGAACAGATTGTTGGCTTCCGAACCGCCACTGGTAAACACCACTTCGGTTGGATGCGCCCCCACTGCCGCAGCAACTTGCTGCCTTGCCACGTCTACGGCACGCCGGGCGGCACGCCCGTATTCGTGGCGGCTCGACGGATTGCCAAACTGGTTTTGCAGCCAGGGCAGCATCACAGCAAGCACCTCCGGCAACAGCGGAGTGGTGGCGTTGTGATCGAGATAAACCGGGGCAAACATTAAAACCAAATCTCCGCTCAGGCCGCGACAGCCTTCTCCGCCTTGCCACGGCGCGGCAACGGCCCCAGCCGCTGATCGGCCAGCACGGCCAGGGTCGGCGTCGCCTCCTTGGCTTTCTGACGATTGACCAGATCCGCCAGCGACACCGAAGACAGGTATTCGTACATCTTGGCATTGAGCGTGGACCACAAATCATGGGTCATGCAGCGGTGCTCGTCCTGACAGTTTTCCCGACCGCCGCACTGCGTCGCGTCCAAAGGTTCGTCAACGGCCCGAATGATGTCGGCAACGGTCAGCCGGTCGAGCGGCTTGGCAATACAATAACCACCACCGGGGCCACGCACGCTATCGACCAGCTGATAGCGACGCAGCTTGCCGAAAAGCTGCTCCAGATAAGAGAGCGAAATCTGCTGGCGCTCGCTGATGCTGGCCAGGGCAACCGGCCCATTCTCGCTGCGCAGAGCCAGATCAATCATCGCGGTCACCGCGAAACGGCCTTTGGTGGTTAAACGCATTTCGACTCCCTTGGTAATAACCTAGTATTACGGTCAACTATACCCAAGACAGACAAAATTAGTCAACTATTTTACTCAGGTATTGCGGATCAAAATGGTCAGCCGGCTGCACCTCTTGGTCGCAGCGAACCCCCTGTGCTTCGAGTTCGCGCAACAAAGAGGCCAGACGCCGGTCTGTTTCAGCTGCGTGATCAAGCAGGCCATGAATTGCCTTGGCCAGTGGATCATCCTGATCGCGAGCGACGGCATAAGCCGAAAAGCCCATTTTCTCAGCCTGAGCTTCGCGCTCACGGCTTTCACGGTCGATGATCCGGGCCGGATTGCCGACGGCCGTGGCTCCCGCCGGCACCGGTTTGGTAACCACGGCATTCGAACCGACCTTGGCCCCGGCTGCAATGGTGATCGGCCCGAGGACCTTGGCCCCGGCACCCACCACCACGCCATCTTCCAGCGTTGGATGGCGCTTGCCCTTGTTCCAGGAAGTCCCGCCCAGCGTCACGCCATGGTAAAGGGTCACGTCGTCGCCAATCTCGGCAGTCTCGCCGATCACCACGCCCATTCCATGGTCAATGAAGAAGCGCCGGCCGATGGTGGCCCCGGGATGAATCTCGATCCCGGTCAGCATCCGCGAAAGGTGGGCGGTGAACCGCGCCAGCCAGCGCAGGCGATGCCCCCACAGCCAGTGCGCGATGCGATGCATGATCAAGGCATGAATACCGGGATAACAGGTGAGGACTTCCCAGAACGAACGAGCCGCCGGGTCACGGTCAAAAACCGCACGAATATCCTCACGCAAGGGCCGGAACATGGCGCCTGATCTCCGATGAATTAAAGGGAGATTCTAAAATACTCGACTGAATTTGTCAGCTATTGAACCTGACCACGCGCCAATCGAAAACCAATCAGAATTTTTCCTGGCGCAGCACCTGCACCTCGCTGAGGTAGCAGACCATGGCATAGTCGGCAAAATAGCGGTGCTGCAAATGGCGTGCAATCACTCGCCCGGTTGCCAAGTCACAAAGAATTTCAAAGCGCACATTACCACTGTGGTGCCACGATGCATCGCGGCGCCCATGGCTGCCGCACCCGCGCGCATCAATCACGGTGTAGCCGCGCGCACCCAGACGCATCGCATCCTCGGCAACCAGGTTTTCCAATTCAGCCTCGCAAACCACGGTCAACAACTTCAGGGGATGAAAATCCGGATCTTCGGTCAGCATTACAAAACTCCTTCAGTGACGCCGGCAAGCCAGTAATAGACCGGAATACCCAGCGTCAGGTTGAACGGAAAGGTGACACCCAGCGCCGCACCGATCGAAAGCCCGGGATTGGCCTCAGGTACAGCAATCCGCATCGCCGCCGGCGCCGCGATGTACGAGGCACTGGCATAGAGCGTGGCGAGCAGGGTTTTACCGCCCAGACTCAAATCGAGCAAGCTGCCGGTGAGCACCCCAAGCAGGCCGCCAAACAAAGGCATCACCACCGCGAAAACCAGCAGAAAACTGCCGGCGCGGCGCAAGTCCCCGAGCCGCAGCGCCGCAACCAGACCCATTTCCAGCAGGAAAATGGCCAACACCCCCTTGAATAAATCGAAGAACAAGCGATCCAGCGGCTTGATTCCTTCGTCGCCGGCAACCCAGCCAATCAACAGACCGCCTAATAGCAGGACAATGCTCTTGCCGGCAAACACCTCGTGCAGCACCTTGCCCATCGGCACCCCGCTCTCGCCACGACGGGCCAGCCACATACCGATCATCAGCGCAGGAAATTCGAGCAAGACCAGGAAAATGGTCATATACCCCTCGTAGTCATGCCCCCTGGCCGCCAGATAAGTCGCCCCCACCGCAAAAGTCACGACGCTGACCGAACCGTAGTGAGCCGCAATCGAAGCGGCATCGGCCCGCGGCAATCGCCCGAGACGATGCAACAAGGGAAATGCCACCAAGGCCAGTAAAGCGCCGACCGTAACCACCACCAGCGCCGGGAACACTAACGAAGCCACGGGATAGCGGGCCAGTTGTACGCCGCCCTTGAGGCCAATCGCGAGCAGAAGAAAAATGCTCAGAGAATCATAGAGGACTGCCGGAATGCGCAAATCGGAGCGCAACATCCCGGCGGCAGCCCCCAACAGGAAAAACAGGATGACAGGTTCGAAAGACATGCGTAATCAGACAACAAAGCCGGCTTCGCCGACGACGCGCCGACTATCCTGCAATGCAATAATTTAGTCCAATTAAAGTTTTGTCGAATTCAATTTATAAACGCTTATACGAGCTCAGACCCACTGGCTGCTGCCGCCGCCCGCAACCGCAACAACTCGTCGAGAAACGCCTGGGCTGGCAGGGAAAGCACCTTGCCAGCCAGGTGGACAACATGCCAGGCATGCGGCAAAGGAAAACCGGCCACATCGAGAACAGCCAGGCCGTAGCGCCCAGGATCAGCCCCCAGAACATGCCGCGACAACACCGCCAAGCCCATCCCGGAAGCTGCCAGATCGCGGATTGCCTCGTTGCTTCCGAGTGCCAGCCGGACCCGTAATTCAATCCCCTGCTGCAACAGGAATTTATCGATTGCGTGGCGCGAACCAGACCCTGGCTCACGCAATAAAAAGGACTCTCCCGCCAAATCCGGCAACGCATGGCGACCGCCCACCGCCCAATGTCCCTGCGCAGCAACCACCACATGCTCGTTATCAAGAAAGGGATTGACCACGACATCCAGATCGGCCGGCGGATAGGACATCACGTAAAGATCGTCCTCATTCCCGCGCATCCGCTCCAGGATGCGCGCCCGGTTGCCGATTTCCAGCTCGATCTCGACCTCGGGATAGCGGCGGCAAAAATCGCCCAGCATCCGCGGCAAAAAATACTTGGCGGTCGTGACCAGCCCGACCCGCAAACGCCCCCGCCTCATCCCACGAATTTCTGCGAGTGTCGAATCGAAACGATTCCAGACATCGTCGATTCCGCGCACTGCCGCCTGCAACGCCTCCCCTGCCGGCGTCAGGGAAATTTCCCGGCCGATTTGTTCAAACAACGGCATTCCGACCGCTTCGGCAACCTGCCGCACCTGAATCGAAACCGCCGGCTGGGTCAGATGCAGTTGCACCGCCGCCCGGCTGAAGCTGCGACTGCGCGCAACGGCAGCAAAGGTTTCAAGTTGGCGGAATGTCAGTTTGCGCCTAAGCATAAGCAACCCCCCAAACCAATTTCAAATAGATAAACAAAAGCTTATCAAAATCAAACTGGTCGATTAGCGAAAAAAAATGTTGCAATGCACAACAAAATACCCTATAATGAAAATGAATGAGTCTCCAAAGTTCCACGAACCCCAACCCGTTGAACCAGGAATCCGCCCGCGGCAGCGGGCTTTTTTGTTCGCGCCCTTTGCTACTTCGTGGCCAGGCTGGCGCAAAGGAATCCAGATGACGACGACCAAAGTGCTTGAGCAGCTCAAAAAACACGGCCAATTGCTCGACTCCGAGATTGCCCGCGCTACCAAACTGCCGCTGGCAGAAGTGCAAGCCTCGATCATGGAATTGTCGGCACTTGGCGAAATTTCCAAGTGCAGCGTGACCAGCTACGTCAAGGGACGCCCGGTCGAGCACCTGCAATGCCGGATTTCCGGCTACGTCCCCCGCCCTGCCCCCGGGCGCAAGCCGGCAGCCCGTTAAGCCCTCGCCCTGGCGGTGCCAGGGCCTGTGAGCGCGCGAAAACAGCGACACACTCCGGATACGGCAAGAACACTCCGCACCGGAACGCCAACCGGCGCTTTCCCTGACCCGCCAAGCCAGGAAAAAACTCTCCCGGCAGGGTTACTCCCTGTGCGGCCTTTGCGGCGGCTGACCGAACCATGCCCCAAACATTTGCACCGACCCAATCGGCCTTCCTGCCGCCCTGATCGTCGAGGCCCAGCCCTGGTGCCGTCACCGCAGGCGCCTCCAGCTTGGTCACAGCACATCGTTCGCGGGCCTGATCCGCACGGTGCCAGCCGACCCAAACTCAGCAGCCCAACACGGTAGCCCCACGATCGGCCAGCCCTGCTTTGACTCAAGGGCACCTCGACCGCGATCCGGATCGCAGCGATACGGGCGAGTATCGGGAAAGATCGGCCACAAAGCCGGACCTGCCAAGCGACTGCTGAAGGCCGGTTAACTCGCCCGGCCTGCAACGAACGCGACAACTCAGCGACTTTTTACCGCCGCAGCACGCCCCAGCACTGCGGCGACCTGCGGGTAATAGACCAGACAACTGGTCTGCAGCAAGCGGCCAATCCGGACGGCCTCGGCAATTTCGCGCGCGGCAGCGGACTGAGCGAGCAATCCCGGAAAATTCTGCCGCGCCTCAAACAGGCTGAAAATATGCTGCAACAAGCCAGCGCACTGCTGATACTGCTCCGGATCCAACCGGGCACGGCGACTGTCGCTATCGCAGGCATCCAGATAGGCGGCCGCCCGTCCGGCCACAACTTCAAAAGCCTTGAGGCTGGTAGGGTTGAGCGTCTGAGCCATGATTCCCTCCTGTAGCGGGTGACACGCGAAACAAGCGACCTTGAATCTATAACGTCCGTTATAGCCAGCGGGTTGAGTCCGGGTACAAAAACCACACCATCAGCCAATAACGGTCACGTGATGAATCCGTGTTTTCACTATGCCGAAAGCGAACTCAAATTTGTGGCAGAACTGCAAAAACACGGTCGACCCGATAAATACCGATGTTTCCAAGTTAATCCAGCAAATAATGCGCCAGGCAGATATTCACCGCTGCGGTGGCCGCTCATGCCAGTGTGGACGGGGGCCGCGGGGCTGATCAGGAGAACGCTCGCGCATCTCGTTCCGCAAGCGCTGCCGCTCCTCCGGCGGCAGGTCGCGCCAACGTGGCCCGGCATCACCGGCAGACTGGCCACTCTCCTGCAACCAGTGCTCACGCATTTGCTGGCGCATCTGCCTCCGCTCTTCGGGTGGCAGGTCACGCCACCCCGGCTGCGCCCGCAGGCCAACGCTGCCGATCAGGCAGAGCAAGGCAAAACAGGCGCGGAGGCGGAATGATTTCATCGGCGAAAAATCTGGCAGAGCCAATCAGGAAAGAAGCGGTACGAACATTGTCGGCGCTGCCGCCGTTCCCCGCGGCAGCGAATTGTAAAAGAGTTTTTCCCCGGCCGACGGATGGCAAAGCTTGTTACCATTTGCTCTGCTGCCGCTCCGGCAGCGCCTTATTCTCTGCCGCATGAACGAAAACGGACACCACCTGCTGGTCGTCGATGACGACGCCCGCCTGCGCGACCTGCTGACCCGCTATCTTGGCGAACAGGGATTCACCGTCAAAGCCGTTGCCGACGGCCCCCAGATGGACAAGGCCCGCAGCCGCGAACATTTTCACCTGATCGTCCTCGACCTGATGCTGCCGGGAGAGGATGGCCTGGCCATCTGTCGCCGCCTGCGCGGAGGCGGCGACCTGACGCCAATCGTGATGCTGACTGCCAAGGGCGATGAAATCGACCGTATCCTCGGCTTGGAAATGGGGGCCGACGATTACCTGCCCAAGCCTTTCAATCCCCGCGAACTGCTCGCCCGCATCCATGCCGTGCTGCGCCGCCAGGGCAATCGCCCCCCCGGTGCCCCCGACGACGATGCGGCTCCCGTCCGTTTCGGCAATATCGAGGTTGACCTCGCGGCGCGCGTTCTCAAGCGCAGTGGCGAAGTGCAAAACCTGACCACCGGTGAGTTCGCGGTGCTCAAAGTGTTGTTGCAACACCCGAGCCAGCCGCTGTCGCGCGACAAGCTGATGGCTCTCGCCCGGGGCCGCGAACAAGGCCCGTTTGACCGTGCCATCGATGTCCAGGTGTCGCGACTACGCAAGCTGATTGAACCCGATCCGACCCAGCCGCGTTACCTGCAAACGGTCTGGGGCTTCGGCTACGTATTCGTTCCCGATGGGGCAGCCCGGAACGGCGACAACCGCTAATGCCCAACTCACTCCTCGCCCGCACCTTTTTGTTGCTGGCGCTACTCGCACTGCTGACCACGACGGCCTGGCTGTCACTCTTCCGCCACCTTGATGCCGAGCCCCGGGCTCGCGAGTCGGCGCAGCTCGCGGCGTCCACGGTCAACCTGATCCGGGCTGCCTTGTTCGCAGCCACTCCGGAAAAGCGCCCCGGACTGTTTGCCGAACTATCACAGCGCGAAGGTCTCCGCCTATTGCCAGCGGAACCCGGGGACCAGGTCGAGGCCATGCCAGAGGGTCGTTTCTTCCAGCTGCTGCAAGGCGAAATCAGCGCTCGCCTCGGCCCGCAAACCCGCATTGCAGCAGCTGTCGACGGCGTCCCGGGATTCTGGATCAGTTTCCGGCTTGACGAACAGGACGACGACGAATACTGGCTGGTCCTGCCCCGCGACCGCGCTCGTCGCGACTTCACCCGACAATGGCTGCTCTGGGGCCTGCTGGCTACCGGCCTGTCATTGGCAATTGCCTGGCTGATCGCCTCGCGGATCAGCCGCCCACTCAAAGCCCTCGCGGCGTCGGCCCGCTTGGTCGGCAGCGGCCAGCAGCCGCCGCAACTGCCGGAAACCGGCGCTGAAGAATTACGCCAACTGGCAGCAGCGTTCAATGCCATGGCGGGTGATCTGGCCCGCCACGAAAAGGATCGCTCCGAAGTCCTCGCCGGAATTTCGCACGATCTGCGCACGCCGCTGACCCGGCTGCGGCTGGAAGCTGAAATGTCGATCGCCGACTCTGCAGCGCGCGACGCCGCCGTGGCTGACATCGCGCAAATGGAAACCGTAATTGCGCAGTTCATGGACTACGCCCGCTCGGAGGCCGGCGAAACTCCGTTTAGCTGCGCCCTCTCGCCGCTGCTGGCGACGCTGGTCAGTCAGCGACGGGCGCTCGGCCAGGATGTCCATGGCGAACTGGAGGAACTCCCTGCCTCCGCCCTGCGACCGCATGCCATTCTGCGCGCCGTTGCCAACCTGCTCGACAATGCCTGGAAATATGCCCACGACAGCGATGGCCGGAGCAGCCGGATCGACTTGCTGGCGAACCTGCAGGCAGGGGAAATCAGGATCGAAGTCGCCGACCGTGGCCCGGGCATTCCGGAGAGCGAGGTCGAACGCCTGAAGCGGCCGTTTACCCGACTGGAGGATGCACGCACCGACGCCCTCGGCGCCGGGCTCGGGCTGGCCATCGTCGAACGAGTGGCACGCCTGCACGGCGGCCGCCTGGAATTGCTGCCCCGCGCCGGAGGAGGCCTCCGAGCCCGCCTCTGCCTGCCCCTCCGCGAGACCGATTCAGGCTGAGTTGCCGCGCTCAGGCCAGGGCGGCGCAGGTCTCTTCCATATCCTGCACGACCTGCGGCAGAATCGCGGCGATTTTGGCAGGCGTCATCGCCAATCGCTGCCAGGCAGTCCGATCGACCGGCATCACCAGCTCCCGGCGAGCCCCGGACAGGCCCAACCCACGCGCCACGGCATCGGCTACATGAATCAAGTCGGCCAGTGAATCGGCGGTCGCTGCCGCCGGCGCATGATGGTCTGCCAGTGCAGCCCGCAGGCTCTCCGGGAAACGCCAGTTTTCGGCGAGCATGCCGCCCACCGTAGCATGATCGATGCCAAGCAGGTCCCGCTCGGCCACCACCATGAAGCAGTCGTGCTGTTCGCGATAGGCCAGCGCCGCCGCCAGCTCGGCCGGAAAATTGGCGGCCAGCGCCAATTGCCCGAGATCGTGCAGGATGCCGCCAGTAAAAGCCATCTCCGGATTGCGTTCGCAACTTCTCGCCAGCGCCCTCGCCACCAGACCGGTCGCCACGCCGTGCCGCAAATAGCCACGGAAGTCGAAGCCTGCGCAATGGTCAACCTTGAACAGTCCGGTTACACCGACCGCCAGGACCATGCTCCGCACGGCCCGGAAGCCGATCACGACCACGGCTTCGTTGATCGATGCAACCTTGCTCTGCAAACCGTAAAAAGATGAGTTGGCAACCCGCAGAACCCGCGCAGCCAGGCCCTGATCACGGCTGATCAGGCGGGCGATGGCACTGATATCGACATCTTCGTTGTCAAAGGAGGTCAGCAGTTCGGTCACGGCCGCCGGCAGGGACGGCAGCTGCTGCAAGCGAGCCAGGACCTGATCATTGCTCAGCAGATTCATGGCTGATCCTTGAGAAATTCAAACAGGGTCTGGCGCAGCAGCTGGGTTTCCAGCCCTTCTCCGGCCAGTTTGAAGCGCTGCTCAAGTTCGGCGGCGATCCGCGCATGCCGGGCTTCGCGTTCTGCCGGATCTTCTTCGAGTTCGTATTCAACAACCACGGCAAGGACTTCGCGCCGGACCAGCGCAGCCAGCAAACCGGCATTCAATTCGGCGCCGAGCGGGACCAGCACCCGTCCTTGCGCATCGCTGACATTTTCTGCCAGGATCATCCCGGGCACCGCCTCGGCCAGCGGCAATTCGCGTTTTTGCTTCACCCTTTCAACTCCTCAAGCACCAACAGGCGACCGCCTCCACTCCCAAGACGGAGCGGGTGCCAGCCGGCGAAAAATTGCCGCGCCCCCAAGTTGACCGTGGCACTGCCGTTCATATCAGCCAAGATCGGCATGGTTTCAGCCAGAGGCAGGCCAATGCACAGACCGGACTCGCCGAGACACGCAAGCGCCCGGTCATTGGCCATGACCACCACGCCTTCATCGTCCACGCCCAAGACCGGCCACGGCAGCTGGCTGACAATGTCCTCAAGCAGGCGGGCAGCCTGACCGCCCTGCCCCTGCAAGCGACGATTTTCCTCAAGCAACTCGCGGCGTTCGTGCTCGACACGCAGCAACTGCCGTTCGGCCGCCTCGATTTCCTGTTGCAATTGCCGATGCTCATCTGCCAGATGACTCTGGCTCAGCGTTTCCTCAAGCAGGCTGCGCAAGGCGACCGGATCGAGCGGCACCGGCAGGATGCGCACACGCCCTGCCAGCGCGGGCCGGTTCAGTGCCGGCAAGGCCAGGCAAGCTGCATCGGCAAGCAGGAAACCATGACACTGGGCCTGGCTGTGAAATACTTCGTTGAGCAATGCCAAGGTGTCGTTACCTGGCATCGGAGCACCACAAATCACCACCTCTGCCCGATTGCTGGACAGCCAGGCCGAGGCGGTCGCACAATCAGCCACCACCTCGACCCGATGGCCATCGCGGCGCAAGGCATCCAGGGTGTCACCGGGCGCGTCGACGGCAACAAAGAGCAGCAACGGCTCGCGCGTCGGCGACCGCAGCAGATTGCCGGGCAGGGCTTTGCCGGAACGCAGCAAATCGGCCATTTCATCAACCGGCAACGGTCGTGAAAAGAAATAGCCCTGGATCACATCGCACTGATGTGAAATCAGCAGCGCCAGCTGCTCGGCGGTTTCGACGCCTTCGGCCACCACCTGCAGCTTGAGATGGTGCGCCATGGTGATCACCGCCCGCGTGATCGAGGCATCATCGGCATCGGCGGCAATATCCTGAACAAAGGAACGATCGACCTTGACCGTATCGAGGGGAAAGCGCTTGAGATACGCCAGGCTGGAGTAGCCGGTACCGAAATCGTCGAGCGACAAGGTCACGCCCATGGCCTTGAGTTCCCCCAGCAGCACCACCGCCGCATCGGCGTTTTGCATCAGCATGCTCTCGGTAATTTCAAGATCGAGCATTGCCGGTGGCAGTTCGCTATCGGCCAAGGCTTGCGCGACATCACGCAAGAGCGTATCCGATTCGAGCTGGCGCGCCGAAAGATTGACCGAAACGCTGGGCAACTCCAGCCCTTCGGCACGCCAGGCCAGCATTTGCCGGCAGGCCTCCTGCAGCACCCAGCGCCCGACTGGCAGGATCAGGCCGGTTTCTTCCAGCAAAGGGATGAACTGGTCGGGCGGCACCAGCCCGCGCCGGGGATTGCGCCAGCGGATCAGTGCTTCGGCACCGACAATACGACCACTGGTACAACAGGCCTTGGGCTGGTAGTAGAGCAGGAACTCCTGGTTGAGAATGGCATTGCGCAGATCGGTTTCCAGGTACAGCCGATTGCGCACATCGCTGTGCATCGACGGTGCGTAGGCCTGGTAGTTGTTGCGCCCCTGCTTCTTGGCCTGGCGCATTGCCGCCTCGGCATTGGTCAGCAGTTCGTGCGCATCCTTGCCGTCATCCGGAAAAAACGCGATGCCGATACTTGCGGTGGCAAAAACGTCCTGCCCCTTGACCCGAATCGGCTGGATCAGGGTTTCGATCACCCGACGGGCAACGATCCCGGCCTGCTCCATTTCCGAAACATCGGGCAAAAGCGCAGCAAAGACATCGCCGCCGATCCGCCCGAGCACGTCGGATTCGCGCACCGAACCGGACAGCCGCCCGGCGATCTGGCGCAGCAACTCGTCACCGGAAAAATGCCCGAGAGTCTGATTGAGCTCACGGAAATGGTCGATATCGACCAGCAGGACAGCCAATGGAAAATTCTTGCGCCGGGCCAGGGCGATCTGCTGCCGTGCCTGATCGTAAAACATCAGCTGGTTCGGCAAGGCAGTCAGCGAGTCGAAGTGGGCCAGGCGAATCTGATCGCTCGCTCCGACAAAGACTTCGGTCACATCAGTGGCGATGCCGCCGACACTATTCAGCTGGCCGCGCTCGTCATGTACCTCGAAGGTCCGTACGTGCAGCCAACGCAATTGTTCCCCCGGCCGCACAATCCGGAAACGCTGATCGAGCCCGCCGTAGGGCCGTTCGGCCAATGCGCTGCGCAAGTCGGCCAGATCTTCGGGATGGACGTAGCGCAGGCCGTCTTCCGGATCGGCATATAAATCCTCGACCCGATGACCCCAAATCTGCTCGTAGGCCTGATTGACGAAGGTGACCTGGCCGCTGGCCACGTCGGTGAGCCAGTAACACTCAGGGATATTCCGCGCGAGTTGCAGGAAGCGCGCCTCACTGCAATCGACCGGCTGATCGCGCCGGCATTTGAGCGGCAGACCGCACTCGCGCTCGACCACGCCGAGCAGGCGGGCCGGATTGCTCTTGAGCACGAAATCGCACACCCCGCCGGCCAGCAGTTGCGCCGGCAATTCGCTCTGATCACGGTCGACGGTCAGCACCACCGGAATTTCAGGAGCCTGCTGGCGCAAAATCTGCAGCAAATCGGCCACATCGACGCCCGGCAAGCGCCCCGCCAGCAACGCAATCGCCCAAGGGCCGTTGGCCAGGGCCATCCGCAATTCATCGTCCGTGATCGCAAAACAGGACTCCAGGGCATAACCACGCCCCTGCAAGACCCGTAACAGGCGCTCGCCATCCTTGCGGTCGGCCTCCAGCAACAAGATCCGTAAACCTGCCGTTGGCGACAAACCGAGTGATTCAATCTCCATCAAACACCCCTCCCAGGGTTCAGGGCCGGCGCTCGATCAGCACCACCGCCTGCGCTTCGATGGCCTCCTCGCGACCGAGATAGCCCAGTCGCTCGTTGGTCTTTCCCTTGATATTGACGCAATCCCGGGGCAAACCCAGGTCGCTCGCCAAATTGTCGACCATCGCCTGGGCAAAAGGTGCCAGCTTTGGCCGCTGCGCGATCAGGGTTGCATCGACATTCACCGGCTGCCAACCACGCTCGTGCAGCAAAGTCACTGCGGCCCGCAGCAAGACGCGACTGTCGGCCCCCTGATAACGCGGGTCGGTATCGGGAAAATGCCGACCGATATCGCCTAGTGCAGCCGCCCCGAGCAGCGCATCGGTAACTGCGTGCAGCAGCGCATCGGCGTCGGAATGCCCGAGCAGGCCCGTGACATGCGGAATTTCGACGCCGCCGAGAATCAGCTTGCGCCCCTCGACCAGACGATGCACATCGTAACCCTGTCCCACCCGAAAATTCATTTGCGCCCCCGCAAGATCATCGCTGCCAGCACCAGATCGGCTGGATAAGTCACCTTGAGATTGGTCGAATCGCCGCGCACCAGACGTGGCGCCATACCATCCCCCTCGATCGCCCCGGCCTCATCGGTCACTTCGCGACCGGCAGCACGGGCATTTTCCAGCGCCCGGCAGAGTCGACCGTAGCGGAACATCTGCGGCGTCTGTGCCTGCCACAAACCATCGCGCGGCTCAGTAGCTGCAACCCGTGCGGCGGCATCGGCCCGCTTCAGGGTATCGGCCACCGGCACGGCCAGAATGCCGCCAACCGGGTCGCTCGCCAGTTCGGCAAATAGCGCCTGCAGCATCGCCTGCGACAAACAGGGCCGGGCAGCGTCGTGCACCAGAATCCAGTCATCGTCGGCAGCCACCATTGCCGCCGCCTTGAGCCCGTTACCGACACTGGCCGCGCGGGTAGCCCCGCCGCAGCGCAGGGTCTCCAGCTTGCTGCCCAGTTCAGACCAGTCGTACTGCGACCACCAGTCGTCCTCCGGCGACAGCACTACCCACACCCGCTCGATCTCGGGACAAGTCACCAGAGTTTGCAAAGTGTGAAAAATCAACGGCCTGCCGAGCAGGTCGAGGTATTGCTTGGGCTGCTCGGCACCGAAGCGCGAACCGCTGCCGGCAGCGGGAACAATTGCGAAATGACGTTGCATCCAGTAATTTTACCCAAGAACACCGCCAACAGAGGCTTTCGAGCAAGCAGCACCACACGGAATTGCCATTGGAATTAAGTGCTTACCCAATCGAAATACCCCCCGGAGCTGCACCCCGGGTAGCCGCCCCTTACTCCAAGCCAAGCGCAGGAACAGAGTCAAAATGAGCTACGTCGCCCCTGAACTGGCCACCCCGGTTCTCGCCTTCTCCACCGCCCTCGGGATCGGCCTGCTGATCGGCATGGAGCGCGAACGCCGCCCCGATGCAGCAGCCGGCTTGCGCACCTTCGCGCTAGTATCGATGCTCGGCTGTCTTTTTGCGATGCTCGGCGAACGCGCCGGCGGTGGCCCATGGATGCTCGCCGTCGGACTGCTGGTGATCGCAGGCGCGATGATCGCGTCCAATTTCTCGACCCAGCAAGAAGAGCAATATCGCGGCTTCACCTCCGAAGCCGCGATTGTCGTCACCTACGGCCTGGGCGCTGCCGTCTGGTACGGCTACTCGACGCTGGCGGTAATGCTGGCCATCGCCACCACCGTCCTGCTCTACTTCAAGGCCGAACTCAAACATATCAGCGAACGCACCACGCCCAAGGACATCAACTCGATCCTGCAATTCGGCGTGCTCTCGATGGTCATCCTGCCGATCCTGCCCAACGAAGACTTCGGCCCCTACGAAGCCTTCAACCCGCGTCAGGTGTGGTGGATGGTGGTCCTGATTTCCGGCCTGGCCCTGGCCGGTTACCTCGCCCTGCGCATCATCGGCGCCCGCCACGGCGCCGCAGTCCTCGGCATTTTTGGCGGTTTGGCGTCGTCGACCGCAACCACCATGATGTTCTCGCGCCACGCCAGCGAACACCGTCACCTGGTACGGATGGCGGCAATCGTGATCCTGATCGCCAACGTGATGGTGATGATCCGGCTGTGGCTGGTTGCCGGCGTGGTTGCGCCGCAACTGGCGGGAAAGATCGCCACGGTTTTCGCCTGCGGCATCGTCCCGGGGGTATTGATGGCGCTCTATGGCTGGAAAATCCTTGCTGAAGCCGGCGAACTGCCGATGCCGGAAGTGAAGAACCCGACCGAACTGAAAACCGCCATTTCCTTCGGCCTGCTTTACGCCGGCGTACTGCTGGCCTCCGCCTGGCTGCAGGAAATTGCCGGCAACAGCGGCGTCTACATCGTCGCCCTCGCCTCCGGCCTGACTGACGCCGACGCCAGCGTGCTATCGACGCTGCGGATGTTCAACCTGGAAAAAATCGCCGGCGGTGAAGCGGTGATCGCGGTCACCCTGGCGCTGATCGCCAACCTGATTTTCAAGATCGGACTGGTGATCTCGATCGGCGGCAGCGCGCTCGCCCGCCACGCCCTGCCCGGACTGCTGGCGATTGGCGCCGGGATGGGACTGGGCCTGCTGCTAGCCTGAGCACAACGAGCCCCGCCACGCCCGACGGTACAAAACAAGCAGGTGTTCGGGCTCCCGACAACCGGGTACGCAGTGCTGCAGCGGCCCCGAGCGGAGAGCGACACGACGGGGGCAAGCCGCACAAATAGAAACGCCCGCAAGGCAATCTTGCGGGCGTCTGAATTTTGGCTCCCCGACCTGGGCTCGAACCAGGGACCTACGGATTAACAGTCCGGCGCTCTACCGACTGAGCTATCGGGGAATCGAAGCCAGCATTATAGGAATCGCCCCAGGTAGCGTCAAGGGCTTTTACGGAAAATCACCCAGTCGGCGACAGGCCAGCGGCTGCGCCCCTCGCCGCCTGCCGGGCGAGCCGGTAGAATCCGCTGCCCGGCCATTTTCACGGTCGACTCCGTTTTTTTGTGATTTTGCCCATGACCGATTACTCCGCCGCCTCGATCCGCGTATTGAAAGACCTTGAGCCCGTCAAGGAACGCCCCGGCATGTACACCCGCACCACCTGCCCGACCCACATCGTGCAGGAGGTGATCGATAACGCTGCCGACGAGGCTCTGGCCGGTTTTGCCAAACGGATTTCAGTGAGGATCGCCGCCGACGGCCTGATCGAGGTATCCGACAACGGCCGCGGCATCCCGGTCGACATCCATCCCGAGGAAGGCAAGCCGGCGGTCGAACTGGTGTTCTGCAAGCTGCACGCCGGCGGCAAGTTCAACAAGAAGGAATCGGGCAACGCCTACCGTTTCTCGGGCGGTCTGCACGGCGTCGGCGTCTCGGTCACCAATGCGCTGTCCACGCTGCTCGAAGTCGAGATCAAGCGCGGCGGCGGCGTGCATCGCATCGCGTTCTCCGAAGGCTTCGTCACCGAGCCGCTGACCCGGATCGGCGAGGTCGGCCCGCGCACCAGCGGCACCACCGTGCGCATCCGCCCCAACGGCAAGTATTTCGACTCGCCCAAGGTCAACCTGGCGCAACTGGAGCATCTGCTACGTTCCAAAGCCGTGCTGATGCCGAATGTCACGGTCGACCTCGAAATCGAGGCAGAAAACGCGCCTCCCATCAAAAAGATCTGGTGCTACCAGAACGGGATGGCCGACTACCTCGGCGAATTGATGGCCGGAACACCGGTGGCGCCGATTTTCGTCGGCGAAAAATACGTCGAGAGCGACAACGGCTTTGCCATCGGCGAAGGTGCCGGCTGGGCGCTAGCCTGGTTCGAGGAAGGCGGCGGCAAGCCGGAAAGCTACGTCAACCTGATCCCGACCCTCGACGGCGGCACCCACGAGGCCGGGCTCAAGGCCGGCGTGTTCGAAGCGGTCAAGGCTTTTGCCGAACACCACGCGATCCTGCCGGCCAAGGTCAAGCTGGCGCAGGACGACGTTTGCGGGCGGATGACCTTTCTGCTTTCGGCCAAGGTCCTCGACCCGCAGTTCCAGGGCCAGACCAAGGAAAAACTGACCAGTCGCGACGCCTACAAGTTGGTCGCGCAAATGGTCCGCGACCCCTTCGAACTGTGGCTCAACAGCCACGCCGAGCACGGTAAGAAGATCGCCGAACTGGCGATCAAGGCGGCGCAAAACCGGATGAAGTCGGCACAAAAAGTCGAGAAGAAGAAGTCCTCCGGCATCGCCACCCTGCCCGGCAAGCTGACCGACTGCGAATCCGATGACCTCAGCCGTAACGAACTCTTCCTGGTCGAGGGCGACTCGGCCGGCGGGTCGGCCAAGCAGGGCCGCGACAAGGAAACCCAGGCCATCCTGCCGCTGCGCGGCAAGGTGCTCAACACCTGGGAAGTCGACCGCGACCAGTTGTTCAAGAACAACGAAGTGCATGACATTTCGGTCGCCGTCGGCGTCGACCCGCACGGCCTGGAAAAAATCGACGAAGTCGACCTCTCCGGCCTGCGCTACGGCCGTATCGTCGTGATGTCCGATGCCGACGTGGACGGCAGCCACATCCAGGTGCTGCTGTTCACCCTTTTCCTCAAGCACTTCCCGGCGCTGGTCGAAAAAGGCCACATCCACGTCGCGCAGCCGCCGCTGTTC
The DNA here is from genome assembly GCF_041378895.1 of Dechloromonas sp. ZY10. Taxonomy (NCBI): domain Bacteria; kingdom Pseudomonadati; phylum Pseudomonadota; class Betaproteobacteria; order Rhodocyclales; family Azonexaceae; genus Dechloromonas; species Dechloromonas aquae. Next base: position 1,996,337 of record NZ_CP144212.1, read on the forward strand.
CGGGTCGATGTCGAAGCCCGTGGCCAGACCAGGAAAATCTACTGCCTCGACGAAGCCGAAAAGCAGCAGACCCTGCACAAGCTCGGCGAAGAAGGCGTCAATCCCAACAAGATCAGCGTTTCCCGCTTCAAGGGTCTGGGCGAAATGAATCCCGACCAGCTGTGGGAAACCACGCTCTGCCCCGACACCCGCCGCCTGGTCCCCTTCCAGGCCGACCGCGCCACGCTGATCGAAATGGCCAACACCTTCAACCTGCTGATGGGCAAGGGCGAAGCCGCCGGCCGCCGCGCCTGGATGGAAAAGGACGGCGGCCTGGTCGAGGCCGACGTCTAGCCGGCTGTCCCTACTGGAGGAAGAACCATGCCCCGCCTGCCCGCCCTTGTTCTCCTCTGCCTGTTGCCATTGTTTGCCGGGGCAGCCCCGGAAACCCCTGCCGGCAAGAGCAAGCCACGGGTCGAAGAAGTGCTGGCGGCGTTCGACAGCCAGCCGCTGGAACTGGAAAGAATCGCCAAAGCGCGGCAGGCGGCGCAGGCCGAGATTCCGGCCAACGGCGAACCGGCGCAGTTGGCGCGGCAATACTGGGCGCGGGCACGGGCCAATGGCGAACTCGGGCTGGTCGGCGCGCAGCTGGCCGATATGCGGCGAGTGATTGAATTTGGCGGCGGCGATGATCCGGGACGCGCCTGGCGCGAACTGGGACAAGCCGAATTGCTGGGCGGCGATCTGCTCAAGGCCATTGAAGCTCGGCGCCAGGCAATCAGCCTGACCCCGGCCAACCAGCGCGGCAGGCAACTTGGCGATCATGTGGCACTGGCCGACTATTACCGCCGCCTCGGGCAGTTTTCGGCCGCCCGGCAACAGGTCGAAGCCGCTGAAAAACTCCTGCCCATCCTGCGCAACGGCAAGGGCTGGGCCGATAACCAGTACGCCTGGCAAATGCAGCTGGAAGATGCCCGTGGCCGGGTCGAGTTCGCCGCCGGCCACTACCAGGAAGCCGAAGCACGCTTTCGCAAGGCGCTCGACTGGCTCGACCGCGAAGCCGAGCAAAATACCCTGCGCCAGGCCGACGGCAAAGCCGGCACGCCGGCCTATCGCCTCGACAACCGGCGCGACGGACTGGAAAACTGGCTGTCGCAAAGCCTGTGGAAACAGGGGCGCCTGCACGAAGCCGAGGTACATGCCCGCAACGCCGCTTACAACAGCCTGCGCCGGGGGGGCGAAGACAGCCTGCAGGCCGCCACCAATACCCAGCAGTTGATCGGCATCCTCTCCGAGCAGGATCGGCTGCCGGCAGCCCTGCAACTGCTCGAACGCACACAACGCACTTTCGACCGCCAGGGTTTGCCGCCGACCGCCTTTTTCGTCGCCCGCAACCAGCGGCTGCTGGGCAATACCTTGTCTGGACTGGGGCGCTGGCAGCAGGCTATCGAAGTGTTCGAAAAAAATCGCCAGGCACTGGCGGCAACGCCTGAACTGCAGGAACCGCTGGCCGGCGCAACGCTCGGCTGGCTGCGGGCGCTGATCGGGGTCGGGCGCCTCAGCGATGCGGCGACCATGGGCGAACAACTGCTCGCTGCGCATACCGCAAAGCTCGGCCCGAGCGCCTATGAAACCCAGGAGGTACGCGCTTATCTGGCCAGCGTGCTGGCCCGGCAAGGTCGTCGCGACGAGGCCTTGCCGCTGTTCCGCGAAGCCCTGGCAACCCTGCTGCCGGAAGCTGCACAGGCCGACCGCTCGACCCGTCGCTTCCGCCGCCTGGCCTACCTGATCGAAAGCTACCTCGCCCTGCTTGCCGAGATTCGCCGCAGCGGCGGCGACCCGGCTCGCGACGCGACGCTGGTCAGCGAAGCTTTTCGCATTGCCGACGCACTGCGCGGCCAAGCCGTGCAACAGGCAATGGCAGCCTCGGCCGCCCGCGCCGCTGCCGATACCCCGGCACTCGCCGCCCTGGTGCGCGAAGAACAGGACGCCCGCCACGAACGCGATGCGCTCAACGCCATCCTCGCCGACCTGATGTCGCGCCGGGCCGACCAAACCCCGACTGCGATCATCGGCGAGATGCGCGAACGGGTAAGCCGGCTCAATCAGCAGTGGCAGCAACTGGGCGAGCGGATTCGCCGCGAGTTTCCCGATTACGCCGAGTTGGTGACCCCGAAACCGGCGACGCTGGCCAACATCCAGGCAACACTGCGGCCAGGCGAAGCCTTGCTGTCGCTCCTTGCCAGTGAAGAACAGACCTATCTGTGGGCGATACCGGCCCGCGGCCAGGTCGCCTTCGCGGCCGTACCGCTGCCGCGGGCAACACTGAACCGCGACGTTGCCCGCCTGCGCGCCGCGCTCGACCCGGGCGAGGTCGAACTGGAGAAGCTGCCCGCTTTCGATGGTGAAACCGCGCACCGCCTGTACACTCAATTGTTACAACCAGTCGCCGCCGGCTGGCAAGGTGCCGAGCATCTGATCGTTGCCGCTGGCGGCAGCCTCGGTCGCCTGCCGCTGAGCCTGCTGCTCAGCGCGCCGCCGCCGGCCGGCAAGCAGCCACCTGCCTTTGCCGAATACGCCGCCTGGCCCTGGCTGGTCAAACAAATGGCGATCAGCCAGTTGCCGGCAGCCAGTTCGCTGCCGGTACTGCGCGGGATGCGGCCGGGAGCGGCGCAGCGCCTGGCACTGGCCGCCTTCGGCGACCCCGATTTTGGCGAAATTTCACGGTCGACCGCAAAAGGCCGGGCTTTTCGCTCGACGTTGCGCAGCCAGGGCGAAGCTGCCCCGCTCTCGGATTACAGCCGCATTCCACCGCTGCCCGACACCCGCGACGAAGTCCTGGCTCTGGCGCGCATGCTTGCCGCCGACCAGAGCCGCGACGTCTTCCTCGGCCGTGAGGCCAGCCGGCAGAAGGTGCAGCAAACCCCCTTGCACAACCGCCGGGTGATCGCCTTCGCGACCCACGGACTGCTTGCCGGTGAGTACCCCGGCGTAGACCAGCCGGCGCTGGCGCTGGCCAATCCCGGTCACGGCGAACACGGTCTGCTGACCCTCGACGATATTCTCGGTCTCAAGCTCGACGCCGACTGGGTGATCCTTTCCGCCTGCAACACCTCGGCCGGCGACGGTCAGGGCGGCGAAGCGGTTTCCGGACTCGGGCGCGGCTTTTTCTACGCTGGCGCGCGTTCGCTGCTGGTCACCCATTGGCCGGTCGAGACCGTCTCGGCCCGCGAACTGGTGGTCGGCATTTTCCGTGCCCTTGCCGCCCGCCCCGAACTGCCCCGCGCCAAGGCTCTGCAAGCCTCGATGCTGCAGGTGATGAGCCGGCATGGCAACGAAGGCGGTTTCCGTTTCTCCTACGCCCACCCGATGTTCTGGGCCCCCTACGCCCTGGTCGGCGACGGCGGCCGCTAACCCGAAGACAAGCCGATGAACAAGGAAAAGATTCTCGCCGCACAAAAAATCATGGTTCCCCTGACCCTGCTGGTCCACCTCTGGGTGGTGGTACACGGTCATGCTGCCGACGGCGCACTGTGGGGCACGCTGTACTTCGTGCTCTTCGTCTATGCCGAACTGTATTGGGCCTGGCGCAGCTTCAACGAAAGCGGATTCAGCCCCTTCTTCGTCTGCAGTGCCTTGGCCGGGCTGTGGTGGCTGTTCCTGTTCGCGGTGCGCTACCGCGACCGCCGCGCCGGCAAGGCTGACTGAAGAACGACCGCCAACCGCCGGTCAGGGCTGAGGTTCAAGCCCCGATCACCGGGCCACCCACGGTCGACCGTAGCCGATGGCCTTTTTGCGGCTAAGCCAGGCGCGCCGATAGCAGCAAATTGCGCGGCGTCAGTTCGCGGGCACAGAAAACGCCGAGGCGCACCGCGTAGCCGCGCTCCTCAAGATGTACGGCGAGGTCAAGCGCGAGCCAGATTTCGAGTGCCCGGCGGAAAGCGTGGCGGACCACCGAATAGCGCATCAACTCATCGCGCCGCCGCCAGCCGGCACGTTCGCACTCGGCCAGCACGGCGGCGGAAGGCAGCGGCAAGCCCTCGCGCGGGCACAGGTAGCCCATGCACTCGGCGAAGGAAGCGCGCAGCCAGGCATCAGGCACCGGCTTGAAATTCCGGTAGTCGCCGGCGCCGCCCTGCGCGCAATCGTACAGCCGGCGGTAATGGTCAAAACCCAGCTTCCAGGCCAGGGCCTGGTCGCGCAGCCGGGTTTCGCGGGCCCCGGCGGTCACTGTCTCGGTCACCGCCAGGCGGGTGTCGTCGCGGCTCAGGCGCAAGGCCAGCGGCGCGGCCAGCGGCTGGTAATGCGTCTCCACCCCCCGGTAATAACAGCAGGGCGCGACATCAAGGGCGCCAACGCCGCAGCGGGCACCCTCGCGGATCAGCCGGCGATGCAGTTCGCCGCAGGCGTGCAGCGCCACTGCATGCTCGCCGCGACGCGGCCAGTCGCTGACCGCCAGCGCATCGGCGTGCACGAAATCCTGCCCGGCCCGCGCCCGCGTCGCCAGCGCGGCGCCGGCGGCGCATAGCCCGGCGTCGAAGTCGAGGCTGTGCACCGGCACCTGCCAGGAGAGTGCCAACAGCCGTCCGAGGTGGCCCTTGCCGCCGCACCAGTCGAGCACCGGGCGCTGCGCCTCCGCCGCTGCCAGGCCGCTGCGGGCGGCGTTGGCGGCGGCGGCAAAGGCCTCGATCTGCGCCTTTTTGCGGCCGGGGATTTCCCAATCCCAGAAACTGTTGGCCGGCGGTTGTGCCGGCTGCGCCGGCAAGTCGGACAAGGCGGTCAGCGCCAGCAGTTCGCCGACCTCGGGCAGATGCGTTGCGAGCAGGCGCAAGGCGGCGGCACCATCGTCGTTGAGCCGGGTCACCTCGGTCTCGGAGAGCGCCAGGACTTGCGCGGCCAGCGCCGGCCAGGCCTGCGTCCACGCCGGTTGCAATTCGCGGAAAGGCTGCGGTTGCCAGAGTTCGCGCCAGGCATGCAGCTGTGTATCCAGACAGCGCCGCCGCTCGGCCGCGCCCCACTCGTTGCCGGCCATCAGCGGGCGGCCCGCCGTTCGCGCCGACGATAGCCGAGCCAGGCCGGAACAATCGCCGCCAGCAGCAGGGCGAAGCCGGCCAGCAGCGGCCAGAGCACCGGCAGGTTCCAGTCGCGCCGCGCCTGCTCACGGTCGACCACGTCGATCCGCTGATATTTGAGGATGTTGTTGCCGACATCGCTGGGTTTGCGGTTCTTCAGCCAGCGGTGGCCCAAGGTGTAACTCTTGGGGTGGAAGCCGAAGACCCACGGCGCGTCGTGCTGCAATTGCCGGTTCATGCGGCGGATGATGCCCAGCCGCTCGGGGGTGTTGTCCATGTGCTTCATTTCGGCAAACAGCCGGTCGAACTCGGGACTGGCGTAGTTGGCGGTATTTTCGCCGCCGGTGGCGACTTTGCTTTCCTTGCCGTCGAGCAGGAAGAAGAAATTCTCCGGGTCCGGGTAGTCGGCGTTCCAGCCCAGGTAGTAGAGTTGGACGTTACCCTTCTTCAGCTTGTCCTGGAAACGGTTGAAGTCGGTCGGACGGACCACCAGTTGCACGTCGATCTTCTGCAACTGGCGGACCAGCCAGTCGAGCCGCGACTTTTCGCCGGCACCGCCGCCGGTGGTATCAAGGTAAAGCACCAGCGGCTCGCCGCTTTTGGCGTGGCGGCCGTTCGGATAGCCGGCCTCGGCGAGCAGGCGCCTGGCGACCTCGACCGGCTTGCGCCTGGGTTTTCCCTCGACCCAGTCATAAACGTAGGGATTGATCCCGGCCTGACCGTCCTCGAAACCGAAGATGCCCGGTGGCAGTGGCCCTTGTGCCGGAATGCCGCGACCGTTGGCAAAGATCGAGATGAATTCCTCCTGGTCAATCGCAATTGCCACTGCCTGGCGCAGCTTGGCTTGCGTCTCGGCCAACCCGCCGACCACCGGGTCGAGCAGATTGAAGCCGAGGTAAAAGGTCGAGGCCTTGACCGAGGTCAGCAGGCGGATGCCCTTGGCCGCCATTTCGTCGCTGAGGCCGACGTCGCCGTCGATGCCAATGCGCACCGCCTGATCAAAGCTGTCTGACGAAATCCCGGAAGCGTCGTAATAGCCTTGCAGGAACTTGTTCCAATAGGGAATCGACTCCTTTTCGCGGGTAAACACCGCCGCGTCGAGCAGCGGCAGCGGCTGGCCACAGTCGGCGAGCAAACCGGCCGCACGGTCGCCGGCCTCGCCCTCGCAGGGATAGGTTTCGCCGTGGAAATTGGGGTTGCGGCTGAGCACCATGCGCCGGTTGGGGTCGTTCTCGGTGAGCATGAACGGGCCGGTGCCGACCGGCCACCAGTCGAGCGTCAGGTTTTTCTCGGCCATGCCCGGCTGGGCATAGAAACGGTCCACCTCACGTGGCACCGGGGCAAAAAAGGGCATTGCCAGCCAGTAGAGGAATTGCGGATATTTGCCCTGGATACGGATGCGCCAGGTGTAGCGGTCGATCTTCTCAACGCCGCTGAGCGGGAAGGCGTCGAGGTCCAGCCAGTCGTCGGCGGTGGCCAGCTTGCCAGCTTGCTTGCCCGCCTGTTTACTCGCTTCACCCAGCGCGTCGCCCAGGGCTTTGAGACCAACGATCTTGTCGGCCATCATCCCGTAGATCGGCGAATGCAGGCGCGGATGCGCCAGCCGCTTGAGCTGGTAGATGTAGTCGTCGGCGACCAGTTCGCGGCTGTCCTGCTGCGGGAAGTCGGCCGGCGACTGGCGCCCGGCGGCGGCATTTTTGCCCAGATATAGCGGTTGACCGTGACTATCGCGGGCAAAGGCCGGATGCGGCTGGTAGCGGATGCCGGGCCGTAACTGCAACTCGTACACGCTTTCGGCAATCTGCCCGGCGGCGGCCGTGGCCGGCAATTCGCGGCCAGCAGCATCGAAGAAACGCGGTTGCGGCACCCGGGTCAAGGTCGCCGGAATCAGTTCGTAAGGCCGCTTGAGGTAGTGATATTGCAGCGGCGGCTCGTAGATCTGGCCGGTGAAAGTCGCCTCGTCCTCGGTGTAGGACTGCGCCGGGTCGAGGTGCTTGGGCCGCTCGCTGAAGGCGGTGTACAGCACCTGCCGCCCGGCCGGCTGCGCGCCACCGGCCGGTGGATAGGGGTCGTTCCACGGCGGGCTGCAGGCCGCCAGCAGCCCGGTCAGCACGCCGCCCACCGTGCGCCACAACCATGCCCGCAGCCGCTGGTTCATGCTGCCCTCGCCGCTCAGACCACGACCAGCGTCTGCCGGCCGTACCATTCCTCGCCCGGTTCGACCGTCACCGGATTATCGGCGGCGGCAGCTTCGACGCAGAGGAAGCGGCGCCAGCCGTCGAGCGGCAGGTCGTCGATCTGATTGCAGCGATCGACCCAGGGATTCCAGATCACGGTATCGGGGAAATCGCGCTGATGGATGCCCAGGCTGTAGTTCCCGGCTTGCAGCAGGAAAGGCCGGCCGACATTGCGGTAGACCCGGTCAACCTCGCTCTCGACCACCAGCTGGGTGCCGCTTTCGCGCACTTCGCGGTCACCGAGCACGGCATCGCGGTAGGTATAGCCATGCACACCTTCAAGCGCCGCATCCTCGACCTGAGTCAGACGCAGGTAGCTGTGCAAGGCGCCGGTGAAGCTGAATGCTTCCTCGCCCTCGTTCACCACGCACAGTTCAAGGTCGATCCGGTCGGCTTCGAGCATCACCGTCAGTTCAAGGCGGAAAAAGTGCGGCCACAGCGCCCGGGTCAGTTCGTCGTCGCTGATTTCCAGCGTCGCCAGCGCGTAATCGTCCCCCGTGCGGCGGGCGCTCACGGTCCACTCGCGGGTGCGGACAAAACCATGCTTGGGCAGATCACCCAACTGGGCGAACTGCGGGAAGCAGACCGGCACGCCGCCACGGATCGGCTGGCTGCCGTCGAACACCGCCCGCTCGGAGAGGTAGAGCCGCTCGCGGCCGTCGGGCGTGATCCACGACAGCAGTTGCCCGCCGAACAGCGCAATCGTCGCGCTGGCACCGTTGGGCGCGGCCAGACGCAGGGCCGGCTGGCCGTTGAATTCGATATCTTCAATCGTGTAAGTCTTGGGGGACATGGGTTTCCTTGTTTTTTTCTCCGGCCGGCGCAGGCGCGGCCACCGTCGGACGCAACTGAATGATGCGGGCCGTCGGCTGCGGAGTGGGGTTCGGGGTCGCTGCGGGAAAAGCCTGCGAACGATCGGAAATTTCTCGCTCAGTCGGTCGCGAAGCGTGGCGGATGCTCAGCCACTCGACGCTTTGCCCGAGCAGGGTGATGCTGCCGCGACTGCGCTCAAAGCCGCTCTCAGAGTATTCAAAGGCGTAAATCCGGCGCAGCCGCAACCGGCCTTCGTCATCGCGCGCCAGGCGCACGCCGCGTCCGGCAACGCTCTCGTCGAGGAATTGCCAGCCTTCGGCGGCGCAGGCTTCGCGCGCAGCAAGCACTCCGGCCTCGCGCGCCTTCAGCGTGTCGAGCCAGAACCAGAGGCCGGCCAGGGCCAGCAGGAGCAAAAAGCTTTCTTCTATCGGCATGGCGGCGAAGTATACTGCGCCCATGCTTAGTTATCGCCATGCCTTTCACGCCGGCAACCACGCCGACGTGCTCAAACACCTGATCCTGGTCGACATTGCCCATTACCTCGGGCAAAAATCGGCCCCCTTCTGGATCATCGACACCCACGCCGGCGCCGGTCGTTACGCGCTTGACTCGGCCCACGCCAGCAAGCTTGCCGAGTACAGCGACGGCATCGGCCGTCTGTGGCAAACGCCAGACCTGCCGGAAATCGTCGCCGACTACGTCGAACTGGTCCGTAGCCTCAACCCGGACGGAAAATTGCGCCACTACCCAGGCTCACCCTGGCTGGCCAAGCAGTTGCTGCGCGATGGCGACCGCCTGCGCCTGTTCGAGATGCACAGCACCGACCAGCGCCTGCTCAAGGAATGTTTTCAGGGCGCCGGGCGCCAGGTCGCGATCACCGAAGGCGATGGTTTTGCCGGACTCAAGGCGCTGTTGCCGCCGCCACCGCGCCGGGCGCTGGTACTGATCGACCCATCCTACGAAACCAAGGCCGACTACGCCGCCGTGATCAAGGGCCTGCAGGAAGCACTCAAGCGTTTTCCGACCGGCACCTACGCGCTGTGGTATCCGACCCTGGCCAAGCGCGAGGCCTTCGAACTGCCCGACCGACTCAAGAACCTCGGCGCCAAAAGCTGGCTGCATGCCGTGCTGCAGGTCAAGGCCCCGGCCAAAGACGGCTTCGGCATGCACGGCAGCGGCATGTTCGTGATCAATCCGCCGTGGACGCTGGAACAGAAGCTGCATGCGGCACTGCCGCAGCTGACCGAGTTGCTCGCCCAGGACGCCGGCGCAAAATACCTGATCGAAAGCCAGGAAGGCTGAAAAACTCCGGTTTCCACGGTCGACCGTGGAAACCGGCCAAAACCGTGCGCGGCCGGCTCGTGCCGCGCCATGCCCGGCACGAACGATTCCCGGCAAGCGCAGTCCTATGGCAAACCTGCCGAGGAGTCTGCCATGCGCCCGCCACCTGCCTCCACACCCGCCGCCGCACTATGGCTGGGCATTGGCGGTCTCCTGCCCTTTGTGCTGCTTGCAGCCTGGCGCATCCACGACCCGCAGGGACCGGGCATCGTGCATATCGCACTGGTCGCCTACGGCGCGGTGATCCTGACCTTCGTCGGCGCCCTGCACTGGGGCTTTGCCATGCTGCTACCCCACGCCAGCCGTCGGGAACAATGGCTGCTGATGGGCTGGAGCACGATTCCGGCACTGGCGGCCTGGTCGGCAATGATCGTTCCGGCCAATGTCGACCTTGGGCTGCTGATTGCCGTGTTCTGGCTGCACTACGCCTTTGACATGACACTCGCCCGGCGCCGCCACCTGCCGGCCTGGTATCTGCCGCTACGAACCCTGCTGACCCTGGGCGCCACCTTGTCGCTGCTGGCGGTACTGGTGTTCGCCAGCGTTCCCGGCCCGTCGCGGCTGCTCCCCAACGGGATGACGATTCCCCACCCGCTGCCGCCGCGGATGCAGCAGTTCTGAAACCTGAACCGGGGAAAACGGCGAAAATTCAGGCCTTGAGGCCGCGCTCGATCATCAGGTTGATCAGATCGCGCTTTTCCGGTGCTTCGCTGGCCTGCAGCAGGCTCAGGGCGCTCTGCCCCTTGCGCGCCACCGCGTTCAACTCGGCCCCACGCTCGATCAGCAGACGGGCAATCTCGAACATGCCGCCGGAAATCGCCAGCATCAGCGGCGTGAAACCGAACACGTCGCGGACATTGAGCAGTGCCTTCTTGGCGATCAGCTTTTCGGCAATCACCCGGTAGCCCGGCGTGGTCTTGCCGCAGGCGACCAGCAAGGGGGTCAGCCCGAGGTTGTCGCGGGCATTCACGTCAGCCCCGGCATCGATCAGAATCTTGGCAACCACGGTATGCCCGCGCCGCAGCGCGGCCAGCAGCAGGGGAACACCATTGTCGTCAGGCGGCGGCTTGAAGCCGGCACGAACGAACAGGTCGATCAGTTCCTGGTTGCCATCGCGAAAGGCATGCATGAAGCCGTCGGCGGTCAGCAGTACCTTGCGTGCGACCAGCCGCTGCGCGGCCTCCTCCTTGCGCTCGGCCGAGCGGAAGGTTTCGACTTCGTGGAATTCACGCAGCTTGACGATATCCATCGCGACCTCGGGCGGAAACCCCTGGCGCCCGCCGCGCTTGTCGATCAGCAAATCGGAGAAATAATCCTCGATCAGCGGCATTCCCCACAATTGCTCGATCTTGATCAGGATGCGCTCGTACTGCGCTTCCAGATGCATCGGATAATCCTTGCCCATCGGGGCAAACAGGGGGTGTTTCATCGCTGGTCCAACTTCAATTCGGTGTATTTGGTGCGCGACCCGCGCACCTGCTCGGCCGGATACTTGGCGGCATTCTTTCCGATTTTCGCATAAGCGGCGGCAGCCAGGTCAATTCCGGCCCGCTCGGCAACCAGCAGCAGGTAGAGCAGTACATCGGCACACTCGTCGGCCAACGCCTCGCACCGCTGCGGATCGGCCGGAATCGCCTCAATCTCGTGATCGGCTTGCCATTGCGTCAGTTCAAGCAACTCGGCCGCCTCCAGGTTGAGCGAAACGATCAGGTTGCGCAAGGAGTGGAAGCGGGCCCAGTCGCGCTCGTCGCGAAACCGCAGCAAGGCCGCCGTCAATCCCTGCAAGTCGCTAACGCCTGTGTCCATCGCGGGCCCCGTGCTATTAATCAGTAGCGCGCGATGATGCCAGTCGCAGCAGAGCTGGGCAATCCCGCTACAATTCCCTCCCCGTCCGGACTCTCCCTCCACCATGCTCCTTGCCTCACTCAATTCGCGCATTCTCGCCGGCTGCCTGCTCGGTCTCGCTGGCGGCAGCTGGCTGGCCGGCCACCCGGGGGAACCGCTCACGGTCAACACACTGTATGCGGCAAAAATGCTCGGCAACCTGTTTCTCGACCTGCTTCGGATGGTGCTGGTGCCGCTAATCTTCGCCTCGATTGCCGGCGGCGTTGCCAACCTGCGCGCGCATCACCAGATGCACCGGGTATGGACTACGACACTGGTGTTCTTTTTTGCCACCATGGCACTGGCAATCTTGATCGGCTTCTCCGCCGCACACCTGTTCCGCCCCGGAGAAGGCCTGCAGTTGGCCATGTTTGCCGATGCCACGGCGCACTACCAGGCACGCCAGATGCCACTGCCGGACTACCTTGCACAATTCATGCGCGGGCTGTTCCAGAATCCGTTCAAGGCACTGGCCCAGGGCGACATCCTCGCCGTCGCGATCATCGGGCTGTTTCTTGGGGTCGCACTGGTAATTGGCGGCGAACGCTTCAAACAGCTGCGACAGCTGATCGACGAGTTGCAGGACTTGTGCCTGCTGATCGTTGGCTGGATCATGCACCTGGCCCCATTCGGCCTCGCCGCGCTACTGCTGCAACTGGTTGCCACTCAACAAGGAGCCCTGCTCGCCAGCCTCGGCCATTTCATCGCAGTGGTCACCGGTACTACGCTGTTCCACGGACTGATCGTACTACCGGCCCTGCTCTGGCTGTTCACCCGCATCTCGCCAAGCAAATTTTTCAAGGGTGCGCGCGAAGCCCTGGTCACCGCCTTCGTTACCTCGTCGAGCGCCGCAACGCTACCGATCACCTTGCGCTGTACCGAACAGCACCTGCATGTGCGCAAGGACATCGCCGGCTTCGTGATTCCGCTCGGGGCGACCGTGAATATGGACGGCACGGCGCTGTACGAAGCGGCTGCCGCACTTTTCGTTGCCCGCCTGGCCGGCATCGAACTCGATCTCGCCAGCCAGGCCATCGTCTTCGCCGTGGCCATGCTGGGAGCCATCGGCGCCCCGGGGATTCCCAGCGTCGGGATGTTGTCGATGGTGCTGGTGCTGGAATCGGTCGGATTGCCGACCGAGGCGATTGCCATCCTGCTGCCGATTGACCGCCTTCTGGATACCACACGAACAATGGTCAATGTCGAAGGCGACATGGTCGGCAGCCTGATTGTGCAGAAGCTCGCCGGCAGCGACGCCGAGACGGCCGGCACCAGCCGGCAGCCAGCCTGATTAACGCGAGTAGAGGAGATCGCCGGGGCGGACCACCAGCGTCGCTGGCTTCTCGCGCAACTCGACTACGGCGAAGCGCGGATAGACCTCGCGAATCACCGCCTGCACTGCCGCCCCGCGCTCCCTGCCCAGGGCAGTGCCCGCTGGCGTAGCAATTTCGCCGTTTTTCCAGGTCTGCAGCAGCAATACATCGCCGGCACTCAAACCCGCTTCGCTACCAGCATCGATATGCAGGGTCCTGGAGTTTTTTGGCCCGGTTTTGACTACCCGGGCGATGAAGGGCAAACAAGACGCGCGCTGCTCTGCCCACTGGGCTATTTCGTCGAGCAAGGCCATCCAGCCCTGACCAAAGTCGGTCGCCGCAAAAGCCGCCGTGCCAATGGTGTGTTTGCTGCTGATTTCGGCTCGCCCGCCAAGTTCGCGGGCAAAAACCTGGCGCGCCAGCAGTTCACCGCTGGCTGGATCGTGCAGGAAGGCCTCGATCTGCAAGTTGCGCTTGCGATCTACCCACGGCCCCTGCACGCCAAGGTCGCGGTACACTCCGGAAAGCAAATACTGCCCCCGCTGCCCGCCAAGGATTTCGGCAGAGGCTGCCGGATCGCGCAACAACGGCGCCCGTGCCGGCGAACGATAGGGAAAGTGCGCATCATCGGCTACTGCCGGCAAACGCCCGCGCTGCTCCAACCGCCGTGCCAGCGCCAGCGCGGTAGCACCAGCAAGCCGGGCCGGTTCATCGAACTGCTTCTGTTCCGGGTACTCAAGCGCGAAGGCAGCCACCAGCAAGCGGTTGCGATAGCTGACCAGACATTCGCGGCGACACGCCTCGCGCTCGGCAACTTCGACCCGCAAAGACACGGTCAACTCCTTGCCGGTGACTTTTTCGGCGATCTGCTCGCTGCGCCCGGTGCAGGCATCGGCGGCAACCTGCACGCTTTCCTGGAGCACACCGGACTCAACCACTGCCCGCGAACTGACCCGCGCACCATGAAATTCGGCGGCCCGCGCCAGCGCCCGCCGGATCGCCTCCTCACGGGCCGCGCCGATGCCAGCTGCGCCGATCACCGCGCTTCCCTCGACCGTGACCTCGGCGGCCTTCAGTGGGGTGCAGCAGGCTGCCAGTGCCAACAGCAAGGGCAGAAAGCGGTTCCGACTCACCGGCAAAACGGGCTGGCGCGACAATTCAGTTGCTTTCCGGGACGTCGATTTCCAGGCGCACTTCCCAATTACCATCGCTGTTGCTCGCCACATGAACCACCCGGGCGCCACGCACCAGCGCTTCGGTCTGGGTCTTGATCGTATCGCCTTGGCTGGAGAAGGCGGCCGTCGAGGTGGTGGCCGTCAAACTGACGCCCTTCATCTGCTCGGCCAGATTCCGATAGGCATCGACCTGCGCCGCACGAATCGCCATCAGCCGCTGCTGGCCGAAAGTCAGGTTGGTATAAGGGGCCGCCGTCCCGTAGCCGACGGCGGTCAGGCGTTTGCTCGCCCCGCCCGCACTCCGGACCGGCATTTCGTCCTGCCCGGTCGAAGCACAGGCAGCAAGCAACAAGGCTGAGCAGACAGCCAGCGCACCAAGGCGAGAATTGCAGGCAGACATGATTCCCCTCTCTTAGAATGTCCCGGTCAACGTCCTCATGCGGCGATAACGACATTTCAAGGGATAACTTTAGGTATCCCTTATAACATACTGTTTTTTTATTGTTAACCAAGAACCAGCACCGTCCGGAAGGAAAGCGTATGCCTGTTTTCAAACTTGCCGACAAAGTTCCCGTCCTTGCCGCCTCGGCATGGATAGCCCCCAACGCCACAGTGATTGGCGATGTACGCCTCGGTGAAAACAGTTCGATCTGGTGGAATGCGACGCTACGCGGCGACAACGATCCGATTGAGATCGGCGCCAACAGCAATATCCAGGACGGCTCAGTGCTGCATACTGACGCAGGCGTACCGATGAAGATTGGCGACCATGTCACCGTCGGTCATCTGGTGATGTTGCATGGTTGCACCGTCGGCGACGGCAGCCTGATCGGAATCGGCTCGGTGATTCTTAACCGGGCGGTAATCGGCAAGGGCTGCATTGTCGGCGCGAATACCCTGATCCCGGAAGGCAAGGTCTTTCCCGATCATGTGCTGATCGTCGGCTCACCCGGCAAGGTGGTGCGCGAACTCAGCGCCGACGAAGTGGCCCGTCTGCAAGCCTCGGCCGCCCATTACGTGGACAACGCCCAACGCTACCAAAACTGCCTGGAAGCCCTATAAACGGGATCGGTGAACGACAACGCGGGGCCATAGCCCCGCGCTTCCTTGCGGCAGAAGGCCGACCGGATCAGACGCTGCTGGCAAGATTGCTCAGCATCACCTTTGAATTCATTTTTTCCATCACCTTCTGGATACCGACGCGCGCGCGGATATTGATCAACAGCGGTGCCCGCAGGTTCGGTGAAATCGCCGTCTTGCCGTCCTCTTCTTTCTTGAACAGCATCTGCATCACGGCCACATCTTCCGAAGCGGGAGTCTGCAGCAAGGCCTTTTCCTCGTCGCTGAGGGCCAGTTCATAGCTGAAGCCAAGGTCGGTCGGGTCGACAATCTGGAAAGCCAGCGCCGGGTCGTCCAGCGACTGCAGGGTGAAGGTATTCGGAATCGCCTCGTCTTCTTCGTGAATCAGCGTGAAGCGTTTTGCTTCCTCGAAGGCCACCAGACCGTTCGGGAAGGTAATGACCTTCTCCGGAGAAACCTCAAGCTCGCCAAACAGGTAGGTGTCGACTTTCATTGTTCATCCTCCTCTGAAAAAATTTGCCATTGGGAAACATGCTACACGAAAGCCTCTCAGTTGTATTTTCCCGTTGAATTCCGCATCATTCACCCCCCGTTTTTTTGAAGCCGTCCGATCCATGCTCGCTCCCATCGAACACCGCATCGCTCTCGAACTCGGCGTGCGTCCGCCGCAGGTCACCGCTGCCGTCGCCCTGCTCGACGAAGGTGCTACCGTGCCCTTTATCGCCCGCTATCGCAAGGAAGTCACCGGCGGCCTCGACGACACGCAATTGCGCAATCTGGAAGAGCGGCTGACCTATCTGCGCGAACTCGAAGACCGGCGCGGCGCGATCATCGCCAGCATTGAAGAACAGGGCAAGCTGACCCCGGAGTTGAAGAACGAGATCGAAAACGCCGAAACCAAGCAGCGCCTCGAAGACCTCTACCTGCCCTACAAGCAGAAGCGCCGGACCAAGGCCCAGATCGCCCGCGAAGCCGGGATCGAACCGCTGGCGCTGGCCTTGCTGGAAAACCCGGAACTGACACCGGACGACGAAGCCGAAAAATTCCTTAACGCCGACGCCGGCTTCGCCGATGCCCGTGCCGTGCTCGACGGTGCGCGCCAGATCCTGATGGAAAAATTCGCTGAGGATGCCGACCTGCTGCTGCAACTGCGCGAATACCTCAACGAGCATGGCCTGGTCCGCTCCCTGGTGGTCGCGGGCAAGGAGGTTGAAGGAGCCAAGTTCCGCGACTGGTTCGACTTCGCCGAGCCGATCGCCAGCATGCCTTCGCACCGGGCATTGGCGCTGCTGCGCGGGCGTAACGAAGGCTTCCTCGGCGTGACCCTGGTGCTCGATAGCGAACTTGACGAAGACAACATCAAACCGGGGCCGAATCCCTGCGAACAGCGCATCGCCGCCCGCTTCGGGATCAAGGCCCAGGGCCGCCCGGCCGACAAATGGCTGGGCGACACCGTGCGCTGGACCTGGAAGGTCAAGGTCTACACCCACCTTGAACTCGACCTGATGAACGAGTTGCGCGAACGCGCGGAAGAAGAAGCGATCCGCGTCTTCGGCAAGAATCTCAAGGACCTGCTGCTTGCCGCCCCAGCCGGCAAGCACGTGACCATGGGCATCGACCCGGGGATCCGCACTGGCTGCAAGATCGCCGTCGTCGACGCCACCGGCAAGCTGCTCGAAACCGCCACCATTTACCCGCACGAACCGCGCAACGACTGGGCTGGCTCGATGCACACTATCGTCCGCCTGGCGGCACAGCACGGCGTCTCGCTGGTCGCTATCGGCAACGGTACCGCCAGCCGCGAAACCGACAAGCTGGTACAGGACGTGATGAAAAAATATCCCGAGGCACGCATGCAGAAAATCGTGGTTTCGGAAGCCGGCGCCTCGGTGTATTCGGCCTCGGAATTGGCGGCCAAGGAATTCCCGGAACTCGACGTGTCGCTACGCGGCGCAGTGTCGATTGCCCGCCGCTTGCAAGACCCGCTGGCCGAACTGGTCAAGATCGAACCCAAGTCGATCGGTGTCGGCCAATACCAGCACGATGTTTCTCAGAGCAAACTGGCCAAGAGCCTGGATGCGGTGGTCGAGGACTGCGTCAATGCCGTCGGCGTCGATGTGAATACCGCGTCGGTGCCGCTGCTGACCCGGATTTCCGGTCTCAACGCCGGGCTGGCAGCGAATATCGTCAATTTCCGCGATGCCAACGGCCCGTTTACCAGCCGCAATGCACTGAAGAAGGTGCCGCGCCTCGGTGACAAGACTTTCGAGCAGGCCGCCGGCTTCCTGCGCGTGCCGGATGGCGACAACCCGCTCGACGCTTCGTCGGTACACCCGGAAGCCTACCCGGTGGTGGAAAAGATCCTGACCACGCTCAACAAACCGCTCAAGGACGTGATGGGCGACCCGCGCCTGCTCAAGGCGGTCAATGCCAGCCAATACACCGACGAGCGCTTCGGCCTGCCAACCGTGCAGGACATTCTCAAGGAACTGGAAAAACCCGGCCGCGACCCGCGACCCGAGTTCAAGACCGCGACCTTTGCCGACGGCGTCACCGAGGTCAAGGACCTGCAACCGGGCATGATCCTCGAAGGCGTGGTCACCAACGTCGCCGCCTTCGGTGCCTTTGTCGACATCGGCGTGCATCAGGACGGCCTGGTGCACGTGTCGGCGCTGTCCAATACCTTCGTCAAGGATCCGCACGACGTGGTCAAGGCCGGCCAGGTGGTCAAGGTCAAGGTGCTGGAAGTGGACCTGCAACGACAGCGGATCGCGCTGACCATGCGCATGAGCGACGAGCCGAAGAAGCACGATGGCGGCGCCGCCAGCCAGCGCGGTGCGCCGCTGTCACGGCAGCAGGCCCGGCATAACACGCCCGCACCAGCCGGCAACGCGATGGCGGCAGCATTCGCCAAGCTACGCAAATAGTCGATCGGCAAACGCAGCCAATACCCCTGTCATTGACAGGGGTATTTTACGTTCACGGCCGCTAAAACCCCGGGGAAACTCCCTATAATGCCCCGTCCCTGCGCCTTTAACGCCATGACCGCTCACTCCCTGCCGCGCTTCCTCCTGCTGCTCTGTGCCCTGTTCCTGGCGATCATCAGCCCGACCGTGCTGTCCTTGGCCAAGGCCAGCGACAACCTGCTCTCCTCGCTGTTTCGTCACCACACCTCGGTGATGCTGTTCATCGATCCGGCCAATGGCGCAATCGTCGATGCCAATCTGGCGGCCAGCGAGTTTTACGGTCGCCCCTTAGCTGAACTGAAAAAGCTGCGCATCCAGGACCTTAACGCCTTGGGCCCGGACGAAGTGGCAGCCGAGCGTCTCCGGGCCAAAGAAGAAAAGCGCAACTATTTCATCTTTCCGCATCGACTCGCCGATGGCAGCATCCGCACAGTCGAAGTGTACTCGTCGCCGATGCGGCTCGACGACGAGCGGACCCTGCTCTTCTCGGTGATTCACGACACCACCGGCAAGCAGATGCCAACCTCAGAACTGCAGGCCTATCAGGACAAGCTGGAAGAAATGGTTGCCCAGCGCACCCGGGAACTCGCCGAGCAGCATGCCCGTCAGCGCCTGATCCTGCTGCTCGGTCTGCTCGGGCAAGCCGCAATCATCGGCCTGCTGGTCCTCAACATCCGCCGCCGCAAGCAGGCCGAGAGCGAGCTGGCCAGCGAACAGGAAGCCTTGCGCGAAAGCGAGGAGTACAACCGGGTGCTCTTTGCCGGATCACATACCCCGCTGGTGGTGATGGACCCGGAAAGCGGTCGCTATCTCGACTGCAACGATGCCGCTGTAAGAATTTATCAGGCCCGCTCCCGCGCAGAAGTCCTGAACTGGACTCCGCTCGATGTCTCAGCCCCCACCCAGGCCAGCGGCGAAGACTCGGAGCAGGCTGGACGACGCCATGTCCTGGCTTGCCTCAACCGGGGGATCGAGGTCTTCAACTGGGAACACTGCCGCCCGAATGGCGAACGCTGGACTGCCGAAGTCCGCCTGATGGCGGTCCGCCACAAGGGTAAAACCCTGCTCCAGTTCAGCCTGCTGGACATCACCGAACGACTCAAGGTCGAGCGGCAACTTGCCGATTACCGCGAAAATCTTGAGCGCATGGTCGATGCGCGGACCCGCGAGTTGGCCACCGCCCGCGATGCAGCCGAAGCTGCCAACCGGGCAAAATCATCGTTCCTGGCCAACGTCAGCCATGAAATCCGCACCCCGCTGAACGCCATCACCGGGATGGTCTACCTGCTGCGCCGGGTCTGTCCCGGCAGCGAACAACAGGAACGCCTGCAGAAAGTCGACGACGCCACCCAGCATCTCAACGGGATCATCAACGACATTCTCGACCTGTCCAAGATCGAGGCCGGCAAACTGACTCTGGAAGAACTTGATCTGCGTCCGCACAAGTTGCTCGAAGACGTCCAGACCATGCTCAATGACCGTGCCCAGGCACGTGGCCTGAGCCTGCGCCTCACCGCCAGCGAGGTGCCGGAGCACCTGCTCGGCGATCCAACCCGGATCAAACAGGCGCTGCTCAACTATGTCGGCAATGCCATCAAGTTCACCGATCAGGGATACATCGAAATCGGCTGCCAGACCCTGGAACAATCTCAGGAAAGCGCGCTACTACGCTTTTCCGTTCGCGACACCGGGGTTGGCATTGACCCGGGCGAACTGCAACGGCTGTTCGTCCCCTTCGAACAGGGCGACAATTCGATTGCCCGGATGCACGGCGGCACCGGCCTGGGCCTGACCATCACCCGCCGGCTGGCACGAATGATGGGCGGCGATGCCGGCGCCGAAAGCCACCCGGGCAACGGCAGCGAATTCTGGTTCACCGTCCGGCTCAAAGTGGCGGAGCCCAGCAGCCAACCCGCAGCAGCCCCCTCCGGCCAGCCCAAGATGCCGCGCACCGGAGCCGGCAAACGCATCCTCCTGGTCGAAGACGAAATGATCAACCGCGAAATCGCCATTGAACTGCTCTGCGATCTTGAGTTGGCCATCGATACCGCCGGCGATGGTTTCCAGGCTGTCGAGATGGCGGGCAGTACCGCCTACGACCTGATCCTGATGGATGTACAAATGCCACGGATGGACGGCCTGGAAGCAACCCGCCGCATCCGCGCCCTGCCCGGCTGCGCGCAAACACCGATCCTGGCAATGACCGCCAACACCTTTGTCGAAGATCGCAAACGCTGCCTCGATGCCGGAATGAACGACTTCATCGCCAAGCCGGTCGATCCCAACTACCTGCTGGCCACGGTCAGCCGCTGGCTGAACGGCGAAGCTGACTGAAACCGGCAGATTCACGGTCGACTGCCGCCCGGGGCAAAATCCGGGCGCTGGCCGCGCATTCAGGCCTGCTGCGAATCTTCGACCAGCCGCCCTGCGGCAATCCGCAGGCGGCGCTGGCAGCGCCCGGCGATTGCCTCATCGTGGGTTACCAGCAACAAGGTCGTGCCGGCCGTGCGATTCAACTCGAACATCAAGTCGATGATCTGCCGCCCCGTGACCGGATCAAGATTGCCGGTCGGCTCGTCGGCCAGTACCAGGCGCGGTGCGGCGGCAAAGGCTCGGGCCAGAGCCACCCGCTGCTGTTCGCCACCCGATAGCTGACGCGGGAAGTGCTGCAGCCGCTGCCCCAGGCCAACCCGCTCCAGCCAGGCCCGCGCCTGCCCGGCGGCATCCCGCCGCCCGCTCAATTCAAGCGGCAGCATCGTGTTTTCCAGCGCCGTCAGCGCCGGCAGCAACTGAAAGGACTGGAAGACAAACCCCAGCAGCCGGGCCCGTAGCCGGGCCCTGGCATCCTCGTCAAGTGCGCTCAGGCCCACCCCGTCAAGAAAGACCTCGCCCGCAGTGGGCAAATCGAGCCCGGCCAGCAAACCGAGCAGGGTAGACTTGCCCGAACCGGAAGCTCCGACCATCGCCACGCACTCGCCGGGCATGACGCTGAAGGCAATATCCTGCAGAATCGTCAATTCGCCGCCCTCGCCTCCGGCGCCGGCAACCACCTTGGCCAGCCCTTCGACCCTCACCACTGCCTTGTCTGTCATGCGTCCTTTTCCTTCCTGCTCAACCTACCACCGCCCGCTCACAGGGTGGCACTGCGTCGCACTACTGCTGGTTGCACTTGGCCTGCCGGGCAGCGGGCTGGCGGCAGCAAAAACCTTGCTGGTTTTTGGCGACTCGCTGTCAGCCGGTTACGGCCTGCGCCCCGAAGCGGCCTGGCCAATGCTGCTGCAGCAACGGCTGCGCGAACGCGGCAGCGATTATAACGTCGTCAATCGCTCGCTCTCCGGCGAAACCAGTGCCGGCGGCAGAAGCCGCCTGGCACCGCTGCTCAGCCGCGAAAAACCGGCCCTGGTGATCCTCGCCCTGGGCGCCAACGATGGTCTGCGCGGACTGCCGCTGGCGCAATTGCGCGACAACCTGGCAAACATGATCGACCATGCCCGCCACAGCGGCGCCCGGGTGTTGCTGGTAGGGATGCGCCTGCCCCCGAACTATGGTCCCTACGCTGACGAATTCGCCCAGGTCTTCGTCGAGCTCGCACGTACTCGCAAAATTCCCCTGCTCCCGTTCCTGCTCGAACCGGTCGCCACTCGCCCGGAACTATTCCAGGCCGACCAGTTGCACCCAACCGCCGCAGCCCAACCGCTGCTGCTCGAGCATCTCTGGGGGACGCTGGCACCGCTGGTAAAATGAGCAGATGAAGAACAAGCTCCCCACCGTCGCCGACCTGGCGGCTTACGACTGCGTCATCGATGTCCGCTCACCGGCCGAATTTGCCGAAGACCACATCCCCGGCGCAATCAACTGCCCGGTCCTCGACGACGAACAGCGCGCCCGCGTCGGCACCATCTACAAGCAGGTCTCGCCCTTCGAGGCCAAAAAAATCGGGGCGGCGCTGATTTCTGCCAATATCGCCCGCCACCTCGAAGGGCTATTTCTCGAACAGCCTAAAAACTGGCGCCCCCTGATCTACTGCTGGCGCGGCGGCATGCGCAGCGGCTCGATGACCACCGTGTTCCGCAGCATCGGCTGGAACGCCGGCCAGCTGGAAGGCGGCTACAAAGCCTGGCGGCGACACGTGATCGACGAACTCGAACGCCTGCCGGCCAGCCTCGATTTCCGCGTTGTCTGCGGCGCCACCGGCAGCGGCAAAACGCGCATCCTGCAGGCAATCGGGGCGCACGGAGAACAGATTCTCGATCTCGAAACCCTGGCCAGCCATAAAGGCTCGGTCCTCGGCATCCTGCCCGATCAGCCACAACCGCCGCAAAAATGGTTTGAAACCCAGTTGCTGCAAGCCCTGCAAGGCTTCGACCCGAGTCGCCCGGTGTATGTCGAAGCCGAGAGCCGCAAGGTTGGCAACCTGCACGTACCGGAAGCGCTGATGCAGCGCATTCGTGCCGGCCGCTGCCTGCAGATTGACGCCTGCCTGCCGGCGCGGGTGGATTTCCTGCTCGCTGACTACGACTACTTCCTCAGCCGCCAGGAACTCCTGCTGCGCCGCCTGCACGCACTGCAAGGCCTGCAAAGCAACGAAAATCTGCAACGCTGGTCGGGCTATGTCGCTGCTGGCCACTGGCGCCAATTGGTCCAGGAACTCCTGGAACTGCACTACGACCCGCTCTATCACCGCTCGCAAGGCCACAATTATCTCGGCCTCGAACAAGCCAGCCGTTTCGCCAGCGACTGTCTCGACCCGCAGGGAATCGACCGGATTGCGGCGGCAATGATCGCCAGCCGCTGAGATTTTTCTCTGTTTTCACGGTCGACCGTGAAAACAGAGAAAAATCAGCCGCTGTTTCACCCACTCACCCGACGCGCCACGATAGCCTGCCGCACCGCCGGCCTGGGCTGTTCGACATACCCCTCGGCAAAAGCGATTTCCTGCAAGCCGGCAGCACCACAGCGCGCCCGCAATTCGCCCGGTTGAAGCAGAAAATCCGGACGCGATGGCTTGCCATAGGCGGCATTCCCCTGCATGAAGGTCTCGTACACCAACACCCCGGCGGGCGCCAGCAGTGCCAGCAAGGCATCGAAACGCGGCCGCCACAGATAATTGGTGACGATCACTGCGGCAAAGCGTTCTCCAGCCAGCGGCCAGTTCTCGCCCTCCAGGTCGCAGCAACGGGTCGATACTCCCGGCAATCCGGCGAGCGACTGCAAAGCGGCAGAATCACGGTCGACTGCCAAAAACCGCAATTCCTCGCTCGCCACGGCTGCTGCCCGGTATTCGGCCAACCAGCGCAAATGCCGGCCCCGCCCGCAGGCCAGATCGAGGATGCAACCGCGCCTGGGCAATTGCGCGGCATGTGCCAGCAACCACGGCGAGGGCGGTATGATCGCGTTCATTTCATGCAAGGAGTCAACCATGGCAGCCAGTTCAGTCATCGTCAGCGAAAACGGACGCGGAAGATACCAGCAGACAGTATGTGCCGGCCAGCACCAGTTGCTCGCCGACGAGCCAGCGAGCATGGGCGGCGAGGATGCCGGCCCGGCCCCCTTCGATTACCTGCTCGCCGCACTCGGCGCCTGCACCTCGATGACCTTGCGGATGTACGCCGAGCGCAAGGACCTGCCGCTGGAGCAGGTGGAAGTCGAGCTACGGCACGACCGGATCGAGATTGACGGACAACTGCGTGATCGCATCCGTCGCCAGATCACCCTGCGCGGAGACTTGAACCCCGAGCAGCGACAGCGGATGCTCGAAATCGCTGGCAAATGTCCGATTGCCCGCGCCCTCGGGCAGCCCCTGCTGCTCGAAGCCGAACTGGCTGCGTAAAAAATTTCGCGTTTTCCCGCCCAAACAAGGGAAATCCCCTACTTGAATCATGGAAAACAGAAATCGCTTGTGCCAGAATATTGCGCTGCACAATGACAAATCCGGAGTTCTTCCGGAACAGGCTTAAACAGGGGTAAACCATGTTGGAACAGCACTATCTCACCGCGCTTTTCGAGCCCAAATCGGTGGCTGTGATCGGCGCCTCCGAACGCGAGAACTCGGTCGGCAACGTCATTTTCCGGAACATCAAGAACTCGGGGTACAAAGGTCGGCTCTACCCGATCAACCCCAAGCACGAAACCATCCTCGGCGAGAAGGCCTACAAGTCGATCGAGGAAATCGGTGCCCGGGTCGAAATGGCGGTGATCGCCACCCGTCCGCAGACCGTGCCGCAGATCATCGAACAATGTGGCCGCAGCAGCGTCCGCAACGTGATCATCATCAGTGCCGGCTTCTCCGAATCCGGCCACATCGGCGCTGCGCTCGAACGCAAGGTGCTGGAAATTGCCCGCTCCTACAACGTCCGCATTCTCGGCCCCAACTGTCTCGGCATCATCCGCCCCGACCTCGGCCTCAACGCCACCTTCGCCAAGGTCAGCGCCAACCCGGGCAACCTGGCGCTGGTTTCGCAATCGGGCGCGATGTGCTCGGCGGTACTTGACTGGGCCAAGGCCAACCAGGTCGGTTTTTCGTCGGTGATTTCGCTGGGCGTCACCACCGACGTCGACTTCGGCGAGATTCTCGACTATCTGATCTACGACAGCCGCACCCACTACATCCTGATGTACGTCGAGGGCATCCGCAACGCCCGCCGCTTCATGAGCGCACTGCGTTCGGCCGCCCGCATCAAGCCGATCATCCTGCTCAAGGCCGGCCGCCACGAAGCCGGTTCGCAGGCCGCGCTGGCCCACTCCGGGATGACCGCCGTTTCCGACACCGTGTTTGACGCCGCCGTGCGCCGTGCCGGTGTTGTTCGCGTGCAGAACGTCGGCCAGCTGTTCTACGCCGCCAAGGCGCTCGCCTCCAAGTTCCGCCCGCAGGGCAACCGTCTGGCGATCATCACCAACGGCGGCGGACCGGGCGCAATGGCCGCCGACCGCGCCGGCGACTTCGGGATTCCGCTGGCGCAATTGTCCGACGAGACCATGGCCAAGTTGAACAAGGCCTTGCCGACCACCTGGTCGCACAGCAACCCGATCGACATCGCCGGCGATGCCACGCCGGAGCGCTACCGTGAAACGATCATGGCGGTGACCCAGGATCCCAACGTCGATAGCACCCTGGTGATGCTGACACCGCAGGCGATGACCGAACCGCTGGAAGTGGCCAAGGCGATCCTCGAAATCTCTGACAAGCTCAACCGCTCGCTGATCTGCTGCTGGATGGGCGAGGAACAGGTGGCCGAGGCCCGCAAGCTGCTCGAAGACAATGGCATTCCCGCCTTCCGCATGCCGGAAACCGCGATCGAGCTGTTCCACCACATCTCCAAGTACTACCGCAACCAGAAGCTGCTGCTGCAGGCACCGGAGCCGACCCGCCAGTACGACCGGCCGGAAACCGAAGGTGCCAAGATGCTGATCGAGGCGCTGCTCGCCGAACGGCGCAAGGTACTCTCCGAAATGGAATCGAAGGCGATCCTGCGCGCCTTCAAGGTGCCGGTGGCGCAAACCATGGTTGCCCGCACCGCGACCGAAGCCCTGCTGCTCGCTGAGCAGATCGGTTTCCCGGTGGCAATGAAGGTCGATTCACCGGATCTGACCCACAAGTCCGACGTCGGCGGCGTCCGCCTCAACATCGTCAATGCCCCGGCCGTCCGCAATGCCTATCACGACATCATCGATACCGTGCAGAAGCGCCGTCCGGATGCCAAGATCAACGGCGTCTCGATCGAACCCTTCCTGTCGCGCCCGAACGGCCGCGAACTGATGATCGGCGTCTTCCGCGACCCGATCTTCGGGCCGGTGATCACCTTCGGCGCCGGTGGTTTCGACGTCGAAATCTTCTCCGACCGCTCGGTCGCGCTGCCGCCGCTGAACAAATTCCTGGCCAAGGACCTGATCGACTCGACCCGGGCATCGAAGATTCTCGGCCAGTTCCACAACATGCCGCCGGTCGACCGTGAAGCAATCAAGGAAGTCCTGCTCTGCATTTCGGAAATGGTTTGCGAACTGCCGTGGATTCAGGAACTCGACCTCAACCCGCTGATCGTCGATGAAAACGGTGCGATTGCGGCTGATGCCCGCATCGTCATCGACCACACCGCCGGTGCGTCGGGTGACCGCTACGCGCACATGTCGATCTACCCTTACCCGGTACACCTGATCCAGGAATGGACGATGAACGACGGCAAGACCGTCACCATCCGCCCGATCCGCCCGGAAGACGCGGAAATGGAGCAGGACTTCGTCAAGAACATGTCCGACGAGTCGCGCTACTACCGCTTCATGGATACCCTGCGCGAACTGACCCAGACCATGCTGGTCCGCTTCACGCAGATCGACTACGACCGCGAAATGGCGCTGGTGGCGACGCTGCCGCGCGAGATCGAGGACAACGTCGACGGCGTCGAGCCGCCGGAACTGCAGATCGGCGTTGCCCGCTACGTGCTCAATCCGGATGGGGAATCGGTCGAATTCGCGCTGGCGGTCGGCGATGATTGGCAGAAGTGCGGCGTCGGCCGCAAGCTGATGACGGCGCTGATCGACTGTGCCCGCTTGAAGGGCTACCGCGCCGTAGTCGGCGACGTGTTGTCGACCAACACCAAGATGTTCCGCCTGATGACCAGCCTCGGCTTCACCATCCACCCGCACCCGGAAGACACCGCAGTCAAGCGCGTGGTCAAGCCGCTGACGGGCTAAACGGCAGTTTCGCGGAAGCAGCAGGCAAAAGGGGCGGCAACGCCCCTTTTTCACTTTTGCCACCGCCCTGAGCGCCTACATCTTTGGCCCGCAAAATTCGCCTCCGGCGCAAAAACTGTCGTTTTCACGGTCGACCGTGGCTGGCGGTAACAATCAGCCCCACACCCCGGGAATGAAAAAAGCCGGTCGTCGGACCGGCTTAGGGTTCTGCCTGGGCAGAGGGGACACCCAGTCCCCTGGCGAATTTATTCGCCGAAGAAATTGACGTCGTAGGGATACGACTTTTGCGGCACCTTGGAAGCAGCGTTACGCACGGTGGTGTCGACATCCTGCTTCTTGTCCCACCACAGGGCACGACCGGCCTTCTGATCCTCGACCCATTCCGGGTTCTTTTCCAGGAGTTCGTTCATCCACTTGGTGTGGTCGGAGACATAGCTGGTATTCACGTCGCCCATTTTGACTGGTTTCCTCAAGCAGGTAGAAGACAATGCCCGCGATTCTAGCACGTCAATGCAGCGCGATGGGCTGTGCCTTGTCGTCGCAGTAATCGTCGAGAAAGGCATCAATGGTCGCCTCATCGCGTTCGGCTTCGGGAATCTGCTCCATCGCATAGCGAAAACTCCAGGCTGCCGCTCCTTGCAGGAATAGCAGCCGCTTTCTTTCCCTGTCGAACAGTTCCACCCCCTGCTGCGCCGGGTAGGACAGAATCCAGAAATGCTCACTGCTGTAGATCATGCGCATCACACACCTCCCTGGTCGGTCCAGCGTTCCTGCAACGATCTCTACGGCACCCTCGCCGTCTTTCTGAAACTGCTTACGGATACAAGCCGCGAATCGCCCGTGCCTCCAGTACCCGGCTGCAAGCAATCACGAATGCTGCCGTGCGCAATGACAAACCGCGCTCCCCGGCCAGCACCCAGATTGCGGCAAAGGCGTCGGCCATGATTTTTTCCAGCCGGCGATTGATTTCGTCCTCACTCCAGAAAAAGTTGGAAAAATCCTGTACCCATTCAAAGTAGCTGACAGTCACCCCACCAGCATTGGCGATCACATCCGGCACCACCACCACGCCCTTGTCGGCAAGAATTGACTCGGCTTCCGGGGTGGTTGGGCCATTGGCTCCCTCGACGATCACCCTGGCGTTGATTTCACCGGCATTGAACTGATTGATCTGCGCCTCCAGCGCGGCCGGCACGAGAAAATCACAGGGGAGGCGCCAGAATTCCTCACGCCCGATCGTCTCGCACCCCGGGGCTCCCTGCAGCGAACCGGTTGCGCGCAAATGCTGCCGCAAGGCTGCAAGATCGAGCCCTCCCGGGGCATACACCGTGGCGCTGACATCCTGAATCGCGATCACACTGGCCCCGGCCTCGGCAAAGATGCGCGCCGCTGCCTCGCCAACATTGCCGAAGCCTTGCACCGCAACGCGTGCGCCGGGGATCGGCAGGCCCAGGCGCTGGCCGACCTCCCGGGCAACCACATAAACACCACGCCCGGTCGCATCCGGACGGCCGAGCGATCCGCCGAGCGAAATCGGCTTGCCGGTCACGACGCCGGTCACCGTCCGCCCTTCGCCCATCGAATAGGTATCCATGATCCAGGCCATCACCTGGGCGTTGGTGTTCATGTCGGGGGCCGGAATATCCTTGTCCGGGCCGATCATCGACACGATCTCGCTGGTATAGCGGCGGGTCAGGCGCTCCAGTTCGGGTTGCGACAACTGGCGCGGATCGACCCGCACGCCGCCTTTGGCACCACCAAACGGCACATTGACCACGGCATTCTTGATCGTCATCCAGCCGGCCAGCGCCATCACCTCCGACAAGGTCACATCCTGATGAAAGCGAATCCCGCCCTTGCCCGGCCCGCGCGAGGTGTTGTGATGCACGCGATAGCCTTCGAAATGCTCGATCCGGCCATCGTCGAGACGGATCGGAACATCGACGATCAGCGAACGCTTGGGCCGGCGCAGGGTTTCGACCCAGGGCTGCAAAGCCTTGTCGAGCAAGGGCGCAACCCGGTCGACCTGCTCCAGGTAGATATGCCATGGCCCGACGTTTTCGCGGGATATATACGAAGGCAGTTTGCGGTCGCTGAACATGTTGCGCCTCCCTATTCGATCAGCCTTGCCTGATCAGACCAAAAGCCGGTCACCGGGTTCCGTACCCACCCCCGGTCATGGCATGATTCCCGAACAACATCACTGATCCTACCTTGAGGAGACCAACTTGGCTGCACTGCTTCCGCAACCCGATCCACTCGGACTGCTTGAATACTCCGTGGTCTATACCGACCGTGCGCTCAACCACATGTCGCAACGCTTCCAGGGGGTGATGCGGGACATTTCGCGGATTCTCAAAGCAGTTTACAACGCCCGCTCGGCCATCGTCGTCCCGGGCAGCGGCACCTTCGGCATGGAAGCGGTTGCCCGCCAGTTCGCCACCGACAAGAAATGCCTGATCATCCGTAACGGCTGGTTCAGCTTCCGCTGGTCGCAGATTCTCGACACCGGCCGGATTCCCTCCGCCACCCAGGTGCTCAAGGCCCACCGGATCGGCGACGGCGCCGAAGCCCCGTTTGCCCCGCCACCGCTTGCTGAGGTCGTCGCCACCATCCGGCGTGAAAAGCCCGAACTGGTCTTTGCCCCCCACGTTGAAACCGCCTCCGGAATGATCCTGCCCGACGACTACCTGCTTGCGGTCGGTCAGGCAGTCCGCGAAGTCGGCGGCCTGTTCGTGCTCGACTGCGTTGCCTCCGGTACGGTCTGGGTGGATATGGCTGCGAAACAGGTTGACGTACTGATCAGCGCCCCGCAAAAAGGCTGGAGCGGCTCACCGTGCTGCGCCCTGGTGATGCTTGGCGAACGCGCCCGCGAGCAGATCGAGAGCACGACCAGCAGCAGCTTCGCCTGCGATCTCAAGAAATGGCTGCAGATCATGGAAAGCTACGAACAGGGCGGACACGCCTACCACGCGACCATGCCTACCGATGCACTGGCTGCGCTGCGCGACGTGATGCTGGAAACCGAGGCTTACGGCTTTGCCCGGGTTTGCCAGGAACAGCAGGAACTTGGCCGACAGGTGCGTGCAATGCTGGCTGGAAAAGGCTTTGCCAGTGTGGCCGCCGAAGGCTTCCAGGCTCCGGGCGTGGTCGTCAGCTATACGCGTGACCCGGAAATCCAGAATGCCCGCAAGTTTCTCGGCGTCGGCGTCCAGACGGCTGCCGGCGTGCCGCTGCAATGCGATGAAGGCCCCGACTTCCGCAGTTTCCGGATCGGTCTGTTCGGACTGGAAAAACTGCACAACCCGGAACGTACCGTTGCCAGCCTGGCACGGGCGATTGACCAAGCCCTCGCCTGAGTGCCACGGCACTCCGGCCGACACAAAAAAAGGGCGACCGCCAGGCCGCCCTTTTTTGCCAGAAATCGAATTTCAGGCTCCCTTGACCCGGTACCACAGGCCATAAGCCCAGCAAGCGGCACAAAAACCGGTCACCAGATCAATCAGGGCAAAGACGAGAATCGCTACAGCCGGAATCATCCCGATCTCGGAGTCGAGCAGCCAACTCACCGCCATCACGCTGCCAGCCAGCATCACCACCTTGTCGGCAAACATCTTCGAACCGGCGTTCTGCAATTTCTTCCAGCCGAGCTTTTCGCTGAAGCCGGCAAACAGGCGGTAAGACAGGCAGCGATGCGGCGAGACAAACCCCCGGATCAAGCCACCGAAAGCCAGCAGGAATGCGACCCAGCGGTAGGGAGTAAACAGGTAGATGGCGGCGATGGTAAAACTCATCGCGGCCTGAAAACGGTAAGCATTGGAACATACCGGAGCAATATCGAAGCGCAGCATGCGGGTCCTCCAATCAATCAGCGATACCATATATTAGCATTTTATTATTTTCAAATCAAGGTACTGCTGCAAGGTGTCAATGCGCCACCGCCCCGCAGTATTTCAACTCGCCGGCCGGCACTGCGAACGGCAACCAGTTTTCCGGCGGTGGCAATGGGCAGGTGGCAAACGGGGTAAACGCGCAAGGCGGGTTGTAAGCACGGTTGAAATCCAGCGTGATCACCTCGCCCACCGGCCGGACTGCCTTGAGGAAACGGCCGGCACCATAGCTTTCGCGCCCGCTGCTGCGATCGCGAAAAACGAAAAAGACCTCATTTTCATCGACACTCATCGGCAGCAAGCACACCTCGCTGCCTGCATGTACAAATACTGCCTGCCAAGCGATCTCGACTGGGCGCAGTTCGCCGGCCACATTGGGCACTTCGATCCGTACCGGTTCGGGCAAAGCCAGCCAGCGGGCTTCAATCCGCCATTCCGGGGCTGGAGGAAAATAGTCTAGGCCGGCAAATGGCCGGCTTTGCGCCCACTCGCGGTCACGCAAGCGGAGGGCGAGGCGTCGGTCACGGTCGACCACGAAAAAGGACCAATTTTCGAGGTCGACCGTAGTAGGCGCTCCATCGCGGTCAGTGACCAGGGGTTTCATGACCCCATCGGTAGCCTGCCAGAACAGAAGATCCCGCTCTGGCTCCCAAACCACCTCGCCAGCACAAGCCGGCCCCGCCGGCAGGCGCAGCGGACAATCGGCGGCGGATCCCAGGACATTCCGTCCAGGCTCCAGCCAGAACAAGCCGGCCATACCCAGCCAGCTTTCCGCAGTTGCCAGTTCCTGCCGGCGGTTTGCTTGCCAGGCGGCCAGCGCGGCAGCGAATTCGGTATTCAATGAGTGCATGTTAACCTTTTGGCGAGAGCGACGTTATAGACTGCAGAGCCTGCCGTTGCAGGCCAGAATGGAGATATGAAGATGCGAATTCCCTTGCTTTTAGCCACTTTGTTGGCGATACCGGCGTTCAGCCAGGCCACCGACATCAACGTCAATCTCGGCCAGGTCCGAATTGCTGCTCCCGGCATCACCGTCACCTTCGGCAGCCGCAATGAGCGTGGCTACTACTGGGATGGCAACGACTGGCGCGATCCGGATTACTGGAAGAAACATAACGGCCCGCGTGGCGAGAAATACTATACCGGCCGCGGCAACCCCGGCGTGCCGCATCAGGGCGGCGGCCACTGCCCGCCCGGCCAGGCCAAGAAAGGCAATTGCTGAACCCCGCCAGCCAGCCGGCGCGGTCCGATCGCGCCAGCCGCATAGAAAGCGGATAAAAACCAGATAGACAACAGGCCCCCGCTCGGGTGCCTGTTTTTTTCGACCGCTCTTCTTCAACCCCTGGCGAATGCGAGCACTCCGAGCGCCGGATCGCAACTGACGCGGATCGTGTCCTTGGCGGCAAAACGGCCTTCGAGAATCGCCCGAGCCAGCGGGTTTTCGATCTGCTGCTGGATCGCCCGCTTCAGCGGCCGGGCGCCGAAAACCGGGTCGAAGCCGGCCTTGGCCAGTTCGAGCAAGGCCGACTCTTCGACCACCAAGCCCATCTCCATCTGCGCCAGCCGTTTTTCCAGATAGGCCAGCTGGATTTTGGCAATCCCGGCGATGTGCTGCTCGTCGAGGCTGTGGAAGACCACCACTTCGTCGATGCGGTTGACGAACTCGGGCCGGAAGTAGGTCTTGACCTCGGCCATCACCGCCAGCTTGATCAGACCGTAGTCGTCGCCCTGCATCTGCTGGATCATCTGGCTGCCCAGGTTGGAAGTCATCACGATCACGGTATTTTTGAAGTCGACCGTGCGCCCCTGACCATCGGTCATCCGCCCGTCGTCGAGCACCTGCAGCAGCACGTTGAAGACATCCGGGTGCGCCTTCTCGACCTCGTCGAGGAGGATCACGCTATACGGCTTCCGACGCACGGCCTCGGTCAGGTAGCCGCCCTCCTCATAACCGACGTAGCCCGGCGGCGCGCCGATCAGGCGGGCGACCGAGTGCTTCTCCATGAACTCGCTCATGTCGATGCGGATCAGGTGCTCCTCGGAGTCGAACAGGAACTCGGCCAGCGCCTTGCACAACTCGGTCTTGCCGACACCGGTCGGGCCAAGGAAAAGGAAGGAGCCGTAGGGCTTGTTCGGGTCGGCCAGACCGGCGCGCGAACGGCGGATGGCATCGGCAACCAGACGCACCGCCTCGTCCTGCCCGACTACGCGGTGATGCAGTTTGTCTTCCATCTTGAGCAGCTTGTCGCGCTCGCCCTGCATCATCTTGCTGACCGGGATACCGGTCGCGCGACTGACCACCTCGGCGATTTCCTCAGCGCCGACCTGGGTGCGCAGCAGCTGGTTTTTTGCCTTCGTCGCACCGTCGACCGTGTCTGCCGCCTTCAATTGCGCTTCCAGTTGCGGCAGTTTGCCGTATTGCAGTTCGGCCACCTTGTCGAGTTTGCCTTCGCGTTGCAGGCGGGCAATCTCGGCCTTCACGTGGTCGATTTCTTCCTTGATCTGCGCCGAACCCAGTACCGCCGACTTCTCGGCCTTCCAGACCTCTTCGAGATCGGAATACTCCTTGGTCAGGCGGGCGATTTCCTCCTCGATCAAGGCCAGCCGCTTCTGCGAGGCTTCGTCCTTCTCCTTCTTGACCGCTTCGCGTTCGATCTTGAGCTGAATGATGCGGCGGTCGAGCTTGTCCATCACCTCCGGCTTGGAGTCGATTTCCATCTTGATCCGGGCCGCCGCTTCGTCGATCAGGTCGATCGCCTTGTCGGGAAGGAAACGGTCGGTGATGTAGCGATGCGACAGTTCGGCGGCGGCGACAATCGCCGGATCGGTGATGTCGACCCCGTGGTGCAGTTCGTAACGTTCCTGCAGGCCGCGCAGGATGGCAATGGTCGATTCGACGGAGGGCTCATCAACCAGCACCTTCTGGAAGCGGCGTTCAAGCGCGGCATCCTTCTCGATGTATTTGCGGTATTCGTCGAGCGTAGTCGCGCCGATGCAGTGCAGTTCGCCGCGCGCCAGCGCCGGCTTGAGCATGTTGCCAGCGTCAATCGCACCCTCGGCCTTGCCGGCGCCGACCATGGTGTGGATTTCGTCGATGAAGAGGATGATCCGGCCCTCTTCCTGGGCAACCTCTTTCAGAACTGCCTTCAGCCGCTCCTCGAATTCGCCGCGATACTTGGCGCCGGCGAGCAGGCCGGCCATGTCGAGCACCAGCACCTTCTTGCCCTTGAGCGTTTCCGGCACCTCGTCATTGACAATGCGCTGGGCCAGGCCTTCGACGATGGCAGTCTTGCCCACCCCCGGCTCGCCGATCAGCACCGGGTTGTTCTTGGAACGACGCTGCAGAATCTGGATCGCGCGCCGGATTTCGTCGTCGCGGCCGATCACCGGGTCGAGCTTGCCTTGCGCCGCGCGTTCGGTCAGGTCGATACAGAATTTCTTCAGCGACTCGCGCTGCGCTTCGGCCTCCTGCGAATTCACCCCCTGGCCACCACGCACCGCGAGAATTGCCGCTTCCAGCGCCTTCTTCTGCAGTCCAGCCTGCTTGGCCAGGCGGCCGGTTTCCCCCTTGTCGTCGCAAACGGCGAGCAGGAACATCTCGCTGGCGATGAACTGGTCGCCACGCTTCTGCGCCTCCTTGTCGGTCAGGTTGAGCAGGTTGCCCAAATCGCGACCGATACTGACCTCGCCACCGTGCCCTTCAACCTTGGGCAGACGGCCTAACCCCTGTTCGAGATCGCGACGCAATGCCGGTACATTGACCCCGGCCCGGCCAAGCAGCGATACCGTGCCGCCGTCGTCCTGGTTGAGCAGGGCCAGCAGCAGATGCTGCGGCTCGATGAACTGCTGGTCGTTACCGATGGCCAAGCTCTGCGCATCGGCCAGAGCTTGCTGAAATTTGGTCGTAAGTTTGTCCAGTCGCATTGCGCAGGCCTCCATGAATAGTTCCGATAAATCATCAAGTAAGGCAGTTTTGTGGTTTTTCAAGCGTCGACCGTAAAAATCAGCCCGCCACCCTCCATAAGAACTAGTTAAACAACCAGACAAAAATGATAAAATTGTTTACGCATTACTTTAGTAATAGACAAGGTGATGACGTCGAAGAAATACGCCAGTATTCACCCAGGGGGGAGGAGAGCAATCATGGCAATGCAGAAAATGAGCTTGCGCGGCAAACTGACCGCAATGACCCTTGCCACCATCGTTGCTCTGGTGGCGCTTTTCGCGGTGCTGCTGATCAACGAAAGAAACCTGATGATGGAAGATCGTCAGGACAAGGTCAGAAACCTGGTTGAGGTGGCCCACAGCACGATTGGCCACTATGAGCAACTGGCGAAAAACGGCAGCCTTTCGGTCGAGGATGCAAAGAAAGCCGCGAAGGAAGCCCTGCGCCCGCTGCGCTACGACAAGACCGAATACTTCTGGATCAACGACCTCACCGACCTGATGGTCATGCATCCGATCAAGCCGGAACTTGACGGCAAGAAACTCGACCAACTGAAGGACAAGAACGGCAAGTTCCTGTTTGCCGAGTTCAACAAGGTGGTCAAATCGCAGGGAGCCGGCTTCGTTGACTACGTCTGGCCCAAGCCGGGCTCGGAAAATCCGGTTCCCAAACTGTCCTATGTCAAGGGTTTTGAACCCTGGGGCTGGGTCATCGGCACCGGCATCTACATCGACGATGTAGATGAAAAGTTCCGTGCCGATGCGATCAAGCTGCTGCTCTGGGGGCTGGCCATCGGCGGTTTCATTTCGATCTCGCTGCTGCTGGTCTCGCGCAACATCATCCGGACGCTTGGTGGCGACCCTGAAGTTGCCTCGGCCGTCACCCGCCGGATTGCCGCCGGCGACCTCGCCACCCCGGTCGATGGCGATCCGAACGACCGCGACAGCCTGCTCGGCAACATCCGCACGATGCAGGAAACCCTGCGCCACATGATCTCGACCATCACTGCCAATGCCAAGCAGGTCGCCGGTTCGGCCGACGAATTGCTGCGTGCTTCCGAACAGGTCGCCGACCGCGCCCGCCACCAGAGCGACGCAGCAGCCTCAATGGCTGCCGCCGTCGAGCAGATGGCAGTCAGCATTGACGTGGTCCGCGACAACGCCAATGAAGCGCATGCCCTGTCGCGCGAGGCCGGCTCGCTGTCGGAAGAAGGCGCCGCCGTGATCCACAATGCAGCCAACGAAATGCGCAAGATTTCCCAGGCAGTTCAGTCTTCGTCGAGCATTGTCGAAGACCTCGGCCACCAGTCAGACCAGATCACCTCGATCGTCAACACGATCAAGGAAATCGCCGATCAAACCAACCTGCTCGCCCTCAACGCTGCGATTGAAGCGGCACGCGCCGGCGAACAGGGCCGTGGCTTTGCCGTCGTCGCCGACGAGGTACGCAAGCTGGCCGAACGTACCGGCCTGTCGACCACCGAGATTGCCGAGATGGTCAACAAGATCCAGAGCGGCACCCGCAGTGCGGTCAGCAGCATGCAATCAGGAGTTGACCAGGTCGGCAGCGGTGTCGAACTGGCCAATCAGGCAGGCGAATCGATCACCCGCATCCGCGACGGCGCCCAGCGCGTGACCCAGATGGTGACCAGCATCTCCGATTCAATCGCCGAACAGAGTGCTGCCGGCAACCAGATTGCCCAGCAACTGGAAACAATTGCCCAGATGTCGGAAGAAAGTGCTACCGCAGTACGCAATACCGCCAACGCCGCACGCGACCTGCACACCTTGTCGGCTTCCCTGCACCAGGCGGTCTCGCAATTCCGCACCTGAAAGCCCTGCTGCTCCGCCAGGCCGGCTATTGCCGGCCTTTTTTTATGGCACATCAACGACCGCTTGCGAAATTCCTTGCATGCTGACTGCCATGACTGCCAGCACCTCCCTCCCCCTGCCGGAAGAATCGGTACCTCCCGAACCGACCGCAAATGTTGCCGGTAGCGGCGGACACATCCCTGGCAACAAGGGGATCTGGGTCGGCATCACTTGCGAATTCGTCGAATTCCTGGTCCTGTTCGTCGTTTACTTCGTCTCCCGCGCCCACTTTCCAGAGGCCTTCGAAGCCGGCAGTGAACGACTGTCCCGCGTTGCCGGCTCGGCGATCACGCTGCTGATGATCAGCAGCAGCTTCTGCCTCGCCTGCTCGGTCGCCTGCATCCGCGTCGATGCCCGCCGGCAATCCTTGTACTGGCTGCTGGCGGCGTTGGTTCTGGCGCTTGGCTACCCAGTGGCCAAAGTCCTCGAAATCCAGTGGAATCTGGCACATGGAATCGATGGCAATTCCGGGATCTTCTTTACCGTCTATTACTACCTGACCTTCAATCACCTGGTACACGCGATGTGGGGCGTACTCGGCATGCTCTGGGTCCTTGCCCGCCACCTGGCCGGCGGCTATAACGCCGAAGAACACAGCGGGCTGGAGGCACTGGCCAGTTACTGGCACGCTACCGACATCATCTGGCTGGTGATATTCCCCTTCTTTTACGTGTTGACATGAGCCCCACCGCTCCCAATCTCAAACCACTGGTGCGCACCTGGCTCGCCTTGTTCGCGTTGACCTTGCTCAGTCTCGCGCTGGGACACTGGCTACAAGGAGCGAACTGGCTGTCGTTACTGGTTGCTGCCATCATCTGGCTCAAAGGCGACCTGATTGCCCGCCACTTCCTTGAGTCTGCCCGTGCCACCCCGTTCATTGCCCGCCTGCTGCGCTATTTCATCGCCTTCACCCCCCTGGCGCTGATTTTTACTGCCTTTTTTGGCCGCGAATTCGCGCGTTGGGCCACTCTGTAATAACCGCCGGGCCACGGCAAAGAAACAAAATCAGCAAAAGCGGCAGCATCCTCTAACCGTGGGCCTGCGCATGGTATATTCTTCGAACGTATCCTGTCTTTTGATCGCCCACCATGCAAAATACTGCTCACCGCGCTTTCGGGCGTCTGGTCGCGATGGCTGCCCTGCTCTTCGCCACCCAGACGCCGATTCCCGTCCTGGCCCAAGAAGCCTCCGCCAACCCCGACTTGGGCAAGCCTTTCGCCACCGTCACCCGAATCAAGGGCGAGGTGACTGCCAGCGGCAAGCAAGGCGCGCCGCGCAAACTGAAGGAAGGCGCAGTCATTCTCGTTGGTGAAACAGTCAAAGCAGCACCGAACGGAGAGGCCGTACTTAAAACCAACGACGCCGGGATGATCGCGGTTCGCCCCGATGCCGAGTTCGTTCCCGAACGTTACGCAGCCGAAGGCAAGCCGACCGACCGGCAGGTGCTGCGCCTGGTCACTGGCTCATTGCGGGTGATCAGCGGCTGGATTTCACAAACCAACCGCAGCGAGCACAAGGTTGTCACCCCGTCGGCCACCATCGGCATTCGCGGCACCGACCATGAACCCTACGCACTGCCGGCCGAAAAAGCGAGCGAACAGTACGTTCAGGGCACCTACGACAAGGTCAATCGCGGTGGCACCACGCTGGAGGCCAGTGGCGGCAGCGTAGACATCGACCCCGGGAAGGTCGGTTTCGCCCGCGACCCGAAAGCCGGGAAGCGGACTCGCGCCCTGTTCACCATCCTGTTGCCTACCCTGCTCGACAAGGTCCCGGATTTTTACGTTCCCGGTGCATTCGATGCCGAGCTTGACCGCTATTCGGCCAGCCAGGAAAAGCAGCCGGCTCAACCGCCGCAGGTTAAAGGACCAGCCACCGCAGTCGCCAAGGCAGCCGCCGATGGCTGCAAGCCGCAGCAGCTCGGCGAACAGTGGCTGAAGCGCTTCGACAGCGCCCTGGCTGCCCGCGACAGCAAGTCGGTACTGGCGCTGTTTGCTGACGACGTCAAGGCCAGCGCCACCGTGCGCACCAATAACGGCGGCAGTGAAACGATCGATTTCAGCCGCGATGAAATGGTCAAGAGCACCCTTGAAGCCATTGCCAGCCTGCAGGATTACCAGCAGCGCCGCCTGTCGATCCAGGCCAAACTGGCCGCTGGTGAAAGCGAAGCCGCCTGCAAGCGGATCGAACTCAACTCGGTCGTGATCGAGCAAGGCAAGATGGGCAGCAAGCCGTACCGGATCGAAGCCACCGAAGACTACCTGCTCGAACTGCGCAATGGCGAATGGCTGGCCACCCGGGCCAGCACCAGCCAGCGCTGATCGGCACCGCACCAGCCAAAGCCGCCGTCCGCAAGGGCGGCGGCTTTTTTCTTGATCTGTCTCACCCGTCGTGCTTTGACGCCTGCGTATAATCGTCTGCCGATGGAGATACCCGAGTTTTCCCTGCCGCAACCCGCCCCCCTGACGCTGGCCGACCTGATTCGACATCAGGCGGCTCGACAGCCTGCGGCCCCGGCACTATTGCTGGCCAACCAAGGCTACAGCTACAGCCAACTGGCAACCGCCATTGGCGAACAGGCACAACGGGTTGCGGACTGCCGCATCTACCGAGCCACTGGCGACAACATCACGCTGGCCTGGGGAGCCTATGTCGCAAGCTGGCGGAATTTGCCTTTTTTTCCGGTTGACCGTGACATTTCATTACCACCAGTTCCCTCGCTCCCTTCCGACAGCGCACTGCTGATTGCTACCAGCGGTAGCGAAGGCGAGCCCAAGCAGGTTGTTCTCGGCAACCAGCAACTGCTCGCCGCAGCCAGCGCGGCCAATCAGCGCCTGCCGCTCGGGCCGGGCGACCTGTGGCTGGCCTGCCTGCCGCTACACCACATTGGCGGCCAAAGCATCCTCTGGCGAACTGCCACCGCCGGTGCCGGGCTCCTGCTCCACCCCGATTTTTCTCTACCGGAAGTCGTCGCAGCCTTGCAGCAACACCCGGTAACGCATCTCTCGCTGGTTCCGGCAATGCTGGCCAAGCTACTAGCCGCCGACTGCCGTCCTCCCGCCAGCCTGCGCCACGTGATCATCGGTGGCGCCGCTCTGGCGCCAGCCCTCTATCACCGCAGCTGTACC
Source organism: Dechloromonas sp. ZY10 (assembly GCF_041378895.1). Taxonomy (NCBI): domain Bacteria; kingdom Pseudomonadati; phylum Pseudomonadota; class Betaproteobacteria; order Rhodocyclales; family Azonexaceae; genus Dechloromonas; species Dechloromonas aquae. Next base: position 2,035,720 of record NZ_CP144212.1, read on the forward strand.
CTGGGCTGGCCACTGCACCCGAGCTACGGGATGAGCGAGACCGCTGCCCAGGTTGCGACCTGGACCCCTGCTGACGGCCCCTGGCAACCCGGCTTGGTCGGTCGACCACTGGCCGGCAGCGAGATCGCGATTGGCGAGGATGGCCGCATCCGTATCCGTAGCCCGCAACTGATGCTTGGCTACCTCGGACACTGCCGTGAAGAGAGCGGAATCGACGCTGCAGGCTGGCTGACCAGCGGGGATCTTGGCCACCTTGATAGTGCCGGCCGCCTCTTCGTTACTGGCCGAGCCGACGACATGCTGATCAGCGGCGGGCGGAATATCCACCCGCAGGAAATCGAGGCCTGCCTGACTGGTTTTCCCGGCCTTGTGGACATTGCCGTGACCGGCTTGCCCGATGCCATTTGGGGGGACCGGATTGTCGCACTGATCGTCGGCGATGCCGACGAAGCTCAACTTCTCGACCATGCCCGCCAGCGACTCCCCGGCGCAGCCCTGCCCCGCCGCCTGCTGCGTGTCAGCCACTTGCCGCGCAATGCGGCCGGCAAACTCAACCGGGCGGCGGTACGCGCCCTTGCCGCCAGTCAATGAGTGATTTTCGCCCGCTGTTGCAAGCCTGGCTGGACGAAGCCGCGAACGATGCCGCAATCGCAAGCTGGCAAGGGCAGCCTCCCGGCGACCGCCTGATCACGCTGCAACTCGAACTGGGAGACTACACCGGCAACTGGCTTGAATACCTCCCGGTCGAGCCCACCTATTTTTGCTACCAGGCCACCCCGGCCCACCGGGATTACCGACTTGGTCTCGGCCAGGCATGGCGTAGCGAAGCGAATGGCAACCGGCGCCTCGACGATCTTGCGAACAATCTGGCTGCCACCCGCAAAAACTGGCAAGGAACTCAGCCGGCCGAGTTGTTGCTGGCATTTCCTTTCCATGCCGGCGCCCAACCCGATGTCCCTGGGGCGGTCCTCGAATTGCCTGCGCTCTGGCTGATCGCCACAGGCGGTCGGGCTCGCGCCTGCTTCAGTTGCCGCCTGCGAGAATTCTCCAGTCAGCAGCAAGCCGTGCTCAAGCTACTGGCTGACGGCACACATCCCACACCGGAGCCGGTGGCATGCCCGGCCCAAATGCAGCCGATCAACGATTACGCCGCATGGGAGCAGCGCGTCCACCATGCCTTGCAGGCGATTGACAACGGACCGCTGAAAAAACTGGTTCTGGCCCGCGAAATCGAAGTCTGCAGCGAACAGCCCTTCGCCCCTGCCACCATCCTGCAACGCCTGCTCAACCAAGACGGCAGCGGGCTGACATACGCGCGAGGCACTGACCGACAGTGCTTTCTCGGCACCACGCCGGAAACCCTGGTCGCGCTCGATGCCGGGAAAATCACTGCAGACGCACTGGCCGGCACCGCCTGGCCCAACTCGCCGCACCTCGAAGACAGCAAGAACAGCCGCGAGCAACACTATGTCGTAACCGCTGTTGCTGCCGCACTGGCCCCCTGGTGCCAACCCGACAGCGTACAGATTGCCCCCCGGGAGAAGTGCCCGGCCGGGCAACTACAGCACTGGCGCAGCCGGGTCAGCGGACAGGCCCTGCCGACCACAACCCTACTGCAACTGGCTACCGCCCTGCACCCGACGCCAGCCGTCGGCGGTTTTCCGCCATTGGCCGCCTGGCGCTGGCTGGAAGCTGCCGGCGAGCAGCGTACCGCCTGGTATAGCGGCGGAATTGGCAGGATTGATGCCGCCGGCAACGGTCAGCTATGGGTTGCCCTGCGCTCGGCTCTGCTTGCCGGCGGCTGCGCCAGGCTGCAAGCCGGTGCCGGCATCGTCGCCGGCTCGGACGCACTGACCGAATACCGGGAAACCGAAGCCAAACTCGGCAGCATGCTGGCCGCGCTGCAACCCTGAAACAGAGCACCACCGCACTGCCGCCGGCCAATGAGTGGCTGTCATGTCCCGGTAATGATCGCGCAACAAAATACCGGCCTCTGGACATATACTCTGTCAGTTACCCGGAACCGTGCGTCATGAACCATCCCTACCTCCAGCCCCGCTTCCCGACCGCCCATTATCTCAACCGCGAACTGGGCATCCTCGCTTTCAACCGCCGCGTGATGGCGCAGGCCCAGGACGAACGGGTGCCGCTGCTTGAGCGGCTGCGCTTCCTGTGCATCGTCTCGAGCAACATGGACGAGTTTTTTGAAATCCGCATGGCCGGACTCAAGGAACAACTGAAAGCCCGCGCCTCGGTCGTCACCACCGATGGCAAAACGCCGCAAGAAGCCTACCGGATGGTCTCGGCCGAGGCCCATGCCATTGTCACCGAGCAATACCAGTACCTCAACGAAGTGATCCTGCCCGCACTCGACGCCGAAGGCATTCGCTTCCTGCGCCGCTCTGACTGGAACGAGGCCCAGCGCGAATGGATCCGCGACTACTTCCAGCGCGAAATGGTGCCGGTACTGACCCCGATCGGGCTCGACCCGTCGCATCCCTTCCCGCGCGTACTCAACAAGAGTCTCAATTTCGCCGTCGAACTCGAAGGCAAGGACGCCTTCGGCCGCGTCTCCGGTGCCGCCATCGTGCAGGCACCGCGCGTGCTGCCACGCGTTATCCGGCTACCGGAAGAACTCGCCGGCTGCCCCTACGGCTTCGTCTTCCTGTCATCGATCCTGCACGAATTTGTCGGCGAGCTATTCACCGGCATGACCGTGCTCGGCTGCTACCAGTTCCGCGCAACGCGCAACTCCGACCTGTTCGTCGACGAAGAAGAAGTCACCAACCTGCGCACCAAACTGCAGGGCGAACTGTCGCACCGCAACTTCGGCGATGCCGTGCGTCTTGAAGTTGCCGACAACTGCTCGCCGGCGATGACCGACTTCCTGCTTGCGCAATTCGGTCTGGAACACAGCGATCTCTACCGGGTCAATGGCCCGGTCAACCTGGTCCGCCTGATGCAGGTGCCAGACTGGGTCGACCGCCCCGACATGAAATTCAGCCCCTTTGTCGCCGGCTCGGCCAAGGGACTGACCAAGGGCAACAATATTTTCGACAGCATCCGCAAGCAGGACATCCTGCTCCACCACCCCTACCAATCGTTCGCCCCGGTCATCGAATTCCTGAACCAGGCGGCCAACGACCCCAACGTGGTCGCGATCAAGATGACCGTGTACCGCACCGGCACCGACTCGGTGCTGATGCAATCGCTGATTCGCGCCGCCCAGAGCGGCAAGGAAGTCACCGTCGTGGTCGAATTGATGGCCCGCTTCGACGAAGAGGCCAACATCGGCTGGGCAACCAAACTGGAAGAAGTCGGCGCCCATGTGGTCTATGGCGTCGTCGGCTACAAGACGCACGCCAAGGCCTTGCTGATCGTCCGCCGCGAGGAAGGCGGCCTCAAGTCCTACGCCCACCTCGGCACCGGCAACTACCATCCGCGTACCGCCCGCCTCTACTCCGATTTCGGCCTGCTCACCGCCAACGAAGAAATTACCCACGACGTTGCCGAAGTCTTCAAACAGCTGACCGGCCTAGGCAAGGCGCGGACGCTGAAGCACCTTTGGCAGGCACCGTTCACGCTGCAACCCAACGTCGTCGCAGCGATCCGCGCCGAAACCGAAGCCGCCAGAGCCGGGCAAAAAGCGCAGATCGTCGCCAAGATGAACTCGCTGCTCGAACCGGAAGTGATCAACGCCCTTTACGAAGCCTCGCAGGCTGGTGTCTCGGTCGACCTCATCGTACGCGGCGTCTGCGCGCTGCGTCCCGGCGTTCCCGGTCTCTCGGAAAACATCCGGGTCCGCTCGATCATCGGCCGCTTCCTCGAACACCACCGGGTGATGTACTTCTACGCCGGCGGCCAGGAAAAGGTCTACCTCTCCTCCGCCGACTGGATGGAACGCAATTTCTTCAAACGCATCGAACTCGGCTTCCCGGTCCTCGACCCCAAGCTGAAGAAGCGCGTGATCACCGAAGGCCTCAAGTTCTACCTCGCCGACAACCTGCAAAGCTGGGACATGAACGGCGAAGGCCACTACCAGCGCCGCCGCAACACCCGCAGCAAGCCGCACAGCGCCCAGAACGAACTGATGCTGACCCTGGGCGGCAGCTAAGCCCCAATCCGCCGAGCATCGGCAAAAACCCGCTTGTTCACGGTCAACCGTGGGAAAGCGGGTTTTTCTCCATTTAAGAAAACTCCTCGACCCAGAAGGCCGCAATCGCCAGCAACGCGATAATCCGCAAACTCGCCGTTGTAGCTCCCTCTCTCACCCCGGAAAGCTACAATCACTGCTGACATTGCTGCCAGCGCCGCCTGGGTTGTAGCTCCCTCTCTCACCCCGGAAAGCTACAATCCAGGCCATCGTCAATGCCGTGGCCGCGCACGTTGTAGCTCCCTCTCTCACCCCGGAAAGCTACAATCCGGGTCCGCCGGCGTCGTCGCCCTGTCGATGTTGTAGCTCCCTCTCTCACCCCGGAAAGCTACAATCTTTTCTGGAGACCTCCCAATGCCTGTCAAGGTTGTAGCTCCCTCTCTCACCCCGGAAAGCTACAATCGGTGCAAAAATACCTCCCTGCGGTGGGAGCGTTGTAGCTCCCTCTCTCACCCCGGAAAGCTACAATCCTGCAATCTGACTGGTATAACTACTTTTTCGTTGTAGCTCCCTCTCTCACCCCGGAAAGCTACAATCCACCCGGCGTCCATATGCTCCAGGAAGACGGTTGTAGCTCCCTCTCTCACCCCGGAAAGCTACAATCATCGACTCCCTTCCGTCCCGTAAGCGCACCGTTGTAGCTCCCTCTCTCACCCCGGAAAGCTACAATCTCACGAACTTTGCGATAACTAGGCGTCGTCGTTGTAGCTCCCTCTCTCACCCCGGAAAGCTACAATCTGCCGGTGTTCTGGTAGCCGAACGGATGCAGTTGTAGCTCCCTCTCTCACCCCGGAAAGCTACAATCACACCGACCTACTGATACTTACGCTTCCATGTTGTAGCTCCCTCTCTCACCCCGGAAAGCTACAATCCCATGCACCCCTCCACAGAGGTGCTAACGCGTTGTAGCTCCCTCTCTCACCCCGGAAAGCTACAATCCCAGCCTTGACGATAGATGCACGGCCGCAGGTTGTAGCTCCCTCTCTCACCCCGGAAAGCTACAATCATCGTCTCCAAGCTGACCGCCGATCCGGCCGTTGTAGCTCCCTCTCTCACCCCGGAAAGCTACAATCCTACCCGCGCCGGCACTTTCACGATGACCTGTTGTAGCTCCCTCTCTCACCCCGGAAAGCTACAATCCGCTCGATCTGCGTTACGCTGGCCACCGAGGTTGTAGCTCCCTCTCTCACCCCGGAAAGCTACAATCAGAACAGGCGTTCGCCTTCAACAGGTTCGCGTTGTAGCTCCCTCTCTCACCCCGGAAAGCTACAATCTTCGGTGGTCATCAATGCCTATTTTGCCAAGTTGTAGCTCCCTCTCTCACCCCGGAAAGCTACAATCGCGAGGGCATTGAGGTGGTCGCGGCGGCAGGTTGTAGCTCCCTCTCTCACCCCGGAAAGCTACAATCATTGTTATAACCATACGCGGTGCCGGAGCGGTTGTAGCTCCCTCTCTCACCCCGGAAAGCTACAATCCGCAACGAGCAAGGACGCCACGCATTCTAAGTTGTAGCTCCCTCTCTCACCCCGGAAAGCTACAATCAGCATGACCCAGCTGGATATATTCAATCACGTTGTAGCTCCCTCTCTCACCCCGGAAAGCTACAATCTTGCGGTGCGTGCGGTGCTTGCGGGGCGGTGTTGTAGCTCCCTCTCTCACCCCGGAAAGCTACAATCCCTGTAGCTGGACAGTCGAGAGCCCCTTATGTTGTAGCTCCCTCTCTCACCCCGGAAAGCTACAATCCTTTGAGCGAGCATCGACGAGGAATGAGCGGTTGTAGCTCCCTCTCTCACCCCGGAAAGCTACAATCGCCATCAAGCAAGGGGCTGCATGCCAAGGAGTTGTAGCTCCCTCTCTCACCCCGGAAAGCTACAATCACGTGATAGTGCGGAGCGCCGCGCTTCTGTGTTGTAGCTCCCTCTCTCACCCCGGAAAGCTACAATCACGACAGAAACAACCTCATAGGTTTTCCCGGTTGTAGCTCCCTCTCTCACCCCGGAAAGCTACAATCTCCTTCAGCATAAAATCCCGTCGCAGTTGGGTTGTAGCTCCCTCTCTCACCCCGGAAAGCTACAATCTTTACTTCGGTTTTGCCTTTTTGAACCTCGGTTGTAGCTCCCTCTCTCACCCCGGAAAGCTACAATCCCGGAACCCATTACACCGCAATAGCATTTGGTTGTAGCTCCCTCTCTCACCCCGGAAAGCTACAATCATTGCTCAACGATGCGCGGAACGTCTTGATGTTGTAGCTCCCTCTCTCACCCCGGAAAGCTACAATCGGGCGTGGCGCTTTGCCGATGGGCCATTGGTTGTAGCTCCCTCTCTCACCCCGGAAAGCTACAATCTCAAGTTCCATCGGCACAGGTTCGCGGGCTGTTGTAGCTCCCTCTCTCACCCCGGAAAGCTACAATCTTGTTCCGCGCAGGGGCGATGATACGATGAGTTGTAGCTCCCTCTCTCACCCCGGAAAGCTACAATCCAATGGCATTCCGCGCCTCGCTATGACGAGGTTGTAGCTCCCTCTCTCACCCCGGAAAGCTACAATCCTTGAGCGCAGCAATGGCGTCGCCGAAGTTGTTGTAGCTCCCTCTCTCACCCCGGAAAGCTACAATCCTGGCTGCCGAGATGGTCGGTAAAGACCTCGTTGTAGCTCCCTCTCTCACCCCGGAAAGCTACAATCTTGCAACAATCATCTTCGTAGGGCCACGTAGTTGTAGCTCCCTCTCTCACCCCGGAAAGCTACAATCCATTGTCCAAGCGGCCTGCCGCGACTTGCTGTTGTAGCTCCCTCTCTCACCCCGGAAAGCTACAATCTCATCAAGACCGATTTAAGAACAAGACAGAGTTGTAGCTCCCTCTCTCACCCCGGAAAGCTACAATCCAGGCCGGGAAGCTCAGAGGTCAGCGCCGCGTTGTAGCTCCCTCTCTCACCCCGGAAAGCTACAATCCCAGACATACGGGAACAGCCGATAAGGGTCGTTGTAGCTCCCTCTCTCACCCCGGAAAGCTACAATCTTCTGTTTCGTGAGGGCCGCTAGTTCCTCCGTTGTAGCTCCCTCTCTCACCCCGGAAAGCTACAATCTCAACAACGCGCGTCAGCTTTGCCAGTGTTGTTGTAGCTCCCTCTCTCACCCCGGAAAGCTACAATCCTCGCCCCTCTTCTGACTTTATGCCTAGCGGTTGTAGCTCCCTCTCTCACCCCGGAAAGCTACAATCCAGATCGCCGAGACTCTGGCTGCCGTCAATGTTGTAGCTCCCTCTCTCACCCCGGAAAGCTACAATCCCGCCCAGCTGCCGCTGCATCGCCAGCGAGGTTGTAGCTCCCTCTCTCACCCCGGAAAGCTACAATCGTATTGCCACGCACTTGCTTGTCTTCCCGTGTTGTAGCTCCCTCTCTCACCCCGGAAAGCTACAATCTTCGCTAGAACCCTCGCCATAGTACCTTACGTTGTAGCTCCCTCTCTCACCCCGGAAAGCTACAATTCTTGGTGCGGGACGACGAATGCAAGCGGGGTTGTAGCTCCCTCTCTCACCCCGGAAAGCTACAATCTCACCGACCCGAAATTCCCGCCCGGCGTAAGCTGGGCGGGAATTTTTTTGCCAAAATGTGCATCAGAAAAGCAGCATTTGGTTGGCCGTGACCTTTTTTTCCTGAAAAAGGGGCAGGCCAACCAACAGTTTTATACCCGCGAACTGCTTTTCGGTGACGGTCATGCAGCGCACGGAACCGGCCGGAGGCAGGTTGTCGATCAGGCGCTTTTGGTGTTTTTCCTGATCGTCGCTGCCATTGAGCAAGCGGCCGTAGACGGACCACTGGATCATGTCGTAGCCGTCGTTGAGCAGAAAGCGGCGAAATTGCACGTAGGCGCGCTTTTCTGTCTTGGTGACCATAGGTAAGTCAAAGAAGACGATGAGTCGCATGAAGCGTCGTGTCTCCTTGCTCATGCCTCAGCATTCCAGCACGTGAGCGTGCAGGCCGATGAGCTTCGGCAGATCGAGATCGCTGTCATCCTGCTCGTAGAGGCGGGCCAGGCTTTCTACGGCATATTCGATGGCGGACAGCGCCGACATTTTGCCCTGCGGCATAGCGACATCGACATTCAGCAGGGCAACCAGCGTTGCCTTGTCCTGCGGTGAGAGGTCGCCTTCCGTCACGGCGTGATGCTTATAAACGTGGAGATCGACCAAGGGGCGAAACGGTTCGATCAGATCGTCGGCCAGATTGAAGGCGTTTTGCTCACTGGCATGGAACAGCCCAATGGGCGGATGCAGGCCGTGGGCAACCAACCCACGGGCGATGGCGCCGCGAAAAACGGCGTAGCCATAATCGAGGGCTGCATTGGTCCAGCGTTCCTCGGCGCGATAAAAGCCCTGGCCGAACAGTTGGGCAAAATAGAAGGCAGCGGCCTGGCCTTCGAGATTGTCAGCATCGCCGGAACGTACCCGGTTGGCGTAGGAGTTCATACGGTCAACGCCCTTGCGATTGCATAAATGCAGGCATTCAGCCTGATTTTCAATCTTGCGCCGGACGATGTTGGCCCAAGCCTGCTTGGCGAGTGGTTTGCCGATCTCCAGTTGCTTACGCATCAGCCGCGTGGTGCGCGAATGGGAGAGAAAAGGCAGGAAAACGCCGCTGGGCTGATGATTATGGCCTGTGGCATAGAGGCCGATACCGTACTCGGCACAGGCCGAAAGGACCGGGTGGGAGAGCGTGATTTCCCGGTGATTGAGAACAATGATGGCAATGTCCTCGAAGGGGACAAAGGCCGTTTGATCCTGCTCGATGGCCAATGAGAAATGCTCCCGGCGCAGCTTGGCCGGCCGGGAGATCATCACGCTACGCCAACCCACAGCGTGGCTCCGGTTTGGCAGGGTGGATATTGCCGAGGGTGTCGACGTGGAATTTTTCGACGTTCAGGGCGGTTTTGATGCCAATGCTGCGAACTAAACCATCTTTTCCGACCGCTTGATTTCGATCTTGTGCCCAGAGGCTAATCGCCCCAGTTGAACGATCCATGCCAGCGTAGTAACCAATATAGTCCGCATTTTTTAGCGTGACCTTGATGAGATCGTTTGGGTACATTGAGAAGTGCCAAGCATAAGTGGAATCTATGACTGTCCATTCGTCTTCTTCACGCCCCTGTACAACCGCACGTTCCGGCAATCCAGTCACCCGATGATGCACATACACCGGCACGAGATAGAATTTCCCGCCCTTGCTGAACACATCTACCCGCAGCATGCTGTCGTTCTTGGCGATGCCACCGCGTACCGGGATGCCGGAGAGTTTGTCGATCAGCAACGTGACGGTACGAACGATGGGGCCGGTCGGGTTGCCAGCGCGGTCCGGTTTGCGCAGCGGATTAGAGGCAGGAAAGGCTTTGTCGCCTTTGCCGCCATGGGCTTCTAGGCGCTCGCGGATAGCGGTGTAGAGTTTGGCGTTGCGGTGTGGATCAACCAGATTGTCGAGGTCTTTCAGGGTCAGGCTGGTGAGGGCGACCTTTTGGGTGACGCTGCCGTTTTCGCGCATTTTTTCCGGTTGACCGTAGATGGTGTCCTTGTGCGCAGCACCACCGTTGCGCCGCTGGACAGCGCGGGAAACGAACAGCGGGCGGACTGCTTCGAGTGCAACCTCCTCGTAGCTACCCAGGCGGGCCATTTCCTCGCGCAAGAGTACCGGGTCGTCGATCTTGAGGCGTGCTTCGAGTTCGTGGTGGAAATGCGGCCAAGGCTCGGGGAAGTGCTGCCTGAGTTGCCGGAACATCGCCGGATCAACCATTTCACCGGTGGTGGTGTCGACAAAGCCGCTGCTCACCTGGGCCAATTCTTTGGTGCGCGAGTAGTCGGATAAGCGCTTGACCATGCCGTGTGTACAGGCTGCAACCACGGCGGCATCGAGGGCGTGGTGACGGTCGCTTTCGCTACGAATCTTGTTGATACCCCAGCGGGCGCGCAGGAAGGCGGTCATCTGGCCGCTCAGCACCACGCAACGCTTGGCTTCGCTGCCTTCGGCCAGCTTCAGATGGCGTTCCACGTAGTTCTTGAAAAAGCGGCAGATATAGCGGGTGTCGTTGAGGTTGCGCGCCTTGAATTCCTCGGCTTCTTTTACGCCGAAATCCTTGCGTAGCAGGCGGCTGCGCTTAGCGAGGCGGTAGGCGTGGTTCTGTTGAACATAAGCGACGAACAACTGCCAACGCGGGCTGTTTTCCGCGCCACCCAGGTATTCGTAGGGGGTTCGGTTGCCCTTGTCGCGGTTCTCCTTGGTCAGTACCAGCACCTTGTTGTTCTTGCTGTCGTCGAAGCTGCGTGAGTAGGGCAAGGCGTGGTCGATTTCGACATAGCCAGGTTCAAGCAGGCGTTCGAGGTCGATAGCTTCAAGTGAGTAGGCGCATTTGCCGAGCTGCTCACGATAAAGACGGAATTTCTCGAACTCGCCCCCCTTGGGCGGTTGGCCGAATTGCTCGACAAACTGAGTCTTGTCGCGTTCATTTCGTACCTTGTATTCGTCCTGTTCCTTCTTGATCTTGTTGCGCTCATCCAGCGGTCGCGACAAATCCCGCGCCATTTCGATGTTGACCGCCAGCGGTGAACCGTAGAGACGGACGACGGCATTGACGACCTTGCGTGCCTGATTGAGTGCACGTAGGACGACCGGGTTGCGCGGGATGTCGGCATCGTCGGCAAAGACCATACGTCCATCCTTGTCGCGTCCGGCGTAGAGAGGCGGCAGTGTCCGACACGCCCCTTCCCCGGCTTTGTGCAACTGGCTGTGGTGGCCGTACTCAGGTATGGCGGCGACCGCTTCGTCGTAGCGCATGCCGGTTTCCATGAAGGGAACGATCTTGTAGAGGGCTGCCAGTGACAGGGAGTGGAATTTGTCGAAGCGAATGTCGAGCAAGGCTTCGACCATGTGCTGAGGATTGGGCAGATCGAGTTTGTTCAGTTCGGCGCGAGCTTCGTCGTCGTCTTTATAGATGCTGAGCACGCGTGCAATGTCGTCAAGAACTTGCGGCTGGCCGTTAAATGCGGCACCAGCCAGCCCTTCCCATTCAGTTTCCAGGCCGGCGTTCTTGAGCTTGCTGCGTAACTCTTGCCAGCCGGGCAGTTTGACCAGCGTGGCGCCTTCCGGGTCTTTGGCCTTACCTTCGGTTTTCTGCTTTTCGCTCGGGTAAGAGAGGCCAGCGAATTTGAAACCGTCCTTGGGCAGCAAACCGGCTCTTGTCAGCGCAGCAGCCAGTTGCTTGTAGGTGAGATCACTAGCCTGCTGATAGGGGAGCGGCAAGGCCAGTTGGCGCTCCTGTTCGTTGAGCGGGCGGGTAACGCCGTCAATAACAATACGCAGGTTGTTCAGCCGCGTCAGCCAGACATGGCGCTCGGCAGTGAAACTGGCTTTGGGGGCGCGGTATTCATTCTTTTCGAAAGTGCATTTGCCGAGCATCTTGAGCAAAGCTGCGCCGGAGAGCGGCGGCTTCTGCTGCCAGAACAGGCCGCTCTTGCGGTCACCACTGCCGAGGATGGCGGCTTCCAGCATTTGGCTGGCAAACGGATTGCCGTATCCGCGTTGAAGCACGAACAACTGCCGTAACTCGTCGCCAAGCAGCCCCCGTGAAAGAGCTTTGGTGTATTCGCCATGCTTGTTCCGTTGCGCACCAGGAAACTCGGCCAGCACCATTTCAGCAGCACTGCGAAAGCACTTTTCTTCCATTAAGCGCCGCGTGCCAGCCAAGCCCTGCTTGACTTTGCCGCCTTCACTCTTGGCATCGCCGTCGGCCTGTTTTTCTTCGGCCCGGCTCACCCAGTGAAAACCGCGATGTTTGCACAGGTGGTAGATCACCCGCGCCCATTCATCCCGCTCGAGCTTGCGATCCAAGCCCGCAACGCGCAACTGCCAGGGAGAAACCAGCGCCGGATTGGCAGGCGAGAAAAATTGTTTATCTGCGACCAGGCCATGCTGCTTGAGAAGGCGCGCCAACTTGGTCAGCCGCCATGCACGGCGCGCCAAACGCCTTCTGGTCAATCTAGCCATCCGGCGCGTCAGATTTAGGGGATCACCTTCTTTGGCGGTTTCAGCCTTATCGAAGGCGCGCACGCCCAGGTCGACAATCCTCTGCTCGCCCAACACACACCACCCCACGGAAGCGATCCCGATATCCAGGCCCAGCGTATACGGCTCCGCCATAAATCCCCCACGTCATTAACCAAAACGATTATAATAATCCCGTTGTAGTTTTCCGGGGTGAGAGCCGTTGCTACAATAAGGTGTCCCTTCGGGGACGACCGAATCCAACCCGGCAAGCCCTGCTTGCCGGGTTTTCCTTTTCTGGGGCGGCCTTAACGCTCCCCAACCCAGCCCGCCAGTTCATCCACCAGCACCCGCACCCGGTGCGGAACCTGGCGGTTGCTGGGGAAGACGGCGTAGATACCGAGTAACGGGACGGGGTGGTCGACGAGGATTTCTTCCAGCCGGCCGCTGGCGAGCAGGTCGGCGATGATGAAATCCGGCTGGCAGGTGATGCCCAGCCCTTGCGCGGCGGCTTCGGCAAGTACATCGCCGTTGCTGGCGCTGAGGGTCGCCGGCAGCGCCAGGGTCCGCGCCTTGCCGGCTTCGCCGAACTGCCAGGGCAACAAGCTGCCGCCACTGGTATAGCCCAGGCATTGGTGGCCGGGCAAATCTTCGGGTTTTTGCGGTCGACCGTGGCGGGCAAGATATTCCGGCGCCGCGACCACACGCATCCGTTCGCTACCGATCCGGCGCACCACATCTTGCCCGGCCAGGCGGTGGGTGATGCGAATGGCGACGTCGACACCGTCTTCGATCAGGTTGATGCGCCGGTCGCTGTAATCCATGTCGAGTGCCACCTCGGGATAGCGGCGGGCAAAGGCGAGCAGCCAGGGCGCCAGTTTTTTCAGTCCGTAACTGAGCGGCAAGCTGAGCCGGATCGGCCCGCGCAAGGCCTGCCGCTCCTCGGCCACGCCGGCTTCGGCGGCATCGACCAGATTGAGGATGACGCGGCATTTTTCCAGATAGGCGCTACCGGCTGAAGTCAGCGTCAGCCGCCGGGTGCTGCGTGCCATCAGTTTGGCACCGAGATGCTCCTCCAGCGCCGCGACCTGCCGGGTCACTACCGAACGGGCAACGTTGAGTTGCTGCGCGGCGGCGGCAAAGCTGCCGAGCTCGGCAACGCGGACAAACAGCTGCATGGCGGCGAGGCGATCCATTGTTGCTCATATAGCAATAATCATTTGCAGATTGTCTGCTATTTCGCGCCGCGATGCACGCCTAAAGTACGCCCATCGCCGCACGCTGCGGCTCACCGCTACCGAGGCTTCCCGATGCCGCTCTCTCCTGCTTCCGACACGACCACCCCGGCCCTCTTGCCGACGCTGTTCGTACCGCACGGCGCACCGACCTTCGCACTCAAGCCCGGCGCGGCGGGTGCCGCGATTGCACGCCTCGCCGACAAGCTGCCCCGACCGCGCGCAGTCATCGTGGTCAGCGCCCACTGGCAAACGCCGCTCCCGACGGTCGGCAGCGCGACGCGGCTGGAAACGATTCACGATTTTTGGGGCTTTCCCGACGAGCTTTATGCCCTGCGCTACCCAGCCAGCGGCTGCCCGGAAGCGGCGCGTGAAATCGCCGCCACCTTGAGCGCAGCCGGCGTGCCGGTGGCGCTGGACAACGAGCGCGGCCTCGACCATGGCGCCTGGGTGCCGTTACGCCTGCTCTACCCGGAGGCCGACGTGCCGGTGATTCCGCTCTCCCTGCCGCTCAGTGGCGGCCCGCAGGCTGCCTGGGAGCTCGGCCGGGCACTGGCACCGCTCAGCAAACGCGGCTTCCTGATCGTCGGCTCGGGCAGCGTTACCCATAACCTGCGCGACTACCAGATGGCCTGGCGCAACGGCGGCCAGACCCCGGCCTATGTCCGCCAGTTTGCCGATTGGGTGGACAGCCAACTGCAGGCCGGCGACACCGCCGCCTTGCTCGCCTATCGCCAGCAGGCACCGGGTGGTGCGCAAGCCCATCCCAGCGACGAGCACCTGCTGCCCCTGTTCGTCGCCTGGGGGGCAGCCCAAGCGGCCACAGCCACTCCGGCGGCCACACGTCTGCACGCCGGCATCGACGATTTCGTGATCGCGATGGATTTATGGGCCTTCGGCACCTCGCCAGAGCAGCAATCGCCAGACGCCGCCTTTTTGCCGAATTAAGGAGTTGACCGTGAATTCGCTATCCACCCCTGTTTCCCCCGCGCCGGTGCGCTACACCGCCACCGCCAAGGTCCTGCACTGGCTGCTCGCCTTGCTGATATTTGCCCTGATCGGCCTCGGCTTTTACATGCACGATCTGCCCCTGTCGCCGGAAAAACTGCAGCTGTATTCCTGGCACAAATGGGCCGGCGTCAGCGCCTTTCTGCTGGCAGTGATCCGCCTTGGCTGGCGCTTCACCCACCAACCGCCGGCGCTGCCGGCCAGCATGTCCGCCGCACAACGCCTGGCTGCACACGTCGGCCACCTTGGGCTATACGCGCTGATGCTGGCGATTCCGCTCTCGGGCTGGCTGATGAGTTCGGCCAAAGGCTTCCAGACCGTGTGGTTCGGCGTACTGCCGCTACCCGATCTGGTCGCCAAGGACAAGGCGCTCGGCGAGTTGCTGGCCACCCTGCACCTCGGCCTCAACCAGGCCCTGCTCGCCCTGCTCGCTGGTCACATCGGCGCCGCCCTCAAGCACCACTTCATCGACCGCGACGACATCCTGACCCGGATGCTGCCCGGCCGGCGCCCGCTAGCCTGATCTCTATCCCCCCACGGAGAAAACCCATGCACACCAAACTGATCACCACCGCCATCGCCACCACCCTGGCCGGCAGCCTGTTCCTCGCTCCGCTGGCCCACGCCGTCGAATACACCCAGGTGCAAGCCGACAAAAGCACGGTCCAGTTCAGCTACCAGCAGATGGGCGTCAAGATGGACGGCCGCTTCCGCAAGTTTTCCAGCCAGTTGAGTTTCGACCCGGCCAAGCCGGCCGCCGCCCGCGTCAGCTTCGAGGTCGAATTGGCCAGCGTTGACACCGGCTCGCCCGAAGCCGATCAGGAAGTCGCCGGCAAGCCGTGGTTCAACAGCGCCGCCTTCCCGGTCGCCCGCTTCGTGTCGAGCAGCGTCAAGCCGCTCGGCAACAACCGCTACGAAGTCGCCGGCAAGCTGACGATCAAGGGTAAGACACAAGACCTGACGTTCCCGGCCAGCTTCGCTGCGCCAGGTAACAACGACAAAGGCGGCGTCTTTGAAGGCGGCTTCACCCTGCGCCGTGCCGATTTTTCGATTGGTGAAGGCAGCTGGGCCAAGTTCGACATCGTGGCCAACGACATCGGCCTCAAGTTCCGCATCGCCGTGCAAGGCAAGTAAGCCCGGCAGCCAATTTTTTGCTCTTTTTCTGATTCACGTTTTACCCCCCAACCTCCAGGAGTCACACCATGCGCAAGCAAATCGCCACCCTCGTCCTCGCCCTCGCCGCTGCCGCCCCCGCGCTGGCAGCCCCGGAAACCTACGTGGTTGAAGGCACCCACACCTACCCGCGCTTTTCCTACAGCCACTTCGGCTATTCGACCCAATTGAGCCGCTTCAACAAGACCAGCGGCAAGATCGTTTTCGACAAGGCCGCCAAGACCGGCAGCGTCGATATCGTGATCGACACCACCTCGGTCGATACCGGTTTCGCCACCTTCAACGAGCACATCCAGGGCGACGACTTCCTCGCCACCGGCAAATACCCGCAAGCGACCTTCAAGTCGACCAAGGTCAATTTTGCCGGCGACAAGCCGTCGACCGTGGAAGGCCTGCTCACGCTCAAAGGCGTCACCAAGCCGGTGACGCTGACCGTGGAATCCTTCCAGGCGATGCCGCATCCGATGCTGAAGAAGGACGCGATCGGCGCCAACGCCTGGACCGTGGTCAAGCGCTCCGAATTCAACGCCGGCAAGTATGCGCCTTACGTTGGCGACGAAGTCCGCATCGATATCGCCGTCGAAGCAATCAAGGAATAAGCCCCTTTTTTGCGACAAATCCGGGGGAACGCGAAATAAGCTTTGCCTTTCCCTCGGATAGCGCGTATGCTGCGGCGCAGCGAAAGTCAAGTACTCCTGTTTTCTTGTTGGTTTAGTTCCCGTACCTCACGTCTGCGGCGCCATTTCCATCCTGAGCACGCCGTCTTGATCTCGCATTTTTCAATTATTTCTCTGGAGATCCAAGATCATGGCTACCGGTACCGTCAAATGGTTTAACGAAACCAAAGGCTTCGGCTTCATTTCCCCCGAGGGCGGCGGCGAAGACCTCTTCGCTCACTTTTCCGCCATCGCCGGCACGGGCTTCAAAACCCTGGCCGAAGGTCAGCGCGTCACCTTCGACGTGACCACTGGCCCCAAGGGCAAGCAAGCTTCCAACATCAAGCCGGCCTAAGCGCCCGCTGCGGCGCCACGCGCCGCCCGCCGCCGGTCCGCATTCGCCGGGCCGGCGCCATTACCTCCCTCTTACAATCAGGAGGCCATCATGGCCAAGGAAGAATTGCTGGAAATGCAAGGCGTTGTCACGGAAGTACTTCCTGACTCCCGCTTTCTCGTCACGCTCGACAACGGGCATCAATTGATCGCCTACACGGCTGGCAAAATGCGCAAGCACCATATCCGCATCATCGCTGGCGACAAGGTCTCGCTTGAATTGTCCCCGTATGACCTCGACAAGGGCCGCATCACCTTCCGCCATATCGAAGGCCGTGCCCCGATGGCCCCCCGGCCCCGCCGCTAAACTGCGGCCAAGCAAGGAACTGAATGAATTTGCAGCAACAACGGGCACTCGCCCGGCAACAATGCGCGGACCAGAAGATCACGGTCCTCCCTTACGGCAATGCCTGGTGGTTACTGGGCGACGGCGTCAACCAGGTAGTTGGCGAACTGGCCGGTATTTCCCCCGCGCAGCTCCAGCGTTTTACCAGCGTCCGCCGCTAACGCATTACCCTTACGGCCGCCCGGCAGGCAATGCCGCAGGCCACCGCTGCCGGCTATAATCGGTGGTTTCGACCTTTTCCCGGCCTCCGCCTGCCATGCTCAAGAAGCTCTTGCTGGTTTGTGTGCTCTGCTTGCACGCCCTTGACGGGCACTGCTCGCCACCAGCCACCAGCGTGCCATTGAGCGAGGCCGAGCGCAGCTATCTGGCACAGCTGGGTCCGATCACCATGTGCGTGGACCCCGACTGGACTCCCTTCGAGAGAATCAATGAAGCCGGAGAACACGAAGGAATTGCCGCCGATCTGATCCAGCAAGTGGCCCTCCGCCTAGGCATCACGATCCGGTTGCATCGGGTCCGCCTGTGGAGCGAAAGCCTCGAAGCCTCACAGCAGGACCGCTGCCAGATCATGAGCTTTCTCAATCAGACACCGGTACGTGATCGCTGGCTGTTATTTACTCGGCCGATTTTCTCCGATCCGAACATCATCATCACCCGCGAAGAGCAGCCCTTCATCGCCGACCTCCACACCTTGCGCGGGAAAACCGTGGCTCTGCCAGGCGGCACGATGGTCGAAGAACGCATTCGCAAAGATTACCCGGACCTGAGCGTCATCGTCACACAAAGCGAACGCGAAGCGGTAACCATGGTTTCCGAGCGCAAGGCCGACCTCACTGTACGCACCTTGATCGGCGCCGCTTACGCCATCCGCAAGGAAGGGCTCTTCAATCTGAAGATTTCAGGCCAGATTCCCGAATACACCAACCAATTACGCATTGGCGTGCACCGCAACCACCCGGAACTGCGCGAGATTCTTGACCGGGGCGTGGCAACGCTCAGCGATCAGGAAAAGGAAATCATCTGGAACCGCCACGTCTCGATCAACGTGCAGCAGAGCCTGGACTACCGGCTGCTGGCAAAAATCGTACTGGCCGCCGCGCTGGTGCTCGGGATTTTCACCTACTGGAACCGCAAGCTAAGCCGGCTCAACCGCGAACTAGAACGCCTCTCGATCACCGACCGGCTGACCGGACTCAATAACCGGATGCGACTGGACGAATGCTTTGACCGAGAAATTCAGCGCTGCCAGCGCTACCCCCGAACATTCAGCATCATCCTGCTCGATATCGATCATTTCAAACAGATCAATGATAGCCATGGTCATCAGGTCGGCGACCAGGTGCTGATCGCTGTCGCCAACTGCCTGCAGGGAAATCTGCGGCAAACCGATGTGATCGGCCGCTGGGGCGGCGAGGAGTTCATGGTCCTGTGCCCGGAAACCGACCTCGAAGGGGCCATGACACTGGCCGAAAACCTGCGCGGACACCTGGCCGCCACAGCGATGCCGCCCGCCGGACAGGTCACAGCCAGTTTCGGGATCGCCACCTACGCCCCAAACGACCAGCCACAGGACATGGTCAGCCGCGCCGACCGCGCCCTTTATGCCGCCAAGCACGCCGGCCGAAACCGGGTTCACAGTGAGCCCACCCCCTCAAAGCCTGAGCTTACCTAACCGAAAGCACCGGCACGCTTGCCGCAGCAGCACCGCCAGAGATTCCAACGGAGGGGGCTGACTCGATAGTTACCCGAACCTCGAAGGCTCCTGCATCACAACGCCAGCTTGAGCGTCACAAACACCTGCCGTGGCAGCCCGACCTGCAGGGTCTGGTAGTCGCCGCTGGCGGTATAACCGCTGGTGCCTACGGTCGACACGTATTTCCGGTCAAAAAGGTTGAGCACGTCAAGGCGCAACCCTGCCTCGCCCAATCCGCCCCAGCGCCCCAACTCAACCCCGCCGCCGAGGTTGAACAGCCAGCGTCCGGGAACCGACTGGTCGTTGCCATAGGTGTAGAAACGCGCGGACTGGTAATCGGCCTGCAGATGTAACTGGTAAGGACCATGCCGGTAGGCCAGTTCGCTCTTGTATAGCCAGCGCGGCGTATCGACCACCGTTTTGCCGGCAATCGCGATTCGTTCCTGGTTGCTGAAATAATCGTCATCGTAGGTGGCGCGGGTATAACTCAGCGACTGTTGCCAGCGCCAGCCGCGGGCGAAACGCAGCGCCCCGGCCACTTCGATGCCATTCATTGTGACCCCACCGACATTGGCCAGCACAGCCGCCCCGGAAGTCGCGGCGAGCAACGAACCACCGGGCGAGATATTCAGCAGGCGATCGCTGAAGCGCACGTGGTAGAAGCTGACAGCCCCCTGATAGCCACGCAACGGACCGGCAGCAAGCTCACCGGCAAAACGGTAACCGGCCTCATAGGTCCATGCAGTTTCCGGATTCAGTTGCGCTTTGGCCAGGTCAAAAGCCGCCTGATTGCGTACTGCCCAGGGAGACTGGCCAATACCGTAGCCCCCCAACTGGTAGCTGCGCAGGGTTTTCGAGAGGTCAAAAAAGAGTTCGCTACGCCCTCCCAGCGACCACTTCGCTCCCAGTTGAGGCAAAAAACCGTCCTGCGCGGTCAGACTGCCTTGCGGCAAAGCCAGGCCGCCTAGCCGGTCGACTGTCGGCCGCCCCTCGCTACGGCTGTACGAGGACTTGAAGCCGGCCAGCAGGCTGAACTGCTCGTTCAGTTGCCAGACATCCTGCAAGTGATACTGCAGCGTCTGGGTATTGAAGCGATACGCCCACTGGGTGAAGAAGGCGCTGTCCGGATCGGGAAAGCGGTACGGCGACCAGGCCGGGCCGCTACGGTCAACCGGGAAAAACAGGCGTTTTTGCGTCGCCTCCAGATATTCGTACCAGAATCCGGTCGATAGCTGATGAGCCCCCCAGGACCCGCTGAGCGAGGCCAGTCCGCCAACCCGCTGCGAATCGTAAGCCAGTACCCGCTCGGACAAGGGCGAGCCGCTTGCTCCCGGGGTAGCACGGTGCGGGGTATACCAGATACTCGCCCCCCGATAGTCATGCGCATAGACACTCGCCTTCCACTCGCCCTGCTGACCAGTGGCACCTTGCAAGGTGGCATAGGCAAAATGATCGCGACGCACCCCGGCCGCCGCGTAGTAAGCGGCATCGACCGGATTGGCCACCGTCTGCCCGCCATTGACCGGAACCCCGCTGGCTCCGGTATTCGCTGCATTGGCGATGGCCGCCGGCAGATTCGGCCAGTAATTGCTCCAGCGGTAACCCAACTGGTCGATCCAGGCCTTGGTCAGGTCCTGGTAATCCATCTCCTGCCGATCGGAAAAGTTGTAATAGAGGCTCAGATGGCGGTCATCGAAGACCTGCGTGTATTTCAGGTTGACTTGATCCTGGCTCTGATGGCCGCTGCCTTTCCATAAATCCGTGCTCTGGTGCGCAGCAGCGACATAGAACTTGCCATCGTTGGCCAAGCGGCCACTATCGGCACGCAGCCAGGTGCGCTGACTGCCATGACTGCCCAAGGTTTGCGCCAGTTGTCCACCGGCCCGCTCCGCCGGGTCCTGCGAATAAAACTGCAAGGTTCCGCCAAGATTGCTGGTTGCTGCCGTTTCCAGCGCCCCGCTCCCCTGCGAGATACGAATCCGCCCCAGATTTTCGCCAATCAGGGCGCGATTGATCGACAGCCCGTTCAAGGTCGAGTAGTACATTTCGCCCAGCGGCATGTCGTCGAGGGTAAAGCCGAGTTGCGCAGCACTGAAGCCGCGCAGCGAAATCCGGGTCGCCCACTCGTAGCTCCCGAAAGGATCGGCCGCCTGAAAATTGACCCCGGCCAGCCGGTTCAGGGATTTCAATGGCGTTTCGCCCGCAGCCACCGGCGCGTCGACCGGCGGCCGCCAACTTTGTACCTGGCGAAACTCGCCGTGGCCGTAGACCTCGACCTCTGGCAAATGCACCGCCGACTCTGCTGCGCAGGCAACCGGCAAACCACCGGCAAGAAAATACAAGGTCGCCGGAAAAATTGGCAGTTTGGGCATTTGAAACCGGAATCAAGGGTGAAAGAAGGCTCGCGGCGGATGTTTGCGCAAGAGCAAATCGACAAATATAGCAATTGTATGCGACCTTGCCACCTTCGTCTCCGATGGCGAACTCGCGTAAGCTGTCATTCTCCCTTCCTGCCCCTGCCCCCCATGCCTGATCAAGCCAGTGTCTATTGGATTCTTCGCCACGAACAACGGCTGCTGCTGCGCATCGCCGACCCATTGACTCCGTTTCCACAACTGGCAGCCTCCTTGCCTCTGACTACAAAAGCACCGCCGCTGAAAATCGGCGAGTGGCTGGGGCGTCCCTGCTACGCTGCTGAACTGCGTGATTTTCCCGAGCAGCTTGAGCTTGAACCGCTGCCGCTGCGCACCCTTTTTGCGCATGCCGGGCCGGAAGCCTTCGCCCTCGCCGGACGAGGCGTGCAACTGCTTGACTGGCAGGCACAACATCGCTTCTGCGGCCGTTGCGCCACACCGGCCGAGGCTCTTACAGGCGAATTCGCGATGCGCTGCCCAGCCTGCGGCCTGGTGGCCTACCCTCGCCTGTCGCCGGCGATCATGGTCCTGGTCCGCGATGGAGAGCGCCTGCTGCTGGCTCGCAGCCCGCATTTCAAGCCCGGTGTGTATAGCGCCCTGGCCGGTTTTGTCGAACCGGGTGAGACCCTGGAGCAATGCGCAGTCCGAGAGGTGCGCGAAGAAGTAGGTATCGAAATCACCAATTTGCGCTACTTCGCCAGCCAGCCCTGGCCTTTTCCCAACTCGCTGATGATCGCCTTCTTTGCCGACTATCTTAGCGGTGAAGTCCGTCCGGCTCCCGACGAAATCGAGGCGGCTGACTGGTTCACCGTCGACCGGCTGCCACTGCTGCCAGAGCCGGTCAGCATTTCTCGACGACTGATAGAGGCAGCCTGCACTCGCTCTGCCTGAACCACCCCGGGACATCCGGAGCGGGGAAAAACGGGATTTTCACGGTCGACCATGACCGGTTCCATTTTTTTCCGGCTATTGGGCAAAGGCGGCCCGCAATTCATCGGCAATCGCAAAATTGCCCTTGCCGCAATGCTTGACCCGGTACATCGCCTCGTCGGCACGATGAATCAGGCCGGAAACACTCATTCCATCATAGGGAAAAAGACACAGCCCGATACTGGTACCCAAAGGAAGGTCGCCAGGAAAACCGGGCATCGGGGCTGCAACCAGATCTAGCAGCTTGCGCGCCAGCGCACAGGCGCTGTCGCGATCGCCAATATCCAGCGCCAGCACGAAAAACTCATCGCCGCCGATCCGGGCCACGGTGTCGCTGGCACGTACCGCCGTACGCAAACGCCGCGCGATCTCGCGCAGAACCTCGTCACCGGCTTCGTGCCCCAGTCGATCATTAACCGCCTTGAAACCATCCAGATCGAGAAAATAGCCACAGTGCAGCCCGCCGGCTCGCTGTGCCTCGGCAAGCGCATGTTTGATCCGGTCAAACAGCAGGTCGCGATTGGGCAAACCAGTCAGCGGATCATGCAATGAGCGGCTGAGGTGCCGCTGCCGCTCCTCTTCCAATTCGCTTTCGTGCAAGAACAGCAGTCGGCGCTGGCGCTCGGCCAGATAGCCGGCGGTCCCGCCAATCAGGTTGGCCGACAGGAAGAAAAAGTTGTGGGCCAGCAACAAATACCCGGGATACCCCGAATGCCAAGCAAAGACCAGGTTGTAGGAAAGAAGCAGACCAAGATCGACGCAAAAGGCATGCACGAAGCGGGTCCCGATGAAGTTGTAGGTATAAAACGTCACCAGAACCAACAACGGGTAGTAATAAGCCACGGTATCGCGCGGCAGCACCAGCAGCATGGCGATCACCCCGCTACCGGCGGCCAACCCGACCAATGCCAGCAACAGGTTGTAAAACCGGGCAAACCATCGTGAAAAAACCAGCCCCATGACCAAGCCTGGAATGAGCAAGGCAATCAGGCGAATCTGCCATAACACCTGCTCCAGTTCGGGCTCGACAAACCAGTGGTCGAGGATTCCGCCGAGCAGATACACAAACATCCCGACGGCAATCGCAGTTACCCCTTGAGTTCTGATTCGCGCCAGAGAAGCGAGCGTAAATGCCTCTTCCCGCCGCGAATCGCGGAAACCCAGCGTCAAAGGATGAATCGACGACATCACCACTGCTCCCTGCGGCCGGTTAGCTCCGGCACTCACCTTCAGGATAGGCCCGAAGCGGCGGAAGAGCCAGGTCTCAGCCCGACTTTCTCGCAACTCCGTACATCTGATCAGCTCCAGGCAGGAGAATGCAGGAATTTTTCCGGCATAGCGCAATGCCGACCGCTACCGCAGGCAAATGCCAGGCCGCTGAGTCTGAGCGGCTGAGCTCGCTAGCCACTCGGGTTTGACCGATCTGCGACCAGGCCAGACACCCTTATCCAGTCGGGCCAACGTGGCCTTGCCCCGGACACCGGATGCAGGGTCATACCTTCCCTTTTTTATCACCCGGCTCTGTACGAATTCCTCGCAACAAGGTGCTGAAAGCATCGGAACGCGGCCCCAGCACCTGTTTCCGCTCGCGGTAGCGCCGGGATTTTTCAGCGTTGTTGAGGGGCAGTGGCCGGGGCGCTGAAATCCCTTGGCCGACAGCGTAGATAGCTCGCATCGGTCCGCGCGGATTGCGTTCCCAGCGCAGGATATAAATCCGCCGTTGAACCAGCAGGGCATCAAGATAGCCGCCGTTCTTGAGCGTATTGCGTGACAGGCCGGTAACTTCCGCCAACTGCCGGTACCCCATCGGACCGTGCTCGGCCAGCGCCTGCTCGATACTGCGTACGCCCGCTGAATTCCGCTCCTGCCGCTGCATCCGCGGCCGCACCAGATCATCGCCTGGCCCCCAGCGATACAAAGGACTGTAGCCACCAAGCGGATTGCGCTGCCAGGCTCCGACATGAATCAGGCCTTGCTGCCGCAATTGCTTGAGATAGCCTCCGAATACCAGGGTCTTCCTGCTGACGCAGGCAGCCAAGGCAATCGCCTCGACATTCAGGTCCGGCTGCCCCTTCAGGACCGCCAGAATTCTTTGCATGCTTGGACTCAGTTCACTCATCAAACCACGTATTTCCACTACCCGCCGATGTCTTCGGCCCGCTGCCCCCTCTGCATCGGGCCGGACGCCGGCAGAGCAGAAGCACGCATCATCAGGTGGCGTACTTTACGCTGCTGCGACAGGCAGATTTGCCAAAACCGCCCATTTTGGGCACATTTGTCCGCTTTACCCGGGAACTCGCGCCATGCCTCAAGATACGCCGCCCTGCGCGGTTGAAATTGCCACTTACCAGCTCAGCCAGACGATGCTGCACGCCCTGCGCGAAATTTACCGGCTGTTTGATGGCGACATCGTGCTGGCCATGGTGCTCGGAGAACTTGGTCAGCACGTGATTGCCGGAAGCCATACCGGAAGCGCGCCAAGACAGCGGGCAAAATGGCGGCACAGCAATGCGCATTCGATTTCAGCAGCTTCCGGCATTCCCCGCGAAACCGTGCGCCGAAAACTCGACAAGCTGCTGGACAAAGGCTGGATCGTCGAATTGCCGGAAGGCGGGCTTTCGCTCAATCAAGCACTCGATACGCCGCTGCACCTGCAATTCATCGACTACAACCGTGAATTGCTGACCCACATGCGACAGACCGTCAGTGCCCTCGATGGCATCGAATTCTGAATCAATAACGCCGCTGCAATATCCGGCTAGTATGACAACCTGACGCCGCCACTCCAGAATCCCCGCATGCTGACCGAAATTTCTGCCCTTACCAGCTACCCCTACCGGACACTGGTGTACATCGAAACACGCTACCCGGACGGCTACATCAGCGGCGGCACCGGCACGGTGGTCGGCCGCAATGACGTGCTGACCGCCACGCATGTGGTGTATCACCCGGCACACGGCGGCAATGCAAGCAAGATCACGGTATACCCTGGCGCAGATGTCAATTCGCAGACCTATCGGTTCGAAAAACAGCCTTATGGCAGCTTCAGCGTATCCAACTGGTACGCCTACCCGACCCAGGTCTATGCGGACGGCGACAACTCGCTGCTCACCTCGGCCGAATCCCAATACGACATCGCGCTGCTCACCACGGTCAAGGCCATCGGCGATGAAGTAGGCTGGATTGGCCTGAGCAGCGGCTACAACACGCCCGGCACGGCCTTGGTACTGGGCTACCCCGAGGGTAGCAGCGGCATGATGCAGGGCCGGGTTAGCTACGAGAAAGACAGCCATTACAGCGTATACCAGGCGCATTCCGGGACCGGGACCGACCTGATGGGTCCCGGCAGCTCCGGCGGCCCGCTGTATGTCAACGACGGGGACAACTACTACCTGATCGGCGTCAAAAGTAGCGGCGATCCAACGATCAATATCTGGGCCGACATCGGCCTGGTCTACAGCCAGTTGCTGACCCAGTTATCAGCCAACGACAGTCAGTTACCGAGCATGACTGCTGACGGCAGCGTCAATCGCAATGGAACCTCGGCCAACGACAATTTCAATGCCACTGCCAGCAAGGAATATTTCGTCGGTGGCAGCGGCTTGGACAAGATTTACTACAGCGCCAAGGCAGCCAGCTACAGCGTCCGCTACCAGGCTGGCCTGTTCAGCGTCAGTGAAAATGCCAACAGCAGCAATACCGATACCCTGTCCGGGATTGAGCGTCTGCACTTCAACGACCTGCGCCTTGCCCTCGATATTGATGGCAACGCCGGCCAGGCCTACCGCCTGTACCAGGCAGCCTTCAACCGCAAACCCGATATCAGCGGCCTGAGTTACTGGGTAGACCAGATCGATGCCGGAATCACCCTGAACACGGCGGCATCGGCTTTCATTGGCAGCAACGAGTTCCGCAGCCTGTATGGCAGTAATCCGGGAGCCGGCCAGTTGGTGACCCTGCTCTACAACAACGTGCTACATCGGGCCCCCGACCCGGGCGGCTACGATTACTGGCTCGGCCAGTTCAATGCGGGTAGCGTCAGCCGCGAATCGCTACTGGTCAATTTTTCCGAATCGAATGAAAACAAAGCGGCATTGATCGGCGTGATCCAGAACGGAATCGAGTTGCTCTGAAGCAGCAGGGAAAAAACGGTCAAAACACGGTCGACCGTGAAAATGGTAAAAATACCAGCCCCGGCTTACCTTTAGAATGGTGCTTGTCGCCAATTTCGTCCGTCCCTCGCCATCATGCGCAGTTCAGCCGTTGCCCCGCTTGAAGTCCTGCTGATCGAGGTCGGCAGCCGGACGTTTGCTTTGCCGCTCGCTGCTGTCCGCTACGTCGCGCGGATCGCTCCGGAATTCCGCTGCAACGGCGAGCAGCGCGAGGACTATTTCGTCTTCGAGGACGAACCACTGCCCTTTGTCTCGCTCTGGGATGCACTCGGCTTGCCATCGGCCTACGCAGAATACGACAGCCTGCAGGCGATGCTGCCGCAGCGCCGCCAGGACCATCTCGACTGGATGGCCGCACTCGAACACTCACTGCGTACCGGCACGCCATTTGCCAAGGCACGCAGCCCCTACGATTGCGCCTTTGGTAAATGGTTTTATGCCTACCGCCCGGAAGACCGCAGGCTGGGCTTGCTGCTGGCACAGTTCGAACAACCGCATGCACTGATCCACGGCCTCGCCGACCGTTTGCTGGCACAAGCCGAAAACAACCAGCAGGCTGCCGCCCTCGCCGAATATCAAACGGCCAGCACGACTACGTTGGCAACGCTGCTGCAGTTGTTCGACTCGGCCAGCCAGCTACTGACCGAGTTGCAGCGCCGGATTGCCGTCATCCTCGGCAGTGGCCGTGCCGCCCGGGCCCTCGGCGCCGACGCCGTACGCGACATCGTGCAGATACCCGCCCCGCGCTGCAAGCCGGGCCAAGCCGGAGGCCCGACCGCCGGCCTGATCCTGCTCGACGACGGTACGCCGGTACCGCTGATCGACTGGACAGTATTCTAGACGCCCCGCAGGCGATCAGCCCTGCCGGCCCCCGCTCCCCCAGAAATCGCCCAGTCGCTCAGCGAGAAAATCGACAAAAGCCCGCACCCGTGCCGGCAGATGATGACGTTGCGGATACACCGCATAGACATCCGCCGCCAGCCCCATCCACGGGTTGAGGATACGACGGAGGTCGCCACGCGCCAGCGCTCCCGCCACATCCCATTCCGAACGCAGCACGATGCCGTGCCCGGCCACGGCCCAATCGACCGCGACTTCACCATGATTACTGCTCAGATGACCGGCCACTTTGACCATGGTCTGGCCCGCACCGTCAGTCAGGTACCAATGATTGAACACCACGTTGTTTTCGCGAATCACGATGCAGCGATGCTCGGCCAATGCCTGCGGCGACAAGGGCTCGCCATGCTCGGCAAGATAAGCAGGAGCGGCGCACAGCAGGCGCCGATTGCCGAGCAAACGGCGCGCAACCAGCCGCGAATCCGGTGGCAGACCAAAGCGGATCCCCAGATCCAGCGCATGCTCGGCCAGATCCAGCGGACGGTCGGTTAATTGCAACACCAGTTCAAGCTGCGGATGGCGCCTGGCAAATTCGGAAACCAGTGGTGCCAGGTGCCGCCGGCCAAAACCGAAGGTGGCATTGACCCGCAACAGGCCGGCTACTTCGTCACGACTGGCCAGTAGCGAACGTTCGAGGCTGGCAAGGTCGCACTGAATCTGTTCGCCCTGCTCCAGATAACGGTGCCCCTCGGGAGTCAGACTCAGCCGCCGCGTGGTACGGTTCAGTAAGCGCACCCCGAGGCGCCGCTCCAGCGCGGCCAAGCGGCGGCTGACATTGGGCGGAGTGATCCCCAGGCCTTGCGCAGCGGCAACCAGACTCGGTTGCCGGGCCAGTTCGATAAAGAACGCCAGATCAGAAAAATCGCTCACCTCAGCCTCCATTCATCTGCCGACCATTAATGCGTTTCTCGCACTAATGTAGTGTAGCAAACCCGATTGAAGCTTTTTACGCAACAGCTATCCTCTTGCCCAGTGAACCGGGAGAGCACTGATGGATTTTGTACTGAGCCTTTCTGGCACCTGGCCGCTGCTGCTGATGGCTTTACCCCTGGGGGCGGCGCTGGGTTTCCTCGGCGGCTTGTTCGGCATCGGCAGCGGCATTGTCGCCATTCCGATGCTGGTGGCGGGTTTCGGCATGAGCCAGCCGCAGGCCCAGGGCACAGCCTTGGTGCTGATGGTGCCCAACTTGCTGCTGGGCTGGCATCGCTACCAGCAGCGCCACCCCCTGCCCTGGCGGGCCGTCTTGCCGATGATGATTTCAGCCAGCCTGACCACCTGGCTACTCGCCCATTTCGCCAATACGCTGGACCCACGCTGGCTACGCGGAATTTTCTGCATCTTCCTGAGCCTGCTGGCAATCAACCTGCTGCGCCGCCGCCATCGACCGCCAGTTTCCGAAAAGCCACTCGATCACCGTCTGATTCCGCTGGTTGGCGTACTCGGCGGCTGCAGCATGGGGCTGCTCGGGATCGGCGGCGGCCTGCTTGCCAGCCCGCTGCTCTCGGGGTGGCTGGGGCAACGGCAAACCACTGCACAGGGCCTGTCGCTGGCGCTGGTCGCCCCCAGTTCGCTGGTCGCGCTGCTGGCCTATGCCGATGCCGGCCGGGTTGACTGGTCACTCGGGCTGCCGCTGGCCGCCGGGGGCATCCTCACCGTTTCTGCCGGAGTTGCCCTCGCCCATCGGCTGCCCGAACGCCGCTTGCGCACCGCCTTCGCGGTGATGTTGCTGATTGCAGCCCTCTGGTTGTGGAACGGGACGGCCTGACCCCCAGACGGCCCCCAGTCTGTCAGCTCAATGCCAGGTCCGTCCCCCGACTCCCGGCGGTTGACTGACACAGGCTTCGAGTTGTGCCCGGATACTTTCGCTGTCGCACGGAACCGGCATGCGCAAGGGCCCGTAGCCAAGCTCGACGGCAACCTGAGAATAGATCTCCGGCCCCTGACAACTGGCCCCGAGCAGAATCAGCGCATCGCAGCCCGGCAACATCCGATTGCCAGATGCATGGGCCGGCCAAGGGGAATACTGCAATTTCATCGTTTTCTCCTTCGAATTCGCAATGGGCGATTGCTTCTGACGATCCCGAATCGCGCCGTGCCGCCGCCCGAAATCCTTAGGCACGCAGGAAGACACGCTGGTCCCCCGGATACCGCAGCGGCAAGCGCCCCGGTATCCGGCATCGGGCCTCTTACGCCTCGTCATCGGGCTGCAGTCGGCCGCTGTTTGCTACCGCCTGCGGCGCCTCGGCGACACAGGCGGCGGTAGTCAGGATCAGGCCGGCGACCGAGGCTGCGTTCTGCAAGGCGGTGCGTGTCACCTTGGTCGGATCAATCACGCCGCCAGCAACCAGGTCGCCATATTCGCCGGTCGCTGCGTTGTAGCCAAAGCTGTCGCTCCCAGCCTCGACCGCCGCAATCACCACCGAGGGCTCATCGCCGGCATTGGCTGCAATCGCCCGCAACGGTTCTTCGAGTGCCCGGCAGACAATCCGAATCCCCGCCTCCTGATCGGGATTGCCGCCCGCCAAGCCGAGCAACGCGGCTCGGGCGCGCAGCAAAGCCACGCCGCCGCCCGGTACGATACCTTCCGCAACCGCAGCCCGCGTCGCATGCAAAGCGTCGTCAACCCGATCCTTTTTCTCTTTCATCTCGACTTCGGTAGCGGCGCCGACCTTGATTACGGCCACCCCTCCGGCCAATTTGGCAATGCGCTCCTGCAATTTCTCGCGATCATAGTCGGAGGTGCAATCGTCGATCTGGCGGCGGAGCACAGCAACCCGTTCGTCGATTGCGGCAGCTGCGCCGCTGCCACCGATCAAGGTTGTACTGTCCTTACGGACTTCCACCCGCTGGGCACGCCCCAATTGTGCTGCCGTGGTGTTTTCCAGCTTGCCACCGGTTTCTTCCGAAACCACTGTCGCCCCGGTCAGGATCGCAATGTCTTCCAGCATTGCCTTGCGCCGGTCACCAAATCCGGGGGCTTTGACCGCGACCGCCTTGAGCACCCCGCGCATGCTATTGACCACCAATGTCGCCAGGGCTTCGCCCTCGACCTCTTCGGCAACAATCAGCAAGGGCTTGCCAGCTTTCGCCACTTCTTCAAGGACTGGCAGCAGGTCGCGGATGCCGGAAATTTTCTTGTCATAGAGAAGAATCAGAGGGTCTTCCAGAAGCGCTACCTGTTTCTCCGGCTGATTGATGAAATATGGGCTGAGATAGCCGCGGTCAAACTGCATCCCTTCGACTACCTCCAGTTCATTCTCCAGAGACTTGCCCTCCTCGATACTGATCACCCCATCGCGACCGACCTTGTTCATCGCTTCGGCAATGATTTCGCCAATCGCTGCGTCGCCATTGGCCGAAATACTTGCTACTTGGGCAATTTCCAGATTGCCGGCACAGGGTTTGGAAAGCTTGCGCAATTCATCAACCACGGTGGAGACCGCGCGGTCGATGCCGCGCTTGAGATCCATCGGATTCATCCCGGCTGCCACATAGCGCATGCCTTCGCGCACAATCGACTGGGCCAGCACCGTCGCAGTTGTGGTGCCATCACCGGCAACATCGGCGGTCTTGGCTGCGACTTGCTTGACCATCTGCGCCCCCATGTTCTCGAACTTGTCCTTGAGTTCGATTTCCTTGGCTACTGAAACTCCATCCTTGGTCATCAAGGGCGCGCCATAGCTGCGCTCCAGGACGACATTGCGCCCTTTCGGTCCGAGCGTCACCTTGACCGCATCGGCCAGCACATTGACCCCGCGCAGAATGCGGCTGCGCGCCTGATCGTGAAATTGGACTTCTTTAGCTGCCATTCTTTTTTGCTCCTTGGCTTAGCGAACAGAATAGAAATCGGAGGCTGACTGCCTCGCTCAGGAAGTGAAGACGCCGAGGACGTCGGCCTCGCGCAAGACGAGGTATTCCTCGCCACCATGTTTGACGGCCTGCCCGGCATACTTGCCGAACAGCACCCGCTCACCGATGGCAAGCTGCAAGGGCTGTCGCTGGCCATCTGCCAGACGCCGGCCAGGACCGACAGCGAGCACTTCGCCCTGTTCAGGCTTTTCGCCGGCTTGCTCGGGAAGCACGATCCCGCCTGCAGTCGTCCGTGACGGTTCGATACGCCTGACGATAATCCGGTCGTAGAGGGGACGAATAAACATCATTGATCTCCTGTGCGATAACGAATTGTCGAAGCGGCTGCGACACCGGCAGG
Source organism: Dechloromonas sp. ZY10 (assembly GCF_041378895.1). Taxonomy (NCBI): domain Bacteria; kingdom Pseudomonadati; phylum Pseudomonadota; class Betaproteobacteria; order Rhodocyclales; family Azonexaceae; genus Dechloromonas; species Dechloromonas aquae. Next base: position 2,067,026 of record NZ_CP144212.1, read on the forward strand.
GAACGAGGAGGGAGATACCCGCCGGGTCGCACCGGTCGGCACCCATGCCGACAGGAGGCAAGATAGGGACAGGCTGACGCATTTCAAGTACCCGGCACGTTCCCGATTGCCCCCGGACACAGGCTAAACTGGCAACCGTTTCACACCACCGACAGCAAGCCTGACTCCCCCCACCTCGAGGCCATCACTCTTGAACATCGACCGCATTCATTTCGTTGCCACTGGCGGCACCATCGACAAACGTTACGATCCGCTCAGCGGCCAGCTTTATATCGGCGCACCGGTGCTGCCGGAAATTCTGGCCAGAGCCGGGATTGAGGGCAAGGTTTCAGAGGTTTTGAAGAAAGACAGCCTCGACATTAGCGAGAGCGAACGCGAGCAACTCGCTGCCTTTATCGCCGCCTTGCCGGAACACCAGGTGCTGATCACCCATGGCACCGATACCATGGGGGCCTCTGCCGCCCTGATCGAACCGCGCGTGCCGGGCAAGACAGTGGTCCTGACCGGTGCGATGGTGCCCTGGAGCATTGCCGGTTCGGATGCGGCATTCAATATTGGCGTCGCCCTGGCGGCGGTGCAAATCCTGCCACCGGGCGTCTATATTGCGATGCACGGTCGGGTACTGCCGCATGCGGCGTACGTCAAGGATCGGGCACAAGGCCGCTTCATTGCAGGCTGAACCGCGATTTTTAGCCGGATTCACGGTCGACCGTGAACCCGGCTGATTCCTCGGCCATCGCCCGCTTACCCCTGCCCGTGGCTTCGTGCGACAATCGCCCCCCATGTCTGCCCTCGCCTTTGTCGACCTAGAAACCACCGGCGCCACCGCCGCCAGCGACCGCATCACAGAAATCGGCATCATCGAAGTCGATCCCGATGGTACGGTTCGCGAATGGCAGCAATTGGTAAATCCGGGTATCCCGATCTCACCCTTCATCCAGCAACTGACCGGCATCAGCAATGCAATGGTTGCCGATGCTCCGCCATTTGCCGCAATCGCTGCAGAGGCATTTGCACGCCTGCAGGGGCGGTTGTTCATTGCCCACAACGCCCGCTTCGATTACGGTTTCCTGAAGCAGGAATTTGCCCGTACCGGCCTGAGCTTTCGCGCTACGGCGCTGTGCACGGTCAAACTCTCGCGCGATCTCTACCCGGATTACAAGCGCCACAGCCTCGATGCCCTGATCGAACGCCACCAGTTGCGTGCCGCTGCACGCCACCGGGCACTGGCCGACGCGCAATTGGTCCACCAGTTTTGGCAAAAAATCCACGTTGACCGTAGTCACGACGAAATCGCGGCCGCACTCGACCTGCAACACGCCAATCCGGCCCTGCCGCCCGGACTCGATCCGGCAATCCTCGACCAGCTGCCGGAAAGCGGCGGGGTGTACCTGTTCTACGGCGAACACCTCGGCGCCAGCGACCAGCCGCTTTACGTCGGCCACGCCCGCGACCTGCGCTCACGCATCCTGTCGCACTTCCCGGCACTGCCGCCAAGCGGCGGCAAGCACGAGCGCAAGCTAAAGATGGCACAGGCGGTCCGCCGCATCACCTGGGAAGAAATCGCCAACAACGAAAGCGCGCAGGAGCGCGAAAAAGCGCTGATCTGCAGCTTGCTGCCGGCCTACAACCGCAAACCGAAACGGAGCTGAAAGCGATGAAGAAACTGTTGCTGCTCGCACTGGCAGGCCTCAGCCTGCATGCTGCCGGCGAGGAAATCGGCTGCGTCACCACGGCCTGGAAGCTGATCGGCGCCAACCACCGGGTCTGCGTCTATGCCTTCGACGACCCGAAGGTGCCTGGTGTCACCTGCCACATCAGCCAAGCCAAGACCGGCGGCATCAAGGGCAGCGTCGGGCTAGCCGAAGATCCTTCGCAATTCTCACTGGCCTGCCGCCAGGTCGGACCGATCAGCTTGCCGGCCAAACTGCCCAAAGACGAGATCGTATTCAGCGAAGACACTTCCCTGCTGTTCAAGGAAACCAGTATCCACCGCAGCCTTGATGCCAAACGGCAGGTGCTGGTCTACCTGGCGATCAGCCGCAAGCTGATCGAGGGGGCCCCGGCCAATGCGATCTCCACGGTGCCGGTGCAACCCTGGGGAAAGGGCGAATAAGCCTGGGCTGTCTTTAGCCACCAGACGGTGCCGGTGTAAACGGGCTCACTGCAGGGTCTGGCGGGCACCGCCAAAATCGGGATCTCAACGAGCAGCCAGCAGTTCCTGCAACGCCGACCGCAATTCGCCCACCTCTTGCTCCAAAGCTGCGACGCGCGCTTGCAGAGTGGCCAGTTCCCCGGCCTCCGTCGAGTTTTTCACGGTCGACGACGAAAAATCAGAAAAATCGTCGCCGCCCAAGAGTTGTCCCCAGCGGTTCTCACGTGCCCCCGGCGCCCGAGGCAATTCGCGAACCAGCGCCGGCTCTCGCGCAGTCAGTTCCTCAAGAAAAGCCTCAACCGAGGAAATATCGGCAAAGCTGTACAGGCGTTCGCAATTCAGTCGCAGTTCGCCGGCAGTCTGCGGACCGCGCAGCATCAGTACGGTTAGCAAGGCGGCTGCCGGCCCCGAGACTGCGACCGTTTTCTCAAATTGATGCGCGTAGCGGGCCACCCGGCTGCCGCTGACCTCGTTGACTAGCCGCAACTCCTTCAAACGGTCGAGCGCAGCAGCGACATCGCTCTCTGTCAGCTCCAGCACCGGCTGCCGACTGGTTTTCTGATTGCATCCAGCAAGCAGCGCGTTGAGAGAAAGCGGATAGGTATCGGGCACCGTGCGCTGCTTTTCACACAGCGTTCCCAGCACCCGGATTTCGTTTTGCGTCAGATTCACGGCGGCCCCCGTTGGTAACAGACAGTCGAGCAAACGACCGCTGTGGACAGCAAAAAGGCCAATCCGAAGATTGGCCTTAAGGCAGGTTTCTTGGTCGGGGCGGCGGGATTCGAACTCGCGACCCCTTGCACCCCATGCAAGTGCGCTACCAGGCTGCGCTACGCCCCGACAAGAGACAGAGATTATAGCCCGTTTTTCAAAAAACTCAAGAGAAAATTAAATACGGAGCATTTCGACAACAGCCCCCAACTCCTCGCGCAAATTGGCCAACGGGCTTTCGGTCGGCTCCGGCTCAATCTCCTGTTCGCCAGCAAAGGGCAGCGCCGCCTGGACCGTGTCCAATGCAGCCCCCCCCTCCTCCAGACGATTGCGCGCACCGCTGATGGTAAACCCCTGATTGTAGAGGAGTTCACGAATACGCCGCACAAGCAGGACTTCATGATGCTGGTAGTAACGGCGATTACCCCGCCGCTTGACCGGCTTCAGCTGAGTGAATTCCTGCTCCCAGTAGCGCAGTACGTGCGGCTTGACGCCACAGAGCTCGCTGACCTCGCCAATCGTGAAATAACGCTTGGCGGGGATCGGCGGCAGGTCTTCCTTGACAGGCGGCTTAGCTGGTCGCTGTTCCATTGTAGGCAAGTTCGACGTCGGACTTCAGTTTCTGGCTGGCGTGGAAGGTCACCACCCGGCGGGCAGTGATCGGGATTTCCTCGCCGGTTTTGGGATTACGACCGGGCCGCTGCGGCTTGTCGCGCAACTGGAAGTTTCCGAAGCCGGAGAGTTTGACACCGTCGCCAACCTCCAATGCATTGCGGATTTCGTCGAAAAAAGCCTCGACCATGTCCTTGGCCTCACGCTTGTTGAGGCCAACTCTCTCGAACAGCAGATCAGCAAGTTCGGCTTTGGTAAGCGTCATTGTCGTCTTATTTCCGTCAGGCACGCAGTTGAGCACCGAATGCCTGTTCGAGACAGGACACCAGTTGCTGCATCGCAGCATCAACTTCAGAATCTAGCAAAGTACGTTGAGTATCTTGCATAACTATACGGAAAGCAAGACTTTTCTTGTTTTCCGGAACCCCTTTGCCCACGTACACATCGAACAACTGAACATCTTTGACCAAGGCCGGCGCGGCGGTTTTCAGGCCGTCCAACAGGTCCTGGAGTTGCAAAGATTGATCGACCATTACCGCCAGATCACGAATTACCGGCGGGAATTTCGAGACCTCGGCATAAGCCGGCACGGTAGCTGCCTTAAGTGCGGCAAAGTCAAGTTCGAAAACAACTGGAGCATTCGGCAGGTCGTACTTCTGGACCCACTCGGGATGCAGTTCGCCGAGACAGCCGATCTCGCAACCGTCGAGCAGCACACGCGCAGCGCGCCCCGGATGCAGCGCCGGATGCGCCAGTTTTTCGAAGCGCAAGGCAGCCGGGGCAAGCAAGGCTTCCAAGTCACCCTTGACGTCGTAAAAGTCGACCTTGCGACCGCCACTACCCCAGCTTTCCGGCAATGCACCGCCAAAGCTCAGGCCGGCTAGTTTCCACGGCTGCCGATAACCCGCCACCGGCGAGGCCGATGGATCGCGGTGGAAAGTACGGCCGACTTCGAACAGGCGGACGCGGGTCTGCTTGCGCTTGAGGTTGGTCACCAGGTTGGCGATCAGGCCGCCGAACAGATTGGAACGCATCACCGCCATCTGGCTGGCAATCGGGTTGGCCAGGCGGATCAGGTCGGCCTCTGCAGTTTTGGCCGCGAAATCCGCCTCCCAGGCCTCCTCGACGAAGGCGAAGTTAACCACCTCCTGATAGCCGCGGTCGGCCAGCATCTGGCGGATGCGATAGGCCGGACGCTGCGCCTCGGGCTGGCGTAGCATCGCCATCCGGGCCTGCGGCGCCGGCGCCGGAATATTGTCGTAACCGACCAGACGGGCGATTTCCTCGATCAGGTCCTCTTCGATTTCCATGTCGAAGCGCCAGGACGGCGGCGTCACCAGAAAATCTTCGCCCTCACGGACAAAGCTCAGGGCCAGGCCACTGAAGATAGCGGCGATGCGCTCGGCCCCCAGGGTCACGCCTAGCACCTTCTCGGCACGCCCGGTACGCAAACGCACCGGCGGCCGCGCCGGCAGGTCGGCCTTGGCCTCGACGACCGGGCCCGCAGCCCCGCCGCAAATTTCGAGAATCAGTTGCGTGGCGCGCTCGATTGCGGCACGGGTACCGCCGAAATCGACGCCCCGCTCGAAACGGTGCGAGGCATCGGAGGCAAAGCCGTAGCGTCGGGCACGACCGGCAATCGCCTTCGGTGCGAAAAAGGCGGATTCCAGGAAAAGCTCACTGGTTTCCAGCGTGATGCCACTCTCTTCGCCGCCCATCACCCCGGCCATGGCCAGCGCCTTATCGTCGTCGGCAATCATCAGTACATCGCCGCTCAGCGCCAAGGTTTGCTCGTTGAGCAACAGCAGTTGCTCACCTTCACGCGCCATCCGGGCATGCACCGCACCCGACAGGCGGGTATTGTCGAAAGCGTGCAGCGGCTGGCCCAGTTCGAGCATGACGTAGTTGGTAATATCGACCAGCGCGGAAATGGCGCGAATACCGCTGCGCTCAAGACGCCGCTGCATCCACTCCGGAGTCGCTGCCTTGGCGTTAACGCCCTTGATCACCCGGCCGTAGTACAGCGGGCAGGCAGTCGGTGCATCGAGCATGACCACGCGATGATCGGGAATCGTCGGCGCCACCTCGGCCACCTGCGGCAAAGCCGTGGCCGCCCCGGTAATCGCCCCGACTTCGCGGGCAATCCCCTGCAGCGACAGACAGTCGGCACGGTTCGGGGTGAGCTTGATCTCGAACACGTGATCATCAAGTTCCAGATAGTCGCGGATGTTCTGCCCGACCGGCGCATCGGCAGCCAGAATCAGCAGGCCAGAAGCATCTTCGGCGATCCCGAGCTCCTTCGCCGAGCACAGCATGCCGGAGGACTCGATGCCGCGCACCTTGGCGATCTTGATCTTGAAATCGCCGGGCAGTTCGGCCCCCGGCAATGCGCAAGGCACCTTCAGCCCAGCGGCAACGTTAGGCGCTCCGCAGACGATCTGCTGCGGCGTACCGCTGCCGATGTCGACCTGGCAAACATTGAGACGGTCAGCATCCGGGTGCTTGACGACTTCCAGCACCTGAGCAACGACAACTTGATTGAAGGCGGGCGCGACCGCGTCGAGTTCCTCGACTTCGAGGCCGGCCATGGTCAGCAGATGGGATAGTTCCTCGCTCGACAACGCGGGATTGACGAGGGAACGCAACCAGGATTCAGAGAATTTCATGGGCTTGTCTCGAAAATGGGATCAGGCGAATTGGCGCAGGAAACGCAGGTCGCCTTCGAAGAACAGGCGCAGGTCATTAACGCCGTAGCGCAGCATGGTCAGACGGTCTGGACCAAAGCCGAAAGCAAAGCCGGTGTACTTTTCCGGATCGATCCCGGCGATGCGCAGCACATTCGGATGCACCATGCCGCAACCGGCGATCTCAAGCCAGCGACCTTTCAATGCACCACTCATGAAGGCAACGTCAATTTCGGCGGATGGCTCGGTAAACGGGAAAAAGGACGGGCGGAAACGCACGGTCAGATCATCGGTCTCGAAGAAGCTCTTCAGGAAATCGGCGATCACGCCCTTGAGGTCGGCAAAGGAAACGTTTTCACCAACCCACAGGCCTTCGACCTGATGGAACATCGGCGAGTGCGTCGCATCGGAGTCAACCCGGTACACCCGACCCGGCGCGATGATCCGGATTTCGGGCATTTTTTCCTGTTGACCGTATTTGGCCACATGCGCCTGCATGTAACGCGCCTGGATCGGACTGGTGTGGGTGCGCAGCAGCACCTTGTCGGCCAGCGTGCCGTCTGGGTTCTGCAAATAAAAAGTATCGTGCATCGAACGTGCCGGATGATCCTCGGGCGTGTTCAAGGCGGTGAAATTGTGAAAATCTTCTTCGATTTCCGGGCCATCGGCGACCTCGAAGCCAATCGACGCAAACAGGGATTCGATGCGCTCCAGCGTGCGCGTCACCGGATGCAGGCCACCACGCGCTTCAGCGCGACCGGGCAGCGTAACATCCAGCGCCTCTTCGGCCAGGCGCGCTTCCAGCGCCGCCTTGCGGATCGCCTCGCGGCGCGCATTCAACGCATTCTCAACCGCCGTCTTGGCGACGTTGATAGCGGCACCCGCCGTTTTCTTTTCCTCGGGCGGCAGCTTGCCCAGGCCCTTCAGGAGTTCGGTAATCTGGCCGCTCTTGCCGAGAAAGCGGGCTTTGGCCTGCTCCAGCGCGTCCGGGTCGGAAATGGCAGCAAAGGCGGCCTGCGCCTCGCTAACGATCTGATCGAGATTGTCCATGGACTTCTACCAACAATAGGGCCAAACAGGAAAGGGAACGCCGGCAGAGACAACGCAGCATCCCGCAAAAAACCACGGTAACCGGCAAACCTTCCACCAGGAAGGCCACAGGCACCAACAAAAAAGGAGGCTTGCGCCTCCTTTTTCGTCAAGAGCTTAAGCTCAGGCGCCGAGCTTTGCCTTGGCCTGGGCGGCCAGAGCGGCAAACGCCGGCTGATCGAAGACAGCCAGATCGGCCAGAACCTTGCGGTCGACTTCGATGTTGGCCTTCTTCAGACCATTCATGAAGGTGCTGTACTTCATGCCCAGCTGACGAGCAGCGGCATTGATACGGGCGATCCACAGAGCGCGGAACTGGCGCTTGCGCTGACGACGGTCACGGTACTGGTACTGACCGGCCTTCATCACCGCCTGCTTGGCGATACGGTATACGTTCTTCCGGCGACCGCGGTAACCCTTGGCCTGAACCAGAACCTTCTTGTGACGGGCGCGAGCCGTTACACCACGTTTAACTCTAGGCATCTGTTATCTCCTTATGCGTAGGGCATCATGGCGCGGACGGAAGCTGCGTCACGCTCGTTAACGGCGGTCGAACCGCGCAGGTGGCGCTTGTTCTTGGTCGTCTTCTTGGTCAGGATGTGGCGCTTGAAAGCCTGGCCGCGCTTGATGGAACCACCGGCGCGAACCGAGAAACGCTTCTTGGCGCTGCTCTTGGTCTTCATCTTGGGCATTTGGATGCTCCTTAATGACATGCTTGCAGGTGGCTTCCGACGGAAACACTTCGACAACCCGTAAGCACTTGTATTGATTGCCTGTTGTCAGGCAACCGGTACTGCAAAGGCGGACCCGAAAACCGGGCCCTCAAAAAAACTTACTTCTTTTTGGCCGGGGCAATGACCATCACCATCTGCCGGCCTTCCATCTTGGGCATCTGCTCAACCTGACCCAAGGCCTCCAGATCAGTCTTGATTCGCTCCAGCTGGCGCATGCCGAATTCTTGGTGAGCCATTTCTCGGCCACGGAAACGCAAAGTCACCTTGACCTTGTCGCCCTCTTCCAAGAAGCGCGTCATGTTGCGCAACTTGATCTGGTAGTCATTCTCGTCGGTACCCGGACGCAGCTTGACTTCCTTGACCTGCACCTGCTTTTGCTTGAGCTTGGCTTCGTGCGCCCGCTTGGCTTCCTGATACTTGAACTTGCCGTAATCCATGATCCGGCAAACCGGCGGCTTGGCCAGCGGTGCGATTTCAACCAGGTCCACTCCGGCCTCTTCGGCCATCTGCTGAGCGACACGAACCGTAACGATGCCTAACTGCTCGCCTTCCAAACCCTGGAGACGGATCTCGTGACCCGTAATTTCCTCGTTGAGGCGATGCGTCTTGTTCTGAGCGATGGTAAAACCCCCAAAATATCAATAATTAAGCCGTGCCACTGCGCGCAGCGACTTCCCCTCGGAGTCGCTCGATCAGAGCCTCGACCGACAACTGGCCAAGATCCTGACCACCGCGAGTACGCACGGCTACCAACCCGGCTTCCTTCTCTTTGTCACCGACGACGAGTTGGTAAGGCAACCGGTTCAAGCTATGTTCCCGAATTTTATAGGTAATCTTCTCGTTACGCAAATCAGCCTCGGCACGGAAGCCGGCCACATGCAGCTTTTGCGCAACTTCGGCAGCGTAATCGGCCTGCTTCTCGGAAATATTCAGCACCACCGCCTGCACCGGTGCCAGCCACAGAGGCAGAGAACCGGCAAAGTTTTCGATCAGGATGCCGATGAAGCGCTCCAGCGAACCAAGGATCGCACGGTGCAGCATCACCGGCGTTTTCCGCTCGTCGTTGCCAGCCACATACTCGGCACCAAGACGCCCCGGCATCGAGAAATCAACCTGCATCGTGCCGCACTGCCAGGAACGGCCGATCGCATCCTTGATGTGGAACTCGATCTTCGGGCCATAGAACGCCCCCTCGCCCGGCAATTCGGTCCACTCCAGACCAGAAGCACGCAAACCCTGGCGCAACGCATCCTCGGCCTTGTCCCAGATTTCGTCACTGCCAACACGCCCTTCCGGACGCAACGCCAGCTTGACCGCGACATCATTGAAACCAAAGTCGGCATAAACCTTCTTGACCAGAGCGTTAAAGGCCGTCACTTCGGACTCGATTTGCTCTTCGGTGCAGAAAATATGACCGTCATCCTGGACAAAACCACGCACACGCATCAGGCCGTGCAAGGCACCAGTCGGTTCATTACGATGACAGGAACCGAACTCGCCATAACGTAGCGGCAGTTCACGATAGGAACGCAGATCGGAATTAAACACCTGCACATGCCCCGGACAGTTCATCGGCTTGACCGCGTAATCGCGATTCTCCGACGAAGTCGTGAACATATTGTCCTTGTAGTGATCCCAGTGACCGGACTTTTCCCACAGGGACTTGTCGAGAATCTGGGGGCAACGGACTTCCTGATAACCGTTATCCCGATATACCTTGCGCATGTACTGCTCGATCTCCTGCCACACCGCCCACCCCTTGGGGTGCCAGAAAACCAGGCCCGGCGCCTCGTCCTGCATGTGGAACAGGTCGAACTGCTTGCCCAGGCGACGATGGTCGCGCTTCTCAGCCTCTTCCAGCATATGCAGGTAGGCATCGAGATCTTCCTTCTTGGCCCAGGCCGTGCCGTAAATACGCTGCAACTGCTCGTTGCGATGATCGCCGCGCCAGTAAGCACCAGCCACCTTCATCAACTTGAAAACCTTGAGCTTGGCCGTGGTCGGCACGTGCGGACCGCGACAAAGATCGATGAAATCACCCTCGCGATACAAGGAAACCTGCTCGCCCGCCGGGATCGCCCCGATCAGTTCCGCCTTGTATTTCTCACCCTGCCCGAGGAAGAACTCGACCGCCTCATCTCGATCCCAGACTTCACGCGTGACCGGAATATCCCTCTTGACCAACTCCGCCATGCGCTTTTCGATCGCCGCCAAGTCTTCGGGCGTAAACGGGCGCTTGTAGGCAAAATCATAGTAGAAACCGTTCTCAACCACCGGACCGATCGTTACCTGCGCCTCGGGAAACAGCTCCTTGACCGCATAAGCCAGCAGGTGCGCAGTCGAGTGGCGAATGACCTCCAGACCCTCGGCATCGCGGTCGGTAACGATCGCCAGATCGACATTGCGATCAATCAGGTAGGAAGTATCGACCAACACCCCATCCACCTTGCCAGCCAGCGCCACCCGCGCCAGGCCGGCACCAATGCTTGCTGCCACCTCGGCAACGGTCAGAGCTTGCTCATAAGAGCGAATGGAACCATCAGGAAGTCGAATATCGGGCATGACTGGCCTCTGGGCAAAAAAAAAGTGCGGGCTGAGCCGCACTTTTTCGTTAACAATGAACGCTGACTCGCAATTTACGATTTCTGAACTGCATTGCTAGTTCGGAAAGTAGTCACATCAGCCCCATCATGAATTTTGGTAGGCGGTATTGGAATCGAACCAACGACCTCCACGATGTCAACGTGGCGCTCTAACCAACTGAGCTAACCGCCTAAAGAAGTCCGCATTATAGACCAATCAAAAAATACGTCAAGATTTTTTCCTGGCTTTTTTATCCTTGCTGCTGATTTCCTTCAGCCCCGCATCGGCAGGTTAAGATGCTGGCCATTATCTGGAAACCCTAGCCATGACCGAAGGCCTGATCATTTTTGCCTTGTGCGCGCTAACCCTGATCGGCGCCACCTTGCCACTGCTGTACGACCGCTACCGCAATCCTCCGGCAGCAAAACCCGAGAACGACAAAACCACCGACACTGCGAAACGGACCTAGCCCATGGATGACCGCATTACCGAACTGGAAATCAAACTCAGCTACCTCGAAGACACGGTCGACGAGCACAATCGGGTAATTTTCCGGCAGCAACAACAAATAGAGTTCCTGATTGGCGAATTCCGGGCTCTGCAAGAACAAGTGCGCCACCAACCCAACCAGGAACACCGCAGTCTGCGCGACGAAATTCCACCGCACTACTGAACACCATGCTGGACCGGCCACTGATCATTTACCACGCCGACTGCCTTGATGGATTTGCTGCAGCCTGGTCGGCCTGGCTCCACTACCGGGGTGCTGCCGATTTTCTCCCACTGCACCACGGCGAGAACTGGGATGCCAGCCGCTGCGTCGGACGCGAAGTTTACATCCTCGATTTTTCCTTCCCCCCTGACCGCCTGCAACAGATGTCAAGCCAGGCACGCCAGGTGGTCCAACTTGATCATCATGCATCGGCCCGTGCCGACTGGGCTGACCGCCTGCATCCCCTGGCCAACGGCGACACGGAGTATCGTTCGCCGACTGCGCGGCTGAGAGTCCGCTTCGCCGAGCAAAAATCCGGCGCCCGCCTAGCCTGGGAGTACTTCCATCCAGAGCAGCCAATACCGCTGCTGCTGCAACACATCGAGGACGTTGACCTGTGGCGCTTTGCTCTCCCCGAAAGTCGTGCCATTCAACGCAGCCTGCGCCTTCTCGCTTTTGACTTCCCTCTCTGGCACGACTGGATCTGCGCAGCCGGCACCCCGGACGCACCGGGCTATAGCGACCTACTGCTTCGCGGCCAGGCGATCGACAGTTTTTTCCGGTGCGAAACCGAGCGCCTTGCCAATAGTTCCCTACTTACCCCGGCTCGCCTGCGCGGCGAACCGGCCGACCCGCTACAGGCCTTGCGGCATGGCCAGCCAGTGCTTAGCGATGGCGGCGAGCACTGGCACCCAATCCCCGGCGTGGCAATCAATTGCGACGGGATGTTCGCTTCGGAACTCGGGCACCTGCTGGCCAGCCGCCACCAACTGCCTGCCCTGATCTGGCAATTCGCCGGGGACGGAATGGTACGAGCATCTCTGCGCTCAGTCGGCGACTGCGACGTTGCCCTTATCGCCAAGCGTTATGGAGGCGGAGGCCACTGCCATGCGGCCGGATTCCGCCTCCCCGCGCTGCATTTCTTCAGTGAAGTACTCCCGGTTACCCGAACCTCGTGAAATCTCGGTTACCGGCTAGAGCAGCCCCTGACGGGCAGCCCGTTCGCGCAAATCGCGAGCATGCTCGTGACGCGCTCGCAAACGGGCATCGGTAACAATCATGCCAATACTTTCCCCCAGCACCATCGCAACGCCAAGCACCGGCAGAACCAACATCAAGCCGGGAACACCGGCCACCGCTCCGCCGACAAAAATCATCAGCACGGTCAGCAAGGGATGCATCTTCAGGCTCTTGCCAATAGTCATCGGCATGAAAACGAAATCATCCAGCAGACGCACCACCAGAAAAAGCAGTACCGCACCATAAGCCATGCCCGGATTACCGGGGAAATCGGTAGCCGCAACCAGCACCACCACAATGCAGCCAATCACCGAGCCGATGAACGGCACCCAGGCCAGCACCGCCGTGAGCAAGCCAAGCAAGAGCGGACTGGACATGCCCAGCAGCCACAAACCCAAGGCCAGACATAAGGTATCAAGCACGGTCAACTGCAGCAAACCGACAAAATAGATACGTGCCGTCCGGTCCACCTGATCGAGCAGATAGAGCGTACGCTCGAAGTAGGCATTGGCAACCGAGCGCCCGAGAAACTTTTTGAAACGCCAGCCATCCCGCAGCATGAAGAATGCGATGAAGGGGCCAAGCAGCAACGAAGGCGCCCAACCGGCCAGGGTCACCGCAACGCCAGGCAGATACTTGCGGGCAAAACTGTTGGTCAGGTCGGCAATCTGTAAAGCCAGCTCGCGGCTGACATGGGCGTGTGCCAGCAAGGAAGAACGTCGCTCAAGCTGCCGGACCGAATCAGTCAGCAGACGGATGCCACCATCGAGATACCGCGCGGTCAACTCCGGCCACGACCCGACCTCGGCGCTCAAGCGAGGCAAAGAAAAGAAGAGCAACCCGCCCAGCAGCAGGAACGCCCCCAGCGCCACCGCAGCCGCAGCGGTCTTGTGTGGCACGCCAATCAGTAGCAAGCGGTATTTTAATGGCGACAGCGCATAGTGAATCAGCAAGGCCATCACGAACGGAACCACCAGCCACAGGATTTTTTCGAACAGGAACAGGACCAGGCAGGTCGCCGCAATGATTCCACCCCAAGCCAGCGGACCGGGACGATAAGGCAGCGAGGATGCGCTCATCCCGCTCATACCTGGGCTGCCGGACGTTGCGCCAGCATCTGGCGCAGACGATTGCCGAGATAGCGTGCCAACTGCATGGCAATCCGCGACGCCAGTTCGGCATGCGACTCCATCAACTTTTCGAAATCGCCGCGAAACAGGACCGCCACATGACAATCCGCAAGCGCCCGCACCTGGGCCGAACGCGGCATTTCATCGAGCAAGGCCATTTCTCCGAAAAAATCGCCTGCCCCCAACTCAGCCACCGGACGGTCGCCCTGCGCCGGGTGGAGCACGGCCATCCGGCCGGAAAGCAGAATGTAAAGAGCCTGCCCTTCCTCGCCCAGGTCGAAAACCACTTCGCCTGCCAGATAGTGACGGTCATGCAGCAGCGCATCAACGATTTTCAGTTGTCGGCGCGACAAACCGGAAAACAGGAAGGTTCTGCCGAGACGGTGATGCGCCGCCGGCGCCTTACCGCCAAAGGACAACTTCAACATGCTGGCCACACCCCTCTTCACCCATCGCTGTTTGCTTGCTACCACAGGCAATCTCCCCACCTGCGGCACGCCCCTGACTTGATCGCGGGAAATTATGCCATGACTTGCCTGCCCCACCGGTGCGCAACCAGGCCCCCTCGCCGCCAAAAGTGATACACCAAATCAAATACAACAGGCAAAAACGTAACATATAATCCGCTTCCACTTTTTGTCAGAGTCCGCGATGTCTACCCGCCACTATCTAAGCTCGCTGTTTTCGCCGCAATCGATTGCCGTCGTCGGAGCTTCCGAGCGCGAACACTCGGTCGGCGGAGCGATTTTTGCCAATATTCTCAATGGTGGCTTTCGCGGCCGGCTATACGCTGTCAATCCAAAGCACAGCAGTGTTTTCAGCCAAACCGCAGTCCCCAGCCTGGAAACAATCGGCGCCCGGGTGGACCTGGCGATTATCGCCACCCCGGCCCGAACCGTCCCGGCGCTGATCGAACAATGCGCTCGCGCCGGCATTGGTCACGCCTTGATCGTCGCCACCGGTTTTGCCGAGAGCGGGGCCAGCGGTGCGCTGCTTGAACGCCGGGTGCGTGAAATCGCCCGCGCCAACAGCGTCCGCATACTTGGCCCGAACTGCCTCGGCATCCTGCGTCCGGAACAAAAGCTCAATGCAGCCTACACCCGGATTGGTGCGCAGCCCGGCGACCTGGCACTGGTTTCTCAATCAGGCGCGATGTGTTCGGCGGTGATGGACTGGGCCGCCGGCGACGGAATCGGCTTCTCTTCGATCATTTCGCTCGGCGGCACGCTCGACCTCGACTTCGGTGAAGTCCTTGATTATCTGGTACACGACGAACGCACCCGCCACATCCTGCTCTATGTCGAACGCATCCGCAATGCGCGCAGCTTCATGAGCGCGCTGCGCGCAGCGGCGCGGATCAAGCCGGTAATCCTGCTCAAATCCGGCCGCCATGATTTTTCGCCCCCCCACGCGTGGACCGTAGATCATGCCCGCCACGACTTCTCCGACCCGGTCTTCGACGCCGCCGTCCGCCGTGCCGGCGTGGTGCGGGTCCGGAACATCGACCAGCTATTCCACGCGGCCAAGGCGCTGGCTTCGGGCTTCCGTCCCCGCGGCAAGCAGCTGGCGATCATCAGCAACGGCGGCGGCCCTGGCGCGATGGCCGCCGACCGCGCCGGCGATCTTGGCATTCCGCTGGCAACCCTGACCAGCGACACCGGTACTCAACTCGACCACCTGCTGCCGCGCGGCTGGCAACGCGGGACCTGTATCGACCTGGGTGGCGATGCCAACCCCGAACGCTACCGCAACGCCACCCTCGCCGTCGCCAACGACCCACACGTGCATTGCGTTCTGGTGATGCTGGCGCCACATGCCGCCAGCGACCCGCAAGCGATTGCCGAAGCGCTGATTGCCGCCAAACGTCAGACGCGCACCGCCCTCAGCGCCTGCTGGATGGGCGGTGGCCAGGTCGCTGCCGCACGCCAGCAACTGGCGGCAGCGGGCATTCCGGTTTTTTCGACGCCGGACATGGCAATCGAACTGTTTCACAACATCGCCAAATATCACCGCAACCAGAAACTGCTGCTGCAAACCCCCGGCCCCGGCCAGGCACGCGGTGTCTCGCGCCCGGCCAGCGCCCGCCACCTGGTCGAAGCCCTGCTCGCCGAACGCCGCAAGCAGTTGTCGCCGATGGAAGCGCAAACCCTGCTGCGCACCTTCGGCATCCCTGCGGTACAAACCCTGGTCGCCCACAGTGCCAGCGAAGCGATGTTCATCGCCGAGCAAATCGGCCTGCCAGTCAGCATGCAGATCAATTCGCCGGACATTGCCGATGCCGAAACAGCTGGCGGTCTCCGTCTCAACCTCGACAGCTGCGAGGCAGTCGCCCACGCCTGGCAGGACATCGTCGGGGCAGTCGGCAAACGCCACCCGGAGGCGCGCCTCGCCGGCGTCTCACTCGCCGCCCGGGTTGAACGGCCGCAAGCCCGCGCCATCCGTCTCGGCGCCCGCCGCGACCCGGTTTTCGGCCCGGTGATCGCCCTCGCCGACAACCAGCACTCGGTCGGTGGCGAACCAGCGCTGGCACTGCCACCGCTCAATGCCTTCCTCGCCCGCGATCTGATCCAAGCGTCGCCACTGCAGGCCCTGCCCGACCTCAACCACGGCGCCCTGGAAAAAGTCCTGGCCGGCATTTCCGAACTGCTTTGCGAATTGCCATGGATTGCCGAACTAGCCATCGAGCCACTACTGCTTGACGCCGACGGGGCGCTCGCGGCCAACACCCGGATCGTTATCGACCACGCCCTGGCGCCCTCCGGCGAGCCTTACCGGCACCTGGCCATTCATCCCTACCCTGCCCACCTGATGCAACACTGGCTGATCGATGGCAAAACGATCAAGGTCCGTCCGGTACGCCCGGAAGACGCCAATCTGGAGCAGGAATTCACCCGCGCCATGAGCGATGAATCACGCTTCTTCCGCTTCATGGACAATATCCGCGAACTACCGCCCAGCCTGCTGGTCCGCTTCACCCAGATCGACTACGACCGGGAGATGGCCTTCATCGCTACCGAAGTCGATGCCAATGGCCGTGAACTGCAAATTGGCAGCGTGCGCTACGCACAGACGCCGGATGGCGAATCGGTAGACTTCGCCTTGGCCATCGCCGATGCCTGGCAGCGCTGCGGCCTGGGCCGCCGGCTGATGACCCTGCTCATCGACTGCGCCCGCCAGCGCGGCTACCGGGCGATGGTCGGCGATGTTCTTGCCGACAACCCGAAAATGCTCAAGCTGGTCGAAGGGCTGGGCTTCAGCCTGCTGCCACACCCGGACGACCGCAGCTGCAAGCGTGTGGTCAAACCGCTCGCCGACTGACACAACCCGCATTGATTGCTCCCAGCTGCAAGCTGCGATCCACGGTCCACCGGGAAAAACAGTCTTTTTCACAGTCGACCGTGAAGTTGATGCCACCAACCGCCGGCGGCAGTGCAAGCCGTTTAAAAACAGCCGCATACCCATCCCGCCGGCAAAGACGCCGCCGATCCTTGCCCTGAGCCGGGAAACGCCGCCCGTGCGGGCGCTTGACCCTGTCCGGCCGATTGCCGACAATCGAATCGCCCCATCAGAAGAAAGGCTCGTCATGCTCGATACCGCCGTTCCCGACTTTTCCCTGCCGGCCACCTCGGGCCAGACCTTCAACCTGGCGACCCAGGCCGGCCAGGTAGTAGTCATTTATTTCTACCCCAAGGACAGCACCCCCGGCTGTACCACCGAGGCGCAGCAGTTCCGCGACCTGCACGGCGAATTCACCACTGCCGGCGCGGTCGTGCTCGGCGTCTCGCGCGATAGTCTCAAGTCGCACGAAAACTTCAAGACCAAGCAGGCGCTGCCCTTCGAACTCGGCTCCGATGCCGATGAAGCGGTATGCACCCTGTTCGCTGTCATGAAGCTGAAAAACATGTACGGCAAACAGGTGCGGGGCGTCGAACGCAGCACCTTCGTCATCGACCGCAACGGCGTTCTGCGCCGTGAGTGGCGCGGCGTCAAGGTGCCGGGACACGCCCAGGAAGTGCTCGATTTCGTCAAAACCCTCTGACAAGGCCCACGATCATGTCGCCCAAGCCCGCTGCAAGAAAGTCCTCCGGCAAGAAGGCTGCCGTTGCCCAGACCAAGATTTTCGTGCTCGACACCAACGTGCTGATGCACGACCCGAGCTGCCTGTATCGCTTCGAGGAGCACGACGTCTTCCTGCCGATCATGACCCTGGAAGAGCTCGACAGCCACAAGAAGGGGATGTCGGAAATTGCCCGCAATGCCCGCCAGGCCTCGCGCATGCTCGACGAAATGCTGGCTGCCGACGGCGACGACATCACCCGCGGCATCGACCTCTACGGCCCGTCGGCCAAGCTCGCCAGCGGCCGCCTCTATCTGCAGACCGAAGCAATCAGCGCCGACCTGCCGCAAGGCCTGCCGACCTCGAAGGTCGATAACCAGATTCTCTCGGTGGTGATCCACCTGCAACGCAAGTTTCCCGGTCGCCAGGCGATCCTGGTGTCCAAGGACATCAACATGCGGATCAAGGCGCGGGCGCTCAACCTGCTGGCCGAGGATTACTTCAACGACAAGGTACTGGAAGACACCGACCTGCTTTACGCCGGCACGCTGGCACTACCGGACAATTTCTGGGAAAAGCACGGCAAGGACATGGAGTCGTGGAAGAAGGATGCCAAGACCTACTACCGCGTCACCGGCCCGCTCTGCCAGCAGTTTCTGGTCAACCAGTTCGTCTGGCTGGAAAGTGAGGGCTTCGCCGCGATCGTCAAGGAAATCGCCGGCAAGACGGCCGTACTGGAAACCCTGATCGACTATACGCACCCCAAAAATGCGGTATGGGGGATTACCGCACGCAACCGCGAGCAGAATTTCGCACTCAACCTGCTGCTCAACCCCGAGATTGATTTCGTCACCCTCCTCGGCCAGGCCGGCACCGGCAAGACCCTGCTGACGCTGGCGGCAGCGCTGACCCAGGTAATGGAAAAGAAGCTGTTCTCGGAAATCATCATGACTCGCGTCACCGTGCCGGTCGGCGAGGATATCGGTTTCCTGCCCGGCAGCGAGGAAGAAAAGATGGCACCGTGGATGGGGGCACTGGAAGATAACCTTGAAGTACTGACCCATAGCGAGGAAGCCGGAACCACGCCTTACGGTGGCGACTGGGGCAAGGCTGCGACCAACGAACTGCTGCGCTCGCGGATCAAGGTCAAGTCGCTCAACTTCATGCGCGGCCGTACCTTCCTGAAGAAGTTTCTGATCATCGACGAAGCGCAAAACCTGACGCCAAAGCAGATGAAAACCCTGGTCACCCGTGCCGGCCCCGGAACCAAGGTGGTCTGCCTGGGTAACATCGCACAAATCGACACCCCCTATCTGACTGAAGGCAGTTCTGGTCTCACCTATGTCGTAGACCGCTTCAAGGGCTGGCCCCATTCCGGGCACATCACCCTGCAGCGCGGCGAGCGTTCCCGCTTGGCCGACCATGCGGCCGAAGTGCTATAATCGATAGAAATAAGCAAAGAGGCCGTGTCGCTGACACGGCCTTTTCGTTTCAGCCAACGGGCTGTCACTGCCGGAGGATAGTTTTGAAACGTCGTCATTTCCTGGCTTCTGCCGCCGCCCTGTCGCTCTTTGTCAAAGAAACCCTGGCCGCACCGAAACCGGCGGCCAAACCGGCCAGCAAACCAGTGGCCAAACCGGCGGCCAAGCCGCCGGTGCGCAAGCCCAATGGCCGCCCGGCTCCCAACGCCCGAAATCTGCGCCAGCCGGCACCGCCACCGGCGGGACCGCGAGTACATACTGCGGAAGACCCGGTGATCGAACGTCCACCGCAAGGGACTTCCGCCACCCGGTTGCCACCGGTCAAGGCCCCGGAGCCGCCGACCGAATGGCGGACCTGGGAAATTACCACCACAGTCAAAACCAAGGCCGGCCGCGCCACCCGCTTCTGGCTGCCGCTGCCGCTCAATCAGGATACGCTCTACCAGCGCACGCTCGGCCACAGCTGGGGCGGCAATCCGGAGCAAGCTGCGATGCGCCGCCTGCCCGATGGCGACCTCGAGGTTTTCCACTGCGAATGGAAGGAAAACGGCGAAGGCCGGCTGCGTTTCACTACCCAGGTCACCACGGCCGACCGGCATTTCGATATCACCAAGCGAACCATGCCCCCTGATCGCGAGGATATTCTCCGGCGCAATCTGCAGGCTTCACGACTGATCCCCAACGACGGCCTGGCGCACCAGCTGGGCGAGCGTATCGTCGGCCGGATCAAGGATCCGGTAGCGCAAGCCAAGGCGGTCTACGACTGGGTCATCGACAATGCGATCTACGACCCCTCGCTACCCGGCTGCGGTAGTGGCGATGTCCGCAAGCAACTGATCTCCGGCCAGTACGGCGGTCGCTCAGCCGACATCAACGGCCTCTTTGTCGCCATTTGCCGGGCTATCGGCATTCCTGCCCGCTGCGTCTATGGCATCCGCGTCGGCCCCTCGCGCCTGTTCCGCAGCCTCGGACTGGCAAGCCCCGACGCCACCCGCGGCCACCATGCCCGCGCCGAGTTCTACATTCCCGGCTACGGCTGGATTCCGGTTGACCCCAGCGATGTCCGCCGCGCGGTCGCGATGGAGGGCCTGTCGGAACGTGACAGCAAACTGATGGCCCTGCGCCGGGTGTTGTTCGGCGTCTGGGAAATGAACTGGGTTGCGTTCAATGTCGGTGTCGACCTGACCCTGCCCGGCCAGCAAAGCGCGCTGCCTTTCCTGGCACTGCCGCAAAGCGATGCCGATGATGACCTGAGTTATACCATCAGCGCCCGTCAGGTCGAACTGTAATCACGGGACAAATGCAAAAGGGGCACCGACTGGCGCCCCTTTTGCATTTTTGAGATGGCAAAACTCAGTTTTCGGAATCGACAAAACCACCGCTGGCCAGATTCTCGAAGCGGGTGAATTCGCCGATGAAGGCAAGGCGAACGGTACCGGTCGGACCATTACGCTGCTTGCCGATGATCACCTCGGCCATGCCCTTGTTGTCGGGATTGTCGCGGTTGTAGTACTCGTCGCGGTACATCATCAGGATCACGTCGGCATCCTGTTCGATGGCGCCCGATTCGCGCAAGTCAGACATCATCGGCCGCTTGTCGGTCCGCTCTTCGACCTTACGCGACAGCTGCGACAGCGCAATGATCGGCACGTGCAGTTCCTTGGCCAGCGATTTGATTGCCCGCGAAATTTCGGACACTTCGGTAGCCCGGTTTTCCCCCTGGCGGTTACCCGACATCAGCTGGATGTAGTCGATCACCAGCAGGCCGAGCTTGCCGCCGTATTGGCGGGCCAGACGACGGGCACGGGCACGCAGGTTGGCCGGGCTGAGGCCGCCGGTTTCATCGATGTAGATCGGCGCTTCGTGCAACTTGCCGAGCGCGAAAGAAAGCCGCGACCATTCATCGTCATTCATCCGGCCGGTACGAAGATTCTGCGAATTAAGCCGCCCGATCGAGGCCAGCATCCGCTGTGCGAGCTGGGCGCCGCCCATTTCCATCGAGAAGATGCCAACCGGCAAGCCGGTTTCTACCGCAACGTATTCGGCGA
Organism: Dechloromonas sp. ZY10; assembly: GCF_041378895.1. Lineage (NCBI taxonomy): Bacteria > Pseudomonadati > Pseudomonadota > Betaproteobacteria > Rhodocyclales > Azonexaceae > Dechloromonas > Dechloromonas aquae. The sequence continues at coordinate 2,088,042 of NZ_CP144212.1, forward strand.
TATTGATCGCAAATGCCGTTTTACCCATCGACGGACGACCGGCCACGATGATCAGATCGCCCGGCTGCATGCCTGAGGTTTTCTGATCCAGGTCGATGAAGCCGCTGGGTACCCCGGTAATGTCCGAAGGGTTGTCGCGGTCGTGCAATTCCTGGATTTTCTCGACCACTTGCGTGAGCAGGGGGTTGATGTGCACGAAGCCTTCGTTATGGCCGGCACCGGCTTCGGCAATCGCAAAAATCTTGCGTTCAGCTTCGTCAAGCAGGGTTTCGGCGTCACGCCCCAGCGGGTTCAGTGCATCGCCGGCAATTTCGTCGGCAGTCGCCACCAGTTGACGCAGCACCGAGCGCTCGCGAACAATTTCGGCGTAGCGCTTGATATTTGCCGCCGAGGGCGTGTTGGCGGCCAGCTCACCGAGATAAGCCAGGCCACCGGTACGCTCTGCATCGCCCGCCGCATCGAGCGCCTCGGCCACCGTCACCACGTCGGCCGGACGGGCGCTTTCGAGCAGATTGCGAATCTGACGGAAGATGCGCTTATGCTCGTCGCGATAAAAGTCGCTGTCGACCAGCAGGTCACTGATCCGGTCCCAGGCCTGGTTATCGAGCATCAAGCCACCAAGAACCGATTGCTCAGCTTCGATCGAGTGCGGCGGGACCCGCAACTGGTCAATGACCGGATCGTTATTCTTGGGTTTCGACGGACGTTGGCGTTCGTTCATGGTGAAAGACAATGGCGCGAGGTGGAATTTCGGCCATTTTCACGGTCGACCGTGAAAAATAGCCAAAAGGCAGAACAGAAAAACAAAAGGCCCCGCCGAAGCGAGGCCTTGGAGAATACCGCGAAAAGCGGATTACTCTGCAACCACGGACACGGTGATGTTGGCCACCACGTCGGTGTGCAGGGCGATGTCGAGCGGGAACTCGCCGAGCGCCTTGAGCGGGCCTTCCGGCATACGCACAGCAGACTTGTCGATGGTGAAACCGGCGGCCTTCAGTGCATCGGCAACGTCGGCATTGCCAACGGAACCGAACAGGCGACCGTCCATACCGGCCTTGCGGGCGACGGAAACGGCAACACCGTTCATCTTTTCGGCTTCGGCCTGAGCGGCAGCCAGCTTCTCGGCGGCAGCCTTTTCCAGGTCGGCGCGGCGAGCTTCGAACTCGGCCAGAGCAGCCGGCGTAGCACGCTTGGCCATACGCTGCGGGATCAGGTAGTTACGGGCGTAACCGTCCTTGACCTTGACCACATCACCGAGGTTACCCAGGTTAACAACCTTTTCGAGCAGAATGATTTGCATGTTTCGTCTCTCCGGGGATTACTGGTGGTTGTCGGTGTAGGGCAGCAGGGCCAGGAAGCGGGCGCGCTTGATCGCGGTGCCCAGTTGGCGCTGGTAGCCAGCCTTGGTGCCAGTCAGACGAGCCGGCATGATCTTGGCGTTTTCCTGGATGAATTCCTTGAGGACGTCGACGTCCTTGTAGTCGATCTGTTCGACCTTTTCAGCCGTGAAGCGGCAGAACTTGCGACGCTTGAACAGACCACCGCCACGACGCTTTTTCTTGTCGTCATCCTTCTTCTTGAAGAATCGAGCCATTTTCGTTTCCTTCCAAATATTCGAGTGTATTTACATGCAGTACGGGAGTGCGGCTATTGCGGCTTTTGGCAGCGAGAAATCCGGTGATTTGCAGACCGCCCCCAAGGGGCGCCGCTTCCAACCTGCGGGCCGAAGGCCCGAGCGCCAAGAGCGCAATTTCCAGCTCGACCAGCCGTTCGCTACCGTTCTCGACCTGCGGGGCACGGTGTTGCAACCTGCCCTCGGCAACCGGGATACCTGCCGGCGTATAGCGCAATGTCTTGCGCTCGACCAGAATCCCGGAGAGAACGATGCGATTCAGCTTGCCCGTCCCGTAACCACAGATTTAGGCGGCGGTCTGCTCAGCAGCAGCTTCGGTACCGATCAGCGACTTGGCCTTCTCTTCCTTCATCATCGGGGAGGGCGCAGTAACAGCGGCCTTCATCTTGACGGTCAGGTGGCGCAGGACAGCATCGTTGAACTTGAAGGCGTGCTCGAGTTCGTTCAGGGTCTCGCCGTCGCACTCGATGTTCATCAGCACGTAGTGAGCCTTGTGAATCTTCTGGATCGGGTAAGCCAGCTGACGGCGACCCCAGTCTTCCAGACGATGGATCGAACCGCCCTTGGCGGTCACGATGGAGCGATAACGCTCGACCATGCCCGGGACTTGTTCGCTCTGGTCCGGGTGGACGATAAAGACGATTTCGTAATGGCGCATGCAAACTCCTTTTGGGATGAACCCTCCGCCATGCGTTCGCGGTAGGGCAAGGTTGAAAAGCCGAAAATTATAACAGAAGCCCAGCCAAATCAGCGAACTCCTGGATATGAAAAAAGCGCCAATCAGGCGCTTTTTTCATTAAATCCTGGCGGAGAGGGCGGGATTCGAACCCGCGTCAGGGTATTACCCTGAACACGCTTTCCAGGCGTGCGACTTAAACCGCTCATCCACCTCTCCGTGAAGCCGCGTATTATAGACAGGCTATTTTATAAGTCAAGCGATTTGACGAAAAAAAGCGAGACCCAGCCACAACAGCAATAACACCACTCCGCTCAGCCCATATATCAGCCATGCCGGCGCCCCCTGCGGCAGGCAACAGGCCAACAAGCGCCGAGGTGGCATGGTCAGCAAGGCAAACAGTCGATAGATCGGATTTTGCTTACGCTGTCGCCCAGTCAGCAGGGCCAGCGCCGCTTGCGCGAGGAATGACCATAGCAACAACTCAACGACAGCCCTTAGCGCGCTCAACCAAAACACGGGCCACCCTCCCCTTACTCGTCGTCGATGCCATACTCACGGTCAAGTTGCGCCATCCGCCGGTTGTAGTACCAGATAATCAGCAGATAGAGAGCCAGCACCCCCTGGGCATCCATATAGAAGCCCAGCGGAAAGCCGAATACGATGACTTGGTTGATTTCCTGCGCAAACCATGCCAAGACAAAGGTGATCAACACCCACAGGGCGAGCAGGCCAAAAGTCAGGCGGCGAGTTTTACGCCAGTAGCCCAGCCTCTCAGACACGCCCATCCTCACTCGCAGATACCCGGCGAATCCGGGCAAGAAAATCCGCAGCCCCAGCATCCGGGCGGGTCAGCAAGCTGACTGCGACAATCGTGGCGAAGCCAGCTACCACACCGAAAACTCCGGCCGAGGTAGACTGAATCTGGAACCATGGCGCCATGTTGAAGCCGGACAAACCCAACCACGGAATGCTGTTGAACTCCAGCCGCAAAATATAGTAAAGGGTCAACGACACCCCGACCAGCATTCCAGCCAAGGCCCCGGCACGAGTTGCCCGTGACCAGAAGATACCCAGCACCAAGGCCGGAAAAAAGGCCGATCCTGCAATCGAGAAAGCCCAGGCCACCATCGAGAGAATGGTGCCCGGCTTTTGCGCCGCTACCGTTGCCGCCAGCACGGCAACCACCAGGAGCAAGGACTTGGAAATGACCAGGCGCAATTGAGTGGAGGCATCCGGCCGCACGATCCGGTAATACACGTCATGCGACAAAGCACCGGTAATCGTCAACAGCAGGCCGTCCGCCGTCGATAACGCAGCGGCCAGCGCACCGGCGGCGACCAAGCCGGAAACGACGTAAGGCATGCCGGCAATCTCCGGGGTTGCCAGGACGACCACGTCGGGATTCAGCGACAACTCGGCAAACTGCAGGATTCCGTCACCGTTGATATCCTCGATGCTGACCAATCCGACCTTGGTCCATGCCGCCACCCATCCGGGCAATTTGGCAATCGGGATTTCGATCAGATGGGTCAACACCTCGTGCTTGGCAAACACGGCATAAGCCGGCGCCGTCATGTACAGCAGCAGGATGAACACCAGCGACCAGAAGACCGACTCGCGCGCCTCGCGCACACTGGGAGTGGTGTAATAACGCATCAGCACATGGGGTAGCGCCGCAGTGCCAATGGTCAGACAGAAGATCAGCGCGATGAAATTGATCCGCTGCCCCATCTGCTGCCGCTCGTCCTCGCCGGGAAAAGCCTCGGCATGGTGTATTGGCACCTGACTGCGATCCACGGCCATAAACATGGCAGCCTCCCACATGCCCCGCGCCTGTTCAGGGTCGTGCGGCAGATCACGCAAGCGCCGTTCGAGCGCAACGATGTCCTTCATCTGCGCATCGCTGCTTTTCAGCGCATTGATCTGTTCCGACAACTGATCGCGCTCATGGTCCAGCGACTGCGGCAGGCGCATGATCTTTTGCGCATATAAATCAGCCCGTTCCCGATACAGGCGGCGCACCTCGACCTCCGCCGGATCATTGAACAGGGCGCGCTCATATTCGCCAACCTGCGCCAGCACCCGACCATAGACCAGTTGCGGCAAGGGATTGCCGGTCACGTTGTAGGAGAGGATGGCGACCGGCGTGACGTAGGCAACGATCAGGATCAGGTACTGGGCAACCTGGGTCCAGGTCACGGCCCGCATGCCACCGAGGAAGGAGCAAACCAGGATTCCGGCAAGACCGACAAAAACACCGATTTCGAATTGCAGGCTGACAAAACGGCTGGTAATCACGCCGACACCGTAAATCTGCGCCACGACATAGACAAACGAAGCGAGAATTGCAGCCACCACCGCGACCAGGCGCACCCCATTGCCGCCATAACGCGCACCGAGAAAATCGGGAATCGTGTATTGGCCAAAACGCCGCAGATAAGGTGCCAGCAACAGGGCAACCAGGACGAAGCCGCCGGTCCAGCCAATCACATAGGCCAATCCCTGAAAGCCGGAGAGATATAGCGTCCCGGCCAGCCCCATGAAGGATGCAGCACTCATCCAGTCGGCACCGGTCGCCATGCCGTTGAAGAAGGCAGGTACCCGACGGCCGGCGACGTAATACTCGGAAACGTCGGAAGTACGGCTGAAGATGCCGATTGCGCCGTACATCGAGATGGTGAAAAAGAGGAAGGCGTAACCGATCCAGCGCGGCGGCATCCCCTGTTGCTCGAGCGCCGCCAATCCGACGATGAACAGCAGAAACCCGCCTGTGTAATACAGGTAGTAACGCTGCAGCCGGGTCAGCGATGCCCACATCCGCGATCTGCCTCCTCGGTCAATGCGTACGGCGCAGGAACGTCGCCGCCTGGGATTCGGCAACCAGTTTGGCCGCCGTATCGACTTCCTTGCCGGTTGCCCGAACCAGCAGCATTTGCAACAGGCGGGCAATCAGCAGGGTATTCTCCATCGGATCGCGACGGCCATCACCTGCATCGAGCGCAAATATTTCCAGCCAGCGGTCAAGCGGCAAGGGTGAATGCGATTTATCGTCAAACATCGACGGCAGTAACCATGCCAGATCAACCCATTGCGACTGGAAATCGACCCCCAGCCGTTCCCGCATGACCCGCTGCAGAAAAGGTTCAACATAAGCGACGTGATAGGTCACCAGCGGCGCTTTGGCAACAAACTGCAAAAATGCCAGCAATTGGCGGTCGACCGTGTCGGCATCGAGTTCACCGGAAAAATCAACGTAGAAGGATTCAGCCGGCCGGATTGCACCACGCCGGACTACGGCGGCGCTGATCGCCAACAATTCATCATTGCTCCCCTGGCGCCCGCCAGTGGCAATATCGACCACCACATAGCGGGTGTGGAAGTGCACCTCGTCCAGCGAGGGGGCCGCAGCCTCGCGCCACAACCCCAGGTCGGCACGGATATCGGCCGCCAGTTGCGCCGCCGGCTGGTCGCGAAAGAGTAGTTTCTTGATCCCGAACATGATGGTCAGTTGATCTGGTAATCGAGTTTGAGACGGGTTTGCAATTTACGAGCCTGCCGGAAGGACTCCTTCAGGATGCGCCGGTCAAGCTCGTTGAGTTTCTCCGGATCGATCAGGTTATGCCCTTGCTCACCCGGCTCGCCTTCCAGATACTGGTGCTGCAAGCGCAGCAACTGGATGAAGTTGAGGGCCTCGACGATTGCGTTGATTTCCTCGTTCTTCATCGAGAGGCGCTGCGCCGACTGCCGCAAACGCTGGCCGGTGTTGCTGTTATGAACTCCGGTCGCCAGCGCGTAAATGCGCGCTACATCGACAAAAATCCGCGATCCGTATTTCTTGAGGTCGATCTTGCCCGGATGATCGGGCTCCAGATCGGTCAGGAAGTCGCGCAGCTTGCCCAGCGGCGGCGCAACATCGAGGGCATTGCGCGCCATCGCCTGCAGGAAGATCGGATTGGCTTCAGCCTGACCGAGCAGGTGGCGGCGCATGTTGTCGGCCAGCTCGCTCTTGCCGAACAAGGGCCGGAAATCGAAAAAGATGGTGGCGTTGAGCAGCGCATCCGGGTGCGGCATGCGAATCCACAGGCTGAACTGCTCCTTCCACTCATCCAGAGACAGACACCACTGCGGATTGCTGGCCATGATGTTGCCCTTGCACAGAGGGAAGCCACAACGGTCGAGATCCTGATTGACATCGCGGGCAAAGGCCAGGAAACGCTGCTTGAGCACCTCCAGGCTTTCGCCTTCCGGCACTGCAAAGACAATCCCGTTATCCTGATCGGTACTGAAGGTCTGCTCGTCACGCCCTTCCGAACCGAAAGCCAGCCAAGCCCAATCGACACCGTCGAACGGATGACGTTCAAGATTGAGTTGCAACACCCGCTTGGTCACTGCATCGTTGAGGGCAGAGATGAACTGGGTCAACTGCTCTGCGCCGACCCCCTGGGCAAGCATATTGAACGCCAACAGACGAACATCGGCGGAGGCTTGCTGCAAGCCTTCGATATCTCTGGCGGCATCGATGGCCTGGCGAATCTGGCGCAAACCGACCCGCTGCAGTGCAAACAGATCGCGCTCCGAAACCACTCCGGTCAGGCACCCCTCGATGTCGGTAACCAACACATGGCGAATGCCGTGCGTCGCCATCGCCAGCATCGCATCGTAAGCCGTCGCATGCTCCTCAAGCATGAATGGAGAAGGCGACATCGCCGCACTGATCGGCGAACTGTGCGGCAGATCGGCGAGCACTACCCGGTCCAGCAGATCGCTACGGGTAAATACCCCGACTGGCTTACGGTCGTCGCCGGCGATCACCAGCGAACCGATACCAGCCTGCGACATGATTTCCATGGCCTGACGCAACGGGGTTTCAGGAGCCACTGACAGCGGCGAACGGGAACCGATTCCGGACAGCGGTGAATTCAGCGTCTGCTGCTCGTTCGCCTTCTGCGCAAACTGCAACTGTAACTGTCGGCGCGACTGATCGAGCAGGCTGGCAATATACTGAGTGCAGAACAGATTGAACTCGGGGCTGCTCGCCATCAGTTCAAGGAAGCGCTCAGCCGGCAAACGATAACAAAAACTATCTTCAGTGGCGGTATAGATATTGGTCGATGGACGCCCGGCAGTCACCGCGCCAATCGGAAAACCCTCGCCAGCGCCAAGATGCAGCTGCGAATACTCGGTCAGGGTAACCTCACCCGCTTGCCGCGCATACACCTTGCCGGACTCGATCAAATAGAAATAGCGGACATTGCCGGCATCCGGCCCGATCACTTCGCTACCTGCCGGATAGAACGCAATCTGCGCATGCTCGGCAAAGAACGCCAAGGCCTCCGGTGCCATCCGGTTAAACGGCGCATGCCGCTTGAGAAATGCGGCGGTATTCCCGGAAACCCGGCGCATGCCATCCTGGCGCAAGCTGTTCTCGATCGCTGACATGCTGTTTTCTTGTTGTGTGCTCACGAACCACTACCCTCCACTAAAAGTACCCTCCCCACCTGCCGCACCGGGCAAACCCGGTCAGTCATGCCGATGAAGGGATGGTCACAAAATTGACTAAAGCCCCTGCTCCGACTCACCAGCCTTTGCGCCTGCCCGCGCGGTGCCGGAAAGCCCTGGCAGTAATGACACGGTCGACCAGCCCGACAGGTAAAAAACCTGGCGCCGGGCGGTCACGGGCCGCTCAGTACTTGACCCGGGCAAAATAGGTCTTCTCCGCTGCTTCCAGCGCCTGCCGCAAGGTCACGATCCCCTGCTCCTCGAGCAGCGGAATCAGCTTGAGGAAAACGGCTCCGGTCGCCAGCGCATCCTCCAGGGCATTGTGCCGGGTGCCGATCGAAATTCCCAGACGCTCAAGAATGGTGTCCAGCTTGTGCGACTCCTGGTTCGGGTGCACCACCGCAGACAGCAACAGGGTATCGAGCACCGGCTGGGTAAAACGGATGCCGGTACGCTCCTCCTTGATCTGCAGGAAACGCATGTCGAATGCAGCGTTATGGGCAATCAGCACGGTTTCCTCGCAGAAAGCATGGAAGGCGGGCAGCACAATGTCGATATTCGGCTTGCCCCGCACCATGTCCTCGGAAATACCGTGAATCGGGATCGACTCAGGCTTGAGCGGCATCTCGGGATCAACCAGCTGGTCGAAAGTTTCCTGACGCAAAAGACGGTTATTGATAATCCGCGCCGCGCCGATCTGGATGATCTCGTCGCCCTTCGATGGCTCAAGACCGGTAGTTTCCGTATCAAAAACGGTATAAGCCAGTTCCGACAGCTTGCGATCAAGGTTGATCGACTTGTCCTCGAAGCGGAAGAGATCGAAATCGTAGTACTCGGGACGTCCGGTCCCGCGACTGCGCTCCTCGACCTCGGGTGCGTTTTCCGGCGTGGCCACCGGCAGCACGAAACGGAAGAAGGCGCGATGCGCGGCCTTCTCGCGTTCGTACCAGATTTCTCCGCCGTGCCGGTCAATCACATCGCGCAGGTTGAGCGGCGAAACCTCACCGGCCACCTGCAAGGGCTCCAGTTCCCAGGTATAAAAAGTTTCCGAGGACATCGCCGGTCCGGCCCAGATCAGATCCAGATAAGCCAGTTTGCCGTTGGCGGTCAGGCGGAAGCGCAACTCCCGCGGGTCGTAATGATCCTCCAGCCGGGAAGCCAGCGATACCAGCGCAAAAACCAGCGAGAAGCTATCGGCCTTGATCCACAAGGTATCGTCGATCTCTTCAGTCTTGCTCGGCAATTTGAGTTTATCGTCGATCCGCTTCTGGGCGGCGGCAATGATGTCGATCCCGAGCACATCTTCGAGCGGCCAACGGGCCTTCATCGAATCGGAGAACTCACCCATGATCTGGTCGATAGTGTGGCTGCGCTTGGCAACCTCGTCGTTGATCACGCCCAGGAAGCGTTCGCGTAGTTCGGCCTCCATGTCCGGGTAGTCAAGCAGATTGGCAACCGCTGCCCGGATATTCGCAATCGACGAGCGACTGCCCTCGGTCAAAGTGTGCAGGACCTGGTCGCGCCGCGCTTCCTGTTCGATGCTGCGAGTGATGTTCTCGACCGTCAGCACGTAGCCGCTCATTGCCGGCTCAGCCTCGCTGCCGCCGGTCAGGACCGGCACCATCTGGACGCGCAGTAACTGACCATTGCGGGCAGTGGTAATGAAATTGGCGATCGCCGCCTTGCCCGCAGCAAACCGTTGGTGGATCACGTCCTGGGCATGCTCGATCTGGCTCTTGTCGAGAATCGAGAAAATCGACCGGCCCAAGCCGATCAGGGCACCACCAGCAACGGTAGTCGGCCCTTGCGCCAAGGCCGTGAACTGCAGGCGGGCGCGGTTGTTGTAGAGCAGAATGCGACCGTCAAGGTTGCACACCACGACTGCCAGCGCCAGTTCGGACATCAGCGCGGCAAGCCGGTTCTTCTCCTCCTCGACCGAAGCCTTGGCCTTGGCCACCTGAGCGTCGACATCGCGCATCAATTCGTCGCGCTGCTGTGCCAGTTCGTTGGCAGCCAGCGCCAGCTGGCTGACCTCCGGGGGGCTGTCGGGTGCAATGGCAACACGGAAATCGCGGTTGGCATTGCGCATCAGGCGTAGCGATTCAGCCATCCGCAACAGTCCCTCGACATAGTGTTTGAACAGCCGGTGCAAAACCAGCACACCGAAGGCAAAGCCGGTCAGGGTCATCATCGTGCCGACCGGCAGACGCGACAACAACAACTCGGTCAGCATCTGCCGTTCGGCTTCCCTCATATCGAGCCAGACCAGCAGCGAGGTTACGGTGAATGGACCGGTCATCAACAGACCGAGAACGACAACTGCAAGAATGAAGCGATGTTTAGCCTGCATCGAAATCTTCCGGCAAGAGAATCGGGCGGACCGGCACCGTTGCCAGCCCCTTGTTTACCCCGCAAACGGGGTGACCGTAGTCATGCAACTCAGGCCGCGAGCATTTCCTTAACTTTGGCGACCAGGTCCTTGGTTGAAAACGGCTTGGTCACATAAGCATTGGCACCGAGCGCCAGCCCCTTGGCAACCTCGGTTTCGCGCCCCTTGGCAGTCAGCATCACAATCCGCAGCCCGGACTTTTCCGGATCGGCACGCAAGGCCTCACATACTTCGAAGCCGGATTTCTTCGGCATCATCACGTCCAGCAGGACCAGGTCCGGAGCAAAGCTCGCGGCCTTGCTCAAAGCCTCCTCGCCATCGCCGGCCACGGCCACCTCGAAACCCTCCTTTTTCATCAGGAATTCGAGGGAAATGACAATGTTCGGCTCATCGTCAACGATCAGGATTTTTTTACTCATGCGGTATGTCTCCCTTTATACGTCCGGTGCCGGCAAGGGCACCGTGAAAATGAAACAGGCTCCCGTTCCGGGCCTGCTTTCCACCCAAAGCTTACCACCAAAGTGCTCGACAATCTGCCGGCTGATCGGAAGTCCGAGCCCTGTCCCCTGCGGCTTTGCGGTCATCGTATCGCCCCCCTGGCGAAACTTTTCGAAAATGACATTGCATTCATCGGCTGTCAAGCCGGGACCATTATCCAAAACCTCGACCCTGACCTCGTAATCGTTGCTGGCCAGCCGCACCCGCACCTCGCCCTGGGTCGGTGGCGCAAACTTGACAGCGTTCGACAGCAGATTGACCAGCACCTGCATCAAGCGGTCATGATCGGCAATCACCACCGGACCGCGCGGCGGCAACTCGCCACCGAGGCGAACCGCCTTTTCGTCAAACAAGGCCTGTAGCGAGGCCATTGCAGCCCGCACGATCTCGCCGACATCGACCGGCTCGCTGGCCCATTCGGCACGCCCGGATTCGAGCTTGGCCAGGTCGAGAATCTGATTGATCAGTCGTGTCAAACGCTCGCTCTCGGTGACGATGATGCCGAGAAAGCGCCGCCGCTGCTCCAGATCAATCCGTGGATCATCGTGCAGCATTTCCGACAGCGCACGAATCGAGGTCAGCGGAGTGCGCAACTCGTGGGTGACGGTGGAGACAAAATCATCCTTCATCCGGTCGAGTTCGCGCAGCCGCTGGTTGGCCGCCCGCAATTCGGCAGTGGCCTGCTCAAGCGCCTGCTGCTTGGTTTCGAGTTCGCGGCTGTAGGCCCGGATCTGATTGGCCTCCTCGAGAATGTCGAGCACCTCCTCCAGCCCTGGCTCCTCGGCATCGACCAGCGACGCAATCATCACCCGGGCACTCGCCGAGCCAATCGCTCCGGCCAGTTCGCGTTCGACAAATGCCACCAGGGCTGCATCGGCAGACGGCAAGACGGAATCCGAACACCCCCTGGACAAGGCATATTGGCTCAGCCGCTGCCTGGCCCGGTCCCGCCCGAGGAAACGCTCCAGCAAGGCCAGCAACGGCTCGGCAGCCACCTTGCCCCGCCATAGTCCGGTTGCAACCAGCGCTTGCGAGGCCTGCTCGACATCGACAAAACGCTCGGCCTGCGCAGCCTCCAACGCATCCCGGCGCCCGAACAGCGAGACCGTCAGATACAGCCCCAGATTGAACAGCAGGCTCCACCATAGCGCGTGAGTGATCTCATCCAGCCCGCTCAAGCCGAACAAGGCCTGCGGCCGCAACCAGCCGATACCCCACGGCCCGGCCACGACAAACCCCGTGTCGATCCAGCCAGACCGGGCAAATGAGGGCAGCAACAGGGTATACAGCCAGAGTGCAAAACCGGCGAGCAACCCGGCCAGCGCCCCTTGGCGGGTTCCCTGCTTCCAGTACATGCCGCCAAACAGGGCTGGCGCAAACTGGGCTACCGCCGCGAAGGAAATCAAGCCGATCCCGACCAGGGCATAAGCCTCACCGGCCAAACGGAAGTAAAGGTAGCCAAGGAACAGGACCAAGGCAATCGCAGCACGCCGGACGCCAAGCAGCCAGCTGGCAGTAAGCATCTGGTTTTTGCCCCGCAACCGGGTTGACCGTAGCAAACCCGGCATCACCAGGTCATTGCAGATCATCGTCGACAGCGCGATGGTTTCGACGATCACCATCCCGGTGGCAGCCGACAGGCCGCCGATGAAAACCAGAATGGCCAAAGCCTCCGCCCCTTGCGATAGCGGCAAACTCAGCACAAAAGTATCCGGATTGCCCTGGCCGCCAAAATGCAGCATTCCCCCCAGAGCCAATGGCAGGACAAACACATTGATCAGCAACAGATAGAGCGGAAACAGCCACAGCGCCCGCCGCAAATGTCCTTCGTCAACATTTTCGACCACCAGCACCTGGAATTGCCGCGGCAACAAGATGATCGCAAATCCGGAAAGCAGGATCAGCGCCAGCCAGTTCCCCGCCTTTGCCGGATCGGGACGCAGCAATTGCTGCAACTGGGAATCGGCGGCAGCTCGCCGGAACAAGTCGACAAAGCCATCGAACATCCCCCACGTCACAAACGCCCCTACTGCGACAAAAGCCAGAAGCTTGACCAGGGATTCGAAGGCAATCGCCGCAACCATACCCTCATGGCGCTCAGTCGCGTCAAGATGCCGGGTCCCGAACAGGATGGTAAATATGGCCAGCAAGGCCGCGATCAGCAAGGTCGGATCGAACAGCCCACCCGATCCCTGTGCGAGAGAAGGGAAAAAAACCTCCAATGCTGCCGCTACAGCTTTCAATTGCAGCGCAATGTAAGGAACAATCCCGAGTACAGCAATAACCGTCACCAGCCCTGCCAGCAAATGGCTTTTACCGTAGCGCGAGGCAATGAAGTCGGCAATCGAGGTAATCCGCTGCTGCTTGCAGATGCGCAGCATCTTGAGCACCACCCCGCCGGCCAACAGCATCAGCGTCGGCCCCAGATAGATGGTGAGAAAGGACAAGCCACCGGAACTTGCACGGCCGACACTGCCAAAAAACGTCCAGGAAGTGCAATACACCGCCAGCGACAGCGCATACACTGACGGCCCGAGCAGACTGCGTCCGGCATCAGCGCGGGCGTCGCCGATCCGCGCGATGATGAAAAGAATGGCCAGGTAAACACAGACCAGCAGAGCGAGCAACCAGCCGGAAATCATCCGCGCCCTCGACGGCCGCTCAATGCAGCCAGAGCAATCACACCGGCCCAGACCGCAAACAGGTAGAACCAGCCCGCCCCCGCCGACTCGGCAACCGGCGGCAGTACCGACAACATCGGGAAATTGAGCAAAACACCGGCAAACATGGCGAGTACCGCCAATCGCTGGGCCGCCCGCGCCCCTTCCTTGCGTCGCATCGAAATCACCTCCGGATCGATGGTAACAAGCACTACCCTAAAGGGAAACGGCCGGCACGCCAAGCGTGCCGGCCGTTGGTTTGGCATACAGTCTGATGCGACCGTACGGGAGGCCGTCTTGTGGACGGCCATTGTCTCCTCCTTGCCTTTTGTCTTTTTTCCACCTGACGTGACAAGGGTCCGTCAGGCAGTGTAATCCTCAGCCCGGCAGTTCGCTGCCAGGCCTCCCGCAGTCATCATGCAACTTTCGGGAAGCCGGAATTGGCCTTGCCGCCAATTCCGGAAACCACATCGACTCCGGAACGTACCGGCGTCGCGGACATCGCCTCACGGCGAAGCCCGGTACCCCGACTTAACCCTTCAACTGCTCCAGGATCGCCGGGTTTTCCAGCGTGGAGGTGTCCTGGGTGAGTTCTTCGCCCTTGGCCAGGCCACGCAGCAGACGACGCATGATCTTGCCGGAGCGGGTCTTCGGCAGGTTGTCGCCGAAGCGGATGTCCTTCGGCTTGGCAATCGGACCGATTTCCTTGCCCACCCAATCCTGCAGTTCCTTGACCAGCTTCTTGGCGGCCTCCGGATCGGTCGGACGAGCGCCCTTCAGCACCACGAAGGCCACGATGGCTTCACCGGTCAGATCATCCGGACGACCAACGACGGCGGCCTCGGCAACCAGCGGGTTGGCAACCAGCGCCGATTCAATTTCCATGGTACCCATGCGGTGGCCAGAAACGTTCAGCACATCGTCGATACGGCCGGTGATGGTGAAGTAGCCGGTTTCGGCATCGCGGATCGCGCCGTCGCCCGCCAGGTACAGTTTGCCCTGGAAGTCAGCCGGGAAGTAGGACTTGACGAAGCGCTCGTTGTCACCCCAGATGGTACGGATCATCGACGGCCACGGCTTCTTGCAGACCAAGATACCGCCCTGGCCCCACGGCAACTCGGCGCCGGTCTCGTCGACCACGGCAAACTGGATGCCCGGGAACGGCAGGGTGCAGGAGCCCGGCACCAGCGGCGTAGCGCCCGGCAACGGGGTGATCATGTGACCACCGGTCTCGGTCTGCCAGAAGGTATCGACGATCGGGCAGCGGGAACCGCCAACGTTCTCGTAGTACCAGGTCCAGGCGGCCGGGTTGATCGGCTCGCCGACCGAACCCAGGATGCGCAGCGAAGACAGGTTGTAGCTCTTCGGATGCACGGCGGCATTGGCTTCGGAAGCCTTGATCAGCGAACGGATCGCGGTCGGCGCAGTGTAGAAGATGGTGGCCTTGTGATCCTGGATCATCTTCCAGAAGCGACCGGCATCCGGGAAGGTCGGCACGCCTTCGAAGACGATTTCGGTGGCGCCGCAGGCCAGCGGACCGTAGGTGATGTAGGTGTGGCCAGTGACCCAGCCGATGTCGGCGGTACACCAGAAAGTATCGCTATCCTTGATGTCGAAGGTGTACTTCATGGTCAGGATGGCATGGAGCAGGTAACCGCCAGTGGAGTGCTGAACGCCCTTCGGCTTGCCGGTGGAGCCGGAGGTGTAGAGCAGGAACAGCGGGTGTTCGGCTTCAACCCATTCCGGTTCGCAGGTTTCCGGCTGGTTGGCCAGTTCTTCGTGCAACCAGGTATCGCGACCGGCGACCATGTTCACTTCAGCGCCGGTGCGCTTGAAGACGATCACGTTCTTGGCGGTATCGCAACCACCCATGGCAAATGCTTCGTCGGCGATCGGCTTGAGCGGAATCGACTTGCCGCCGCGGAACTGGCCGTCGGAGGTGATCAGCATCACGGCGCCGGCATCGTTGATGCGGTCGCGCAGCGACTGGGCGGAGAAGCCACCGAAGACGACCGAGTGGATGGCGCCAACACGGGCGCAGGCCTGCATCGCGACGATGCCTTCGATGGTCATCGGCATGTAGATGACAACGCGGTCGCCCTTCTTGACGCCCTTGCTCTTCAGCAGGTTGGCCATCTTGCAGACCTTGGCCAGCAATTCCTTGTAGGTGACCTTGGTCACCTGGCCATCGTCGGCTTCAAAAACGATCGCGACTTTGTCGCCCTTGCCAGCCTCGACATTACGATCCAGGCAGTTATAGGAAACGTTCAGCTTGCCGTCGGCAAACCACTTGTAAAACGGGGCGTTGGACTCATCCAGCACCTGGGTAAACGGCTCTTTCCAGGTGATCAGGTCACGGGCACGCTTGGCCCAGAAACCTTCGTAATCGGCCTCGGCTTCCGCGCACAGCGCCTGGTAGGCGTCCATCCCGGAAACCGCCGCATTCTTGACGATTTCTTCGGACGGGTAGTACTTTTGCACGGACTCATTCGACATATTTTTCTCCTCTGCGGTACTTCGCAATTTATGTTGAAACAACCGATTGCACCCTGGTTAATCCAAGGGCGGGATTAGCCGCACAAGCCGGAGACCAACTGACTCCCCTCGCCAGCGTTGAGACGGCATTAAACGTCGATATTCTTACAAACGGCTTACGAAATCACGCTGCAACGCAACATAGCAGCATAGACAGGGGGGCTTGCCGAGGCGTGATAAAATCTCCGTCCCGCAAACTTCGACCGGAAACCTTGCAGACGATGAGCGCCCCGATCAAGCAACTCGAATCCTTCATTTTTGCCAGCCGCTGGATCCAGGCCCCGTTGTATGTCGGGCTGATCATTGCCCAACTGGTGTATTGCTGGCTGTTCATGGTCGAACTCAGCCATCTCGTAACCGGCGCCTTCGGCCCGCACAAGCTGACCGAAGCCGACGTGATGCTGCTGGTTCTGGGTCTGATCGACGTGGTAATGATCGCCAACCTGCTGGTGATGGTGATCGTCGGTGGCTACGAAACCTTTGTCTCCCGACTCGACCTCGACGGCCACCCCGACCAGCCCGAATGGCTGTCGCACGTCAATGCCGGCGTACTCAAGATCAAACTATCGACTGCCATCATCGGCATTTCGTCGATCCACCTGCTGAAGAGCTTCATCAATGCTGCCAACCTGTCCGAGCACACGCTCATGTGGCAGGTTGTCATCCATGTGGTCTTCCTTTTCTCGGCCCTCGCCATGGCGCTGGTCGACAAGATGATGACCCAGACCCTCGTCTTGCAACACAAGAGCCACTAAAACGGAGTCCCGCATGACCGCCATCAAACAGGAAGACCTGATCCAGTCCGTCGCCGACGCCTTCCAGTACATCAGCTACTACCACCCGCTCGACTACATCAAGGCACTGGGAGAAGCTTATGAACGCGAGGAGAATCCCGCAGCCAAGGATGCCATTGCCCAGATCCTGACCAACTCGCGGATGGCGGCCGAAGGTCACCGCCCGATCTGCCAGGACACCGGTATCGGCATGGTCTTCATCAAGGTCGGCATGCAGGTCAGCTGGCCGGATGCCACCATGAGCGTGCAGGAAATGATCAATGAAGGCGTCCGTCGCGCCTACGCCAACCCGCTCAATCCGCTGCGTGCCTCGGTATTGGCCGACCCGGCCGGCAGCCGCAAGAACACCAAGGACAACACTCCGGCCGTGGTGCACTTCGAGATCGTCGAAGGCCATCACGTCGAAGTCATCTGCGCGGCCAAGGGCGGCGGCTCGGAAGCCAAGTCCAAGTTCGCCATGCTCAACCCGTCCGACGACTTGGTCGACTGGGTGCTGAAGAAGATTCCGGAAATGGGTGCCGGCTGGTGCCCACCGGGGATCATCGGTATCGGCATCGGCGGCACGCCGGAAAAGGCCATGCTGCTGGCCAAGGAATCAATCATGGCGCCGGTCGACATCCACGAACTGAAGGCCAAGGCCGCTTCCGGAGCCAAGCTGACACGGGCCGAAGAACTGCGGCTTGAGCTGATGGAAAAGATCAACGCCCTCGGCGTTGGCGCCCAGGGCCTGGGCGGTCTGACCACCGTACTCGACGTCAAGGTGCTGGATTACCCGTGCCATGCCGCCAACCTGCCGGTCGCCCTGGTGCCCAACTGCGCCGCGACCCGCCACTGCCACTTCCATCTCGATGGCTCCGGCCCGGCCAAGCTCGAACCGCCGAAGCTGGAAGACTGGCCCGCCGTGACCTGGACCCCGGACGTCAAGTCGGCCACCCGCGTCAATCTCGACACCCTGACCAAGGAAGAAGTCGCTTCCTGGAAGGTTGGTCAGAAGCTGCTCCTGAACGGCAAGATGCTGACCGGTCGCGATGCTGCTCACAAGCGCATCTGCGACATGCTGGCCAAGGGCGAGAAGCTGCCGGTGGATTTCACCAACCGCGTCATCTACTACGTTGGCCCGGTCGATCCGGTGCGTGACGAAGTCGTCGGCCCGGCCGGCCCGACCACTGCCACCCGCATGGACAAGTTCACCCGCACCATGCTCGAACAGACCGGCCTGATCTCGATGATCGGCAAGTCCGAGCGCGGCCCGGTCGCCATCGAAGCCATCAAGGACAACCAGTCCGCCTACCTGATGGCCGTCGGTGGTGCCGCCTACCTCGTTGCCAAGGCGATCAAATCGGCCAAGGTCGTCGGTTTCGAAGATCTCGGCATGGAAGCCATCTACGAATTCGACGTGCAGGACATGCCGGTCACCGTTGCCGTCGATTCGACCGGTAGCAACGTCCATGAAAGTGGCCCGAAGGAATGGCAGGTCAAGATCGGCAAGATCCCGGTCAAGGCCTGAGTTCAGCGCTGGCAGAACAGAGAAAACCCGGCCTCGGCCGGGTTTTTTTTCACCTGCCGTAAACCCGAAGTTTTGTCCGCAGCCGCTTGGCGGTATGCTGAGCGGCAAATCATGCCCTCCCTCAACCTTCCCCCTTCCCTGCAACGCGCCCTGCATCGCTTCGAGCGGAACATCTGGTTTTCTGCCGCGCTGCTGCTCATGCTCGTCTGCCTGGCAACCTGGGTGACAGCCAGGAATTTCATTGACCAGCGCGAGTACGAGGTCGAACGCAGCGCGACCGACCTCGCCGATGCGTTACGCCTGCAAACCGAGCAGACTCTGGCAGTGGTCGATACCACCCTCAAAGTTCTCACCCGCAGCCTGCAAAACCGGCTGCACGACCCGGCCCAGGTGCGACAGATCCTGCGCCAGGGCAATCCCGACCTGCCCGGATTCATGAGCCTGCTGGTCCTTGATGCCGACGGTCGCAGCGTGGCTTCCAGCCTGCCCGATTTCGTGCCGGGAGACAGCTTTGCCGACCGCGATTACTTTCGTGTGCATGCACAGCAGGACAGCAGCCCGCTGTATGTTGGCGGCCCATTGCGCAGCCGTAGCCACAACAAGCTGTTTTTTCCGCTCAGCCATCGCCTTGAGGACAAACAAGGTCGCTTCATCGGGGTGTTGATGGCATCGATGGAAGTCCCCTATTTAGCCCGGATTTTCGATCGTTTCCGCCAGGGCGAGCACGGTGCAATTGCCCTTGCTCATATTCCATCGCGCCAGATTGTCGTCCGCAGCCCCGATCACGAAAGGCACTTTGCCCAGGATGTCTCGCGCAGCCCGCTGTTCTCGGGCCTGCTCGCTGAGGAAAAGGGGATTTACGAAGTCGACACCGCGACCGACGGAATCGTCCGCAAAATTGCCTATCACCAGTTGCACACGGCGCCCATGGTCATGCTTGTCGGCTATGCCCGGGCCGATCTAGAAGCCGAATACCGCCCGGTCCTGCTGCAGTATGCGCTAGCCGCCCTGCTCTTTTCGCTGCTGATCCTGGGCCTCGCCTGGCAGCTGATTCGCGGCCAGCGCCGGCGACTGCACGCAGAACAGCAGCGCGCCGCCAGCCAGGAACGTTTGCAACTGGCTGCCGACGCAGCCGGAATCGGCGTCTGGGAACACAATCTAGATACCGGCGAGCTGCTTTGGGATGAACGGATGTACCAGATTTACGCCGGCGATCCGGATAGCGACCCGCGCGCCCTGTTCCGTGCGCGGATCGCCCCGGAAGATCAGCAGTACATCCACGACATGCTGCGCAAACTGATCAGTAGCGGCGAAGCCCAGGAGGTGGACTTTCGCATCATCCTGCCCGACGGCGGCGTGCGCCACGTCCACTCGCTAGCCCGCCTCCGCCGCGATCCAACTCGGCAATTGCTGCGCATCGTCGGAGTCAACCTCGATGTCAGCGACAGCAGACTGGCACAAGCCGAGCTCGAGCAACACCGCCGTCACCTTGAAACCCTGGTCACCGAACGCACCGCCGAATTGTCGCTGGCCAAGGAGGCGGCCGAAGCCGCCAACGTCGCCAAAAGCAGCTTCATCGCCAACATGTCGCACGAACTGCGCACTCCGCTGCACGCGATCACCGGCATGTCCGAACTGATCCGGCGCAGCGGCCTCAACGACAAACAACAAGGCCGTCTCGACAAGCTCGACAGCGCCGCCGAACACCTGCTGGAAGTTATCAACAGCATCCTCGAACTGGCCAAGATCGAAGCCGGCAAACTCGAACTGGTTTACAGCCGGATCGGCCTGACCGGCCTGCTCACCGAAACCCTCGACATGCTGCAGGCCAAAGCCGGCGCCAAAGGGCTCACGCTGCGAGCCGCCCCGCTGCCACCCTGTGCCCCACTGCTCGGCGATGCCACCTGCTTGCGCCAGGCCCTGCTCAACTACCTGGCAAATGCCATCAAATTCACAGAACGCGGACAGATCGAAGTCGCCGTCAGCATCGAAAACGAAGACGAAAATAGTTGCCTGTTGCGTTTTTCAGTCCGCGACACCGGGATCGGGGTTGATCACGAAACCCTGACCCGGCTGTTCACTGCCTTCGAGCAGGCCGACAACTCCAGTTCGCGTAAATACGGCGGCACCGGCCTCGGTCTCGCCATTACCGCCCGCCTCGCCCAATTGATGGAAGGCCGCGCCGGGGCCGAAAGCCAGCCGGGGCAAGGCAGTTGCTTCTGGTTCACTGCCCGCCTGCGCAAAGCCGCCAACGCCAGCGGCTAAGATCAAGCGTCGGAACAAAAGCGGGCATTTCTACGGTCGACCGTAGAAATGCCCGCTTTCACTTTCCAAAGTCATAACCAGGACCACCTTTCCCGGCGATAATCACGGGCTCGCGTTCTTTACCCCTAGCCGCCCAGCCATGTTCCGCCGCCTGCGTACCCTGATCCTGCTCGTCATCCTCGCCAGCGTTGCCCTCGCCGCCTGGCGCGCCAACCATCGCTTGAGCGAATGGCGACACACCGTCCATGTTGCGCTCTACCCGCTGGCCGCCGACGACTCCTCGATCACCCGCGCCTACCTGGCGCAACTGCGCAGCGAAGACTTCGCCGAAATCGGCGACTGGCTGCAGCAGGAAACCCAGCGCTACGGCAAGGATGTGCTGCAGCCGGTCATGCTGCAACTGGCACCGCCCCTCGACGCGCAGCCGCCGCTGCCGCCCAACCACGGCAGCGCGCTGGAAATCATGCTGTGGAGCCTGAAATTCCGCTGGTGGGCCAGCCAGCACGACGCCATCGCCGGCCCCAAGCCACAGGTCCGTCTCTTCGTCCTCTTCCACGATCCGGCGCTGACCCCGCGACCGCCGCACTCCACCGGCCTCGACAAAGGCCAGATCGGGATCGTCCACGCCTTTGCCGACCGCCGCCAGCGCCGGCAGAACAATTTCGTAATCGCCCACGAAATGCTCCACACCTTCGGCGCCAGCGACAAATACGACCTCGCCAGCCGCCAGCCGATCTGGCCGCAAGGCTACGCCGAACCCGACAAGGAACCGCGCCACCCGCAAACCTGGAGCGAAATCATGGGCGGCCGCATCCCGCAGGCCCCCGATCAATCGGTTCATCCGGCCGGACTGGTCGATGCGCTGATCGGCCGGGAGACAGCACGCGAGATCGGGTTGTCGCGGAGGAAGTAAAGACTGCTATGCAGTGATTGGGGAGAGGCGGCTGTCGGCCAGTTTCGGACAGTCGCCATCCACAAAGCATGGCGTCATGATGTCTGCCTTAGACCCAACAGCGAGCATTGAAGAAACGAGTGGCATGTGCGAATTGTGCGGACAAAGGACTAACGGAGCATTTATGAACCTCGCGGCCACTCCGATAACAGTGAAATGTCATTTTGAGTTTGAAGGGTGATTTCAGTGGAATTCCTTGTTGGTGGACTTGCACTTGCCGCTAATGGCATTTTATTTTTTATGTCGAGCTACGCCTTTGAGCACGGTACTTTGCCGACATGGGATGAGGCGAACAAGCCAGAAAATCAGAGCTTGTACCGGCAAGCACTTCTCGTTTCCTTATTCGGTCTATTTATCGCATTGATTGGGGTAATAGGGTTTGCGGGTGGTGGATTTTCTCGGGGCATGGGAGCAAAAGAAAGTTTGCTCTGCGCGACGGTTCTGTTCTATCTCAACTGCCAAGCGAGGCTGGTCCTATATGGAGTGAGACATAAGCCAGGGCTGAACAAAGGCGAAAATCTCCACTCCACCCTCAAAAAGGCTCTTTCTGTTGGCTTGTTTCCTACTGGTAGCGGCTTCCTTTCCGGTCTAGTCGCTGCTAGTCAAATCGCAGCTGTTTTGCTGCCGCTCTACTGGTTAGTATTTGTCCGCTGAGAAAATCGCTCCGTTGCGACAAGGCGCCCCGCCCTTCACATACAAAGTTCCTGACTGCCCACTTTTCAACAGGGCCACTTCCGCATTGGGCAAGAACCGGACATGGGTCTACCGGATGTCATCAGGCCGCTTTGAGTCGATAGCTTTCCCACGGTCAACTTCGAATTTAGCCAAAAACCCCGGTCGACCGTGACAATCCCCTACTTCGACAACCCGCGCATCGCCCGCTCCAGCCCGTCCAGGGTCAGCGGGTACATGCGGTTGTTGCAGAGCTGGCGGAGCATGCGGATCGACTGCGTCCATTCCCACTGCCCTTCCGGCAGCGGATTAAGCCAGGCGGCGTGCGGCCAGGTGGTGAGCAGGCGTTGCAGCCAGACGGCGCCGGGTTCTTCGTTCCAGTGTTCGACACTGCCGCCGGGGTGGCTGATTTCGTAGGGGCTCATGCTGGCGTCGCCGACGAAGACCAGCTTGTAGTCCGGGCCGTAGGTGTGGAGTACATCCCAGGTCGACAGCTTTTGGTCGTGGCGGCGGCGGTTGTCCTTCCACACGCCTTCATAAACGCAGTTGTGAAAGTAGAAGTGCTCCAGGTGCTTGAACTCGGCGCGGGCTGCGGAAAACAGCTCTTCGCAGACCTGGATGTGGTCGTCCATCGAGCCACCGATGTCGAGGAAGAGCAGCACCTTGACCGCGTTGTGGCGCTCCGGGCGCAGGTGCAGGTCGAGCATGCCGCCGTTGCGGGCGGTACCGGCGATGGTGCCGTCGAGGTCGAGTTCGGTCGCCGCACCCTGGCGGGCGAAGCGGCGTAAGCGGCGCAGCGCGACCTTGATGTTGCGCACACCGAGCTCGACGCTGTCGTCCAGGTTGCGGAATTCGCGCTGTTCCCAGACCTTGACCGCCGTGCGGTTGCCGGCCGATTCGCCGCCGATGCGCACGCCTTCCGGGTGATAACCGCCGTGGCCGAAGGGCGAGGTACCGCCGGTGCCGATCCATTTGCTGCCGCCGGCGTGGCGCTCTTTCTGCTCTTCCAGCCGCTGTTTCAAGGTTTCGAAGAGTTTTTCGTAGCCCAGCTTCTGCAGCTTGAGCCGGTCTTCCTCAGTCAAATGACGCTTGGCGGCCAGCCGCAGCCACTCTTCCGGCACCAACACGTCCATACCCGGCAAGGCTTCGATGCCTTGAAAGTATTCGCCAAAGGCGCGGTCGAAGCGGTCGTAAAGCGCCTCGTCCTTGATCAGCAGCGCGCGGGCGATCAGGTAAAAATCGTCGAGACTGCCGCTGACCAGCCGTGCTTCCAGTGCTTCGAGCAGGGCCAGCAGTTCCTTGGTCGACACCGGCAGTTGCCGCGCCCGCAGGTGCAGCAAGAAGTCGATCAACACGGGATCAACCTTTGCGACGGGCCATGAACGCCAGGCGTTCGAAGAGGTGGATGTCCTGCTCGTTCTTGAGCAAGGCGCCGTGCAGCGGCGGAATGGCGTCCTTGCTGTCCTTGGCGCGCAGCACTTCCGGCGGAATGTCTTCGGCCAGCAGCAGCTTGAGCCAGTCGATCAGTTCGCTGGTCGAGGGCTTTTTCTTCAGCCCCGGCACCTCGCGCAGGTCGAAGAAAACTTCGAGCGCTTCCTTGAGCAGTTCGTGCTTGAGCGCCGGGAAATGCACATCGACGATGCGCTGCATGGTCGCCTTGTCCGGGAACTTGATGTAGTGGAAGAAGCAGCGGCGCAAAAAGGCGTCGGGCAACTCCTTCTCGTTGTTCGAGGTGATGATGATCAGCGGGCGATGCTTGGCCTTGAGCGTCTTTTGCAGCTCGTAGCAGTGGAATTCCATGCGGTCGAGTTCGCGCAGCAGGTCGTTGGGGAATTCGATGTCGGCCTTGTCGATCTCGTCGATCAGCACCACCGACGGCACGTCGCACTCGAAGGCCTGCCACAGCACGCCGGGGACGATGTAGTTGGCGATATCGTGCACGCGCGGGTCGCCCAGCTGCGAATCGCGCAAGCGCGACACGGCATCGTATTCGTAAAGGCCCTGCTGCGCCTTGGTGGTGGATTTCACGTGCCACTGGAAAAGCGGCATGTTGAGTGCCCGCGCCACTTCCTCGGCAAGCAGGGTTTTGCCGGTGCCCGGCTCGCCCTTGATCAGCAGCGGCCGTTGCAGGGCGATGGCGGCATTGACGGCGAGCGTCAGGTCGCGGGTGGCGACATAGGTGTTGGTACCTTCGAATTTCATGGCGGTTCTCGTGGGGATTGTTTTTGGAATTTGGAAAAAACGGCGGTCGACCGTGGAAAGCGGCATTTTACTGTTGCCGCCAGTTGCAGCGCGGCAAGGCTTGAGAAATTGCTTGACAAAACGGGCCCGGCAAAAAATTTACGCACAAGCGCCCCCCCCTCACCGGCACCTTGCGCAAATTTCGGGAAAAACTCCCTGCAAACCCCCAAAAAACCCACAAATCCATTAATAATCAAGCAACTAACAATATTGCTCAAGTTTTTTGCAAGGTAGAAAAAAGCCTTTCGCGAGCGACACTTAGCTGCACCGTCCACGACTCGCCCACAGACTTATCCACAGCTTTTGTGGATAGCCGAAAACGGCTCAAAAAGAGTGATTTTTGCCGGTCGACCGTGACCAAGCCAACACCGCCCGGCTAAATTGCCGTGCGCCCGAGCGGACGACCGTCTGCCAGCGGCGTAGGCCGACCATCGGAGGTAAATACCACTTCACTCTCGACCGGAGGCCGACGGGCAGAAAACAGATGGCTGTATTTTGCAACCACGGCGGCCGCCTCACCCGGGTTACGCGCGGCCGCATATTCCTGATTAAAGGGTATCAACTGGTTCAACTGGGCAAGGTGCGAGGCCAATGCGTTAAGCGTACTCAGTTCACGGGCCATTGCCGGGTCTTTCTGCAAGGCAGTCTGCAAGGCTTGAGCATGCGGATAGTCGGCCGGTAACTGCACTTTCCCATCGGCATCGTAACGGAGCGAGGCCGGCGCCTCGGGAATGCCCCTCGCTGCCAGAAAGCGCGGAAAAGCTTCGGCCAGGTGCCGGCTCAAGGCAGTGACATTGGCCTCGGTAGGCAACATGAGCGGCGGCAGGGAATCGCGCAAGGTGACCGCATCGTTGGCCTGCCCTTGGCCGGAAAAATACTGCCCGATGTCAATTTCGCGCCGCCCACGGTTGGTATCGAACTCAGCCCGGGCAGAGGAAGGCGCGCTACCGGTAGATGTTTCTTGCGCCAGGCGGGCGGCGGCAGAAATCTTGACCCAAGGATCATCCTCGACGACGGCAGAATTTGCCGCCGGCTGCGGCGACTGGCCGTCGGACAAAGGGGCCGACCACGCGGAATAGGCCAAACCAACCTGGCGGGAATGAATAAACATGGGCAGAAGAAAGCGAACCGGCGCCAGCGGCGCGTTGAATTCAACAATGGCACCAGCACTATCAAGATGCATGCCAAGACGCAGTTGCACTTCGCCGGTCGCGAGCCTGCGGATCGAGAAGAAAATGGTCCGCGGGAAAAACCATCGGAGTTTAAAAACCAACCCCCCAGCTATTGACAAGCATTCTCATTTGCCTAAAATGAGAACGGTTATCAAACACATTTCAAAAGGGCTTTCCATGTACGTCTGCCTCTGCCACGGAGTCACTGATCGCGACATTCGCGCAGCTGCCGCCAATGGCGCGCGGACGCTCAAGGATTTACGCCGTGACCTCGGCGTCACCAGCGAATGCGGCCGCTGCGCCTGTTGTGCCCGCGACTGTCTGAAAGAAGCCCAGGCGGCGCTCGGCAACTGCAATTCGGCCTGCGCCACACGCTGCGGTAACGCTCCGCTACCGCTGCTGCAAGCAGCCTGACCGAACTACGACTTACCCCTCCGCCGGCAACCTCCCCCCCTCCCCCCCGCCGGCGGCTCGATCCCGTGACCTCGGTCACGGGATTTTTTTATCCGTGAGCCATCGGCCTGGCCACCATCCGCCTTCTCGCGAACAGACGCGGGGTCTCAGGCTTCCTGGCCGACCCGGCCAGCCGCATCGACCACCTTGCCAAAGCTTGAGACACCACCACTCTTGACGAACATGCAGGGTTTGCCGCTGCGCTTGCACAGGTCCTTGACCCGCCAGTAGGCGTTGTGGCTGATGCAGCCGGCCTGACAGATGACGATGTCGGCAGCTGCCAGAGCACTATCGATGCGATGCAGGCTTTCTTCGAGGCCACCGTCGTGATGCATGAAGCGCCCCCCGGACTGTTCAACGACTTCACGATAGGAATGTACGGCCCCCGAACGACCGCCGACACATAACACGCACTTGCCCCCCAGATCGGCGGGCGGTAGAGCAGGCACCGGCATTTCCTCGTGGCGGCTGAGGGCAGCCAGGCTCTCCTCGGCAAAACTGGCGTAGTCGCGCAAGCGGGCCAGTTCGGCGGCCTGTTCGTCATTCCGAGCACGTAGTTGCGCCAGTTGTTCGCGGGCGAAGTCGAGTTGCTGGGCCAATTCCCGACGTTCCTTCAAGTCCGGCAATTCGGCATGCAGTGCCGCGAGTTCGCGTTGCAGGCCCAGCCCCCAGGATTCACGGGCGGCGGCCTCGGCTTGAACTTCCCCGAGTTGCTGGCGCAAGCCCTGCTGCTGCATGGCCTGCTCCTGACGCAACTGCTCAGCAGCCACCTGCAATTGCTGCAACTGCCGCCGCAATTCGGCATGCTCCCCCTGCAAGGCCTGCATGGCCCGCAAATCGGCGCGTGTGCCGCTACCCAGCTGGTGCTGCAACATATGAATATCGCCATAGACCTCCTGCTCCAGCCGGGCATCACAGGCCGGATGCGTCCACAACGCCCACAAGACGGCGGGAACCTGGCTCCCATCAGACAGGGAGCGTTGCCAGGCGGTCTGCAACTCGTGATTGGTTTTGAGTGCGGCAAATTGCTTCAGCGTCAGCTGGTAGCGTTTTTCCAGCGTCTTGTGCAGTAATTCGGCCAGACGAGTGCGCTCCTCACAGGCACCAACGGCCGTGGTGTGCAGCGTGAAATCCGAGGTGTCGCGCGGGAAATGCATGACCTTGGCCATCAGCGAACGC
This sequence comes from Dechloromonas sp. ZY10, assembly GCF_041378895.1. Classification (NCBI taxonomy): domain Bacteria; kingdom Pseudomonadati; phylum Pseudomonadota; class Betaproteobacteria; order Rhodocyclales; family Azonexaceae; genus Dechloromonas; species Dechloromonas aquae. The sequence continues at coordinate 2,115,170 of NZ_CP144212.1, forward strand.
AATTCGTCGCAACCAAAGCAAACGCCGATCACCGGACAATGGAATTTGTGTGGAATTTCCCATAGCTTGCGCCGCCGCGAACCGCTGGCGCGCAGCAGCGGTGGCGGCGCCAGCGGTGCTTCATCCATCTCTGCCCCCAGCCCGGCAACGAAGGTTTTGCGGCTGCCGCCAAGAATTCCACCGGCGACGTGAAAAGGAAAACCAGGTTCGTTTTTTTTGCTGAGCGGCATCAACTTATCCTTTTTGTCCGAAATTCACGGTCGACCGTAAAAACGACGATTTTCCCGGTGTCGGGCAGCCCGCAGCGAACACTGGTAGCAAGCGGCTTTCAAGGCGCCGGCTGGCGCGCTCGCATAATTCGCGGGTGGCACGGTCGAGATCTGCGTCCTCGCACAGGCAATCGAGTAGCCGGATTGCGTGGCGCGCCGAATGTGGGCACCCGGTTTCGTCATGAATCAGCAGCTGGCTCAATACGCCAGCCCATAGCGGCGGTGTCGGCATCGGACGTTCCTCCTCGGGACAGTGATCGCTCAAAGATGCGCCAGTGCCCACCACAGCAGGCTGGCGGCCAGGGTGACATGTAGAGTCAGGCTGCGCATGACGCACTCCCGGGCTCAGGTACGGGTGGCGTAGTACTCAACCACGCGCTGCAGGTCGAGCGGGAACGGGGCAGCAGTCTCGCCATCCGGCAAATGCACCAGCCGGGCCAGGCCGCTCTGGGCATCGACAGCAATCCATTCAGGCCGCTGCAGCGCAGGATCAGCCAGCGCCGCCTTGACAACGTCGAGGCGAGCAGCGGTTTCCGAGGGACCAAAAGCATCGCCGATCCGGATGCGGATCGATGGAATGGTGACTCGCCGGCCATTGAGCAGGATATGCCCGTGACTGACCAGTTGGCGGGCGGCGGGAATGGTGGTGGCAAAACCGGCACGGAAGACCAGGTTATCAAGGCGACGCTCCAGCAGTTCGACGATCTTGCCTCCGGTCGTTCCGCCGCGCTGGCGCTTGGCATCGAGCACGACGCGGCGCAGCTGGCGCTCGGAAACGCCGTAGTTGTAGCGCAGCTTCTGTTTTTCCAGCAGTTGCAGGCCGAACTCGGACTTGCGCCCGGCCAGCTTGCGGGCACCGTGCTGCCCCGGCGGCTGCGGCCGCTCCTGCATGCTCTTGCGGGCCAGGCCGGGTAGATCGACACCCAGCGCACGCATGACCTTGAGACGGGGACCGGTATAACGCGACATGAAATGACTCCTGAAACAGTTTTTAAAGGCTAGGAAAAAAGGAGGCTCGCCCGCCTAGTGCAGGCAGTTGCCGGGGACCATCGGGCAATGGCTGACCGGCACCGAGGCCGGATGACACCGGACCTGCAGCCAGCCGGCCAGCACCTCGGCCAGGGCTTCGCGCAAAGGCTCGGCCATTGCCTCCGGCGCGGCAGCGGCGGCTTCCAGGTGCATTTGCAAGGCAGCCGTCTTGTTGGCTGTTGCGCCGCGCAGGGCCGACGACGAAAGCAGGTTGAGAATTGCCGCCAGACGGAGATCGAGGGGCATTTCAGGCAAATCGCAAGGGATTGCGTCAGACATTTTCAGAATCCCCGGAAAAGCCACAGCGGCCAGCCACCACTCAGAAACAGCAACATCGCAACACTCCTGGCAGAGGAAAGCCCGGGCAGAAAAAACCAGCCGGCGCTTTCACTTCAATGATTGAAGAAGCTATCTGGCTGGCTGGCGGCAGGTGCTGGCTGGCTAGTTGTTGAGAAACATTCTCATATAAATAAAATACAAGGTCAATAGATGCGAACCATTCTCAACAATTTTTTACACCTTGCGCTGACCACCAGATGCCGGTCTTTTTGATCCAGGTTCAATGTCAGGCTGTTAGCCGCCTCCTATAATCCGCCGCATGATCGAACTCAAGAACGTAGCCAAGACTTTCCGCCGTGCCCAAGTGCTCGATGGAATCTCTCTCAACATCGGCCTCGGCGAACGCATCGCACTGATCGGCTCGAACGGTGCCGGCAAGACCACCCTGATTCGTTGCCTGCTCGGTGAATACACCCATGACGGCGAGGTCCGCATCGACGGACTCAACCCCCGCGACCACCGCACCACCGTTCTCGGCAAGATCGGCTTCGTGCCGCAGCTACCGCCGCCGCTTAAAATGCCCGTCGGCCAGCTGATCGATTTTTCCGCCTCACTGTGCGGTACCGATCCGGCGCGCATCCACGCCATCGGCCAGCGCCTCGGTCTCGATCTCGACGCCATCCTGACCCGCCAGTTCGTGCGCCTCTCCGGTGGCATGAAGCAGAAACTACTGATCGCCATCGCGCTCGGGCGCGACGCCAAAGTGCTGGTGATGGACGAACCGGCCGCCAACCTCGACCCGGAAGCGCGCAAGATTTTCTTCGATCTGCTCGCCGAACGCCTCGAAGACACCACCATGCTGATCTCCAGCCACCGTCTCGACGAAGTATCGGCACTGGTCAATCGCGTGATCGAAATGGACATGGGCAAGGTCGTGCTCGACGACAAGGTCGCCGACGATGTCTCGCTGACCGGCCGCCTGACCTGCCGGATCGAGCTCAAGCGCTTCGAACCGGCCTTCGCCAAGGCCCTTGATGGCTGGAATTTCAGCACCGACGAAGCGCAGTTGCGCTGGCAGGGCGAAATCGCCGGCCCCGACCGCCTGCGCTTCCTCGGCATTGTCTCGCGCTACACCGCGCTGGTCAGCGACCTGTCGCTGAGCGAAGCCGCCGGCAATCAGGCCTGAGGTCGGCGCCATGTGCCAGCATCACCGCCGTGAGCTTCGCCGCAACGCACTGCGCCAACTCGGCAGCCTCGGGCTTGCGCCGTTTCTGCTGTCGCCGCTGGCGTTGGCCCTTACCGGCTGCAACAAGGAAGCAGACCTGGCCGAAGGCATGGCGCCGATCAAATTTGACCGCGACACCTGCACCCGTTGCAGCATGGTGATCTCCGACCGGCGCTTTGCCGGCCAGATTCGCGGCGGCCCGAAAGACACGGTGTTCAAATTCGACGACGTTGGCTGCTTGATCTTCTGGCTGCGCGACAAGGCCGAGGCTTATCCCTGGCTGGCCGATGCGAGCACCCGGATGTGGATTGCCGACCTGAGCAGCAAACCCGGCGCTACGATCTGGCACGACCCGCGCTTGGCGCATTATTTGAACAAACTGTCGCCAATGGGCTACAACTACGCTGCCGTTGCCGCACCGCAGGCCGGCAGCCTCGACTTTGCCGGCATGCGCGACCGCGTGCTGGCAAAAGGTAAATAAAAGGAAAACAACAATGAAGCAATTGTGGCTGACCGCCCGGCTCGACATCGTCGAATCGCTGCGCGCCCGCTGGTTCCAGATCTACACTCTGGTTTTCGGCGGCATCGTCGCGCTGCTCTTCCTGTTCGGCCTGACCGAATCGCGGGTACTTGGCTTCATCGGCCTGTCGCGGCTACTGGTCACCTACATCCAGCTGACCATGGCGATCCTGCCGATCTTTGTCCTGATCACCACCGTCCGCTCGGTCGCTGGCGACCGCGAGGCGGGTGTCTTCGAATATCTGCTCTCGCTGCCAGTCGGCCTTGGCGCCTGGTTCTGGGGCAAGATTCTCGGCCGCTACATCGTCGTCTTCGCCCCGGTGTTCGCGGCAATGCTCTGCGCGGTAATCTGGGCTACGATCAGCGGCATTGAAGTCCCATGGGACATGTTCGGCTACTACACTGCACTGCTGGCGGTCATGGCTGCCTGCTTCCTCGGCATCGGCATGCTGATTTCGGCGGTCGCACGCAGCACCGACATGGCCCAAGGTGCAGCGTTCATGGTCTGGCTGGTATTACTACTGTTCCTCGACCTGATCCTGCTCGGGGTGATGATCCAGGGTAAAGTCTCGCCGGAGCTGGCGATCACGCTGGCGCTGGCCAACCCGCTGCAGGTCTTCCGCACCGCTGCGCTGGCCCTGTTCGACCCGCAACTGATCGTGCTCGGACCCTCCGCCTACGTCATCCTCGATCTGTTTGGCAGCTTCGGCTACAAGGTCTTTGCCTTGGTCTACCCGGCCCTGCTCGGTATACTCAGCGCCACTGCCGGCTACCTCATTTTCCGGCGCGGTGACCTGCCTTGAAAAAATTCCTCCTCGCCTGCCTTTTTCTGCTTTTTGGCCTGTCGACCGTAGTTAGTGCCGACGAGCAACCCTCGGCGGCCCCTCTCTTTGCCGCCACTCTGGCCGACCTCGACGACAAGCCAGTGGCACTGGAGCGTTACAAGGGCAGGCCGCTGGTGGTCAATTTCTGGGCTCGCTGGTGCGGCCCCTGCCGCGCCGAAATTCCGGAACTGATCAAGTTTCGCCAGGCGCACAAAGGCAAGGTCGAGGTGCTTGGCATCGGGATCGAGGACAAAGCCGAACCGGCGAAAGAGTTCGCCAAGGCTTACGACATGGACTACCCGGTCTTCGTCGCCAAGGATCAGGGTATCCCGCTGATGAAGGAACTCGGTAACAGCAAGGCCGGCCTGCCTTACACGCTATTCATCGACCGCCACGGCCAGGTCGTTCAGCGCAAGATGGGAACGGTCAGGAAAGCCGATCTCGATGCCATCGAAGGCGCCCTGCTGAAAAAATGATGCCCCCCGCCGGGTCCGAGGCCAGGTGCAATCCCCCGACCAAGCGGCGGCTGTCAAATCGAGCAGCCCGCACTGCCGATACCGAGAACGGCAGCACGCCCCGGTTAGTCCAATTGGACCAACAACCGGCGATTTAACCAAAGTCATATCCCGGCTCAATTCAATGAGCTAAAAAGGCTCCCGCATCAAACCGGCTCATCTCTTTCCTGCGAGCCGGGAGCCCTCCTTGGCGCCAGACTGCCCCCCAGCCGGTAGCCAGGAGGAAAGGACGCCCCGTGAAAAACAAAGCCATTCAGCCCACCTCAATCGAACGCCCGATGCGGGAAGGAGACTTCATCGTTTCCAAAACCGACACCAAGGGCATCATCACCTATGGCAATCCGATCTTCATCGAGTTTTCCGGCTACACCGAAGCCGAACTGATCGGCAGCCAGCACAACATCATCCGCCATCCCGATATGCCGCGTTCCGCCTTCAAGCTGGCCTGGGATACGATCCAGTCCGGCCAGGAGTTTTTTGCCTACGTCAAGAACCTGGCCAAGGATGGCAGCTATTACTGGGTGTTTGCCCACATTACCCCCGACTTCGATCAGCAGGGGCGAATTGTCGGCTACACCTCGATCCGCCGCTGCCCCAAGCGGAGTGCGATCGAGACGCTGACTCCGGTCTACAAACTGATGCTCGATGCCGAAAAGGCGGCCGGCGCGCGCGATGCGATTGCTGCCGGAAGCGGAGTCTTGCACGCGCTGTTGCAACAGAAAAAGGTGAGCTATGGCGCGCTGGTTGCATCGCTTTGAACGCCGGCATGGACTGTTGCCGCTGTGCCTTGGCTGCGCTCTGGCGGCGTTCTACTCCCCCTGGGCAGCGCTGGCCGTGGCCTTGGCTGCCGTTCCCTTGCTTTTTTTACCGGCAGGCCCACCGGCCTGCGACGAACTCAACCGGCTGCTCCGGGAAATCGTTGCGGGCAAACTGGAGGCTCGGCTGCCGCATGCCTTTGCAGATCCTCTCTGCGACCGGATCCGAATCACACTGAATTCAGCACTCGACCAGACGGAAACCGCCTTCCGCGAAATCCTCGGCGCCAGCGAAGCCTCAGCCCGCAACCAGCACCATCGCCGCCTGCAGCTAAGCGGGTTGCACGGCAGCTTTCGCTCCGTACTCGAAGAGATGCAGACGGTACTCGACCGGGTAGCCGACGCCCAGGCCGCCGTTGCCCGGGAAGCCCTGCTATCACGGATTTTCCTCCGCTCGGAAAAAGGTCTTTCCTGCGCCATCGCGCAAATCGGTGCAGCCTTGCACACCTTGAACCGGGAGGCTGGTGCAGTCGGCGAAATGGCAGCAGCCTTCGCCCAAACCACCAGCCAGCTTGCCTCCGACTCGGGCCGCATGGCCTCTGGGCTCGGGACTGCACGCAACTCGGCGGAAGCCGGCGTTGGCGCACTCGCAACGCTCAGCCAGGCAGCCTCGGGAATCGCCCGTCTGGCCAGCCAAGTCGATGGGATTGCCAAGCAGACCAACCTGCTGGCGCTCAATGCCGCAATTGAAGCCGCTCGCGCCGGCGAAGCCGGCAAAGGCTTTGCCGTAGTCGCCGACGAAGTACGCAAGCTGGCAGACGAGTCACAGCACGCCGCCGAGGCAATTGCACAAGCGATTGCCACAATGACCCGGACGGTGAGCGATGCCGGCACCCGGATCAGTGAGTTGAGTGCTGCGGTAGCTGCCGCGCGCGCAACCGCCGGAGTATTTGGCGAGCGCCTGGGGGCCTCGGCTACCTCGGCGGAGGAGGTGCACTTGCTGGCCAGGCAGATCGCTGCAGAAGCCGGCCAAATGGAAACTGCGATGAGCCAAGTCTCCGCCTCGCAAAAGGCCCGCAACGACGTCAACGCAATCCTGCATGGCGAAGTCATCGAAATTCACAGCCTGTCCGACATGGAACAACAAGCCTGCTCGCTGGCCAGTAGCGGACGCTGGATACAGGGAAGCGAAGACAGGGAAATGCTGATCCAGGTTTACGACCGGGTTTTTGCCAACATCGAGGCACAACTGAAATAAGCCGCGCCGGGTAGACCACACCAATGGACTAACACCAAAGGCCTAGTTCCGATGATTGGCTTCAACCCTTGCAACGTTTAGAATCGACAAAAGTGCGCAAAAGTTGCACCAATATCCAAATAATTCGGGGGAGCCGATTTGAAACGCAAGGACATTGTTCCTACCCAGACCGAACGTCTGATGCGGGAAGGAGATTTCATCGTCTCCAAGACCGATACCAAGGGCATCATCACCTATGGCAATCCGATCTTCATCGAATTCTCGGGGTACACCGAAGAAGAGTTGATCGGCAGCCAGCACAACATCATCCGCCATCCCGACATGCCGCGTTCCGCGTTCAAACTGGCTTGGGACACGATTCAGTCGGGCAAGGAGTTTTTTGCCTACGTCAAGAACATGTCCAAGGATGGCAGCTACTACTGGGTTTTTACGCACATCACGCCAGACTTCGACCAAAGCGGCCGTATCGTCGGCTACACCTCGGTACGCCGATGCCCGAAGCGCAGCGCCATCGAGGCACTGACCCCGGTTTACAAGCTGATGCTCGACGCCGAAAGAGCGGCTGGAGCGCGCGATGCGATTGCCGCCGGTACCCAGGTGCTGGTCGACATCCTGACGCAAAAAGGAATGAGTTATGAAGAGTTGGTCTTTGCGCTTTGACCACCGCTGGGGGATTCTGATCCTGCTGCTGGCTGGCGCTGTCGGAGCGTTCTGGACTCCGTGGGCAGCGGCCGCCGGCGCGGCTCTGGCAGCTGTGCTGCTGCTGTTCCCACAAACCGGGAGCAGTAGCCAGACCCGGGAAGTGCATGCGCTGCTCAAGGAAGTGGTGGAAGGCAAGCTCGAACACCGATTGCCACGCGCTTTTTCCGACCCGACCCTCGATGCCATCCGGATCAACCTGAATTCGGCGCTGGATCAGACTGAAACCGCTTTCCGCGAAATTCTCGGCGCCACCGAAGCCTCGGCGCGCAACCAGCACTACCGCCGCCTGCAAACCAGCGGCTTGCATGGCACCTTCCGCTCGGTACTGGAGCAGATGCAGAAAGTCCTCGACCGGGTCGCCGAAGGCCAGGAATCGGTTGCCCGGGAAGCCCTGCTGTCGCGCATCTTCCTGCGTTCGGAGCGGGGTCTTTCACGAGCCATTGATCATGTCAGCGGCACGCTGCAGGAGGTCAGCGGTCACGCGGACCAGGTCGGCAATCTGTCTGGAATTTTTGCCGAAGCAGCTCAATCAATGGCCATCGCTGCAGACAAGATGTCGCAAGCCCTGGGCACCGCAACCCACTCATCGGAAACTGGCGTCGCCGCCCTAGCCGCTCTGGGTAACGCCGCCGAAGGGATCAGCCGACTGACCGGACAAATCGACAGCATTGCCAAGCAGACCAACCTGCTGGCCCTAAATGCGGCGATTGAAGCCGCGCGTGCCGGCGAAGCCGGGCGGGGGTTTGCCGTGGTCGCCGATGAAGTCCGCAAACTGGCCGACCAGTCGCAGCGTGCAGCAGAGGAAATTGCCATCGCGATCAATACGATGACAACAACCATGAACGATGCGACTTCGCGGATTGGCGAGCTCAACCTCGCCGTTGGCGACGCCAAGCAGACCTCCGATCAATTCGGCCTGCAACTCGCCGACTCCGCCCGCTCGGCCGGCGAGGTTCGCTCACTGGCCACCAGCATCAGCGAAGGGGCTCTTGAGATGAATCATTCGATGGGCCTGGTTGCCTCTGCCCAGAAGGCCCGAGCCGACGTTAACGCCATCCTGCACGGCGCCGTGATCGAAATCAGCAATCTCTCGCAAATGGAACAGGAAGCCGTCGGCCTCGCCCAGAGCGGCCGCTGGACCAAGGGCAGCGAAGATCGCGAAGCCCTGATCCAAATCTACGACCAGGTCTTCGCCAACATCGAATCGCAAATGCGCTGAAACAAAAGCCCCTGAGCCCCCCCGGGGGCTTTTTGTCCGCTCAAGCGTGTCCGCACAGAACATAGGAGCCCTCGCAGGAAACACCAGCAGGGCATTGATGGTGATCGCTGCAAGCACAACTATCGGGTGTCCAGTTCTGCAAATGCGGTAGAAACTCCTGCTCGCTGAGCGGCCGCCCAAACTTATAGCCCTGCCCGATCTGATAACCCAGGCCACGAACCTTGATACATTCAGCACAGGTTTCGATCCCCTCGGCAACGACCTGCTTACCCAACCCCTCGGCAAGATGGATCACTGCTTTGGCAATCACCCCGTTAGTCGGACTGGCGTCGACCTCACGTACAAAGCGCTGATCGAGCTTCAAGGTATCGAAGGGCAAGCGACTCAGCGAACCGATGCTCGAATAACCGGTGCCAAAATCATCGAGCGCCACCGATACACCCAAACTGGCGATGGCCCCCAAGGTTCGGGCAACATCGACCTCATCACGAATGAACAAGGATTCGGTGACCTCGATTTGCAGTCGCTCCGCCGGTGCACCATGAGTAGTCAAGGCGGAACTAACCTCCTCAACCAAATTGGAGCGGGCAAACTGCAATGGGGAAACGTTAATCGCCAGATGAAAATCTTGTGGCAAGCAACCGGCCCAGCGCACCAAGGCTGAGCAAGCCTGATCGAGCACCCAATGGCCAATTTTGGCAATCAAATCGCTCTTTTCCGCTACAGGAATAAAGGCCCCCGGGGAAATCAGACCGCCGTGCGGATCTTGCCAGCGAACTAAAGCTTCCGCTCCAACGATCCGGCGACTGCCTAGATTTAGCTTGGGCTGAAAATAGAGTCGCAACTGGCCAAGCCGGATAGCGGCATCAAGCCTTGCTTCCATTTCGAGCTCCTCGACGGCAACCGCTGCCATGTTCGGAGAATAGAAACGAAAGAGATTGCCACCGGCCTGTTTCGCAGCATGCATTGCCCGCTCGGCATAAATCAGCAAGTCGTCAAACTGGCACGCAGGCAATGGATACGTGCCGACGCCAATACTTGCGGTCAGTTTCAACGCATGACCAGCCACCTGTATTGGCTGATCCAGTGCAGCCAATATCTTGCGTGCAACTAGTGCGGCATCATCGCGCTCAGCCATATCCGCAACGATTGCAACAAAGCGATCACCTCCCAAGTGCGCCAGAGTATCGTCTTTACGCATGGTGCGAACCAGACGCTGACCAACCTCGGTCAGAATCAGATCGCCAACATCGTGGCCCAAGCTGTCGTTGGTCAGGTAAAAACGATCCAAGTCGATATACAGCAGTGCCAGCGGATGACGATTACGTTCTGAACGCCTCAATGCGCGCTCCCCGAGCTCATTCAGGAACATCCGATTCGGCAAACCGGTCAGCGGATCGTGCAACGCCAGCTTCTGCAATTGTTCCTGCTGTCGCACCTGCTCCGATTCAACCGCAAAAACCCCGAGATAATTCGCCACCTCGCCATGCTCATCGCGCAGCACCCTTAAATCAAGCCATTCGAGATAGATCGAACCATCTTTGCGACGATTCCACAACAACCCACTCCAGGCATCACGCTTCTGCAACATCTGCCACATTTCACGGTAAAAAGACTCGGGATGCCGCCCCGAGGCCAGCAGGCGCGGCGTCTGCCCGAGAACTTCATTAGAAGCATAGCCGGTCAATGCCGAAAACGCAGGATTAACGTAGACGATACGCTGCTCAGCATCTGTCAGCATCAATCCACGGTCAATCCCCTCGATAATCCGCTGCGCTGAGAGCAAATCGAGAGCAGGAATAGTCCCTTGTTCTCGCGGTTGTTCGCTGGCCGCAGCTGAATCCCCCAAAGGAGCCAATGGTAGCGGAATCATCACCGCGCTGACGTCATCATGGGCTAACTCGCGATGCTGTTCTATCAACGAACACATCTCGGCAAAACCACCTTCACAGCCAACAAGCGTCATCTTCTCGCGGATTCGTTCGGCCAGAGAAGTGTCCTGCCCATACTCGGCCAAGCCGTCTGAATACAACAACAGCGCCGCTTGTTCGTCGCGTCCGAGCCGGTAGTATTCGCTTTCCGGGGGAGTCGACTGGGAGATGCCGAAAGGCAGATCACGCGAAACGAAGCGGTGCAAGGCTCGCCCCCGGCGATCCTGCAACCAGGCGTCGGGCATGCCGGCATTGACCACCTCGATTTCGCGACCGCGAATCCGCAGCAACATGCCGCAAACAAAATACTGCTCGATCTTCTGGCGCAGCAAAAACCGGTTGATCCGCTCGTAGATGGCCGCCAGCGACATGCCGAGCATCGCCGCCTCGCGAAACATCACCGGAATGTGCAGAGCAAAAATTGCCGGCGCCAGCCCATGCCCGGTCGCATCGGCCAGGAAGCCGAACCAACCGTGCTCCGGATGCTCGGCTGTACAGAAGAAATCAGCGCTGACCTTACTGGCCGGCAAGGACCAGTACAAAGCCTTTTCTTGCCCTGGATGCATACCGGCACTGCGAAGACTATGGATCAGCTCCACCGCTTGGGCATATTCGCTACTGATTGAATCCAGCTCGCGACGTGCCACTGCGCTTTTTTCCCGTCGATTTGAAACCTTGTCTTTTTTCATGGCGATCTCCTTGGATGCAATATGAATCTAGGTGATTGCCAACCGGTTTCACAATAGAGAAAAAAGACCACTCATATGAAGTGGTTTATTTTAAAAAATCGGAGGCGAGCAGAGAAGCTCAACGCAACTTGCGGCAAAACTCCGCCGCAGCCTCATCGAAAACCTCGCCTTGCTCCGGCGTCAGCAGCGGACGCAGTTTGCTGCAAAAATGGTTGAACGCCGCCCGTACCCGCACATCGTCCTCTCGCACCCGCCCCCCTCCTTCGCCCGCCGTTGGCGAGGCCTCGACATCAAGCGGCTTGAGATCGGCATAACGCGGAATCATCCGCTGCCCGCCCTGCTCGGCCGATGCCGTCAATGGCCCGGTCTTGACGTAAACCTGCCCCTCGTACTCGAAGCGGGCGCCAATCGCCAAATGCTGCAACCTCATGGGAAAACTCGCGCAAAAACTTAAAGGCGGAATTGTAGTGCGAAGCAAGCAACTTGCTTTTCCGGATGCTTGACCATGAACCTCAAGCAAAGAGCCACGGTCGACAGACGGATACTGAGCCCCCCCTATCTCACCCCGGGGCAAGCCAAGGTAAAATCCTGCCTTTGCCCGAATTTCGATTCCCATGAGCGTACCTCTCTGCCGTGCTTACGGCATCAAAAACTGCGACACGATGAAGAAGGCGCTGGCCTGGCTGGCTGAACACGGTGTGGCGCATGAGTTTGTCGATTACAAGAAGGCCGGCGTGGTCGAAGCGCATCTGGCGGACTGGATGACACGGGCGGGGTGGGAAACCCTGCTCAACAAGCGCGGGTTGATGTGGAAGAAATTGAGCGAGGCCGAGCGTGCCGATGTGGACGCGGCCAAGGCGGCGCAGCTGATGATCCAATATCCGGCGCTGATCAAACGGCCGGTACTGGATACCGGCAGCCAGTTGCTGGTCGGTTTTGCGCCTGAGGTCTATGCGGAGAAGTTGAAATGAGCGAGAGCACGGTTCGCCGTTTTTTGTTTGAGCATCTCGATATTCGGGGTGCCGTGGTGCATCTTGGCGATACTTGGCAGCAGATGCAGGAAGGTCGTAACTATCAGCCGACCGTGGCTCAACTGCTCGGTGAACTCGCGGCAGTGACGGCCCTGATTGCGGCGCAGCTGAAGCAGCCGGGGCGGCTGACCTTCCAATTGCGCGGCGGCGGCCCGATCCAGATGCTGGTGATGGACTGCGACGAACAGCTGCGCATGCGCGGCATGGCGCGCAGCAACCCGGTCGTGTTGCCAGCAGCCGCCTCCGAGCTGCTCGGCGCGCACCAGGGTGGCCAGTTGATGCTGACGCTCGATCTGCCGACCGCCCGCCAGCCCTACCAGAGCTTTGTACCTCTGGTTGGCGACAGCATGGCAACGATTTTCGAACATTACCTGGAGCAATCCGAGCAGCAGCCATCGCGGCTGTTCCTGACGGCGAATTCGCAGTCCGCTGTGTGCCTGTTCCTGCAGAAGATGCCGGAAGCCGACCAGCGCGACCCGGATGGCTGGCACCGCATCACCCAGCTGGCCAGCACGGTCAAGACCCAGGAACTGCTTGAGCTGGATGCCGAAGCGCTGCTCTCCCGACTGTTCCACGAAGAAGTCAGCGGCGAGGGGATTCGCGTGTACGATGCACGCCCGGCCGTGTATTACTGTCCGGAAAACCGGGCCAAGGTGGCCGACATGATCCGCGGCCTGGGCCGTGCGGACGCCGAAACCCTGCTTGCTGAACATGGTGAGATCGTGATCGCCGACGAAATCTGCAATCGTGAGTACCGCTTCAGTGCCGAAGAAGTTGCCGCACTGTTTGCCGAAAGCGAAGGCCACAAGCTGAACTGAATCCCCGGCCAATGACTGAACAGTCCCCCATTGTCGTCGCCCGCTGCAACGAACTGATCTACCGCAACCAGTGGCTGGGGCAGATCGTTTCGATCGTCAATGCACTGCTTTTGAGCGTCATCGCCTGGCTTGTCGCACCCGCCGGGCTGGCGCCAGTCCATCTGCTCGGCTGGTTGCTGCTGGCCATCGCGACGGCCGGCCTGCGCCTGGGCATGGCCCGCCGCTTTCAGCAACTCGGCAGCGAGGTCCGGCAGGCCGATGCTACCGGCTGGCGCCGCCGTGCCCTGCTCGGTGCGCTGGCCAGTGGCTGCGTCTGGGCGGCAGGCGGCTTGCAGATGATGCTGGCTGGCGACACCGTACTGCAGATTTTTGTCGCTTTCGTGCTCGCGGGGATGGTCGCCGGTGCAGTGCCGGTGCTTGCCGCCGACCGCATCGTCTTTCGCTGCTATGCCTGGCCGGTAGTAGGCGCCGCGATCATCGGCGGAATTGGCGGCGAACCGCTGCAAATCGCCTATACGGCGATGGCGGCAGTATTCCTGCTGACCGCCACCCGGAGTGCCGACAATTTCCATGCCGTGCTGCACGACAGCATCCGTCTCGAACAGGAAAAAGCCGCGCTGGTCGATGGACTCGAAGCCGCACGAATCGAGGCTGAATCCTCGAACCGGACCAAAACCGAATTCCTGGCCAACATCAGTCACGAGTTGCGTACCCCGATGAATGGCATCCTCGGGATGACCGAACTGCTGGCGCTGGAAGAACTGCCGCCCGAACAGCATGAAATGCTGGAGCACCTGCACGAAGCGGCTAGGCTGATGAACCGGCATGTCGACGCCCTGATCCTTCTCTCCAACCTGGAGGCCGGCCAGATCCAGCCTCGGTCGGCCCCCTTTGCCCTTGCTGAACTGGCGGAGGCAATTCTGGCCGGGCGACGGCTGCAGGCTACTGTCCGCCAGCTGCGGCTGATTGAAGAAATTGACCCAGCCTTGCCCGAGTTTCTTGAGTGCGATGCCGAGCAGCTGCGATCAGCCTTGCAACACCTGCTCGACAACGCGATCAAATTTACCGATCACGGTGAAATCCGCGTTGCCATCCGTCTGCTCAGCCGGTCAACAGAGCAGGCCGTGGTTGAATTCAGCGTTGCCGATAACGGTCCCGGAATTGCCGCGCCGATCCTCCAGGCCTTGCGCAAAGGCCTGATGCTGCAGGCTGATGGCTCCTCGATAAGGCGCCATGGCGGCATCGGACTCGGCCTGCCTCTGGCCCGCAAGCTGATCCGTCTGCTCGGTGGCGAATTGCAGATCGACAGTGAGCCAGGGGTTGGCAGCCGCTTTCACTTCAGCCTTGCGCTGCCGCTCGGACAGGCTCCGGAACAAGCCTGACCGCACCACCGCCGCTTACCGCGGGTACTGGAACTCGACTCGCCGCAACTTGCTGCGGCAGGTCTCCTGGCGGCAGCCGGCAGGGGCCTTTTCGCTACCCACCGGGTAACGACGCAGCTGATTGCGACCAACCCCCAGGCTGCGCAAGGCATCGAATACCGCATCCACCCGCTGCTGCGCAATCGCCAGGTTATAGGCTGGACTACCGAGATCATCGGTATGGCCGACCAGAGTCACGCAGAGTTTTGGATCGGCCTTGAGGCGGGCTGCATGGGCGGCCAGCTTGGGCTGTTCTTCGCTATCGATGCGCGCCTCGCCGAGGGCAAAAAAAACATCCTCGTCACTGATCCCCGGAGCCGGCAACTGGACACTGCTTGCCTGGCGCAAAGCCAGCGGTCGCCCGCCATCGGCCGGCGCAACGTCGTTGCGCCCCTGCCAACGCTCAATCAGCGGCTGCGGGCCACCGGCACAACCAGCGAGCAACAGCACGGCGACCAGCAGCAGTGGCGACAACAGGATCGGAGAGTCAGGTTTCATCGGTGTTCGGTGGAAGGCGGCAAAGCGGCCGGAAACGGGTCGGCAGCGGCGAACAGCTTGCCCGGATTCATCAGGCCCTGCGGATCAAAAGCCGCCTTGAGCCGGCGCATCAGCGCCAGTTCCAGCGACTCCTTGTAATGCTGCAATTCGCCGATTTTGAGCTGGCCGATGCCGTGCTCGGCGGAAATCGAGCCGGACAGCGCGTCGACCGTGTCATGGACGAGGCGATTGACCTGCGGCTGGGCGGCAAGGAAGGCGGCGTTGTCCTGGGCGTCGGCTTTCGACAGGTTGTAATGCAGGTTGCCGTCGCCGACATGGCCGAAGGCGACCACGCGGATGCCAGGAAAAGCTGCGGCCAATTCACCGTCGGCACGGCGCAAAAATTCGGGAATCGCCGAGACCGGTACCGCGATGTCGTGCTTGATGCTGACGCCTTCGATCTTCTGCGCTTCCGAGATGTTTTCGCGCAGCGCCCACAGCGCCTGCGCCTCGCGCTCCGACTGCGCCAGCACGCCGTCGGCGACCCGCCCGGCGGCGATCTGTGCCGCCAGCCAGTCTTCGACCGCTGCCGGCCCCGCGTCGGAAAACTCGGCGAGCACGTACCAGGGGCTGGCTGCCGTCGGCCGCCGGGTCTGCGGAATATGTTGCAAGACCAGCCCGAGCGCGACCTCGGAAATCAGCTCAAACGCGGTCAACTGCGCATTGAAGGCATTTTTCGCGGCCTGCAGCAGCGCCACGGCGGCGGCCGGATCGGCGACGTTGAGCCAGCAGGTGCTCTGCCGCTGCGGCAGCGGAAACAGTTTGAGCACGGCGGCGGTGATGATCCCGAGCGTGCCTTCGGCGCCGATGAAGCAGTGCTTCAGGTCGTAGCCGGTATTGTCCTTGCGCAGCCCGCGCAGGCCGTTCCACACCTCGCCGTCGGGCAGCACCACTTCCAGCCCCAGCGTCAGTTCGCGGGTATTGCCGTAGCGCAGCACCTGCACGCCGCCGGCGTTGGTCGACAGGTTGCCGCCGATCTGGCAGCTGCCTTCGGAGGCCAGCGCCAGCGGGAACAGGCGGCCGGCGGCGCGCGCAGCGGCCTGAACTTCGGCCAGGGTGCAGCCGGCGCCGACACAAATCGTGTCGTTTTCGGCGTCGACCGTGAAAATGCGCTTGAGCCGCGCCAATGAGATAACGACAGCGTCACCGCCGGTATCCGGGGTTGCCGCGCCGCACAGGCTGGTGTTGCCGCCCTGCGGCAGCATCGGGACGCCAGCCGCAGCGCAGGCCCGCACCACTGCCGCCACTTCGGCGGTATCGGCCGGGCGCACTACGCAGCGCGCCGCACCGCGATAACGCCCGCGCCAATCGGTGACGTAAGGTGCGACGTCGGCCGCCGCCGTCAGCACCTGCCCGGCACCAACGATGGCGACCAGCTCGGGGATCAGGTCAGACGACCTCGGCGTAGAGGTCATGGTGGTCGGCGTCGATGACCTTGACCTTGAGGAAGTCGCCCGGTTCGGCGTCGAAGTGGCCGTCGAGATAGACCAGGCCATCGATTTCCGGCGCGTCGGCCTTGGAACGGGCAATCGTGCCTTCCTCGTCGATTTCGTCGACCAGCACGTCGATCACGCTGTCGATCTTGGCCGCCAGCTTGTCGGCGGAAATATCTTCCTGCACCTGCATCAGCCAGCGGCGGCGGTCTTCGCGCACGCTCTCCGGCAGCAGCAGGCCGAGCTCGTTAGCCGCCGCGCCTTCGACCGGCGAATAGGCAAAGGCACCGACGCGGTCGAGCTTCGCGTCTTCAAGGAACTGGATCAGCTGGTCGAAATCCTCGTCGGTTTCGCCGGGGAAGCCGGTGATGAAGGTCGAGCGGATCACGATTTCCGGGCAGATTTCGCGCCACTTGGCGATCCGCTCCAGGGTGTTCTCCGCCGAGGCTGGACGCTTCATCGCCTTGAGAATCTTCGGGCTGGCGTGCTGGAAAGGCACGTCGAGGTAAGGCAGGATCTTGCCTTCGGCCATCAGCGGGATCACGTCGTCGACCGAGGGATAGGGATAGACGTAGTGCAAGCGGACCCAGATGCCGAACTGCGCCAGCGCGTCGCAGAGTTCGCGCAGTCGGGTCTTGACCGGCTTGCCGCCCCAGAAACCGGTGCGGTATTTGACATCGACGCCGTAGGCCGAGGTGTCCTGCGAGATGATCATGATTTCCTTGACCCCGGCGCGCGCCAGGTTCTCGGCTTCGGCCAGCACGTCGCCGACCGGACGCGAGACCAGCGGCCCGCGCAGGCTGGGGATGATGCAGAAGGTACAGCTGTGGTTGCAGCCTTCGGAAATCTTCAGGTAGGCGTAGTGATCCGGGGTCAGGCGCACGCCCTGCGGCGGCACCAGATCGGAATACGGGTCGTGCGGCTTGGGCAGGTGCTGGTGCACGATGCCCATCACCTCGTCGGCAGCATGCGGGCCGGTGACGGCCAGCACCGACGGGTGGGTGCTCTTGACAATGTCGCCCTTGGCGCCGAGGCAGCCGGTGACGATCACCTTGCCGTTCTCGGACAGCGCCTCGCCAATCGCGTCGAGCGACTCCTCGACGGCGGCGTCGATGAAGCCGCAGGTATTGACGATCACCAGATCGGAATCGTGGTAGCTCGACGACAGCTGATAGCCTTCGGCGCGCAGCTTGGTCAGGATCAATTCGGTATCGGTCGAGGCCTTCGGGCAGCCCAGACTGACGATACCAACGGTCTTTTCAGTACTCATAATCTTTACTCAATCTCTCAATCGTTCTGCGGGTCGGCCGGCATGCCAGCACTTTGCCAGCGGGCGGCAGCGGAATCGTCGCTGTCGCGGGCATCGACCCAGCGACCGCCGTCCGGAGTGTCTTCCTTCTTCCAGAACGGCGCGCGGGTTTTCAGGTAGTCCATGATGAATTCGCAGGCGGCAAAGGCTTCGCCGCGATGCGCGCTGCTCACCGCGACCAGCACGATCTGGTCGCACGGTTTGAGCGGCCCGACGCGATGGATCACCAAAGCGTCGTAAATGTTCCAGCGTTGTTTGGCCTCGGCGACGATGGCTTCCAGCGCCTTCTCGGTCATCCCCGGATAGTGTTCCAGGGTCATCGCCGAAACGCTGGCACCGTCGTTCAGGTCGCGCACCAGCCCGAGGAAGCTGGCGACGGCACCAATCCGCGCGTCGCCGGCGCGAAACACGGTCAACTCCGCACCGAGGTCAAAATCCGCCGTTTGTATCCGTACCGTCACGTTTGTCGTTCGCTGTTAAAAGTTGATGCTCGGCTCCGGGTCGCTCGCCGCCAATCACGGACAGCGAACCACCCCGCAGGATCAGGCCACTTCGCGCGCTTCGAGGAAGCGCAGGTTGGGGTATTTTTCCTGGACCATGTTCAGGTACACATTGTTCGGCGCCAGATAGACCGGATCGTCCGCGCCGTCGAGCGCGACGTTGGCGCTGTAGCGGTCGGACAATTGGCGCAATTCGCTCTGATCGCCGGTAATCCAGCGCGCCGTCGCGCAGTTGTAGTGCTCGAAGATCACCTGCACGCCGTATTCGTGCTCCAGACGGTGTGCGACCACGTCGAACTGCAGCGCGCCAACCGCGCCGAGAATCATGTCGGAACCGGAAATCGGCCGGAACAGCTGGGTCGCGCCCTCTTCCGCCAGCTGCTGCAAGCCCTTCTGCAGCTGCTTGATCTTGAGCGGGTTGGCGATCCGCGCCAGGCGGAACATTTCCGGCGCAAACGAGGGAATGCCGGTGAAGCGCAGTTCCTCGCCTTCGGTGAAGGTTTCGCCGAGACGGATGGTGCCGTGGTTGGGGATGCCAATGATGTCGCCGGACCAGGCTTCGTCAGCCGTCGAGCGGTCGCGCGCCATGAAGGTAATGGCATTGTTGATCGACAGGGTCTTGCCGGTGGCGACCTGCTTGACCTTCATACCCCGGTCGAAGCGGCCGGAGCAGACGCGCAGAAAGGCGATGCGGTCACGGTGCTTGGGGTCCATGTTGGCCTGGATCTTGAACACGAAGCCGGAGAACTTGCCTTCGTTCGGTGCCACTTCGCGGGACTCGCCCTTGACCACCGCCGGCCGCGCCTTGGGCGCCGGCGACAGTTCGACCACCGCGTCGAGCAGGCTCTGGACGCCGAAATTGTTCACCGCCGAGCCGAAGAAGACCGGCGTCTGCTTGCCCGAGAGATAAGCCTCGGCATCGAAGGGATGCGAGGCGCCGCGCACCAGTTCGATGTCGGTACGCAGTTCGTCGGCCTGGCTGCCGATCAGTTCGTCGAGACGCGGGTTGTCGAGGCCCTGGATGATTTCCGCCGTGCCCTTCTCGGCCTGCGGGTCGAAGAAGGCGATGGTGTCGTCGTAGAGGTGATAGACGCCACGGAAGCGCTTGCCCATGCCAATCGGCCAGGTGATCGGGGCGCACTGCATGCCGAGCACCGACTCGATTTCGTCGAGCAGGTCAATCGGCTCCTTGCCTTCGCGGTCGAGCTTGTTGATGAAGGTCAGGATCGGCGTGTCGCGCATGCGGCAGACGTTCAATAGTTTGATCGTCTGCGCTTCGACGCCGTTGACCGAGTCGATCACCATGGTCGCCGAGTCGACGGCAGTCAGGGTGCGGTAGGTGTCTTCCGAGAAATCCTCGTGGCCCGGCGTATCGAGCAGGTTGATCATGCACTCGCGGTAGGGAAACTGCATCACCGACGAGGTCACCGAGATGCCGCGCTGCTTTTCCAGCTCCATCCAGTCCGAGGTGGCATGGCGCGAGGCCTTGCGCGCACGGACTTCGCCGGCAACCTGGATGGCGCCGCCGAACCACAGCAGCTTTTCGGTCAGCGTGGTTTTACCCGCATCGGGGTGAGAAATGATCGCAAAAGTGCGGCGGCGGGAAATTTCGGTATCGAGGGCAGTCACGGCAAGTTCGGGCAGGAAGCGGGAAAAAACCCTGCATTATACCCCTGCCGGCA
The DNA here is from genome assembly GCF_041378895.1 of Dechloromonas sp. ZY10. Lineage (NCBI taxonomy): Bacteria > Pseudomonadati > Pseudomonadota > Betaproteobacteria > Rhodocyclales > Azonexaceae > Dechloromonas > Dechloromonas aquae. Next base: position 2,135,115 of record NZ_CP144212.1, read on the forward strand.
GCACCTCCTTGTAAAGTTCCCGACTGGCGCAAGCCAGCCAGGGCAGGGTCAGCGGCAACAAGGGCAACAGCAGTGCGCTGGTGATCAACAAGACGCCCAGCCAGGCGCCCCACAACAAGGACCAGGGCAGATTGCCAAAAACCAGACGAACGCTGGTCGCGACCGCCGCCACCAGACCGCAGCGGCGCTCGCAGAGGAGCGGCACGGCAAAGGCCGAAACGGCAAAGAGCAAGAGCGCGACGACCAAACCGGAAACCGCCGACCACAGCACAAAGCGCTCGACTCCGGCCGCCCCCCAGCTCAGCACCGGCTCGCCACCGACCATGTAGGCGTAGAGGATCGCCGCGTCGGTGACAAAGATCATGAACAGCAAGGCGCAAACCAGCGACAAAACCCATAGCGCGGGCGCTGCCGCGCGAAAACCGGCGAGTACCGCCCCCGCATCGGCCCGGCCGTCGCGCTCCCAGGCGGCGGCCATGCCAAAGAAACCGGCCAGGATTACCGGCCCGATCAGCATGAAAGCACCGGCCGCCGCCAGCATGAAGGGCAGCCAGCCCTGCCACAGCAGCAGACCGCCGATCAACGCGCCGCCCGCGACAAAGCACAGCGAATACAGAATGCCGACGCTGCGCGTCGCCGAGGCGACGACCCAGCCGCGCTGCAGGGCCTGGCGCAAACTCGCAGCATTAAAAGGGCGAAGCATCATCGAGGCGCTCTCCGGAAAAATCCCCCTGCAGTCGCAAGGGCAAAGGCGCAGCCTAGCGCCAGCCGCCGTCAGGCGACTGCGATGCAGATCAATTTCCGGCGTTTTCGTCGCTGGTGGCGAGCAGCCGGGCGCACTCGTCCATGATCGCCTCGCCGATCTCGGAGTGATAGTTTCTATCCAGCGATTCCATCATTTCATGAGCGGTAAACAAGCCGGCCTCGCGCGACACGCTGCCGGCAACCTGACGCGCCAACATATCGGCCAGCTCGGCCAGTTGCTTGCGCTCGGCCTGCGCCAGGCTGCGCTGCGAGCGAGCCAGCCATTCGGCACAGAGGCTGGCGCCCTGATTCACGGTCAACCACTGTCCATGTTCATAAAAGGCAGTCAAGGCCTCGGCAACCAGCGCATAAATCAGCGCCAGACGGGTGCCCTTGTCTTCAGCAGGCAGGTGTTCGGTTTTTTTCAGCAGCATGCGGCAGACCGGAAGAGAAAGCGCGGCAGTATAGCGGCTGCCGCCGACTGGCGCAGCCGGCGGATCCAGGCCTCAACCCGGCCGGCTGCCGGCCGCCTGCCGCACTGTCGTTCAGCGATGACTGGCAAAGACCCGGCTGCTGCCGTCAAGGTTCACCAGCAGAACGTCGTAGGCATCGCGCCGGCCACCATAAGCCGGGCCGTCCATCCCCGGCGCGCCGACCGGCATGCCCGGTGCGGCGATCCCGAGCGCCTTGGGTTTTTCGCGCAGCAGGCGGCGGATATCGGCGGCTGGCACATGGCCTTCGACCACGTAGTCGCCGACCTTGGCGGTATGGCAGGAGCCGTAACGCTCGGGCAGACCAAGGCGCTGGCGCGCTGCCTGGTTGCCCTGATTGAAGACGCGAACGGCAAAGCCCTCGCGTTCCAGATAAGTGATCCAGTCCTGGCAGCAACCGCAATTCGGGTCTTTCCAGACGTCGACCGTGATTTTTTCGCTCGTGGCCAGCGCCGGCATCACGCAGCCGGCAAGCAGGCCGCCCAACAGGCGGCGGCGAACAGGTGAGAACAAGGACATCGCATGACTCCCGACAAAATCCTGATCAAAAATTGGCGGCGGCCGGTGCATACTGCGCAGCCGGCCGCCGCCCCGGCTTATTTGGCGACAGTGCGCGCCTGCAGCGGCTTCTTGCCCGGCAACTGCACCTGCAGCAGCAGCTTGGCACCGGCGACGTAGGCGCCCTGCCCGCTCAGCCGGTTATCGCCTGCCGGTTTGAGCTCGACATCGCTTTTTTCGGCACCGGCCAGGATGCTCAGCTTGCCGCTGGCGCCGGCAGTCGCCACCGGTTTACCGTGATCGCTGACGTGGACCGTGATTTTCCCGTCCTTGCCGACGATTTCGAATTGCGCCTCGCCGGCCTCGGCAACGACGCCGCCAAATTGCGCCTGGCCGTGCTCGGCGTGGGCGTGAGCATCGCGCAGCGGCAGATTCAGGGCCAACAGCGCGGCAACTACGGTCAACAGGGTTTTTGCATGCATTTTCGGACTCCTTGAAAAAGTTGATCAGAAATTGTCGTCGCCGCCTTCGGCGAGCAGACGTTCGGCAGGCTTACGGCCAAACAGCCAGAACAGCGCCGGGGTGACAAAGGTGTCGAGCAGGGTCGAGCTGACCAGCCCGGAGAAAATCACCACCGCCACCGGGTGCAGGATTTCGGTCCCTGGCTGCTCGGCCTCGAATAGCAGCGGTGCCAGTGCAAAGGCGGCCACCAGCGCGGTCATCAGCACCGGCGCCAGGCGCTCCAGCGAGCCGCGCACAATCATCAGCACGCCGAAGACCTCGCCTTCGAAACGCATCAGGTTGAGGTAATGGCTGATTTTGAGAATGCCGTTGCGGGTGGCGATCCCGGCCAGCGTGATGAAGCCGATCAGCGCCGCGACCGACAGCGGCTGCCCCGACAGCCACAGCCCAATCACGCTGCCGACCAGCGCCAGCGGTACGTTGGCCATGATCAGCGCGGCGAGCACGCCGGAGCGGTAGCGGCTGTAGAGGACCATGAAGATCAGCAGCGCCGACCCCAGCGCCAACAGGGAAATCAGCCGCGCCGCCTCTTCCTGCGCCTGGAACTGGCCACCGAGGGTGATGAAATAGCCCTCCGGCAACGGGAAGGCGGCAACCGCGCCGCGTAACTCGTCGACCACGTCGGACAAGGCCCGGCCCTGGACGTTGGCCGAGATCACGATCCGCCGCCGGCCTTCGTCGCGGGTGATCTGGTTCGGCCCGTCGGCGTCCTCGATGCTGGCCAGCTTGGATAGCGGCACGCGGCCGCCCGGGGTTTCGATCAGCAGCTTGTCCAGCCCTTCGAGCGAACGCCCGCGTTCCGGCAGGCGGACGACCAGGTCGAAACGGCGGTTGCCTTCGACGATCTGGGTCACCTTCTCGCCATCGACCAGGGTCTGCAGGCTGCGCGTCAGTTGCGCGGTCGAGATCCCGTAGCGGGCGGCGGCGTCGAAATCGACGCGCACCTTGATCTGCGGCGCCAGCACCTGCTTTTCGATTTCCAGATCGGCCATCCCGGGAATCCGCGCCAAGCGCTCGCGCAGCAAGCCAGCCTGCGAACGCAGGGTATCGAGGTCTTCGCCGAACAGCTTGATCGCGATCTGTGCGCGGACACCGGAAAGCATGTGGTCGATGCGGTGGGCAATCGGCTGGCCGAGGCTGAGGCTGGCCGGCAGGTCCTTGAGGCGCTGGCGGATGTCGGCATAGACCGCCTCCTTGGGCCGCCCGCCCGGCTTCAGCTTGATCTCGAACTCGGTCACATGCACGCCTTCGGCATGCTCGTCGAGCTCGGCCCGCCCGGTCCGCCGACCCATGTGCTGGATTTCCGGCAGGCCGCGCAGGGCCTGTTCCGCCGCACTGGCGATGCGGATCGACTCGGACAGCGTGGCCCCGGGATTGAGACGCAGGCCGAGGGTGATCGAGCCTTCGTTGAACGGCGGCAGGAAGGTGGTCGGGAAGAACGGCACCGCCGCCGTCGCCAGTACCACGGCCACCGCCGCCGCAGCGACCGGCCCCTTCGGGGCGGCGAGAACGGCCTGCAGGGCGCGTTGGTAATGCCCCTTGAGCCAGAGCAGCAGCCGCGTTTCCCCATGCGCCTCGCGGACCAGGGCCGGCAACAGCAAGGAAGACAGCACCGGTGTCACCAGCACCGAGACCGCCAGCGAGGCCAGGATCGCAACGATGTAGGCGACGCCGAGCGGCACAAACAACCGCCCTTCGATTCCCGGCAGCGCGAACAGCGGCACGAACACCAGCGCGATGATCAGGGTCGCGTAGACAATCGCGGTGCGCACTTCCAGCGAGGCGGCGATCACCGTTTCGCGCAGCGAGTAGGCGACGCCGTTCGCGGTTTGGTTGGCAGCTTTCTCCTTCAGCCGGCGCAGGATGTTCTCGACATCGACCACCGCATCGTCGACCAACTCGCCGATGGCAATCGCCAGCCCGCCCAGGGTCATGGTGTTGATCGACAGCCCCAGCCATTTGAAGACCAGGATCGCGGTCAGGATAGACAGCGGGATCGCGGTCAGCGAAATCAGCATGGTGCGGAAGTTGCCGAGGAAGAAGAAGAGCACGCCGGCAACGAAGCACGAGGCGAGCAGCAGCTTCATCTGCAGGTTGCCGAGCGAGGCCTCGATGAAATCGGCCTGACGGAAGATCACCTGCGGCGCACTCATCCCGGCCGGGACGCTGGTCTTCAGTTCGGCCAGCGCATTTTCCAGGCGCCGGGTCAAGTCGACCGTGTCGGCCGTCGGCTGCTTCTGAATACTCAGGATCACCGCCGGCGTACCGCCCTCGGCATCGGCAAAACCGCCGTCGCCGCGCTTGATCGCCGCCGCGAAGCCGACCTCGGCGACCTGCCGGAGCAGGATCGCCTGGGCGTCGCGGGCGGTCAGCGCCAGATTGCGCAGATCGTCGAGACGAGCGCTACGGCCGAGGTGGCGGATCAGGTATTCGCGGCCGTTGAGTTCGAGGAAGCCGCCCGAGGTGTTGGCGGCAAAGCCGCGCACGGCGTCCTCGATCTGCGCCAGCGAAATGCCCAGCGTCGCCATCTTCTGGGTATCCGGCTGAACCTGGAACTGGCGCACTTCGCCACCGATCGGGATCACCTGCGAGACGCCGGCAATCGCCATCAACCGGGGCCGCAGCACCCAGTCGGCGTATTCGCGGGCGGCCTTGGGATCGGCCTCGACGCCGGGCTGGGCACTGCGGATCGGAATCGCCACCAGCATGATCTCGCCCATGATCGACGAGACCGGCCCCATGCGCGGCTGGCTACCGGGTGGCAGGCTTGCCTCCATCGCGCTCAAGCGTTCGCTGACCATCTGACGGGCGCGATAGACGTCGACGCTCCAGTCAAAGGTGAGATAGACGAAGGACAGGCCGGCGCTCGAAATCGAGCGCACGTTGGCGATCCCCGGCAGGCCGCTCATCGCGGTTTCGAGCGGGAAACTGAGCAGTTGCTCGACCTCTTCCGGCGCCATGCCGCCGGCTTCGGTCATCACCGTCACCGTCGGCTTGTTGAGGTCGGGAAAGACGTCGACCGGCAAGCGGGTTGCCTGCACCGCGCCCCAGACCATCAGCACGACGGCAGCGACCAGCACGAACAGACGACTGCCCAGGCTTTTTTCGACTAACCATTGAAACATCGCTCGCTCCTTACCGGATTTGCGCAATCAGGCTGGCACCCTGCACCACCACCCGTTCGCCGGCCTTGAGGCCACCGGTGACCAGGACGCGCACGCCGTCGAGCGGCTCGCTACGGATCGGCCGCGCCTCGAAACGTTCGGGCGCGGTCTTGACCCAGACCACCACCTGGTTGGCTGTATTGCGGGCCAATGCGCTTGCCGGCAAGGGCAAGCCGCTCACGGTCGACTTCAGTTTGACCAGAACTTTCACCGGCAAGCCAAGCGGCAAGGACAGCGCAGCCCCGGCCGCATGATTCTCGAAAATCAGCGGCAAGGCCTGCTCGCGCAGACGCCGAGGTGCGCCGACAAAATTCAATTCGACCGCACGCTGCCGGCCCCCATCGCCGACGGTAACCGTAGCGGCGGCCACCTGATCGAGCGGAAGCGGATCAAAAGCCGTCGCCTCGATATGCAGACTATCGGGGTCAATCACCTCGAAAATCAACTCCTTGGGCTCAACTACCTGCCCGACCACGGCGTTGCTCGCGGCAAGTACGCCGCCCACTGGCGCGATCAGCGCCTCGCGCCCGGAAAGCCCGCCACCGACGGCGGCAATCCTCCCCTTGAGGCTGGCCAACTCGCTTTCGGCAGCATCAATATCCTTCCTCGGCACGGTATCGGCCAGTTCCTTGAGCCGGGCGACGCGCCTTTCGGCCAAACCGAGGCTGGCCTTCAGTTCGGCCAGCAGCGCCGACTGGTTGGAACGCTCGATGGCCCCCGAGGCTGGCACCACCCAGGCCAGAACCTCGCCCTTCTTGACCTTGCTACCGGCGGCCGGCAAGCCATGCGCTCCGGCCGCCTCGATCCGCCCGGGAATCATTGCCTGGACACGACCGCCGACGTGCGGATCCATGATTACCCGGCCCGGCAATTCAAACGTGCGCGGCAGGCTTTCTTCGGCCACGCGGACGGTCAACACCCCCATCCCGCGTTGTGCCGACTTGGGCAGGAAGACCGCGCCATCGGGCAAGCGCTGCGGCGCATTGCCGGGTGCCGACTGGATTTTCTTCTCGTCACCATGTTCATGACCCTCGTGCGCCGCCAGCGGCAGCGCGAAGCCAGCGCACAGAATGGCGGTCAACAAGGCAGCAGTTACGCACGGCCGTTTGCTTGAATGGTTCATGCGGCACCTCCACGGCGCTGACGCAGAATCCGCTGCCGCCCCCAGCGCAAACCCAGGATGCCGAGCAGCAAACCGCCCAGCATCCAAAAACCGGTAGCCAAGCCACCGGTCAACTCGAATTCCACGGTCGACGCCGCAGCAGCGGCATTTTCGACCTGCAGTTCGCCAGCCAGCAGGTCGCTGTCTTCACCGGCGATCAGGGTCAGCGCCAGCGGATGATGACCAACGGCACGCAAGGGCTGCAGCCACTCGCGGTCGGCGATCAGGTAGTCGCCGTGCTCGGGGCGAAACAGCGCCTTGGCGGTTTTACCGGCGCGCTCGACTTCCAGCGTCGCACCAAGGACCGGCGCATTGGTATCGGCGCGGTCTATCCACCAGACCAGGCCTTCGTCGCCCAGCCGGCCAACCGCCTCGAAGGACTCGCTTTCGATCACGACCAGCGGCGTTACCGCTGCGGCCGCTGCCGACGCAGCGCCGGCCAGCACCGACCGGGACAGCAGCGCAGCCACGGTCAACCACAAAAAAATCCGGAATTTCATTTTGTTCGCTCCTTATTCAGGCAACAGGCCGAGGCTCTGCCGCCATTGCGAAATGCCCTGTGCCAAGGCAATCCGCGCCCGGCCCAAGGCCCGCTCCGCCTCAAACGCCTCAGCCTCGATCCGCAAGCGGGTCGGCAAGTCGCTTTCGCCAAGGCGGAAGGATTTGTCGTAGAAGGCGCGGTTTTCCCGCGCCAGTGCCGCCCGGCTTTCGGCGGCTGCCAGTTGTTGCCGCGCCGCTGCCACCTGACTGGCGGCCAGTTCGCCTTCGTAGCCGAGGCGTTCCTGCAGACGTTGCGCCTCGCCCTGCAGCTCCAGGGCTTCGGCACGAGCGGTAGCAATCCGCGCTTCCTGACGCGGCCCGGCCCCGAACGGCAGACGCAGCGACAGCGCCCAGGTCTGGTCGACCGCTTCGCCGCTGGCGCCGCGATCACGCCGGGTCGACAAGGCGATTTCGGGATTGGCTCGGGTTTGCTGGCGCGCCAGTTCAACTTCGGCGTCAGCCCGCTGCGCCCGGGCTTGCAACTCGAGCCACTGCGGATGCTGATCGGCCGCGAGCACGCCACCTCCCGCCGGCAGCGGCTCGGCTGCTGCGCCGGCCAGCGCCTCGGGCAAGCGACTGCCGGTCAGGTTGCGCAAACGGAAGGCAGCCAGCGCGGCGGCGCTACTCACTTCGGCGGCCTGTGCCTCGGCCTGCGCCAGCGCGCCGGCAGCGGCATTCAGGTCAGCCCGCGACAGATCGCCAGCGCGAAAGCGTCGCGCCACATCGTCACGCAGACGGGTCGCCGCTGCCACCCGCTCGCTGGCCAAGGCCACTTCGTTATGCGCCGCTTGCCAGGCCCACCAGGCCTCGCGCAAGACCTGCGCCAATTGCAGACGTAAGGCTTCGCTGCGGCGATCGACTGCCGCCACTGAAGCAGCGGCAAGGTTCTGGCTGGCATCGCGCTCGCCGGGTAGCCACAGCGGCAGCGCCAGACCGAGCTCTTGCTCGACGGCGCCGCGATTGCGGTTGAAACGGTCGCTACGGGTGCCGACTTCAAGACTGGGTGGCGCCGCAGTCCAAGCAGCGGCAACCTGTTGCTGCGCCTGCGCCGCCCGGGCCCGCTCGCCCAGAGCTGCGGCCACCGGCTGGCGTTCCCAGGCAGCGGCGAAGGCCTGTGCCAGAGGGGTTGCGGCCTGCGCCGGCAAGCCGGGCAAAACCATCAGTAAAAACAAGCAGGTGCGTTGAATGGCGCCGCAAGCGGCGCTGATTGTAAAACGCATGGGGAATTCCTCCGGTTGTTGAACAGAACAACCGGCGGCATGCCGCGCTCCCGGTCAGACCGGGAACCGCACCAAGCGCCTGCAGAGCAGGACCGGGCGCAGCAAAAACGGGAAAAAGCGAGGGATGCCGCCGCCGATCAGGCGGCGAGGCGGGGCGGGCGTTCCAGCCCTTCGGGAATACGCGACGAGAACGGGCCGCTGTCACGCGCAACCGGCAAGGAGGCAGCTTGGGGCAAAGCCAGGCGACCGACTTCGCCAACCCCTCCCAGCAAATGCCCGAGGACATGGCCGGGGCAGCAATGGTGGCTGAGATCGCTGGTAGCGCCAGCCTCGTCGTTCTGGACGTGGCCGTGGCATTCGCCATCGGTAGCCGCCACCAGCCGCATCGCGGCGGCATCGTCGTGCGGCAGGCTGCCTTCGACAATCTCCCAGCCGAAAGACGGCGAGAACACGGTCGCCAGCATCACCATGAGGAGAATGCGCGACAACATGCGGGAGAAGGTCGGAACGAAACGCAACATGGGGCGAACTATAAACCAGCTCGGCAACAAATGAAAATGACTCGCATCAAGTCAGACGCCGGCGCAGGGCTTCGAACAGGCAGACCGCAGCGGCCGCAGCGACATTCAGCGACTCGACCGCGCCCGGCATCGGAATACGGATGCGCAAAGCGGCGGCGGCGATCAGTTCCGGGCGCACGCCCTGCCCTTCGGCGCCGAAAATCCAGGCCAGCGGCCCTTGCCAATCGGCGGCGTACAGTGAAGTCGCGCCGTCGAGACAGGTCACCGCCGTGGTGCCGTTATAGCTGTCGACAAAAGCGGCGAGGTCGGCCTCTTCGACGATGTCGAGGACGAAATGCGCGCCCTGCCCGGCGCGTAGCACCTTGGGCGACCAGGCGCTGGCACAGCCTGGCCCGAGCAGCGCCTGTTTGACACCAGCCGCCGCCGCCGTGCGCAGCAAGGTGCCGACGTTGCCGGGGTCCTGCACGCCGTCGAGCAGAATTGCATCCGCGTCGAGGTCGACCGTGGTCGCATCCGCTGCCGGCAGCGGCACCACCGCCAGCACCCCGCTCGGGGTATCAACCAGCCCGAGTTCGCGCAGCAGCGCATCGGCCAGCACCACCGGCGGCGTTTTCACGGTCAACGCGGCAATTTCGGGATTTTCCAGCGCCGCTTCGGCGACCACCAGGGTTTCAACCGGCCCCCGTGCTGCCTCCCAAGCGGTGACCAGATGCGCGCCGTCGAGCAGGGTCAGGCCACGCTTGCGCCGCTCGCGCCCGGATTCGGCCAGCTTTTTCAGCTGCTTGTAGAAGGCGTTGTCACGCGACTGGATCAGCTTCATCGCTTACAGCAGCGACAACTGCCGGGCGACCGGCCCGAAGCTCTTGCGATGCACCGGCGAGGCGCCGTGGGCGGCCAGCGCGGCACAATGCGCGGCGGTCGGGTAGCCCATGTGACGGGCAAAACCGTATTGCGGATAGAGCGCATCGAGTTCGAGCATGCCGGCATCGCGCACGGTCTTGGCCAGGATCGACGCCGCAGCGATTGAGGCAATCTTGCCGTCGCCCTTGACCACGGCCTCTACCGGAATCGCCAGCTTGGGGCAACGATTGCCATCGACCAGCGCTGCCTCGGCCGCGACCGGCAAGCCGGCCACCGCCCGCTGCATCGCCAGCATCGTCGCGTGCAGGATATTGAGGCGGTCGATTTCCTCAACGCTGGCTTCGGCCACCGCCCAGGCCAGCGCCTTGGCGCGGATTTCGTCGGCGAGGACGAGGCGCTTCTTTTCCGAGAGCTTTTTCGAGTCGTTGAGCCCGGCAATCGGCCGCGCTGGATCGAGAATCACCGCCGCCGCGACCACCGGCCCGGCCAGCGGCCCGCGCCCGGCTTCGTCGATACCGCAAACCAGACCGACGGGGACGATCAGTTCAGGCATGCGATCACCGCCCGCGCCGCCGTTTCGGCGTTGTTCTGGCGCAATTGCAGATGAATGTCGGTGAACGCTTCCTCGATTTCCTCGGCTTTGTCCTTGTCGGCGTAAAGCGCCAGCAAGTGCTCGGCAAGCTTTTCCGGATTGGCGTCGTCCTGCAGCACTTCGGGCACCACGAAACGGCCGGCGAGCACATTGGGCAGACCGACGTAGGGCAGATACGCCATCCGCTTCATCAGCCAGTACGAGAATCTGGCGATCTTGTAGGTGATCACCATCGGCCGCTTGTACAGCGCTGCTTCCAGCGTCGAGGTACCGCTCTTGACCAGCGCCACGTCGCAAGCCCCCAGCGCGTCCTGGGCATGGCCGAAGAGCAGGCGGAAAGGCAGGTCGCCGGCCTTCTCTTCATAGATCGCCATCTCGAACTGCAGGCGGGTTTCGCGAGTCGCCAGCGGAACAACGAACTGGGCATTCGGCAGTTGCTCGCGGATACGCTGCGCGGTCTGGACAAAGGTTGCCGCCATTTGCGTCAACTCGCCGCGCCGGCTACCCGGCAGCATGGCGAAAATCGGGATGTCGCGCGGTAACTGCAACTTGTCGCGAACCAGATTGCGATTGACCTCCAGCGGAATCGTGTCGGCCAGCGGGTGCCCGACGTAGGTCACCGGTATCCCCGCCTGTTCGTAAATCGGTGGTTCCATCGGGAACAGCGCAAGCACGCGGCTGACGGCCTTGCCGATCTTCTTGATCCGGCCACCGCGCCAGGCCCAGATCGACGGACTGACATAGTGGATGGTCTTGATTCCGGCGCGCTTCAGATCGTTTTCCAGCCCCAGGTTGAAGTCCGGCGCATCGACACCAATGAAGATGTCCGGCTTGTCACGCAGCAGGCGCTTCTTCAACTGCCGGCGAATCCCGGCAATCTCGCGGTAATGCTTGAGCGCATCCCAGTAGCCCATCACCGACAAGGTGTCCATCGGCCACCAGGTGTCGAGCCCTTGCGCCTGCATCTTGGGGCCGCCAATACCGACGAATTCAACCGCCGGCAGACGCGCCTTGAGCGCGGCCATCAAATGGCTGGCAAGCAGGTCCCCGGAGGCCTCGCCCGCCACCAGTGCGATACGAACCCGGCCCTGCATCAGCGAATAATGCCCCGCTTGGAGACTTCGAGAAAATCAACAAAGCGCTGAACATCGGGCTGGCTCTTGGCGTCCTCGGCCAGCTTGACCTTGGCCTCTTCCAGCATCAGGCCGGATTTGTACAGGGTGCGGTAGGCGCGCTTCAGCGCCAGCAGCGAATCGGCATGGAAGCCGCGCCGCTTGAGGCCTTCGACGTTGATTCCGTAAGGCTGGGCGGTGTTGCCTGCGGCCATCAGGTATGGCGGCACATCCTGCAGGATCACCGTGCCGACAGCAGTCATCACGTGCGCGCCGATGCGGCAGAACTGGTGCACGCCGGTAAAGCCGCCGAGAATCGCCCAGTCTTCGATGGTGACGTGACCGGCCAGCTGCGAATTGTTGGCGAAGGTGCATTTGTTGCCGACCACACAGTCGTGCGCGATATGCACGTAGGCCATGACCCAGTTGTCGTCGCCGATGCGGGTCACGCCCTGATCCTGCACGGTACCGAGATTGAAAGTACAGAATTCGCGGATGGTGTTGCGGTCGCCGATTTCCAGCCGCGTCGGTTCACCGGCGTATTTCTTGTCCTGCGGCACTTCGCCGAGCGAACAGAACTGGAAGATGCGGTTGTCGCGGCCGATCCGGGTATGGCCCTTGATCACGGTGTGCGGACCGATCACGGTGTTGTCACCGATCTCGACGTGCGGACCGATGATCGCGTAAGGACCGATCTCGACGTTGGCACCGATCCTGGCGCCGGGATCGACAATGGCAGTCTGGTGAATCATTTTACAGATCCCGCTTGGCACACATCAGCTTGGCTTCGGCGACGATCTGGCCATCGACCCGGGCTTCGGCCTTGTACTTCCAGATTCCGCGCATCTGCCGCTCGACTTCGACATGCAGGTGCAACTGATCGCCCGGCATCACCGGCTTCTTGAAACGACATTCGTCGATCCCGACAAAGTAGAACACCGAATTGGGATCGGGCTTGCTTTCCATGGTCTTGAACGACAGGATGCCGGCGGCCTGGGCCAGGGCTTCCATGATCAGCACGCCGGGCATCACCGGATGATGCGGAAAGTGGCCGACAAAGAACGGCTCGTTGATGCTGACGTTCTTGTAGGCATGAATCGACTTGCCGACTTCGTAGCTGACGACGCGGTCGACCAGCAGGAAGGGATAACGGTGCGGCAGGTGTTCGAGAATTGCGTGAATGTCCATTTCCATGGCAAACCCCTTGATAGATCTTTAGTTTTTATTCTGCATCCGGCACGCTGCCGGCCTGCAGTTGCTTTTCAATGGCGGCAAGACGCTCGGCCAAGCGCGGCAGGCGCCGCACCAGCGACGCGTTGCGCGCCCATTCGTCGTGTTCGTCGAGCGGGAACAGGCTGGTATAGACCCCCGGTTCCTTGATGCTCTTGGTCACGAAGGAGCCGCCGGAAACCGTGGTTCCTGGCGCCAGCGACAAATGCCCAGCGAGCATCGCGGCGCCGCCGACGACGCAGTGATCGCCGAGGGTGACGCTGCCGGCGATCCCGGCACACCCGGCGATCACGCTGTGCGCACCGATCCGGCAGTTGTGGGCAATCTGTACCTGATTGTCGATCTTGCAGCCGTCACCGATCACGGTGTCGTCGAGCGCACCACGGTCGACCGTGGTATTCGCACCGATTTCAACATCGTTACCGATCACGACGACGCCGACCTGCGGAATCTTGACCCAGGCACCGGCATCGGGAGCAAAACCGAAGCCGTCGGCCCCGATCACCGCGCCACTGTGAATGATTGCCCGCTCGCCAATGCGGCAGCCGCGATAGACACTGACCCGAGGGTAAAGCAGCGAACCGGCACCGATCTCGACGTCATCCTCGATCACACAGCCGGCACGGATTACCACGCCTTCACCCAAGCGGACATGACGCCCAATGCAAACGCCGGGACCGATGCTGACGGAAGCTGGCAGTGGCGACTCGACCACTGCCGAAGGGTGAATTCCGGGCGGCACTGCCGGCGGCGGGTTGAGCATGGCAGCAACCCGGGCGTAGGCCGCGTATGGATTGGCAATCACCAGACGGGGGCCGGTAAAGGCATCGGCGACCTTGGGCGACAGAATCACCGCTGCCGCCGTGGTCGTTGCCAACTGGCTGCGATATTTGGGATTGGCGAGAAAGGCAATTTCCTCGGCACCGGCCGACGCCAGCGTCGCGACCCGACGAATCCGGGTTGCGCCGTCACCAAGTACATCGCCGCCCAGGCGGGCGGCGATCTCGGCAAGCGTCAGGACGATCCCGCCGGAATCCGGCATTACTTGCCGTCCGCGAGCGCCTTGATCACGCGCTCGGTGATGTCCAGGCGCGGGCTGACCCAAACCACATCCTGCAGGATCAGGTCATACTTTTCGGCTTCGGCGATCTGTTTGATGGCCTTGTTGGCCTTCTCGATCACGGCGGCGTTTTCCTCGTTCTGACGCAGGTTCAGGTCTTCGCGGAATTCGCGCTGACGGCGCTGGAATTCACGCGACAGTTCGCCGAACTCCTTCTCCTTGGCGCGACGCTCGCTCTCGGACATCGTCACCGCGTTCTTCTCGAGGTTTTCCTGCAGGCCCTGCAGTTGCTTGGCCATCCGCTGCAGTTCCTGGTCGCGCTTGGAAAATTCGCTTTCCAGCTTCTTGGCAGCCTTCTGCGCAGCCGGAGCATCGCGGAAAATGCGCTGGGTATTGACGTAACCGATCTTGACTTCAGCAGCCGCAACGCTGCCGGCAAACAGTGCCGGGATCAGCGAAGCCAGAACGAGAGACTTGATTTTCAACTTGATACTCCTGGATCAAAAAGTGGTGCCCATCTGGAACTGGAAGGTTTCCGACTTGTCGCTTTCCTTCTTGTTCAGGGGCATACCAATACTGAACTTCAACGGCCCGATGGGTGAGACCCACGCGGCCGACAGACCGGCAGAATACCTCAATTGCCCCAGATCGAGTCGATCAGAACTGCCATAAACCTGGCCACCATCGACAAAAGCCCCCATCCGGAAGGACTTGTCCATGCCCGGCAAGGACCACAGGATTTCGGCCGTACCGACGACGCGGCGATTACCGCCGATGCGGTACTCGTTACCGTTATCGCGGATCAACGGCCCCAGCGAGGAGGTCTTGAAACCGCGCACCGAAGTCACACCGCCAGCATAGAAATTCTTGAAGAAAGGCAACTCCTTGCCCCCGTACCCATTTGCATAGCCGACCTCACCGTTAAGCATCAGGGTAAAGGTCTTGGTCAGCGGGAAGAATTGCTGCCATTGGAAATTGGCGCGGTAATAGGTGAGATCGCCGCCCGGCACCGCAACCTCCAGGCCGGCACGCTTGAACGCACCGCTGGTCGGGAAGAAAAAGCTGTCCTTACCGTCACTCACCCAACTGACGGTGAGGGGAACGGAAAGATTGGTATCGCCGTTTTTACGGACGAAATCCTTGTAGTAAATCGGACTGTCGTCGTAAGTGGTGATGGAAGTGGAATCAAGGCCGACCCCCACCCCGATCGACTCCTTTTCGCCGATCGGGAAACCGAAGCGCAACGCGCCGCCGGTAGACTGGGTGGTGTAATTGGCAATTGCCGTGGTCGCCGCATTGAAAGTGCGGTGATAGATGTCATACCCCTGACTGATGCCATCAACGGTGAAATAGGGGTTGGTATACGAGAAAACGTAAGTACGATAGGTCTTGGCCGAATTCACCTGCATGGTCACGTTGTTACCGCTGCCCATGAAGTTGTTCTGCGAAATCGAACCGGAAAGGATGATCTTGTCGGTGCTCGACGTCCCCACCCCGAGCATCAAACTGCCAGTGGGCTTTTCGGTGACCTTGACGTTGACATCGACCTGGTCGGAAGTGCCAGCCACCGCCGGAGTCTCGACGTTTACATCGGTAAAGAAGCCGAGTCGGTCAAGCCGCATCTTGGAATTGCTGACCTTGTCGGCATCGTACCAACCGCCTTCCATCTGCCGTAATTCACGGCGTACCACCTCGTCGCGGGTCTTGGTATTGCCGGTGACATTGATACGCCGGACATAGACGCGCTTGCCCGGGTCGATGAAAACGGTGAAGGCCACCAACCGCTTTTCCTTGTCGATTTCCGGTGCGGCATTGACGTTGGCGAAGGCATAACCCTCCTGCCCCAGACGTTCGCTGATTGCCTTGGTCGAATCATTCAGCTTTTCGCGCGAAAACACATCGCCGGGCGCGATCTTCATCAGTTTGCGGATTTCGCTTTCAGGAATCGAAAAATCCCCTGCCAGCTTGATCGAGGAAACCTGATAACGCTCGCCCTCATTCACGTTGATGGTGATGTATACGTCCTGCTTATCAGGAGAAATCGAAACCTGGGTGGACTCGACGTTGAACTCGAGATAGCCCTGATTCATGTAAAAGGACTTCAGCTTCTCCTGATCGGCTGACAGCTTCTGCCGGGAATACTGGTCATTTTTGCTGTACCAGGTCAGCCAGCCCGGGGTAGTCAGCGTAAATTGCTCAAGCAACTGTTTCTCGGAAAAGGCCTTGGCGCCGACAATCCCGATCTGCTTGATTTTGGCGATGGCGCCTTCATCGATCGCAAAATCGACACTGACCCGGTTGCGCTCCAGCGGCGTCACCGTGGTCCGGATTTCAACCGCATACTTGCCGCGGGTCAGGTACTGTCGCTTGAGCTCCTGCTCGGCTTTTTCCAGCAGAGCCCGGTCAAAAATGCGACCTTCTGCAATACCTGTTTCCTTGAGCGCCTTGGTAATAACATCCTTGTCGAACTCCTTGAGCCCGGAAAAGGCGATCCGGGCCACTGCCGGACGTTCCTGAACGACCACAACCAGAACACTGCCATCGATCTCGACGCGCACGTCCTTGAAAAACCCCGTGGCAAACAAGGCCTTGATCGATTCGGAAATCTTGTCGTCGCTGACGGTATCGCCGACCTTGACCGGCAGATAGCTGAAAACGGTACCGGCTTCGGTCCGCTGAATACCCTCGACCCGGATATCCTTGACAGTAAAAGGCTCAATCGCCATTACCGGCGTCGCAAACAGGCTGGCCAGCGCTACGGACAACAGGGTTTTTTTCATCATTCAGCCAGAAAACAGGCGATTCAGGTCGTTAAAAAGTGCAAAAGCCATCAGGACCAGCAGCACTGACAGCCCGATTTGCTGCCCGATCTGCATGGCGCGCTCGGAGAGCGGACGCCGCCTGACGACTTCGATCATATGATACATCAAATGCCCGCCATCCAGCACCGGTAGCGGCAGCAGATTGAGCACGCCAAGACTGACCGAGACCAGGGCCATGAATTTCAGATAATAATCCAGCCCAAGGCGAGCCGACTGGCCAGCATAATCGGCGATTGTCACCGGCCCGGAAAGATTTTTCAACGAAGCTTCCCCGATCAGCATCTTGCCCATCATCACCAGGCTGAAAACCGACTTTTCCCAGGTTTCATCGATCGCCCGAGTCATCGCCTCAAGCGGCCCGTGGCGGACGAAAGTGCGAAGTTCGCGCAGCCCCCCTTCCGGCTCGGCGACGGCGACCCCGATCTTGCCGACGGTGCGGCCGCGCTCGGAAACCTCGTCAGGAACCAGGTTGACCGTAAAAGTCTCGACGCCCCGCTGCACCTCCAGAGCCAGATTACGACCACCGGCATCACGTACAACGGCGACAAATTCGTGCCAGTACTCAACCGGCTGCTGCGCGACCGCAACAATTCGGTCGCCGCTCTGCAACCCGGCCTGCGCTGCCGGACCACCGGCAAGGACCTTGCCCAGCCGGGGCGGCAGGCGCGGGCGATACAGAGCCAGACCCAAGTGTTCAAAAGCGTCGCCTTGCCAGCCCTGATCGGCCACGGCTGCAAGATGAAGTCGCCGCAAGGCAATCTCGTGACGCTCGTTGATCACCTCCAGGTCGACGCTTTCACGGTCGACGGCGCGATTGAGCAAAATCCAGCGCAAGTCGGCCCAGGTCGCAACCGGTTGACCATCGACACTACGCACCTGCTCGCCATCCTGGAGGCCGGCCTGTGCAGCCGGGGTTCCGCCGGGCGGCTGCCCCAGTACCGGCAGCAACTCATTGCTACCGAGCATGAACACGCACCAGTAGAGCAATAGCGCGGCCAGGAAATTGGCCGCCGGACCGGCACCAACGATCAGGCTGCGCCGCCCTACCGACTGCCGGTTGAAACTACGGGATAACTCAGCGGGTGGCACCGTGCCTTCCCGCTCGTCGAGCATTTTGACGTAGCCACCGAGCGGCACCAGGCTGAGCGCCCACTCAGTCGCATCGGAACCGAAGCGGCGTTGCCAAACCACTGGGCCAAAACCGAGGGAAAAGCGGAGCACCTTGACCCCGCACCAGCGGGCGGCCAGGTAGTGACCAAGCTCATGAATGAAAACCAGGACTCCGATCACCACAACGAAGGCGGCGATGTAGAGCAACGGGGTATTCAGCGTATGCATCGGTCGCGCAGCAGACCTGCCGCCCGCTCACGGGCCTTTGTGTCAGCCGCGATGACATCGTCCAGACCATGCACTGGACACGCAGGCAAGGCGGCAAGCACAGCCTCGTTAAGAGCAGCGATACCCGGAAAGCTAAGCTGCCCATCGAGAAAAGCGGCCACCGCAACCTCGTTGGCGGCATTGAGGATGGCCGAAGCGGTACCGCCCTCGCGCAAAACCTGATAAGCCAGAGCCAGACAGGGAAAACGCTGAAAATCCGGCGCAAAGAAATCGAGGCGGCCAACCTTGAACAGATCCAGCGCCCCGACACCGGCTGCAATTCGCTCTGGCCAGGCCATCGCATAGGCAATCGGAGTTCGCATATCGGGGTTGCCGAGTTGCGCCAAAACCGAACCGTCAACGTACTGAACCGCAGAATGGATCACGCTTTGCGGATGCACCACCACCTGGATCATCTCCGGCGGCGCAGCAAACAACCAGTGCGCCTCGATGACCTCAAGCCCCTTGTTCATCATCGTTGCCGAATCAACCGAAATTTTGCGTCCCATGACCCAATTGGGATGGGCACAGGCTTGCTCCGGGGTGACGGAAGACAATTCGGCCAGCGGCTTTTCACGGAAAGGCCCGCCGGAAGCGGTAAGCAGGATTTTCTCGACGCCGCAAACCGCCAAGCCTCGTGAAAAATCAGCGGGCAACGCCTGGAAAATGGCATTGTGTTCGCTATCGACCGGCAACAAGGCTGCACCGTGCGTCTGCACTGCCTGCATGAACAGTTCGCCGGCCATCACCAGCACTTCCTTGTTCGCAAGCAACACCCGCTTGCCAGCACGCGCTGCCGCCAGGGTAGGTGCCAGGCCGGCAGCACCAACGATGGCCGCCATCACCATCTCGACTTCCGTGGCTGCCGCCATTTCGCACAAGGCCTCTATGCCGTAGCGAACTTCCGTCGACAAACCGGCGGCACAACAACGGGCCTGCAAATCCGCAGCCAGAATGGCATCGGCAACGACCGCAAACAGCGGACGAAACTCGCGGCATTGCTCAAACAACTTGTCGATCTGGCGATGCGCACAAAGGGCAAAAACGCCATAGCGATCGGGATGGCGGCGAATCACATCGAGGGTACTAACCCCGATTGATCCGGTCGATCCGAGAACGGTCAGCTGACGCACACTCATCCTGCGACACCTACGAACAGCAACCAAAGCAGCGCAGCAAACGGCAAGGTTGAAGTCAGGCTATCCACCCGGTCCAGCACCCCGCCATGACCAGGCAGGATATTGCTGCTGTCCTTGATTCCGGCTTGCCGCTTGAGCATTGACTCGAAGAGATCGCCAATGATGCTGACCACGGTCGTCAATAGCAGCAGCGGAGCCCACAACCAGGCTGGCAATAATTCGACACCTGCCAAAGCCGGCACTGCAAAACCATAGGCCAGCACCCCAAGCACTGCGCCAAAGGCACCTTCCCAGGTTTTACCGGGGCTGATGTTCGGCGCCAGCTTGCGGCGCCCGAACGCCCGACCACTGAAATAGGCGGCAATATCAGCCATCCAGACAACAGCCAGCACGGCCAGCAAAACACCAGGCCCCAAAGCACGCAACTGGACCATCGCCAACCAGGTTGGAAACAACAGGACTGCTCCGACCAGTAACCCGGGCACACCGGTCACACGCCATTTTCTGCGCAGCCAGAGGGGAACCACCACGCCCCAGAGTACGGCGGACGCACCGTAGGCCAGCCAGACCCAGTTCATCGCCGGGGTGAATTGCCCCACCCCCAGCGCAGCCGGATCAAACAGGGCCACCACCGCACAAAAAACCGCAAAGCCCACACCCAACCCGCGCCTGGCCGATGACTGCCAACCCAGCAAAGCCCCCCACTCCCAGGCAGCCACCCCAACTACGGCAGCCATCAGCAAGGCCCAACCGGCTTGCGGCAGAAAAAACAAGGATGGCAGCAGTAGCGCCAGCAAGGCCAACGCCGTAATCACCCGAGCCTTAAGCATCGGAAGTCCCCTGAAGTTGCTCGCTGGTCCGCCCGAACCGCCGTTCGCGAGTCTGGTAGGAGGCGATAGCCCGGTCAAATTCGGCCGTATCGAAATCCGGCCATAAAGTTGGGGTGAAATAGAGTTCGCTGTAAGCCAGTTGCCAGAGCAGGAAGTTACTGATCCGCTGCTCGCCTCCGGTGCGAATGAATAAATCGGGCTCCGGCGCAAAAGCCATTGCCAGCCAGGGTTCAAGATCGGACTCCAGCCAACCTGCGCGTTTATCGGGCTGGGCAGCCAGCATGCGGTTGGTTGCCTGCATGATGTCCCAGCGACCGCCATAGTTGGCCGCAATGGTGAGTTGCAAGCGGCTGTTGCCGGCAGTCCGCGCTTCGGCGGTACGGATCAATTCCTGCAAACGGGGCTCAAAACGCGAAAGGTCCCCGATGATGCGCAAGCGCACTCCATTTCGATCAAGCTTTTCAACTTCCTGCTCCAAAGCCTTGACGAACAACTGCATCAGCAGGGTCACCTCTTCCTGCGGTCGACGCCAATTTTCGGAAGAAAAGGCAAACAGGGTCAGATAGGAAATATTGCGCTCCAGACAGGCACGCACCATTTCGCGAACCAGTTCGACGCCCTTGATATGCCCGGCAACCCGAGGCAGGAAGCGCTTTTTGGCCCAACGGCCATTCCCGTCCATGATCACTGCAACATGGGCGGGAACAGCCGCGACGACCGGCACCTGGCGGGTGGAACTGGAGAACAGACCCATGCAGAGAAAAACCGGTCGGGATGGAGCGGGGGTTACCGGCTCAAACCTGCATCAGCTCGGCTTCTTTGGCCGCGAGCATCTTGTCGATCTCGGCGATGTGCTTGTCGGTCATCTTTTGCACGTCGTCCTGGGCGCGACGCTCATCATCCTCGGGAATTTCACCCTTCTTCAGTGCGTCCTTGAGATGATTATTGGCATCGCGACGGAGATTGCGGATTGCCACCTTGGCGCCTTCACCTTCCTGCTTGACCACTTTGGTCAAATCGCGGCGACGCTCTTCGGTCAGCATCGGCATCGGAACACGGATCAACTCGCCCTGGGTCGCCGGGTTAAGACCAAGATCGGAGTCGCGGATCGCTTTTTCGACCTTGCCAACCATGTTTTTTTCCCACGGCTGCACCCCAAGCGTACGGGAATCCACCAAAGTCACGTTGGCCACCTGATTCACCGGCACCGGCGAACCGTAATAATCAACCATCACGTGATCCAGCAGGCCGGTATGGGCACGGCCGGTACGCACTTTCTGAAGATCGTTCTTCAACGCCTCCAGAGTTTTCTGCATTTTGGTTTCGGTAGTCTTCTTGAGTTCGGCAATCATCTGTCTCTCCCTCAGCAATAGACCAGCGTACCTTCGTCTTCACCGCACACCACACGCTTCAGCGCGCCGGCCTTGAAGATCGAGAAGACGTTGATCGGCAATTTCTGGTCGCGACACAACGCAAAGGCGGTTGCATCCATGACCGCAAGATTTTTCGAGATCGCTTCATTGAAGCTGATCTTGTCGAAACGGGTAGCAGCCGGATCCTTTTTCGGATCGGCAGTGTAAATTCCGTCAACCTTGGTCGCCTTGAGCACGATCTCGGCGCCAATTTCCGAACCGCGCAAGGCTGCAGCAGTGTCGGTGGTGAAGAAGGGGTTACCGGTACCGGCACCGAAGATCACGATCTTGCCTTCTTCGAGGTAGCGGATGGCCTTGCCGCGAATGTACGGCTCGATCACCTGCTCGATATTCAGGGCTGACTGCACACGTGCATTCAAGCCGATTTGACGCATCGCATCGGACAACGCCATGGCGTTCATCACCGTCGCCAGCATGCCCATGTAATCAGCAGTAGCGCGATCCATCCCGGTGGCCGTACCGGCCATGCCACGGAAGATGTTGCCACCGCCGATCACCACACCGATTTCCACCCCCAGGTCGGCAACCGCCTTGATCTCACCGCAAATTTCCGAAATCACCTTGGGGTTGATGCCATAAGCATCAGAACCCATCAGGGCTTCGCCGGAAAGCTTAAGGAGAATGCGCTTGTACTTGGGAGTGGTCATCAGTATTCCTTGTCAATTACTTCTTGGCAGCAGCAGCGGCAGCCTGGGCAGCAACTTCAGCAGCAAAGTCGTCAACCTTCTTCTCGATGCCTTCACCCACGACAAACAGGGAGAAGCCGGCGATCGAAGCATTCTTGGACTTCAGCAACTGTTCGATCGTCTGCTTGCCGTCTTCTGCCTTGACGAACACCTGGCCGAGCAGGGTCACGTCCTTCAGGTACTTTTGCACGGTACCTTCGGCGATCTTTTCCAGCATCGCTTCCGGCTTGCCGGCTTCGCGCGCCTTCTCGATGGCAACGCGACGCTCGGTTTCGAGCAGGTCGGCCGGCACACCAGAGGCGTCGAGGGACTTCGGCTTGGAAGCGGCGATGTGCATCGCGATATCCTTGCCCAGTTGCTCATCGCCGCCAACCAGGTCAACCATCACGCCAACCTTGGCGCCGCCGTGGATGTAGGAAACCAGCTTGCCGGTCGCTGCGAAACGCACGAAGCGGCGGATGCTCATGTTTTCACCGATTTTACCGACCAGCGCGGTACGGGTCGATTCAACCGTGCCCTCGCCCATCGGCAAAGCCGACAGAGCAGCCACATCCGCCGGGTTGTTGGCGGCGACCAGAGCGGCACAGCCGTTGGCCAGGGCGATGAAATCGTCGTTCTTGGCAACGAAGTCGGTTTCGCTGTTGACTTCGATGATCGCGCCGGTCTTACCATCAGCAGCGATGCTAACGGCAACGATACCTTCTGCGGCAACGCGGGCAGCGGCCTTGGAGGCCTTGTTGCCCAGCTTGACGCGCAGGATTTCCTCAGCCTTGGCCATATCGCCATCGGCCTCGGTCAGCGCCTTTTTGCATTCCATCATCGGTGCGTCGGTCTTGCCGCGCAGTTCTGCAACCATGCTTGCGGTAATAGCCGCCATAACTTGATCTCCTGAATTTGTAAGAAAGGCGGAACCCGAAGGCTCCGCCAGCAACAGTCTTTCAACCGGAAGAGGTTGCCTTATTCGGCAGCGGCTTCCTGAACTTCGACGAACTCGTCGTCGCCAGCGGCAACGATTTCCTGAACGGCCAGGGAACGGCCTTCGAGGATGGCATCAGCAACGCCACGGGCGTACAGCTGGATGGCACGGGAAGAGTCGTCGTTACCCGGGATGATGTAGTCCACGCCTTCCGGGGAATGATTGGTATCGACCACGCCGATAACCGGAATACCCAGCTTGGCAGCTTCGGTAATGGCGATTTTGTGGTAACCGACGTCAACCACGAAGATGGCGTCCGGCAGGCCGCCCATTTCCTTGATGCCGCCGATGGACTTCTGCAGCTTTTCCAGTTCACGACGGAAGTCCAGGGCTTCCTTCTTGGACATGCGCTCCAGATCACCGGCTTCAACCGCCAGTTCCATATCCTTGAGGCGCTTGATCGAGGTCTTGACCGTCTTGAAGTTGGTCAGCATGCCGCCCAGCCAGCGCTGGTCGACATACGGGGCACCGGCGCGGGCTGCTTCTTCGGCGATGATTTCGCGAGCCTGGCGCTTGGTACCGACAAACAGGATGTTGCCGCGATTGCCGGCCAGCTTCTTGACGAATTCCATCGCCTCGTTGTATTTGACCAGGGTCTTTTCGAGGTTAACGATGTGAATCTTGTTGCGGGCACCGAAGATGTACGGGGCCATCTTGGGGCACCAGAAACGGGTCTGGTGACCGAAGTGAACACCAGCTTCCAGCATTTCGCGCATGGTAACGGACATTTGAAACTCCTATAAGGGTTGAACCGCCATCCACCGTCATCGCCGCCGGGAACCCGGCAACACCCTTAACTGGCGGATGTGAGGATTTGACAGCTTGCACCACGCAAACTGCCATCTTTCCGGAAATACGTAACCGGAAAAACTTTTCGATTATAGCAAGCCTGGCAACACTCAGGAAGCCCCACCCGCCGAAGCTCAATACCCATTGCGCTGTTTTAGGGCCAGCAGTTGCAGCATTCGCCGCAAATAGGGCTGCCAGTCCGGCATCTGCAAGCCGAAATCCTGTTCCAGACGCGAACAGTCAAGACGGGAGTTAAGCGGGCGCTGGGCTGCGCAGGGATATTCCGCCGAAGATATCGGATGCACCCCCTCCGGAGCCAGCGTCAACGCAAACCCCGGGGTCTGCAACGCCTCGGCCACAATGGCCTGAGCAAACTCACACCAACTCACCGGGCGCCGGGCTGCAAGATGGTAGAGCCGCTGCTCCGCCGTCGCCATACCCTGCCCATGCCTGAGCATCGCCAGCACCACCCCGGTCACTGTCGCGATCAACGCAGCCGGCGTCGGCGCACCGATCTGGTCATTCACCACCCTCAGGTTTTCCCGTTCTGCGGCCAGACGCAGGATTGTTTTCACGAAATTATTACCACGCGCCCCGAACACCCAACTGGTACGGAAAATCAGCGACTTGCACCGCTGGGCCCGAATTGCCGCCTCACCAGCCAGTTTGCTGCGCCCATAGAGGTTAAGAGGCGCCACCGGATCGTCTTCGACATACGCGCCGATCTTGTCGCCAGCAAATACATAGTCGGTTGAATAATGCACCAGCAAGGCCCCGCAAGCCGCCGCCTCGCCAGCCAGAACTTCAGGTACCACGGCGTTGAGTTGCCAGGCCAGTTCGCCTTCGCTTTCGGCCCGGTCGACAGCCGTATAAGCCGCCGCGTTAACGATCACCTGCGGCCGTTCCCGTCGCAGCACAAGCCGCAGTGCATCCAGATCAGTCAGGTCGCAATCGCGGCGACTGCAGGCCACCACCTCGCCATGCGGCGCCAGAGACCGCTGCAACTGCCAGCCCACTTGCCCATCACTACCAAGCAACAGGGTCTTCATCCGATTCACTCCCGAAAACACAGTCCGCCAGTATGCCAGTCAGGCGCCGGCGGCGGACGCCTGAGATGCTTTCTTTGCGATTCACCGCCCATCATTTATCCTTCGAGGTTCCCAACGCAAGCAGAAACTCCTATGAGCATCATCATCAAGACCCCGGAAGAAATCGAAAAAATGCGCATCGCCGGGCGTCTCGCCGCAGAAGTCCTCGATTACATCGAGCCCTTTGTCAAACCCGGAGTCACCACCGAGGAACTGGACCGGCTTTGCCACGACTACATGGTCAAGGTTCAGGGCTGCATTCCCGCCCCCCTCAACTACGCCCCCTCCGGTCATCGTCCCTACCCCAAGTCGATCTGCGCCTCGATCAACCAGCAGGTCTGCCACGGCGTTCCCAACGACCGCGCCCTGAAGAACGGCGACATCGTCAACCTGGACATCACCACGATCAAGGACGGTTACCACGGTGACACCAGCCGCATGTTCATCGTCGGCGAAGGCTCGATCCAGGCAAAACGGCTGTGCGAGATCACTTTCGAATGCATGTGGCTGGGGATCAATGCCGTCCGCCCCGGCGCCTTCCTCGGCGACATCGGCGCCGTGATCCAGAAACATGCGGAAAAAAGCGGCTACTCGGTCGTCCGTGAATTCTGCGGCCACGGCATTGGTGCCAAGTTCCACGAAGAGCCGCAAGTACTGCATTACGGCAAGGCCGGAACCGGCCCCAAACTGCAGCCGGGCATGATCTTCACCATCGAGCCGATGATCAATGCCGGCAAGGCAGCAATCCGCGAAATGGCCGACGGGTGGACCATCGTCACCAAGGACCGCAGCCTGTCGGCGCAGTGGGAACATACCCTGCTGGTCACCGAAACCGGCTATGAAATCATGACCCTGTCGGCTGGCACCCGCGCCAAGCCTGACTGGATCAAATAAGCCGCCTTTTTTCATCAAGCCCCTGCGGGGGCTTTTTTTGAGTCCTTTTTGATGACACTGGACATTGCCGCGCTGCGCGCCGAGGTCAAGACCGGCCTAGCCCAACTCAAGGAACAATTCGCCCGTGACGGCGACACCCTGGCCTTACTCTGCAATCGCAGCCAGCAGGTTGACGCAGTCCTGCGCAAACTCTGGGCAGCCTTTGACTTTCCCGCCGGAATTTCCCTGGCGGCGGTGGGTGGCTACGGTCGCGGCAAGCTTTACCCGGCTTCCGACATCGACCTGCTGATCCTGCTCCCGCGCGAAGCCGGGGCCGCAGTTCAGGAAAAGCTCGAACGCCTGGTCAGCTGTTTCTGGGACATCGGGCTGGAAATCGGCCACAGCGTTCGCACTGTCGCCGAGTGCATCGACGAAGCCAACAACGACATCACGGTCCAGACCGCGCTGCTCGAAGCCCGCCTGCTGACCGGCTCGGAACGCCTGTTCGCGACCTTCAGGAAGCGTCTTTGCGGCAACCTCGATCCACTGGTGTTTTACGAAGCCAAGCGCTTGGAACAGCAGGAGCGCCACCTCCGTTTCAACAATACACCCTACAGCCTGGAGGCCAATTGCAAGGAAGCACCGGGCGGCCTGCGCGACCTTCAGGTCATTTTCTGGATTGCCCAGGCAGCCGGCTACGGGGCAAGCTGGCCCGAGCTGGAAGCCAGCGGCCTGCTCAGCAGCGAGGAACGCGAGCATGCCGAAACCTGCGCAGCCTTTGTTCGTGAATTGCGGATCCGCCTGCACCTGACCGCCAACCGGCGCGAGGATCGACTGCTGTTCGACTACCAGAACGCACTGGCAGAACAGTATGGCTACGTCACCACTCCCGAGCGGCGAGCCTCCGAGCAGTTGATGCAGGCCTACTACCGCAATGCCAAGGCGATCACCCTGCTCTCCTATACCCTGCTGCAAAAAATGGGGGCCGCGCTGGCGCCGGAGAACGAACAGACGCCGCAGCCAATCAATGAAGATTTCCAGCGCGTCGGCAACCTGCTCGACCTGTGCGACGAAAATCTGTTCCAGAAACGCCCCGCCGCCATCTTCGAATGCTTCGCGACGATGCAGGCGCAACCCGACCTGCACGGGATGACCGCGCGTACCCTGCGAGCCCTGTGGCGTGGCCGTGAACGGATCGACGACGACTTCCGCGCCGACCCGGCCAACCGTGCTGCCTTCCTGCAACTATTTCAGCGCGAACGCGGCATCGTCCATGAATTCCGGCGAATGAACCAGCTCGACATCCTCGGCGCCTATCTGCCCAACTTCGGGCAGATCGTCGGCCAGATGCAGCACGATCTGTTTCACGTCTACACGGTCGACCAGCATATCCTGCAGGTTTTCCGCAATCTGCGCCGGTTCACGATGAGCGAATTCGCGCACGAGTACCCGCTCTGCTCGCAGATCGCCAGCGAATTCGAACGTCCTTGGCTGCTCTACGTGGCGGCCCTGTTCCACGACATCGCCAAGGGGCGTGGCGGCGACCACGCCGAAAAAGGCACCGTCGATGCCCGTGATTTTTGCGAAAAACACGGGTTGACCGTGGAAGATACCGAACTGGTGGTCTGGCTGGTCCGCCAGCATCTGACCATGTCGCAGGTGGCACAGAAATCCGACCTCAGCGACCCTGACGTGATCGAGGAATTCGCGGGCCTGGTCGGCGACACCCGCCACCTGCAAGCGCTCTACCTGCTCACCCACGCCGACATTCGCGGTACCAGCCCCAAGGTCTGGAACCAATGGAAGGGCAAGCTGCTTGCCGACCTCTACCAGCAAACCCGCTACGTGCTCGGGCGCGAAAACGGACAACCCCCCGCCCGCCAAGGGGTTATTGCCGAACGGCAGGCCGAGGCAATGCGCCTGCTGCGTTACTTTGCGCTCTCGGCGACGGTGCACGAACGGCTGTGGAAACAACTCGACACGGTGTATTTCCTGCGCCATTCGGCCGAGGAAATTGCCTGGCACACCCGTTCGCTGCACTACCGCATTGCCAACGACAAGCCGGTCGTGCGCGCCCGTCTGCAAGCCGAAGGCGACGGGGTCCAGGTCATGGTGTACACCCAGGACCAGCCGGACCTTTTCGCCCGCATCGTCGGCTTCTTCGCGCGCACCGGCTACAGCATCGTGGATGCCAAGATTCACACCACGGCGCACGGCTACGCCCTGGACAGCTTCGTCCTGCTCGATGTCGAAGGCCGCGAGAGCAACCGGGAAATGGTCCCGTTCATCGAGCATGAGCTTGAAGAACGCCTGATCCGGCAAACGCCGCCGGAAGCACCGAGCGGCGCGCGCCTGTCACGTCAGGTCAAGCACTTCCCGATCAAGCCGGAAGTCAGCATCCGGCCCGACGACAAAGGCAGCAGCTACATCCTGTCGCTGATCGCGGCCGACCGGCCGGGCCTGCTCTACACCGTCGCGACCAGCCTGACCGCCCACGGCGCCAGCCTGCACACGGCCAAGATCGCAACCCTGGGCGAGCGCTGTGAAGACGTGTTCCTGATCGGCGGCGGCGACCTCGGCTCAGCCGCCAAGCGCATCCGCCTGGAACAGGAACTGACGGAAAAACTGAAAGTGTGAAGCCGGCATGGCGGCGCGGCAGCCTAGCTGCCCGCCGCCACCAGCCATTCTCAGACCGACATGCCCAGCGGCCGGCAAGCGTCCTGACAGCCAACCAGACGCTCGATCAGGGAGCGTACTCGGCCCATGGCCTCCTGCAGCACCGGTTCCAGACTCTCGAAATGGATGCCGTTACTACTGTGGCCGCGACCAGCCGCATGGTTGGCGACCACATTGATCGCCGCGTAAGGAATCCCCAGTTCACGCGCCAGCACTGCCTCCGGCATCCCGGTCATCCCCACCACATCGGCGCCGTCGCGCTCCAGCCGATTGACTTCGGCGGCAGTTTCCAGACGCGGCCCCTGGGTCGCCGCATAGACCCCGCCGACCTTGATCGCCACCCCGAGTTCCTCGCCAGCCTTGATGATCCGCTGCCGCAAATCGGCATCGTAGGGCTCAGTGAAGTCGACGTGGGTCACCGGGCTGCCGACTCCGTCGAAAAAGGTCGAATGCCGCCCCCAGGTGTAGTCGATGATCTGGTCGGGAACGACGATATCGCCCGGATCGAGGTCACCGCGAATGCCACCGACCGAAGCCACCGAAATGATCCCGGTCGCCTGGTGGTGATGCAGCGCCCATAAATTGGCCCGGTAATTGACCATGTGCGGCGGGATGCTGTGGCCGTAGCCATGGCGCGGCAGGAACATCGCCGGCTGACCGCAGATCTGGCCGAAGACCAGAGCCCCGGAAGGCTCACCGTAGGGGGTACGCGCGACTTCGCGGTGCGAAACGTCAAGATTCGACAGGGTGGTTAACCCGCTGCCACCGATGATTGCCAGCATGTTCTTCTCCTCGTTAGTGAGCGCGCCGGACCAGCAGGGAAGCCAGCACCGGAACCACGCTGCGCAGCGACGGGTGCGCCAGACGCGGCGCGCCAAAAGCCACGACATTGCCGTCCAGCTTGCGGTAAGCGGCATCCCGCCGACTGGCCTGCCAGGGCAGACCGGCCAGGGTCTTGCCCAGATGATAATTGACCAGCGTATCGCGACCGATGTCCTTGGCCTGCCAAGGAATCGCGGTGCGATCAACCAGATGCAGCAAAGTCGCGGCCGGCAGGCTGGCTGCCAGTTCGGCGACCGCCCGGTGCACCCCTTCGCGGTAGGCCGCGACCGCCTTGCCACCATCGCTGGCCGTGGCGCCAGTGGTTTCGGCCGGCGCTCCCATCAACCAACAGACCACAGCTTCCGGCGAAAAATCCATGATTTGCTGCCGCGCCTCTGCCGAGAGCTCACTCACGTCGGCCTGCAAGGCCTCCAGCGGGGCATTGCCGCAACGCTGACGAGCGGCGGCCAGGCACTCGTCCAGGGTATCGACCACCAGCACCTGACAGCCAGCCTGGATCAGAGCAGCTGTGCCAAACCCCGGGCCACAGCCGATTTCGAGCACCCTCCGGCCGGCGACCTGGGCCGCCATCCAGGCGTAGTCGCCGCGGCGGAAATAAGCTTCGCCCTCTTCCTCCCAGTAAGCGAGGAATTCGGCGACATTCATTCCGCTCACGCTTTCCCCTGCGTTGCCAGGTAAGCAGAAAACGCCGGACCAACCTCGGCGTGACGCTGGCCGAAAACCACCGTTGCCTGCAGGTAGCCGAGCTTGGAACCGCAATCGTAGCGGGTGCCGTCGTAGCGATAGGCCAGTACCTGCTCTTCGGCGAGCAGTGCGGCAATCCCATCGGTCAACTGAATCTCCCCGCCGGAACCCGGTTTGATCGTTTCCAGATGATGGAAGATGCGCGGCGTCAGGATGTAGCGACCGACCACCGCCAGCGTAGACGGCGCTTCCTCGGGCTTCGGCTTCTCGACGATGGCGTTGATCTGCTCCAGACGCTCAGCGACCGGCTTGGCGTCAACAATCCCGTAGCTCTTGGTATCGGCGCGCGGCACGTCTTGCACGCCCAGCACCGAGCAACGGTAATAGTCGTAGGTGTCGGTCATCTGCTTCATGACGGCCGTTTCGCCGTCGAGCAGGTCGTCAGCCAGAATCACCGCAAACGGCTCGTCGCCAATCACCGGCTTGGCGCAAAGCACGGCATGGCCGAGACCGAGCGCTTCCGGCTGGCGAATGTAGATGCAGTTGATGTTCTTCGGAATCATGTTGCGCACGAATTCCAGCATCTCGTTCTTGCCACGGGCTTCCAGTTCGCTTTCCAACTCGTAGGCCTTGTCGAAATGATCCTCGATCGCCCGCTTGGAACGGCCGGTCACGAAAATCATGTCAGTGATGCCCGCCGCGACCGCTTCCTCAACCGCGTACTGGATCAAGGGCTTATCGACGATCGGCAGCATTTCCTTGGGGCTGGCCTTGGTCGCTGGCAGGAAACGGGTCCCCATCCCGGCGACCGGAAAAACGGCTTTTCTAACTTTTTTCATCTGCAACTCCCTGAGAATTCAACAACTGCAACAAGGCCGCTTCGTCGAGCACGGCAACGCCAAGTTCCCGGGCCTTGTCGAGTTTGGAGCCGGCCTCTTCGCCGGCAACCACATAATCGGTTTTCTTCGAGACCGAACCGGAGACCTTGCCGCCCGCAGCTTCGATCAGCACCTTGGCCTGGTCGCGGGTCAGCGTCGGCAAGGTACCGGTCAGGACACATGTCTTGCCGGCCAGCGGTGCAGCGTCCGCAGCCGTCGGCGAGGCCAGCGGTACGGCAGCCAGCAAATCGTCCCGCTGCCGGGCCAAAGCCGCCAGCAGGCCGCGCTTGCCGGGCTGTGCCAGCCAGGCAACCAGCGCATCGATCACCTCGCCGGGCAGTGCCGCCGCCGACAGGCGGGCAGTATCGACACCGCTTGCCGCCAGGGTTGTGCCATCGACCAGCGCCGCCAGTTGCCTGGCACGCAAGGGGGTCAAGCGCGGGATGTCGAGTGCGACGTACAACTGCTCCCAGGCCAGCCGCTCGGCCAGCGCCGGATGCGGCGGATGTTCATCGGCAGGCACCACACCGACTTCCGGACAAAGCAGGTCGTCAAGCGCCCGCGCATTCCGTTCCTCGGCAAAAAAATCGGCAATCGCGCTCGCGACCGTCGCCCCGATGTCCGGCAGCACGGCCAGCAAGGGAGCCGGCGCCCGGCGCACCCGCTCAACGCTGCCCAGCCAGTCAGCCAGGGTTTTGGCGGTACTTTCACCAACGTGACGAATCCCCAGCGCAAAAAGCAAGCGGGCAAGACGCGGCCGCCGGCTGGCGGCAATCGCCGCCAGCAGGTTTTCCGCCCAGCGAGTGGCGACCTGTCCGGCCTTGACCGTTTCCGGCACGACGCCGTCGCGCTCGTCAGCGCGCCGTTTCATTTCCAGCAAATCAGCGAGGGTCAGGCGATACAGGTCGGCCACGCCGTGCACGTAGTCGAACTCGACCAGCCGCTCGACGTAGCGCTCGCCCAGGCCGTCGATGTCCATCATCCGCCGACTGGCAAAGTGCAGAATCGCCTGGATTCGCTGCGCCCGGCAGGAAAAGCCGCCGGAGCAACGAGTCACCGCTTCGCCTGGCTCACGCACCACATGCGCGCCACACACCGGACAGGCATCGGGCATGACGAAAGCCACTGCGTTCGCCGGCCGCCGCTCTGCAACCACCGCCACGACTTCGGGAATGACATCGCCGGCCCGGCGCACACTGACTGTATCGCCGACGCAGATGCCGCCCTTGCGCGCGACTTCGTCGGCGTTGTGCAGGGTTGCATTGGTCACCGTCACGCCGCCGACGAAAACCGGCTGCAGACGGGCGACCGGGGTCAGCGCGCCGGTACGGCCGACCTGGATGTCGATCGCCTCGACCACGGTCAACGCTTCCTGCGGCGGATATTTGTGCGCCACCGCCCAGCGCGGCTCACGACTGCGAAAGCCGAGGCGCGCCTGCAAGGCCAGGGAATTGACCTTGTACACCACGCCGTCGATATCGAACGGCAACTGTTCGCGCAAAGCCGCAACCCGGCGATGAAAGTCCGCCAGTTCCTCAGCACCGCGCACGACCGCCCGTTCGGCACAGACCGGCAGACCGAAAGCCGCCAGCGCATCGAGGACGGCGGCGTGGGTTTTCGGCCATTCCCAGCCTTCGACCGCGCCAACGCCATAGGCGAAGAAACACAGCGGACGCGCTGCCGCAATTGCCGGGTCCAGCTGGCGGATGCTGCCGGCAGCCGCATTGCGCGGATTAACCAGGGTCTTCTCGCCGCGAGCGGCAGCGGCGGCGTTATAGCGGGCCAGATCGTCGCGGCGCATGTACACCTCGCCGCGCACTTCCAGCACGGCGGGGGCGGCACCGTGCAGACGCAAAGGAATCTGCCGCAGGGTGCGCAGATTTTGCGTCACATCCTCGCCGGTACTACCGTCGCCTCGGGTCGCGCCGCGCACCAGGATGCCATGTTCGTAGCGCAGGCTGACTGCCAGCCCATCGAATTTGAGCTCGGCCGCGTACTCAACCGGCAGCGCGCTGTCAGGCAACTCCAATTCACGCCGGATACGGGCATCGAAATTGGCCGCGCCGCTGGCCTCGGTATCGGTTTCGGTCTGGATCGACAGCATCGGCTGTGCGTGTACCACCGGCGCGAACTCGGGCAGCGGTCGCCCGCCGACACGCTGGGTGGGAGAATCCGGTGTCGCCAGTTCAGGATAATCGCGCTCCAGTGCCTGCAGTTCGCGGAACAAGCGGTCGTACTCTGCATCCGGAACGGTAGGCGCATCAAGGACGTAGTAGGCCCGATCATGCGCCGCCAGTTCACCTCGCAAGGCGGCGGCCCGCAGCGCGGCGGCGCGCGCTGCGGCAGCATCTACCAGCGGCATCAGGAGAATAGCCGCAGGGCTTGCGGCGACCCCGCCGGCAGGCCGAAACTGGCCATCGCCGCCTGTGGCTTGCCGATGAACTCCCGACGGATATGATCCAGTTGCGGCTCCCCCAGCGGCTGGCGATTGTCATCGACCAGCGAGCCCTGCAGCGCATCGGCAAAACGTTTGGCCAGTTCGGTCATCTGCATGAAGACTCGTTCGCCGTGCGCGACGCGCGGAACATCAAGCAGGAAAGTCAGACCATGAGTGCTGATGCCGCGGATATTGTCGAGCGAGAACTGTGCGGTCTCGTAATTCTGCAGGCTGAACTGCGCCCGCCCCTCTTCGTCGTAACGGGTGAACAGGCCGTTCAACCCGAGCGCCATGCCCGAAGCTTCGGCCAGAGCGCGAATCTTGGTTCCCGAAAAAGGCACGCCGCGCGAGATCAGGTTGATCCCGATTTCGAGGTCGACCGCAGCACAGAAGCGGTCCACTTCGGCGGCCTGCGCCAGCACGTTCTTTTCCGGCAGGTCGGCAACCACCATCAGATCTTCGGCCAGTGCCTGCATGGCGGCGGCAAATACCGCCAGATCGGCCTCGGAAACCGGCCCAAGGCGGTTGCACAGCTGCAGCCCGATCCGCAGCCGACTGATCGGCTGTTCGCCGTCGGCCTGCAAGCGTTCCCATTCACGGCTGACTTCATTGAAACCGATCCAGTGCACCGGCTTGCTCAAGCGCGCGAGCGCCTCTTTCTGAGCGGCGAGAATCTGCTTGGCCGGCACGTTATCGACCAATTCCATCGCCACCACATATTCGATCCGCGCATCGAGCATGCTGGCCGGGAGGCTGGGCGGCGGCGCATGCTCGTCAAGCGCCGGAGCCACCACGGCTGCAACCGGGGCGGCAACCACCGGTGCCGGCGGCACTTCCTGCACCGGAGCAAGCGGCGGCTCAGGCTGCTGCTCGTCGCCGGCGTCCTGGTTCAATACGGGTTCGCTGCGCTCGACAGCTGCAAACGGTGGTTCGTCGTCAAACCCGGGCTCATGCCGGGCCGCCACTGCCGGCTCTGCCGTAGCCGCAAGCCCGGAGGCTACGCCGTCCGCCAGCAGCACATCGTCCTCACGCGGCGCAAGCATCGCCTCGGCCACCTTGCGGTGCCGATACTCCTGCCATTTGTTGTAGCCGACTACCCCGACCACGGCGATCACGCCGAGGCCAATCATTCCCATCTGAAGTTCGGTCATTTAGGCCGCGTCCCTCATCTTCAAAGCTTCTTCAATATCCACTTCCACAACGCGCGAAACACCGGATTCCTGCATCGTGACGCCAACCAACTGTTCGGCCATTTCCATCGCGATTTTATTATGAGAAATAAACAGGAACTGCGTAGCCCCCGACATTTTCTTGACCATTCCGCAAAAACGCTCGGTATTGGTGTCGTCGAGCGGTGCATCGACCTCGTCGAGCAGGCAGAACGGCGCCGGATTCAACTGGAACATCGAGAACACCAGCGCAATCGCGGTTAGCGCCTTTTCCCCGCCCGAGAGCAGATGAATGGTCGAATTCTTCTTGCCTGGTGGCTGCGCGATCACCTGCACCCCGGCGTCGAGGATTTCGTCGCCGGTCATCACCAGTTCGGCACGCCCGCCCCCGAACAATTCGGGGAAAAGTTTGCCGAAATGGCCGTTGACCGTGTCAAAGGTACTTTGCAGCAATTCACGGGTCTCGCGGTCGATGCGGCGGATCGCATTTTCCAGCGTTTCCATCGCTTCGTTCAGATCGGCCGCCTGCATGTCGAGGTAGCCCTTGCGCTCGGTCGCAGTTTCCAGTTCCTGCAAAGCAGCGAGGTTCACCGCGCCGAGTTCGGCAATCGCGTTGTTGAGCCGGGTAATTTCGCCCTGCAGGCTGCTCGCCCGCGCTTCGCCAAGCAAGGGCGCAAGCGCCGCTTCGTCGGCGCTGGCCTCCAAGAGTTGCAACGCCAACTGCTCGGCATTGAGCGCCGCCGCCTGTTCCTTGAGCTTGAGTTCGCCGATCCGGGCGCGCAAGGGCTCCAGCCCCTGCTCGATTTTCAGCCGCTGCTCTTCGAGTTGGCGCAAGGCATTGGTCGCAACTTCCAGCGCATCACGCGCCGCAGCCAATGCCAGTTCCTTCTCCTGCCGCGCTTCAAGCGCCGCCTGCAACTGGTCTTCCATCACATCGGCCGGCGCGGCGGCGGCCTGCTCGGCGCACTGCCGACGGTCGCCCTCGATCCGGTTGAGCTCGCGCTGCGCCATCGCCTGCTGCGCAAAAATATCCTGCAGCTTGCTCTCCGCCTCACGCGCCGAGAATTGCGCCTCGCGCAGCGCGCGGTCGAAGTCGGCATTGCGCTCGCGTTCGGCGCGCACCGCCCGCTCACATTCATCCAGCCTTGACTGGGCGCCGGCGACCAGGACGCGGATGCGTGCCAGGCCGTCGCGGATTTCCTCAATCCGCTCGTCAGCCGACATCTCGCGTTCGCGCTCGCTCTCCTCCTCCTCGGCCAGTTCGGCCAACTGCTCGGCGAGGCGTTCCTTCATCTCGCGCTGACGCTCGATCGCCTGCGCCAGCTTGACCACTTCCAGTTGCACCGCATGCACACGTTGCTGGCGGTCCTGCACGTACTGGCGGACTTCGCTCATTTCCTCGCGCTTGTCGTCGAGTTGTTCGTCGAGCACGGCCATCTGCTCACGCACCGCATCGGCCTGCTCTTCTGCCGCAGCAATGCCGCCGGCCAACTGCTCGATTTCGCGCTGGCGTTCGAGCAGACCATGCTCGCCCTTGTCGGGCGCAAAGAAGGTCAGCGAGGCACGGCTCAGCAAGTCGCCGCCAGCAGTGACGATGACCTCGCCGGGGCCCAGCGTCGCCCGTTCAGCCAGCGCTGCATCGAGCGAGGCAACGGCGCGCACCGGCGCCAGCCAGTCGGCGAGGATCGCCGCCAGCGCCGGCCGCTCGCAGCGGATCTGCTCGGCCAAAGAACCCGCTTTCACGGTCGACGCCGGATTTCCGCCATTTTCAGCCGCCGGCAGCAGCACCGCGAGGCGGGCGTCGGGGCGGTCGTGGAGCCATTCATCGAGTTTGCCGGGATCGCTGCAGGCAATTGCATTGAGCCGCTCGCGCAGCACCGCTTCGACTGCGTTTTCCCAGCCTGCCGCCACCTGAATCTGTTGCCAGAGCGGGATTGCCTCGCTCAGGCCGTGCCGCGCCAGCCATTCGGGCAGCTTGCCGCCCTGGCGGCTCTTGGCCTGCATCTGCTCCAGCGCGGTCCGCCGCGCCTGGCCGGCGGCGAGTTCGCGTTCGAGTCGCTGCAACTCGCCCTGCACTTCGCGCCGGCGGGCCTCCAGCTGCGGCAATTCCTGCTGCAACTGCTGCAAATGCTCCTGGTCGCCGGCAATTTCCTCGCGCAGCAAAGCCAGTTCTTCTTCCTTCTCGGCCAGATCAAGCGGATCGACCATGTCGCCGCCACCGGTTTCCTCGCGCAGGCGTTCGCGCCGCTGTGCCAGCGACTGCAAGGCCCGCTGCGCATGCGCCTTGTGCGTCAGTTCGACTTCCAGCTTCTGCTCGCCGTTGGCGGTACGAGTCTTCAGCCGCTGCAATTCCTCGATCGCATGCTGGTGATCCTCTTCCACCTGCGGCGCCAGGTTCATCTGGGCGTGCAGCCGCTCCTCGGCCTCGTCGACCTTCAGCTTGGTGATCTCGCGCTGCTCTTCCCAGCGTTCGCGGTCTTCCGCCAGTTTTTCGGCGGTCTCGCTCCAGTGCGCCAGTTCGCCTTCGAGTTGCGCCAGGCGCATTTCCAGCGCCCGCCGCGATTCATGGCGATGACGAATTTCGGCTTCGAGCCGGGCGACCTCGGCATTGGCGGCGTACATCTCGCTCTGCGCCTGATGCAGGGTGTCGCCGGCAGCAAAATGCGCTTCCCGCGTTGCTTCGGCCTCGGTTTCGGTGGTGCGCAGCGCGGCGCTTTGCGCTTCCAGTTCGGTCCCGGCCCGCTCGACTTCAAGCCCCAGCCGCTGCCGCTCCGCCTCGGCCTCGCGCCGGCGCAGCAGCCACAGCAACTGCTGCTTCTGCACCGCCTGCTCGTTGAGCGCGTGATAGCGGCGGGCCACTTCGGCCTGGGCTTCGAGCCGGCCGATCTGGTGGCCAAGCTCCTCGCGGATGTCCTCGACGCGCAGCAGGTTTTCGCGCGTATCTTCGAGTCGACCGTGGGTTTCCTTGCGCCGCTCCTTGTAACGGGTGACGCCGGCCGCTTCTTCGAGAAAAACGCGCAGGTCGTCGGGCTTGGCCTCAATGATGCGCGAGATCATGCCCTGACCGATGATGGCGTAGGCACGCGGACCAAGACCGGTACCAAGGAAGAGATCGGTGATGTCCTTGCGCCGGACCTTGAGGTTGTTGATGAAGTAGTCTGACTGGCCGTTGCGGGTCAATACCCGCTTGACCGACAGTTCGGCGTACTGCGACCACTGGCCGAGCGCCCGCCCGAGCGAATTGTCGAAAATCAGCTCGACCGAGGCTCGCGATACCGGCTTGCGGTTGGTCGAGCCGTTGAAAATCACGTCCTGCATCGACTCGCCACGCAATTCGGAAGCCTTGGATTCGCCCAGCACCCAGCGCACGGCGTCCATGATGTTGGACTTGCCGCAACCATTGGGGCCGACGACGCCGACCAGCTGTCCGGGCAGGGCTACGGCAGTCGGATCGACAAAGGATTTGAAACCGGCGAGTTTGAGTTTGGTCAGACGCATGCGAGATTCACAAAAGCCCGCTTGGCGGCGGGGGCCGTATAATAGCACTGACCTGATTTTCCGGCGTTTTCCGGAGACCTGCCGCAGGGAGACCCGCGATGCCCGATGACGATTTCTTTCTCGCCCGCGCACTTGAGTTGGCCGCCGCCGGCAGCCGCAGCCAGCAGGGCGGCCCGTTTGGGGCCGTTGTCGTGATCGGCGGCCGCATTGTCGGCGAAGGCTGGAACCGCGTCGTCGCCAGCAAGGACCCGACCGCCCATGCCGAAGTTGGAGCCATCCGTGCCGCCTGCATTGCGCTCGACCGCTTCCATCTGGCCGGAGCCACCTTGTACGCCTCCAGCGAGCCTTGCCCAATGTGTCTGGCGGCCGCTTACTGGGCCCGCATCGAACGGATCGTCTATGCCAATCCGCGTAGCGCGGCGGCGGCGATAGGTTTTTGCGACGACGAACTTTACGGCGAACTGTGCCGCAGCGACCGGGAGCGCAAGATTCCCATCGAACACCGCCCCCTCCCCGGGGCCGACGCGGTACTGCGCGACTGGGCCGCAACGCCCGGACGGGTGGATTATTGAACTCACGCAGGCCGATTGCTGGGTTTTTTATCGAAAATCACGGTCGACCGTGAAAATCCGGCAAAAACACTCCTCGCCTCCCCGCCCCGTTTTTTGTAACTGACCGATGCGCCGCTTCCTGAAGAACCGCCTGCCCGACCCCGGCTCAATTGCCGAGAATCCCTGGCTGCGCCCATTCCGCAATTCGCTGCTGCATCCTCGGCTGTGGCACCTGAACCGCCATTCCGCCGCCGGCGCGGTTGCCACCGGGCTGGCCTGCGGGCTGATTCCCGGCCCTTTCCAGATGCTTGGCGCCGCCCTGTGCGCGGTCGCCTTTCGTGTCAATCTGCCCCTGGCGCTGTTCGTCACCCTATATACCAACCCGCTGACCATCGTCCCGCTATACCTGCTCGCCTACCAACTCGGCCGGCTGGCGCTGTTTGATGGCAACGGTTTTGTCATCCCGCCGGAACCCCGGCTGCTGCATCTGCTCGACTGGTCGCGCGACCTGCTGCACTGGATGCTCGGGGTCGGCAAGCCGCTTGGCCTCGGTCTGCTCTTGCTGGCGGCACTGCTCGCCGGCAGCGGCTATCTGCTCACTCGCGCCGCCTGGCGCTACCACCTGATCCGCCAGTGGCGTAAACGCCAACGGCGCCCGTAACAGGCGCCGTTGGTAGCCAAACTCCCGACCGCAAACTCCCTCAGGTACGGAAGCGTGCTACCTCGCTGCTGAGGGTCTCGGCCATCTGCCGCAGGCTGTCGGCAGTAGAGGCATTGGCACCGGCCGCAGCATTGTTTTCCTCTGCCATCTGGGCAATGCTCTCGACATTGCGAGCAATATCGGTGCTGGCAGTTGCCTGCTCGCGCAGCGAAATCGAAATTTCGGAGACCGCTGCCACCACCTGCTGCGACTGAGTCTGGACCTGGGCGATGGTCGCACCGGCTTCCTTGGCTTGCTCGACCCCGGCGGCAACGTCATCGACCCCGGCCTTCATGCTGACCACGGCAGTTTGCGTGCCTTGCTGGATCGCGGCAATCATCTCGGCAATTTCCTGGGTCGACTTTGTCGTCCGCTCAGCCAGCTTGCGCACCTCGTCGGCCACCACCGCAAAGCCGCGTCCGGATTCACCCGCCCGCGCAGCCTCGATCGCGGCATTGAGCGCCAGCAGGTTGGTCTGATCGGCAATATCCTTGATCGTGCCGACGATGGCAGAAATCTGTTCCGACTGCTGACCAAGGGATTCGACCGCAGCGGCCGAGGCATTGACGGTATGCGCGATGCTTTCGATCCGGCTGACCACCGCGCCGACCAGGCGAGCGCCGCGCCCGGCGACGGCGTCCGACTCGGTCGAGGCGCCTTGGGCCTGCTGGGCATTGCTGGCAATGTTGTCGATCCCGGTCGTCATTTCCTCGATGGCTGCCGCCATTGACGATGCCGAGTCGCTCTGCGCCCCGGTACTGCTCGAAATCTGCTCGCTCGACGAGGCCAACTGCTCGGCCGTCTCGCGCAAGCGATCGGCATCGCTCTTGATCCGCGCCAGCAGCGAACGCAAGGCTTGCGCCATCTGGTTGAAATCCTCGCCGGCCGCGTGCAGCTCGTCACGACCATCGGTGGAAAACTCGACGGTCATGTCGCCGGCCGCCATCCGGCGAGCGCCGCCGGAGAAGACTTCGATCGTCGCAATCACCGAGTAATAAGTGCCGACACCGAAATAGCCGACCACCAGCACCACGACAAAAGCCATCATGACGTTGAAGGTAAGCGAACGCTCGGCAGCCTGCTTGCGCAGCTTGAGCTGATGCTCGAACTGCGGGATCAGGGTCTCGAACATCACCTTGTAGCCGAGATCGATGATCTTCGTCGTCAGACCGAAGTATTCTTGCGGGTTGGTTTCGAATTTCTCACCCAGAATATCCTCGCGGACCAGTGTGAAAATCTTTTCCGCTCCGTCCGAAAACTCCTTGGCCGGCGCCGTCAGCGTGCCCTGCAGGGCCGGCGCGAAACGTGCGACCTTTTCGATATTCATGTTCTGCGCGCGTAGCGTTGCCTGCATCTGGGCAAGGGTCGCAGTCATGTCGATCCGCATCTGCGGCGCCAGCTCTTTCTTGGTCAGCACACCGGTGCCGCGTGCCCGGGTAATCCCCAGCGGCTCAAGCATTGCCGGCATTTTGCCGACCACGGTATCCATGAAATAGTAGGTATCCATCGCCGGATCGAGCGTCAGCGAAGTTTCATCGGCCAGCGTGACCATGAACACCAATACCTTGTCGATCATCTGGCTGTGGCGCTTGATGTTTTCCGGCGGCGTCCAGCTCAACCCCTGGGCGCGGATCGCCTCCCAATCGTCGCGAATCGCCTTCCACGCCGGCATTTCGCGCAGCACCGAGGACAGTGCGGCATCGGTCGCCAGCACGGCGTCAGCGACTTCCTTCTCCTTCGCCGCACGCTTTTCCTTCATCGCCTCGTTGCCGTTCAGCACGCCCGAGGAGAGGCCGCGATGCTGCTGCATGAACTGGACCATCTTGTTCATCGGCTTGAGCATCTGCAAGCCGTTGAGTTCGGCCTGAGCGGTTTCAATATCGCGGCTGAGGTTAACGAAGATGGTAAACAGCAGAGCCAGCATCACCACCCCGATCGCTGCGCCAAGCACCATGAATTTGGCAGGGTAGCGCAACCGGTTCATCAGGCCGATGGCAGGGCTGAACAGGGTTCTCATTTTTTCCTCACAGCGTCATTGAATGGCAATTTAGTTGATTTTAGCATTTTCAAGATACTACCAAGGTGATAACCATGCTATAGATCAAACTGCCCATCCGTTAAGTGCATTACTCGGTCGGCACGCTCGGCCAAACGCCGATCATGGGTCACCATCACCAGGCTACTGCCCTGCTCTCGGACCCGCTCCAGAAAGATGCCGAAAACGATGTCTGCGGTCTGACTATCGAGGTTGCCGGTTGGTTCATCGGCCAGCAGGCAGGAGGGACGGCACACCAGCGCCCGGGCAATCGCCGCCCGTTGCCGCTCGCCCCCGGAAAGCTCTCCCGGGCGATGTTCCAGACGATGCCCCAGCCCCACCGCACGCAAGGTTTCAGCCGCCTGCGCCAAGGCCTCTTCGCGCTGACAGCGGCGGATCAGCAGGGGCATTGCGACGTTTTCCAGCGCGGAAAACTCGGCAAGCAGATGATGAAACTGGTAAACAAAGCCCAAGTGGCGGTTGCGCCATTGCCCACGGTCAACCTCGCTCAAAGCCGAAAATGCCTGTCCCTGCAAATGGACCTCGCCGGCGCTCGGCGCGTCGAGACCGCCAAGCAAGTGCAGCAAGGTGCTTTTGCCCGAGCCCGAAGCGCCGACAATCGCGACGATCTCACCGGCATTGACCGTCAAATCGATTGCTGACAATACCGGCACCTCGAGCCCGCCGCCGCGAAACACCTTGCTCAGGCCACGTGCCTGCAACACCGGTACGGCCAGCACTGCCGTTTGCTCCAATCGATCATTCATAGCGCAGCGCCTCCGCCGGATTGACCCGGGCTGCACGCCAGCTCGGGTAAAGCGTCGCCAGCAGCGACAACACGAACGCAATCACGGTCACGCCCCAGACGTCGCCCCATTGCAGGTCAGACGGCAGTTCGGAAATGTAATAAACCTCCTTCGACAGGAAATGGATACCCAAGACCCGTTCGATGAAAGGGACGACCACGTCGATATTCAGCGCCAGCGCAACGCCGCCGGCGACCCCCATCCCCAGGCCGATGAAGCCGACCAGCGCCCCCTGCACGACAAACACCGCCATGATCGAGCCGGGACTGGCACCGAGCGTGCGCAGGATGGCAATGTCGGCCTGTTTGTCAGTCACCGCCATCACCAGAGTCGATACCAGATTGAAAGCGGCAACCGCAACGATCAGCGAGAGGATGATGAACATCATCTTTTTCTCGATCGCGACGGCGCGGAAGAAATTGGCGTGACTCCGGGTCCAGTCGCTGAGATAGGCATCAGCATTGATCATCCGCGCCAGTTCGCGGGTAATCCGCGGTGCCTCGAACAGATCGTCGACCTTGAGCCTGACCCCGCTGACCTGTTCGCCCAGCTGGTAGAGTTTCTGCGCATCGGCCAGATGGATCAGCGCCAGACCGGAATCGTATTCGTGCATCCCGACTTCGAAGATACCAACGACCTTGAAGGACTTCAGCCGGGGCACCACGCCGGCCGGCGTCACTGTGCCCTGCGGCGCGATCAACGTCACCTTGTCGCCAACGAAGACCTTGAGTGCCTGCGCCAGGTCGGCACCGAGGACAACGCCGAACTCCCCGGCCTTCAAATCGTCGAGGCTGCCGTTCCTGACCGTCTTGCGAAAATCGGCCACTTTATCCTCCAGGTCCGGCTCGATCCCGCGTACCAGGGCACCGCGCACCCCGCCCTCGACCGAGAACATCGCCTGTGACTGGACGAAGGGGGCGCTGGCACGTACCTCGGGATGTTTCGCCGCCTGGGCTGCAACCTGCGGCCAGTCGGGCAGACCGCCGTCCATGCCGGTAATCTGGATATGCGATGCAACCCCGAGGATGCGGGTGCGCAACTCCTTCTGAAAACCGTTCATTACCGACAGCACGACGATCAGCGCGGCAACCCCGAGGCCGATCCCGAGCATCGAAATCAGCGAAATGAAGGAAATGAAATGATTACGGCGCTTGGCGCGGGTATAGCGCAGGCCGATCAAGAGTTCGTAAGGCAGAGCCATGCGGCGGCGGGAGCAAAAAAAACGCTATGGTACACTCATTGGCCGAAGCGCTCCGGGCTGGCTGCCGCCGGCTCTCAACTGTTGCCGAAAAAGCAGTCAGCACATCGGCCGCGCTCACCTGTCTCACCGCATCCGACTTTCCCTGGTTACGTACCGTGTCATCCAACACCCCCGCCCGCCTGACCCTGATTGTTCCCGAGCTGCTCTGGCCCGAGCCGGCCGACCAGATGGCTTACGCCGGGCTGGAACGGGCTACCGCTGCCGGCTGGCTGCTCGCCCGCAGCCCCCTCGATCACGGCCCGCGCCGCTCTTTCGAAGCCGCGCTGGCGGCGGCCTTCGGCCTCGATGACCCGGCCCTGGCGGGATTCCGCCGACGCGGCGAAAGCGCCGCCCCCATGCCGCAGGCCGATCAACGCTGGCTGTGCGCCGACCCGGTCCATTTGCGCTTTCATCATGAAAGAATCGTGCTTGCCGACGCCGGCGCTTTCGCTCTCGAAATCGACGAAGCCGAGGCCATGGTCGACGACCTCAATCGCGAATTTGCCGAGGTCGGGGAATTTCACGCCGCCACCGCTCGCCGTTGGTATTTGCGCCTGAAGCAGCCGGTCAGCCACCGCAGCCAGCCGCTATCGGCCGTCGCCGGCCGCCGGGTGGACGGCGAACTGCCCGCCGAGGAAGCCGCATTGAGCCGCTGGCTCAACGAAGTGCAGATGTTCCTCCATCTTCACCCGGTCAATGAACGCCGCCAGCGCCAGGGCCAGCCGGCCATCAACAGCCTCTGGCTGTGGGGCGACGGCAGCCAGCAGACGCCGCCGCAGGGCCGTTTCGACCGCGTCTGGTGCGCCAGCGACAGTTCGCCGCTGGCCGCCGGCCTGGCCCAAGCCGCCGGCTGCCCGGTGGGAACCGACTTGCCCGAACCGGAGCAACTGATCGAGCACGCCCGCCGGGGTGAGCGCCAATTGCTGGTGCTCGATACGCTGCTGGCGCCGGTGCTTTACGAAAACAGCGAAGAGTGGAACCAGGCCTGGCACCAGCTCGATCGGCAGTGGTTTGCCACCGTCCGCACCCAGCTGGGCAAGGCTTTCTCTACGGTCGACCTGCTCGCCCCGACCATTTTCGGCGAACTGCGCTGGCATTTCAGTGGCGGCGAACGCTGGAAATTCTGGTCCGGCAGTCGCGATCTCGGCGCCCTGGCCCGCCAGTTGGCCGGACCGGAGATCGCGGCACGCTGAGATTCCAGCCACCCGCTTGCTTTCCCCTCTGTTTTACCCGTCCGTTGCAGCAGCTGCCCCCCTCGTTTTGCTTCATCACCCGCAAGGATCGCCGTGACCCGACTTGTCACCCGTAACAGCCCGCCGCGCACTGCCTGGCAACTCGAACAACAAGGCGTGCCGCCGCTGCTCGCCCGCCTCTATGCCGCACGTGGCGTCAGCGACCGCAGCGAGCTCGATTACGAACTCAAGTCGCTGCTGCCACCGGCCACGCTGACCCATGCCACCGATGCTGCCGTGCTGCTGGCCGACGCGATCGAAGCCGAAGCCAGGCTACTGATCGTCGGCGATTACGATTGCGACGGCGCCACGGCCACCGCCGTCGGCATGCGCGGTCTGCGCCTGCTCGGCGCCGAAGTCGATTTCCTGGTCCCGGA
Organism: Dechloromonas sp. ZY10; assembly: GCF_041378895.1. NCBI lineage: Bacteria > Pseudomonadati > Pseudomonadota > Betaproteobacteria > Rhodocyclales > Azonexaceae > Dechloromonas > Dechloromonas aquae. The sequence goes on from NZ_CP144212.1 coordinate 2,179,971, forward strand.
CCGCTTCAAGTTCGGCTACGGACTGTCGCCGGAAATCGTCGACCTTGCCGCCGAGCAATCACCGGACATGATCGTCACCGTCGATAACGGCATCGCCAGCCTCGCCGGCGTCGCCCGCGCCCAGGAACTGGGCATGGCGGTGCTGATCACCGACCACCACTTGCCCGGCGATGAATTGCCGACTGCCGACTGCATCGTCAACCCCAACCAGCCCGGCTGCGACTTTCCCTCCAAGTGCATCGCCGGGGTCGGCGTGATGTTCTACGTGATGCTCGCGCTGCGCGCCGAACTGCGCACACGCGGCTGGTTTGCCGAGCGCCCTGAACCCAATTTCGCCAGCCTGCTCGACCTGGTTGCGCTCGGCACCGTGGCCGACGTGGTCAAGCTCGACCGCAACAACCGCATCCTGGTCAGCCAGGGCCTCAAGCGCATGCGCGCCGGCCAGATGCAGCCGGGCATTGCCGCGCTGTTCAAAGCCGCTGGCCGCGATGCCGGCCGCGCCACCGCCTTTGACCTCGGCTTTCTCCTCGGCCCCCGGTTGAACGCCGCCGGCCGCCTGGCCGACATGCGCCTGGGCATCGAATGCCTGATTACGGATGATCCGGCGCGAGCGCTGAATATTGCCCAGGAACTTGACCAACTCAACCGCGAACGCCGCGAAATCGAATCGGGCATGCAGGAACAGGCACTGATCCTGCTTGAACGCCTGGACCCCGACGATCCGGCTCCCGGCATCGCGCTGTTCGACCCGGACTGGCACGAAGGCGTGGTCGGCATCCTCGCCTCGCGGATCAAGGAAAAACTGCACCGCCCGGTGTTTGCCTTTGCCCGTGGCGAGGGCGGCATCGTCAAGGGCTCGGGCCGTTCGATTCCCGGCCTGCACCTGCGCGACGCACTCGATCTCGTCGCCAAGCGCGCCCCCGGTCTGCTGCTGCGTTTTGGCGGCCATGCGATGGCGGCCGGCGCAACCCTGGCCGAAGAGGATTTCCCGCGTTTCCAGTCGCTCTTTGCCGAGATCGCCGGCGAATTGCTGGCCCCCGCCGACCTCACCCGTACCCTGGAAACCGACGGCCCGCTCGAAGGCGGCTACATTTCGCTGGAAACCGCCCGCCTGCTCGAAAATCAGGTCTGGGGCCAGGGCTTCCCGGCGCCGCTGTTCCTCGACCAGTTCGAAGTCGAGCAGCAGCGCATCCTCAAGGACAAGCACCTCAAGCTGCGACTGCGCAAGGGCAACACCCGGATCGACGCAATCCAGTTCAACTACCTGCAGCAACCCGGTGCCCAAGCCCGGATCGCCTATCGGCTGGCAATCAACGAATATCAGGGTGTCGAAAGCCCGCAACTGATGATCGAGTATCTTGAATGAACGCTCCGCGCCGCCCCAAACCGCCGGTATCCCGGGTCAAGGCCGGCCCGGCCACGGCAGCCGCCGTCCGCCCCGATCTCCCGGCCCTCGCTGCCAGCTATCAGACCGCTGCCGTGATTCCCCACTGTACCCGCTGCACCCGGCCGTGCTGCAAGCTCGATGCGCTGGTGCTCGACCTCGACTGGCGCCAGGTCAAGACCCTGTGGCGGATTGAGGAAGCCCGCCCGGACTTCGACCGCCGCCTGCGCGCCGGCCAAGGGCCGAACGAAATCCGCGAGGCTCAGGGGCGCTATTACGTGCACACCAAGCCCTGCCCGGCTTATGACCAGAATGCCGGCATCTGCCGCGTCTATGGCCAGGACATCAAGCCGGTCGGCTGTTCGGATTTTCCAGTGTATGAAGACGAAGGCGAAGTCATCGCCGATCTGCGCTGCGAGGCGGTCGATCTCGACGCGCTCTGCGAGCACCTGCGCACCGCCGCCGGCCCGGCTTACCGGCTGCAGCAGCGCGCCGACCCGGACTTTCCCTTCCTGGTCACGCTGTCGTTGAAGAAAGCCGGGACGCGCCGCCGCTAAAGGCTTTTTTGCGGTTTATCACGGTCGACCGTGATAAACCGCAAAAATCACACTACCCGCTGCCTGCTTCAGCCGCCCCCCGGATGTGCGTTGAGATAGGCTGCCAGCGCTTCGACCGGCAGCGGCCGGGCAAACAGGTAACCCTGGAATTCCTCGCACCCGAGCGCATTGAGCACCGCCTGTTGCGACGGCCGCTCGACCCCCTCGGCCACCACCCGCAAACCCAGGCTGTGCGCCAGCGAAACGATGGCGCGGGTGATCGCGGTCGCTTCGGCGTCGCCGTCGCATTCGAGAACGAAGGAACGGTCGACCTTGAGGATGTCGATGGGAAAGCGCTTGAGGTAAGCCAGCGAAGAGTAGCCGGTACCAAAGTCGTCGATCGCGATGTCCACCCCCATCGCCTTGAGTTCGTGCAGTACCGCCAGCGAGCGTTGCACGTCACCCATCAGCATCCCCTCGGTAATTTCCAGTTCGAGGTTCTGCGGCGGCAGGCCGGCCTCGTCCAGCACCGAGCGGACCAGCGCCGCCAGATCACGCTCGCGGAACAGCCGTGGCGAGATATTCACCGCCACCCGCAGGTCGAGGTGCCCAGCCTTGCGCCAGTTGGCCGCCTCGTGGCAGGCCGCGCGCAGCACGAACCAGGTCAGCTGGCCGATCAGCCCGGTTTCCTCGGCCAACGGAATGAAACGCACCGGTGAAACGCTGCCGAATTCCTCGCTATCCCAGCGCACCAGCGCCTCGAAGCCGACGGCCCGGCCCAGGGCATTGACCTTGGGCTGGTAGACCACGTACAGATCTTCGTTGCCGACCGCCTTGCGCAAGGCCGACTCGAGCGCCAGCCGGTCGCGCGCCGCCGAGTTGAGCGCCGAGGTGTAGAACTGGAACTGCCCCTTACCCAGCCGCTTGGCGTGGTTCACCGCCGCATCTGCATGACGCAGCAGGCTTTCCATTTCCTCACCATCGTCGGGAAAGACGCTGACACCAATACTGCAATCAACCTGCAGTTCATGCCCTTCCAGTTCGAAGGGTTCGGCAATCGCCGACTTCAAGCGCTGCAATACCTGCAAGCCATCGCTCTGGCCATCGTAATCGCCGAGAATCAGCACGAATTCGTCGCCGCCATAGCGGGCCACCGTATCGGTATCGCGCAGACAGGCACGCAACCGCTGGGCAATCTCGACCAGCAGGCGGTCACCCGCACCATGGCCAAGGCTGTCATTGACGAACTTGAAGTTGTCCAGGTCGATGAAGGCGACGCCGCCACGCCGCCCCTGCCGGCGGGCACGCAGGACCGCCTGATGCAGGCGATCCTGCAGCAGGTTGCGGTTGGGCAAGCCAGTCAGCGGATCGTGGGTGGCCTGGTATTCAAGCTCGCGACGCGCCCGGTAACGCTCGGTAATATCCTCGACCGTGCCTTCGTAGTACAAGGCCTCGCCGTCCTGGTCATAAACGATGTGCGCGTTTTCCGAGATCCAGATGCGGCTGCCATCGCAGCGGTACACCTCGGATTCGAAATCAACCACCCGACCGGTCGCCACAATCCGCCGCTTGAACTCCTCGCGGCGTTCCGGATCGACATATAGCCGGCGCGCAATGTCCGACAGCCCGGCAATCAGGTCAGACGCGCTGGCGTAGCCGTAGAGCCTGGCCAGCGCACGGTTGGCGGCAAGATAGGCCCCATCAATCGAGGTCTGGAACATGCCGATCACCGAATCCTCGAAAATACTGCGATACCGCAACTCGGCATCGGCCAGCTGGCGTTCACGCATGACCTGCTCGGTCACCTCTTCGATAAAGCCTTCGAGTACATGCTCGCCCGATTCGTCTGCAACCACCGTGCCGCGTTCGAGCACCCATTTTTCGCTGCCGTCACGGTGAAAAATCCGGTATTGCACGCGATAACGCCCGGATGCCTCGAGTGCGGCACAAACTGCCTGCCGCACCTTGACCCGGTCCTCCGGGTGGGTGATCGCTTCGAGCGAAGTCAGCTGGCTGTATTCCAGTTCCTCCGGCGTATAACCGGTGAGTACCCGGCAGCCATCGCTGACAAAGTGAAAGGTCCAGTTTTCGTCAATCGCCGAGCGATAGACCATCCCTTCAAGGTTATCCACCAGCACCTGCAGCACCCGCCCGGAATCGATTCTGGACCAGGCCGAACGGCGCCGCAGGCGCGGTGCAAAGGCGGGGCGACAAAGCAGCTTCCCGGCGACCATCTGTTTCTCCCAGCGATATATATTGTTCTTCATCAATTCAGGACCGGCACATCCTGATGTGCATCGAGCCAGGATTGTCCGGCATGGAGCAGGCTCTCGCCGCTGCCGTCCATCCACGAAAAGACCAGGTCGATTGCCCGTGTCGCCAGTGCAAAATACTGCTCCGGCGGCAACTCGACTCGTCCGCTCAGCAACTCCTCGCGAATCCCGAGCAACATCCGCTGTACCGCCTGCCGCGCACTTTCCGCGCGACTGCCACTTTCCCCGGCCAGTGCCGACTGCAGCAGCGACTCGGCACGGCTGACCAGAAATACCAGACGGACCCGGGCGACCGGCGAGCAACGCCCCTGGGCAGCAACTCCGGCCCCGACTGCCCGCGCCTGCCCAAGGCACTCGCTCAATGCCGGCAAGCGGCTGGCGTAGTTCCGGGCCAGCCGCTGCAAACCGGCATCGGGAAATAACGGTTCGACCCGCGCTTCGCCCACGGCGGCAAGCCACGACAGCGGCCGTTCCAGCAACTCGCTGTGGCGGGCAATGCTTTGCTCCGGGGTATGACCGGCCAGTCCGTCGCGCAGTTTCTCCCAACGGAAGCGAAATAATTGCAGTTCGTTGGGCGTCAGGCAGGGATGTGCCTGCAGGCTCTCACGCTGTGCCAATTCGCGCAGGCGGGGCAGCAATTCGTCAATCTGCCGTGCTTTTTCCTCAAGCCGCCGCTTGAAGCCAGCATCCCCTGACAACCAGGCGGAAGACATTCCCCGATGCTGCTGCAGGCTGGCGATCAGATTGAGGAGAATTTCGCAGGCGGCCAGATTGGCCGACAGCGACTGCGCGGCAAGCAGCCAGCGACGGCGCCGCTGCACCAGGAAATAGACAAGGATCAGGGCAGCAAACAGGGCAGCCATTCCCGGCATCATCCATTGCATGATCGACCTCCGTTATTCGTAATCAAAATCGTTGAGCACCACGTTCAACTGCCGTGCCAACTCATCGAGGTAACGCGACAATTCGCTGTTGGCATGCACCAGATGCTCGTTATCATCGGCCAGTCGGGCCACCTGCTCGATCGCCCGGGCAATGCTGTGGGCCGCCTCGCTTTGCTCACGAACGGCCGCCGCAATATCGCGAATCAGGATCCGGGTCTCGCCAGCACTGCCTTCGGCCGCTTGTAACTCGGCGACCGCCTCCGCCGCCGCCTGCATACTCTCGGCAGCCTCTTTCGCAGTGGCATGCATGGCCCGTTCCATCACCTCGACTTCATGCCGGACGCTCGCAATCCGCTGCCCGATTTCACCGGTAGCCTGCCCTGTCCGCTCCGCCAGCTTGCGCACCTCATCGGCCACCACGGCAAAACCGCGCCCCTGCTCTCCGGCACGTGCCGCCTCGATTGCGGCGTTGAGCGCCAGCAGATTGGTCTGCCCGGCAATTTCGGCGATCAAATCGACAATCGAAGTGATTTCCTGCGAACGCTCCCCGAGTCTTTGCGCACCGCTGGCGGTCGCGTCGACGGTAGCCGCCAGTTGCTGCAAGCCGCCGGCCAGGGTCGTCACTCGCCCGGCAGCCGCCTGAGCCTGGACGCCTGACCGTTCGGCCACAGTCGCTGCACCCTGAGCGCTGTCGCTGGTCATTCCGAGGCTGACGGTCAATTGCTCAAGCGTTGCCGAGGATGACAAAGTCACGTCCCGCTGAGCGCGGACCCCATCATCGCCGCCGCTGGCATTGGCCCGGCCCTCGCCAGCGACGCTGTGGATTTCCTGGGCCATCCGCGCCAGCCCCAGCAGCATCCCGCACAAGGACCGTGCCATGCCATCCAGCCGCTCCCCCAGAGGTGCCAGTGCCAGGCAAGCCTCGCGGTTGATCCGCTGGCTGAGGCGCCCCTCGGACAAGGCCAGGGCGAGTTGATCGATGGCCAGACAGGCCCGCTCAAAACCACGCTGCATGCGCCAGGCCAAAGCGGCGGAGAGCAGCAGCAAGATTGCCCCGGTCAACAACAGCGACCACTCGGGACTGGCCGCCCAGGGCCGTGCCGCGCCGGCCAAGGCGCCTCCGGCCACGGCCAGCGAAGCAATCAGCAGGGCCTGCCCACGCTGACGGTGCAGGCAATCAAGCAGGGCGGGCGTCAAAGGATGGGATACGGACTCCTTGCTCATCACTCTCTCCCGGACTGGCATCCAACTTAAACATGGAATGAAATCAGCAAAATCCCTGCCATCTTCGATGGTTTTTATTTTTATCGTTTAAATTCATTTTGTTAGAGAACAAACAAAGGATCCGGAAAATTTTCAACAGGGATAATTTCACGATATGGAATCGAATATTCACTAATTTGGTGCATTCCCGCAGGACTTGTTGCTGCACCGCATCATCGTTGTGCAACGCAACAGCAGCCCCGGCCCCGGCTATAATTCGCGCCATTGCAACGCTTTAGTCACGGAACGAACATGGAAGCCGAACAACTCAATGCCATCTCCAACCAGCTCGACGACCTGGCGCAGCGCGCCGCCGAGCTACGGAGGTATCTTTGACTACGATCACAAGCGCGAACGCCTGACGCTGCTGTCGAAGGAAATGGAAGATCCCAAGATCTGGGATGAGCCGAAACGCGCCCAGGACATGGGCCGAGAGAAAAAATCGCTGGAAGACATCGTCCTCGTCCTCGAAGCGGTCGATGCCGGGATCAAGGACGGCCGCGAGTTGTTCGAGATGGGCCGCGAGGAAAACGACGACGATACGCTGCACGCCGTCGAGGCCGACTGCGCCGAGATCGAAAAGAAGATTGCCACCCTCGAATTCCGCCGGATGTTCAACAACCCGGCCGACCCGTCGAACTGCTTCCTCGAAATCCAGGCCGGTGCCGGCGGTACCGAAGCCCAGGACTGGGCCTCGATGCTGTTGCGCATGTACCTGAAATTCGGCGAAAAGAAGGGGTTCACCGTGGAAGTCATGGAAGAGTCCGAAGGCGACGTCGCCGGCATCAAGAGCGCCACGGTCAAGCTGTCCGGCGACTATGCCTACGGCACCCTGCGCACCGAAACCGGCATCCACCGCCTGGTGCGCAAGTCGCCGTTTGACTCCAACGCCCGCCGCCATACCAGTTTCACCTCGGTCTTCGTCTTCCCGGAAGTCGATGAGTCGATCGAAATCGCGATCAACCCGGCCGACGTACGCACCGACACCTACCGCGCCTCTGGCGCTGGCGGTCAGCACATCAACAAGACCGATTCTGCGGTGCGTCTGACCCACATCCCGACCGGCATCGTCGTCCAGTGCCAGAACGACCGTTCGCAGCACCGCAACCGCGACGAGGCCTGGTCAATGCTGCGCGCCCGCCTCTACGAACACGAGTTGCGCAAGCAGCAGGCCGAACAGCAGAAGCTCGAAGATGCCAAGTCGGACATCGGCTGGGGTCACCAGATCCGTTCCTACGTGCTCGACCAGAGCCGGATCAAGGATCTGCGCACCAACTACGAAGTCGGCAACACCCAGGCGGTGCTCGACGGCGACCTCGATGCCTTCATCGAGGCCAGCCTGAAGCAGGGCGTCTGAGCGAACGCCCACGAAGAGAACAAAGGGCGCCTTGCGGCGCCCTTTGTGTGTTTACCCCGGCAAACGGAATGCGTGGCGGTAGCGGGCCCGGCAGCGGCCCAAGCAGTCGAGCATGGTTGGCGATGAAAAATCGATTTCCAGCAACTCGCAGGCCAGCGGATTGATGCGGATCACCCGGTTGTTCGGCGACTCGGGAAGATCGAGCGCCCGGGTCAGTACCTCGGCGATCATCACCACAGCCTGCAAGCGGCTCTCCGGAGCATCGTCATCGTGATGCGTGGCGATTGCCCGCAACACCCCTTCCGGCAGATTCCAATGCTCGGCCAGCAGACAGCCGATCAGGCAATGATCGTAACCGAAGGCAGCCCGCTCATGCTCGATCAGCCGGCCATCGACTGCCGCCTGCTCGGCAACCGCGCGATATGCCTCGGGATCCAGAACATGGAAGCAGAGTTGGCCGATGTCGTGCAGGATGCCAGCGATGTAGGCATCCTCGAGCGACAGATCGTGCAGTGCCGCAAGCTCCTGCGCGACAATGGCAACCGCCAGCGAATGGGCATAGAAAAACGGGGTACTGCCTGCCGCCGCCTGGACAAAACGGTTCATTCCCGCACCAACCACAATCTGGCGTACCCGATTGAGACCGATCAGCGAAGCAGCGGCAAACGGGTCGCTAAGATCAGCCTGCAGACGGAGACGGCGCACATGATTGGCAACCGACAGGATCTGCCCGGCAATTACCGCATCGTTACGCGCCACCCGGGCCAGGGTTTCAATCGAGAGGTCATCATCGCGCAACAATTCGAGCATCTGCTGGACCACGCGGGGAAACGGTGGCAGCGCCGCTGCAAGACGGGGTACTTCAAGTGACAGGTCGGCCTGACTCAGCATAGACAGGGTCCCAGCTGGCGCAGTGCGGCGAGCAACTCAATACAACCCCGATCCTCCGGCTCACCGCCAAAGATCTGTTGCAGGCGTTGCTGGTATGCGGCCTCGGCAGTCGCCCATTCGGCATCGCCAGGACAGGCTTCAAGGACAGCCACGCACTCCACTCCCCGCGCGATCAACTGGGTAATGGTGCTCTCGGTCAACGTTGCACCGGCCCCGATCAGCAAGGTGGCACGACTGCCGTGCGCAGCCCGGGCCGGACGGGCGAGAACCATGCCGGCCTGCAGTTCGGTGACGGCCCGCCAGCAAAAATGCGCGGGCCCTTCCTGCTCGTCGTTCATCCCTCTACCCTTGGCGTCAACCAGTTGACAGAAAACGTTAATTTAACGCAAACACCATTATCCCGGATGACTTTTTAAGATTTTGCATGTTTTCAGTGACCAGTTACTGATAACGCAGCGCCTCGATCGGATCGAGCCGTGCCGCCTTGCGAGCCGGATACCAACCGAAGAACACCCCGACCGCAGCAGCGACACTGAATGCCACCAGCGCCGAACTGCCGGAAATCACCACCACCATGCCGCTCAGCAAGTTGATCAGCAAGGCGCCGCCCAGGCCGAGCAGCAGGCCGATCAGGCAACCGGCAAGCGAAATGATGATCGCCTCCAGCAGGAACTGGGTCAGAATATCGCGCTCGCGGGCACCAATAGCCATCCGGATGCCGATTTCCCGGGTCCGCTCGGTCACCGAAACAAGCATGATGTTCATGATCCCGATGCCGCCGACCAGCAGCGAAATCGAGGCAATCGCGCCAAGCAGGATCGACATCGTCCGCGTCGTTTCAGCTTCCGATTCAGCCGCTGCCGACAAGTTGCGCATGAAAAAATCGTCCGGCTGTCCGTCACGTAGACGATGCCGCTGACGCAGCAAGGCGGTTACGGCATCCATGGTTTTCTGCATATTTTCGCCGTGATCCGCCTGGACCATGATCATCCGTACCGAGCCCAGGAACGGCGTACCGAAAACCTTGCGCTGAGCAGTGCTGAGCGGGACGATTACGGTATCGTCCTGGTCGCGGCCATCCAGGTTCTGCCCCTTGCTGCCGAGCACGCCGATCACCACAAAGGGATTTTGCTGGATACGCATGGTCTTGCCGACCGGATCTTCTTCGCCAAACAGGTTATCGGCGACGGTCTTGCCGATCAGCGCGACCCGGGTTGCCGAGCGCACATCGGAGTCGGCAAAGGCCGCGCCATTGACGATGCTCCAGGCGCGCGCAGCAAGATATTCCGGTGTCGTCCCGATCACCTGCGCGCTCCAGTTTTGCGCGCCGTAGACAAGTTGCCGGGTTCCCTGATGGGTCGGTGCAACATTGACCACGCCTTCGAGTTCGGCTATCGCATCAGCATCGGCAAGATTGAGGGTTGGCGCACCGGCTGAGCCGCTGCGCACGCCCGAGGTGGTAAACGAGCCGGAGAGGACAATGAACAGGTTGGAGCCCATGGTGCTGATCGTCTGCTGTACCGCATACTGCGCCCCCTGACCGATTGCCAGCATAATTACCACGGCGCCAACCCCGATCACCATGCCGAGCATGGTCAGGGCCGTACGCAGCCGGTTGGCCCCCATCGCCTGCCAGGCTTCGGAGAGCATTGCGCGAATCATCGCCCCCTCCGCCAAGTGCTGTTTCGGGCTGCGTTCACGGTCGACCGTGAAATTGGCAAAAAAAGCTGCTTCATGCGCCGACCTCCTGCTCGCTGCGCTCGTCGCTGACCATCCGGCCATCGCGGAAACGCACCTGGCGCCGGGCATGCGCGGCAATATCGGGTTCGTGCGTCACCAGTACGATGGTGATGCCTTCGCGGTTGAGTTCACCGAACAGGCGCATGATTTCTTCGCTGGTCTGGCTATCGAGGTTGCCGGTTGGCTCGTCGGCAAGCAGCAATTGCGGCCGGTTCACCAGCGCCCGGGCAATCGCCACCCGCTGTTGCTGACCGCCGGAAATCCGGCTGGGCAAGGAATCGGCGTAGCGCCCAAGGCCGACCCTGGCCAATAATTCGGCGGCACGCGCCCGGCGAACCGGCTTCTCGATCCCGGCATACACCAGCGGTAGCGCAACATTGTCGAGCAGGCTCATGCGCGGCAACAGGTTGAACCCCTGAAAGACAAACCCCAGCAACTGGTTGCGCAACTCGGCCAGATGTTCGCGATCAAGTTGAGCGACGTTCTTACCGGCCAGGTAATAGTCGCCGGCACTCGGCGTATCGAGGCAGCCGAGCAGGTTCATGAAGGTCGACTTGCCCGAACCGGAAGGCCCCATGATCGCGATGTAGTCCCCCGCTTCGACCGCCAGATCAACCCCCTGCAGCGCAGTGAAATCACCGGCTGCGGTACGGTAGGACTTGGCCAGCCCGGCCACGCGGATCACCGGCTGCACGCCCATCAGAACATTCTCATGCCAAGCGACGAGGGCTTCTTGCTGGCCCCGTTCTCGCCGACGATGACCCGGTCGCCCGGCTTGAGTTCGCCGCCGATCACTTCGGTATTGCGGTTGTCGGTGATTCCGAGTTGCACGGCGACCGGCCGGATTTCATCGCCGAGCAGAACCTGAACGGTCCCCTGCTGGCCATCGCCGCGCTTGCCCTTGCGCCCCGCTGCCCCGCCGCCTTTGGCGGCGTCGCCCGCCGCCGGCTTGTCGGCATCTGGCCTGACATCGTCCGGCAACTTGAAGCGCAGCGCCGCATTCGGCACCAGCAGCACATCCTCGCGCCGGGCCACGGCAATATTGACGTAAGCAGTCATCCCCGGCAGCAATACCTGCTCGGGATTGGCCACGGTAATCCGCACGTTGTAGGTGACGACATTCTGCTGATTGGTCGGATTCAGGCGAATCTGCTGAACTTCGCCGGTGAAATTCCGGTTAGGAAAGGCGTCGACCGTGAATCTGGCCTTCTGCCCCTCGCGGATATTGCCGATGTCGGCTTCGGCAAAGCTGGTGTCGATCCGCATCTCCGAGAGGTCCTGGGCAATCTTGATCAGCACCGGGGTCTGGAAGCTGGCGGCCACGGTCTGCCCGAGATCGACAACCCGGTCCACGACGACGCCTGAGACCGGCGAACGAATCACCGTATTGCCATGGTTGACCTTGTCCTTCTGCCACTGCGCACGGGCCAGAGCGAGCTGGGCCCGCGCCGACTTGAGCGCCTGCTGCGACTGCTCGAATTCCTGCCGCGATACGTACTCCTGCGCGTACAGCGACTGCATCCGGGTAGCGTTGGCTTGTGCCAGCTCAAGCGCCGCCTCGGCATTGGCAACCCCCGCCTCGCTCTGCTTGGCCTGGGCTGCAAGCAAGGCATCGTCGAGTTCGAGCAAGGCCTGTCCGGCACTGACCTTATCGTTAAAATCAACATAGAGCTTGCGTACCGTCCCCGACACCTGGGTACCGACATTGACCAGTACCACCGGGTTCAGGGTGCCGTTGGCCGAAACGCTTTGCACCACCTCGCCACGTTCGACCGTCTGGCTACGAAACCGCTGCTCCGGACGGCCGGCCTCGCGCTGCTTCTGATACCAGCCAGCCGCGACCAAGAATCCCACGGTCAACAGCGAAAAAATCACGATTTTGCTTTTTGCTTTCATCACCATCCCTGCTCACCTGCAGCCGTCGCCAGCCACCCCGGCTCCAGTCGCCCCAGCGCCTGGGCCAGGCTTGCCCGTTGCACATTCCAGTCAAGTTCGCTCTGAATCCGCTGCTGCCGGGCGCTGGCCTCGGCCGCCTGCGCCGTCAGCAAATCAAGTACCGTCCCCACCCCGGCCTGGTAGCGCCCAAGCGCGACCCGCGCCGACTGCTCGGCACTTGCCAGCAGATCGCCACTTGCCTGCCAGGCCTGGGTGGCTGTCTGCAAACCGTGCCAAGCCTTCCACACGTCCAGCGCGACCTGGTTCGACTGGCGTTCCTGCTGCGCCTGCCGCAAGTCGCGCTGGGCTTCGGCCTGACGGACCCGCCAGGTATGCTCGAAGCCGGTAAACAACGGTACGCTCAGGGTCAGCCCCAGGCTGCTGACCTGCGTCTCGCGCCCGGCCAGCGACTGCCACTGCGGCCCGGCCCCCAGGCTCAGAGCAGGGCGGCCCTGGGCCCGAGCGGCGGCAACGGCTGCTTCTGCCGCCTGCACCTGCGCCTGGGCGGCCAGCAAGTCGGGACGGCGCCGCTGCGCCTCATCGATCAGGCGTTCGACATCGGCGCTGAAATCAGCCATGGGTGGCAGCGCCGCCAGTGGTGCCAGCATCAGGGGCTGGCTCGCGGAAAAACCAAGAGCATTGGCCAGCGTCCCACGTGCTGTCCGCGCTTCACCCTCGCTACGAATTCGCGCCAGCGTCGCCTGTGAACGCGCAGTCTGGGCCAACAGGCGGTCGGCCGGGGTAGCGCTGCCAGCGCGATACCGCGCCTCGGCCGCTTCCAGGCTGCGGCTTGCGGCTTTTTCGGCCAGCAAGGCGGCCGCCTGAGCCGCCTGCGTTGCCTGAGTGTTGTAATACGCCTGGACCGCAGCCAGGAACACGCCCTGCAGCGTCGCATCGCGGCTGGCTAGAGCCGCCGCCAGCAACTGCCGGGCATTTTCCTCGTTGGCCGCACGCAAGCCGAAGTCGTAGACCAGCCAGCTGAGACTAAGCTCAGCACTGCGCAGTTCGCTGTCAATACCGCCGCTACGCCGCTCTTGCCAACTGCCACGAGCATCAAGGCGGGGGCGCCAAGCCGCTTCACTGATCCCCAGTTGGGCCGCCTGCCCCCGGGCCTGCGCCCAGTATTCGCGGGTCAGAGGATGCCGGCACAGGGCCAGATCGACAGCTTCGGCCACGGTCAACGCGCGAGCCTCGGGACTTTTCCCACAAGCCGGCAAAGGGGGGAGCTCGGTCGCGGATACGTTGGCCGGCAGCCAGTTCAAGCCGAGCCCGACAACCAGTAAAACCCCCAGCGAATAATTAGCTTTCATCAATCGAACCCAAATCTCGGCCCGGATGCGGGCTACGCCGATAAACCCCGGATTTCTCAGGATCCGCCATCTAAGCTGCACCGTACAACCCCGGCCTCAATTTCTCGGGCTGGCCCCAAAACCCGAAATATCCCGGTCATCAGGCAAGCCGACCAGACTCATGCTGGCCAAGCCGCCAAACAGGTTATCCACCTTCTGGAAAAAATTGTCTGCCCGATAAAATGGGCTGACATGCTGCCACAACCGATAGCCGGCGGCGCGCAAGAGATCGGCACTGCGCACGGCATCCTCGGCGTTATCGGCATTCACGACCACGACGGGCTGCTGACCGGCAAGCAAGCGGCGCGCCCCGGCCAGTACTTCCGCCACGCAGCCCGGCGTATCAATCAGCAGGCAATCGATGGCGCCCCAAGCCTCGCCATCCAGGGCAATGCTGCGCACCATCTTGCGCCAGTCGTGCAAGGGCAACGGCTTGAGCATGCCGAAGTTACCACCCTCGTTACGGAATACCGGCTCCTCGACTTCAATCGCTCCCGGTAGCGGCGCCGCCTGAGCATGGACTACCCGCAGGTTATCGATCTGGTTGAGCGCCAGATTGGCATGCAGCAGATCGACCATCCGCCGCGACTGCTCGACGGCCGTAACCATCCCCTCGGCACCCACCAGGCGGGACAAGGGAATGGCATGCGCCCCGAAACCGGCCCCGACCTCTACAACATGCGCACCGGGAGAAAAGAGCCCGGCCAGCAACTGCAACAAGCCTTCGGTCCACTCTCCGTATTCGATCATGGATTTGGCGATATAGGCGTCATGTCGCGGCAACAGGAAATTTCCATGCCGACAGGCGTGCACCGCGAGCGAGTGAATCTCGTGAGCCGAACGCGGCGGCACCGGCTGGGTCAGACTCTGCTCAATCGCAGCCACCGATTCGTTGCGCTTGCGGTCGATCAGCATCGCATTGAAGTTAACACCGATCGCCCCCTGAAACTGTGCCAGGCTACGCACTCTGCCCATGCCGTATTTTTCAATTTCAATCAGCGCCTCCGGGTCTGCCGTCCGCTCGATCTCAAGAACATGGCGAATCCGGTTATAGGAGGCCCGGTTGATCTGCGACCATCCGGCCTTGTCGTCATCCCAGTGGCGTGGTGCGGCCTTGCGTTCGTAGTAGTGATGAATGACGCATTGATTAGGGGTGTAACCATCCCAGCCATGCGTGTAGTAACGCGCCGCATGCGTCACTTCTTCGCCGATGAAATAGATGTAGGGATCGTAAGGCACCTCAACGAACATCTCGCGCCGCCCGAACAGATAACCACCGGCCACCAGATGCGAAGGCAACGGTCGAGGCATGTCGAGCAACACCGAATTCATCGACATCACCCGTTCGAAGAACTTGACCGGAGTCAGGCGCGGGGTATTGAACCGGCGGTCATCCGGCGGCTCGTAACCAGCGGGGTAAGTGGATAGAAAAGCCTTGGGATTGCCGGTCTGCCGCCACATGTCGATCATCTGGACATCCCAGCCCGGAGCAAACCGCATGTGCGAATCGATCAGCAGGACAAACTCCTGCTCCCCAAGCAGCGACAGGGCCTTGGCCTTGGCCCAGCAAGCTCCTCGGGCATCCGCCAAGGCAACTTCGATCACCTGCACCTGTTCCGGACGCGGACAGGGTTCGCAGAAGCAGTCCTGATCCTGCTCAGGATCGAACTGCCAGCAGATTCCGACCTCGATACGCTCAGGAAAACTGGCTGCTACAAACAGATCCTTCAAGGTCCATTGGCATTCACGA
Organism: Dechloromonas sp. ZY10; assembly: GCF_041378895.1. Taxonomy (NCBI): domain Bacteria; kingdom Pseudomonadati; phylum Pseudomonadota; class Betaproteobacteria; order Rhodocyclales; family Azonexaceae; genus Dechloromonas; species Dechloromonas aquae. Next base: position 2,195,333 of record NZ_CP144212.1, read on the forward strand.
TCACGATAACTGGCAATGGCGACAAAAATACGTTCCATGGATATTCACTTTCCAGCCCGGGCTGAGAATCTGGCGGGACGCCGGCATTTCCGCCGCAGCGACCGGCACTCCTGCGATAATACAGGATCACCCGCCACCAACACCCGCAGGCGCATGCCCTGCCGACACTGCAGAATCCAGTCTCCATGAAATTTGGCCGCGCCATCACTTGGGAAGAGGTACTCGACACCTGGCGAAAAACCCCGGGGAGAACAGTTCCCAACCCCGACGTCTGGGAAGAACTGCCCAGCGGCTGCGCCTGGTTCGAATGTGAAGTCGAGGCAGTCGATATCGAGCGCATGTATGTGATCGGCTCATACGACTGGAGCGAAATTTTCGCCAGCTTTTCGCTTGCAGAAATTGCCCGGCACCCGCGCCAGGAAAGCGACCCCTACCGCCACATCGACAAGATTCGCGGAATCACCGCTGCCTACTTGTCCGGAATATCGCTCAAACCACCGATTCTCACTGCTTTTTCGGGCCAGGGGCCGTTTGTCGTGATTGAGGGCAATCATCGCTGCATTGCCCTGCTTCGACTCGAACAACTGATCGGCAGCCGTGTGCTGCTTGGCTGCCACCCGAAGATGGCCAGCGATTTTTTCTGGTTTCGCTCAGCCTTGAACAAAAGCGCGGCGTCCTAGCACCGGCAAGCCATCACCGATTACGACTCCGGCAATTGTTCGCAGGACCAGACGCCGAGCATTTTGTCTCCACCTTCGTAGTAGCTGAGCAAAGGGGGTGGCAGACAGAATGGGGGCGCCTGCAGATTAACCGGATGCCAATACCCGGTAGTCAGCCAACGATTCCTACTCTCTGCCTGCTGGCTGGTACTTGCGAACAGGTAACGAGCACCACTCTTGCGAAACTTCTCGAGCACCAGCATCGCAGCATCGAGCGAGAGATGCGACAGACAGTCGCGACACAGGACGGCATCGCTCTCCGGCAGCATTTCGGTGACCAGATCGGCCTCCGAGAAAAACATGTTGTTCCGGTTCCGATGCCGTTGCCGCAACTCTGCCACCAGCTCCGGAACAATGTCGAACCCCAGATACAAGCGTAAGCCTGGTGCCAGATGCTGCATCCAGTTGAGATCCCCGCAGCCCGCATCGGCAAGAATACGAATGCCGAGGAAACGCCAGGTCTGTTCCAGCCAGCTGCGCAAGCCGGCTGTTGCCGCCAGGGTCGAGCCGTGACCGGAGCGGGTTTCCTCACACCCCCATAAGTTACGGCGCCAGATGTCGGAAAAAATTCTCTGCCGCGCCGATAGCTGCGGCTCGATATCGGCTGCCGCAGCGGGCGCCATGGCAGGAGACCGGAGGTGCAACCGGGCGGAAAAATCCAGCCCGGAAAACTGCTCGTACTCAGACAATGAATGCGCACGCCCCAAAGAATACCGCTCGATTTCAATCAGGCTCTCCGTGCTACCGGCCCCAGCCTGTTGCAGCAGATAGGCAATGCGCTCCCTTGCCATGCGGTTGATTTCGCTCCAGTTTCCCTGATCTTTCCAGTGTCGAGGACGCTCTGGCTGCGGGCCATAGTTGTGGAAGGCAACCGCCTGATTGGGCTGACGAATATCCCAACCATGCGTCCACAAGCGAACGGCGAGCATGATTTCCTCACCTTCGAAGTACAAGTATGGATCGTAGGGAACCTCCACCATGCACTGCGCCGGTCCGAAAAGCATGCCGGCGCTGATGAAGGCGCTGCGAGCCGGAATTGAAGGTGCTTGTTCCAGTGCAGAGAGGGTTGAATTCAAAGTCAACACACCGTGGATATCGAACCCCTTGGGCCGCATTGTCACCAGTTGCTCGGCAGAAAACTGATCCGGCGGAGTAAATGCCAATGGGTAGGTCGACAATACGGTTCGTGGCTCCGGGCACAAACGCAGCATCGCCAATAAACGCTCGTCCCAGCCGGGAACCATACGCATATGGCTGTCAATCTGGAAGTAATAATCCTCTCCGCGATATAGCGTCTGTACCCTGGCTCTGGCCCAGCAGGCTCCCCGACTTTCTGCTGCGTGCACCTCAAGCACCCGAATCTGCCCCGGGTAAGCGTCCTGCAAATCAGCAGGGACACCGCAATCGGGATCATCGGCCGGAGAACGTTGCAGACAAATGCCAAGCCTCAGCCTGGCCGGATGGACAGCCTGCTCAAACAGGCTGCGAACGGTATTTCCGAGATCCGGATCGCGATAACTGGCAATAGACACGAAGATCGTCGGTCGCAGTGTTTCCATGCAACGAAATCCTGATGAAACCTGGCAAAAAAGACGCCTCCTTGCGGAGGCGTCTGATGACTTATGAATACTACCCGGTCTAAACAGGCATTACCACTGGATTTTATCGATGTTATCGAAGGTGATATCACCGTTTTCCGTATGGATCACACCGGCTTTGCCATTGGTATCGAAGATGCCGTGCTCGCTGGCATTGACCACCTGCTGCCCTTCAACCTCCAGCGTCCAAGCACCGGATTGCAACGAGGCCGCCGGACCTCCACCGATGTCGATCTCGATGACGTCGGTCCAAGCCCCCTTCCCGCCATCCACCGTTACATCACCTTCGAAATCACGGAAGAGGAAAGTATCGTTGCCATCCCCACCGTGCAGTTCGACATCGGTAAAGCTTCCGGCAAAAGTGTCATTGCCGGCTCGACCATACAGCGTGGCATCCTCAAAGGTTCCATCAAGGCTAACCGGTCGGATATCCGTGCTGCTACCGATATCGGGCTTGCTCCAGTTGAGATCATCCTCTGCAACCACCTGGACATTCCTACCGCCAAAAGTGGTGCCGCCGCCAGTCAGATAAGGGGAAAGCCCTTCGCTGGATGGGGTGATCTGGTGACCGTCCGCATCATAGAACCGGGTTCCGGCCTTGATGTAGTAATCGTTCACTTCACCACCATAAAGGCGCTCGACTTCTGCAACATAACCTTCCGGGTGCGCCGGATTCTTGATATCACCTCCGTAGCAATCGATCTTGACGGCCAAAACACTACCATCGGCCTTCTCGACCAACATCAGAACATTGGAAATGGCATACGGAATCTGCGTTGCCGTCGCAGGCATTGCATCGTCATCGATAATCGTTGTCACCACCGCAGTCTTGTCGTAACTGACCAGATCGTAGCTACCCGCATTGCTCCAGTCATTACCCAGCTTAAGCGTGAACTGCTCGTTACTGTCGGCATGCGCATCATCAATCACATTGATCCTGAAGGTGCTGCCCACCGTAGCCTTGAGCGTTGCTGCCGAGGCATAGTCAACCCCTAGGGTCGCGCTATTTCCAGCCCCTCCGACCTCGACAGTGACCGTTCCACCGGGCTGGCTCGCCAGCGGGTGACCAGCGGCATCCACGGCAAGAACCACATAACTGCCGGTGCTCGGGAAGACGCACGACTCACCCTGCTCAGCAAGGGTATTGGCATGCACGTACTTGCCATCAACCACCGCAAACAGTTGCAGATTAGCGCTGAGTTCAATCGGCGCATCCTTGCCGTCAATGTTGATCGTCAGCGTGCTGTCAACGCTGTCTCCATCCTTGTCGATCACCTTGTAGCTAAATGTATGCGTCAAATCCTGACCATTAGCCAACAGCACCTTGGTCTCCGGATTAAGCACAAACTTGTAGCCACCCTGCGCATCAACCTCCAGTGTCCCGTACGGATTCGAAAGGTCACCCCAGACAATTCCGCCCAGACCATCTGCTCCAGGCTTCGCACACACCGTGCCGCTCAACGATTCGGTTTCTGCGGTCGACTGAATGCTGCCGTAAATACCAAAGGTATTGTTTGCACCTTCGTTGGTATAGATCGTCTTAACGAAATTACCTGCGGCATCCTTGAAACCCTCAAGGTGGAAGGTATATTCCCGTCCCTCGATATTCACAACGACGTTGTCCTGCGGCAGCTTGATGATGTCTCGCGACTTCATCGCATCGCCACTGTTCGGTGTTTCAGTGTGATCGAGCAACAGATCCAGCGTGACCGGAACCACATTCGTCACCCCGTTGATCTCAACCTCGAGATCCAGCTTCAGGTGTACCGTGTCCAGCTGCGAACTGCTGGAAGTAATCGTCCAATTGTTGTGCGTGAAGTCGGCCAGTTTGAATACACTGCCCGCATCCACTTCAGCCCCCTGACCGGAAGCAAAGCTCGGGTTATCCACCAGCGTATAGCCTGATTGCTGTTGGTCTGGAGAGGCTTTCGTGCCCCAACTGAGCTTATCAACATAGGTATCCGCATCCGTATTCGTCGCCGTCACCTGACCGGTGCCGTTCTCGAATGCTGGACTGGTAAACCCTGCCTTCAGGTTTTTCACCACGATGTGGTCAAGTTCAACTTCCATCGTCCGCGAAGGCGTACATGCGACCGGTCGATCATCTTCCACCGTCACCGTCAGGCTGCCACTGCTGGTCGCCTTGCCATCACTTGCGACAATTCCTACGTTGAACGACACGGCATCTTCGCTACCCGTATTCGGATGATCAATCGGTGCCGACTGCTTGACCTGATAATTACCCTGATCGTCAATCGTGATTCGCATCACTTCGGTTCCAGCAGCCTTGCCTACCAGCAACTGCGAACCCTGCCCCTCCCAAACAACCGTCACGCCGCCCGAACTCAGGCTGCCGACCGGTTGATTCAGGCTCAATGCCACGGCATCGCCATCAGCATCCGAGAAAGTCACGACACCGGAAACCGTAGTCACATCGGTCGTATCGGGATTACCGGTTGCATCCTTGATCCCGCCAGCCAATCCTTCGTCCGAAACATGGACGGCCGCTGATCCAACCTTCGGGCCCACGTTGATTCCGTTGCTGCTCTCGTCAACAATCGTTGTCGTGACCTGACCACTGTACTTTACCGTATCGTACTGCCCGGCCTGACTCCAGTCGTTGCTCAGCGACAGCGAGAATTGCTCCTTCGCTTCGGCAACCATATCCCCAACGGCAGAGATGCTGAAGGTCGTCCCAACTGTGGCCTTCACCGTTGCCGCCGAAGCATAGTCGCTACCCAGTGCTGCCGTATCACCTGCACCACCGACTTTTACCGTAACCGTTCCGCCAGGCTGTGTCGTCAGCGGTTGGCCAGCACCATCAACTGCCAGTACCACATAGCTACCAGTGCTTGGCAAACCGCCTGACACCCCGGGCTCCGCAATCGCATTGGCATTCACATACTTGCCATCAACCACCGCAAACAGCTGCAGATTAGCGCTGAGTTCAATCGGCGCATCCTTGCCGTCAATGTTGATCGTCAGCGTGCTGTCAACGCTGTCTCCATCCTTGTCGATCACCTTGTAGCTAAATGTGTGCGTCAAATCCTGACCATTAGCCAACAGCACCTTGGTCTCCGGATTAAGCACAAACTTGTAGCCACCCTGCGCATCAACCTCCAGTGTCCCGTACGGATTCGAAAGGTCACCCCAGACAATTCCGCCCAGACCATCTGCTCCAGGCTTCGCACACACCGTGCCGCTCAACGATTCGGTTTCTGCGGTCGACTGAATGCTGCCGTAAATACCAAAGGTATTGTTTGCACCTTCGTTGGTATAGATCGTCTTAACGAAATTACCTGCGGCATCCTTGAAACCCTCAAGGTGGAAGGTATATTCCCGTCCCTCGATATTCACAACGACGTTGTCCTGCGGCAGCTTGATGATGTCTCGCGACTTCATCGCATCGCCACTGTTCGGTGTTTCAGTGTGATCGAGCAACAGATCCAGCGTGACCGGAACCACATTCGTCACCCCGTTGATCTCAACCTCGAGATCCAGCTTCAGGTGTACCGTGTCCAGCTGCGAACTGCTGGAAGTAATCGTCCAATTGTTGTGCGTGAAGTCGGCCAGTTTGAATACACTGCCCGCATCCACTTCAGCCCCCTGACCGGAAGCAAAGCTCGGGTTATCCACCAGCGTATAGCCTGATTGCTGTTGGTCTGGAGAGGCTTTCGTGCCCCAACTGAGCTTATCAACATAGGTATCCGCATCCGTATTCGTCGCCGTCACCTGACCGGTGCCGTTCTCGAATGCTGGACTGGTAAACCCTGCCTTCAGGTTTTTCACCACGATGTGGTCAAGTTCAACTTCCATCGTCCGCGAAGGCGTACATGCGACCGGTCGATCATCTTCCACCGTCACCGTCAGGCTGCCACTGCTGGTCGCCTTGCCATCACTTGCGACAATTCCTACGTTGAACGACACGGCATCTTCGCTACCCGTATTCGGATGATCAATCGGTGCCGACTGCTTGACCTGATAATTACCCTGATCGTCAATCGTGATTCGCATCACTTCGGTTCCAGCAGCCTTGCCTACCAGCAACTGCGAACCCTGCCCCTCCCAAACAACCGTCACGCCGCCCGAACTCAGGCTGCCGACCGGTTGATTCAGGCTCAATGCCACGGCATCGCCATCAGCATCCGAGAAAGTCACGACACCGGAAACCGTAGTCACATCGGTCGTATCGGGATTACCGGTTGCATCCTTGATCCCGCCAGCCAATCCTTCGTCCGAAACATGGACGGCCGCTGATCCAACCTTCGGGCCCACGTTGATTCCGTTGCTGCTCTCGTCAACAATCGTTGTCGTGACCTGACCACTGTACTTTACCGTATCGTACTGCCCGGCCTGACTCCAGTCGTTGCTCAGCGACAGCGAGAATTGCTCCTTCGCTTCGGCAACCATATCCCCAACGGCAGAGATGCTGAAGGTCGTCCCAACTGTGGCCTTCACCGTTGCCGCCGAAGCATAGTCGCTACCCAGTGCTGCCGTATCACCTGCACCACCGACTTTTACCGTAACCGTTCCGCCAGGCTGTGTCGTCAGCGGTTGGCCAGCACCATCGACTGCCAGTACCACATAGCTACCAGTGCTTGGCAAACCGCCTGACACCCCGGGCTCCGCAATCGCATTGGCATTCACATACTTGCCATCAACCACCGCAAACAGCTGCAGATTCGCCTGCGTCGGAACAGAGGCATAACTGGAGTCCATGTTGATCGTCAAAGTGGCATCCGAGCGGTCGCCATCCTTATCCAGGATCACATAATGGAATTGATCGTCGGCCACGCCAACTGCGTCGTATTTAACTCCTTTGACAAAATAGTCACTGCTATCCGCCGCATTAATCGCAGGATTTGCATAGGGTTTGGACGTAAAGACGAGGTATTGGAAATTCCCGCCATTGGCCAGTTCGATCGTCGCAAAACCTTGATGCTCGTTGTAGTACTCGACCGTCGAAGCATTGAGGGTTCCAGAACCGACAAGTTTCCCTGAAGAGTCAAATGCCTCCCAGCGTCCCTGCTCACTATCGCCAGCAACACCGCCATTGTCGTTTTTGTAGAGATTACTCAGTTCAACGACTGCTTTATTGGCTGATGTCTTGAGATCGACTGCCAAGGCCTCACTGGTTCCAGTCTTGCTGTCGTAGTTGATCTGCTCAGGAACAGGCATGTTGTTCTGAGTTCCAACGACGCCAAGACCACTCCCTTGGTGACTGACTGCGACATTGCTGTTGGCAAGATTCAGAGAACCATCCGCATTGGTATAACTTCTGCCAAAACTGAAGGCCTTCAGATCCACCGCCCCCCAACCAGCCTGTTCCGATACCGTATGCGTAGATACTGGCGGGTTGGTCACCTCATAGGTATAGCTACCATCGCGATAGACATGCAATACACCGTGATCACCAGCGATCTCAAGGTATTGCTTGCCATTTGCATCGACTTTTACATCAGCAGGATTATCAAAGCTGACCTGATGTCCGTTATGACTGACATCGACCAATTGGGCCTTGACATCCGGCCCCTGGCTATCCTGAACCAAATCTGCATCGGCATCGCCAGCGCCGGTAATCACATTTCCTACTGTAACGGCACCATCACGAGCCTCTACGTGATCAAGGTCGTCAAGTGCATCAGGAGCACCATCAAGAAGGTTGATTGACTGCTTGGCATAGAACAACTGGTCGCTACCTGCAGCTTTTGCGGCGTAGGTAAACCCTTCGCCGGCAAGCGAATCGGTCGCAGAGTGATCAGCACTTGCGGGAGGCAAGTACGTCCATGTCCCATCGGCATTGACTGTCAGAGCCCCTCCGTGCTCAGTCGTCACGGTTTCACCCGCGAGCGCCGTCGCAGTAGCACCTCCTTGGGCGGCGTACTGGAAGGACACGACTTCTGGATGAGTACCAAGGTGATCGTTATCTAGGACGTTACCAGTCAAACCAACCGAAGCACCTTCCTGTACCTGGGCCGCACTATCGTCGACTGCAGCGGAAGGCTCTGGCGTCGTCTCAGGCTTCGTCGTCTCAGGCTTCGTCGTCTCAGGCTTCGTCGTCTCAGGCTTCGTCGTCTCAGGCTTGGTCGTCTCAGGCTTGGTCGTCTCAGGCTTGGTCGTCTCAGGCTTCGTCGTCTCAGGCTTCGTCGTCTCAGGCTTGGTCGTCTCAGGCTTCGTCGTCTCAGGCTTGGTCGTCTCAGGCTTCGTCGTCTCAGGCTTGGTCGTCTCAGGCTTCGTCGTCTCAGGCTTGGTCGTCTCAGGCTTCGTCGTCTCAGGCTTCGTCGTCTCAGGCTTCGTCGTCTCAGGCTTCGTCGTCTCAGGCTTCGTCGTCTCAGGCTTCGTCGTCTCAGGCTTGGTCGTCTCAGGCTTGGTCGTCTCAGGCTTCGTCGTCTCAGGCTTCGTCGTCTCAGGCTTGGTCGTCTCAGGCTTCGTCGTCTCAGGCTTCGTCGTCTCAGGCTTCGTCGTCTCAGGCTTGGTCGTCTCAGGCTTGGTCGTCTCAGGCTTGGTCGTCTCAGGCTTGGTCGTCTCAGGCTTGGTCGTCTCAGGCTTCGTCGTCTCAGGCTTCGTCGTCTCAGGCTTGGTCGTCTCAGGCTTGGTCGTCTCAGGCTTGGTCGTCTCAGGCTTGGTCGTCTCAGGCTTCGTCGTCGTTGGGGTCGGCGTTGGAGTCTCAGTGACCGTCGGAGTCGGCGTCGGGGTCTCGGTGACCGTCGGCGTGGGCGTCGGAGTCTCGGTGACCGTCGGCGTGGGCGTCGGGGTTTCGGTGACCGTCGGCGTGGGCGTCGGGGTTTCGGTGACTGTCGGAGTCGGCGTCGGGGTTTCGGTAACCGTCGGCGTGGGCGTCGGGGTCTCAGTGACCGTCGGGGTCGGCGTCGGGGTCTCGGTGACCGTCGGGGTCGGCGTCGGAGTTTCGGTGACCGTCGGCGTGGGCGTCGGGGTCTCGGTGACCGTCGGAGTCGGCGTCGGAGTCTCGGTGACCGTCGGCGTGGGCGTCGGGGTCTCAGTGACCGTCGGGGTCGGCGTCGGGGTCTCGGTGACCGTCGGGGTCGGCGTCGGGGTCTCAGTGACCGTCGGAGTCGGCGTCGGAGTTTCAGTGACCGTCGGGGTCGGCGTCGGGGTCTCGGTGACCGTCGGCGTGGGCGTCGGGGTTTCGGTGACCGTCGGCGTGGGCGTCGGGGTCTCAGTGACCGTCGGAGTCGGCGTCGGGGTCTCAGTGACCGTCGGGGTCGGCGTCGGAGTCTCGGTGACCGTCGGGGTCGGCGTCGGAGTCTCGGTGACCGTCGGGGTCGGCGTCGGGGTTTCGGTAACCGTCGGCGTGGGCGTCGGAGTCTCGGTGACCGTCGGCGTGGGCGTCGGAGTTTCGGTGACCGTCGGGGTCGGCGTCGGGGTTTCGGTAACCGTCGGCGTGGGCGTCGGGGTCTCGGTGACCGTCGGAGTCGGCGTCGGAGTCTCGGTGACCGTCGGCGTGGGCGTCGGAGTTTCGGTGACCGTCGGGGTCGGCGTCGGGGTCGGCGTCGGGGTCTCAGTGACCGTCGGGGTCGGCGTCGGAGTCTCGGTGACCGTCGGGGTCGGCGTCGGGGTTTCGGTAACCGTCGGCGTGGGCGTCGGGGTCTCAGTGACCGTCGGAGTCGGCGTCGGGGTCTCAGTGACCGTCGGGGTCGGCGTCGGAGTCTCGGTGACCGTCGGCGTGGGCGTCGGAGTTTCGGTGACCGTCGGCGTGGGCGTCGGAGTTTCGGTGACCGTCGGGGTCGGCGTCGGGGTTTCGGTGACCGTCGGCTTCGGGGCATCAGTAGCCGGGGGCGTGGGCGTTATGCTTGGCCCTACCGGAGGATTCGCTTGGGCAGTTGTCTGTACAGCATTACCAAGATCCTGCGCCGACACAACCTCGGGCGTATTTTCCGGTTCCCCTTCAGCAGGCAAAGGGACTACTGTTTCGAATACCCTAGGATCTCTTTCAGGACCATTCCTTGGCGGCTCGTTCTGAAAATCGATCTCGGCCGCTGGTAGCGGCTGATCCACCAATGGCACGGGAATTTGCGCGCCAGCGGATCCATCATCAAAAATCGGAGGCCGCTTGCCAGCCTCTACGCCAGTAGGGTCAATGGCCAAGCCTTCGTCCGGAATCACAAACGGATCAACCACCCCCGCCCTGGTTCCATCCTCAAGGTAGCCCGTATCAGTCTGGAGGTTTTCCAGCCCGCTGTCTTCCGCTGCGGAAGGCGCCTTGATTACATCATCAACAGACTCGGCAGCCTTCCCCTCCTGGCGGCTAAGCACCGTCATCTCGTCAAACAGCAGCGACTCCTGCTGAGTGTTATTTTGTGACGTGAAATCGTTTTGTTGATGTTGTTCGGCCATGATCGTAGTCCCTGAGCGCAATACTCGATACGCTCATGCTAAGACACAGCCGCACAACACCAAAGACAGCCGAAAGTTATAGCCCTTACTAACCTATCGCTCGTGGAAAGAGCGGGACATTGAATCCACCAAAGGCTTGGTCAGATAAGCCATGAAAGTCTTCTTGCCTGTAATGACCTCGGCCTCAATACTCATCCCCGGCTGCAAAGGGTAGCGCCCAGGTTGCGAGCCAACATACGACTTATCGAGACTGACCCAGGCACGATAGTAAGTCTTGTTGTCACGATTATCCTCGGCAGTCACGCTTGAGGCTGAAATGCGCTCCAACTTTCCCGTAGCGTAGCCAAAACGGGTGTAATCGTAGCTGCTGACCCGCATATTCACCGTCTGACCGGTGCGAACATGCCCAATGTCCTTGGGAGAGATCCTGACCTCCGCCTCCAACGGTGCATCGTCAGGAACGATCTGCATCAGCAATGCACCCGGCTGAATTACCTGGCCCACCGTCTGCACCTTGAGATCCTGTATGTAGCCTCGGTGCGGAGCCTTTACCACCAGACGGTCGACCCGAGCCTGAAGGCGCAGGATCGACTCCTCGACCTCCGCGATTTCTGCGCGCACGCTGCCCAACTCCGAAAAGGCCTCGCGCTGCAATTGATTGAGGGTATCGGCACGCCGATTGCGAAACTCGGCCAATTCCTGGCGGACCACATTGATTTCTTCGTTGATACGGGCCACTTCACCGTCTGCGGTAATTTGCGCCCGCTTGGTTTCAAGCAAGACGGTACGATTGACCAGGCGACGCGACGCCAAATCTTCGCGCATGTTGGTCAATTCCGCAGTGATTTTCTGCTGCTCCCGAGCAGCCTTCAGGGCCTCTTCCAGCTGCGCCAACCGGCGGGTACGCTGCTCAATCTGGCGATCCTGAATCGAAGTGGTGGAATCCCTGGCCGCTTGCTGTGCACGGAAAGCATCCTGCTGCCCGGCCAATAGCTGAGCAAAACCATTGCCGGAATCGGAAAACTGGGGTTTGCGCCCCTCGGCGAATGCCTCAAGGCGTTCCGCACGCAAAGACAGCGCAGTGCGCCGCGCCTCCATCTGCGCCAAGTCGGCATTGGCCTGAGAACCATCGATCTTCAGCAGAACCTGCCCGGCCTGTACCAAACTTCGTTCCTGGACCGCGATTTCCGAAACGACGCCACCATCCATATGCTGAACCACCTTGATTTTACCGACCGGCAAAATCTCTCCCGGGGCTCTGGCGACTTCGGTAATCTCGGTGACTGCGGCCCACAGGATGAAAGCGCTGACGGTAACCGCCGCAACGCTGAGCAAAGGACGAACAAAGGAGGGGACCACCTCCTCCTCGATCTGCGCGGTCTCAGACAGCAAGCGACGCTCGCGGCTGCCCAAGGCTGCTTTACCCTGCATTTTTTCCGGATTGTTCTGTTGTTTCTTGAAAATCATTTGCCCGCTCCCATCGAGAGCTTTCCTTTGACACTATCGTAATTCCCCATTGCGACAATGGAGCCCTGATTCATGACCACCACCATATCCGCCAAGCGCATATGACTAGGACGATGTGAAACGATGAGCAATGTTGCCCGCCCTCGCAACCACTCAATGCAATGCTGGAGATAAGCTTCACCCACATCGTCCAGCCCGGTACCCGGCTCATCAAGCATGACCACCGGTGCCGGCCGCAGAATTGTTCTGGCCAGTACCAGACGCTGCTTGAAGCCGTTCGGAAGCTGATCAGCCCGACTGCTCGCAATCCGGGTGTTTAATCCTTCCGGCAAAGCCTCGATATCTGAACGCAAGCCCGTCATTTCGATTGCCCAGACCAACTCCTCGTCCGTCGCTGCGGGATTCGACAAGCGGAGGTTTTGCGCCACTGTCCCATAGAACAATTCACACTGCTGGGGCATGTAGCTGATCTGACTACGCAAGTCGCTGATCTGCATCTGGCGAATATCAACGCTATCGAGTCTGATTGTCCCTGCTTGCGGAACAAAGGCACGCGTCAGCAATTTAAGCAGGGAGGACTTGCCGGATGCGTTGGGTCCCGTAATCACCACCACCTGCCCCGGTTCGACATCAAAGCTCACCCCCAGCAAAGCAGGATCGGCATCGGTGGTGTAACGGAAAGAGACTCGTGAATAGCTGATGCTACCCTGGGTAGGAGGTCGGATGGTTTGCCGGACTCCGGTATCGTGTTCGGCCTGCATCCGCATCAATGCCTCGACCTGCTGCATGCTTGAACGGATCTTGATCAACGAGGTGGCGGCCGAGAAGAAATTCTGCATTGGACCGGTCAGGCGCCAAACCAGCATCATGGTGGCAATCATGACACCACCGGTAACAACCCCTTCAATCGTCATGTAGGCAGCCGTCGCCAGAGTCCCCAAGCCAGTCGCCGTTCCCAACGCCTGGCTGATGCCGCTGATCCGAGCCTGGGACTGAGCATCGCGATAATTTTCCTTGACCGCCCTGGCACTCAGTTGCCGGAAGCGCTCCAGCCAAACCTCACGACACCCTACTGAGCGGATGGTCCGGATTTGCGAAACGGTTTCGTTCAAGAACTCCGAACGAGCGGTTACCGCATGCGTGGAAACATTCAGCAAACGCTGCTGGGTGGTATGACTGAACCAGGCCAACCCGGCAAACATCATGCCGGTTATGAAAACAACAATCAGCGCCTGCGGACAGAGAATGGCGATTGCAACCAAAATCACAATATTGGCCGGCATGTCAAAAGCCATCACCGAAAGGGGCCCGAGGAAGAACTCCCGCAAGCTTTCGAAGCTGCGAATACGGCTGACCTGTTTGTTCACCGAGGCACCTTCGGTTGCAGCCACCGGCAAATTGATAATCTTGCGGAAGACGCTGGTTCCCACAACAAACTCTGTCCTGCCTCCGACATAGGCACTGACCTCACCCTTCAAACGACAAAGAACGAAGTCGAGGACGAGAACCAGCAACACCCCCAACAGCAGATAGAACAACATTTCCGTATCCTGCGTCGGCAAGACATGGTCGAAAATGCTTTTTACAAACAAGGGCGGAGCCAATGCCAAAATCGTGTTGAACACGGTCAACACGAAGGCGAGCAAAATATGCTTGCGGAACCGGAACAGCAGATTCCCAAACCAGGAGCCGCCGACCGCTGGCTTGTTTTTGCTGGCATGCGGGTCGATTTTTGGGAAGACGTACAGATGCCCGGCCAGTTTTTCCGGCTCGATCAAACGTTCCTCCATCACGCCACCGTCGAAACAACGCAACCGCCCGTCCGGCATTCGTTCCAAGATGACCAGAGCAGGCTGCGCATCCCCCGAAAAGAGACAAGGGAAGAATCTTTCGTCCAGACGATCAAGATGAGTTGCAATGTGCCTGGGCGGCAAATCGAGATTGGCCATCACCGAGCACAGCCCCGAGATGTCCAGGCGCGGCAGCATATGCGGCAACGCCTCTGCCAGTTGCTTCACGTCGCCTTGCCAGCCCAGGGCCTGCAATAGTTTTGGCAGACAGCGGGAGTAATCATTGGCCTCAGGGAAATGATTCGAAACAATCTGTTCCAAACCTAAAATCGTTGCCGGCCGGTCCGCGGCACGCAGCTCGATCCGCTTGTTTTCAGCGCTTTCGGTCAAGTCATGATTCGATTTCGGGGTGGCAGTCAGCTGCCCTTCCTCCAGGAAGAGAACCCGATCCGCCATGCTCAACAAAGATGGCCGATGAGTCACCAAAATCAGGGTAGATTCTCCCTTGCGCTTTTCGAGATAACTACGCAATGCCTGATCCCCCGGCATATCCAGGGTGATATTGGCCTCATCGAAAAGAATGACACTAGGGTTCCGGATCAACACCCGAACAATCGAGATCAATTGCTTGATCCCTGCCGGCAGGGTATCGGCATTACTTTCCCCCAGCGGCGTTTCATAACCCATACGCAAACCGGCAACCACGCGGTCGAGCCCCAACTGCTGCGCCATCTCAAGTGCAGCCGCATTCAGGCTGCTGTCGAACATGGTCATGTTCTGCAAGATCGTGCCACTGATGATGCTGCCATTTTGATTCAACAAACCAATTTGGCAGTGCACACTCTCGATATCGAATTCCGACAACAGGCGGCCATCCACCCTGACCTCGCCGCTATCCGGCCAGTCCAGACCGTTCAGCAAGGCCAGCAAGCTACTCTTGCCGCTGCCGCTGTCGCCGCGAATGGCAACGCACTCGCCAGCCCTGACCGATAGTGACAGACCATCAAACAACGGAGCATTTTTGCCATAGCGCAAGCTGATGTCGAGCAGTTCCAAACGCTCCTTCATCGGTGGCATCGCCGGCCGCTTGCCTTCGTCCTCCGCCGGCATATCGGCAATTTCCTGCAGGCGACCACGCGCATTCAGGAAGGACTGGTACCGCAACCAGATCGCCAGCCCTCGCCGCAAGGGCTGCAGGGAACGCACCGACAGCATCATGCAGGCAGACAAGCCGCCCGGCGTCATATCCCCGGCGAGAACCCCCCAAACACTGGCAAACACGACACCGACCACCATCAACTGCGAGAACAGGCTGCCGATCGCCCCGCCCAGCGCCGTTCCGCGCGCCAGGCGTTCGCCCATTTCAGCGTTGCTTGCCTGCAGCAATTCGTAGCGCCGCTCCATCTGGTTTTCCATCGACATGGTCTTGACCGTGTGAATCCCGGAGAGCACCTCGATCAGGAAATTGAACCGGCGGTCATCAAAAACCTGCCGTTGCTCGACAAGATGGCGAATCCAGTTGCCGAAACGGACAATCACGAAGGCAAACACCACCAGCAGCACAATCGGAATGGCAACCACCCAGCCTCCGATCACGTAGGTCAACAGCAGGAACAGCAGGACGAACGGCAAATCGAAAAGAACCAGCAAAGCCTGCCCGGAGTAAAAATCCGCAACCTTGGCCGAAGCAGCAATCCGCTCTGCATGCACTCCGGGCTCTTCCATCTGCAGCCGCCGCAGAGGGACGCGCAGGAGATGGCGCAAGGCACCGACACTCGCCGAATGCTCGAAGCGGGCCCCCAGCCAACCGGTCAATGCGCCGTTCAAGGCACGCAGGAACTCCTCCAGCATCAGGCCGCAAAGAACGCCGATCACGATGAACGCCAGCGTCCCCAACGACTGATTGATCACCACCCGATCCATGATCTGCAAGATCGCCAGCGGTAGTGCAAAAGCCAGAATGTTGTACAACAGCGCAGCCGTCACCACCCCGGGCAAGACTCGCCTTAAATCCGGCGACTGGAAAATTTCCCGCAATGGGGAAAGATCAAGCCTATCGCCTTTGGATTTTGAGAAAAACGGAGCTAAATGCAGCGACATGATCAAGAGATTTCCGATTGTAAGATTGCTTGGCGCAATAAGGGATGAACAAAAGCCAAACGGCCCTGATCACCACGCCGTAACACTCCGGCGCTGACTGCCTGCTCGATCTGGATCGACAGCACTTCAGCCGAGACACCGATTTTTCCGGCCAGTTCGGCCCCTTCCCGGCACCCTGCCGACTCCCCTTCGGAGCGGGCGACCTGGCGTAGCAGAAGCCGGTCCAGGCCCATCGGGTCAAGTCGTGCCGCAATTGCCAGCCGCAATGCCAAAGTCAGCCCGGCACCAGGTTCGTGCAGATTTGCTCGCGCCATTTCGCAGGCGAATAGAGGAACCCCACACGCCATTTCAGCCAATTCGCCCCAGGATATCTGCCGCCCCCCTAGCGCAGCCGCTTCGGCCGCATACCGAGTGGCCGCAGCCTGCAGCAACGCCGCCGTGGCCTCGGGGGCAAGCCGTCCCAGTCGGAGTGCCGCATCCGGATTCCCAATAGACTCGGGAAAACGCCGTCCGGCCAACAGCAACAAGCGCCCCTGGCGGATACAGGCCTCGACCAGACTCGCGAGAACCGGACCGGGAAGCAGATTGGCATCGTCGATCAGCAAAATTTCGGGAACATCGGTCGGCAAGCCTGCAGGTTCGTCACAGACTGATTGCGGCGCAACCGGCAACCCCTCGGGTAACTGGCGCAGCGACGGCCCATCCAGATCGTGCAGCGCGAAAAAATGGCGCAAGCGCCAACCGCGCGACCATCCCTCATGAGCGATACGACGGCACAGGGTTGATTTCCCCATCCCGATCTCACCCTCAAGCAGGAACAGTCCGCGCCGCCTGAGCAGGCTTTGCGCTAACCATGCTGCAATCTGCCGCAACTCGCGGCTACGCCCGAGCAAACCGGAGGCCACCGGAGGATCGCCGCCAATTTCTTGCCAAACCAGATGGTCGACCGTGGAAAAATGCAGGCAATCGGTTTCTGGCCCAAGTGGAACGGGACCCAGCGCATTCAGGATCGCTCTTGCCTGGGGTGACAATTGCAAGCCCCCCGCAGAACCGGAGGCCGCCATGTCGCGAGCGTCGGCAATCGCGCTGCTGGCCATCGCCTCTCCCGACCAGGCACCGCGCCGATTGATACTGACTACCGCCAGGCCCGCCGTGATGGCACCGCGCAAACCTTGCGCCAGCCGCCCATCCGACGCTGCGACCGCGCGGTAGACCAAGCGTGCCGCAAGCACGGCTCGATACACGTCCTGGGTACAAGCACTGCGGATACCGAAAATCAGATCGCCAGCACACTGGTGCCGAGCAAGGAAAACGGCATCGTGATCGAAGGCATAGGCAGCCAGTGACTGATGCAGCAAACGCATCAACGCCTGATGTTCGCCTCCCTCCCCCCCTTGCTCGGGTGCCAGCAGCAAACTCAGAACCACGCAGGGGCGGCGCTCCAGCAGCCCGGTAGCAAATACCGGCGCCTCAGACTCAGTCTGCCCCCGCTGCAAATCACAGGAAACGGCTGCCGCACGATTGCGAACTTTAAGCTTCTTGAAAATCGCGACAATATGCTGCTTGACCGTTCCCAAGCCGATCCCGAGCTCATTGGCGATCTCTTTGTTCACCTTGCCGACACGCAGCAAGTCAAGAATCTGCCTCTGCCGGGGAGACAACTCGGGTGCGTCGTCGAGAGGCAATTCAGCCATGATCATCGAGCTTCTCAGCGAATCAGGACACGGGGGGCCGGCAAACCGTCAGCATCAACCAGGACACTGACCGGATAAACCAGAACACCCTCCCTCTGGCGAATACGCTCGCACTGCTCGGAGGCGTCGATCGCATTGCCATAGACCCCGGTACGCAAGGTATAGGAAATCCCGCCGGAAGCAGTCAAGAGCGGATAGACATACGCGGTATAGCCCTTGCGCACCCAGGCAGCCTTGACCTTCTCTGCCTCCGCGGCATCCCTGGCACTCCCCAACTGCACCGAGTGCGCAGAACGCAAACCGGTCGCTGGCAGTACCACCACCTTGGCATCGGTCGTCACCGCCGCCTTCGCCCCCCCACGCACTTCGCCACCTGAAGCCGCGAGAAGTCCGGCGGCACCGGCTGCGGCATCACGGGCAGGCAATGCGATTTTCACATCCGTCGGGCGGTCGACCGTGGCCGCATCACGCTTGGCACGCTCCGGCTCGGCCATTGCCACCCGGAACTGCTCATCCTGTGCGGCCAGAGGCCGGCAACGCATCATCCCCGCCTCGAGGATACGGCAAAAATCCAGGGCTCCCGCCTGGTCGCCAAACGCCCCGACAAAAACCCGGTACCAGGTTGCCCGCTCTTCATTATTACTGGCCACCCGGCCCTGCAAACGCGGGAAAAACTTTTTGTCGCCGAGGGCAGTCGGAAAACGCTGGCGCAAGTCGCGCCAGACATGCACCACGCCCTGCCGATCCTGCAACCCGGCCAACTCGACCAACCAGGGCGCATCCTTGTTTTCGAGAGCCGCCGCCCGCCAGTCGATTGCCGCCAGATCCTCATCGGTCACTGGCGCATTGCCACCAGCCGCAAACCGCGCCGGACGAGCCCCTTTGCCGGGTAGCGCATCACCTACCGGAATCCCGCCCCCCATGGCCGCAAACAGAGAGACGACCCCCCGGAAGCGTTCCATTCGCACCCGATGCAACTCATCCAGATTGCGATGATAGGTACGCTGGGTATCAAGCAAAGTCAGATAATCGATCGCCCCTGCATCGTAAGCCTCGGCACTCAGCTTCCAGGCACGCTCGGCGGAATCAGCTGCCTGCTGCTGCGACTGCTCCCGCTCGCCATTCATCTGGGCAGCGGCAATTCCATCCTCGGTCTCGCGAATCGCGGTGTAGATCACCTTGACATAGGTTTCGACCAGTTCTTCGTAAACGGCCTTGGCATACACCGTTTCATTGGCCCGCTTGCCATAGTCAAAAATGGTGGCTGACAAATTGGCTACCGCGTTCCAGAACAGATTGCTTGACTGAAACAGCCGTGAAAAGCTCAGGCTGCCATAACCGACCTGGGCGGTCAGGTCGAGGGGCGGCAAGATCCGCGTTCGCGCGACATCGATATCGGCATCGGCCGCCAACAGCCGCGCCTCGACCACCCGCACATCAGGGCGGCGCACCAACAAGCTGGCGGGCAAGCCCGGGAGCACCGCCGGCAAATTCAGCGAAGCCAGCCCTTTTTCCTCCAGCGCCAGCGATACCGGCGGCCCGCCGGCAAGGATCGCCAAGCCGTTGATGACGTTTTCACGCTGCAGCAACAAAGCCGGGATGGTTGCCTGAACCGAATAAACAGCCGCTTTCTGCTGCTCGAATTCGGTCGCGGTGGCATCACCCACCTCCATCCGGGAACGCACCGACGAAAGCATGTCGCGCAATACCTTTTCCGTATCGCGAGCAACCTTCACCCGGTCGTTCAACGAGAGATACTCGACATAAAGCGCGACGGTATTGGCCACCAGCGTGCGGCGCGTATCGTCGCGCTGATATGTGGTTCGCCACAGCTGCATATCCGCCGATTCGGCAAGCGCGCTGCGCTCCCCCCACAAATCAACTCGCCAGTCGATACGCGGACCAATCTGATAAGTTTGCCGCGACTCCAGAGGCGCCCCCGGCAAACGCCGCCCGATACCCTGCAACGGCGCCTCGATCTTGGCTTGATAAGGAAGACTGACGGTTGGCAACTCGTCCGCCACAGCCTGTTCCATCCTCGCCCTTGCCTGGGCAATCCGCGACGTGGCAATCCGCAGATCGTGATTATTCGCCAATACCCGATCAACCAGCTGATCAAGATCAGGTGAATTCAGCAAACGCCACCATTCACCCAGTTGTGACTCGGTCAATGCCTCGCCATCAACAGCACGCGGCTCGGAAGCGGCAACAGCCGCATCCCCTTCAATTGGCGCCACTGTCGCCTCAACCTGCTTGAAGCTTCCGGTCATCGGCACAGAAGGCAGGTCATATTGACTGCGTTTTGCCGCGCAGCCGGCCAGCGACATCAGCGCCAGCGATACACATAGAGGACGAAGAATTGGACGCATGAGATTACCCACCAAACAATCTACAAGATGACAATGCGCCACCTAAGCAATTAGCGTTCCTCGACTTAACGACAAAACCCCGGAAAACTTTAATTTTTTCTTTTTAAATCATCAATTAAGTTAATTTTTTGTTGAAACAACATGAAGTTTACACCCCCATCCAATGACCAATACACAAAAGCGAAATTCAATGGTATTATGGGGAGTTATGCTCTATCCATTAATCAGAAAATTCTTCTTTGCCCTTGATGCCGAAACCGCCCACGGTATCGGCATGAGCGGCATTTCCTTCCTCCACTCGGCAGGTTTTGCCGGTTTACTGACCAAACCCGTTGCCCCCTGCCCGGTTGAAGTCATGGGGCTGAAGTTCCCCAATCCGGTGGGACTGGCGGCCGGCCTCGACAAGAATGGCGACCATATCGACGGCCTGGCGCGACTCGGTTTCGGTTTCATCGAAATCGGCACGATCACGCCCCGCCCACAGGACGGCAACCCGCGTCCCCGCCTTTTTCGGCTCCCCGAGGCCCAGGGAATCATCAACCGGATGGGCTTCAACAATGCCGGCGTGGATCGCTTGCTGGAAAATGTTCGCCGCGCCGAATTCCCCCGCAATGGTGGAATTCTCGGAATCAATATCGGAAAAAATGCGACGACGCCGATCGAGAAGGCCGCAGAGGATTACCTGACCTGCCTGGAAAAGGTATACAACGACGCCAGTTACGTTACGGTCAATATTTCTTCGCCCAACACCAAGAACCTGCGCGAACTGCAAAAGGACGATGCCCTCGACGACCTGCTGGCGCAGCTTAAGGCCCGCCAGGAGCAACTCGCCGAACAGTACGGCAAGTACGTACCAATGGCGCTAAAAATCGCCCCTGATCTCGACGACACGCAGATCACCGCAATTGCCGATGCCCTGCGCCGCCACCGGATCGACGGGGTGATTGCCACCAATACGACCCTATCCCGCGAAGGCGTCGAAGGTCTGCCCAATGCAGACGAAACCGGCGGCCTGTCGGGTGCCCCCGTCTTCCGCAAATCCACCGATGTACTGCACAAGCTTTCGGCCGCCCTGGCCGGCGAACTGCCGATCATCGGCGTCGGCGGCATCATGGGAGGCGAGGATGCGGCGGAAAAAATCCGTGCTGGCGCCAGTCTGGTGCAGTTCTACAGCGGCTTCATCTATCGCGGGCCGGACCTGGTCAGCGAAGTGGCGGACACACTCGCCAAAATGACGCGCCCCGAAAGTCGCTAGTTTCCATTGATTCCCACGGGCAGCGCAGGGTTGAATGTGCTGTCGGTGGGGACGATAATCCCGAATTCACATCCCCGGCACCGATCATGTCCCACTATCTCTTCATCCTCGTTGGCGCGGTCCTGGTCAACAACGTCGTGCTGGTGAAGATTCTCGGTCTCTGTCCCTTCATGGGCGTCTCCAAAAAACTGGAAACGGCTTACGGGATGGGGGCAGCCACGACCTTCGTGCTGACCGTTGCGACCGGTGCCAGCTACATCATCGATCATGCCTTGCTGATTCCCTTCGGTCTGGAATATCTGCGCACCCTGTCGTTCATTGTCACCATTGCTGCGATCGTACAGCTGACCGAAATGGTCATCGCCAAAACCTCCCCGGCGCTGCAGCAGACACTGGGCATTTACCTGCCGCTGATCACCACCAATTGCGCAGTACTCGGTGTTCCACTGCTGAATATTGCCAATGGCTACAACTTCGTTGAGTCGCTGCTGTTCGGAGCTGGCAGCGCGGTCGGTTTCACTCTGGTGCTGATCCTGTTTGCCGGCATCCGCGAACGGATCGAAGGTGCCAGCGTGCCCGCGCATTTCCGCGGCGCCGCCATTGCAATGGTCACCGCCGGTCTGATGGCGCTGGCCTTCATGGGTTTCGCCGGTCTCGACAAATACCAGTAAGCGATCATGGAAATCCTTGCCGCCATTGCCATCATGGCCCTCGGGGCCGTCGTTCTCGGCGCCGCCTTGGGCTTTGCGTCGATCAAGTTCAAGGTCGAAGGCGACCCGCTGGTCGAAAAGATCGATGCGATTCTGCCGCAAACCCAATGCGGCCAGTGCGGCTACCCCGGCTGCAAGCCCTACGCCGAGGCCATTGCCAATGGCGAGGAAATCAACAAATGCCCGCCCGGCGGCATGGAAGGAGTCCAGCGTCTGGCCGACCTGCTCGGCCGCGAGGTCAAGCCGCTCGACGCAGAGGAAAAGCCCAAATCCATCGCCATCATTGATGAGAACACCTGCATTGGTTGCACCCTGTGCATCCAGGCTTGCCCGGTGGATGCGATTGTCGGTGCAGCCAAACAAATGCACACCATCATCGAAGCCCAATGCACCGGTTGCGAGTTATGCCTGCCCCCCTGCCCGGTCGAGTGCATCCGGATCGAAGCAATCGCTGAAAGCATTGACAACTGGAAGTGGAAATACCCGGTACTCGAGCTCAAGCCTGAAATGCGCAAGGCCGCAGACGCCAAAGAGGCCGCCTGATGTTGTTCAACCTGTTCAAGTTCAACGGCGGGGTCAAGCCGCCGACCAACAAAGCCCAGTCCCTTACCCTGCCAATTGCACAAGCCCCGTTGCCGTCGCGGCTGGTGGTTCCGCTGCACCAGAGCATCGGCGGTACGCCGAAGCCGGTGGTGCAGGCTGGCGAGCGTGTACTCAAGGGACAACTGATTGGTGAGGCCGATGGCTGGATTTCATCGGCAGTGCACGCACCGACCTCGGGTATGGTTGTTGAAGTCGGCATGCACATGCAGCCCCACCCCTCCGGCCTGGATGCCCTTTGTGTGGTGATCGAGCCGGATGGCCACGACGAGTGGATCGCCCGCGAGCCCCTAGACTATCGGACGCTGCCACCCGAAGCAGTGCGCGAACACCTGCAGCGGGCCGGCGTGGTCGGTCTGGGCGGCGCAGTTTTTCCCACCCATGGCAAGTTGACCGCGTCAAAGACGGTACCGATGCAGGAATTGGTGATCAACGGTGCCGAATGCGAGCCCTTCATCACCTGCGATGACCTGCTGATGCGTGAACGCGCCGAGGACGTGGTTCGCGGTATCGGGATTTTCCGCGATCTGCTGCAACCGCAAAAAGTGCTGATCGGGATCGAGGACAACAAGCCGGAAGCCATCGCTGCCATGCAGGCGGCGGTTGCCGCCGTGGGCGAAGACTTCGCGGTAATCGCAGTGCCGACCCGCTACCCGGCGGGCGGTGCCAAGCAGTTGATCCGCGTCCTCACTAGCAAGGAAGTTCCGGCATCGAAGCGCTCGACCGACCTCGGCGTGCAGTGCTTCAACGTCGCTACCGCCTACACTGCTTGGCGAGCGATTGCCCACGGTGAGCCGGTCATTTCACGCCTGGTCACGGTCACCGGCAACGTCGACACGCCGCGCAACTACGAAGTCCTGATCGGCACGCCAATGGACGAACTGCTGGCACTGGCCGGCCCGCAAGCCGACACCGACGGGATCGTGATGGGGGGCCCGATGATGGGTTTCCTGGTCCCCGACACCACGGTGCCGGTGGTCAAGGCCACCAACTGCCTGATCGCCCACTCACCCAAGCTGTTCCCGCCCAAGGCGCCGGAGATGCCGTGCATCCGCTGCGGCTCGTGTGCCCAGGCCTGCCCGCACGAATTGCAGCCGTTCGAGATGTACTGGCACGCGCGCTCGAAAAACTTCGGCAAGACTCAGGAGTTCCACATTTTCGATTGCATCGAATGTGGCTGCTGCTCCTTCGTCTGCCCATCGCGGATTCCGCTGGTGCAGTATTTCCGCTTCGCCAAGAGCGAAATCTGGGCTCGGGAACGCGAGAAAAAGGCCGCCGATACAGCCAAGGATCGTTTCGAATTCAAGCAGTTCCGTGAAGAGCGCGAAAAAGCCGAGAAGGCCGAGAAGCTGGCCAAGGCCGCTGCCGCCCAAGCCGCCAAAAAGGCTGCGGAGGCTGCCGCTGCAGCTGCCGCCGAAGCCGGTGGGGCCGACACGGGCACCAGTGCACCGGCATCTACGGTCGACAGCGAAATCGACCCGAAAAAGGCTGCGATCGCTGCGGCCATGGCGCGCGCCAAGGCCCAGCGCGAAGCCGCCCAACCGAAAAATACCGAAGCCCTGACGCCGGAGCAGCAAAAGGAAGTCGCCGAGATCGAGGCCCGCCGTCAGGCCGGCCAGCCTGCGACCGCCGCGTCCGAACCGCCGGCATCCGGCGCCTAACTATTGCCTTCTGGACTCTGACACCGTGTTTGCCCCCGCTCCCTACCTCCTGAAGGACGCCAGCGTCAGCAAGGTGATGACGCAAGTCTGCCTGGCACTGCTGCCAGGTATCGCCCTCTACGCCTGGCTGCTTGGTCCGGCGATCCTGATCCAGTTGCTGCTGGCGAGTGCCAGCGCCCTGGCCGCCGAGGCGCTGATGCTGAAGCTGATGCACAAGCCGCTCGGACTGTTCCTCGGCGACGGGTCGGCCCTGGTCACCGCCTGGCTGATCGCGCTGACCTTTCCACCGCTCGCGCCCTGGTGGCTGATCGTGGTCGGCACTGCGTTCGCGGTGATCATCGCCAAGCATCTCTACGGCGGCCTCGGCCAGAATCCATTCAACCCGGCGATGGTCGCCTTCGCCGTCTGCATCGTCTCCTTCCCGGCCTTGATGTCGCAATGGCCTGCCCTGGGCCTGCATCTGTCCTTCGGCGAACAACTGCAGGTTGTTTTCGGCCTGGCCCCACGGATTGATGCACTGTCTGGTGCGACCCCCCTCGACACGCTGAAGACGGGGCTAAAGCTTGGCGAGAACGTCGATGTCGCACAATTGCTCGCCAATCAGGAAATCTACGGCCAGTTCGCCGGCCGGGGCTGGGAACTGATCACCGGCGCCTACCTGCTCGGCGGCCTCTGGCTGTGCTGGCGCGGGATCATCACCTGGCACGTGCCGACCGCCTTCATTGTCGGCCTGGGCTCGCTGGCCGCAGCACTCTGGCTGTACAACCCGGCCCAGTTCGCCAGCCCCTTGTTCCATCTGTTTTCCGGCGGTGCCATGCTTGGCGCCTTCTTCATCGCCACCGACCCGGTTTCTGGCTGCACGACGCCGCGCGGCAAGCTGATCTTCGGTGCCGGCGCCGGCATTCTCGCCTATCTGATCCGCGTCTTTGGCGGTTACCCGGACGGGATCGCCTTTGCCGTGCTACTGATGAATTTGTGCGCGCCGGTGATTGACCTGCTCACCCAGCCAGCGATCTTCGGGATGAAGGACAAGTCATGAACGCCGCCCGCGAAATCACTGCCACCGGCATGGCAACGCGCACTGCCGCGATTCTTTTCGTCTTCGTCATCATTTTTACCGGCCTGCTCTCGGGGGCCTACTTGTGGACCAAGCCGGCCATCGAAGCCTCGGCGATCGAGGAAAAAATGAAGCTGATCGACGAAGTGCTCCCGCGCGGCGAATACGACAATGCCTTGTTGAGCGACACGGTCAACCTGCCACCCACACCTGAATTGGGGCTCAGCGAAGCGTCGACCGTGTATCGTGCCCGCCAGGGCAATACCCCGGTTGCGCTGATCTTCGAAACCGTCGCCCCGGATGGCTACGCTGGGAAGATCCGGCTGATCGTCGCGGTACGCAACAACGGTGCCGTTGCCGGTGTGCGCGTGACGCAGCACAAGGAAACCCCGGGCCTGGGCGACTACATCGAGGTCAAGAAAGACAAGAACAAGGCCCGGCCGTGGATCACCCAGTTCGCCGGCATGAGCTTGGCTGAAGTCAGCGAGCGCGACTGGAGGGTCAAAAAGGACGGCGGGCGGATCGACTATTACGCCGGCGCTACCGTGACTCCGCGCGCAGTCAGCAAGGCAGTACACAAAGCTGTCCAGTGGGCGGAAAAGAATGGCGCCCAACTCTTTGCCGGAGCAAACCCATGATCAGCCGCGAAGAACTAAAGACCATTGCCGGTAACGGCATCTGGAAACAAAACACCTCGATTGCCCAGATTCTTGGCCTTTGCCCGCTACTGGCGGTGACCACCAACGCAGTCAACGGCATCATGTTGTCGCTGGCGACGATTCTGGTGATGGCGCTCTCCAACGTTGCGGTGGCCTCGCTACGCAACCTGATCCCGCACGAAATCCGGATTCCGGTCTTCATCCTGATCGTCGCGGCCTTGGTCACCGTCGTCGACCTGCTGTTCAACGCCAATCTGCACGAACTGTATCTGGTGCTCGGGATCTTCATCCCGCTGATCGTCACCAACTGCATCGTGCTTGCCCGCGTCGAGGCCTTTGCAGCCAAGAACCCCCCGCTGCACTCGATGTTCGACGGCGTGTTCATGGGTGTCGGGATGCTGTGGACCCTGGCCCTGCTCGGCGGCATGCGTGAATTGCTGGGTAGTGGCACGCTGCTCGGCGGTATCGACATGGTTTTTCCCGGTCTGTCGCCGATCCAGTTGTTGCCGGAGAGCTACCCGGGCTTCCTGCTGGCGTTGCTGCCCCCCGGAGCCTTCATCCTGCTGGGCTGCATGATTGCCTGGAAAAACTGGCTGGATGCGCGCGCGGCCGAACGCGCCAAACTGCAAGCCCCACCGCCGGTCACCTCCGGTGGTTGCCACCCGACTGCCTGAGCCCGGCCTGCGACTGTCTCAGGCTGCCACGACGCAGTTCTTGCCCCGCCCTTTGGCGGCATAGCAGGCTTCATCGGCACAGCGCACCAAATCCTCGCCGGACTCGCCCGCATTCAGTTCGGCGACCCCAATACTGACCGTACAACGTAATTCGGCCGCCGTTTCCGTCGTCACGGTGGCGGCAGCGAATTGTTCGCGCAGGCGTTCGGCAAGTTGTACTGCTGCGGCCAGGTCGGTTTCCGGTAACAACACAACAAACTCCTCACCGCCATAGCGATAGCCGCTATCGGTTCGCCGCATCCCTCCGGAGATGATCCTGGCCAGTTGCTGCAGTACCTTGTCACCTTCAAGGTGGCCGTGGGTATCGTTGATCCGCTTGAAATTGTCGCAATCGAGAACCAGCAACGCGAGCGGCCGTTGATAGCGTTGCGCGCGCTCGACCTCGACCTGCAAACGTTCGCGCAGGTGCCGCGAATTGAAGAGGCCGGTCAACGAATCGGTCAGGCTAAGCAGACGGTAACGTTCTTCGCTCTCGCGCAAAGCCTCTTCGGCCCGCCGCCGCTCAGTCACATCCTGCAGGGTCTCAATCGCCCCGACCACTTCTCCCCGCGCATTCCGCACCGGAGCCGCCGTAAAGTAGAGCCAGCGCCCGTCGCTGCCCAGGTGGGGAAAGAAATCCTCGGCCTCATAGCCGCCATCGACCAGCCGGGAGCGCCGGAAGCGCCCGTGGTAAAAGCGGTCAACCAGGTTTTCCATCGCCCCATCGAGGACCAGATCGGCCATGATCGGGCGAGCTGCCGGGTAAAAACTCTTCCACTGATTGCAGGTACCGAGCGCCTCGCTGGCCGGAATCCCGCTCATCACCTCAAGCGCGCGATTCCAGTGAGTGATCCGGTGCTCGGCATTGATCACCAGCGTCGCCACCGACAAGCCATCAACCACTTGCTGCAGGTAGGCCTCGCTGTCGCGCAAGGCTGCCTCGGCCTGGCGCCGCTCGGTCACATCCTGCAGGGTCTCGATCGCGCCAACGATCTGCCCTTCCGCGTCCCTGACCGGCGCAGCAGTGAAATACAGCCAGCGCCCGTGTTCGCCAAAATTCGGGAAAAAATCCTCCGCCTCGTAAGCACCGGCGATCAAAGCCGAGCGCCGGTACTTGCCCTGATAGAACTGAGCAACCTCGCCGTCCAGGGCGCCGTCGATGATCAGATCGGCAAGAATCGGGCGTGGAGTCGGATAAAACGCCCGCCACTGCTCCCGAGTGCCGATCATTTCCGCGGAGGAAACCCCGGTCAATACAGCACAGGCGCGATTCCAATGCGTCACGCGATGATTCGCATCGACGACAATGGTAGGAACCGGATTGCCAGCCACCAGCTGGGCGGGATCGATATGGGCATGCATATTCTTGGGAGCAGACCGTCAGCCTGCGCGAGGTCGGGTAAAATGCAGTGTCACTACTATCGTATATTACTTTAGTAATATCAAGCTTAAATATCGTGCGCCGTTCCGAGATCGAAACCTTTTTCGCCCGTTTGCAAGCCGCCAACCCGGCACCGACGACCGAACTCGACTATGCCACCCCATTCCAGCTATTGATCGCGGTGATTCTCTCGGCGCAAGCCACCGATGTCGGCGTGAATAAGGCGACAGCCAGGCTTTTCCCCGTAGCGCCGACAGCGGAAAAGATGCTGGCTCTCGGTGAAGAAGGCCTCGCCGAATACATCAAGACCATCGGCCTCTACCGGACCAAGGCGAAAAACGTGATCGCTACCTGCCGCCAATTGCTCGAACGCCACGGCGGCGAGGTGCCGGCAGAGCGCGACGCGCTCGAAGCCCTGCCCGGGGTCGGCCGCAAAACTGCCAACGTGGTGCTCAACACCGCCTTCGGCCAGCCGACCATCGCCGTCGATACCCATATTTTCCGCCTCGGCAACCGGACCGGCCTG
Source organism: Dechloromonas sp. ZY10 (assembly GCF_041378895.1). NCBI lineage: Bacteria > Pseudomonadati > Pseudomonadota > Betaproteobacteria > Rhodocyclales > Azonexaceae > Dechloromonas > Dechloromonas aquae. Next base: position 2,223,987 of record NZ_CP144212.1, read on the forward strand.
GCGCCGGGAAAAACCGTGCTCGACGTGGAAAAGAAGCTGCTCAAGGCGACCCCTGCGCACTATGCCAAGGATGCACACCACTGGCTGATCCTGCACGGGCGTTACGTGTGCAAGGCGCGCAAGCCCGAATGCGCCCGCTGCATCGTCGTCGATCTCTGCAAATTCAAGGGCAAGACGGTCTGACCGAACGCCCGCCTCAGGAAGTCCAACATGTTCAATCCCTCCCGCGATCAGGTCCGCCGCTTTTTTTGCGATGCCTGGAACAAACACTGCCAGCGCCTGCCGCTGGTTGGCGCCGAAGTGACTGCGGCCGATCTGGCGGCCCGCCACCCTGAATACCACGCCTTGCTGAGCAACCCGGAACAGGCGCTGGAGCAGGACTGGACGCCGGAAACGGGGCAGATGAATCCCTTCCTGCATCTTTCGCTGCATCTGGCCATCCACGAACAGGTCAGCATCGACCAGCCACCGGGGATTCGTGCCGCATTCGACAGCCTGCGCACGCGAATGGACCCGCACGCGGCCGAGCACATCCTGCTCGAATGCCTGGGCGAAACCATCTGGCAAGCTCAACGCCAAGGCACGGCGATGGATGCGCTGGCCTATGTCGATGCGGTCAAACGCAAGGCCAGCAGCCTGTTCTGACGGAAAGCCACGATTTTTTGCGTTTTTCACGGTCGACCGTGAAAATCGGGATTTTTCACCAGCCCCCCGGGGTCACGCCAAGGAGTCCGCCATGCAACGTCGCCGTATCCTGCAAGCCAGCGCGGCCCTCGCCGCCCATGCCGTACTGCCGGCCTGGAGTGCCGGCAGCAAGCTGCCACCACCGGGCCTGCACCGGGTGCGCGGCGAAGTTCGTGTCAATGGACAACCGGCAACGGCAGGCATGCCGATCAAGGCGGGTGACACAATCACCACCGGGGCGGGCGGCGAAGCCATCTACATTGTCGGCAACGACGCCTGGCTGCAGCGCGACAACTCGCAAGTGACGCTCAATGGCGATGGCCTGAAAGCCGGCTTGCGTATCCTGCACGGCAAACTGTTGTCGGTTTTCGGCAAAGGCGACAAATCGCTGGAAACCTCGACCGCGACTATCGGCATTCGCGGCACCGGCTGCTATATCGAAGCCGAGCCGGAGCGGGTCTATTTCTGTCTTTGCTATGGCGTGGCCGACATCGTCAGCCACCACCGCCCGGAACAGCGCGAAACGATCCAGACCTTTCATCACGACCGGCCGCTGTACCTGCTGGCCAATGGTGACAAGGCAGCGGTTCCGGCATCGGTGCAGAACCATGGCGATGCCGAACTGATCCTGCTCGAAGCCTTGGTCGGACGGGTTCCGCCTTTTTACGGTCAACCGGGCCTGAGCAGTAAATACTAAGACCTTCCCCCCCGGGCAGTAAGTAAGCTCAGACCTCGTCGGCCGGTGGCGCAACCTTGATCACCTCATCGAGCGAAGTCAGCCCTTGCGCCACCTTCATTGCGCCAGAAATACGCAGTAACCGCATGCCTTCGCGGCAAGCCTGCTCGCGCACTTTCACATGATCAGCACCGGGTTTGAGCAGTTTACGCACCTCGGGACTATTGAGCAGGATTTCATAAAGTCCGACCCGGCCACTGTAGCCGGTCATCCTGCACTCCAGGCAACCGACCGGCTGCCATAGTTGCGCCGGTACCGCCGACTTCCAGGGGGCAACCAGAGCCTGCCAGGCAGCCTGCTGTTCATCGCTGGTCGGGGCCGATTTTTTGCAATGCGGGCACAGCGTGCGCACCAGCCGCTGAGCCATGATCCCGAGCAGGGTCGAGTTGATCAGATAGGCCGGGACCCCGAGATCGAGCAGGCGGGTAATCGCGCTGGGAGCATCGTTGGTGTGCAGCGTCGATAACACCAGATGCCCGGTGAGCGCCGCCTGAATCGCCATCTCGGCAGTTTCCAGATCGCGGATCTCGCCGATCATAATGATGTCCGGATCCTGCCGCATCAGCGCCCGCACCCCGTCGGCAAAACCGATGTCGATGGCCCCCTGAACCTGCATCTGGTTGAACGCCGGCTCAATCATCTCGATCGGATCTTCGATGGTGCATACATTGACCTCCGGCGTCGCCAACTGCTTCAAGGTGGTGTACAGCGTCGTCGTCTTGCCCGAACCGGTCGGCCCGGTGACCAGCACGATCCCGTGCGGTGCCTGGGTCATCTGCTGCCAGCGCGCCTGGTCGTCGTCGGAAAAACCGAGCGAGCGGAAATCGCGGACGAGCACCTCGGGATCAAAAATCCGCATCACCAGTTTTTCGCCGAAGGCGGTCGGCAAGGTAGACAAGCGCAGTTCAACCTCCTGCCCCGACGGGGTCCGGGTCTTGATCCGACCATCCTGCGGCCGCCGCTTCTCGATCACGTCCATTCGCCCGAGCAACTTGATCCGGCTGGTCATCGCCGCCATCACCCCCATCGGAATCTGGTAGACCTGATGCAGCACGCCATCGATGCGAAAGCGCACGATCCCGAGATCGCGGCGCGGTTCGACATGAATGTCGGATGCCTTCTGATCGAAAGCGTATTGCCATAACCAATCGACAATGTGGACGATATGCTGGTCGTTGGCATCGAGTTGCCGATTGCCGCGTCCGAGTTCGACCAATTGCTCGAAGCTTGACAAGCCCGACGCCGTGTCACCGCGAGCTGAAGCCTTTTTGACCGACTTGGCCAGTGAGTAAAACTCGACCAGGTAACGCGAAATATCTTCGGGACTAGCCAGCACCCGCCGGATTTCCTTGCGCAGGATGGGCTGCAGTTCGTTCACCCACTCGCGGATAAAAGGTTCAGCCGTTGCCACCACCACTTCGCGCGTGGTCACCTGCACCGGCAGGATGCCAAAGCGCGCAGCATAGGCGCTCGACATCACATCGGCCACACCGGTGAAGTCGATCTTGAGCGGATCGATATGCAAATAGTCTAGACCGCAACGTGCTGCCAGCCACTCGGTCAGTGGCTCCAGCGCAAGGATGCGCCCGGGTGCGCGCGGATCGCGCCATTTGCGGTCGGCAATTACCACCAGCGGATGCGCCTTGGCCCCGTGCAAGCGCCGCTCCACCGCCAGGGCATCGGCATCCTCACGGCTGACCAGGCGGTCGGCAACCAGCCAGTTGAGCAACTCGGAAAGGCTCAGCTTGTGCTCGGAAACGGATTGTTCTTTCATCCCCGGACTATAGCGCGAAAGGTCTCCTACTGGCCTCGCCGGCGCATTTAGAGCCGATTCCCTACGGGATTTTTACCATTTTTTACGGTCGACCGTAAAACCGGATCAAATTCGTTGAGCTTGGCCGAATTCAATTTGCTGCGGCCTGTCACTGGAGAGGTTGGCAGTCTTCACCGCTATCAGGTTTCGCTACGCCGACGCAAAGGAAGCAGCAGATCGCGGAGATTGTTGTGGTCGATTTCGTACATCAGAGCCAGCAAGCGGCCCAACTCACCCCGAGGGAATCCTTCCCGGGCAAACCAACCAAGGTAATGCCCCGGCAGATCGGCAAGCATCCGGCCCTGGTACTTGCCATAAGGCATCGGGTAGATCACAAGGCGTTGCAGGTCTTCGGCTTGCATCGGCAGACTCCAGAAAAAATGGGGCACGCGGCCCCATTTTCGTTGCGCGGCGAAAAACCGCTTATTTGCCGGACAAGGCCAGCATCAGATCGTTGATACGCCGCACGAAGCCGGCCGGATCGTCGAGTTGGCCGCCTTCGGCCAGCGTCGCCTGTTCGAACAGCAGGGCTGCCCAATCGTCGAAACGGCTTTCCTCGTACTTCAAACGCTGCACCGCCGGATGATTGGGGTTGATTTCGAGGATCGGCTTGGCGTTGGGCACCTTCTGCCCGGCGGCCTTGAGCATCCGTGCCAGGTTGCCGGACGGGTCGTATTCGTCGGATACCAGGCAGGACGGCGAGTCGGTCAGGCGATGGGTGACGCGCACGTCCTTGATCTTCTCATCCAGCGCGGCTTTGACCTTCTCCAACAGCTCCTTGTATTCGTCGGCAGCCTTTTCGGCTTCCTGCTTCTCGGCCTCATCCTCAAGCTTGCCGAGATCAAGGCCGCCCTTGGCGACGGACTGCAGTGCCTTGCCTTCAAACTCGGTCAGGTGACCGACCACCCATTCGTCGACGCGATCGGAAAGCAGCAATACCTCGATCCCCTTCTTCTTGAAGATTTCAAGGTGCGGGCTATTCCTCGCCGCATTGAAGGAGTCGGCGGTAACGTAGTAAATCTTTTCCTGACCATCCTTCATCCGAGCGATGTAATCAGCCAGCGATACGGTCTGCTGTTCGCCATCGCCGTGGGTCGAGGCAAAACGCAGCAGGCCGGCGATCTTTTCCTTATTGGCATGGTCTTCGCCGACCCCCTCCTTGAGCACGGCACCGAAGGCATCCCAGAACTTGGCGTATTTTTCCTTGTCGCTGCCGGCCATGTCCTCAAGCATGCTCAGCACCTTGCGTGTGCAACCGTGGCGGATGGCATCGATATCCTTGCTCTGCTGCAGAATCTCGCGCGAGACATTCAGCGGCAGATCGCTGCTATCAACCACTCCGCGCACAAAGCGCAGGTATTGCGGCATCAGTTGCTCGGCATCATCCATGATGAAGACGCGACGGACATAGAGCTTGACGCCGTGGCGAGCATTGCGATCCCACATGTCGAACGGCGCACGCGCCGGCACGTAGAGCAACTGGGTATATTCCTGCTTGCCTTCAACACGGGCATGCACCCAGGACAACGGGTCGTCAAAATCGTGGGCGACGTGCTTGTAAAACTCCTTGTACTGCTCTTCGCTGATCTCAGATTTGCTCCGCGCCCACAGGGCATTGGCCTGGTTGACCGTTTCCACCTCGTCGGTCGGCACCTGTTCGCCGTCCTTCCACTCTTCCTTCTGCATCACGATCGGCAAAGTGATGTGATCGGAGTATTTGCGAATGATGGACTTCAGCTTCCAGCCACCAAGGAATTCATCCTCACCTTCACGCAGGTGCAGGATTACGTCCGTGCCACGCCCAGCCTTTTCGACCACCTCAACCGAATAGTCGCCCTCGCCGGCCGATTCCCACTTCACTGCCTGCGTTGCATCGACCCCCGCACGGCGGGAAATCACCGTCACCTTGTCGGCAACAATAAACGACGAATAAAAGCCGACGCCAAACTGGCCGATCAGGTGGGCATCCTTGGCTTGATCACCGGTCAACGCGGAAAAGAATTCGCGAGTACCCGACTTGGCGATGGTCCCCAGATGCACAATCGCCTCCTCGCGCGAAAGGCCGATACCATTATCCGAAATGGTCACGGTGCGCGCTTCCTTGTCAAAGCTGACACGGATTTTCAGCTCCGAATCATCGCCATACAAGGCGGCGTTATTCAGTGCCTCAAAGCGCAGCTTGTCGCAGGCATCGGAAGCATTGGAAACCAGTTCGCGCAGGAAAATCTCCTTGTTGCTGTACAAGGAGTGAATCATCAAATGCAAAAGCTGTTTGACTTCAGCCTGGAAACCCAGGGTTTCGCGGTTTGCGGTCGCGGATTCGGACATGCTTGAAACTCCCAATCGGTACGTTCAAAAGGACAGAGACCGATATAAGGGCAGGAGAAGCAATTTCAAGCGGCTAGGTGATTTTTTATCGGAGAAATTTTGCGCAACCAACCCGAGAGAAAGGCCTCGGCGAGCAGTCCACGACAGGACACAAGCTGGCTAAAGGAGTATTTCAGCGTGCCATAAAGCGAAGAACCCCTCGCTACGGTTGTGTAGGAGGGGTTCTGAATGGGATGTCTGGCGGTGACCTACTTTCGCGAGCGAGGTGCTCACTATCATTGGCGCTCATCTGTTTCACGGTCCTGTTCGGGAAGGGAAGGGGTGGTACCAGAAGGCTATTGCCGCCAGACGGAAACTGGTTGTATTCCGAATGTTGCTATTCGGTGTATTGGAAGAAGGTATTAGTGATTGCGTTTATTGTGTTGCGTGCATTATCAAGGTTATAGGATCAAGCCGCACGGGCAATTAGTACTGGTTAGCTTAACGCATTACTGCGCTTCCACACCCAGCCTATCAACGTCGTGGTCTTCGACGACCCTTTAGGGAGTTCAAGACTCCGGGAAATCTCATCTTAAGGCGAGTTTCACGCTTAGATGCTTTCAGCGTTTATCTCTTCCATTCATAGCTACCCGGCGATACGACTGGCGTCATAACCGGTACACCAGAGGAATGTCCACTCCGGTCCTCTCGTACTAGGAGCAGCCCCCTTCAAATTTCCAGCGCCCACGGCAGATAGGGACCAAACTGTCTCACGACGTTTTAAACCCAGCTCACGTACCTCTTTAAATGGCGAACAGCCATACCCTTGGGACCGGCTACAGCCCCAGGATGAGATGAGCCGACATCGAGGTGCCAAACACCGCCGTCGATATGAACTCTTGGGCGGTATCAGCCTGTTATCCCCAGAGTACCTTTTATCCGTTGAGCGATGGCCCTTCCATACAGAACCACCGGATCACTATGACCTGCTTTCGCACCTGCTCGACTTGTGGGTCTCGCAGTCAAGCACGCTTTTGCCATTGCACTTTATGGGCGATGTCCGACCGCCCTAAGCGTACCTTCGTACTCCTCCGTTACCTTTTGGGAGGAGACCGCCCCAGTCAAACTGCCTACCATGCACGGTCCCCCGCCAGGATTCACTGGCGTAGGTTAGAACCTCAAATAAATCAGGGTGGTATTTCAAGGACGACTCCACCGAGACTAGCGTCCCGGTTTCACAGTCTCCCACCTATCCTACACAGACCGATTCAAAGTCCAATGCAAAGCTACAGTAAAGGTTCATGGGGTCTTTCCGTCTTGCCGCGGGGAGATTGCATCTTCACAAACATTTCAACTTCGCTGAGTCTCAGGAGGAGACAGTGTGGCCATCGTTACGCCATTCGTGCAGGTCGGAACTTACCCGACAAGGAATTTCGCTACCTTAGGACCGTTATAGTTACGGCCGCCGTTTACCGGGGCTTCGATCAAGGGCTTGCACCCCATCACTTAACCTTCCGGCACCGGGCAGGCGTCACACCCTATACGTCCACTTTCGTGTTTGCAGAGTGCTGTGTTTTTATTAAACAGTCGCAGCCACCATTTCACTGCAACCCATTCGTGCTCCAGCCGCAGGGCTATCACACTACTAGGGCACACCTTCTCCCGAAGTTACGGTGTCAATTTGCCGAGTTCCTTCTCCTGAGTTCTCTCAAGCGCCTTAGAATTCTCATCCTGCCCACCTGTGTCGGTTTGCGGTACGGTCGTTTCTAGACTGAAGCTTAGTGGCTTTTCCTGGAAGCTTGGTATCAATCACTTCAGTGCCGTAGCACCTCGTCATCACGCCTCAGATAATTCCCGCGGATTTGCCTACGGGACACTCCTACACGCTTAAACCACCTATTCCAACAGATGGCTGACCTAACCTTCTCCGTCCCCACATCGCATCTAGAACCGGTACAGGAATATTAACCTGTTTCCCATCGACTACGCTTTTCAGCCTCGCCTTAGGGGCCGACTCACCCTACGCCGATGAACGTTGCGTAGGAAACCTTGGGCTTTCGGCGAGCGGGCCTTTCACCCGCTTTATCGCTACTCATGTCAGCATTCGCACTTCTGATATCTCCAGCATCCTTTACAAGACACCTTCACAGACCTACAGAACGCTCCCCTACCATATCTTTCGATATCCGCAGCTTCGGTGCACAGTTTGAGCCCCGTTACATCTTCCGCGCAGGACGACTCGACTAGTGAGCTATTACGCTTTCTTTAAAGGGTGGCTGCTTCTAAGCCAACCTCCTAGCTGTCTATGCCTTCCCACCTCGTTTCCCACTTAACTGTGTCTTAGGGACCTTAGCTGGCGGTCTGGGTTGTTTCCCTCTTGACAATGGACGTTAGCACCCACTGTCTGTCTGCCTTGCTCGCACTTTCCGGTATTCAGAGTTTGCCATGGTTTGGTAAGTCGCAATGACCCCCTAGCCATAACAGTGCTTTACCCCCGGAAGTGATACAAGACGCACTACCTAAATAGTTTTCGGGGAGAACCAGCTATTTCCGGATTTGTTTAGCCTTTCACCCCTATCCACAGCTCATCCCCTAGTTTTTCAACACTAGTGGGTTCGGACCTCCAGTTGGTGTTACCCAACCTTCATCCTGGCCATGGATAGATCATCCGGTTTCGGGTCTACGCCCAGCTACTAAACGCCCTTATCAGACTCGCTTTCGCTACGCCTCCCCTATTCGGTTAAGCTCGCAACTGAACGTAAGTCGCTGACCCATTATACAAAAGGTACGCAGTCACCCCACAAGGAGGCTCCCACTGTTTGTATGCATGCGGTTTCAGGTTCTATTTCACTCCCCTCCCGGGGTTCTTTTCGCCTTTCCCTCACGGTACTAGTTCGCTATCGGTCGATCACGAGTATTTAGCCTTGGAGGATGGTCCCCCCATGTTCAGACAAGGTTTCACGTGCCCCGCCCTACTTTTCTCCAGCTTAGTACCACAGGTGTGTTTTCGCATACGGGGCTATCACCCACTACGGCCGGACTTTCCATTCCGTTCTGCTAACACTCCTGCTATCACTGTCAGGCTCTTCCCTGTTCGCTCGCCACTACTTAGGGAATCTCGGTTGATTTCTTTTCCTCCGGCTACTTAGATGTTTCAGTTCACCGGGTTCGCCTCGCTTACCTATGTATTCAGTAAGCGATACCCTTGCGGGTGGGTTTCCCCATTCGGACATCACGGGATCAATGCTTCGTTGCCAACTCCCCCGTGCTTTTCGCAGGCTTGCACGTCCTTCATCGCCTGTGATCGCCAAGGCATCCACCACATGCACTTAGTCGCTTGATCCTATAACCTTGATGTCTCTTGCGAGACGGTTACAGGCAACTCAATAAACTTTGTGCCGTTTCTGACCTAGCTGTAAGCCAGAAACAGATGCAATCACTGTGTAAGTCGCTTCTCATCAAAGCGCTTACAACCTTCTTCCAATTTGTTAAAGAACAGTAGCAATTTGTTTTACCAAACGCTAAAGATAAACAACCCATGCTTATCTTTAGGTTTTGGTGGAGGATGACGGGATCGAACCGACGACCCCCTGCTTGCAAAGCAGGTGCTCTCCCAGCTGAGCTAATCCCCCGTTAAACACGTATTCATGTTTATCTGATAGACGTTTGGTGGGTCTGGTTGGAATCGAACCAACGACCCCCGCCTTATCAAGACGGTGCTCTAACCGACTGAGCTACAGACCCTCCGTCTGTTTGCTACTTCTATGAACAACCGATAGGTTGTGGGTGCCAGGATGCTTTTCTCTAGAAAGGAGGTGATCCAGCCGCAGGTTCCCCTACGGCTACCTTGTTACGACTTCACCCCAGTCATGAACCCTGCCGTGGTAAGCGCCCCCCTTGCGGTTAGGCTACCTACTTCTGGCAGAACCCACTCCCATGGTGTGACGGGCGGTGTGTACAAGACCCGGGAACGTATTCACCGCGACATGCTGATCCGCGATTACTAGCGATTCCGACTTCATGGAGGCGAGTTGCAGCCTCCAATCCGGACTACGATCGGCTTTCTGGGATTGGCTCCACCTCGCGGCTTGGCAACCCTCTGTACCGACCATTGTATGACGTGTGAAGCCCTACCCATAAGGGCCATGAGGACTTGACGTCATCCCCACCTTCCTCCGGTTTGTCACCGGCAGTCTCGCTAAAGTGCCCAACTTAATGATGGCAATTAACGACAAGGGTTGCGCTCGTTGCGGGACTTAACCCAACATCTCACGACACGAGCTGACGACAGCCATGCAGCACCTGTGTTCCAGTTCCCTTTCGGGCACACCCAAATCTCTTCAGGCTTCTGAACATGTCAAGGGTAGGTAAGGTTTTTCGCGTTGCATCGAATTAATCCACATCATCCACCGCTTGTGCGGGTCCCCGTCAATTCCTTTGAGTTTTAACCTTGCGGCCGTACTCCCCAGGCGGTCAACTTCACGCGTTAGCTACGTTACTAAAGGGTTTTACCCCCCCAACAACTAGTTGACATCGTTTAGGGCGTGGACTACCAGGGTATCTAATCCTGTTTGCTACCCACGCTTTCGTGCATGAGCGTCAGTATCGGCCCAGGGGGCTGCCTTCGCCATCGGTGTTCCTCCACATCTCTACGCATTTCACTGCTACACGTGGAATTCCACCCCCCTCTGCCGTACTCTAGTGAGGCAGTCACAAGCGCAGTTCCCAGGTTGAGCCCGGGGATTTCACGCCTGTCTTACCAAACCGCCTGCGCACGCTTTACGCCCAGTAATTCCGATTAACGCTCGCACCCTACGTATTACCGCGGCTGCTGGCACGTAGTTAGCCGGTGCTTCTTATTCCGGTACCGTCATCCATGTAGGGTATTAGCCCACACGATTTCTTCCCGGCCGAAAGAGCTTTACAACCCGAAGGCCTTCTTCACTCACGCGGCATGGCTGGATCAGGCTTTCGCCCATTGTCCAAAATTCCCCACTGCTGCCTCCCGTAGGAGTCTGGGCCGTGTCTCAGTCCCAGTGTGGCGGATCATCCTCTCAGACCCGCTACAGATCGTCGCCTTGGTAGGCCTTTACCCCACCAACTAGCTAATCTGATATCGGCCGCTCTATCAGCGCAAGGCCCGAAGGTCCCCTGCTTTCCTCCTCAGAGAATATGCGGTATTAGCGTAACTTTCGCTACGTTATCCCCCACTGAAAGGTACGTTCCGATACTTTACTCACCCGTTCGCCACTCGCCGGCACCCGAAGGTCCGCTGCCGTTCGACTTGCATGTGTAAGGCATGCCGCCAGCGTTCAATCTGAGCCAGGATCAAACTCTTCAGTTCAATCCAACAAACTCGCAAATTCACTGACGGTAGATTTCTCTACCTATTACTCGGTGTATTTGCCTTAATACTATTTGCGATTGCTCGCTTTCGCATCAAGACACCCACACCTATCGGTTGTCCAAATTGTTAAAGATCACTACCGCGCCAACTCGTCGTTTCAAACAACTCGTCGTCTGCAGCAGAGAAGCGAGATTATGAACAACTCCTCACTTCTCGTCAAGCACTTTTTTAAAATTTCTTTTTCGAAACCACCGAAAAACAATACCTAAAAAACCGCTTCACTCTTCGCCGCTTCGCTTCCTGACTCGTTTCCGAATCCCCGTCGCGTCGAAGAGGTGCGCATTCTACTCAACTTTAAAAATACGTCAATACCTTTGACGAAAAAATCGTATCTCACCCCATTCGATTAACGCCACGGGCCTGGTTGCTTACAATCACAGAAACTCACAGGAGGACTCATGGGCTTTTTCCTTTCCCTTGCCGATCACCTAGAACGGAACCGGGTCACTCGGCGACAGGCGCTATGGCTATTCGGTGCGAGCACCGTTGTGACGCTTTCCGGTTGCGCCACATCGCCCGTCACCGGCCAATCGATTCTGGTTGGCATGAGCGAGGAGGACGAACGACGCACCGATGCCAAGGTTTCTCCTCATCAGTTCTCACAGGATCTCGGCGCAGTTCAGGATGGAGGACTCCACCGCTACCTTGGCGAGGTCGGCAAACGCATTTCCACCGTTTCGCATCGCCCGCAAATGCCTTATTCGTTTCGCGCCCTCAACGCCAATTACGTGAATGCGTACACATTCCCCGGCGGCGCCATGGGCATCACCCGAGGCATTCTGGTCGAGCTTGACGACGAGGCGCAGTTGGCAGCCCTGTTAGGCCACGAGGCCGGGCACGTCAATGCCCGCCACGCTGCACAACGTCAAGGACAATCGATGATCGCCCAGGTGGCCGTTGCCGGGCTCAACATCGCCACCAGCGACAGCCGCTGGGGTAGCCTGGTTGCACTGGGCAGCCAACTAGGCGCCAGCGCCCTGCTTTCCAGTTATTCGCGCGACAACGAGCGCGAGGCCGACGCTCTAGGTCAGGAATATATGGTTCGCGCCGGATATCCGGCACACGGCATGGTGCAATTGCACGAATTGCTGATCCGGCAGGAAAAATCGGAACCCGGGCTGCTGCAAACCATGTTCGCCACCCACCCGATGAGTCGGGAACGACGCGACACGGCGCGTCATCTGGCCGACACCCAGTATTACGACAGCCAGAAGCGCAATCCGCAAAGAGAACGCTTCATGGACAACACCGCCGGGCTACGGCGCCTGAAACCAACCATTGACGACCTCAAGCAGGGCGAAAGCCGGATGGCCAAAAAAAATCTGCAACAGGCACAAGAAAGCTTTCAGTCTGCCCTGCGGCGCAGCCCCGAGGATTACGCCGCGAATTTGCGCATGGCCCAATGCCTGCAGGCCCGCGGCCAAGGGAGTGAGGCTCTGCGCTACGCCGAAAACGCCTGCCGGATTTATCCTCAGGAAGCACAAGCACACAAGATGGCCGGGGTACTCGCTTTGGAGCAGCGCGATCCGGCGCGCGCCTATCAGCGTTTCGACCAGTTTGACCGCCTGCTCCCCGGCGACCCTGGCACCACCTTTCTTAAGGGTGTCGCCCAAGAGGGACTGGGCAACCGGCAAGCAGCAGCCAATCTTTATGGGCAATATCTCCGCCAGGAGCGCCAGGGCAATGCTTCGCAGTACGCAGCCAATCGCTTGCAGAGTTGGGGATATCTCAAATGACAATAACCCTGATGGCAATACGCTTGAATTAATTGCCATTCTCGGCGATAGTCACGCTTCAATTTTTTGTTGCCACCACCGAACCCAGATGACTGCCACCGCCCGTACCTTTGCCCATGCCGCCGTAGCGCTGCCGGTCGTCGTACGTGTAGTCGTAAGCGTAGTAACGCACGCGCCGTCGCGGTTCGGATAAAGCAGCTAGAAGCCAGATTTCGAAACCCCGCCGGCGCAACCGGCGGGGTTTTTGTTTTTGGGCCCCGCCAGCAGCCAACAACCACCGGCACCCACCCCAGGAGATTTTCATGAGTGAAACCTTGAACGGCGCCCAACTGACCGTGCGCCTCCTTGAACGCCAAGGCGTCCGCATCGTCAGCGGCTACCCCGGCGGCGCGATCCTGCCGATTTATGATGCTCTCGGGCAGTCGACCGTGATTCATCACGTTCTCGCCCGTCACGAACAAGGCGCCGGCTTCATCGCTCAGGGGATGGCGCGCGCCACCGGCCAGGTCGGCGTCTGCCTCGCATCCTCCGGGCCCGGCGCGACCAATCTGCTCACTGCCATTGCCGATGCCAAGCTGGACTCGATTCCTCTGGTGGCGATCACCGGCCAGGTACCGAAGGCGATGATCGGCACTGACGCTTTTCAGGAAGTTGACACCTACGGTCTGAGCATTCCGATCACCAAACACAACTTCCTGGTCTCCTCAGCAGAGGAATTGCTCACCGTGATTCCACGCGCCTTCGAACTGGCCCTATCCGGCCGCCCCGGCCCGGTCCTAGTCGACATCCCCAAAGATGTCCAGATGCAGGCCATCGAAATCAGCAAGTGGCCTACTCCCGGCCAGAGCCAGGCTGCCGAGGCTGCAGATGCCTGGGCCATCTCGGAAGCCGCAGCAATGATCAACAGCGCCAAGCGTCCGCTGCTCTATCTGGGCGGCGGGGTGGTGCACAGCGGCGCAGCCGAAGCAGCACTCGCCTTGGCAGAGAAAGCCAGCCTACCAACCGTGATGACTTTGATGGCGCTCGGCGCCATGCCGGTCGATCACCCCTTGTCGCTCGGCATGCTGGGCATGCACGGCGCACCGTACTGCAACCTCGCACTCGACGAATGCGACCTGTTGATTGCCGTCGGCGCCCGTTTCGACGACCGTGCCACTGGAAAAGTGGCAGCCTTCTGCCCGCAGGCCCGGATCATTCATATTGATATTGACCCGGCTGAACTCGACAAGATCAAAACCGCCCACGTCGGAATTGCCGCCGATGTCCACGAAGCCCTCGAGCGCCTGCTGCCACTGGTCAGTGAAAATTCCCGGCCAACCTGGGTTGACCGTGTCAAGCAACTCAAGCAGGCGCATCCGCAGCAATTCCCGGAGCGGGAGCAGACCCTGTCGCACTTTGGCCTGATCCGCGAAGTAGCCGAAGCCCTCGACGACCAGGCCAGTATTGCCACCGATGTGGGCCAGCACCAGATGTGGGTCGCGCAGGCCTATCCGCTCCGCCGCCCGCGCCAGTGGCTGACCTCGGGCGGACTGGGAACCATGGGCTTTGGTGTTCCGGCAGCGATTGGCGCCGCACTGGCCGAGCCGCAGCGCACTGTGGTCTGCTTTACCGGCGATGGCTCGATTCTGATGAATATCCAGGAACTGGTTACCGCCGGCGAGGAAAACGTCAATCTCAAGATCATCCTGATGAACAACGCCACCCTCGGGCTGGTGCACCAACAGCAAACCCTGTTCTACGGTGAACGGCTGTTCGCCTCGCAATTCAAAAGCATGCCCAACTTCATCAAGGTGGCCGAAGGACTGGGCATTGCCGCCGTTGACCTCGACCAGGAAGCCGATCCACGCGCCGCTTTGCGCGCCGCCCTGCAACGCCCCGGCCCGTGCCTGATCCACGCCAGCATTGACGCCGAGCAAAAGGTTTACCCGATGGTGCCCCCCGGCGCCGCCAACCGCGACATGATTGGAGTCTGAGAATGAATGCGACCAACCAGAACGAACAAACTGCACTGGCCCGCGCGGTGCTGGAAATCGACGTTAACAACCACGCCGGCGTCATGTCGCACGTGGTCGGCCTGTTTTCGCGCCGCGCCTACAACGTCGAAGGCATCCTCTGTCTGCCGCTGGCCGAAGGCGAACAAAGCCGGATCTGGCTGCTGGTGAACGAAGACAACCGCCTGCCGCAAATGATCAAACAGGTAGAAAAGCTGGAAGATGTGATGAAGGTCTGCCGACACAGCGGCGAACACCCGATTTTCTCGGGTCTCGGAGAGTACTTCCGCTAAAGGCTTCGGCTCGACACCGAAGCACCGCCAAGCGCGGCCCGGAATGCTCCGGGCCGGCCGGCCACTCAGGCGGCGGCCCGCCGTTCACGAATCCGACACAAGGTCTGATAGGCCTGGATCACCCGCAGATACTCATCGGCAATCGATTCGAAACGCAAACCGATCAGATAATGCTTGCCCAGCCGCTGTATTCGCATCACGCTGACGTAGGCATCAATCGTGCACGCCAGATCTAGCGATTCGATACGGCAACTGCCAACCTCGCCAGTCGGCTTGGTCCCGAACAAAGCGGAATCCAAAAAAATTCCCACGCCAGTCACCGAAATATCGGCTGCCGGGACCTCGATTTTTTTCCCCGCCAAATGCAGGAAGACTTTGCCCTGCAGATTGAAGCGGTTGAATCGACGACGCTCTCGCACGTTAGCTCCCGAAAACCAAGATGAGCAATTCTGCCATTTCGCCCAGTCGACCGCAAAAGCCAATCACGACGCAACTCAAATTCACCCCGCCACGCAGCGGGTATACTCACAGGCGACTCAAAACCCAGCTAGGACCATGAAAGCACCTGCAATCGTCTGGCAAAAAGCCCACGAATACACCGACATCCTCTACGACACCAGCGAAGGAATCGCCCGCATCACAATCAACCGGCCGGAACGGCGCAACGCCTTCCGTCCCGAAACGGTCAAGCAACTGATCGACGCCTTCCACCGCGCCCATCACGACAGCGGGATTGGCGTGATCATCCTGACCGGCGCCGGCAGCGAAGCCTTCTGCTCGGGTGGTGACCAGAAAGTGCGCGGCGCCGAAGGCTATATTGACGAAGTCGGCACGCCGCACCTCAACGTCCTCGACCTGCAGATGCAGATTCGCCGCCTGCCCAAGCCGGTGATTGCGATGGTTGCCGGCTACGCCATCGGTGGCGGCCATGTCCTCCACCTGGTCTGCGATCTCAGCATCGCCGCCGAAAATGCCCGCTTCGGACAAACTGGCCCGCGCGTCGGCAGCTTTGACGCCGGACTTGGCGCCGGACTGATGGCTCGCACCATCGGCCTGAAACGCGCCAAGGAAATCTGGCTGCTGTGCCGCCAGTATGACGCTGCCACCGCGCTCGACTGGGGTCTGGTCAATGCCGTCGTCCCGGTTGAAAAACTGGAAGAAGAAACCGTTGCCTGGTGCCGCGAAATGCTGCAGCTCTCGCCGATGGCACTGCGCATGATCAAGGCCGGCTTCAACGCCGACACCGACGGCCTGGCCGGAATCCAGGAACTCGCCGGCAATGCCACCGGCCTGTTCTATCAGACCGCCGAAGGCCAGGAAGGCCGCAATGCCTGGTTGGAAAGACGCGCCCCCGACTTCTCCCGCTACCGCAAGCGCCCTTGAAGATCGTCGCTGCGACCTGGTTTCCCTATACCCTGCCCCTGCTCAACCCGTGGGTCACCAGTCGCGGCCGTCGCGAGCACCTCTCCGGGCAATTGCTGCGTCTGAGCAGCGCCGACGGACTAACCGGCTGGGGCGATGCCGCCCCTCTACCGGAATTCTCCATCAGTGCAGAACAGGCCCGGCATTTTGCCCGCGAAACCGCGCTCCTTGATCTCTGCGCACAAGCCCGGCAACTACCTCTGCACCAATTCCTCAGCCAGGGACCATGGATTAGCCGGCTGCGAATTCACGAAAACCTGGGAAATCTTGCCGGAATTTCCGAAAGTCACCTGTCACTCCTCGCCAAACGCAGTGCCCCGGTTTGCAAGATCAAGGTCGGGATTCAGCCCTGGGGTGAGGAGATCGACTCCCTGCGACGAGTCACTCAAGCCTTGCCGGCAAACACCCGTCTTCGCCTGGACGCAAATCAAGCGTGGAACCAGGCCGACGCCCAAGCCTTCATCAAGGCTTGCAGCGAACTCCAGCTGCCAATTGAAAGCCTGGAAGAGCCGCTGCAAGTCGAGTCGCACAACACCGAGTTGCATGCCGCCCTGGGCAGGCTGCAACAATGCTGCGAGTTTCCTCTGGCGATTGACGAATCGGCCGACCTGATCGCCCCCAGCTTTTGGCAAGCACCACCAGTACGCCGGATCATCATCAAACCGGCGCGCCATGGCGGCCTGCTCGGCGCCTTCAACCTCGCTCGCCGAGCCAGGCTTGCCGGCCTCGAATGCGTAGTGACCAGCGCCCTGGAAAGCAACTGTGGCGTACTGGCCTGCGCCCATCTGGCCGCAGCGATCGCCCCCACTACCATCCATGGCCTGCATCACCCAAGGACCGAGGGACACCTGAACCCATCATTCGTGCGTGACGGCAACTTCTACCTACCCAAGCTTCCCGGCCTGGGCCTCCGACCTTAACCAGGCCAATCGCTCCCTGAACTACCGGCACAAACGACAAGACCGGCGATCGCCGGTCTTGTCTGACATCATATTCACGGTCGACGGCTATTTTTCGTCTTTTTCGCCGACACCTGGTTGAAAGCCCGAGAACATATTGCGGGTCTGGCTCTGAATCTGATCCTGCATCGACTGGAACAT
Organism: Dechloromonas sp. ZY10; assembly: GCF_041378895.1. Taxonomy (NCBI): domain Bacteria; kingdom Pseudomonadati; phylum Pseudomonadota; class Betaproteobacteria; order Rhodocyclales; family Azonexaceae; genus Dechloromonas; species Dechloromonas aquae. The sequence continues at coordinate 2,241,476 of NZ_CP144212.1, forward strand.
CTTCTTCGATTGATCCATGTAAGCGCTCATCATGCTCTGCATCGCCGGCTGCTGAAAATTGAGGAACTGCGCCCAGAAGTCAGCCTGCATGTGCGAATTGTCGCCATACATTGAACGCGACTGCTCCTGCATCTTCTGCTGGAAATCGACAAAGGCCTTCATGTTGTTCTCGAGATACTTGCCGAGCATGCCCTGCATCGTACTGCCATAAAAGCGGATGAACCCCGACAGCAACTCGCTGGAGAACATCGGCACACCACCAGTTTCCTCTTCGAGGATAATCTGCAGAAGGATGCTGCGCGTCAGGTCGTCGCCACTCTTGGCGTCGACCACTTTGAACGACTCAAACTTGAGCACCAGATCCTTGACATCACCAAGCGTGATGTATGCACTGGTCTTGGTATCGTACAGACGGCGATTGGGGTATTTCTTGATCAGACGGACCGGATCGGACATGCTGCAAACCTCGACAGTTTTGTGTGCAGCGCAACATTATAGCGGAAAACCGAAGCATACCCGCAGGGAATGCACCAGAATTGCGCAACCCGGAACCTGAAAACAAAAAAGCCCCTGACGGGGCTTTTTTGTTTTCAACTTGGGGCGACATACCGGGATCGAACCGGTGACACCTGGAATCACAATCCAGTGCTCTACCGACTGAGCTAATGCCGCCACTGAAAGATCGCCATTATAGGAAGGACTCAGCCAGTTGTCCACTATTTTTTTCTTTTTTTTGCACAACGCCTGCACATTCGGCCAACACACCTAAAATCCCCTCTGCCGGCAAAGGACGCGAATAGTAATACCCCTGCACCTCGTCACAACCAAACTCCTTCAGAAACTCGGCCTGCTTAGCTTCTTCCACCCCTTCGGCAATCACCCTCAGGCCAAGCTTGCGAGCCACTGCAATAATTGCCTGAACAATCGCCGCATCCCTTCCCTCGGCCTCGGCCAACTCGCAGACAAAACTGCGATCAATCTTGATCTTGTCGAGAGGCAGACGCTTCAAATACGCGAGACTGGAATACCCGGTACCGAAATCATCAATTGCCAACTTCACCCCCATTTGGCGGAATGCAGCCAGGGTTGCAATCGCCGCCTCGGTATTCGCCATCAACATGCTCTCGGTGATCTCCAACTCCAGACAAGCCGGCGCCAGACCGGTTTGTTGCAAGACGCCGGCAACCACATCCACGATCCCGGCGGAGGCCAGCTGCACGGCCGACAAATTTACGGCAACCATCAGGCCCCTACCGGCGAAATCCCAAATCTTTGCCTGCTGACAAGCCTCACGCAACACCCACTCACCCAGCGAGCGGATCAGGCCGGTTTCTTCTGCCAAAGGGATAAAACGTGCCGGCGCAATCCACCCCTCACCCTCGACAAACCAGCGCAACAAAGCCTCCACCCCAACCATGTTCCCAGAGGCAAGGTGATACTGCGGCTGATAATGGAGACACAACTGCCCGACTTCAAACGCCTTGCGCAAGCGCGCATCCAGCTCCACGCGGTCAGCCGCCCGGGCGTTCATTTCCGGTTCAAAAAAACGGTAAGCATTGCGCCCGGCCGCCTTGGCACCATGTAATGCAGCATCCGCATTCTTGAGCAAGGACTCAATATCACCCCCATCTTCCGGATATAACGCAATCCCCGCGCTCAGCGAAATCCTTAACTCGCGCCCATCAATCAACAGCGGAACCATCGCTGCATCGAGCAGTTGCTGCGCCAGTTGTGCAACCCCGGAAACCCCCCCACGTCCGGCGGCAAGAAGCACCAATTCATCTCCTCCCTGTCGAACCAGCAGGTCGGTATCCGCGAGCAGCCCACTGATTCTTCCAGCGAGCTGCTTGAGCACCTGATCCCCAATCCGATGCCCCAAACTGTCATTGATATTTTTGAAATGATCGATATCCAGACAGAGCAAGGCCGGATGAGCTGCCGGACGATTTGCCAACAGGCGAACCAGATGCCCCGGCAACTGCGAAAAATTCGGCACCCCGGTCAGCGCATCAAACTCACTCAGATACCGGGCCCGCTCCTCTGCCGCCTTGCGCTCGGTGACATCCCGGGCAAAACCGGCGACACCCATCAGCTCACCGCGATCATCGCGCAATGGCGAGCGAATATATTCATAGTAGCGGTCAACACCATCTGCATGCCGCAACCTGCCCGCAATCTCAACCCGAGCACCAGCCTCCAGCACCTCGCCATCCTGGTAACGGAAGGCCGCCGCCCGCCGTGCAGACCAGACCTCCTCCAGCAGACACCCCACCACTTGCTCACGCGGCTTACCGCACAACGCAAGGTAGGCATCATTGACTGCCAAAAAGCGACCCTCGCGATCCCTCAACCAAGCCGGATCAGGAATACTGTCAAGCAAGGTACGGGCACGTCGCTCCGAATTGTTATACGCCGACTCCATCTCCTCAGCCAAACGCCAAGCCAGGCGGTAATTGCGCAACCACACCCGGACCAAAGAAAACAAGCCAGCAAGCAACACTGCCAAACAAATGCCATAAACCGCAGCTTTATCCCACCACTGCGCCAGAATATCGGCAGAGGTGCGGCCAATCACCAGCACCAAGGGCAGCCCCGCCACACGCTGAAAAATCAGCCGGTGCTCCACCTGACTACCCGGCAACACCGCCACCCCTCCCCCACGCATCTCTCCCCTGGCCAAAAATTCCACCAAGGCCGGAACCTCCAAATACTGTCCCGGCGCGACATTGATGACAGCATCCGCAGCCACCAACCGCATTTCGGTATCCAGTATCGCGACGAAATTCAACTCCTCTCCGACCACCCGGCGAAACAGACGAGTGAACTGCTCAGCATTGATTGCCGCCTGCACGTGACCGATGAATTCGCCATTAACGGCCCGCAATCGACGACTCAATGTGACCACCCAATTATTGGTCACCCGGGCATAGATCGGCTCAGACAGCACCAATCCGACCGCAGGATCGTTTTTCAGGCGCAAGCGATAGGGACGGTCCGCGACACTGACCGCAGGAGGCATACCAGTGGCATCGCGAATGAAACGACCATCGGCATCTGCAATCCGCAAACTCTGTGAATCCGGGATGCGCGCCAACCAGGCAGCAAGTTCGCGATTGACCTGCGAAGGAGAAGCGGCCACCCATTGCACATAGCCATTCGCAACCGTCACCAAGGCCAAATCAATGCGCTCCACCGTATCGAGGATGTGGCGCTCGAGCATACCGCCGAGAGTCTGCATTTCCCGGTCCGCATGCATCAGTTCGCGCTCGCGAGACAAGCGGAGATCTGCCAGAAGCAGCAACACCAAGGCGACGGTTACCAGCCCGCCGAAAAAAGCCAACCGCCAACTCGATTTTTGTGCCCCTCCCCCCATCGCCCCCCCCTTTATTCGCATCCCCGCCACCGACGGATCCGGCAGCACCGTTGATGTTAGCATGGCCATCAAAAGCGACAGGAAAGCGACAAAGTGCATGGATTTTGGCTTGCAGTTGGAGCTATCCGCTTCCGTGCTAGAATCGTCCGTTTCATTCTCGGCTCCATAGTCACAAGGAATCCAATTTCATGGAAGCAACCACTGCACAAGCCAACGAACTCGAACGCCGCATTGACCTTTCGATCGCCATCGCCGATGTCGAAAAGGAAATGGAACAGCGCCTGAAGCGCATGGGCAAGAACGTCAAAATGCCTGGCTTCCGTCCGGGCAAGGTTCCTTTCAACATCGTCAAGCAGCAATACGGCGACCAGGCTCGCCACGAAGTGCTGGCCGAGGAACTGGACCGCGTTTTCGGCACCTCGGTGACCGAACAGAAACTGCGTGTTGCCGGCTATCCGCGGATCGAACCGAAGGCCAGCGAGAGCACCACCCACCTCGAATTCACCGCAATCTTCGAAATCTATCCGGAATTCAGCCTGGGCGATCTGTCCAACTCCAACGTTGAGCGCCCGACTCTGGAAGTCGGTGCAGCCGAAATCGATAACACCCTCGAAATCCTGCGTAAGCAGCGCGTACGTTATGATGCCGCCGACCGCGGCGCCCAGAAGGAAGACCGCGTCGTCATCGACTTCCTCGGCAAGAAGGACGGCGAGCCGTTCCAAGGCGGCCAGGCCAGCGACTACCCCTTCGTCCTCGGCCAGGGCATGATGCTTGCCGATTTCGAACAAGCGGTTGAAGGCCTCAAGGCTGGCGAAGCCAAAACCTTCGACATGACCTTCCCGGCTGACTACTTCGCCAAGGACCTGGCTGGCCAGACCGTCCAGTTCGAAATTACCGTCAAGCAGGTTCAGGCTCCGCGCCTGCCGGAAATCGACGCCGACTTCGCCAAGATGATGGGCGTTGCCGATGGCGACGTGAGCAAAATGCGCGCCGAAATCGAAGGCAACCTGAAGCGCGAAGTGAAGCGCCGCATCGAAGGCAAGGTCAAGGAACAGGTCATGGAAGCCCTGCTCGCCGCCAACCCGATCACCGTCCCCAACGCTTTGGTCGAAATGGAAGTCCAGCGCCTGATGCAGGCCGCTCGTCAAGATATGGAACAGCGCGGGATGAAGACCAACGACTTCCCGATGCAGCCAGAATGGTTTGCCGACCAGGCCACCCGCCGAGTCAAGCTGGGCCTGATCCTGGCCGAAGTGGTCAAGACTGAAAAGCTGCAAGCCACTCCGGAACAAATCCGCAGTCTGGTGGAAGAAGCCGCCCAGAGCTACGAGCAACCGGAAGAAGTCGTTCGCTGGTACTATGCCCAGCCGCAGCGCCTCTCGGAAGTCGAAGGCGTTGCCATTGAAAACAATGTCGTCGCCTGGGTGCTCAGCAAGGCCAAGGTCGCCGACAAGGCCGTCGCTTTTGACGACCTGATGGGCCAAAAGCAGTAATCAACATCGCAACAGACAAGGGCTGACATGAATATCGACAACGCAAGCAACTGGAACCCGCAGGCATTGGGCCTGGTTCCTATGGTGATCGAACAGAGCGGACGTGGCGAACGCGCGTTCGATATCTATTCCCGCCTGTTGAAGGAGCGTGTGATTTTTCTTGTCGGCCCGGTCAACGATGCCAGTGCCAATCTGGTAGTGGCGCAAATGTTGTTCCTCGAAGCAGAAAATCCCGATAAGGATATCTACTTCTATATCAACTCCCCAGGTGGCTCGGTCACCGCGGGGATGTCGATCTACGACACCATGCAATTCATCAAGCCGGACGTTTCAACCCTGTGCATTGGACAGGCCGCCTCGATGGGCGCCTTCCTGCTCTGCGCCGGGACCAAGGGCAAGCGTTTCGCGCTGCCGAATTCGCGCGTGATGATCCATCAACCACTGGGCGGTTTCCAGGGCCAGGCCTCGGACATCGCCATTCACGCCAAGGAAATCCTGTCGATCAAGGACAAGCTCAACCGGATCATGGCCGAGCACACCGGCCAGCCGCTTGAAAGGATCGAAAAGGACACCGACCGCGACAATTTCCTGTCTTCGCAGGAAGCGGCCGACTACGGCCTGATTGACAAAGTACTGACCCGCCGCGAAGCGGCCTGAACCAAGAGGCACCGATGACCAAAGGCAGCCAGGAAAAACTGCTCTATTGTTCCTTCTGCGGCAAGAGCCAGCACGAAGTCAAGAAACTCATTGCCGGCCCGTCGGTTTTCATCTGCGACGAGTGTATCGCGCTGTGCAACGACATCATCCTTGATGAACTGCCGGCAGAAACTCCTCTCGCCAATCGCCCGGAATTGCCAACCCCTCGCGAAATCCGCAGCATCCTCGACCAATATGTGATTGGCCAAGATCTCGCCAAGCGAATTCTTGCAGTTGCCGTGTACAACCATTACAAGCGCCTGCGCCATCCGGCAAAGGGCGGAGACGACATCGAGCTGGCCAAGAGCAACATCCTGCTGATCGGCCCGACCGGTTCGGGCAAGACCTTGCTCGCCCAGACCCTGGCCCGCCTGCTGAATGTCCCCTTCGTAATGGCCGACGCCACCACCCTGACCGAAGCTGGCTATGTTGGTGAGGACGTCGAAAATATTATTCAAAAGCTGCTGCAAAAGTGCGATTACGACATTGAGCGAGCCCAGCAGGGCATTGTTTATATTGACGAAATCGACAAGATTTCGCGCAAATCAGACAACCCATCGATTACCCGTGACGTTTCTGGCGAAGGCGTGCAGCAAGCCCTGCTCAAGCTGATCGAAGGTACGGTTGCATCAATCCCGCCGCAAGGTGGTCGCAAGCATCCGAATCAGGATTTCGTCCAGGTCGACACCACCAATATCCTGTTCATTTGCGGCGGCGCGTTTGATGGCCTCGAAAAAGTCATCCGCAACCGTTCCGAAAAGGGCGGCATCGGCTTTGCAGCCGAAGTCAGCAGCAAGGACGAGAAAAACAACGTTGGAAAAGTGCTGGCTGATGTCGAACCTGAAGACCTGATCAAATTCGGGCTCATTCCTGAACTGATTGGTCGCCTGCCGGTCGTTGCGACGCTACAGGAGCTCGACGAAGCCGCGCTGATTCAGATTCTGACTGAACCCAAAAATGCTTTGGTCAAGCAGTACCAGAAGCTGTTCACGATGGAAAACGTCGAACTTGAAATCCGCCCGGCTGCGCTGACCGCCATCGCCACCCGCGCCCTCGAGCGACGCACTGGAGCCCGAGGCCTGCGTTCAATCCTTGAACACGCCCTGCTCGATACCATGTACGAACTCCCGGGCATGGACAATGTCTCAAAGGTCGTGATCGATGAAAACATGATCAACGGCGACGCTGCGCCACTCTTGATCTACACCGATCAGCCCAAGGTTTCCGGCTCGAACTGAGCCGGGGATTGAAATCCGTCACAACGCCCCCATCTAGGGGGCGTAACGCTTTTTCAAAGGCACCAGAATGTCTAACCCCAACAGCTTCCCGGAATCCATCGAACTGCCGCTGCTGCCGCTGCGCGACGTCGTGGTCTTCCCGCACATGGTCATCCCCTTGTTCGTCGGCCGGCCCAAGTCGATCAAGGCACTCGAGGTCGCCATGGAAGGCGGCAAGCAGATTCTGCTGGTAGCACAAAAATCAGCCGCCAAGGATGAGCCGGAACCTGCCGACCTGTATCACATCGGCTGCCTGGCCAATATCCTGCAGATGCTGAAACTGCCCGACGGTACAGTCAAAGTTCTGGTCGAAGGCACCCAACGAGCGCACGTTGAAGGCGTTGAAGCCCAGGCGGCGATGTTCGTCGCCACCGCTACCCCGCTCGAACAGGCCGGCAGCGACGATCATGAGATCGAAGCACTGCGCCGCGCCGTGGTCGCCCAGTTCGACCAGTTCGTCAAACTGAACAAGAAGATTCCGCCCGAAGTACTTTCGTCGATTTCCGGGATCGAAGATGCCGGCCGCCTGGCCGATACCATTGCCGCCCACCTGCCACTCAAGATTGAGCAAAAGCAGGAAGTGCTGGAAATGAACCACGTGCGTGACCGGATCGAGCGTCTACTGTCGCAACTGGAAGCCGAAATCGACATTCTTCAGGTCGAAAAGCGGATTCGCGGTCGGGTCAAACGGCAAATGGAAAAAAGCCAGCGCGAGTACTACCTGAACGAACAGGTCAAGGCGATCCAGAAGGAACTCGGCGAAGGCGAAGAAGGTGCCGACCTCGAGGAACTGGATAAAAAGATCAAGGCCGCCGGGATGAGCAAGGAAGCCTTGAGCAAAGCCCAGGGCGAGTTGAAGAAACTGCGCCTGATGTCCCCGATGTCCGCCGAAGCCACGGTCGTACGCAACTACATCGAAACCATGATCGCCCTGCCCTGGCGGAAGAAGACCCGGACCAGCAAGGATCTGGGGGCTGCCGAGAAAGTCCTCGACGCCGACCACTTCGGGCTGGAAAAGGTCAAGGAGCGGATCGTTGAATATCTCGCAGTGCAGCAGCGCGTCGAGAAGGTGAAGGCACCGATCCTCTGCCTGGTCGGCCCCCCGGGCGTCGGCAAGACCTCGCTCGGCCAGTCGATTGCCAAGGCGACCAACCGCAAGTTCGTCCGCATGGCGCTGGGTGGCGTGCGCGACGAGGCCGAAATTCGCGGACACCGCCGCACCTACATCGGCTCGATGCCAGGCAAGATCCTGCAAAGCCTGTCCAAGGTTGGTGTGCGCAATCCGCTGTTCCTGCTCGACGAAGTCGACAAACTCGGCCAGGACTTCCGTGGCGACCCGTCTTCGGCCCTGCTCGAAGTACTCGACCCGGAGCAGAACAACACCTTCCAGGACCACTACATCGAGGTGGATTTCGACCTCTCCGATGTGATGTTCGTCGCCACTGCCAACACGCTCAACATTCCGGCACCGCTGCTCGACCGGATGGAAGTGATCCGTCTCTCCGGCTACACCGAAGACGAAAAGCTGAATATTGCGACCCGTTATCTGTTGCCCAAGCAGTTGAAGAACAACGGTGTCAAAGCCAGCGAACTGACCGTCGCTGAAGAAGCGATCCGCGACATCGTCCGCTATTACACCCGCGAGGCCGGGGTGCGGGCGCTGGAGCGGGAAATCTCGAAAATCTGCCGCAAGGTGGTCAAGCTGCTGGTCCTCAAGGCCAAAGATGCTCCGATCACGGTCAACGCCGAAAATCTCGATAAATTCCTCGGTGTTCGCCGCTATAACTTCGGCATGGCCGAAAAGGAAAACCAGGTTGGCCAAGTCACCGGTCTGGCCTGGACCGAAGTCGGCGGCGAACTGCTGACCATCGAATGCGCCACCATGCCGGGCAAAGGCAACATCCTGCGCACCGGCTCGCTCGGCGATGTGATGAAGGAATCGGTCGAAGCGGCCCGTTCGGTCGTCCGCGCCCGCGCCCGCCGTCTCGGCATCAAGGACGAAGTGTTTGAGAAAAGCGACCTGCACATCCACGTCCCGGAAGGCGCCACCCCCAAGGATGGCCCGTCGGCAGGGATTGCGATGACTACCGCCCTGGTTTCCTCCTACACCGGCATTCCGGTCCGTTGCGACGTCTGCATGACCGGGGAAATCACCTTGCGCGGCGAAGTTCTGGCGATTGGTGGGCTAAAGGAAAAGCTGCTGGCTGCAGTTCGTGGCGGACTCAAGACGGCACTGATCCCGGAAGAAAACGTCAAGGATCTGGCCGAAATGCCCGACAACATCAAGAACCGCATCGAAATTATCCCGGTAAAATGGATCGATCAGGTTCTCGAAAAAGCACTGGAACGCTTGCCGGAAGCCTTGCCTGAAACTCCCGCCGATGCCTCGACCCTGGCCACCGACAGTACCGCCTTGAAGACGGCAGAAACCATCAAACATTAAGGCAACTCTCCGGGAGGCCAGGCCCTGCCGCGCCTCCCGCCGCGAATTCACTTGACACGACAATTTGGCGGACGCTATAAAGTCGCCCGCACAAGCATTTTGGCTACTTTTATTACTTTTCCTGGGACACACCAACATGAACAAGACTGAACTGATCGACCAGATCGCCACTTCCGCCGAAATTTCCAAGGCTGCCGCTGCCCGCGCCCTCGACGCTACGGTAGAAGCCGTCAAGACCGCGCTGAAGAACGGCGACACGGTCAACCTGATCGGTTTCGGCACGTTCTACGTTGGCGAGCGTGCTGCCCGTACCGGTCGCAATCCGCGCACCGGCAAGACCCTCGAAATCAAAGCGGCCAAGTCGCCCAAGTTCCGCGCTGGCAAGGGCCTCAAGGACGCCATCAACTAAGTCCAGTAGGCGGAGCCTTGCTCCCGTTAGCGCAGGCAGACCGCAAAGCCGGTCCGGTGCCCAGCCAGAAACCCGCCGCATACCGGCGGGTTTTTATTTTATGCCATACCTGCCACGGTCAACGGGGCAAAACATGGGATTTTCCCCTTGCTACCAGCCTCCTGGCGGCAGCACACGTGTATACTCGCAGCCGTCAAAACTAGCAAAAACAACATTAGGGAGAGCCGAGGATGCACCATTTTCGATCATGGCCGCACCGCATCGCGTTCTTGGCGGCCCTATGCTTGTTGCCGCTCCCCATCCTGAGCCAGGAGACCCGGCCGCTCAGCCGTAGCCAGACGCTGTACCTGCCAATTTATTCCCACATGTTTTACGGAAATATCGGCAAAAGCGGAAAACCTTCGCATACCCTTCTTTCAGCCTTGGTCAGCATTCGCAACACCGACCCCAAGGCGGGATTGCGTATTCGCTCGGCACGCTATTACGACACCCACGGAAAGCTGCTCGGAGAGCGAGTTCCTGCAGTCACCAGCATTCCGCCCCTGGGAACCCTGGAGTTGTTTGTTGAACTCAACGATGCCTCGGGTGGCTCTGGGGCCAACTTCATCATCAAATGGGATGCCGACCAGTTGATCAATCCACCGCTGGTTGAATCACTGCACGCCAACCTCGACGGCGGCAAGGCAATCGTATTCACCACTCAGGCCACACCGATCAACGACTGAAGCCCGAAGCCAACGTGTCCTCACAAAAAGCCGTCCAGACCGGCTACATCGTTCGTCTGCTCTACATCGCGCTGGTTGCGCTGGTCGCCGTGCACATCCTTGGAACTGTAGGTTACATGTGGCTGACCGAACACAAATATTCCTGGTTCGACTGCTTTTACATGACCTTCATCACCGTCGCCACCATCGGCTTCGGGGAAATCATCGACATGACCAGCAACGAACCGGCACGGATGTTCACCGTCTTCATCGGCATCCTCGGTGCCGGCAATCTGTCGCTGTTATTTTCAGTGGTCACGGTAGCGCTGCTCGAAACCGACCTCAACGGCAATCTGCGGAGAAAAAGAATGGAAAAGACGATCAGGAAGCTCAAGGGCCATTACATCCTGTGCGGCTTTGGCCGGGTTGGCCGCAACATCAGCCACGAACTCGAAGCCACCAACCGGCACTTTGTCTCAATCGATGAAGACGAGAACAAGTTGCTCGACTACCGCGAAAAAACCCCCGGTTTTCTCTATCTGCACGCAGATGCCAGCGACGACGATGTTCTTCTCGCCGCCGGCATCGAAGACGCCAAAGGAGTCTTCGCAGTAACTGGCGATGACTCCCGCAACCTGATGATCGTGATTACCGCCCGCCAGCTCAAACCTGACGTCCGCATCGTTGCCCGCTGCCAGGAAACCCGGAATATCGAAAAGATGCGCAAGGCTGGCGCGGACGCGATCGTCTCGCCGAACTTTACCGGCGGCATGCGCATCGCCTCGGCCATGATCCGGCCGCATGTCGTTTCCTTTCTCGATGAAATGCTCAAATCGGAAAAAAACCTGCGCGTTGAGGAAATTGCCATTCCTGCCGGTTTTATTCCCAAGCCTCTTGGCTCGCTGCAACTGCGCAGTGCAAACTACGTCCTGCTCGCCGTCCGCGAACGCAATGGCAGCTGGCAGTTCAACCCGGCTACCGAATGCCTGCTCAAGCCCGGCTACACCTTGATCGCCATGGCTACACCGCTCGGCCGCCAGGAAATCGAGGCAGCGCTGATCGAAATGCTGGGGTAACACCAACCCGAGCAGCAGCATTAAATGACGGTGCGCTTGTTCGGCTCAAACCCTTCGTGTAGCATAAAAGTCTAGACGCCAACATGTCGGGGGCACTTGTCCGGCACTGCGGTAGACCTGCCTAGGGCATCGCCCGCCATGCCAGGAGCAACGATGCGCCCTCCCCACTTCCGGTTTCAGCACTGGATCATGCTGATGACAACCGCGCTGGTCGTCACACTATCGGCAACCTATTTATTCACGGTCTTCGGCAAATTCACTGCCATGTCCGAGCGCGATGCCCAAGCTCGCTTCGCCCTGATTTCGCAGCGTGCAGCCGCCGAGATTGCAAACCTGATCGCCAATGCCAGTCGCCTGGTACAAACCCAGCGGGCCCTATCCCCTACCCCACTGTTTTCCGATGCAACACCAGAGCAACATCCGCAAACCCGGTTGCTCTTTTCAGCACTGGCTGCCGACCAACATGTCTATGGAATATTTTACGGCACCACCGACAATGCCTTTGTCCAGGCCATCGCATTACGTGACGATCAGCGCCTGAGCTCAGCCCTCAAGGCACCCACAGGCACACACTATGCGTTGCGAAGAATCGGAAGCTCGCAATACGGCCACGGACGACAGGAGGAATGGCGCTTCATTGATGCCGGAGGGCACTTGCTTGCGACCGAACATCGCCCCAGCACCTATGCTCCCAGTACCCGCCCTTGGTTTCGGCAAGCACTGGAGCGGCCAGGTACGGCGATGACCAGCCCCTACCTCTTTGCTTCGACTGGCGAACTCGGAATCACCCTGTCCACAGCACTTGCCGAGCCAGGAAAAATCATTGCCACTGACATCAAACTGAGTACCCTGGAGAACTTTCTCGGCCAACTGACACTCACCCCGCAGGCAGCCATCCTGATGCTTGATTCAGATGACCGGATCATTGCCTTCCAGCACCGGGGCGAACACTATGCCGGACTCAATTTTGCCCCCTTGCAATCCCTGCGTACTCTCCAGCATCCATTGACCTCGGCTCTAGCTGCGCTCGACGGTAAACTCGCGGGAACCAGCCTGCAACAACTAGCCGTAGGACCTGGCCGTTACGAGGAGTTCGTCATCGCTACCCAGCATGTGGAACCGATTCCCGGAACCCGCTTCAAGGTGCTTGCGCTTGCGCCGATGAGCGACTTCACTGGCCCGATCGAAGCGGCACGGATTGATGTCATGCTGGTCTCATTGCTTTTGCTTGCCCTGTTGCTACCGCTGTCCATGTTCGGCTCACGACGCCTAGTCAGCGCACTGGGGCAAATGGCCCGCAACTCAGAAAGTATCAAGCGCCTCGAGTTTGAAGATACCCAACCTGCAACTCCACATACTTTCATCTACGAAATCAATGCCCTGGGAGAGGCCCAGGAGGTGATGCACCGCTCAATCAAAGAGCGCACACAGGAACTCAAGTTATCGCAGCAAAAACTCAAGCTGCTGGTCGACAACGGGCTATTGATGTCACGTGAAACCGAGATGGACAAGTTGCTGCGCGAAATTCTCGAAGGTGGCACCCTGCTAACTCACTGCCAGGCTGGCAGCCTGCTGCTGCCGACAGATCACGACACCCTGTGCTTTGCCATACGCACCAATCGAGAGCCACTGCCCGAAACCGAGATTCCCCTTTATGAAACCGGCACTACCACCCCCAAAGCCGGCTACATCTCAGTTCACTCCTATCTCAACAACCAGACGGTCAACATCGACGATATTTATCAGGAGACTGCATTTGACCTGTCCGGCACTCGTGCATTCAGCGAATCCAGCGAGTTGTCTGTCAAGTCGCTATTGACCGTACCACTGTCGCCGCGAAGCGGCGAAGTAATCGGCGTTCTGCAGCTTATCAACGCGCAGAACCGGCAAAGCGGAGAAATCATTCCTTTCGATGCAGAATCGATCCGTTTTGTTGAAGCCCTAGCCGCTCAGGCTGCCGTCGCACTCGACAACCGCAATTTGTTCGCTGCCCAGAACCGGCTAATGGACTCGATGATTCGCATCATTGCCGGTGCAATCGATGCCAAGAGCCCCTACACCGGCGGCCATTGCGAGCGGGTGCCCGAACTTGCCCAAATGCTTGCCGAAGAGGCAACTGCCAGCAGCAGCGGCAGCCTGGCTAACTTTGCCTTCACCACCGAGGATGAGTGGCGCGAATTCAGGATCGGAGCTTGGCTCCACGACTGCGGCAAGGTAACCACGCCCGAATACGTGGTGGATAAAGCGACCAAGCTGGAAACCATTCACAACCGGATTCACGAAATTCGTACCCGTTTCGAAGTACTGCTCCGCGATGCACGCATCCGGCAACTTCAGGAGGAGGCATCTGGCGTCCCCTCGTTCGTTGCCGCAGCCCATTTCGAGGCGGAAAAAGCCGGCCTTGAGTCCGACTTTGCCTTTATTGCCGAGTGTAACCTGGGCAGTGAGTTCATGGCTCCCGAGAAAATCCGACGTCTTCGGGAAATCGGAGGGCGAGTCTGGCTACGCCATTTCGATGACCGGCTAGGGCTCTCGCAGCAGGAAGGGCTACGCCGCGGCGAGCAAGCCATGCCGCTCCCCGCCAGCGAACAATTGCTCGCCGACCAGCCCTGGCACATCCTGCCGCGCACCGACTGGCGGCCATTTGATGACAAATACGGATTCCAGATCGAAGTACCGCCCCATCTTTACCACTTTGGTGAATTGCACAACCTATCGATCTCCCGCGGCACGCTAACCGCCGAAGAGCGCTTCAAAATCAATGAACACATCATTCAGACCATCGTGATGCTGGAGAACCTTCCGTTCCCCAAACACCTCAGGCGCGTTCCCGAATATGCAGGAACCCACCACGAAACCCTGAATGGCAACGGCTATCCCCGCCACCTGAATGCCGAACAACTCTCGATCCCGGCACGAATCATGGCCATCGCCGATATCTTCGAAGCCTTGACGGCATCGGACAGGCCCTACAAAAAAGCCAAGACCCTGTCAGAAGCCATTCACATCCTTTACGGCTTCAAGAAGGATCAACACATCGATAGCGAATTGTTTGACTTGTTCCTGACCTCGGGCATTTACCTGCGCTATGCGGAACGTTTCCTGCGCCCGGAACAAATCGACCCGGTCGACATCAGCATTTATCTGGAACCCTACCCCCAAAACCCTAAACCTAGCCCCGGTTCCCGGATTCCGATGCTCGACAGTTTGCGTGCGACATTTGCCGGCGCTGCCGCTTAAAGGCCCAGCATACCGACATTCTCCCCCTGGAGCCTAATCGGAAATATCGCTCCAGCGCCGGGGTGGGGATTCCTGGACAAGATCGCCATTCACCTCGGTTGCCAGCAGCCAGGGACGGGCGATCAGTTCGGCCTCGTACTCGATCGCAGCCCGCTCTGCAGGGGGTAGATCGTCGAGCAATTCGTCTGTGGTCATGTGTTCCAGCATGGCACCCTCCTGCTTGAGCGACGTTGACTCGGGCTTTGAGTCGCGCCGGCAAAAAAAGTTTTATTAACCAAGCGACCTCAACGCTGCGCGCTGTGCTGCATCCGGGTTATATTTCGCCCCCTTCGCCGTTTTGTTGCTGCCCCGCCATGCCCTTGCCGATCATCGACCCTGCCCAGTACGACGCCCAGCTTGCCGCCAAGGTTGCCCGTTTCAAGGCTGATTTCGCGCCTTACGCACTGCCCGAGCCGAACGTCCTCGCCTCGGCCCCCAGCCATTACCGGCTACGCGCCGAATTCCGCATCTGGCACCATCGCGACGACCAGGGCAGCGAAGACCTCGATTACGCGATGTTCGACCCGGACAATCCCAAGCGGCCGATCCTGATGGCCGACTACCCGGTCGCCTGTGCCGCGATCTGCGCCCTGATGCCGCGCCTGAAAACGGCGGTACTGGCGCAGGAAATCCTGCACAAACGCTTCTACGCAGTGGAATTTCTCGCCACGCTGGCCGGTGACCTGCTGGTGACGATGATCTACCACAAGAAGCTCGACGCCGACTGGGAAGCCGCCGCCCGCGCGCTGGCCGAGCAACTCGGTGTCGGCATCCTGGGCCGCAGCCGGGGACAGAAGCTGATCCTTGACCGCGACTGGGTGCAGGAAGAACTGGAAGTCGACGGGCAGTTGCTGCGCTACCGCCAGCTCGAAGGCGGCTTCACTCAGCCCAACGGCGGCGTCAACCGGCAGATGCTAGCCTGGGCCCGCCATCAGGCCGGCGAAGTCGCTGCCGCGCGCCAGGCTGGTGATGGCAACGACCTGCTCGAACTATATTGCGGCAACGGCAACTTCACCGTCGCGCTGGCGCCACTGTTCGAGCGCGTGCTGGCCACCGAAATGGCCAAGACCTCGGTCCATGCGGCGCAGCACAACCTGGCTGACAACGGTATCGCCAATACCGCACTGGTTCGCCTCGCCAGCGAGGAAGTCAGCGCTGCGCTGGCCGGCCGCGAGAGCTTCCAGCGACTGAAGGACATCGACCTCGCCAGCTACCGCTTCTCGACCCTGTTCGTTGACCCGCCGCGCAGTGGTCTTGACCCGGCAACGCTGGAATTGGCGGCCGGCTTCGAGCACATTCTCTACATCTCGTGCAATCCGCAGACCTTGCTCGCCAACGTCGCCGCGCTGCACGCCAGCCATCAGATTGTTGCTGCTGCGGCCTTCGACCAGTTTCCCTATACCCACCACCTGGAATGCGGGCTGCTGCTCAAGCGGCGCTGAAATGAAAATTGCCGGTATTCACGGTCGACCGTGAATACCGGCAAAAATCGCTAGACCGGCGAAGATCAGGCGCGGCGGACGCCGACCACACCTTCGACTTCGTGAATCAGCGCCAGGGTCCGCTGCAACTGCTTGAGGTTGGGCACCTCGACGGTAAAGCTCATGTGCGCCTTACCCTGCTTGGACTGGGTATTGACCCCGACGACGTTGATCTTTTCGCGGGTGAAGATTTCAGAAATATCGCGCAACAGGCCCTGGCGGTCGTGCGCATCGACCACGATGTCACTGGCGAAAACGCCGGTGGTCTGCTCGCCCCATTCGGTCTCGATCACCCGCTCCGGATGCAGCGCCGCCAGGTTGGCGAAGTTCGGGCAGTCGGCACGGTGAATCGAAATCCCCTTGCCCCGGGTGATGAAGCCGTGGATTTCGTCTGGCGGCGCCGGCTTGCAGCAGCGTGCCAGCTGGGTCAGCAGCTTGTCGACGCCGACAATCAGGATGCCCTGATTGCCATCGACCGGCCGGCTCGGCCGGGTCTGCACCGCATCTGGCGCCTGCGCTTCGGCCAGCGGGTCGGCACCACGCGCCACTGCCTGAAACTGACGCTGGCTCAGTTCACCACGAGCGGCGGCGATATACAGGTCGTCAGCCCGGGCAAAACCCAGCTTGTGCGCCAAGTCCTCGATGTTGGCGCCGCTCTGGCCGGCACGCTGCAACTCCTTGGCCACCGCGTTGCGGCCTTCGGCCAGGGTTTCCTCCAGCGCCAGACTGGCAAACCAGGCACGCACCTTGGTCCGTGCGCTCTTGGTATGGATGTAACCGAGGGTTGGATTCAACCAGTCGCGCGATGGGCCACCGGTTTTGGCCGTAGTGATCTCGACCGTTTCACCGGTTTCCAGCGCGGTATTGAGCGGCACCAGCTGGCCATTGACCTTGGCGCCACGACAGCGGTGACCGAGGTCGGTATGGACGCGATAGGCAAAATCGACCGGCGTCGAACCGACCGGCAGGTCGACCACCCGCCCCTGCGGAGTCATCACGTAAATGGTTTCGTCGAGCGCCGCCTGTTTGTAATGGGTCACCCAGTCGGAACTGTCAGCGACCTCGTTTTTCCAGGTCAGCAGCTGGCGCAACCAGGCGATTTTCTCGTCGTAGCTATCCTCGCCGGCCCGCTTGTGGCCTTCCTTGTAGCGCCAGTGGGCGGCAACGCCGAGCTCGGCGTGCTGGTGCATTTCCCAGGTGCGGATCTGGATTTCCAGGCTGCGCCCGTCGGGGCAGCGCACCGCCGTGTGCAGCGAACGGTAATGGTTGCCCTTGGGGTTGGAGATGTAGTCGTCGAACTCCTTGGGGATCGGCAGCCACAGGTTGTGCACGATGCCAAGCGCGGCGTAGCAGTCCTTGACGTCGTCGACGATCACACGCAAGGCACGGACATCATAGACCTCGCTGAAATCAACGCCCTTTTTGCGCATCTTGTTCCAGATGCTGTAGATATGCTTGGGGCGGCCGTAGATTTCCGCTTTGGTAATCCCGGCCTGCGCCAGTTCGCTGCGCACGCGGGCCACCGCGTCGGTAATGAATTGCTCGCGTTCGCTGCGCTTCTCGTCGAGCATGCGCGCGATTTTCTTGTAGGTCTCGGGATGGATGAAGCGGAAGGACAGATCCTCCAGCTCCCACTTCAGTTCCCAGACACCGAGGCGATTGGCCAGCGGCGAGTAGAGTTCCAGCGTCTCGCGCGCCACCTGCACGCGCAGGTCGTCGGGGTTGGCGGCATAGAAGCGCAGGGTCTGGGTGCGGCTGGCCAGGCGCAGCAGCACGACGCGGATGTCCTCGACCATCGCCAGCAGCATCTTGCGCAGCACTTCAACCTGCGCCTTCATCTCGGCCGGATTGACGTCGCCGCCTTCGAGATTGGCCGCGACAAACCCTTTGGTGATCGGACGCAAGCGATTAAGCCGCGAAATCCCGCCGACCAGATGCGCCGCCGGCTTGCCGAAGCGCTCCTCGATCAGCGCCTGAGCATGCTCGACGTGCGAGGGAATGGCAAAGAGAACGGCCGCGATCCGCGATTCGACGTCGAGCCTGAGGCCGGCAATGATCACCGACATACCCAGCGCGTGCGACCAGATGCGCTCGCCACTGCCCAGGGTCTGGTCACCATAGACCTCCCAGGCATATTCCACGGCCGCACGCAGCGTGGCCGCCTCCTCGTCGCCCAAGCCGGACGACAGCGTTTTCAGGAACTGTTCGAAGTCGCTCTGCGCAGCGACCGAATGGACGACGGAAACCATCTAGGGATTATACCGTCTGACCTTGCCCGTCGCCGTCGGGCATAATCGCAAAAATGCAGAATACTTCGCCAAATCCGTTTTTCCGCCATTTCGCCAACCCCTACCTGCTGCTGACCCTGACTGCACTGTTCTGGTCCGGCAACATGGTGCTCGGGCGCGGCATCCGCGCCGACATTCCGCCGCTGACCCTGGCTTTCTGGCGCTGGGCGATTGCCTTCCTGCTGGTCCTGCCGCTGGCGCTGCCGCACCTCAAGAGCCAGTGGCCACAGCTCAAGGCCGGCTGGAAGCCGCTGATCGTCCTTGGCCTGCTCGGCGTCGGCGGCTACAACACCTTTGCCTACCTGGCGCTGCAACACACCACGGCGACCAATGCGACCCTGCTCAACTCCTTCATCCCGGTCGCCACCATCGCCATTTCCTGGCTCTTCCTCGGCAAGCGCCTGAGCGGCGGTCAGGCGCTTGGGGTCGGCATCTCGCTGGCCGGTGCGCTGACCATCGTCGCCCGTGGTCAGCTTGATGTGCTGTTGCACCTGCAACTCAACATTGGCGACGTCTGGATGCTAGTCGCCGTGCTTGACTGGGCGATCTATACCGTCGCCCTCGCCTGGCGCCCGGCCGGGGTACATCCGATGCTGATGCTGGCGAGTTCGATCGCCATCGGTCTCTGCGCGCTGATCCCGGCCTGGCTGTGGGAGATGGGCCACCTTGGCGGCCCCGGGCTACACATGAACGTGCATACCGGCTCGCTGCTGGCGCTGGCCTATGTCGGCATTTTCCCCAGCTTCATCGGCTACATCTTCTACAACCGGGGCGTGGCCGAAGTCGGTGCCAACAAGGGCAGCCTGTTCATCCACCTGATGCCGGTGTTCGGCACCCTGCTCTCCTTCCTGATCCTCGGCGAAGTCCCGCTGTGGTACCACTACGCGGGGATCGCGCTGATCTTCGCCGGCATCGGCCTGACGATGAAGAAGTGATGGGCCTCTTCGACTGGTTCAAACCGAAGCCGCCGCCGGCGATCCCGGCGGCGCTATGGCAGCGGACGCTGGCCCGCTACGATTTTCTCGCCGCACTCACGGTCGACGAGCAAAAACGTCTGAAAACCCTGGCTGAGGAATTCCTCGCCAGCAAGGAATTCACCACTGGCGGCGGCCTGGTACTCAGCGACGAAATCTGCGTCACGATTGCCGCGCAAGGCTGCCTGCCGATTCTTCAACTCGGCCTCTCGGCCTACGCCGGCTGGGTCGGGATCATCGTCTATCCCGACGAATTCGTCGTCGCGCGGGCGCTCCACGACGACGACGGCATCGTCCACGAATACGACGACGTGCTCGCTGGCGAAGCCTGGGCTGGCGGCCCGCTGATCCTCTCCTGGCGGGACGTGCAACTGGCCGGACAACACACCGGCAACGACGAAGGCGGCGCCGGCTACAACGTGGTGATCCACGAATTCGCGCACAAGCTCGACATGTTGAATGGCGAAGTCGACGGCATCCCGGCGCTGCACTCGGGCCTCGACGAAGCGACCTGGGACACGGTCTTCCTCGCCGCCTTCGACGACTTCTGCCGACGCGTGGACGGCGGCGAAGAGACGATCATCGACCCCTATGCGGCAAGCGAGGAAGGGGAATTCTTCGCCGTCTTCAGCGAAGCCTTCTTTTTGCTTCCGGCGGTGGTCGACCGTGAATATCCCGAGTTGTACGCGCTGCTTTGCCGCTACTACCGGCAGGACCCGCTGAGCCGCTCGGCAAAACCGACAATCGCCGCCAGCACCGCCGCCTCCTGATCGCGCTGCGGCGAATGGCCGCAAGCCGGCAGCTTGAGCACTTCAGCATCCGGCACCACGGCGCCGATCACCTCGATCTGGCGCATCGTCGCGTACTCGTCGTCCTCGCCCTGCAAGGCCAGCACCGGACAGGCGATCCGGGGCAAATAATCCTCGATGTTCCAGTCACGGAATTCGGGCGCCAGCCAGGTGTCGTTCCAGTCGTGAAAGACGCGCACCGGATCGCGGTGATAACGCGCCAATTTGTCACGCCAGTCGCTTTTCTGCCAGACCTCGCGGGCCGCGCGAATCCCGGCCAGCGTGATTTCCTCGACGAACTCGTGCGGCGCCATCGCCACCAGCCCAACCACCCGTTCGGGATGCGCGCCGGCGCAGATCAGCGCGATGCTGCCGCCGTCGCTGTGGCCGACCAGCAGCGGCCGCTCGATACCGAGCGCGGCGAGAAAGGCCGGCAACATCTGCTCGCCTTCGTGGTGCATGTAGCGCGGCGTACGCGGCTCGGGATAAGCGTCGGAGCCGCCATAGCCAGCGCGCGAAAACACCACCACCCGCGCACCGCTGGCCGCGGCCAGCTTTTGCGGAAAATCGCGCCACATCGCCACCGAGCCCAGCCCCTCGTGGAGCAGGACCAGCGGCGGCAGATCGTTGCGGGTGGCGGGAAAATCGCGATATTCAAGCCTGAGGCCAAGCACTTCTACCTGCTGCATCTGCATCTCTGTTCTCTGATCAATCAATGTTTTTGAAATTATTTCAAGCCGCCAGCAAAAAATCGCGGACCAGCGCGATCTGTGCCGCATCCATGAACATCGGCGCATGCCCGACCCCGGCCACCTCGGCCAGTTGCGCGCATGGGCCGACTTCGCCCATGCGCTGCCAGGTCGCCCGCGTCAGCAGGTCGGATTCGGCGCCGCGAATCACCAGCGTCGGGCAGGCAATTGCCTGATACACCGGCCACAGGTCGATATCCTGCTCGCCACAGGCCGCCCGGAACGGTGCGGCAATCGCCGGATCATAGCGGAAGCCCCAGCGCCCGTCTGTCCGCTGGGCGACACTGGTTTCGGTCAAAAAGTGCCAGTCGGCATCACTCAGCGGGCCAAACGGCGCGCTGATCGCCCGCACATAACGCTCGGCTTCGGCCAGCGTCACCCAGGTCGGATCGTTCCCGACGTATTCGCCGATCCGCTTAAGCGATTCCTGAGTAATCAGGGGGCCGACGTCATTCAGCACCAGCCTACGCAACGGGGCGCCCGGCTGCGCCGCCAGTGCCATGCCGATCAGCCCACCCATCGAGGTGCCGACCCAATCGACCGCCTCGACGTCGAGGCGGGCAAGCAGGGTCACCATATCGGCCACATACTGCGGAATCGCATAGCCGGCCGGGTCGCGCAGACGGCCGCTGCAACCGCGCCCGACCACGTCCGGGCAGATCACCCGGTAATGCCCGGCCAGCGCCGCCGCCAGTCGGTCGAAATCGCGGGCATTGCGGGTCAGTCCATGGACGCAGACAACAACCCGTGGATTGTCATGCGCGCCCCACTCGTTATAGGCCATCCGGTGCAAACCGGACGGGCTCAGGCACTGCACCGTACGTTGAACGTAAGCCATGTCTCGCTCCCCTTTGTCATTAATGATCTGATGTCCTGCCAATTTATCACTGCCGCAACGGCAAAAACCGTGATTTCCACGGTCGACCGTAACAAGGGGCAAAAAATCGCCAGCGCCGCGTAAGCCGCTATAATTGCCGACCGCCATCCAACCAGACCCTGCCCGTGTCCGACCGTCTTGCCGTTCTGCCCCAATACCTGCTTCCGAAACAAGCGCTGACCACTCTTGCCGGCCGGTTCGCCCGCGCCGAAGCCGGTACCCTGACCACCCGAGCGATCCGCTGGTTCGTCGGACGTTACGGGGTGAACATGGCGGAGGCTGCCAACCCGGATATCGCCAGCTACAAAAGCTTCAACGAGTTCTTCACCCGGCCGTTGCGGGCCGACGCCCGACCGCTGGCAACCGCTGATTTCGTCTGCCCGGTCGATGGCGCGATCAGCCAGTTCGGGCCGATTGCCCGCGACCAGATTTTCCAGGCCAAGGGCCACAGCTACTCGACTACCGCGCTGGTTGGCGGCGACCGCGAACTGGCGGGACAATTTGCCGACGGCGAATTTGCCACCATCTACCTCAGCCCGCGCGACTACCACCGGATCCACATGCCTTGCGCCGGCCGCCTGCGGCGGATGATTCACGTGCCGGGCGAACTCTTTTCGGTCAATCCGACCACCGCCCGTGGCGTGCCCGGGCTGTTTGCCCGTAACGAGCGTGTCGTCTGCGTTTTCGATTCGGCGCACGGCCCCTTCGTTCTTGCGCTGGTCGGTGCCACCATTGTCGGCAGCATGGCCACCGTCTGGCATGGCGTGGTCAACCCGCCCCGCCCCGGCCGCCTGCGCGAATGGCGTTACGACGGAGAACAGGCGATCGAACTGCAGCAAGGCGAGGAAATGGGGCGTTTCCTGCTCGGTTCGACCGTGGTCCTGCTGTTCCCGAAAAACACCCTGGCTTTCAATACCGACTGGGCACCGGCCCGGCCAGTACGGATGGGTGAAGCGATGGCCGCCGGCAGCGGCGACTGAGCCGACTCAATCGGCGGCCAGCACCGGCATCACCCGGTTGCGGCCCGCCTGTTTCGCCGCATAGAGTTGCTTGTCGGCTGCCGCAAGCAGGCCTGACGGCGTCAGTTCGGGACTCAGTGCAGCCACCCCGAAACTGGCAGTCACATCGCCGCCGGGCAAGCCGGCACGACGCCCCAGATCGTCGGCTACCGCCTGACGCAAGCGCCCGGCCACCGCCAGCGCTTCGGCCTGGCCGGTGTGCGGCAGCACAATCACGAACTCCTCACCGCCATAGCGAGCAACCCAATCGATCCGCTCGCGCAGGCAAGCGTCGAGACAGACCTTGAGAGCCTTGAGCACGGCATCGCCGACGGCGTGGCCATAGCGATCGTTGATCCGCTTGAAATGGTCGATATCGCAAAAAATCAGGGCCAGCGCCTGCTGATAACGGCTGGCCCGGTCAAACTCCTCGCCGTAACGCTCGTCGAAATGCCGCCGGTTGAAACACCCGGTCAGGGCATCGGTCCGCGACAGGGTCTCGATTTCTGACAAGGCTTGTTGCAAAGCGGCAGTTCGTTGCGCCACCAGTTCATCAAGATGGCGCACATGCTGGTCGACGGTCTGCTGCATGACCCGGAAGCCATCGACCATCAGATCGATTTCGTCGCGCCGGCGCTGTTCCGCCCGCTCCAGCTGCAAAGGCTGGCGCAGCCGTTCCGGCGTCAAGGTTCCGAGGTAGCGGGCCAGCTGGCGCAAGGGATTTTCCAGGTGGCGGCGGAGGAAAAAACCGACCAGCGTACACACCAGCAGGGTCAGCAGACCATAGGCCAGCAAGGTGCTGAGGACCAGGTAGAACAACTCTTCCTGGAAGGCTGCCGGATCGGCATAGACCTCCAGCTGGCCCAGCCGGTTCAGCGGCCGCCCCGGCTGGGGTACTTCGAAGAGGCTGGGTGCCATCCTTTCCGCCAGCCGTTCATCGCCGGCAATGAAGACCTGCCCGGTCGGTACCGTCAACCGGACCAGACCGATCTCGGGACGCTCGGCCATGGTCTCGATCTGCCACTGCACCGCCTCGCGTTCAATGTCCCACAGCGCCACCGCCAGCAAAGGCACACTGGTCTGGGTGATGGCCCGCAGTTCGTCGGCCAGTTCCCCCTGCACATGACGGTAGGACAACCAGCCCTGCAGCGATCCGACCAGCAACGAAGCCAGTGTCGCCCACAGCCAGATCAGGCGCTTGAGCCGCTCGGCAAGAGGGAAAATGCGTTGTTCTTCCATCACCGCCTCAATCGAGCAACTGCCGGAAACGGAAGTCGTACCGCTTCAGTCGCGGGTTCTTCACCTTGCTGTAACGGGAAAAATCAATACCGGAAAAATCAAGCTCACCAAACCGCCGCTCAAAGCGTTCCGCCAGCCGCGAATCGAACGCGACAAACATCGGCTGCTCCAGTTCCAACCCTTCCTCGGCGGCAAAATCGCGGCCATGGTGGTAGTCGTAAAGCATCACCAGGGCCCAGGCGCCGGCGATGAAATGGCCTCCGGACAAGGCGCTCAGTCGCCCCGAACGAATCCCCTCAAGCGCCTCACGGGAAGTGTTGATGGCGCTGAACAACGCATCCCGACCGGGCTTGCCCCCGCGCTTTTCCCAGGCGTGCATCGCACCGAAAGCCATCTGATCACTACCGGCCCACACCAGGCGCGCCTGCGCATGCCGGGCGAACAGCCATTCCGCCTGCTCCTCCGCCTTCTCCCGCTTCCAGGAGGCAAACACTTCCTGATCGACGCTGACATCACCGGCTTCGCTGACCGCCCGCCGCATCCCCTCGCCCCGCCGGATTGACGAAGGGGTCGAGCGATCGCCGCTAATCACCAGCATGTGCAGACGGCCATCTGCCGCCTTCAGGCCGGCACGCCGACCAGCCTCGATCAGCCAGCGGGCCGTCTGGTAACCCGCATCGTCGGCTCGCGGTTCCAGGCTCCCCAGCCAGTGCCGGTAACGCCCGCGCGGCTGCCCGCTCTGGGCGCGGTCAACCGCTTCGACAATCCCGCTGAAGGCAAGCATGACCTTGATCCCGGAGCCGTCGAACAAACGCAACAACTCCGGTCCGGTACCGTAATCGTTGGAAAAAATCACGTATGTCGGGCGCCTTTCCGGCGGACGGGCAACCAACTCGCGAGCGAGATCAAGCGCCCGCAAATGCTGGCGCTCGGCGTAATGCACTTCAAGCTCGACCCCAAGCCGTTCGGCAGCCGACTGCATGGCCCGGGCTGCAGTCAGCCAATAGACCTCGTCCGACTTGCCCGGATTGATGAAGGCTACCGACATCGCCCAGGATAGCGCCGGAGCACATAACAACACGAGCCAAAGAAGCCGACGCACATCCCCTCCCGATCAAGAAACTGGCCGGACCGCCCGGCTGGCAGGACTATGCCACAGTTCAAGCGCAGTGCTTATTACTTAGGTAATACACTTATGCCAAATATTCAAGGAACAAATAACCCCGTCATCTACTTAATAAATCGTCGATAAATCGCATTTCATGGAGCGAAAAAAATTAACCGATTACGCAAAATCGCCTTATCCTTTAAAGCAAGCCGGACTTAGTCGGCGGATGAATGATCACGACAAGGGAGAAGGTCATGTTCCGTTCGCTTCAATCCCGCCTGCAAGCCTTTGTGATCGGCCTGCTGGCGCTTACTGTCATCACACTGGGCGGCCTGTTCTACCGCCAGTTGCATCAATCCCTGCTGCACGATATCGAAAACGAAGCGCGCAGCGCCAGCAACGGCTATGCCTTTGCCATCAGCGAATGGCTGGCGATCCGCTCTGCGACGATAGCCTCGCTGCGACCGCTGGTCGGACAAGCCGATGCTGCCGGCGAGTTTGCCCGCGCAGCCGAGGCCGGCGGCTTCGATCTGGTTTATGCCGGAACGCCGGACAAGAAAATGGTTTTTTCCAAGCACTCGGAAGTGCCAGCCGGCTACGATCCAACCCAGCGTCCCTGGTATCAGGGAGCGGAGCAAGCCGGCGAAAAAGGCGTTTTTGTCACCAAGCCCTACGTTGATGCCTTTACCGGGCAGCTGATCATCTCGATTGCAGCGGCAGCCCGCAAGGAAGGAAAAACGACCGGGGTTGTCGCCAACGACATGACGATCACCCAGATTGCCAAGGAAATCCTCGGCGTGCGCCTGCCGGGAGAAGGTTACGCCTTCATCCTGCACAAGGACGGCACGGTGCTGGTACACCCGAACAAGGAGGCGATCCTCAAGCCGGTTGCCAGCATCGCCCCCGAGTTGACGCCGGAACGCCAGGCCCGGGCCATTCAGGAAGCGCGGCTGTTCACCATTGCCCGCCAGGACGAAGAACGCCTGATCTATCTCTCGCCGGTGCGCAACAGCGACTGGGTCCTCGGCGTTTCGATGTCGAAAAAGGCTGTGCTGGCGCCGCTCGACCAGTTGCTGCTGACCCTGCTGGGAGTGCTGCTGGCGGTCATCCTGGTTGCTGCGCTACTGGCCAGCGCAGTCACCCGCAAGATGCTCGGAGGACTGCGTCAGATTCGCGACCGGATGCAGGATATTGCCAAGGGTGGCAGTGACCTGACTGTCCGCCTGCAGATCAGCAGCCGCGATGAAATCGGCGATACCGCACAAGCCTTCAACCGTTTTCTCGAACAAACTGGCCAGATGTTCGCGGCCCTGCGCAACGAAGCCAATCAATTGGCCGACGGCGTACAGCGCCTGAACAGCGCAATCGACACCATCGCCGGCGAATCGATGCATCTCTCGGAAACGGCTGGTTCAAATGCCGCATCGATTGAGGAAATCACGGTCGCGGTATCGCACATTGCCGACAATGCCCGCGACGTCGATGGAATGATGCGCGAAACCGCAGCCCTGTCGCGGCGCAGCGTCGGCGAAGTCGGAGCCGCATCGGCGGAGGCAGAACACTCGGTTCAGCAGGTTGAAACCATGGCCCAGATCCTGCACAGCCTCGACACCCGCTCACAAGAGATTCAGGGCATCGTCGATGTGATCAAGGGAATTGCCGACCAGACCAACCTGCTCGCCCTCAATGCCGCCATCGAGGCTGCTCGCGCCGGCGAACAGGGACGCGGCTTTGCCGTAGTCGCCGACGAGGTCAGAAAACTGGCTGAAGGCACGGCCAAGGCGACGGTCGAAATCGCCGGGATGATCGACGCGATCCGCAACGAAACCTCGGCGGCCGGCCAGACTATGGAAGAAACCGTGAGCAGCGTGCGCCGCGGGGTAGAAATCTCGCGCGATGCGGCCACCCGAATTGGCGAAATCGAGCAGAAAATCAACGAAGCAGTCTCCCGGGTTGGCGACATCGCACTGGCCACCGACGAGCAGCGCGATGCCACCACGGCCATGGCCCAGTCCACCGAGGACATCAACAACCGGGTGATGAGTGAAGATGACGCCATCCAGTCCGCCCGCCATGAACTCGGACAACTGGCCAAAACCGCCGAGCAGACCCGCCAGCTGCTCGGGCGTTTCAAACTCTAGCCTGCGGCAGAACCGGCCGGAACGCGACTGGAAGAACCGGGGCGCAGACAGGCTCCACTGCTTTGCCGTCAGCCACCGGAGCCATTGACGGCAAAGCGGGAACAATCCGCGCCCTGGCCGCTAACGCCACCGGCCCGGTTTCGGTCCGCCGCCGGTGCCAGTGCCAGCAGCCGGGGCGCCGGCGGGCTTGGGAAGGATGCTGACAATTAGCCCAAGGCCACGGTCGACCGTGAAAATCGGCCAAAATGGCGGCTTTCCTGTTTTCGCCCGCAATTGCCATGAAGCCTGCCCAGCACCCCAACGCCCTGCGCATCCAGCAACTCCTCGACCAGGCCGGCCTGGCCCGCCAGGTGGTCGAATTCGATCAGCCCACCCGCAGCAGTGCCGAAGCCGCAGCCGCCATCGGCTGCCAGGTCGGCGAAATCGCCAAATCGGTGGTTTTCCGCAGCAAGCCCGATGGGCAGGCAGTGATCGTCGTCGCCAGCGGCGACAACCGGGTTTGCGAAGACAAGGTTGCCTCCCGGCTGGGCTGCAAGCTGGGTCGTGCCAACGCCGATTTTGTTCGCGAAAAGACCGGCTATGTGATCGGCGGCGTCGCCCCGCTCGGCCACGCCGAGCCGCCCCGCCTGCTCCTCGATGCCGACCTGCAGGCCTACGCCACGCTGTGGGCTGCTGCCGGCACGCCCAACTCGGTATTTCCGCTCAGCCCGGATGAACTGGTCCGCATCACCGGCGCGGAATGGGCCGACATCAAGCAGACCAGCACGGCCTGAAGCTCAAGGCCATCCCGCAACATGCGGCCAGCAGCCGGCCGTTTCGACAACCAACCCGTTCCTAGCAAGTCATGCCTCTCAGTTTTCGACGCCCCTCCCTGCCCCTGTTACTCCTCGCTCTCAGCCTGTACCTGCCTCTGGCCGGCCAAGCCAAGGCCGAAGGCACCGCCGCCGACCGTGCAAGCCCTTTGCCAACCATCGGGCAGCTTGACGTTCCACGCTACCTCGGCCGCTGGTACGAAATCGCCCGCCTGCCCAACCGCTTCCAGCAGGCCTGTGTCGGCCAGAGCGAAGCCGATTACGAACAGCAAGCCGACGGCAGCCTGCGCGTAACCAATCGTTGTCCGCTGGCCAGCGGCGAAATCAATCAGGCCGTCGGTCTGGCCCGCCAGATCGGGGCTGCGGACTCGCCCAAACTGCAAGTCCGCTTCGCCCCCGCCTGGCTCTCATTCATTCCCGCAGTCTGGGGCAACTACTGGGTGGTCGACCTCGACCCCGACTATCGCTGGTCGATCGTCAGCGAACCCCGCCGCGAATATCTATGGCTGCTCGCCCGCGAGCCACGGCTCGACGCCGCCCCCCTGAGCCGCCTGCGGCAGCGCCTGCAGGCACTGGGCTTTGACCCGGACGCACTGCGCTACGCGCAGCCGTAAAAAAGGCGGATTCCACGGTCGACCGTGAAATCCGCCATATTTGTCTCTGGCCGGAGGCAAACTGCCGAACAGTCGATTTACCAGGTGAAATCGTCGGGAATCTTGTAGTCAGCGTAGGGATCGTCGGCATCCGGCTCGCTGCTAGGCTTGCTGACCCAGACCACGACGGCCGGGTCACGCTCGGCGATTTTCTCGGCCACCACTTTTGGCACCAGTTCAAAACCCTCGCCCTGCGCGACGATGACCAGCCGCCCGGCGATCAGGTGTGCCTGCACGGCCGGAGAAACCAGCAAGCGTTTGACCTTGTTGTCGTAAGTGAAGTTATAGACGATGTCGCCCTTCCCCTTGTCCTGGCGGCTTTGCTGGATCATTTGCGCGATCTGCGCCTGGAGTTCCTTCTGCCTGGCCAGTGCATCGCGCTGAGCGTTCAGCTCGCGCGCCCGCTCGGCGCTTTTGCGCTGGTTTTCGAGCACCGCCTGACGGACTTCGTCGACCACCTCAACCCCGGTCCGCCGCTCCTGCTTCTTTTGCCGGGTCTTTTCCTGATTCACCTGTTTGACCTTTTTCTGGCTGGTCAGGCCGGCTTTTAACAACTGGTCTTGCAAAGAGGCCATCGTCGCCACTCCATGAATTAAGACGGCACCGGCCCTCAGCGGCCGGCTGCGGGCCGTAAGCTTAACAAATCCGCAGGCGGAGGGCATTCCTGCCGGACTTGCTGCCGCCTGGCGAATGAGCACGGTGAACTAGGCGTATCCCCCCTCCGCCAGCCCCATTGAGGGACGATCAGCGCAAAGAGAAGAAGGCACCTCCACAACCGCTGGCCGCGTTCATGCCCCTCACTGAGGCCGACTCGGGCAATCAGCGCCAGATATTTGAAACCACCCATTGACTTCATCATGTCGATACAACTAAACTTATCGACATGAAAAACGACTACACCCAAACCATCCCCGCCGAGTGGGCGGCGATGTCGAAAATTTTTGTCGCGCTGGGCGATGAGCACCGGCAGCGGATTGTCTTGTTGTTCGAGCGCGGCGAACGGCTGAATGTCGGGCAGATCGCCGAAGTCTCGACGCTGGCGCGGTCGACCGTGTCGCACCACCTCAAGGTCTTGCACGACGCCGGGGTGCTGGCTTCCGAGAAGATCGGCAAGGAGGTGTGGTTCTGGATCAACCGCCCGGCACTCGAAGAAACCTTTGGCAACGTGCTCGATTACGTGAAGGAGAACACCTGATGCTGCGCCAATTCTTACGTCCGGTGCTGCGCGCGCTGGCGCGCCTGCTGTTCCGCGTCGAGCTGCGCTTCCAGGGCAGCGATTTTTCGGCCAGCCGCCTGCTGGTGGTGGCCAACCACGAGTCCTTTCTCGACGGCCTGCTGCTCGGCTTGTTCCTACCGATCGACCCGGTTTTCGTGGTGCATACCGGAATCGCCAACAATGCTTGGTTCCGCCTGCTGCTGTCGCAGGTCGATTACCTGGCGGTCGATCCGACCAGCCCGATGGCGATGAAGAAGGTGATCCGGCTGATCGAGTCCGGACGCCCGGTAGTGATTTTCCCCGAGGGGCGGATCACCCAAACCGGGTCGCTGATGAAGGTCTACGACGGCCCTGCCTTCGTCGCCGCCAAGACCGGAGCAACGGTGCTGCCGGTGCGGCTGGACGGCGCGGCGCGCTCGTATTTCTCGCGCCTGTCGGGCAAGTACCCCAAGGAAATTTGCCCAAAAATCCGGTTGACCGTGTTGCCCCCGGTGCATTTCACCATGCCGGAGGCGGCCACCGCCAAACTGCGCCGCCGCCAGTCGGGCGAACAGATGCGCAAGCTGATGCAGGAGATGATCTTCGCGTCGCGGCCACAGCAGACCTTGTACTCCGCACTGTGCGACGCCGCCGAGATTTTCGGCAAGGGCCGCCGGCTGCTGGAGGACATGAAGCAAATCGAGTATTCGTACAACGACCTGCTCAAGATGGCGCTAATCCTCGGCCGCCAGGTCGAACGGCTAACCCGGCCGGGTGAGAAGGTCGGCCTGCTGCTGCCCAACCTGGTGCCGACCGTCGGCCTGATCTTCGGCCTCGCCGCCCGCCGCCGGGTGCCGGCGATGCTCAACTACACCGCTGGCGCCGATGCGATGCAGGCTGCCTGCACCGCCGCCGAGGTCCGCACCATCGTCACCGCCCGCGCCTTTGTCGAGCAGGCCAAGCTGGCCGACAAACTGGCGGCGCTGCAAGGCGTCGAGCTGGTGTACCTCGAAGACATCCGCGCCCGGATCGGCCTGGCCGACAAGCTGTGGCTGCTGCTGTGGGCGATCCACCGGCCGCGCGCCTTCGAACTGCCGGCCTCGCCGGAAGACGCGGCGGTGGTGTTATTCACCTCCGGTTCCGAAGGCAAGCCCAAGGGCGTGGTGCTGCCGCACCGGGCGATCCTCGCCAACATTGCGCAAATCCGCGCGGTGATCGACTTTTCGGTCGACGACAAGGTGCTCAACGCGCTGCCGATCTTCCACAGTTTCGGCCTCACCGCCGGCGCGCTGCTGCCGATCCTGACCGGCGCCAGCCTCTTCCTCTACCCGTCGCCGCTGCATTACCGGGTAATCCCGGAAGTCGCCTACGACCGCAACTGCACCGTACTCTTCGGCACCTCGACCTTCCTCGCCAACTACGCCAAGTTTGCGCATCCCTACGACTTCTACCGCCTGCGCTACGTCGTCGCCGGTGCCGAAAAGCTGTCGGATGCGGTGCGCAGCCTGTGGTTCGAGAAATTCGGCATCCGCATCTTCGAAGGCTACGGCGCCACCGAAACCGCGCCGGTACTCGCGGTCAACACCCCGATGGCCTATAAAACCGGCACCGTCGGCAACCTGCTGCCGGGCATCGAACACCGGCTGCTGCCGGTGCCGGGGATCGCCCACGGCGGCCTGCTGCAT